>CAZAER010000001.1:0-1289416 GCA_964484195.1 uncultured Bdellovibrionales bacterium | reverse complement strand
CTCTTGCCGCGCAAGGGGTAGTGACGGCTAGTACCTGGTGCAGCCATGGCCGAAGTCCGCTGGACCGTGTTGCAAGCTGCCACGTGGCGTCTCGTCGCTGCTACTTGCGCACCGCGTCCCGAGTCCGCGTCGCATCACACCCACTACACGTCAACGTGACGTGCCCACTCGCCGCCGGCTCAGGCCACACCGGCGCCCGCTCACACTCCGGACACATCGACAGCGCCTGCGGATCCTCCGCAAGCACCTTGAAGCAAACCGCCCACCGCTCCTCGACCGGCATGTCCTTCGCCCACTCAACGACATCGTAACCACGTCGTCGACTCTGCTGCGCTTCGGGGCGCTCCATATCTGAGACGACGGATGTGCTCGCGCCCTTCGCCATGACGTCGCTGATGCTAAGCGCAGGCGGTAGCATGTCGGACCGCAGTGATTTCTTGGTCATGGGACTAGCTTACTCGCCGTTGGGTGCGTGCGGGCGCGCTATCGCCTCCTCCCAACCCATTCCTCGCTCAATCGCATCGAGGTCGAGCCGCGCCCCCGTGTTGTCGCTGGGGTTGCGCCACAACAGATTGCGGAAGATCCCGGCCGCCACCTCCGTCTCACCGATTCGCCAAAGACACGTCGCCTGCAAGTGCAAGCACCGCAAAAGCGGACGATTGCCGATGAACCCCCAAGGCAGGACGCCATCGAATTCGGGAGGCAGCGACATCTCACCAATCGCGACCCCCATCGAGAAATGTCTTAGCGCCAGCTCCGGGTAAAACTCGCCCGCCAAACTGCCGAGACGCGCGTAGGCATCGAGGCAGCGGAGATCGCGCGCCAAGGTCTCCATGATAATCGGTCGCGCCAGGCGTTTTCTGTGGTCGCCGTCGAAGTAGACCTCTCGGTCGAGTACGTCGATTGCTTCGTCCAGGTCGATGCGCTCCATCTCGAAGGCACGCCGTGGGCCGCGAGCGATGATTGCCTGAGCATACTCCGGCGCAGGTTCACTATTGTCGCGCCAGTACTCCTTCGTCGGATCCCAGACGCCTTGGTCCTCCAGGCGCAACGGCGTAAGGCCCAGTTGTCGGACGTCTCGGCGGCGCGCGACGATCTCCGCGTCGATGCACGTCACACCGCCTGCGCGCCACTCGCGAGTCGAGCGCAGCGTGAGCAGTTCACCGGGTACCTCCTCGCGAATAGTCCCGACGCAGCGCAGAGGCTCGCCGTGCACGAGGGTGCGGCACTCGAACGCCTCGTCTCCGTAGGTTACGACCACGACCTCACGCGTCTCTGCGCGTTCACGACCGGGACCGCCCGGGCAGAGCGTCTTCATCGCCGCGTTACTCGGGAACTTCTCTGGCAACTTGACGTGCACGAGGCCTGCGAGCTCCAGCTCGGCGTCGTCGCAGCGCTTCTCGTCGTCGACGTCGTTGCGGAGCTCGGTATTCGCACACTGAAAGCAAACCTCATTGAGCGAGCCGGTGAGTCGGCGGTCTGCAGTCTTGGTGAACAACGGTGTGCCGAGCTCGGCGATGACGGCCTCCGCGACGTCGTCCGGGATTGCGATGGCTGCGAGTAGCCGTCGCAAGCGACGGGGCAGGGTGTGGCCGAGCTCAATCGCCGACACCCTGGGCATGACGATGGCGAGCTTCGTCCGTGCTTCCATGAGGATGATGCGGGTGCCGAACGGTGTTTCCGCGATGTTGCCGTACCATTCGCCAAGGCGGGATTCATCGTGCGCTGTCTCCGCCGGAGCGAGCGTTCGGATACGCAGTGCTTTGGCGAGGTTGTTTGTCGCGCGAATGAGCATGAGGTCTGCGGGCGTATCGTTACGAAGCCCGGAGCGCCAGCCCCCGCTCGAGCTCTCGATGCTCGAACGCACTCGCCATGCGCGTCACTTCCTTGGCCCGTGCACCGACCTCCTTCGCGACCGTTCGCCAGGTTTTCGTCACGGTCGCTACTTCGTGGATGATGCGTCGCGCAGCGGGTAGCCCCAGACCGAAGAAGCTCGAAGCTTCCTCGAGCAGCTCGATCGAACAGGTTGCCTCGTCCAGGCTGATGTTGGTCGAGAGCATTCGCGCCTTGACGTCAGTTGGTACTGGGTTGAGGTCGTATGCGGGCGCGAGAGACCAGCCGCCGGCGTCTCGCCACAAGAACGCGTGGTTGCGCAGGTGATCGTCGACGTTCGAGATGAGGACGCTGAAGACGACCCGTCGATAGAGCTCCTGAGCGTCCTGCTTCGCTCGTGAGCCATACTGAGTGAGTGCATCGACCATCTCGGGGTAGCTACCCACTTCACCATCACGTCCGCCCATCATCGCCATGGCGGACAGGAACGGAACGCGGTTTGACCCGACGCGATCGAAGCGACGCGACAACAGAACGGCCTTGCCACCCACCTCGATGAGCTCGTGTTCCGGCGTCGTGATGCCGGCGCGCCGAGCAAGGCGCAGGGCGACCTCTTCCCACGTCTCGACGCTGTACTCGTCGGTCTCCCTGGGGAACTTTGCGATGCACAGCGCACCGCGGCCATCGAGCACGGATGCTTTTGGACGCGCTCCGCCAAGCGACGAGCCTGGCGCGAAGATGAGCTGGATGTCTTCGTCCGTCTCCTCATCGCGGAGGATGCGTTCGGTGACTTTCAGAAGCTGCGCGAGCTTCACCAGTGGCGGCACGCCTGCGCTTGCAGGGGCGAGGTATGGACCGTCGCTGCTCGAACGAAAGCGCAGCGCACCGAGGCGGGTCGCGTCCGAAACGCCCAGCAGATAGTCGCTCTCGAACAGCGTGCGAACGGCGCGACCCTCTCGCTCTGCCTTGCGCCGCTCTGCGCGCTGCATGATGCGGCGACCCCACGTGTCGGGTGCCGAGTCACCCAGTGAGCCGAAAATCCGCTGGCCGGAGTTGGGTGCAAACGTGCCGCGGCCTAGAGTCAAGGCTGGCTCGAGCGAGAAGCGCTCGGCATCGGCAAGCCAGGAGTCCGCGTACTCGAAGGTCACCGTCTCGACGCCGCGCGCTTTGTTGCTCCTGGCCGTGCCAACCCGGCGCGTGCGTCCGTTCAGCTCGATATCGACTTCGAAGTCGCTCATGGCGACGGGGTGCGCTTGAGGCGAATCCGCTTTGGCAGATCGGCGCTCGCTAGGGTGCGGCCGACGTCGTCTGTTGCGATGTCGGCAAGGTGCCCTAGTCCGTCGAGCAGGCCCAAGGCCTGAAGCACCGCCGCGTAGATGCCAATACTCACAGCCGCGTCGCCGGCTTCGACGCGCTGAAGAGTAGAGCGCGACGTAAAGGCGCGCTCCGCGACGATGGCCATGGGCAGCCTGCGCCGACGTCTGGCCTCGCTCAGGTCGGCGCCGAGCTTTTTCAGGGTTCGGCGGACTGCCGCTGATGGGTAGTGAGGCGTTGGCATTATGAAGCCTTCGTAGTCCTTATAGGCTCATAATGTAGCACGAAGAATACATTAAAGCTAGCCGCGTCGCTCGCTGACCCGTGCCGCCAACGCGCTGGGCGACACGACGGTTGCACTCTTTCCGTACCCGCAAATCCAATGCAGCAGCTCCTCGGTGATGCCCACGCGCAAGCTGACCTCGACCGACCCATCCTTCCCGTCCTCGAGCTTCATCGACGGATGCCAGGTCCTTGCCCGCACGTAAGGCGCGACCTTGGCTTCGAACCGCACCACGACCTCGCTCGGCTCCTCGCCGACGATGATGCCGAATGCGCCCGAGAAGAACTTGCTCGGGTCGTAGTCCGCCGGCATCACGAACGTGGCGTCGCTGAGCTCCGTCGTCGCGATGCGCTCGACCGCGAACATGCGGACGTCGTCGGCGTACTCCGAGCGACCCACCACGAAGAGCGCGTGGTTGTGCAAGACGAGCGTGTACGGGTCGAGCGTGTCCTTGTACGGCTTCTTCCCCGGACGGCTGTACGTGATAGCGAGCCGGCGGTCGGCGACGATGCCTTCGACGATGTCATCGAGGACACCTTCGGCGCTCTTGTAGCTGCGCGGACTCCCGACCGTGCAGTGAAACTTCTTGGGCAAGGCAGCGCGCACGTTGTCGCGCTTCGACGACAGGCGCACCGAGAGCTTGTCGTAGAGCGAGTCGATGGAGCTCTTGAGGTCCGTGCCTTCCGTGAACGCGAAGACGTTGCGTCCCATGTAGAGCGCAATCATTTCGCCCATGGTGATGCGGAACATCTCGACTTTCTTGGTGGAGGCGGCGCGGAAGCGCTTCTCGTTCCCTGGGGTGCGGCCGTCTTCTTCGACGGCGACGGCATCCTGGAGGACGTTGAGGTCGCGCTGGATGGTGCGGCGGTCGACGCCGAACTGCTCCATGAGCTGGGGGATGGTGACGAACTGCCGGTGGTGGAGCAGGTCGTGCATGCGCAGGAGGCGCATGGCTTGGGAGTATTCTGATTTGGGACGGCCGACTTTCTTGGGGGGAAGGCGAGTAGTCACGGTGACCAGTATAGCGGAGCACCGGAGACTGACGCGAGGTGCTTCGGACATTAACTGTCCGACGATTTTCGTAGGGATATCCTATGGAAAACCAGCGCCGCGTCTCTGGCTTCGATGCAACTCAGTATTTGCACCCGACAACCCACCGCGAGAGTCGCGCGCGAGACATCGTGCTCGCACATCACGCAGCAATACGCGGTGCAGTTGCGGAAGGTGACGGCACTTTCATAGCCGTCATAGGACCTGGCGGCGACCTCGAGGCTCTTCGCGCCTTGAGACCACGCGACGAAGGCGGTGCAATGTGGTGCGTGGGGCGGCATGCCTTCGCCGACATTCGTTTGCAGTCGAGCAGCGAAGCACCGCTCCGGGCGATGGCTGTTCATGCGACGCCGGGCCCAAAAGCGCAGTTGCGGGTGATCGACCTGCAGACGCCGACGGGGTTCTATGTGCGTGGTGTGGGCATGTGTCGCGACCTGACCGTCGAGCAGGCCGTGCTCGTTGAAACGGCTGGGTACACGCTCGTGATGATCCCAGCGGCGCATGGTCCCGTCAGTCAGAGCGCGGTCGCGTTCTGGGACGAGCTGGCTCACCCACCGGCGCTTGCGGTCATGCCTGCTGGCGCTTCGCTCGATGACGAGGACGAGGCTGTCGTCACAGTGCTGCGTTCGATGCCTGTCGACCCTGGGACAGTCACCCTTCGCGTGGCGTTCGAGCTCACCTTCGACAACTCGCGTATCATGACCGGCGTGTCACCCATGGAACTCCGCCATGGCGTACTGGTAGGAAGGTACAACCGGTGCTCGCTTGGTGGGCGAGTGTTGCATGCGATGAACCAGGTGTCGCGGGTACACCTGATGCTGCTGCTGGTTGGAGAGAAGCTCTATGGGTTTGATCTCGCGACGACCGGAGGCACGACGTTGAACGGAACGACGCGGCGGTACTTTCCGATTGGGGTGGGGGATCGGGTGGAGCTGGCCAATCAAGTGGTGCTGCGGGTGGTGCGATGAAGCTTGTCGAGCAACGACTCCGCCTTTCCGCAACAGATCTCGCGAACTTCGTTGGCTGCCGACGTCTGACGTTTCTCGACCACGAGCTCGCGTATGGGCGCATCGACAGGCCGAAGTTGAACAATCCGACTCTGAGAACTCTCGCCGAGCGTGGCGACCAGCACGAGGCCGCCTATCTCGAAGAGCTCAAACGGCAGGGGAAACGCGTCGAGAAGCTCGAGCGCGGCTCCGTCGAGGCGAATCGGGCGCAGGTGCTCGAGCTCATGCGCGCGGGTGTCGACGTCATCGCTCAGGCCGCGCTGGTGGGCGATGGATGGCTCGGTTACGCCGACTTTCTCGTTCGGGTCGAGCTACCGCGGGAGGAGGGCAAGCCACCGCAGCGCAGCAGCTTCGGTGCCTACGCCTACGAAGCTCAGGACACCAAGCTCTCCCACATCACGAAGGCAAGTGCCGTACTGCAGCTCGCGCTCTACTCCGACATCCTGGAAGAGATGCAGGGCTACCGACCACAGCATATGACCGTCGTGTCGCCGGGCGTAGGTGGAAAGGGCTTCGCGCCGGACAAGCTACGCTACGAGGACTATCGCGCCTACTACATCGCGATGCGAAGGCGCCTCGAGCAGGCCATGGCGTCCGGTATTGCGGAGACACCGCCGGAGAGCGTCCCCAAATGTGAGAGCTGCGATTGGCTCCTCGAGTGCGAGGACGCCATGCGGAAGGTCGACCACATCTCGTTCGTTGCGCGCAGCACGCGCGGTCAGCGTGAGGAGCTCCGCGACCATGGCATCGAGCGCATGGCTCGCCTCGCGGTCGAGCCCATTCCCCTGAAGTGGAAGCCCTCGAAAGGGTCGACCGAGTCGCTGGAGCGCGTACGTGAGCAGGCACGTGTGCAAGTCGAGGCCCGCGACACGAAGAAGCCGGTTTGGGAGTTCCTCTCAGTCGAAGCGAAGAAGGGGCTAGGTCGCCTGCCTGAGCCGTCACCTGGCGACATCTTTTTCGACTTCGAGGGCGACCCGTTCGTGCGCGGGGGCGGGCTCGAGTACCTGTTTGGCTACTCGTACTACGACGACGCTCGACGACTGCAGTACCAGCCTGCGTGGGCGCTCAATCACCAGGACGAGAAACGGGTGTTCGAAGCCTTCGTGAAGTTCCTCGTGGAGCGTCGCGAGAAGTTTCCGGGGATGCACGTATTTCATTACGCACCGTATGAGCCGTCGGCGATGCGCCGGCTCATGCTGCGCCATCTCACATGTGTCGCCGAGGTGGACCGGTTGCTTCGCGAGGAAGTGTTCGTCGACCTCTTCAGCGTGGTGCGCGAAGGGATCCGCGCAGGGGTCGAGAGCTATTCCATCAAGAAGCTCGAGCCGTACTTCGGCTTCCATCGCGATCTCGACCTCAAAGACGTTGGTCACGCCAAGCGAGCACTCGAGGCCGCTTTGGAGCTCGCCGATGGCGCGGCACCGCAAATAGAAGATGCCTGGCGCGACGTCGTGGAAACATACAATCGCCACGACTGCGAATCGGCATTTGGTTTGCGCGAGTGGCTCGAAGACCTGCGTAAGCAACGCATCGCTGCGGGCGTGGAGCTACCGCGACCAGTTCTCAAGACCCAGCCACCAGATGCCGAGAATCCAAACAAGGTGGAGCGGCGACAGCTACGGGAACGATTGCACCAGCGCGCAGAGACGATGACCGCCGCAGCGGACAAGCAGCGTATTCGCTTGTTGGCGGCGCTCGTCGAGTTCCATGACCGCGAGGAGAAGGTGGTCTACTGGGAGAAGTTTCGCTTGCGCGACCTGCAGGTCGATGAGCTCATCGATGAGCCGCAAGCGCTCTCTGGACTTCGAGAAATCCCCTCGGAGGAGGGCGACACCAAGCTCACCCGACGTTATGCCTACCCAGAGCAGACGCTGGACCTCAAAGGGGACGAGAAGGTCTATCGACTCGATGCGGAAGAGAACGAGTGGGACGTCGGGCATGTGAAGGACGTCGACCGCGAGAACTGCATCATCGTTCTTCATCGGGCGCAGAAGAAGCTGCACCTGCCTCTGACGGACGTCTACTTCCACAAGGTCATACGGGCTGACCCGATTCCTGCGGCCTTGTCCGCATTTGCCCGCGACGTGCTCGACGCACCTGACCGCGAGGCAGGAACGTTCCCAGCCGGGCGAGCGTTGCTTTGGCGGGATGCGCCGACAGTCCACGGTGCGCCGCTCGGCAAGAAGGCCGGAGAGAGCGGGCTCGAACAGTTGATGCGTGTGGCGCCAGGTCTGGACGGCAAAGTGCTACCTGTTCAGGGACCGCCGGGTACCGGCAAGACGCACAGCGGTGCCCATGTGATCTTGGAGCTGGTGCGTCTCGGTTACAAGGTCGGCGTGACCGCAACAGCGCACAAGGTGATCGGAAATCTCGTCGACAAGGTCGTCAGTGAGGCCGGCAAGCTGAAGCGCGACGTTAGATGCACGCAGAAGGTCGATGAGACTGACGAGAGTCGCGTCGGTGTCATCGAAGTGGAGTCGGCCGGCGAGATCATCGAGGCACTGAAGGATGGCACGCCGCAGGTTGTCGCGGGCACCAGCTGGTTGTGGTGTGACCCAGACATCCGCGGCCTCGTCGATTACTTGGTCATCGACGAAGCAGGGCAGTTCTCGCTCGCGAATGCCTTGGCGGTCGCGACCGCCACCAAGAACCTCATCCTGCTCGGCGACCCACGCCAGCTCGAGCAGCCCAAGCGCGGCGCTCATCCCGACGGCGCGGACGCTTCTGCACTCGAGCATCTCCTGGGAGACAAGCTCACGGTGCCTGACGACGCCGGCGTGTTCTTGAGTGAAACATGGCGATTGCATCCGCGCATCGCGACACTCACATCGAACCTCTACTACGAGGGACGGCTTTCTCCACGGCGAGAGAACAGTGCGCTGGCGATCTCGTGCGCGCCGCTATTGCAGACAGGTATCTACTACCTGCCGGTGGACCACACCGGAAATCGGAACGAGTCGCTCGAGGAAGTTAGCGCGGTGAAGCGCTTGGTCGAGCGTCTTTTGAGTGGAGGCGGAACCTGGACGAATCGAGACGCCGTCACGAGCTCGATCTCGAGTGGCGACATACTCATCGTGTCGCCCTACAATGCGCAGGTAGCGAGGCTTCAGGACGCATTGCCGGCCATGCGTATCGGCACGGTCGACAAGTTTCAGGGGCAAGAAGCTGCGATCGTCATCATCTCGCTTGCGGCATCATCGGTCGCGGATGCGCCTCGGGGTATCGACTTTCTGGTGAGTGCCAACCGCTTCAACGTGGCTACATCGCGAGCCAAGTGCGCTTGCGTTTTGGTCGCGAGCCCTAGCGTCCTCGAGGCGGAGTGTCGCACGCCGAAGCAGATGAAACTCGCGAACGCCCTCTATCTCTACGCAGATATGATAGAACAACAGGGCTTCGGACGGCTCGACACTACGTAGGAAGCAGCTAGCTTCCGGCTGCCTTGGCCCCGCGGCCACCACACTATCGAGCAACCCTCCGCCCCAACGCTCCGATTCTGCAACACCATGAGCCTGAGAATCGACGCAACCGCCGCTTTGCAGAGCAGTGCCGGTGCGACCCCACACGAAGTCATCGAGCCGCCTCCCTCCCAGCGCGAGCCCGTGCCCAGCGACGCCTTGGTCCGGCCTCGCTCGTTTCCGGGGGCGCGTAACGTGCCGGCAGCCGCTAGTCGATTCGCCCTCGCCGAGCCCAGCCCGAATCAGCCCCTGGCGCCGCCGGTGCCTCCCTCGGGCCCGCTCGAGACGACCTCGGCGGAGTACCGCCTTCCGGCAGCCGTCGATCCGACCGTGCTAGAAGGGCGCGCGACCGAGATCTGGGCGCGCGTGTATCGGCCGAGCGACCTCAGCGGTGGGCCGTATCCCGTCGTGATGATGCTGCACGGGAACCACGCGACCTGCGGCCGGGGTGCGAACCCGCGCATCGATGACAACACGAAGTACACGAATACCGGCACCTGCCCGGCGGGCTACGAGGTCGTGCCCAATCACGAGGGCTACGGGGAGGCCGCGCGCGAGCTCGCGTCGCACGGCTACATCGTCGTTTCGGTCAACGCCAACCGTGGTATCACCGCCGGGAGCGGCGTGACCGGGGACTCCGGGCTGAATCTCGCGCGGGGTCGCTTGCTGCTGCGTCACCTCGAGCTTCTTTCGGGCTGGAATCGCAACGGAGGCACGCCTGAGTCGCTAGGGGTCGACCTTCAAGGCAAGCTCGACTTGTCGAACGTCGGCCTCATGGGCCACAGCCGTGGCGGCGAAGGCGCACGCGCGGCCTACAATCTCTATCGCGACGCGGATAGTCCGTGGCCGGCGCGCATCGGCTCCGACCTGCGCATCAAAGGTATCTTCGAGATTGGTCCGGTGGACGGCCAAACCTCGCGCGTTCTCGACGCGACTGGCACCTCGTGGAACGTGCTGCTTCCCATGTGCGATGGCGACGTCTCGAACCTCCAGGGCGTCCGTCCATTCGACCGCATGATCGATGACGCCACTGAAACGCCGGCGACTCCCAAGTCGACGTTTTCGGTGTGGGGGACGAATCACAACTTCTACAACAGCGAGTGGCAACGCAGCGACGCGGCGTCGTGCCGCAATCATGACGCTGTTTGGCTTCGCGAGAACGGCGCAGCCCTGCAACGGCACGTGGGCAACACCGCGATGGCGGCCTTCTTCCGCGCGCACGTCGGGCGCGATGCCAATCCGCAGCTCGGTCGGCTCTTCAACCCGGCCCACCCGCTGCCGACGGAGCTCGCGACCATCACCCCAATCGAGCGCGGCTACGTCGACACCCCGAACGCAGTGGTCACCCGCGTGTTCGAACGTTTCGACCGACCCACAGGGACCAACACGTCCGGGGCGGCGAACGATGCCGCGAACGTCACCGTCGCACACAAGCGTCTCAGCGCACACGACAAGAACCAAGTGGGCGCCGAGCTCAGCTGGACGCAAGCCAACGCTGGTGTCTTCTTCCAGAGCAACTGGGAGGCGCCTGGCAGTGGTCGCGATCTCGGACCCGCGAAGACGCTCACCTTCCGGGTCGCGCGAGCTCCAGGGGCCGCGAATCCAGCGTCAGTGCCGACGGATTTTTCGATCCAGCTCGTTCAGGCCGATGGCTCGCTGACTGCGCCCGTAGCCCTCAGCGATTATCTCTGGCTGCAAGGGCCAGCGATCGGCCCCGGTGGCCCGCACGCGATCCTGCAGACGGTGCGCATACCACTCGCGGCTTTCCCGGGCGTCGACCTTACCAAGCTGCGCGGGATTCGTTACACGTTCGATCGTTCGCCCGCTGGCGCCGTCTACCTTAGCGATCTCAGCCTTTCGACCCGTGAGGCCAGCGAGCTGGTGAGCGCTGCGAGCCCCACCGCCTTCGTCCGGCCGGCATCCGTGCGGCCACCCCGCAGCATTGGAGCCTCGCCCGTGAACAGCGCACGCATCATACGCTCGCAGCCCATTGTGGACGCCGCCGTGTCGCGGCCGGCGACCGAGATCGAGATCGAAAGTACAACGCCCTTCACGCCGGGCGGCGCGCTTTACGTGCTGCGTATCGGTGACCGCGAGTATCGCGAGAGTCGCTACCCTGATGATGGCAACCTCTCGCGCATCATCTTTCGCGTCGACGGAGCCATCGGGCTCCGTGGGGAACGCCTCGAGGTGACCACGGACGCAGGCGACGGGGCTCCGCGCTGGCTCATTCAGTAGAAGCCGGGGCGCCGTTCATACCTCCGCTCGCGTCCGCGTCGCATCACACCCACTACACGTCAACGTGACTTGCCCACTCGCCGCCGGTTCCGGCCACACCGGTGCTCGCTCACACTCCGGGCACATCGACAGCGCCTGCGGATCCGTCGCAAGCACCTTGAAGCAAACCGCCCACCGCTCCTCGACCGGCATGTCCTTCGCCCACTCAACAACATCGTAACCACGTCGTCGACTCTGCTGCGCTTCGGGGCGCTCCATGTCCGAGACCACGGATGTGCTCGCGCCCTTCGCCATGACGTCGCTGATGCTGATCGCTGGCGGTAGTACGTCGGACCGCAGTGATTTCTTGGTCATGTGGACCAGCTTACATCACGTCGCGAACCCGAGCTCCCGCCGCAAAACGTGGATGTTCGCCCGCTCCTCGGGTGGCGACCGGCCCTCACTGTTCTCGAGCTGTTTCAACAACAACTCGAGCTCACCACGTCGGCGCGGATCCGCTGCCGCTTCGCGAGGTGTCTTTCCGCGCAGCGCCGGAATCGGCTGGTCGAGCCAGTCCCGATAGTGTGCGTCCTTCTGCTGGCGAAGAACGGCGCAGATCTCCGGCGTCATCTCCGGAACCTTTGCACGGCCGCGACCACGATCTTCTCCAGCGAGCATCTTCTCGAGCGTGGCGCTCGCATCTTCGGTTTCGCGTAGGCGATAGCGGACCGCAGCACCGCACGTCGCAAGCACGCTCTTCTTCATGGCATCAGCGCGCTTGGTGGAGTTGGTCTCGACGACCAGCCGTTTCTCTTTGATGAAGGCATTCGCGACGACGGTGCTGGGCCAGCCTGCGTGGACGCGGTTGCCGATCTTGCTGATGGTGACCACTCGCTCTTCCGAGGCGTCGTCATCGTGTGGCTCGGCACCCTCGATGCTGCGCAAAAGAGTTTCGACGTGCGCCGCGGAGTCGATGATGTCGTAGATATCCTTCGTTACGATCATCTCTTCGCCGTCGGTGTTCGTGAGCGTGGGCGCTGGCCGCTTGCTCATCGCATCGACCGCGTCCTCCCAGATCTCCGCGAGGAGCGACTGACCGATCTGCGTCCGCATCCGCTCGAGCAGTGTTTTCTTGGCCCGCGATCGAAGCTCGCGCTTGAGATGGCTCAACACCTCGGCCGCGTACTCCGGCGAAAGTGGCCTCGGGTGGGTTCCGCAAAACACGCTGACCGAGTCGAAGTCGATGAGCCGAGCGAGGAGGGCGTCTCGAGGAACTGAATAGGCGCTGCCCTTCTCTTCGATGATGAAGCGCGAGTCGCCGGTGGTGAGACTCTCGACTTGGATGCCCCGACCAGGCTCGACGCGGATGATCTCCCAAATGTCGAAATGCGCGCGGACCTGAGCTTCGAGCCAGGCGCGCTCCGTCTGCGGTAGGCGATCCGCGCCGGCCAAGAGGTATGCCTCGGCGATGGTGAGGTCCTCGTGCTTGGCATGATAGAAAAGCCACGGCGCGATGAACTGGATAGCGGCGGGTGCGAGCTCGTCGATTGCGGGTAGCAGGTCGGGGTGGTCCCAGCCTGGGCCAAGCGCCTTGTTCGCGAACTGCGCAAGGCGGCCGCAAACCTCATGGTCGAACCGATGCAGGGCGCGGGCGCGGTCGACATCGCGGCGGCTCGCTTCGGCGTCCTCGTCGGCGTGGCAGTGCTTGTACTTCTTGCCGCTTCCGCAGTGGCAGGGATCGTTTCGGCCGAGCTTGGGCACGGGTGCTGGGTAATCCAGGGAACGGGACATGGCAACGGTGGCAGCTGCAGGAGCAAAAGCGGCCAATTCTATTGATGTTTTATCATAAGCGGCTTATGATCATGTCCATGGACTCCGCGACCCGCCGTTACTTTGCCGAGATTGGCCGTCGCGGCGGCAAGAAGAGTCGCCGCGCTCTCGACGCCGCGACCGCGCGAACCATGGTCAGGGTAAGAGAGGCGCGTCGCCTCTATCGACGATTTCATGCCCGCTGTTTCTGGTCGTACGACCCTCAGCTCATCATCACGGCGGTCGACGTCCCTTGGGTCGCACGCCAGCTCATGAAGCACGGCGGACGTGAAGGTTGGGATGCGGGTGCGAAGTTATGCCGCTAACCGACTACCAGGCTGTGCTCGCAAAGTTGCTCGCTTCGAACCGTACACCCGACAGCTATCTCGCTGGTGGAGCGGCACTTCACTTGCAGCCGAACGGTGTCCGCTATAGCAACGACCTCGACTACTTCAACGACTCGGAGCAACGCGTCGCTTCGGCATATCGCGACGACCGTGAGCTACTGCTTGCGAACAAATACGCCATCGAACCCGAGTTGGAGCAGCCTGGTTACATTCGCGCCATCGTCACCAAGAAGAAGCAGGCTACCAAGATCGAGTGGGCACACGACTCGGCGTGGCGGTTCTTGCCTCCTATCGCCGACCCACGTGTCGGGTACACGCTCCATCCCGTCGATCTTGCGGTGAACAAGCTGCTGGCGCTGGTCGGGCGAGACGAGTCGCGGGACTTTCTCGACGTCATCCACATCGACGCGACGATACTGGCGCTCGGGCCCTTGTGCTGGGCGGCGGCAGGAAAGGATCCCGGCTTCACCCCGATTTCGCTGCTCGAGCTGCTCCGCCGTCGCGGCAGGTATCAGCCCGAAGACTTTGCACGGCTCTTGTTGGCGCGGCCACTCGACTTGCAGGCTACCAAGACGCAATGGCTCTCCGCTCTCGACGAGACGGCGCGGTTCATCGAGTCTCGGCCTCCTGAAGAGATGGGTTGCTTGTACTATGACACGACCGACGAGCGGTTCGTTGACCCATCCGCCAAAACGGACCATTCGGTGGTCCCTCATTTTGGGCGCCCTGGTGGGGTATTGCCGCGGGTGCTGAGTCGCTGACGGCTCTAACCGCGGCGCTCCGCTCGACATCACGTAGGAAGTAGCTCCGCAAACGGCTCGTTACCGTGCGCTGCGATGAGCGCCTTGCGTCCAGCGACCAGCTTCTTCTTCCACATCGGTCCCCGTCGTAGAGCCTCGTCCCAGCGCTCCCCGACTTGCGCGCTGTCGGTCGTTGCAAGGACTTCGAACAACGCCGCAGCTTGCGTCAGGTCCTTCACCGACTTGGTGCGCCACGATGCGCCCCGCGCTGTTGCGACGATGAGCTTGTGAATGGCGAGGTTGACCGGATCGGGCGCGTTGATGATGACCGCACCCGCTCTTGCGATGAGGGCGACCTGGACCGGGTGCTCGAGGAGGAGCTCCATGTACGGCAGCGGCTGCATCGCGACCTTCAGGTTCTCGACGTGAACAGGGGCGTCGCTGCGTCGGCGAGTTGTCAGGAAGTCGATGCGCAGGTTGTGCTTTGCGGCGACGTAGGTGGCTTTCGAGCCTGCGGGGTTGAACGCTGAAGTTGGCAGGAAGCCCAGGGCCAGCGATTCGACTGCTGCTGGGACGTCGACGGCCAGATCTGCCGGGAGGGCGATCTCTAGGTGCTTGCCGGGGAACGCGAAGTCGACGTCATCGGTGCGCGACGTGGATGACCATCGAACCGCTAGGAGGGAAGCGAGTCCGACGAACGCGTGGGTGCCGACGAGGACACCGCCAGCGCGAAAGAAGCCGTACTCCGCGATGCGCTTGATGACGTTGAAGTGGGGTGGGGTGATCGGTTCGCAGCCGAGCTCGATGGCTGCGCGAGCCATGGGCACGATTTGGGCGTGATTGGTCGATTGCTTGGTGCGCGCAATCAAGGCGCGGACACGCTCGTCGTCGGGACCAACGTAGAGTTGTCTGAGGGCGTCATCGACGTCGCGATACTGGTAGTACCAATACTGCTTGCCCTTGACGGTCTTCGCCGCAAAGCCACCGCTGAGGGCAGCGATATCGCGGTCGAGCTCCAGCGCTCGAGCAGTCTCGAGAAGCTCGGCGTACGCGGTCGCAGCGCGTTGGGACAAGGGTGAATAGAGAGGCACTTCCTGGTTATACTACAAAAATCCATTCAGTAGTATAGCGCTGTCGCGAGCTTCCACTCCCTAGCGGACGACAACGAGGTTGAACACGTAGCGGCGCAACGTCCTGTCCCAATGGGCGTGGTGCAACAACTTCTCGATGTCCGGGATTGCGTCGGGGGCGCTCGCGCTGCACGGAACGAAACCCGAACCCTGGGGGCGCACGAACCAGCCGAGCGCAGCGCACTGTTCAGCGCCAAGCCAGTCTCCCGTCCACACCAGGCGCCCGCCGCACCTTTTGACCTCGCGTTGGTAGCGGGCCCGCATATTCCTCGTCGGGCCGTACCAGTACACGCTTGGGTTCTCTTGCTCGAGGCGCTCGGGAGATAGGCCGGTGACCACCAAGACGCAGTCGCAAGTGATCCTCTGTTCGCCGCATAGTGCGCAGTCTTCGAGGTCACACCTCGGCCTATGGAGTTTTCCGGGTGGCGCTCCGCAGCAGAAGCATGGCCGTAGCCTCGGTCGTGACCTCATGCCGTCTGCCGGAAGCACGTCGCGTGCCGGTGGTGTGCGCCGATTTTGCGACCTAGTGCCGAGAGTCGTGCGGCAGGTGTTTCAACTTGCGACGCGTCTAAGCGATTCGACCTTAACATTCACAAGGCGCAAGAGCGGGCGAAGCGAGGAGGGCGACCTGTTCGCAAGAAGGATGCGAAGGGCGCACCGACGGACGAGGCGTTTCGCAAAGCGGCGCGGACTGCGAAGCGCGCTAGCTGATCCGCGCAAGCACATTCACGACGACCAGCGCCGCGAGCACCGCGGACGACGATGTGAACACGAAGAACCGCACCGGCACGTAGTTGAACGTGCACTGAACCAACGAGTGCACGATCCGCAGCCCCACGTACGTCCACGCTAGCGCAGTTGGAACCGCACCAGTCACGCCCGCGAGATGGCCATATGCGACCAGTGCGTAAAAGCAGACTGGCTGCTCGTGCAGGTGAGCGAAGTTGTCAGCGATCTGCTTGACCGGGAGCGGCAGCACGTCGAGCTCGTCTTTGCGCTTGAGGAGGCCGGGGTCGATCTTCGCGGCGTACATGGCGGGGAGGCGGGTGGCGTACATCCAGACTTCGATGCAGAGCGTCCAGGCGACCAACACGAGGAGTGATGTGAGCATGGCTCTGCCTACATGAGGGCGAGCTGCTTCCGAAACCATCTCCGCATCATCGTCTTCGGCCAAGCGAACCCGTAGTGCGACCAGAGCACGTCGACGGCGCGCTCGAGCGTGATTCGACCAACGCGGATGTCATCGAGGTACGCACGGCGTTCGATGAGCCAACGGCCCGAGAAGAACACTGGTAGTGGCAGCAGACCGGCGAGCAGGATCATCACGACCGGTGCTCCGAAGCGTTCGAACTGCCGCACATGGACCATCTCGTGCTGGACGATACCTGGGTGCTGGTGCGGGTCGCACACAGAGGGCGGATAGGTGACGGTGACCTGCTTCTGAAATGGCAGGCGATACGTCGTCCAGAAGTTGGTGATGAAGGACTTGCCCAGGAAGAGAGCGAGGAGCCGCATCGGGCCGTCGCGGTCCTTACGGACAAAGCGCACGCCCTCGAAAAAAACTTTCGATGCGATGTCGATCTGGCGCTTGCTCACACGTCATCCAATTGTAAGCGCAATCGTATCAACCAAGGAGAAGACCATGCCCGAGAACACCGTCAAGCTGCACCGCGTCCTCAAAGCCCCGCCCGAGCGCATCTACCGCGCCTTTCTCGATGCCGACGCCATGTCCAAGTGGCTGCCGCCGCACGGGTTCACCGGCAAGGTGCACCATCTGAAGGCCGAGGTGGGGGGCACCTATAAGATGTCGTTCACGAACTTCACGACCGGGCACAGCCATTCGTTCGGCGGCGAGTACGTCGAGCTCGTGCCCAACCAGCGCATCAAGCACACCGACAAATTCGATGATCCGAACCTGCCGGGTCAGATGATGACCACGATCGCACTGAAGCAGGTATTCTGTGGGACGGAGCTGACTGTGGTTCAAGAGGGCATTCCCAGCGCTATTCCGGCCGAGGCATGTTATCTCGGGTGGCAAGAGTCGCTGACGCTGCTCGCGCAGCTGGTCGAGGCAGAGATCAAAGACGGGTGAGGGGTCATGACGGATCCGCAGATCGAGGATGTCGCCGACACCGCTCTGTGGATCGCCGCCTACCGCGCTCGCGAGAGCGCGCTCTTCCAAGACCCGCTTGCCGCTCGGCTCGCCGGTGAAAAGGGCGTGCATCTCGCGCGCACCATGGTCGGTGCGGAGCAGTTCCACTGGATGACAGTGGTGCGCACCGCGGTGATCGACGAGCTCGTGCGTGAGGCGATTGCTCGCGGCGTCGGCACTGTGCTGAACCTCGGCGCCGGCCTCGACACGCGACCCTACCGGCTCGACCTGCCTTCGTCGCTCGAGTGGATCGAAGCCGACGTGCCAAAGATCATCGAGCACAAGGAGGCGCTGCTGGCGCGCGAGGAGCCACGCTGTCGGCTCCGGCGGATCGTCGCGGATCTCGCGCACCCCGGAGTGATCGAGGTGGTGCTCGCCTCGGTGCCTCCCGATCGCGACGCCCTGGTGCTGACGGAGGGCGTGCTCATGTACCTGGCCGAAGCCGAGGTCGGGGCCCTGGCCCGCCAGCTCCGCGCGCATCAGCGCATCACCGAGTGGATCGTCGACTGGAGTGCTTCGTTCCTCAACCGCGCCGTCCGCGTCCGCCAGGCCGGCCCGAATCCGCTAAAGAATGCTCCCTTCCGCTTCCAGCCGCACGCGTGGGAGAGCTTCTTTGCCGCGCGCGGCTGGCGGGTCGCCGAGAAGCGCCCGCTTCCGGTGGAGGGAGAGCGACTCGGACGGCCGCTGCCGCTACCGTGGTGGTTCAGTCCGGTGCATGCGGTGCTGCCTCGCCGCGCACGCGACGCCATCCGCGAGATGATGGGCTACGCGCGGCTCGAGCCCACCTGAAAAATGGTGACAGTCACCATTTTCCGAAGAACCTGATGGAACGCGCAATCATCGGCTACCACCGCGACGAGGAAGGCGACTGGGTCGCCGAGCTCGTGTGCGGACACGCACAGCATGTGCGTCACAAGCCGCCGTGGATTGTGCGCGAGTGGGTCACGACCGAGGAAGGGCGGGCGGCGCGGCTCGGGATGATGCTCGAGTGCAAGCTATGCGATGAGTCGAATAGCGCGGGTCGGGGCACGTAGGCGCGCCCCGATCAGCACGGGTGATGCATCGCTACGGCACGACCTGCTCATTGGTGCAGACCACCGGGTCGTACGTTGCGGCGGACGCGGGGCAGATGGCCCAGGTCGAGTCGCTGACGGTGCCGCCGAGGACCTCGAACGTCGTCGCCGTGATGGGGCCGCTTGGCGGGACTGAGGTCGTGTCGAGCACGCAACCGCCGCCAAGACAGAAGAAGACGCTGTAGGCAGCCGCAGTGGTGCCAAGCCAATCGAGGTTCGTCCCCGTCAACACGAACGGTCCGACGTTGGTGAATCCCGTAGTGACTCCAGGCGTCGGCGGCTCGTAAGTAAAGCCACCCGACACGGTCGTGCTCCCCGCGGGGTTCGTCACCACCACATCAACGGTTCCCGCGATATGCGCCGGCGTAGTCAGCGTGAGCTGCGTGTCGTCGATGATGTTGATGTTCGTGGCCTGTATGGCGTCGAAAGTCACGCTGGTGACACCCAGGAAACCCGAGCCCGTGAGCGTCACGGTCTCGCCGCCAGCCTCTACGCCGACATTGGGGTTCACGAGAGTGACGTTCGGCGAATCCGCGTAAACGAATCCTCCGGTCTGAGTCACGGACCCGCCGGCGGTCGTGACCACGACATCGACGCTACCCGCGGCATTCGCAGGTGTCGTCACTGTGATCGACGTCTCGCCGCCAATGAGGAGGCCCGTCGCGGCCACGCCGCCGAACGTGACGCCAGTCGTCGTCGCGAGGTTCGTGCCGCTGATCGTGACCGTCGTGCCGCCAGTGGTCGGGCCGACAGTAATGTCGAGCGAGCTGATGGTCGGCGCGTCGACGGCGGTGAATGAGATGCTAGACGAGCCATAAGAGGTGGTGAGTTGAACAGTGATGGGCCCGGCGCTGGCCGTCGGCGTCACGAACGTGACTGTCGATGCGTCGACCGGGGTGAACGGGACGGGCGTACCGCCGAAGGTGAGGGCTAGCGCATTGTTGAGATTGGTGCCGGTGAGCGTAACGGTCGTACCGCCCGCGGCCGGGCCGTTGAGCGGACTGATGCCTGTTAGATTGGGCGCGATCCCGTACGTGTAGGTGGCTGCGTTGCTCGTTCCGAACTCTGTCGTTACGGTGACGCTCTTCCCGCCCGCGGTGTCCGCTGGAGCGGTCACGTCGATCTGGGTGGGCGAGACGACCGTCAAGCTGGCATTCGGAATCGACGTGGTCCCGAAGAGCACAGTCGCGGTGGGAGTGAAATTCGTGCCCGTGATGGTCACGTTGTTACCGCCCGCAGTGAGGCCCAGCGCGGGGGTCAATGAACCGACAGTCGGCGCGTCGCCGTAAGCGAAGGGCAGGGTGTTGCTCGTGCCGTAACGTGTCGTCACGGTGACGTTCACGGCGCCGGTGCCGGCGGGCGATACGGCGGTGACCTGGGTGTCATTGTCGACGACGAATGACGTTGCCGCGACGCCACCGAAGGACACGGCCGTTGCGTCGGTGAGATCCGTACCGGTGATCACCACGCTGGTGCCGCCGCCGAGCGGACCTACCGCCGGGGCGAGCAGCGTGATCGCGGGCACGTTCCCATAGGTGAAGGTGACGCCGCTGCTCGTGCCGAACGGTGTGGTCACAGTGATCTGCACGTCACCTGCTGCGCTCGCGGCTGGCGAATCCACCGTGATCTGTGTCGCGCTGTCGACGACGAAGCCCGGTGCGTCCACGGTGCCGAAGGTGACCGCCGTGGCGCCGAGCAAGTCGGTGCCAGTGAGGACGACGGACGTGCCGCCGCCGGTCGGCCCGAAATTTGGGACCGCGGTGGTGAGCGCGGGCGTGACGCCGTAGGTGAACGCGAGTGCGTTGCTCGAGCCATCGGGCGTGGTCGTCACGACATCGACGGCGCCAGCCGCGTGCGCTGGGGTCACCGCGGTGATTTGCGTGTCGCTGTCGACGGTGAACGATGCGGCCGCTGTGCCGCCGAAGGTGACCGACGTCGCGCCGGTGAAGTTGTCGCCCGTGATGGTGACCGACAAGCCACCAGCCACGAGACCGCGCGTCGGATTGAGGGTGTTCTGGATCGGCGCGTCGCCATACCCGAAGGGCAAGCCTGCGCTCGTGCCGAACGGCGTCGTCACCGTGATGTTGACCGAGCTCGTGCCCGCCGGTGCGACGGCGGTGATCTGCGCGTCGTTGTCGACGGTGAACGACGTCGCCGGTGTCGAGCCGAACGATACAGCGGTGGCGCCGGTCAGGTTCGTGCCGGCGAGGACGACGTTGATGCCGCCCGCGGTTGGGCTCGAGGGCGGAGTCGCCGACGTGAGGGTCGGTGCGACGCCATAGGTGAAGTCCACTGAAGCGGACGTGCCGAAGGCCGTGGTGATGGTGACCGCTACGACGCCGGCGGCATGGGCGGGAGCCGCGACGGTAACGGATTCGTCGTTCACGACGGTGAGCGTCGTCACCGCGGTGGTATCGAACGTGACCGTGGTCGCACCGGTGAGATGGTCGCCGGTCAGCGTGACGACGGTGCCACCGGCCGTTGGCCCGAGGTTCGGCGCGATGCTTACGAGCTGCGGCACTTCACCGTAGGTGAAGGTGAGGACGTTGCTGGCTCCCAAAGGCGTCGTGACCACGACCGGCACGGTGCCGGCGGCGTGAGCCGGCGTAACGGCGCTGATCTGCGAGGCGGAGTTGACGGTGAACGAGGTCGCCGCGGTGCCACCGAAGGTGACGCTGCTCGCGTTCGCAAAAGCGGACCCGGTGATGACGACTGTCGTCCCGCCGGCGACGAGACCCGACGATGGCGTGATGCCGGTGATCAGCGGCGCATCGCCGTAGGCATAGGGCAGGGCGTTGCTCGTGCCGCCAGGCGTCGTGACGCTAACATTGACGCTTCCCGTGCCCGCAGGTGAGAGCGCGGTGATCTGCGTGCTCGAGTTGACGGTGAACGATGCCGTTGCACTCCCGAAGGTCACGCTCGTGGCGCCGTTCAGGTCGGTGCCCGTGATGACCACGGAGGTCCCGCCCGCGGTCGCACCACGCTGCGGCGCGAGGCTCGAGATCGCCGGCACCGGCGGGTTGTCGTTGTCGTCATCAACCGGAGGCAGGTCGACGAGGCGCTGGCCGCACCCGACAGTGAAGACACTACCTACGAGGAACGCGAGTGTTAGGCGCTTCATTGCGTGACCTGCTGGTTCAAGATGACGAACTCGACGCGACGGTTCTTCTCACGGCCCGCCGGTGTCTTGTTGGATTCGAGTGGCTGCTCGGAGCCGTAACCCTGCGCGGTGAGACGCTCAGGGGCGACGCCGGCCTTCACCAGGTACTCGCGCACAGCTTCAGCGCGCTCTTGTGAGAGCTTCTTGTTGCGCTTGGCGTTGCCGACCGAATCCGAGTGACCCTCGACGCGGATACGCAGCGTCGGGTGATCCTTGATGACCCTCGTGACCTCGCTGAGGATCGGGAAGGACTTGGGAAGGATCCGCGCCTTGCCGAAGGCGAAGAAGATCTTCTCTTTGATCTCGATGCGCGTGTCGCTCACCGTGACGTTTTTGTAGACCGGGCAGCCCCTGTTCTCGGGCAGGCCGGGGGCGTCGGGACAATCGTCGTGCTGATCGTCGATCAGGTCAGCGTCGCGGTCCGGGCAGCCACCGCTACCAACCGTACCGGCCGTGAGCGGGCACTTGTCATCGGCGTCGAGTACGCCGTCAGCGTCGTTGTCGGCCTCGGGACAGCCATCTTCGTCTTGGAAGCCGTCTTTGTCTTCGGGCTGGAACGCGCATCCGTCGTTCGCGTCAGTGACGCCGTCGCCGTCGTTGTCCGCCTCGGGGCAACCGTCGGCGTCTTCGAAGCCATCTTTGTCTTCGGCCTCGCCGGGGCACTTGTCGGCAGCGTCGAGCACGCCGTCACCATCGTTGTCCGGGTCGGGGCAGCCATCGGTGTCTTGGAAGCCGTCCCGGTCTTCGGCCTGATCCGGGCAACCGTCGGACGGATCGACGATGCCGTCAGCGTCGCGATCTTTCGGGACCATCCTCGGCGCACCGCCCACCTCGAGCGACAAGCCGGCGATCAGGACTCTCGCGTCGGCGTCATCGAGACCGGTCGCGGCGTCTTCACGCTGGATGATCTGCGCGTAGCGAACGTACGGTCCCATGCGGAAGTGCCGCTTCTCACCGATCGGGAAGTGCAAACCGGCGCCAACCGAGAAGCCCATGCGATTGCGGTCATCGGTGCGGTACCAACCGAGGTCGCCATCGATCCACGGCGACACGATGCCGCTGCGGTACGGCCGCTTGAAGCGGATACCACCACCGACGTTCCACGCGGTGCCGAGGTCTTGGTCGGGATTCGAGTCGTCGGCAGTGAGCCCGAGGAAGCCGCCGTTCGCGTAGATGTCGAAGAAGCTCGCGGCCTCGAGTGAGACACGGAGCTGCCCGTCACCGCCGAGATCGAAGAGGCGCTTTTGTGGCGCGCTCAACGGGAAGGCGACACCGCCCTCGAGGCGAATGTTCCAGTTGACCTCTGCACGCGCGGGGGCGGCGAGGAGGAACGAGGTGAAGATGAGAACTGGAGCAAGGCGGAGTTTGCTTGGTCTAGTCACGCGCGTAACGGTTTCGCACGGAGTAGGGGGATTTCAAGTTAAGTTTTGTGGAGATGTGCAGATTTTTCGGGATCGGAGTGGGGCAATTTGGGGCAGTTGCCGGGGTGGTCCGTTTTAGGAGACGCCCCGCAGAGGTTGAAACGACCGAAACCCTCGTGGCATGTGGCCTCCGTGCTCCGCCTGATTACCTCTCTCGCCTTGTTGCTCGTGGCTTGCGCCAAGCAGGTCGAGTCGCATTGCGACGCAGTTTGCTTCGCCTATCGCAATTGTTACGACGCAGAGTTCGATCCGCTCGCGTGCGAGGATCGCTGCGAGGCGCGCTACCACGACGAGGCGGCGTACAAAGATGCCGTCGACGGTTGTTACGGCTGCATCGCTGGGCTGACCTGCTCGGTCGTGGTCGACCAATGCGCAAGTGATTGCTCCAATGTGCTCGATGATGGGGAGAGTCCCATCGTCTGGCAGTAGTCGTTGTCTGTTTTAGCGAGTCAATGCCGTGCTGGAGCATGCGCTAGTCTGCAGAGCGATCCGCGAACGACGCCGCTTGGCGTTCGACTACGGTGGCTTTCACCGCGTCGTCGAGCCCTATTGCCACGGGACGAGCTCCGCGGGAGCCGAGGTGCTGCGGGGCGTGCAGACGGGGGGCGGAAGCGCCTCGTCGACCATGGGCGTCGGGAAGCTCTGGGCGATCGCCAAGATGAGCAACATCCGGCTCGAATCGGCCTTCACGCCCGACGACCCGATGTACAACCCCGATGACTCCGCGATGGCGGTCATTCATTGTAGGGTCCGAGAGCAGCGATGAAGCAACACGCCCCAGCAACCCAACGCAACCGCGAGCCCATCCTCGCCGTTCTTCAGCGCGTGCTCCCACGAAGTGGGCTCGTCCTCGAAGTCGCGAGTGGGTCCGGCGAGCACGTCGTTTACTTCGCCTCCAAGGTGCAACACCTCACCTGGCAGCCAACCGACATCGCCCAGTCCGGTATCGCGAGCATCGCCGCCCATCTGGCCGACAGCGGCCTCGCGAACGTCAACCCGCCGATCGTGCTCGACGCCGCGTCACCGTCGTGGCCGGTCGAGCGTGCTGACGCGGTGCTGTGCAGCAACATGATCCACATCGCTCCGTTCGCCGCCTGCGCGGGTCTCATGCGTGGCGCCGGCCTCGTTCTCGCGCCCGGCGCGCCGCTCGTGACCTACGGACCCTACAAAGTCGACGGCCGCCACACCGCGCCGAGCAACGAAGAGTTCGATGCCAGCCTGCGCGCGCGCAATCCAGACTGGGGTGTGCGTGACGTGAATGAGGTCGTGTCCGCAGCGGCCGAGCACGGCCTGCAGCTTGCCGAGCGCGTCCCCATGCCGGCCAACAACTTCATGCTCGTCTTCCGAAAATGGTGACTCGAAAATGGTGACAGCCACCATTTAGGAAAATGGTGACTGCCACCATTTATTGGTCTTTCGAAAATGGTGGCTGCCACCATTTAATCGTGGCGAAGTAGTCCGCAACTGCGCTGCACAAACCCCCGAAAATACACGGGCGGGAGCCGTCCAGCTCCTGCAGGGGGATGCCGCGATGGTAACGCCGAGCCCCGGATACGGACCTGGTGTGCAAAGCCCTTTGCCGGTCGCGCCCGCTCCGGACGCGGCGTACGGCCTGGAGTACGCAACCCAGGTGCTCGAGGCCGATGGGCTCCCGGACATGTTGTCCCCGACGGAAGCGCCGAGGCTTGCCCAAGCTGCCGGCGCGCAGTTCATGTCGCACGCGGTGTTGCGGGCGCAGATCGATGATGCCGCTCGGGTCGTCGCGACCGATCCCGCCTCCACCCGCCTAGTCGACCGCCTTCGCCAGACGTCGAACACGCTGCTCGAGCCAGCCAAAGACCCGATCCCGCCGGCGGTCCTCAACGGTGCGCTCACGCTCGGGGGCGTCGTGGGGACGCTCGTGAGCATGCTGCCTTTTCTCGGGTTTGCGGTCAGCCCCTGGCTCATCATCGGGGTGATTGTCTTTTGCGCCGGTGCGTATCTATTGCAGATGTACAACCAGAGCGCCGCGACGCGGTCGCGCGAGCGCGCCAAGTCCGAGCATGAAGACGCCATTCTCGCCCTGCTGAGACGCGCCGATGAGATTCGTGCCGTCCTGGCGTCACAGGCGCGCCAGGCCGCACACGTCAGCCTCGAGCCGCCCGCGACCTAATAAAACCTGGGTCACCGAGATGCGGCTACGCGGCGAGCGCCGTCACGGCACCCGTGTGCACGCAACTTGGCCGGGCCCTTTCCGATGATTTCGCATCACAATCGCGAAAAGGCGTATCACCGTGACCGACAGACTGCTTGACGTAACCTATAAAGCCATCAGCTACGGCCTCTGGGATCAGCCCATGCTCACTCGCCTCTTGGATGGCGCCGTCACCCGCCACGACCTCCAACGCGCCAGCAAGAGCGTCGACGAGCACGCCAAGCTCGCCGCCATGACCAAGAAGGGCGCGTCCAATAGCGAGCACACGTTCGAGGCGCTTCGCTTCGGCTTCTCCTGCCCACGCCCTTACGAAGTGACGGTCGATGGCAAAGAGGTTCGCGCTCACTACTCCGGCACCATGGGTGACCAGAAGCTGACCATGGCCCGTCCGCAAGCTCGCCAGGCGGCGCTGCAGGGTGTGGCCATTGCGACCGAGCTTCGCAACGCCATCCGCGACCAACTCTTGTTGCAGTCGGGTGCGCGCACGGCCCTCGAGGAGCTCAAGGACAGCGCCGAAGACGCTGCCATCCTTGCCGCGCGTGAGGCCAAGAAGCTCAAGCGCCAGGTCGAAGAGGCGATCGCGCCCGGCGTCAGGGTCGCTCAAGAGAAGCTCGGCGATGCCGAGCGCGAGCTGCGCAATGTCGCGGAAGAGCTGGGGAATGTCCCGGACAAGCTGCGCGAGGTTGCGGGAGAGCTCGGAAACGTCCCAGACAAGCTGCGCGAGGCCGCGGAAGAGCTCCGGAACGTCCCAGGCCAGCTGCGCGACGTCGCCGAAGAGCTCCGCCGCCGCTTCGGCCGCTAGAAAACAGCTCGCACCGACCGAGAAGATCGTAAAAGACCTGCCGCGGGCAAATCTCCCGCGCATTGGCGGCGTGAATAGCATACGGTGCTCCTTGCACTCGCAAGCCCGGGTTGGACTCAGGTCCCACCCGGGCTTTGTGTTTCCAAAGGAGTCGCGCGTGAGCAGCCCCGCATTCGGCAAACGCCAGAAGGAACTGCGCCGCAAGGAGCAGCAGGAAGAGAAGGCTGCCAAGAAGGCCGCTCGCAAGGTCGAGTCCGAGAAGCGCGCGGAGATCGCTCGCTTGACCGGCGAAGATCCCGACCTCATCGGCATCGTGCCAGGCCCCCAGCCCCCGCTGTTCTAGCAAAGCGTTCGAAGGGGCGCGCCGCCCCTGAAAGAAGTGTGTCTCCTGAAGGACAAGAAGCCGCGCCGCTCGAGCGCGGGAATTCGGCCCGTCAAAAGTCCTGAGCGCGATGACGTTGGCAGCTATCTCGATCGCGTCAGACGCGTCGCCCTGTTGACGCGTGAGCAAGAGGTCGAGATCGCCAAGCGCATCGAAGCCGGGGATGCCGAAGCGACGAGCGCCATGCTCGAATCCGACGCCGTTATAGCGGAGCTTCGCTCGGTCGCCGACAAGCTGCGCTCTGGTGCCCTTGGCGTGCATGAGCTCGTCGAGGTTCCCGAAGACGGTGAGGGCGAGCGCACGCACAGCGCAAAAGACGCGCTGAAGCTACTCACCCGCATCAGCAAGCTGCACGACCAGCGCAGCAAGGGCACTCCGAAGCTCCGGGCTCGCCGTTCAGCCGAGATCGAGAAGACGTACGCGGAGCTGGCGTTGTGCTCGCACGCGCGCCAGCGCTTGCGGGCGCGGGTCGAGACCATGGTCGCGAGCGCGGCTCCAGGCGAACGCGATCTGCGAGCGACGCACGCGCGACTCGTCGCATGCGAGCGCAGGGCGCGGCAGGCGAGGGGAGAGCTCGTCGCTGCAAACCTGCGCTTGGTGGTGTTCATCGCCAAGGCCTACGTGAATCGCGGCATGCAGCTCCCGGACCTCATCCAGGAGGGCAACCTAGGGCTCATGCGGGCGGTGGAGAAGTTCGATCACCGGCGCGGGTTCAAGTTCTCGACTTACGCGACCTGGTGGATCCGCCAGGCGGTGACGCGTGCTCTGTCTGATCAGTCGCGCACCATTCGTGTCCCGGTCCACATGTCGGAGACGCTGAACAAGGTCCTGCGCACCAACCGCTATCTGGCCTTGCAGCTCGGGCGTGAGCCGACTCCGGATGAGATCGCGCGGAAGCTCGACATGCCGAAAGAGCGCGTCGTCCACGTGATGTCGCTCGGTCGTGAGCCGGTGTCGCTGTCGAATCCCGTGGGTGAAGATGGTGACACGACGCTCGGTGACTTCATCTCCTCACGCGAGGAATCAGCGTCTGCTGTAGCGGAGGGCAATGACCTCGCGCGCCAGATGCGTGGCGTGCTCAAACATCTGAGCCCACGCGAAGACAAAATCATCCGCATGCGCTTCGGCATCGGGCACGACTCCGAGCACACGCTCGAGCAGGTCGGCGAAGTGTTCTCGGTGACCCGCGAGCGCATCAGGCAGATCGAGGCAAAGGCGCTGCACAAGCTGCGGCAACCAGCCCGGGCGCGGAGCATGCGCGGGTTCGTCGACAGCGAGTAAGTTGGCGAGCGCCTCAGCCGCTAGGTTGGGTCGCAGAGCGACTCGTCGGAATTCCACTCCTGGTAGGTGCACACCGGCACGCCGACGCCGCTATCGAACTCACCCACGCATCTGCCGCCGTCGAACTGGTCGCAGTCCTCGTTCGTCTCGCAGCCCGTCTTGGCGCAAGCGTGTGCAAAGCAGCCGCGATCGGTGTTGTTGCCGAGCGACACGCACTCGATACCGGGGTTGCAGTCCGCGGTCGTCGAGCACCTGCTGCCGGCGCTACCCGGTTCGATCGTGTCGCTGCCCCCGCCGCACGCACCGAGAAAAAAGCAGACTGCCAATAGTGTTATTTTGCGCATGCGGGCTATCGTGGGGACGCCATGCCCGCTCCGCAATCCGAAGCCGTCAGCGAGCCGTCCAAGATCCGTCAGGTCATCTTGGCCTCGTCCGTCGGCACGCTCTTCGAGTGGTACGACTTCTATCTCTACGGCTCGCTCGCAGCCTTCTTCAGCGGACTGTTCTTCCCGAAAGGTCACGAGACCGCCGCGTTTCTCGCGAGCCTCGCGACCTTCGGTGCGGGCTTTGCGGTGCGGCCGTTCGGCGCGTTGGTCTTCGGACGCCTCGGTGATCTCGTCGGGCGCAAGCACACGTTCCTCGTCACCATCGTGATCATGGGTGTGTCGACGGCGGCGATCGGCTTGCTGCCGACGTACGACAATGTCGGCATGCTGGCGCCGATTCTCCTCGTGGCTCTGCGGCTGGCCCAGGGCCTCGCGCTCGGCGGCGAATACGGGGGCGCTGCGACTTACGTGGCGGAGCACGCACCGGATGATCGCCGCGGCTACTACACGAGCTTCATCCAGACGACGGCGACGCTCGGCTTCTTCGTGTCGCTCGCGGTCATCCTCACGACGCGCCTCGCGTTCGGTGACGACGCCTTCAACAGCTGGGGCTGGCGCGTTCCGTTCTTGTTGTCGTTCGTGCTGCTCGGCGTCTCCGTTTACATCCGCATGAAGCTGCGCGAGTCGCCGGCGTTCTTGAAGCTCAAGGCCGAAAACAAAATTTCGAAGAATCCGCTAAAAGAGAGCTTCACGAATCCTGTGAATCTCAAGTACGTGCTACTTGCGCTCTTCGGTGCGACCGCCGGGCAGGGCGTCGTCTGGTACACCGGCCAGTTCTACGCGCTGTTTTTCTTGCAGAACACGCTGAAGGTCGACTTCGTCACGTCGTACGTGCTCATCGGGGTTGCACTGGCGATCGGTACGCCGTTTTTCGTGGTGTTCGGGCGGCTGTCGGATCGCATTGGACGCAAGCCCATCATGTTGACTGGGTGCGCTTTAGCGGTCGTGCTCTATTACCCGCTGTTCCGCGCGCTCGTCGCCGTGGCGACGCCTCCCGATATCGACGTCGTGGCGACGGTCGCCATTCTGGTGGTCCTGATGCTGCTCGTGACCATGGTGTATGGCCCAATTGCAGCGTTTCTCGTCGAGCTCTTCCCGGTGCAAATTCGTTACACCTCGATGTCTTTGCCGTACCACGTCGGAAATGGTGTGTTTGGCGGGTTCATGCCGTTGATTGCGGCAAGCATGACAGCGGCCACCGGCAACATCTACGCGGGGCTCGTTTATCCGTGTGCAGTGGCTTTGGTGACAGTGATTGTCGGTATGGTGGGGCTTCGCGAATAGGGGACGTGTCATGAGCTACCGCATCATTCTCTGCACCGCGCTGGCGCTGTCGGCCTGCTCGAAAGACGACCGCGACGACGACGATGACTCGGCGACCGATGAAGACACCGCAGCTCCGCTGTACACCGCGGACATCGTCAGCCGGACGCTCCGGATCGACGGCAGCGACGCCGATTCGCGCCTCGCTCTGCGGCTTCAGGCCGGCGCCGCGGTCCTACTCGAAGTCGACATCGGCGACGATGGCGTCGCGGACGGCCGCTTCGACATCACGCAATTCGAGGCCATCGTCATCAACGGGAACGGCGGCGCCGATGTCGTTCGCATCGACGAGGCCAACGGCGTCTTCACCCTCAACGAAGCCACCACCATCAACGGCGGCGGCGGTAACGATTCGCTGATCGGCGGTGCCGGCGCCGAAACGATCGCCGGAGGTGACGGGGACGACTCCGTGATCGGCGGCACGGGCATCGACACCATCACGCTCGGCGGGGGCAACGACACCGTCTTCTGGAGCGCGGGCCATGGCAGCGACGTGATCGACGGCGGTGACGGTGACGAGACACTGGCGTTCACCGGCAGCGACGACCCCGAGACCATCGCGCTCTCGGCAAGCGGCGAGCGTTTGCTCGTGGTCTGGGGCGACGCCTCGGTCGACGTTGGAGGCATCGAGGAGCTCACGGTCGATCCAGTCGGCGGGGCCGACAGCATCACCGTCGGTGACCTGTCCGCGATAACGTTGGGCGGCATCACCATCGACCTGCGAGCGAGCACGGGTAGCACTGGCGATGGACAGGCGGACACGGTCACGCTGAACGGCACGGCCGGCCAGGACACCATCATGGTGAGCGGCGAAGCAGGCAGCACCGTCGTCGCTGGGGCGGGGGCCGAAGTCGCCGTCAAAGGATACGAAGCCGGCGATGGCGTCGTGGTCGCTGCGACCGGCAACGATCTCATCACCGCGAACGGCTCCGAGGAGGCAGACACCATCACGGTGACGGCGAACGGCGCGCTCGTGCGCCTTCAAGGCGCTCTCTACTCCGCGACTGTGGATATCAGTGGATCCGTTCCGGCGGACACACTTACGATCAAGTGCCTCGGCGGCGCCGATCAGGTCACCGCTGGTGGCAACATCGCTGCGCTGATCAAGCTACAGATCGAAGGCGGCGAGGGTGACGACGTGGTGAACGGAGGCAACGGAGCGGACATCGTTTTGGGTGGGCCGGGCAACGATCACGTCGATGGCAATCAAGGCAACGACACCATCTTCTTGGGTGACGGCAATGACGTCGCCCAATGGGATCCCGGCGACGGCAGCGACACGATCGAGGGGCAGGTCGGTACCGATACGCTCATGTTCAACTGCTCCGCTGGCGCGGAGGTCCTGGCTTTGTCCGCCAATGGAAGCAGGGCATTGCTCACGCGCAACGTCGGCTCCATCGTCATGGACGTCGATGACGTCGAGCACGTGTCTTTGCAGGTGCTCGGTGGCACGGACACCGTGACCTTGAACGACATGTCCCAGACCGACGTTGGACAGCTCACCGTAAATCTCGCCGCCTCGGGCGTCACCACCGGTGACAGCGCGGTGGACAGTGTGTCGATCAACGGCACCGCTGCCGCGGACACCTTCAACGTTTCGACGAGCTCCGGCGCGGTTCAGGTCGGTGGTCTGTATACGGCGGTGACCATCTCTGGGGCGGACACGACGGACACACTCATCTTGAATGGCGGTGCGGGCACCGACACGTTCAATGTCGATGGCAGTGCGAGCGCCGCGATGAGCGTCACCAGCAATCAGTAGGCGTTCAGATCCCCATGGCGTCGCGATAGGGCTGGGGCACTCGCGCGAGGCGCTCTTCGGTGATGCGCTTGCACTCGGCGTTGAAGTGCTGCTGGCCGGAGAAGCCGATGCGTGCGTACTCCTGGCCCGTGTAGAGCGTGATGTATGGGGCGCCGTCCCAGCGCGGCAAAAAGGTGCCGTTGCTCTTGAGCACATCGAGCTTGCTGAAGAGCTCGTCAGCGCAGCCCTTGGTGTGCGTCGACACGCAGCCCACGATGGGCTTGTCGGGTCGGGTCAACGAATTGCCGAGGACACCACGCGCTGGGTGATTGGTATCCACGCCCGGCGCCGGTTGCCAGTTGAAGAAGATCTTGGCGTCGAGAGTCTTGCCGTTGTCGGCATAGAACGCGGCGAACAGGCCATGCTCCGCGTTGAACAACAGGTGGTGCTCTTCGTGGTGGTCCCCGCAGGCGGGCAAACGGTCGCTGTGACAGACCTCGAACCCCTCCGCGGCAAAACGAGCGAGGAAGGACTGCGCGCTCTGGTCGCGCGGCGCCGGCGTTGCCGGGGTGAGGGCTTCGGTTTCGGCCCAAAGAAGGAGTGGGTTGTGCTCGAGGCTCGCGTTGCGGCCTAGGAGCGCCGCTGCTGTCATGACTTGCGTGTGCGACGGCATGCCGACGCCCGACCGTGTGAGCGCGCGAAGAGCGCGTCCGTAGGCCGATGCGACTGTCTCCGTTGCGGCAGCCGACGTTTCCAGGGCACGCGCGGTATCTGGCGCTGCTTTGGCGCTTACGGACGCGTGCGTCGCAGGTGCCGGTTGGCCGAGGCTCGTACCGCCAATGGTTCGTGAGCTAACTGAAGAGTACGGTTGCATACGTGGGTCCCGAAAGCAGGCGGAAGAGGAGACAAACCCCGCCTCATCGTGTTTCGGGATGTTTATCGGCCACAGGGGGCCGAGAGTTGCTTCAGCTAGCGCGAGCAAGTGCGATGAGGTGGCCACAGGTCATCTCCTCGCAATCCCAGACCCCCGCCTCTTGCCCGCGGCGGAAGGCGCGGCGTACGTCGAAGATGTCGGCGCGTGAAGGGATGTCGATGGCGACGACGCCGTCGGCGTTCGAGCTCTCGACACCGAGCTTGGCGAGCGGTTGCCAAAACTCATCGAAGCGGACGGAGTCGAGCTTTACGTAGGCGTAGGTCGAATGGCCGGCGCGGATAGCGACGGAGACGAAGGTCAGGACGTCGTCGACCTCCTTCGCCTTGACGATGTCGTGCAGGCTCACCCCGCGCACCGTGTACGGCACGCTCCACAGTTTGTAGAGCCCGATGCCGACTGGCTCACACCACATCGTCTCGCCCGCGATGCCGTGTTCTTCGGGGTCCAAGGGGAAGTGAACCTTGACCAAAGGGCTCTTCGGCTTGCGGTGCATTGTCTCTTGATACTGAACAACAGAGCACGTGTCAAATGTTCAGTGCCTGGCGGGCACTCGGGCCCGGGCAACGCATCGCTGCGGCCGGCGATAAGTGGAGGACGACAACGTTGAAGGGCCATCCTTTTATGCCGAAGAACATTGGTAGTGACATGTCGAGCGCGTGGTCGCGCGTGCGGCAACTCGGAAGTCAGGCCCTCGCCGCCGGCCAGGAGCTCGGCGCGCAAGTCCTTTCGGAAGGGCAGCGCATCGCCGAGCAAGCCGCAGCGGCTCGCCAAGCGCGAGAGCAGGAAGATCGCGTCCAAGAGGCAGCTGCCTGGTTCCGCCAAAACGTACATCCGGCCTTCACGGCATACCGAGGCCACAAGCAGGCGGAACCGCTCATGGCGGGCATGGAGGCAGCCGTGCAGCAGTTCTTCGTGCAGCACGGACGCGCGCCCGATTCCGATGCGTTCGACGGTATGATCAAGGCACAATTGCTCGTGATTCAGGCGCCCGAGAAACGCGCGAGCATCGACCTCATTCGTCGCGAAACCATCCACGGTGAGAGCACCTCCGGTGCCGAGGCGCGTGATGGAGTCGTTGCCGACCGACAGAGACTGGCGCAAGCAGCCGAGGGATTGATCAAGGCATTGCGCGAGCACGGTGGTGGCGTATCGACCAGTCGTCGATGGCTCACCTTGCTTTCCGGCCTCGAGAAGCGCTTCGAAACGATGAAGGGTGAGCCAGTGGAGCTCCACGTCGCGCCACGCGCCCCGAGCTACCTCACGCGGCAGGAAGACCTCGCTTCGGCGACCCCAGCCGAAGTGGAGCGCTGCTACCAAGATCTCAACAGGGGTTTGAACCGTTACAGCGCGACCCTGAGAGCGTGGAAGCGTCAGACGAGACTCGAGGGTGCCCAGTCGCATGCGAAGGCACTGGCCGACGTCATCGACGTCGCGCTTTTGGCGCGCCGCCACGGTGGGCTCGCTGTCGATTCGCCCGTCTCCTCGGCGATGAAGCGCGCGTGTCGGGAGCTAGAAGGGTACGAAGGGCAGTCGTACGTGCGCATCGAATCGGGTCCAGAGATTCTCAGGATCGGACTGGTCACGAACGAAATGCAGGTCGTGCGCCGAGCGCGTGTGATCAAGCCCTACGCGCCAGGCTCGTGGCGAGGCTCACTCGACCGCTACTCCGCTGCAGCGGTGTTGAGAGCGACGGACGACTATGTCGATCGCTACGGCCAAGCAATTCGCGACGAGTTCGAGAAGCGCACCGAGTTCGTCCAGTGCCGAGACGGCATTAGACCGAAGGCGATTGGCGTGAAAGTCGTGGCGGCGAGCAAAGACGAGCTCGAGCTCGAGGTCGATATCGCCGCGTGCAACCGAAACGGCGCGGTACCCGGGGGCGCGCGAACGACGCTGCCGGTCAAGCTACGCGGCGCGGCGCTCGACAACTTCGGGATGCTGGCCGAGCTCCATCGCCGGAAAGAGCCAGAGGCGAAGCCAAGCACGCTGGTGATCGACCGCTAGCGCGACTGCGACGCTTTCTGTTTCGCGAGGTACTCCTCGTACGTCATCGGCAGGTCGTCGAAGCTCGTCGGAGTCACGACGATGACCCGCGTTGCCAAGGTCTGCGCGAACTCGACGTCGTGTGAGCCGAAGATGATCGTGCCGGGGTATCCGACCAAACCCTCGTTGAACGCGGTGATCGACTCGAGGTCGAGGTGACCCGTGGGTTGGTCGAGAATCAGCACGTTCGGCCGCATCAACATGAGCTTTGCGAGCATGCAGCGGACACGCTCGCCACCCGACAAAACCGACACGGCCTTCTGCGACTCTTCTCCCGAGAAGAGCATGCGTCCGAGATACGAGCGCATGAAGTTCTCGCCCTGTTCGTCGGGCGAGTACTGCCGCAGCCAATCCACGAGGTTGAGCTGCGACTTGAAGAAGCTGGCGTTGTCGGTCGGCAGATAGCCGAGCGCTACCGACTGGCCCCACGCGATCTCGCCCTTGTCCGCTTTCACGTCCCCAGCGAGCACGCGCAAGAGCATCGACACGGAAGTGTCGTCCCCGACGACGGCGACCTTCTCGCCGCGGCCCACGGTGAACGACACGTTGGCGAAGAGCTGCGTCTCCTCGGCCTTCGCAAGGCCACGCACCGTGAGCACGTCTTTACCGAGGTCACGCGTATCCTTGAAGATGATGTGCGGATACTTGCGGGAGGACGGCTTGATTTCCGTGAGGTCGAGCTTGTCCAAGATCTTCTTGCGCGATGTCGCTTGAGCGGACTTCGACTTGTTGGCGCTGAAGCGGCGCACGAACTCTTGCAGCTCTTTGATCTTGTCTTCGGTCTTCTTGTTCTTGTCCGAGGCCTGCCGGAGCGCGAGCTCGCTCGACTCTTTCCAGAAGGCGTAGTTGCCGGAGTAGAGCTGCACTTTGCCGTAGTCGATGTCCGCGACGTGCGTGCAGACGTTGTTCAAGAAGTGACGGTCGTGGGAGACGACGACGACGGTGTGTTTGAACTCGGCGAGGAAGTCCTCGAGCCAGAGAATCGAGCCGACGTCGAGGTGGTTCGTCGGCTCGTCCATGAGGAGGATCTCGGGGTTGCCGAAGAGCGCTTGCGCGAGGAGCACGCGGACTTTCTCGCTGCCCGAGAGCTCCTTCATGAGTCGGCTGTGCTGGGCGACGGGGATGCCTAGGCTGCTCAAGAGCGTGCCGGCGTTGGCCTCCGCGTCCCAGCCGCCAAGATCGGTGAACTCGGACTCCAGCTCCGAGACGCGCATGCCGTCTTCGTCGCTGAAGTCCGCTTTGGCGTAGAGGGCGTCTTTGGCGCGCATGACCTCGTAGAGGTGCTTGTGGCCGATGATGACGGTCTCGAGCGCGGTGACCTCGTCGAACGCGAAGTGATCCTGGCGCAGGGTGCTGATGCGCAGGCCCTTGGGCACGGAGACGTTGCCGGCGGTGGGCTCGACGTCACCGGAGAGGATCTTGAGGAATGTCGACTTGCCGGCGCCGTTCGCGCCGATGAGGCCGTAGCAGTTCCCCGGCGTCAGCTTGATGGTGACGTTTTCGAAGAGAGTGCGTTTGCCGAAGGAGAGGGCGAGGTTTTCGGTGGTGATCATGAGGACTTCGGCGCGTCTGGTACAGCAATCGCGCGCAACTCGCTAGAGCGCAGCGTGACCTTACGGGCAGCTCGGATCGTTCACCACCTCGACGTCGTCGACCCACAGCTCCTGCGGGCTCGAAGCACCGCAAGCCGTGAACCGCGTCAGGGTGAACGAAACTGCCGCCGGCCCGCTGTCTTGCGGCAGGCAGAGGGTGGTGGGAGTCCAGTCCGCCGCGGGCGCGAGCGCGCTCCGTGGGAGGCCGGAGACACCGACGCTCGCGCTGCCCTCGGTGCCGGCCACGTACTTGTAATACGCGCGCACGGCGGCACCCCCGCCCACGGTGGGTGGGATCACCGCGATAGCGGTCGCCATGGTCGCCTGCCCGCATTGGTCGAGCTGTGCATGCCCGGCGGCGTCGGAGGCCCGGCCGACCGCCCCGCGCGCGATTTCTGGGAAGGCCGAGGCTCCGCCTGACTGCGTCGGCGCCCAGTTGAACCACCAGGTGACGAGGTCGGACGCCTCGAGCTCGAAGTCGCCGTTCACGACGTTGCTCGCCGCGGTGCAACGCGCATCGTTCGCGACGCGTACGCTATCGACGACGACGAAGGTCGCGAAGGCATCGCCGCAATTCGTGGCGGAGCCCGCGACCGAGTCACCTGGTCCGCCGCCGGAGATGGTGAGCGGAAAGGCGCTGCCGCGGGCGCCCTGCGGCAAGCAGATACGCTGTGTGCCGGTCGCTGTCGCCGGCAATCGTAGCCCACCCAAGCCCTCGGTGATGGAGACATCCACCTCACTCCCGGACCCGCGCGCGAGCCAAAGCTCGAGGGCGGGTGCGGTCGTTGCGCTCGGCACCGAGTACCACGTGCTCATGCTGACGCGGCCGCAGCGTGTCGCGATGTTGAAGCGCGCGGCGCGGCTGCCTTGTTCTCCGAGCTGGCCCTGTTCGAATGTGTTGCCGCTGGGGAAGCCGTACCCAACGGCGTCGAAATCGAGCTCGCCGTTGTACGCTTCACCCGGTGCTGGGCAATGCTGGGCCGGCTCGATGCTCAGAGACGTGACCCGCGCGGGGCGGATCTCGAGGTCGCTCAGGGGGCTACACGCAAACTCAGCTCGCGTGCGAAGCGCGATGTCTTGGGCTCCACCGTACTGCGCGTCGCCGAGGCATGCCGTCGTCTGCGTGCAGAAGGGCGCCTGCACGGCGACCGCATCGAATGAGCGGCTGCCGACGCTCGCGCGGACACTCGCTGGTATGCAGCGGCCGCCGAAGCGGTTGAATTCGCAGGAACCGTTCCAGGAGCAACCAAATATCGACGCACAGGTGGGCTCGTCATAGGTGGTGCAAACGCTGACACAGGTAGAGCCTGTCCATGCGCACATGAGGTACTGATCGTTGCATGACGGCTCGTTGAGTCCGCTGCAGCGGTCAGGGCAGCCGACCGCATCGTCGTAGTAGTAGCCGATAGAGAGCTCCATGCCGCCCCCTTGCTCGAAAGTCGGCATGTCGAACGTCTGGTGGAGACCGCCGCCGCCGCAGGTCGTCGCACGGTCGATGACCGCGTAGCCTTCGACGCCGGGGCTGCAAGCGTCAGCGCCGTTCGCGATCTGGACTGGCGCGGCTTCTTGGACCCAGGTGCTGCTGCTGTCGAAATCCCAGTTGCTGGGGCCGTGCTGCCAGGTGCATCCGCTCCCGCTTGCGAGAAATCCAGTCCCGCAGCCGATGTAGACTGCGCGTTCGGAGCGGGGCGTGGCGAGGTTACCCGCGGCATCACGTGCCCCGACGCGATAGTAATAGGTTGCGGCGCTCGCCACGCCTGCGTCGGCGAAGGTCGTCGCGGTGGTGGCGTCGTAGGTGACGAACGTGTCGCAGCCACCGCGCGTGTCCGAGCGGCAGACCTCGTAGACCACGTCTTCCGCGGCGGTGTCCCAGGAGAGCGCGGCGCCGCTGCCGTCGTAGCGCGCGTCGACTAGACCCGCGAACGCCGGAGGTGTGCTGTCTTCGACGTAGGTCGCCGAGCTCGTCGAGCACGGAGACGCGTTCCCCACGGCATCGAGACTGCGTGCGCGGAGGGTGAGCGAGCTGTCGTCTGCCACGATGATGGCGATACCGTTGCTCGCAAAGGTCGTCGGACTACCGCTCGCGATCAGCGCGCCGGTGCAGGCTGCGTCGGCGAACACCTGCACGACCTCCGCGCCGGGGGCATCGCCGAACAGCACCGTGCCGTTCGTGTTGGAGAGGGTAGGGCTCACAGCCGTGATGGTGGGCGGGCCCGGCGGGGTGCTGTCCTCGACGTAAGTGAACGAGATCGAAGAGCACGCCGAGCGCAGTCCGTCATCGCGTTCAGCACGCGCGCGGAAGGTGGTCGTCGATTCGTCGAGCACGGGCACCTGGATGCCGGTGCTCGTGAATGCCGCCGCGGTTCCGCTGGCGCGGACGTTTTCGCATGCCGTGTCGTCGTAGATGCGGACCGTGAGACCCGCCTCGGCGCTGCCGATGATACGTGGCCCGTTGTCGTTGGCCGTCGCGCCGGGGAGCAACTGGATGAGCTCGGGCGCGGCCACCGTATCCACACATGCGGCTCCCGTGCACGGCGGGTCGTCCTTCTTTTTCCCGCCACACGCGACGAGCATCGTGGATGTCAGCACCATGGCTATCGCGATCCGCATGGGATCTGCTTGTAGCACCACACCGGGCCTCCCCTGACACATTGTCGCAACGGACCTCGGCATCGCGCGATAAGCACCGTTTCTCCCTCGGCCTCGTTTCCCACGAGCGCCGGCCTTTCCCCCAATCTGCAGCATCTGTCGGCCCGTTCCCTGTGGGCTGGAGCCTCGTCATGAACGTCGTCCCACGCACTTCTGCGCGCCCCCTCGTCGGCGAAAAACAGGTCATTCAGGGCTCGGTACACACCGCGACGAGCAAGACGACTGCTCCCAAGGACAAGTTTTCGCTCGAGGCAGACAAGCCGTCGTGGGTTCACGGCGTCGGCCGCACGAGCGCCATGTCGCAGCCGGATCCTGCCCGCCACGATCACGCGCTTTACTCGGTAACTGTCACCGGGTTCAGCTCGAAGAACGTCGGTGAGTGGCTCGGTAAGGGTGAGCTCTTCATCGGAGTTTCGGACTACCCGCGTATGCCGTGGGTGAAGACCGCGAAGAACGAGTGGGTCGAGGTCAAAGATCCGCAGCCCTTCACGCTCTCACACTCCCAGCTCGATATCGCGTCCGGCACGGTGACGCTGCGCTTCGAGCTCTTCGACTACGACGCGCTCAAGGTCAACGACCTGCTCGGTAGCTTCGAAGCCAAGGTGAAGCTCGAAGATCTCGCGAAGGGTGATCTCACCCTCGACCTCACGTCTACCAATGGCGTCGCCAAGGCGAAGGCGACGGTTCGCCGTCGTACGCTCGATGCGGCTCGCGTGCCGCAAGGCTTCGTTGCCAAGCGCGGCGGTGACTGGTCCGTGATCGCGGCCGACTACTCGACGCAGGTCGAGCTGCAGTTCCGCGCCGCCTTCGCGTTCGCCAACTACATGCCGGACGCGACGATGCACTGGGTGAACGCCCCCCTGGGGTGGAGCACCGTCTCGCAGCTGCAAGAAGACGCGTTGAGCGTTCGTGACGCCATCGTTGCGCTCGACCGCGATTTGCCGCGGCGCAAGGAGCTGGTCGACGTCTACAACAAGCAAGTGCGCGATCTCGCGAGGAATTGCGTTGTCGCCGAGCAGCACTACGACTCGGAAAACAAGCCGACCTACGTCTTATATTACTGGCCCTTCGACAAAGAGCATCGGTATCTTATCGACGAGGCCTAGCAAACTTGCTGCGCAGCGCGCTTCTCTTGATGGTCGCAGCTTGCGGCCGCTCATCGTTGCCCCCCGAGCCGTCGCAGCCGTTGCAGACGGTGATGCCGGGGTGGGAGCGTCGTGCGCACTTCGTCGTCATCAACGAGGGCCGCGCCGAGAGGTTGGTCGACTTCCCGGTGCTCGTCCGCCTTGACGGATCGCGCATCGACTACGCCGCAGCGCGGGCAAGGGGCGCGGACCTCCGCTTCACCCTCGCGGACGGTACTCTCCTCGCCCACGAAGTCGAGCAATGGCTGACCAGTGGCGATTCCTACGTGTGGTTGCGCGTTACGCTCGATGCGCAGAGCAACCGCGACGTGTGGATGTACTACGGGAACCCAGCCGCCCAGAGCGTCGACAATCCCAGCGCGGTGTGGCGGCAAGGTTATGTCGCGGTCTATCACTTCGCGAACACGAGCTCCGCGCTCTCGGCGACGTCGGCGACCAACAACGGTGTCACGTTCGGTGGAACGCATATCGGCGCCTACGCGACGTTCGATGGCACCAACGCGTATCTCTCGCTGCCTTCCGGCTTCTCGGCCTTTGCCGGCGGCCTGACCATCGAAGCGTGGGTGCGTCCCACGACGCCGAGGAACTTCGCCCGCGTCATCGACCTCGGAAACGGCGAGGCCACCGACAACATCGTTCTCTATCGCTGGGTGCTGACCGAGGAGCTGGTCTACGAGGTTCACGACCCAGGGTTTCAGTTTCGCCAGGCGGGCGTGCTCGTCAACGGCGCGTGGCAGTACCTGGCGGTCACGCACCAACCCGACGGTGTCGCGACGATCTCCAGGGACGCTATAGCGGCCGGTAGTCGCACCGGTGTTCCGTTGCCGTCAGCAGTGACACGCACGTCGAACTTCATCGGACGGTCGAACTGGGCAGTCGACGACCTCTACCAAGGCGACATGGACGAGCTGCGCATCTCGAACGTGCCGCGCAGCAGTGCGTGGCTCGATGCGCAGTACGCGTCGATGACCGGTGAGATGGTCGTGTTCGATGAGGATTAGGCGAACTCGGTTGTTTTTGCTCCGTTACTGAACGCACCGTCTCTTTTGTTCGTGCTCGCGGTAGCGGACTGCGCATAGAGTGCGGCGCCATGAGAATAACCCCCCGTGGCGCCTTCCTCGCAGTCGCAGTGAGTATAGGTCTGTTCGCAGCGTGCGGTCCCGACGGCATGCTCGACGACCTCAACAAGTCGGTTCAGGACTCGCTGGGCCTGACCTATGAGCCTCCGTCGCTGGTTCCGAACGGGACCGTCGCGAACGCGACGCCCATCGTCGGCACGCAGGAGGTGATCAGAGGCAACCTGTGGCCCAACGGCGACATCGACTTCTACAGCTTCAATGCAACTGCGGGCGACCGCATCTATGTGGCCGTCAACACGCAGTTCTCCGCGGGCAGCTCGAGCGACTCGCAGCTCACGGTGCTCGACGTCGATGGCACCACGGTGATCGAATTCGACGACGACAACGGCTCCTATGCCAGCCTCTCGTCGACGATTGCTGGCGCGACCTTGCCGACGACGGGTGTCTACTACCTCAAGGTCAATGACTTCACCGCCGGTACGACATCCGAGCGCAACTACGAGATCTTCTTCCGGCTGCAATCTGGCGCGCCGACGCCGGAGGTCGAGTCGAACGACACGCCTGCGACAGCGAACCCGCTCCCAGCCAATGGTTGGGTCTCGGGAGAGCGCAATCCGGCGGCTGCCACCGAGCAGGACTGGTTCTCCGTGACGCTCAACGCCGGTGACACGGTGTTCCTTTCGCTCGATGTAAACCCCGATCGCGATGCAACCGTGTGGAACGGCCGACTGGGCTTTGCCCTCTTCGGCGACGCCAACAATCAGATTCTGGTGATCGACGACGCCGGCACCGGTGACGTGGCGCCGATTCCCAACAATCCCAGTGAGGCGTACTTCCTGACGGTGAAAGACGCCGGCACCTACTTTGCGTTTGTCGACAGCGCGAGCGCTGCAGTTGGTGGACCGACCGCGACGTATCACTTGAGCGTCACCATCTATCCGGCGGTTCAGAAGGGCATCAACTGCACGACATACACGAGCACCGACGTCCCGAAGACCATCGGGCCGGGCACTGGTCTCGTCTCGTCGACCATCGTCATTCCCGGTACCCCGCGCATCGGCGACATCAACGTCGGCATCACGCTCAACCATGCGCTCATGCAGGACATCGACGCCCACCTGCGCTCGCCGGCCGGTAACGACAACGGCTTGTTCACCGACATTGGTGCCGCCGCGACTGGCGGTCAGACCCAGATGGATCTCGTGTTCGACGACGAGGCCGCGCTCGGCCCGAGTCAGACGCAATTGCGACCGTATCGTGTCCGCCCGGAGAACACCTCGACGTCCGGCACGGCCTCGACGAGTGGCGCCTATCGTTTACGCTGGTTCGAGGGCGAAAACGCCGGTGGCGTCTGGACGCTCGATCTGCGTGACGACACCACCGGTGCGAACGGCGGCACGTTGACCGCCTGGTTCATCGAGATCTGTGAGCCCGCGCCCAAGGCAGCTTGCGCGGCGAATGGCACGCCGCTCGAGCTCATCCCCAACGGCGATTTCGAAGCTGGTGCTGCCGGTTTCACGCATTCGGGCACCCAAGACGAATGGGAGCTGGGCCTACCCGCGACCATAGCGACAACGACGGCCAACCCGGTCGCTGACTTCACGACCTGCGCGAGCGGCGTGACCTGCTGGAAGACCGACCTCGACAACACCTACAACGCGAGTAACAGCCAGGATCTCTTCTCGCCCGACATCAGCCTCGCGAACACGGACCCACCGTTCTACGTGTCGTGGGCCATGCGCCATCAGATGGAGACTGCGAATTTCGATCACTTCTACGTCGATGTGGAGGAGGTCGGAGGCGGCGGGGCCGTCCAGCGCGTGTACGAGTGGCTCGATCCGACGCCGATCAGCGCTTCCGCGGGCACGGGCAATCCGCAAGCCAACATCGGCGGCAGCGCGGGTTGGGCAGTTCACACCGTGCGCATCGATGATGCGTTCGTTGGCGACACGGTTCGCCTGCGCTTTCACGTCGATGGCGACACGACCGTGCAGTTCGGCGGCGTTGCCATCGACGACGTCGGGCTGACCGCGTGCCCGCTCTGCGGCAATGGCACTCTCGACGCCGGTGAACAATGCGATAGCGGAGCCGCCAACGGCACCGCGACCAGCTGCTGCGAGAGCACGTGCACCTTCAAGGCCATCGATACGGTGTGCCGCGTGGTCGCGGGCGTTTGTGATGCCGCTGAGGTTTGCACCGGTGCGGACGCCGCGTGCCCCGCGGACGCGGCGAGGCCCAACGGTGATCCGTGCGACGCTGACGGCAGCTTGTGCACCGCCAACGATTCCTGCCAGGTAGGTGTCTGCACCGCTGGAGCGGACGTCGTCTGCGGCGCACCAGCCGAGTGCAAGGCCGCGGGCATCTGCGACCCATCGAGCGGCAACTGCACGTACGCCGACAAGCCGGACAACGATCCGTGCAACGACGGCAACGGCTGCACGCAGACTGACACCTGCACCTTGGGCGTCTGCAATGGCGGAAATCCCAAGGTCTGCACCGCTTTGGATCAATGCCATGACGTCGGCACGTGCAGCGCCGGTACCGGGGCCTGCTCCAACCCGCCGAAGGCCAACGGCTCGGCCTGCGATGATGGCAGCACCTGCACCAGCTCTGATGCCTGTCAGGGTGGAGTCTGCGCGGGTACGAGCAATGGCAGCTGTGACCCCGGCCCGGGCGGCGGTGATTCCGACACGCCTGGCGGTGACAGCGATGGCGGCGACTCGGACGAGCCCGGTGATGACGATGACAACGCCGAGGAGAAAGACGGCTGCAATGGCGGAGGCTCGCCTGAGATCGGCACGGTGGGACTCGTGCTGATGTGGCTCATGAACCGTCGCCGCCGAGGCTGACGCGCGTTGGTGAAGCTCCGCGGGGCGGGCGCATTACGGCCCCTCCCCGGAGCTCCCTCCGTTGACCACCCAGCTCAGGTCCGCAAAGAAGCTGAGGTGAGAGGGCAGGTTCGTGCCGTTCTGCAGGTTGGCGAACGCGTTGCTCGAGTCGCGTGTGCCCGCTTTAGCGAGCACGCCGACGAGCTGTATCGTTCCGTCGGGTAGCTTGACGAGAACGGGGCCGCCGCTCATGCCGCCGGTGACTGGTGGGTTCGTCGTGCTCACGGCCATGCTCGTCATGAAGAGGCCGTCGCCATGGTCGAGCGCGGTTCCCGCGGCGCCCACGAGGTTTACGCCGATGTACTGACCGTCGTTGTCGACGTTGCCCCAGCCCGCGAAACCGAATTGGGCGATGGGCGCGTCACGGGGCGGCGGCGCTCCGACGCGTGGCAGGTCAGCCAGCGTCGTTCCGGGGCGTAGGGCGTTCAACGTCTCGGGGGAGAGGGTGACCATGTAGCCATCGGTGCGTCCCCAATCGTTGGTGTTGTCGAGGGTCATGCGACCGTTGTCGCCGATGACACCTCGCGACCTGATGATCTGACCATCCAAAGGAATCTCGACGAGGCGGCCAAGGCTATCGCGGGCCGAGAATACGGTGCCCTCGACCGGGTCGAGCACGTGATTGCCCGTGCTGAGGACGATGCGGTCGACACCATCGATTGTCGCGACCCCGAGAGCACCCGAGCCGGTGTACTCGGGTTTCTTGCCCGGCTCCGAGACGTTCATCGCCACGGTCACGAGCTTGCCCATGTTCGCCAAGGCGGGGTCGATGTCGCGCGAGATGAGTGACTCACCGGCGAGCGCACGGTCGGACCAAAGTCGAGCCGCGAGCGTCGGCACGCCGTAGCCCTCGAACGCCACGTCGATCTCCCGTCGCAGCTGGTTCTCCTGATCGGGGAAGGTGACGCGATGAAACTCGCCGTTGATGTAGTTGTACTGAACGGTGGGCTGATCCGGGCTCAAGATGGTGAGCTGCTGCTCACCGGTGCGGTAGTCGCTCGTCGTGATGACTCGGAGGGCGGGGTTCGCGGCCAGCTCGTCCGCCATCGCGTTCACTTGTTGCATTCTCGCGCCAACGCCAGAGTCGACGAGGTCGCGGTTGGTCTCTCTCCCCGTCAGCACGCCGTTCACGAAAGTGAAGGTCATCCGTTCACCGTCGCGCGACCAAGCGTCGATGACATCGACGCCGCTCTGCGTGCGGTCGATCTCGACGGTGAGGTCTGGATTGCCAGCGAGGACCTCGTACATGCGGGCTACCTCGTTCACGTCTGCGTTGGCGGACTCGGTCGGAGTGCCGGTCCTGATGCTCGCGGGCTGTGCGACGAGCGTTGCCAGCGCCCCTTCCCAGTCGAAGCCACCGGTGCCGGCGACCGTGCCTGCCTGGGCGCCGATGACCCGCGCGGCGGTTCCGGGGGCGAGGCCGAGAGAGGTGTCGATGTTGTTTACGAGATCGGTACCGTTGAGCCCGGTCGTGACTCCCGCGGTGACACCGCCAGTGACCCCAGCTTGCAACAACCTGTCGCCATCGATGCTGCCGGTGGTGATGAGCTGGCTCGTAGCCGAGCTGGCGACGCCCTGGGCGAAGCCGCCGGCAGCTGCGGACGCCGTAGCGGACACACCCGAGCTTGCGAGCGACGAGGTCACCGCGCCGCCGACACCGGCGCCGACGACGCCCCCTGCATAAGCCGCGGCTCCGGCGACGGCGATGTCACCGAGTGAGCCGCCGTCGTAAGCCGCGAAGGCAGCGCTGACACCAGCGGCGAGCACCGGTCCACCGACCACTGTCGCAGCCACGGTCAAGAGGGCCCGTCCGAACCCGCGCTCGAAGAAGCCTTGGCGGCGGTTGTCGTTCATCTCCACCGCGCCCTTGATGAGCTCGCGGTTGGCGATGACGCCGTAGCTGGGGTCGTAGCGGAAGAGCTGGCCGCGGACGATCTCTTGCTTCTCCGGCGTGTCGGCGCCGAAGCGAGCGTAGACGTCACCGAGGATCTTGGCGACGTCGTCGTTGATGGGGCCGTTGGCGCCGATCTGAACCCACTCGGCAGCGAGCGCGTCGTTCGCGACGGCGCGGTAGGCGCGCTCGGGTAGGGCGTTGGGTTGGGTCATATCGATGCTGCGATGGGAGGTGTCCAGATACGCGTCACCGCCGCGTGCGCGCGAGTTGTTGAACGCGATGGTGAGATTGCCTGGCGCGCTCGGCGACAAGCCGATGGCCTGGAGGTATGCCGCTTGGTTACCGAGCGTCGCGGGATAGGTGTTTTCGTTCTCGCCGTTGCGTTCATGGACGGGCCCGCGCACGATGAAGGCGCGATCTGCGTCGGTCGCTACCCGACCGGTAGCGGTCTCGAAGTCGGCGCGTGTGCCGGCGTTGCCGTCGGGTAGAAGGTAAGTGCCCAACGCTTGCTCGGCGAGATGCGCTTGGACCGTGGTCACCTGATCGCTCGATGCGAGCAGCACGTTGCCGTTGGGATTCGCCCGCGCGGCCGCCATCACATGGGCCGGTAGCCACGCGTAGACGCCGAGGTCGTGACCCGCCGCCTGCAAGTGCTGCTGCGCGGTGCCGTAGACCGTAGGCATGACGACCTCGTTCTCGCCCGACCGCATCATGGTCTCCGGGCGCACGACGTAGGCGCGCTCCGCGGCAGTCGGTGCCCGCCCGTGGACGGCCTCGAACTCGGCCCGCGTGCCGGCGACGTCATTGCGGATGACATAGACACCGTTTTGCTCGAGATACGCGGCGGCCTGCGCGGCATCGAGGTTGAGCTCACGCATGGCTTCGCCGATGGTCACGGCGAACGGGCGCTGGACCTGATTCGTGACCGCATACGAGCTCTCGCCAACGTCTCGGAACGTCACTTCTTCGACCGTGCGGGTGACGAAGACGATGGCCTTGTCTTGAAGGTACTGCGCGCCAGTCATCGCTTGGCCCGCGACGGTCTCCTGGCCAGTCGCGTTGGCGTCGCCGACGCCAGCGAAGGGACTGCTGGGTGCCGCCACACTGCTGCCGGCGGCGAGCTGCTGTTGGGCGATGTTGGTCCAGTACGCGAGAGCGGGGTCGAGCTGCGCGGCCGTCGTTTCGTTGTAGCTCGCGGCGAGCTCGGTGAGCGCCGAGGCAGCGAGCTGCGCTGCCCCTGCGTTCGCAGGGACGAAGGTCGACGCGGCGAGCTGCGCCGCAGCGTTGAGGGCGGCCGTCCTGACATCTTCGCCGCGTTGCTGCTGCGCTTCGGCGATGATGCGGCCGAGGTCGATGGGTTGCTCCGCCTCCTTGGCCTCCGGCAAATACGTGAGGATGGGCGCGCCGATCCCGTAGTTGTCGTTCTGACCGTAGAGAAGGGCGTCGAGCTGCTGTTGCTCGGAGCCGGGTGCCGACGGCGGCGCCGCTGCCGGGCCATCGTCTCCGTGCTGAATCTGAGCCCAAGATGCAGAGCCAATTAGTACGTCAGTCATGGCGGGTGTCTCCGCCTGGCCGTACGCGACCGTGCTCCGAGCTGGCCGAAATCAGCTGCTGAACGATGGACAGGACGAGATCCGTCCACCCCCGGCGCGACTAGGCCGCCGGTGTCAGCTCGAGGGACACGACGTTGTCGTCGCACACGCCCTGAGCGGCGATGATGCCGCGCAGCTCGTCGAACGCCGCGGTCCAGCGCTCGGCTTTGGGGTCGCTCACGCGCATCCGCTCGATCAACTGAGCCATGCGGTCGAAGTCCACTTCCTTCGCGGCAACCTTGAGAGCCATTGTGATCCTCCTGCCTTGCCTCGATTGATTGCAAAGCGCGGGCCGACCGAGATGGGGCCGCGAAGGGCAATTACGCGGGTTGGTGGGACCCGGTTGAGGCGTTCCGCTACAGCGGTGCCTTCGTGCCTCTCTACTTCGGCAGGGCTCTCGCCGTCTGCTGCAGCCCATTGGCGCGATACGCCTTGGCGTCGAGGGCCTCCGCTTTCTTCAATGCCGCGCGCGCCGCGTCGAAGTCGCCTACCTGCTGCCAGGCCATGACCACGAGCGACGTCGTGCTCATGACCTTGTCCACCTGCGGGGGTTTCTCCGCGTACAGCTTGTCGAGGAGCAGTGCGAAGTGTTTGGCTGCTTGCGCATAGTCCTGTCCGCCATAGTACGCAAACGCAGTCATCTCTTGGGCTTGCAGCGGCTGATAGACGCCGCTCTTCAGCTTTTCCGCGATGTCCGCGAGCTTCTCTTTGACCTCGGGCTCGCGGTCCGCTCGAGCGGTCTTTTGGTCGTCGAACGTCGTCAGGAAGGTTTCGAGACCGGGGCGATAGTTCCCGCTCGGCCATTCCTTTTGATAGTGCGCGGCGGCGGTGCGCAGGCACGGCTCCCGCTTGAGCATGAAGCAGGCGGTCGCATTGTAGTAGGTGAGCAGCTCGTCGGCGGAGGCACCCCCGGGAGGCGTCTTGACCTTCTTCGCGCGCGCTTTCAGGTCATCGAGCTTGCTCAAGAGGCTCGTGTATTCGTTGCGCGTCGCGTAGCCGCTGAGCTCGTTGATGAGTCCCATGTAGCCGCTGTAATCGCCTTCGGCGCCCGTCTGCGGAGCGGCCGTTTGCACCGTGGTCTTGAAGCAGGTGCCGACGACCTGGGCCATCATCTGGTTGAGAGACTCGGCTTGGGTCGATCCCCGCGCGGTGGCGCGCGCCATCACCGTTTGCTTCTTCGTATCCATCAGTCGCAACGACAGGACGACCTGCTGGTCCAAGGCGCGCAGCTCTCCGGCGAGTAGGTATGGCGCACCTAGCGCACCACCGATCTCAGCGGCGCACACCGTGTCTTCGCAGGCGATCGCGTCTTTCATTTTCTCGACGCCGAGCAATGCGTTCAGGTCGCTGGCGCCGAGCACCTGATAGCGCTGCAAGCCATCGACGGCGCCGAGGATGAGCTCGTCGAGCGCCCGCGCCGACGCCGCGAGCTTCGTTTCCGCGCGCAGCGGCATCACCAACAACATCGCCTTTTCCGCGCCTGCGGACTCGGGACTTGTTTGGGCCAGGAGCAAGAGCGAGGCGAACGCGGCGAACATGCTCCGAAACAATGCCAGATTTCGCTTCGGTTCGCGGCGACAAGTGACGCACGAGCATTTTGGAGAGAATCGAGTACAAACTCTCCGATGGAACGGACTGGAATGCGCGCCTCCCCCGGCAAGCCTGCGACACGATGGTCAGTGCTCGCTCCCGTAGTCCCGCGGACACCGACACTCCGCCCCGAGTGGAACACCATCAATATCAGCGAGACCGGGATGTTCGTCTCGGGGGCGCCGCTATTGCGTCCAGGCTCGGTGGTCGACGTCAACATCATGTTGGCGGAGTCGCTGGAGATCACGAGTCGCGTCGAGGTGGTGTGGATTCGCGGGTTCCCCGATTCGACCCGCAACCGACCCGCCGGCATGGGCATGCGCTTCCTCGGCATCGATCCCATCATGGAGGCGGCGCTCAAGGCTTACCTCGCGAGGCTGCCGAGTCATCAGAGCATCCAGCCGATGCCGAAGACCGTCGTCGACGCTCCTCCGCCTCCGCCAGACCTGCCGCGGGCGATCCAAAAGGGCGACAAGCTCGGTCGCTACGCCATCGTCGAGCGCATCGGCTCGGGGGGCTCGGGCGACGTGTTTCTCGCCGAGCACCAGCTGCTCGGTCGACGGGTCGCGCTCAAGCTCTTGAAAGACGAGCACGTGCACGACCGCGCCGCAGTCCGCCGATTCTGCGACGAAGCGCGCCTCGTGAATCAGATCTCGCACGATAACATCGTGCAAATCACCGACCTCGTCGTCGACGACGACCACGTGTTCGTCGTCATGGAGCTCCTGGTCGGTCAGAACCTGAGCGAGGTGCTGTCTCGGAGTGGGCCGCTTCCGCTATCGCGGATCGTCTCCATCGGTCAGCAGCTTTGTGGCGCGCTCGAGGCCGTCCACCGCGCCGGTGTCGTGCATCGCAACCTGAAGCCGCAGAACGTCATGCTGGTGCGCCACTCGCTCAGCCCCGACTTCGCGAAGCTCCTCGATTTCGGCATCGCGACGCTCCGCCGGGGGACGACGATGGATGCGCCACGGTCGCTCGCGGGAACGGTGACTCCGGGCTTCATGGCCCCCGAGCAGCTCGCGGGAGAGCCGGTCGACGCGCGCGCCGACATCTACAGTCTCGGTGGCGTCCTCTACGCGATGATGACCGCGGTGGGGAAGGGCGTGCCCAAGGCGCTCGATAACGTCGTCGGGCGCTGCTTGGACCGCAATCCGAACAACCGACCCTCGAGCGCCATGGAGATCTCAGCTGTGCTACAGCAGCTGGGATGACGCATCGCTTCAACCGTCCTTCGATGACGCCCGACCAAGTGCTTGCCACCTATCGGAAGGGGCCGACGACCGGTCTGTTTACCGACGGTAGCGCGACGCCCAATCCAGGGCCTGGGGGCTGGAGCGCGGTGTACGTCGTCGACGACGAGATCATCGACGCTGTCACCGGGCGCGAGGCCCATACGACGAACAATCGGATGGAGCTCACCGGGCTCATCGCCGCCTATCGCATGGCTTCGGCGACCATGCCGCTGGACGTTTTCACGGACAGTCAGCTGTGCGTCAAAACCATCAACGAGTGGGCGGCGTCTTGGGCGCGGCGTGGCTGGCGGCGCAAGGATGGCGAGATCAAGAACCTCGAGCTGGTCCAGGAGCTCTATGCGCTGTCGCTCGAGAAGAAAAATCTACGGCTGCAGTGGATCCGCGCGCACGACGGCTCGCGTTGGAACGAGTATGCCGATGCCCTGGCAGGCGACTACCTGAGGTAGAGGAACGCCCGTATCGGCCGGTTTTAGGGTAGCTTGTCCTGGTCGCGTAACCCGAGGTCCCAGTGCCGAAGACCGTGCTCATCGCCGACGACTCCCCCGCCTTCCGCAAGCTCGAGGGCGACTACCTCGCCAAGCGCGGGTTGGCGTTGCTCTACGCCGAGGACGGCTTGCAGGCGGCCAAGATCGCCCTGGAATCGCAGCCCGACGTCATTCTGCTCGACATCCAAATGCCCGTCATGGACGGGGTTCAGGTCCTGGCACTGCTCAAGAGCCAGCCGACGACCAAGAACATCCCCGTCGTCGTCATCACGACCCTCGGGCAGGACAACGTGGGCATTTTGAAGCGCGCCGGGGCTGCCGAGGTGCTGAGCAAGCCGGTCCGGGCGACCGAGATCTGGAACGCGATCGAGCCCTTCGTGGTGGAGGGGTGGCGGCCCCGCAGCTAGGCCCCCTTTAGCCCCATTCCAGGGGGACCTTACCTTTCTTCGAGAGCCGTTCGATTTGTCTCCTCATTTGGCGCTTTCTGGGGGACAACGCGCGCCTCGGGCCGTTCGTTTCGTGACGGAACCGTGGGAGATGGAAAAGCGTGAGTCAAAAGTTGTTTGTTGGCGGCCTGAGCTGGGACACCACCGATGACACCCTTCGCGGGGCGTTCGAGCGTTTCGGTAACGTTACCGAAGCCAAGGTGATCATGGACCGAGACACTGGCCGTTCGCGTGGTTTCGGTTTCGTCAGCTTCGGTAGCGCCGATGAAGCCCGCAAGGCGATGTCAGAAATGAACGGCGTCGAGCTCGACGGCCGCTCGATCAAAGTCAACGAGGCGGAAGACAAGCCGCGCGGCGGTGGCGGCGGCGGCGGTGGACGCGGCGGCTACGGTGGTGGCGGCGGCGGAGGCGGCGGTCGTGGTGGCCGAGGCGGCGGTGGTGGTGGCGGCGGCGGTCGCTGGTAGTCGCACCACGAGCTGCTTCGGCAGCTTGTCCGTTTTAGCAATCGAAGCCCGGGTTTCGTGAGAGCGAAGCTCGGGCTTTTTTGCGAGGCCCCCGCATGCTGCACGCCATCGTCTTCATCACCGGCGGTGCGATTCTGGCGCTCGAGCTACTCGCGTCCCGCATCATGACGCCGTACTTCGGGGTCAGTCTGTTCATCTGGACGGGCATCCTCTCGATCACGCTGGTGGCGCTGGCTGCGGGCTATTGGTGGGGTGGGCGCCTCGCCGCGCGTGGAGGGGAGACGCGCTCGTTGGGGCAGCTCACGCTGCTCTACGCCATCATGCCCGCGGTCGCGGCGCTCGCCATCGTCATCGCCTGCTTGCTCTATCCATTCACCTTTCTTCCGCTCGCACGTTTGGACCTCGTCGCCGGCGCCTTTGCTGCCTGCATCATCTTGCTCTTCGTGCCGCTGGCGACGACCTCGGCGATGAATCCGTTGCTGGTCGCGATTCGCGTCGCTCACGGGGCCGCGGCGGCGGGAGATGCTGGCGCTGGTCGCGTGTTTTTCGTGAGCACGTTGGGCTCGGTCGTCGGCGTGTCCGTTACAGCGTTTGGTCTCATCCCGCACTTCAGCAACTTCACCGCCACCCTGACGATTGCAGTGGCGCTCGCGCTGCTGACGTTGCTCATCGCGGTGAAATCGCCGCACCCGCTGCCTTCGCGCAGGCTCGTGGGTGTGCTCGGCGGCGCCGCGCTCGCGATGTCGGTCGGGCTTTTGGCCTTCGGCAGCATGTTCACGGGCCTGCAGTGGCCGGCGCGTTACGGCGACCGCGACTGGCAGCGCGAAGCGACGTTCCACTCGATGTTCGGCACCGTACAAATCTTGAGGAGCCCGACCGCGGCCGACGGCAGCTTCCGCCGTATGTATTTCCAAGACGGTATCACCCAGAACACGGTCGCAAGTGACGGCCAATCCCTGTCGATGTACACGCACATGCTCGACGCGCTGATTCGAAGCTACAAGCCCGAGGCCAAGCGCGTGCTGGTGTTGGGCTTGGGTGCCGGCATCGTCCCGCGCATGCTCGCGGCGCGTGGGGTCGACGTGACCACGGTCGAGATCGATCCCGCGTCCGTTCGAGCGGCCAAGGAGATCTTCGCGCTGCCAGACGCGGTGAAGGTCGTGCAGCAGGATGCGCGCACGTTCTTGCAGAGCTGCACCGAACCTTACGACGCAGTCGTCGTCGATCTCTTTGCGGGCGACGGTGTGCCCGAATACCTGGTGACCCGCGACTTCTTCGAAGCGCTGCGCCACTGCAGTGGTGACGATGGCGTCGCCATCTTGAACACTTTCGCGGACCGGCAGTTTCGCCGGCCGTATGCACATTTCCTTGCGACCCTCAGCGCCGCAATGCCTGCGATCATGCTCTATCGAACGACCTACGCCGGCGTCGTGCACGTGAACAGCTTCGTGGTCGCTGCCGCGCGGCAGTTGCCGCAGCCGGTCGCGGTGTCGGTGCAGGGGGCACCCGAGGGCATCTCCCAAGCGCTGACGGACATGATGGCCAATCCTCGGCCCCCGGACAGTCGCGTCGTCGAGAACAGCCAGGTGATCACGGATGCATCGAATCCCGTGTCGCTCGACATGGCGAAAGGGCAGGCACGGTATCGCAAGGCAGTCATCGACGGCGTGCCCGGGGCATTCTTGTTCAACTGACACCCTGCTAGAGAGGCGGCATGCAAACCACGCCTTTCTTCGCTCGCTCGGGCGCAACCGATCTCGGCATCGTGCCGAGCGTCGCCAATCGCCACGGATGCATCTTCGGCGCCACGGGCACCGGGAAGACGGTGACTCTGCAGCGTCTCGCCGAGTGCTTCTCCGAGATGGGGGTGCCGGTCTTCCTGGCGGACATCAAAGGCGACTTGTCCGGTATAGCGGACGTGGGCAGCCCGGGCGAGCGTGTCTCCGCGCGCCTTGGACAGCTGGGCCTGACGCCGCAGTGGCGCTCTTACCCGGTCACCTTTTGGGACGTCTTCGGAGCGTCCGGTCATCCAGTGCGGGCGACGGTGTCCGACATGGGGCCGCAGCTCTTGGCGCGCTTGCTCGGCCTCAACGAGACGCAAGCGGGCGTGCTCACGCTGGTCTTCAAGGTCGCCGACGACCACGGCCTGTTGCTACTCGACTTGAAGGACCTGCGCTCGATGCTGCAATGGTGCGGCGAGCACGCCGGCGAGCTGAAGACCAAATACGGCAACGTGTCCGCTGCCTCGGTCGGGGCGATTCAGCGCGGTTTGATCGGCCTCGAAGAACAGGGCGGCGATGTCTTCTTCGGGGAGCCGATGCTCGACATCGATGACCTCATGCAGACCCGCGACGGGCTCGGCGTTGTGAACATCCTCGCGGCCGATCGGCTCATTCATGCGCCCAAGCTCTACGCGAGCTTGTTGCTGTGGCTGCTCGCCGAGCTCTTCGAGCGTCTTCCCGAGGTCGGTGACCTCGCGAAGCCCAAGCTCGCCTTCTTTTTCGACGAAGCGCACCTGTTGTTCGACGACGCGCCGCCCGCGTTGCTCGAGACCATCGAGCGCGTGGTGCGGCTCATTCGCTCGAAGGGCGTGGGCGTGTATCTCGTGAGCCAGAACCCGAGCGACATTCCCGACAAGGTGCTCGGACAGCTGGGTAACCGCGTGCAGCATGCGCTGCGGGCGTTCACGCCGCGTGACCAGCGCGCGGTCAAGGCGGTCGCCGATAGCATGCGTCCCAATCCCGCCATCGCTATCGAACGCGCCGTCGGCGAGCTTGCCGTAGGTGAAGCGCTGATCTCCCTGCTCGACGCCGATGGCGTTCCCGGCGTCACCCAGCGTGCGTTGGTCGTCCCGCCGTCATCGAAGATTGGACCCATCGCCGCCGATCGCCGCGCCGCCGTGATGGCGAGCTCCGACCTGAAGGGCGTCTACGACCAGGCCGTCGACCGCGAGAGCGCTTACGAGCAGCTCAGCGCCCGGGCGCAGGCTGCGGTCGTCGAGCGCCAGGCCCCCCCAACGGGTGGCGGTGCGCTGAACGACTTGATCTTCGGGAGCACGGGACCTCGGGGCGGAAAGCGCGACGGTCTCATCGACGTCGTCGCCAAGAGCGCCGCCCGCTCCGTCGGTAGCTCCCTGGCGCGGGAGCTGACGCGAGGCCTTTTGGGCTCGTTATTGGGGGGGAAACGTCGCAGGTGAGCTATGCTCGAAGCCTCATGCAGAACGAGCAGCCTATCTCGATCGCATACACCTTCACCTTCGGCGACGGCACCGTGGTTCGCGTCAACCCACGCCTGCATCCGCGAACGCTCGCATTGCTGCGCACGAGTGAGCCCACGCTCCCCGAGTGGACCCGACTCGAGGCCATCGGCTGCCCTGGTTGTCCGCTAAAGCAGCGCGGCGATACGCATTGTCCCGTCGCCGTGAGCTTGGTGGAGCTCATCGAAAAGCTCGGTCACCGCGTGTCGTACGAGAGGGTGGCGTTGACCGTGACGACGGCGCAGCGAACCTATCAATCCGAAGCTGCATTGCAGGGCGCGTTGAGCTCCTTGACCGGCATCTACATGGTATCGTCGGGTTGTCCGACGATGGACAAGCTGCGGCCGATGGTGCGTTTTCACCTACCGCTCGCCGACCGCCAGGAGACCATCTATCGCGCGGCATCGATGTATCTCTTGGCGCAGCTCATGCGCGGGCGCCGCGGCCTCGACGCCGACTTTTCGCTCGCAGGGCTCAAAGACATCTATCGCTCGGTGCATCAGGTGAACGTGCACATCGCACGCGCCATCCGATCCGCGGCGACCCAAGACGCGAACGCCAACGCACTCGTGCGCCTCGACCTATTCACCGAGGGTGGCGCGTTCTCCATCACCGACGCGCTGGGTGAGCTCGAGCCTTTTTTCGAGGCGGCCTATCTCGAATCGCCTGGCACGCCGGACTAGCTTCAGTCCAAGCAGTCGAGGGGCGCGTCGTCGATGACGATCTCGTCGATCCAGAGATCGATCGCTCCTTGGTCGGCGGCCAATTGATCGAAGGCCACGCCGATGCGAACGCTTGCGAGCGCCGGTGCTGGGTTGGTCTCGCCGGTGACTTGGAGATCCTCGACCGCGTCGTCGTCGAGCGTGGCGCGTAGTGCGCCGGGTGACCCTTGCTCGAGCGCGAAGACGACACACGTCCACCGATCGGTCGGCAGCGCGGTAGTCGAGACCGTCACCGGTAGCCCGCCCAGCTCCGAGGTGATCGCGAGCTTCCCCGCGGTGACGCCGAGCTCCACTTGGCGGTACGGCGCTGCCACCTGACCGACGATGAGCAAGCGATTCAGCGCAGGGGTCACCGAGCTCGACGGCAAGAAGACGAAGGCGCGGACCCATCGGTTCGCAAGCGGCACGGGCTGGTCGCTCTGAGTTTCTTCGATGATCATGCGCGGTGACTCGCCCGCGGCCGCCGCTTCGAGGTGCACGTGCAGAGACGCGTCGCCACGACAGGCGCGGTCGGCATCGGGGGTCACGCTCGCCCCCGCCGGCGATGGATAAGCGTACCAAGCTGGGCTCAATACCGTGTCGTCGAAACCGTCACAGAAGGCGGCGCTCGATCCGCTGCAGCGTGACGGCTGGCCGTCGCACAGGAGTATGCCGTCGCTCGCACATGCAGCATCGGGTCCAAAGCATCGTCCCGCGCCCGCGAAGTCGAAGCACCCGCACAACGCAAGCGTTATGAGGAGCAGCGCTCTCAAAAGCTGCTCCAAACCGCGATACCGCGTGGGTGTAGCGAGACCGTGACCGGCGGCTGTTCGTTATCGCGTCCAGGTGGCCGCAGCCATAGCCAAGCCGCGGCCGCGAGCGACAGGCCAGCGCCGCCCAGCAGTCCGTAGCCGACGCCAGCACGCACACGCAGGTCGTCGACGCGGTCGGGAGAGCAGCGGGGACTGCAGGCGTCGAGGCTCGACGAAGTCGACACGAGCAAAGCAGTGCCGCCTGCTGCCAGAGCGATGCCGCCGGCGCCAAGACCCCACACCCAGGGAGAGACGCTCGCGGGCGGAGGCTCGACGGCGGGTCGCGGCGTTGCGGCGACGGTGGGCGGTGGTGCTGGCGGCGGCGTCGTGAGGCGCGCCGCGGCCTCCGTGCACGCTTCCATCTCGGCGATGTGACGCTCGACGGTGTCGCGATTGGCAGCGTCGGGCTCGGCGCGCAAGTAGTTGCGATACGCGGTGGTGGCCTCAGCGCAGCGATTCGCCTGCCGTGCGGCCTGCGCGATGTTGAACAGGAGGCTCGTCTGCCCCGAAAGCAGATAGGCTTGTTGGAAGGCGTCGATCGCTTGGTCGTACTGCGCGAGGTTATAGAAGCGCGCTCCTTCGTCGTAGAGCTGCTCGGCGCGTCGTGCCTTGGTGTCCGCCATCGCAGTCGCAGCGACCTGCAAGAGCAGCACGCACGCCAACCATACGGCTTTCATTTCTTCTCGAATGGGAGCAAGTCGTCCTCATGGAGCGGCTTGGCCGTTGGTTTGGCCGGGTGAACGTCTTTCACCTTCCGGCGTGGTGGCGGTGACGCCTTATTGATGGGCGTAACCACTGGTGCGATCTCGGCTGTCGGCTCGACGGGGAGTGGGGCAATCGACGTCTCGATAGCGGACGGTGCGTGCGCGAGCCAAGCCCCGACGCCGAGCGCGGTCATCAACGCCAGCACGATGGCGCCGACCACGAGACGCCGCCGCTGTTTGCTGCGCGGCTCGTAACGGATTGCCGCGAGGTCGGCGAGTAATGTGTCCATGCCGCTATAGCGGTCGGAAGGCTCGCCGCTGAGCCCGCGCCGCAGGATCGCGAGCAAACGTGGATCGCCGCCGTCGGGTAGCTGAAGCTCGCGCGCTAGCACCGCGCGTTTGATCTCCGCCGGTGTCACACCGGCAAACGGCCGGGCGCCGTAGATCGACTCGTAGAAGGCGACGCAGAAGCTGAACTGATCGGCACGCGCGTCCACCGCTTTGCCGAGAAACTGCTCGGGCGACATGTACGCCGGTGTGCCGACGACCCCGCCGGCTTCGGTCTCGGTGAGTGAGAGCTCACGCGCTACGCCGAAGTCGGTCACGCGCGCTCTGCCATCGCGGCCGATGAGCACGTTGTCCGGCTTGAAGTCACGATGCACGAGGCCCGCGCCGTGCGCCGCCGCCAAGCCGCGCCCAGCGTCGATGAGCACGGCAGCGACGTGAGGTGCAGCGCGTGGTGTACGACGCAGCCATTGCCGCAAGGTCTCGCCCTCGACGAGCTCCATGGCGATGAACACTTGATCGTCGAATGCGCCGACGTCGTACACGTGAACGACGTTGGGATTCGATAGCTGAGCCATGGCGCGCGCTTCCCGCAGCAGGCGCGCTTGGGCAGACGACGCGTCGCCGCTGGGGCTCGAATGGAGGACCTTGAGCGCCACTTTCCGCTGCAGCTGCACGTCATAGGCCTGGTAGACGACGCCCATGCCACCCGCGCCGATGAGAGCGCTGATCTCGTAGCGCGCCGACGTGATCGCTGGCGCGGACGCGCTCACGCCCGGTGGGGTGCCGGTACCGGACGTCGTGTAGGTGCGCGCCGCCGCCACCACCAAGGCGCGGCACTCGCTGCAACGCTCGATGTGCTCGCGGGCCCGGTCGTAAGAGGCATCGCGGATCCAGCCCTCGACGAAGCCCTGGATCGTGTCGCTTTGCAGGCAATGCTGTGGGAGTTGCTCCGCCATGGCCCTCCTGTATTTTTCCAGGGTGGGCTCGAAAAGAAAAGGCGATAGCGAAGCGGGGGGCGACCACGCGCATGACCTCGAGCTCGCAGCCGCATGCGCGCGTGGTGACGCCCAAGCTCTCGCCGTCTTCGAAGAGCAGCACATGGCGAAGGTCGCAGGGTACGTCGCGCGCATCGATGCGTCAGTCGCCTTCGCCGATGAGGTGAAGAGCCAGCTGCGCGAGAAGCTCTTCGTGGGGACCCCCGACTCGCCACCCAAGATTGCGAGCTATCGCGGCGGTGGCCCCTTGGGAGGCTGGCTTCGCGTGACCGCGATGCGTGTCGCTCAAAACCTTCGCCGTGGACATGCCGCTTTCGTCGCTGCAGATCGGGAGCAGGGCAACGTACCAGCAGCTACAGCGGATCCCGAGCTCGACTACTTCAAGCGACGCTACGGCGGACTGCTCCGGGAGGTGCTCGAGGCGGTGCTGCTGCGCTTGCCACGCGACCAACGGGCGATACTTCGATTGCATTTCGTCGACGGTCTCACCGTACGTGCCATCGGCAAGCTGCAACGCGTGAATGCGTCGACAGTCAGCCGCTGGATCACGCAGGCGCGCACGGACATGGTGAACGAGACCCGTGCACGCCTGCGTCATCAGCTCATGGTCGACGACCGAGCTCTCGACAGCCTCTTGGCCATGGTCGAGAGCCAGGTCGATCTGACTCTGTCGCGCGTGCTCGCTAGCGCGTCAGAGTGATGTCGTCGACGTAGAGGTACTTGGTGCCAGTCGGCCGCCACACGTAGACCAGTGCCGAAACCGCTCCCGCCGGCGGTGTGAACGACACCGTCTGCCGCGTCCAGGTGGTCCCGCTCGGGCTCGCGTGTCGGTCGAAGACCACGTTGCCGGCGGCGTCGAAGAGCTCGATGCCGATGTCGGCGTACTGGCCAGTGCCACCGAACCGCGCGACGAACGACAACTGGTGCGCAGCTCCGGCAGTGAGCTTGGAGGTCACGTCTTGATACACACCTCCATCGCTCAAGCCGACACGCAACGCGTACGCTCCAGCGTACGCCGGACTCATGACCGTTCTGCTGCTCGCCCACGAGGTCCAGCCGTTGAGACCCATCTCGAAACCGCCGTTCTGGAGGAGCGTGCCTGCGGGCGTCGGTGGTGGCGGCGGCGGCGGCGGTTGCGTTCCGTATGTGCAGCTCGAGCGCAGGTCGACGACGTACGCCGACACTGGTCGGAACGACGACTTGCCCCAGCTGCTGTCGAACATGACGCGCAGGCCGTCGCGCGACGGCGTCGCGTGCGTCTGTGACTCGTAGTCGACGTCTTCGCCGACGTTGTGGTGGTGGGCCAAGCGGTAGACCGTGTTGCCTGCCAAGCTGATGAGGTCGACCTCGCCCACATACGGGTTCCAGGCGCTGTTGTTCTGGTTGTAGTCCGAGACCGCCCAGCCATGGAGCAGCGCGTTGCGCGTCGAGGAGTGGCTCGCCCAACCGCCTTGCGTGAGCACCGTGACCTGACCGTCGCGCAAGCGCCGCTTGATGACCCGGCCGGCGTCAGGGTTGTCTTTGGACACGCCGACGGCGACGTCATCTCCGTTCGCGTCGATCGCCATGTCGAAGTGACTGGGACGTCCTGCGGGCCAACGCTGCACGACGTTGCCTTGGAGATCGAGCACGACGCTGGTCTCGTCGTCATCGCCGACCACCAGGTATTGCCCCTTGGCCGAAATGGTTCCGCCGCTGAATGCGATTCCGGCGCGGGACTCGGAGACGTCGGGATACTTCACGTTGCTCACGTAGTCGTACGCGAACGCCACGTGATTTCCGCTGCCGTCGTAGCCGTCGATCAGCACCTTGGTGTTGTCTTCGGAGGAGTTCCCCTCGAAGCCGCCGAGCGTGAAGCCCGAGTAGCCGCTGAAGGTCCGCACCACGCTCTTCACGTCGGTGCGCACGTTCCAATACCCGAAGACGTTGCCCGCGACGTAGATCATCACGTCGGCGTTCGTGTTGTGCCAGCGGATGTCGGATTGATACGGACGCTGACGCGTGAACAGCGGCTGATAGCTCGAGCCGTCGAGAAACAAGTCCGGCGGTCCCGCGGAGTTCGTGTCGAGATAGATCAGCGTTTGGTCGGCGTTCCATGGCTGATCTTTGGAGTAGTGGTGGCGCACGACGTCGCCCCAGTTGCCACCGATCGTCGGAATCGACGCACCGACATCACCCGTGATGCGCGTGACCTTCGTGCCAAACACCGGATCGGTCGTCGTTTGCAGATAGCCTGGGCGCGCGTTACCGGGCGTCGCGTAAACGTTGAGGTCGGTCTTCAGGTTGCAGGTGAGGCCCGAAATCTCCGTGAGTGATGTAGGGCTCGCGCCGTCGATGGGCTCGACGTCGTCGACGATGGCCTCATCTTCTGGACCCTGCTCCGAGCGGCCACAGCCGATGGTCGTCGCCACGCTCAGGATGAACAAGAGGAGGCGTGTTACGTGTCTCATGAGGTGTGTCTCCTTTTGAGCTGGTTGGGCCAGCCCATCCGGTAGACACAGGGTCAGGCGCTTTGTTGCGCGGAAACTGACACCCACATCCTCCACCGCCCCGCCGACGGCCCCAGGTAGCGCCGAGACCGCCGGCGGGATAGCATGAGTTGTTCGTGGGGCGAGGCTTCGGGCGTGTGAGGTTCAGCGTGGCAAAGGGCGTGGCAGGTGTCGTTCCGGTGACCGACCGTGAACGGGTAGAGCTCGATAGCGCGACGCATCTCCCACCGCTGCACGCCATCACGCACGACGTGCACGTCTTGCTCGAGACGCTCGGGTATCTCGGCATCGTGCTCATCGACCTCGAGCCCTTCGGCTCGGTCGAGATGGAGTTCGGGCGCTCCGCGTACAACGAGCTGTTGGGCAAGGTCGCACGCGAGGCCGGGGCGTTGCGCAGCGAGGTGCTGGGCAGCGGCGATCTGCTCTGCACGGTCATGCCGTACGGCGAGCAGATCGCGTTTTTCCTCGAGGGGCCGCGTCGCGGCGGCGACTTCTCGCACCGCGAGCTCGAGCAGGTTGCGGCGCGCATCCACGTGGCGTTCATGGCGCGGCTTGCTGCTGTGCTCTCGCCCTTCGGGATCACGGCGGCGCCGCGTGTCGGCTTCGCCTTGGTGCTCTCGAATGCCATGGTGCAGCCGGAGCGACTGGTCTACCGCGGGCTCGATGAAGCGCGGCGCATCGCCGCGAGCCAAGAGCTCCATGTCGCCGCGCGAGCACGCGAGCGTCTGCGCGACATTCTCATCAATGAGCAGCTCCGCATGTTCTTCCAGCCGGTCATCGATCTCCATGATGGAGGGGTGCACGGCTACGAAGCACTGGTGCGCGGGCCGACCGACGCCGGCTTCGAGATGCCGGCCGCGCTCTTTCATCTCGCGAGCACCGCCAAGCTGAGCGGCGAGATGCTGCGCGCATGTTTCCGCTGCGCCATGGAGAGCGCCACCGACTTGCCCGCTGGAGCGGACCTGTTCCTCAATGTCACGCCGGGTCTCGTCAACGACCCGCGCTTCCGCGAGGCATTGCTCGAGTCGGAAGAAGGCGCCATTCCGCCGAGTCGCATCGTCATCGAGCTGAGCGAGAGTGTCGCTGTCCGCAACTACGAGCTCCTCGAGCGTGGACTCTCCGACCTCCGTAACGCCGGGGCGCGCTTAGCCATCGACGACGTCGGCGCCGGTTATGCGAACCTCACGCACGTCGTGCGCCTGCAGCCCGACTACCTGAAGCTGGATATGTCCCTGGTTCGTGACGTCCACATCGAGCGGGCCAAGCGTGCTTTGGTCCGAAGCTTGCTGGTTGCGTCCGAAGACATCGGCGCGAAAGTCGTAGCCGAGGGCATCGAGAAGGATGAGGAACGTGCCACAGTGGTCGAGCTCGGCGTCCGTTTGGCTCAAGGCTTCCTGTGGGGCCGGCCAGGACCCGGATTTGCCGTTCCGCGGCTCAGTCCCTGATTGCCGCGCCGTCAGGTACGGTCGGGTTGCACGGACCCAAGGCGCTGATACGATTCCTAGCGTCGACGAGAGATCGGCGCCGACTCCAGTCGTCGTGGGGGGCGGGGGAGTGGCGGAGGGACTGGAATGAGCCTGTCTGCGGTCAAGCCCGCGCCTCGCTGGTCGGTGCTTGCCCCTGTGGTGCCACGGGCCGCCAAACAGCGCCCTGATTGGAGCGCCATCAACATCAGCGAAACCGGGATGTTCGTCTCCGGGGCGCCGCTATTGCGGCCGGGCGCTGTCTTCGACGTCGATATCGTGCTGCCTGGAGCATTCGGGCCGTCGCTCGAGATTACGAGTCGCGTCCAGGTGGTCTGGACGCGTGACCCGAACGACTCCACCCGCAACCGGCCTTCGGGGATGGGCATGCGCTTCGTCGGCATCGACGCGCACATGCACGGTGAGCTCAAAGCGTACCTCGACGAGCTCTCGACCCATCAGAGCAACAGTCAGCCTCGCTGGTCGATGGTGGCGGTGGAGACGCCGCCTCCTTTGCCTCCGGTTGCCAAGATGCGGACCGTTGCGCCGTCGGCGGTGACTGCCGCGATGCCGGCAGTGAAGCCGCCGCCCCCGCCGCCCATCGCTCTCGTGCCTCCGCCGCCTCCCGCGCCCGATGTGCCGCGCTTCGTGAAGAAGGGCGACAAGCTCGGGCGCTACACCGTCGTCGAGCGCATCGGGTCGGGCGGCATGGGCGATGTCTTCCTGGCGCAGCACACGCTGCTGGGCCGCAAGGTCGCGTTGAAGCTGCTCAAACAAGAGCACATCCACGACCGCGCGGCGTTGCGTCGCTTCTACGATGAAGCGCGGTTGGTGAATCAGATCTCCCACGACAACATCGTCCAGATCACCGACCTCGTGGTGGGTGACGACCACGTGTTCATCGTGATGGAGCTCTTGGTCGGTCAGACGCTGAGCCAAGAGCTCAATGCCAAGGGACGATTTCCGTTATCGCGGATCGCGGCAATCGCGCGACAGCTCTGCGGTGCGTTGGATGCGGTGCATCGGGCGGGTATCGTGCACCGCGACCTCAAGCCGCAGAACATCATGCTGGTGCGCACCGCGGGTTTGACCGACTACGTGAAGCTGCTCGATTTCGGTATCGCAAAGCTCCGCCTCGATACGACGCTCGACGGCGGTCCGCGGACCCTGGTTGGCGAGGTGGTCGGCACCCCCGGCTACATGGCGCCCGAGCAGCTCATGGGCGAGCAAGTCGATGCGCGCTCGGACATCTACAGCTTGGGAGTGGTGCTCTTCTCGATGATCGCGGGTGAGCTGCCGTTCAAAGCGAACGGCTGGGCCGAGATGATCCTGCGGCAAGTCAGCGACGCCCCCAAGCCTCCGAGCGCGGTGGTCGGGAAGGGTGTTCCGAGGGACCTCGACACGATGATCTTGCGCTGCCTCGACCGCGATCCGCGGAAGCGGCCGGGGAGCGTCGCGGAGATCGCCGCGGTTTTGCAGTCCCTCTAGATATCCGATCACTCTTTCGTGTCGGATGGGATGTACTTCACCTTCGCCGCGACCAAGGCCGCCCGCAGCTCGTCGTACGCCTCGTAGGTAAAGGTGAAGCGGGTCTGCGCGCCCTCTTGGGGCGGCTCACAGCCGACGAAGGGGTTGCTGCCGGCTACCTCGACGTTGTGGCAGGTCAGGCAGACGTCGTAGACATCGATGACCGACGATCCGTAATAGAAGACGAGCGTGTGGCGCGGCTCGAAACATTTCATTTGCTCGCGGCCGCGGTAGTTGCCGCTATTGCGGAGCAGGGCGTTGAGCTTCTCGGTCTTCGCCTTCGTGAGCTTGAGAGGCTTCTTCGTCTTGTCGCACTGCGAATTCTCGTGGGTGGGGATGCAGGGCATTTTCTTCGCGTCCCACATCAGGTCGTAAGCGTAGACGTCGACGCGCGTCGGGACGGGAAGTGGCTCGCATTCGGGAGCGGAGGCGATCAGGAAAGGAATGAGGAGCAGCATGGCTCAGACCAGGCGCCCGCCGAGCGCCCGCTTTGCGGCGAAGTCGGTCTCGACCATGCGGATGTCGCGGCGTAGCTCGCGGCGGCCACGCGCGAAGTCGCAGTCGCTGTAGGCCAAGTCCTTCAGCTTCGTCAGGCTGTCGCGGGGATCACCGTCGAGACCGTGAATGCGGTCGCCGAGAAACTTGAGCAGGGCGTAGGCTTCTTCGCCCGAGATCTTGGTGTGCTCGATGCCGCGCAAGGCGAGCCCGATGTGGTGCAGGGCATCCTCCATCTTGTCGCGCGCGACGCGTTGGCCTTCCGGCGTCGAGGAGGTCCAGCGGTTGGCCTCGTACATCACGTCGTCGAGCGAGCGTAGCTGGTCACCCCGGGTCTCGATGCGGTCGCGAATGAACACGTGCATGGTCAACAGCGCGTTGCGGACGTTGACGACGTCGGGGCCGTGGACCGGTGCGCCGTAGCGGGCAACGAGCGCGAGAGCCTGCTCGAGCGCGCGCAGTGACGCTTGCTCTTGGCCGGGCTGGAAGTTGTGCATCAAGCACTGGACCATTTGCGCCAGCGAGCGCGCGTCCGCGAACATGGACGATTGGTAGGCGCTCGATACCGGCTCCCCCAAGACCAACGGTGTCAGGATGCCTCGCAGGTTGGATGCGGCGCCCTTGAACAGCGGGCCGGCCTGGCGAAAGGTCTTGATGTCTGCGGCATCGATGGTGCCGATCTTGGCGAGGTGCTTGAGGTCACGAATCGCCGCGGACTTGATGGCGAGTTGGTCTGCCTCGGGCTCGCGTGCGAGGACCCTGCTGAGCACCAGCATACCCTGGACGGCCTCGTCGCGGTCGATCCGGCCGGGGCTCGCGCTCCTGGCGCTTACGGCGGCGTCGAACCAGTCGATCATGGGCTTGAGGCGTGCGTCCGCGAAAAGCTGCAAGGCAGGCTCCTTGGTGTCTCGCGTGCGTTATCGCCCGGCCGCCGAACCAGTTGCTCTCTGGAGCCCCTGAAAGGGTGGCATGCGCTCGCGTTGAGGCGCGTGGTTGCTCTATGGTCGCCGCATGCTCGCGGTGGTCTTCGCTGTTTCGCTCGTTGGTGTGCACTATGAGCACCCGAAGCAGCACTTCACCGTCGACCTGCCGAAGGGCTGGGTGCTCGTCGAACCGTCGAACGACCCCGCGGGCGCGATCTTCCATCGCAACACCAACGACCGCCTCACCATCTGCACCATTCGCGCAGTGCAGCTCGGTAACGCCTCCCTTCAGGACTTCGTGCTGGCCATCGCCGCCGCGAGTCAGGGCGAGCCCGGCTACAGAAGCGTTGCCTCGGGGCCGACGACGCTGGCGGGCGAAACTGGGTACCGCCTGCGCTTCACCCAATTCATCGACTCCAGCGGCCAGTTCACCAAGACGGTCGAGGAGCGCATCGCCATCATCGGCGGCGTCGGCTACGTCGTGCGCGTCGAGGGCTTCACGCACTGGTTCAACGCCCGGGTCGGCGATGCCGCCCACATCTTCAAGACGTTCGCGACGCCCGGCACCGATGGGCGCGCCAAGTCGGCGTCGCCGCGGTCGCTGCCGTGCCCGTTCAGGCGGGTGGCATTGGCCGCCGCAAATGGGGCACTCTCGCGGAGTGCATCTCCTTCTCGCAGCCCTGTTGATCGCTGAGCTCCCCATCGCCGAACCGACACGGCCTCTTTGGCTGCTCGAGCGGACGAATGGAACGTGGCTGACGGCGAGGACGTTCGGTACGAGCGCCTACAACAAGTACACCGCCAACACGACGCTGGCGTTGACCTGCAGCGGGGCGCGCGCGATCCTCCGCTTGGCCGTCGACGTGAAGGCCCTCGGGTTCGATAGCGATGCCTTCGAGGGGCCGGACGCAAAAAAGACCTGGCCGTTGTTGCTGACGACCGGCAAGGGCACCGCGGTCTCCCATGACGTCGCCGGATACTGGGGCGTGCCGGAGATGTATCAGGTGGGCAGCCAGTTCGTGCTCGAGACCACGGTCCCTCCCGTGGAGCTCGCCAAGTGGCTCGGCGATGACAGTCGCGGCCAGGTGGTGCACGGGCAGTTCGGCGAGATGACCTTCATGTTCACCTGGCCGCGCAATGCCGAGGCTCTGCGCGCCGCGTGCAAGGCGACCAAGTAGTCAGGGCTTCGGGATGAGCTGGGCCCGATCGATGGTGACGAGGCCCGCGGCGTCGAGCGCGAGACATACGGCGTAACCGAGGTCGATCTCGCTGCGGCGGTAGGCGAACGACACCGAGCGCGGATAGCGGTGGTGATTGTTCTGGAAGCCTTCGCCCAAGGTCAGCCATGCGACCAGCAGATTGTTGCGAGAGTCGTCGCCGGTGTCGAAGTTGCGTGCGCCCGAGGAGTGGCCGAGGAAGTTCACCAAGGCGCCCTGGAAGGGGTGGCTCGCGATGCCCAAAAAGTAAGCCGCTCCGAAAATCCAGCCGACCGTCGCGCCGAGCACGATGCCCGCTATAGCGTGCACTGCATACGGTAGCCACCACATCCAACGTTTGGTGACGGGATGGAGATCGAAGTCGAGGTCGCCCGCGAAGCGTGTGTACTCCGGGTCGGCGTAACGCAGACCGCGGATCGTATGGCTCGTGCCGTAGTACTGCTGGATGATCATCGCGAGGAGGCCGCCCTTGGTCGGTGCATGGGGGTCGCGCGCGGTGTCCGAAAACGCGTGGTGCATGCGATGCATGACGATCCAGGCCTTGGGATCGAGCCCGGTCAACCAGATGCCCGCGTCGATGACGACGCGTCGCAAGGCAGGGTGCAGCACCAACGCGCCGTGGGCCAAGCCGCGATGGTAGCCCACGGTGATCGCGAGAATGCTCGTGAGGTACGCGGTCGCGAACATTGCGGCACAGGCTGCGAGGTACACCCGGGAAACATACCGCAAAAGGTAAAGCCTCGGGAGCATGCTACGCTTCGGCTCGTGGACCTTTCGAATCCCTACAAGCCACCCGAAGCGGTGCTCGGCGCTGTTGCCATTGGCAGCGAGGCCGAGCTTGCCGCCGCCGTCGTTCCCTTCGTCGCATCCCACCGCAACCTGAGGATCCTCGGGTTGCTGGCCGCGCTTGGCGCCCTGGTGAGTGGTCTCGGCAGCATGTCGAGCGGGACGCTGCCCGAAGGGAGCGTCGCGGTGATGCTCGCGCTCGTCACCGGTGCGTACTTCGTGGCGTCGATGCTCTTGTTCCGTTTGGCGAGTGGGGTGAAGACGCTCGCCAAGGAGCCGACGCTCGCGAAGGTGGCGGGCGTCCTCGACCGCATGACGCAAACGTGGGTCATTGGTGTCGGCGCTCTCGTGCTGATGTCGGCGGGCTCATGGGCGCAACGCGTCGTAGCCGCGACAGCCGCGACGCCGGCGATGTGGCAGCTCGGTCCGCACGACACCATCGTCGCTGCCGCGGCCAAGCTACGGCGCGTGCTGGTCATCGCCATCGGCACTACGGGAGCGCTCATGTTCATTGGTCTCGCCGGCAACGTGGTGAAGCCGCCGCCGGAGAGCGCCGCCATGGGAGCATCGATGCTGCTGACCATCACGCTCGTCAGCGCGGTCGTTCAGCTCGGATTTCTCTGGCTCGTTTGGCGGCAGATCCCGGCGCTCGATGACTTCATCGCGCGTCCGAACGCGGCCACTCTCAGGCAAGTCGCGTCGGCGCATGCGCTCATCTGGCGGGTCATCGTCGCTGCCATCGGCTTGGTCATGCTCGCCGGGATGATCGCCGCGGTTGCGTTGCCGATGGTCTTCAGGCGTTGATTGATTCCATGCTCTGGATCTCGCTCGTCGTTGCCGCGCTGCAGCCCTCGACCGTCAAGCCCGCCGACGACGAGGTGAAGGGTTTCGTCCCGAAAGGGGAGTTCGTTCGGCGCTACGCGACTCTCGCTGGTGACGGCACTGCGGTTGTACGTGCTCGAGCTCAACCAACCCAACGCCAAGCAGGCAGAGCAGCGCGCCCAAACCGTCTGGTTCGTGCCGGGTCACAGCAACGGCTACGTCAGCAGTCAGATGCTGGTCGTCGGGGTCGATGCGGCGACGCGCAAGGTTCGCTGGAATCGTAACGTCTTCAACATGGGTAACGACGCCACGTGGGAGGCGCTCGGCGACGCCGATGTCGTCTATCTGCGCCTGATCGATCGCGTGGTCGCCATCGACAAAAAGTCCGGTGGGCTGCGCTGGGTCGTCGCTTCCGACGCCAACGAGTCATCGGGAAACGCCAGGCGCTATCTGTCATGGACCGCGACAGCGGACACTTTCGTGCTCGATACGGCCCACCGCGTCGATTCGGGCAATCCGCAACGACGGACGAAGCTCGAGATCGACATGGCCAGCGGCAAGCGGGTCTACCGCACATTGCCGAGGCCCAGCGTCGAGCCTCGTTCCGCCTACTGCTGCCCGAGATCCAAGCCCTCGCGGCCAGCAAGAAGGACGTGAAGTGGCGCTACGTGATCGACCTCTACGGATCGGTGCGCGGCTTCACCGGGCGCGACCGTAAGGGCGTCGCCAACGACGAGATCTTGTTTCTGCCGCCGGGCGATCTCGACGAGAGCGACGACCGTATCGCGGCTGCCGAGCTCGCGAAGAAGCTCGACGCGGTCGCCGTGCCCAACGGCGGCAAGGTTCCGGAACGACTCGAGCTCACCGCGGCGCCGCTGTCGTTCTTCCGCACCGACTGTCTCTACGACCGCGCAAAGCTCGGCGAGGACGACGTCTCCAATCACTTGAAGATGAAATGGGGACCGTACGTCGTGCACGAGACAGCGCGTCCGCCCGAGCGTTAGGTTCCGAAGATGCGCTCGTCGTGAAAGTCGCGTCGCAAGAGCTTGCCCGCGGCTTCGCGAACGTGCTCCGCGAAGCGCTCCGGCGTGAGGTTGGGCTCGAAGTACGAGTTACGACCCTGCTCGAGGTCCGCCAGCATCTCTTCGAGGAAGGTCCAACGGCGGAGCGCGCGGGGATACTCGAGGGCAACGTTGATTGCGCTGATCTCGCGCACGCAGATCGCTGGGTCGCAACGCCCCGCGAGCACGGCGGTCGCGAGCTCGTCGGCGCGCGCTGCGAGAGCTTTTCCACTGTTGAGCTTCGTCATCGGCGCTTCGTAGCGTGACCTCGCCGTGACCTTCCGTCAACAGGGCACTAGCCGAGGGGCAACCGTCGGCGTAAGCATGCGACTCGCGTGACCCCGGCCAAATCCGAGCAGCGCTCCGTCGCGTCGTCCGCTTTTGCGTTCGTGCTCATGCTCGGCGTCGTCAATCTCTTCGCCGACATCGTTTACGAGGGTGGGGCGAGCGTCAACGGGCCGTTCCTGGGCTCGCTCGGCGCCAGCGCTCTTGCCGTGAGCATGATCGCGGGGCTCGGTGAGTTCCTCGGCTACGGGCTGCGCTTGGGCGCGGGCTATGTCGCCGATCGCACGGGTCGCTACTGGGTCGTTACCTTCATCGGCTATGGGCTCAACGTGTTGGTCATCCCGGCCTTGGCCTTCACCGGGAGTCTGCCGGTTGCCGCCTGTCTCGTGGTGGGGGAGCGCGTCGGCCGCGCGCTGCGCAAGCCGACCATCGAGGCGATGCTCTCGTACACGACAGGCAAGCTCGGGCGCGGTTGGGTCTACGCCGTGAACACGGCGCTCGACGAGACCGGCGCTACCTTGGGACCGCTGCTCATGGCTTGGGTGGTCGCGAGGCACGCCGGTTACCAGCACGGCTACCTGCTTCTGACCGTGCCCGCCGTGCTCGCGCTCGCGGCTCTCACGGTCGCGCGTCTCGTGTTTCCGCTCCCTGAGCGCTTTGACGACGCGACGTCGACGACGAGCTCCGAGTTTCGTCCCAGCTACTGGATCATCATGGCCGCGGGCGGCTTCTTCGCGGCCGGCCTCATGAGCTTCGAGCTCATCTCGTTGCACTTGGCGGTGACCGAGACCGTGAGCGGCCCCTGGCTTCCGGCGCTGCTTGCTTTCGCGACCGTCGGCGGTGTGCTCACCAGCCTCATCCTCGGCAGGCTCTTCGACCGTATCGGCATGCCGGCTGTGATGATCGGCGTGGTTTGCTCGGCGGCGTTTTCGCCCCTCGTCTTCTTTGGCGGATTCGCTGCGGTGCTGCTCGGGCTCATGTTATGGGGCGTCGGCTACGCCGTCCAAGACACGTTGCTCAAGGCGCTGATTGCCGGTGAGCTGCCCGAGGGCAAACGCAACCTCGCTTTCGGCGTGTTCTATCTCGGCTACGGTTCGGGTTGGTTCATCGGCAGCGTCGTGACCGGATTGCTCTACGACCGCTCGCGGCTCGCGCTGGTGGCTTTCTCGGTGGTGATGCAGCTGGTGTCGCTCGCGCTCTTTGCCAAGGCGGCGAACGTCGCGCGGCGCTGCAAGTCGCAGCGCGTGTCGCGAGGGGCGCCTTGACGGCTAGCCACCCGGTGCCGCATGGCTGCTCGCGTGCTGGTGAAGAAATACAACAATCGCCGCCTCTACGACACGGACTCGAGCCGCTACGTCCGCCTCGACGAGATTGCCGCGCGTATTCGCGCGGGGGCAGACGTGCGCGTCGAAGACGCCAAGACCGGGGCCGACCTCACCGCGCCGACGCTCGCGCAGATCATCTTCGAAGACCAGAACGCCGCGCGCCTCTTGCCGCCGGCGCTGCTCGTTCAGCTCATTCGCCTCGGTGAAGAGCCCTTGGCGGACTTCTTGGGACGCTACGTGAGCTGGGCGTTCGAGCTCTACCAGCAAACGCGGAATGGCTTGGGGAGCTTCTACAATCCCTTTGCTGCGCCGCGCCCGTTTCCTTCTCCAGCCTCGTCCGCTGCGCCCGCCGCCGCTCCGAGCGCGCAGGACGAGCTCAAAGAGCTACGTCGCGAGATGGCCGAGCTACGCCGCAGCTTGAAGCCGAAGACCCGGCGTAAACGCTAACTATTGCTGCGTCGCAACAGCGCGCCTTCCTGCGTTGCGCGCATAAAATGTTGCAGTGCAGCAAAAAAGATTGCCACGGCGACCGTCGCCAGACTAAGAAGCCCACAGAACAGCGATTCTCGTGAGGACACGACCATGAATCAGAGCAACATTCTTTCGCAGATGCAGCAATTCGGTGCCGGCTGGGTAAAGCTTTGGGCCGACTCGGCCACTAAGCTTGCGGAGCTCGCGCAGGTCGACAAGCTCGAGAAGCAAGCCGTCGCCAGCGCCACCGCCGCAGTGGACGAGGCCGGTCGGCTGGCCAAAGAGGTCATCACCTCGGCCGAGAACCTCAGCGCTCACTGGCGCAAGTCGGTCACGAGCTACACCGAGCGCGCGCTTGACCTCGTCGGATCCAAGGACTAAGCCCGCCCCGCGCGTTTCGCCCAGTCGATCCTCGCCGACGCGCGTGGAGGACTGAGATGGCGTTGACGTCGGTGAACAAGGTCGCGAGCCTCGACGAGGCCGTGGCCTTGGTCCAGCCTGGCAACACGCTCGCGACTTCGGGGTTCGTCGGCATCGGTACGCCCGATGGCTTGCTCGAAGCACTTGCCCGCGCCCACGCCACGCACCAGCGACCCGAAGGGCTCACGCTGGTGTTCGCGGCGGGGCAGGGTGACGGCAAAACGCGTGGCCTCAACCGGCTGGCGGCGCCTGGTCTGCTCAAGCGCGTCATCGGCGGACATTGGGGGCTCATCCCGAAGGTCGGCGCCTTGGCGCTGGCCGGCGACATCGAGGCTTACAACCTGCCGCAAGGGTGCATCTCGCACCTCTATCGCGACATCGCCGCGGGAAAGCCCGGTACGCTATCGCGGGTCGGTCTGGGCACCTTCGTCGATCCGCGTCGTGGCGGCGGCAAAGTCAACGCGCGCTCCACCGACGATCTCGTCGAGCTCGTGCGCATGCACGGACAAGACTGGCTGCTCTATCGCGCTTTTCCCATCGACGTCGTTTTCCTGCGCGGTACCACCGCCGATCCTTACGGCAACGTGAGTATGGAGCGCGAGGCGCTCACTCTGGACAACTTGGCAATGGCGATGGCGGCGAAGAACAGCGGGGGAGTCGTCATCGTGCAGGTCGAGCGCTTGGCTCAGGCCGGCTCGATCCCCGCGCGCAGCGTGAAGATCCCCGGCGCTCTGGTCGATTGCGTCGCCGTCGCGCCCGCCGAGTACCACGCTCAGACGTACGCCACCCCTTACAGTCCGGCGTTCTCCGGAGAGCTACGCGTCGCGCTCGAGAGCGTACCGCCGCTCGCTTTGGATGCGCGCAAGGTCGTCGGACGACGCGCCGCCTGCGAGCTGGTGCCCGGCACCGTCATCAATCTCGGCATCGGCATGCCCGAGTCCGTCGCCGGTGTCGCCGCCGAAGAGGGACTCTTGCCCCTCGTCACTCTCACCGCCGAGCCCGGGGTCATCGGCGGTTTGCCTGCGTCGGGCCTCAACTTCGGCGCCGCCACCAACAACGAAGCGCTCGTCGATCAAAGTCAGCAGTTCGATTTCTACGACGGCGGTGGGCTCGATCAGGCCTACCTCGGCATGGCGGAAGTCGACGCCACCGGTAATGTCAATGTCAGCCGCTTCGGCTCGACGTTCGCGGGCTGCGGTGGCTTCATCAACATCAGCCAGAACGCGCGTAAGGTGGTCTTCGTCGGCACGTTCACCTGCGGCGGCTTGAAGCTCGCGATCGGCGGCGGCCGTCTGCACATCCTCGAAGAGGGGCGTAACCGCAAGTTCGTCAAAGCGGTCGAGCAAGTGACCTTCAGCGCCGCTCAGGCCCGCGAAAGCGGACACGAGACGATGGTGGTCACCGAGCGTGCCGTGTTTCGGCTCACCGACGCCGGCTTGTGTCTCGAAGAGATCGCGCCCGGTGTCGACCTCCAGCGCGATGTCTTGGGGCAAATGGACTTCGTGCCGGAGATCAAACAGCCCTTGAAGAGCATGGACCCGCGGATCTTTCTGGCCGCGCCGATGGGCCTGCGTGCTTCGCTCGACGAGCGGCCGCTCGCGTCGCGCTTCGAGTACGACGCCGAGCGCGAGGTCCTGTTCATCAACTTCGCCGGTCTCACCTTGCGCAGCGAAGACGACATCCGCCGCATCGGAGAAGCCGTCGCCGAGGTGTGCAAGCCGCTCGGCCGCCGTGTCCGCGCCGTCGTCGACTATGACGGATTCAGCGTACCAGCCCACCTCGCCGACACTTATGCGGCGCTCGTCGGCGACCTCACCGAGCGCTACTACGAACGCGTCACGCGCTACACCTCGAGCGCCTTCATGCGCCTCAAGCTCGGCGCGTCGTTGCAAGCGCATCGCGTGGATCCACAGTTGTTCGACACGCAGCGCCAGGCGCTCGAATCGTTGAAGCGCAGGCGGCAGTCTCGCCAGCCTGCTGGGAGCTAGGGAGATGACAATGCGCGATGGACTGCGACGCGTGGCGGATGAAGTGCTCGATCGTACCGACCCGGTGGGCTTCGGTAAGGCCTTGGCGAGTGGAGCCGCAGGTCTCGCGCGACATCCGGTCTCGACGAGCCGCGCTTTGATGCGTTGGACCAAGGGCTCGCTCGTTGCCGCTGGAGCGACTGCTCTGCGAGCCGCAGGAGCTCAATCCGACGGCCCCATGAGCACGCCCGCCAAGGATCGACGCTGGTCTGATAGCGCTTGGAGCGAGAACGCCATCTTCTTCTGGTTGCTGCAGCAGCACTTGCTGCGCGAGCGCTTGGCGCACGACCTCCTCGACGCCGCCGACCTCGACGGTGCGGCGGCGAGCAAGGCTCGACTAGCGAGCCAGCTCCTCGTGGACGCGACCGCTCCAACGAACTTTCTAATGACCAACCCGGTCGCATTGCGGCGTGCCTTGGAGACCAACGGCGCCAGCGCCCTCAAGGGCCTGCGCAAGCTCTTGGAAGATGTGCGCGTGCGCCAAGGCTGGCCGCGCCTCGTCGATGACTCGAAGTACGAGCTCGGTAAACACTTGGCGGCGACGCCCGGGAAGGTCGTCTACCAGAACCGCCTCATGCAGCTCATCCAGTATGCGCCGCAGACCGAGTCCACTTTCGCGGTCCCGCTGCTCTTTAGCCCGCCATTCATCAACAAGTACTACATCATGGATCTCGCGCCCGGCCGGAGCTTGGTCGAGTGGGCGGTCCAGCACGGGCACACCGTGTTCTGCATCAGCTACAAGAATCCCGACGTGAGCCTGCGTGATGCCGGCTTCGAGGACTATCTGCTCGAAGGTCCGCTCGAGGCGATGCGCGTGGTCAAGGAAATCACGGGCGCGCCGAAGGTGAACGTCGCGGCGTTGTGCGTCGGCGGCACGCTCGCGTCGATGCTTGCGGCTTATCTCGCTGCCACGGGTGACGACTCGCTCGGCTCGTTGACGCTCTTGAACACACTGGTCGACTTCAGCGAGCCCGGTCCGCTCGGTGCCTTCACCGACCGACCGACGGTCGAGCGGCTGCTGCGACGCGTGAACCGACGCGGTGTGCACGAGTCATCCGAGATGGCGCGCACCTTCAACCTGCTGCGCCCCAATGACCTGCACTTCAACTACGTGAGCGCCGCCTGGCTCATGGGTGACGAGCCCCCGGCGTTCGACTTGCTCGCGTGGAATGACGACGGGACGCGCATCCCGGCGAGCCTGCTCACCGAGTATCTGCGTGGCTGCTACCTCGATAACGACCTCACCCGTGACCGCATGAGCGTGCGCGGCAAGAAGCTGCGCCTCGAAGCGGCTCGGCCTGACGCATTCGTCGTCGGCGCGGTCGAGGATCACATCACGCCGTGGAAGTCGGTCTACAAGACCGCGCATCGGCTGGGCGGCGAGACGCAGTTCGTGCTCTCGAGCTCGGGGCACATTGCGGGCGTCGTCAATCCCCCGAGCAAGAACGCCGCATATTGGATCCGCGAAGAGCTCGACGAGAATCCCGACGACTGGCGCCAAGCAGCCACGCGGTACTCGGACACGTGGTGGAACGCTTGGGCGAAGTGGATCGAGTCGCGCGCCGGCAAGCTCGAGAAGCCGCCGGCGAAGCTCGGGAGCAAGAAACATCCGCCGCTCGCGGACGCCCCGGGCACCTACGTCAGCGAGCGCTGAGCAGGCGACGGTTGGCGTTCCAGAAACGGTAGAGGGCCGGCCAATCCTGCTCGAGCGTCGGATCGCCGCCGTAGAAACGCGCGAACGACTCGGCGAAGGTCTCGTCGGCGCCGGCGCCGTTCCCTTTGCCGTCCTGACGGTAGTAGTCGCGCAGCCGCTCCCAATCTCGGCTGCGAGCCGCGAGGAAGCTCGCGTCGGCCAGGGTGCCGCTGCGGGCGGACGTCTCCCGCACCCCTTCGAATTGTCCGAGACGGCGGACGAGGGCGTGTCCGAGCTCGTGCAAGACGAGGTCGTAGGCGTCGTGGCCACGATGACGTGGGGGCATCATGCGCTGACCAGGGACGCGCGGATTCTCCATGGTGGCGATGACGATCTCGTTGTTCCACACGGTGCCCGGCGTCGTGTCCCAGGAATCGCCGGCTGCGTGACCGCGGACGGGGTCGCCCTTCAGCGACTTCACGTAGTCGGTGACTCCGCCCCGGCAGACAGCGATCGACAGGCCGGAGCGTTGGATGCCCACGAGGACGCTCACCGGCAGACGGGCGAGATGCGCGACCACGGCTTCGACATCGTCTTGATTGGCGCTGCCGCGCGCTTTCACGATGGAGCGTGCGAGTGTCTGCTGCGTCGTTGCCAGCTGGGGTGAGCGGAGAGCGAGGTGCCGCTCGGTCGCAAGCATCGATGACAACGGGATGTGCGGCACGCGAGACCGAGCCTGCGCGATGCGTGCGAGCTCGCCGCTGCTGACGACGCCGTCGCGATCGGTGTCGAGCTCGATTCTGTATTGCGGCTCGTAGCCGTCGGGCAACCGATCTGCCGCGTCGATGCGCTCGCTCGTCGTAGGCCGCGATAGCGGTGCGACCGCAGGCGAAGACGACGGCGACATCGTGCTGCTACTTGGTCACGCCGATGGCGCCGTTGATGTCGCGTAAGCTCTGGCCGAGCTGCAGCGAGCCGAGGTCGACGACGGAGCCGTCAGGTTTGAAGGCAAGCCGACGCACCGAGACGTTCTCGGAGACGTACACGTTGCCTACCAAGCTCCCGCGTTCGATCGTCGCCATATCACCAGGAAGCTGCGGCGCCGCGCCTTGATGGGGCACGCGCCCACGAACTCGCCACTCGCCTTGCGCGTCGGTGTCGAGCACGTGGAGCGTGTCCGTCGTCGGGCTGGCGACGATGGCGACGCGCCCGAACGGAGAGGTGGCGATGGCAGCGGGATCGTCCACGGCCACGCCGCCAGCTGCGCGGGCGCCATTTTCGTCGACGGTCACCGCGGCGACGGCGTTCAAGTTGCCGCTGAAGCCGTTGGTGTCGCCAACGAGGAATGTCCGACCGTCGCTGGTGAGCGCAGCGCCGCCGACGACCACGTCGTTGTGACCGAAGGCGTCCGCGCCTCCGACACGTCGCGGCGTGTCGCCCCACTCGAGCAGGTGGACGCTCTCGGTGCCGGGGTTCCCGTCACGCGGAAGCTCGCCGATGTTGGCCGCGGCAATCACGGCGCGATTGCCGGTCAGAGCGATGGCTCCAGGGGATCGCGCCGACACCATGCGCCCGTGATCGGTGAGCGTGCCGTCGCAACCGATGGTGATGCGGTAGACGCCGCCGCCGTTGTCGCTCCAGTTGCGATCGAGCACCAGGGCTCGGTCTCCGCTCGGCTCGACCACGACGCTGCCCGCGTGGAAGCTTCCGGCGAACCCCTCGTGAACGACGCTGGGCTTGCCCTCGGCGTCGAGGCGAAAGACGCCGATGCGACCATTCTCGAGGGCGACGAGACCCACTTGGCCGTCAGGCGTGAAGTCGATGCGCCCCCAGTTCGCGGCCGTCTCCAGCGAGAACGTGCGACCGGGTCGTGAGAGCTGACCGTCGGGGGCAACGTTCAGGACTTCGAACGCTCCAGAAGGTTGACCTGCTTCGTCGAAGGGATGGGACACGACGAGTCGGCGCGGACCATCGGCAGGTGAGGGAGCACGCGGACAACCGCGCGGGCCGTCGATGCTCGGAGCCGCAAGCTCGAGCGTTGGGTTCGCGCGTCCTCGAACGAGGCGAGTCGCGGCTGCAGCTCGGGGTGTGGTCGCGCCTTCCGCTGGAGTCGGTGTCCGCGGTCGGGTCGGACGGGTGAGCACCGGGGCAGGGCGCACCGCTGCGGAGACACGTGGCGTTTCGATGGTGGACATGGCGGATCCTGCGAGAGCTCGCGTTATCGGCGCCGGCACGCGTTGGACGCTACGGCGGACCCTGTCATCGAGGCACTCTGGATGTGGGCGCTCACCTGACGAGGCGACAGACAACGCCCATGACCCGACGCCGATATCCTTGCGCGATGGATTCTCGCTGCATCGCAGGTGACCTCGCCAATCGTTTTTACAGCGCCGGCATTCTCGACGCGCCTTGGTTCGCGGAGAGCTTTGCCAAGTACGGCGCGTTGCTCGACATGCGCTTCAATGGCCAACTCGGGCCGTGGGAGCGTCGCCACTTCGAGAGCGATCCAGGTCTGTTCGCCCGCACCGTGGTTGCCACGGGTGACGGCCACGTCTTGCCGGACGGCGTTTACGCGACGGTACGTGACGCTTTGGTGCGCTGCGCTGGCGAGCTGGGCACCGACCCGACCGTGCCGGAGCGCCGCGGTTGGCCGCACGTCGTCGCTGGTCTTGCACCACCCGCGGCGATCGATGCGCGGCGTCCCCTCAAGGCGCGCTGAGCGTCAGTCTTTCTCGCGCGCCGATTTCAGTGCCGGTCGGTCTTCGAGTCGCGCGAGATAGGTGTCGAAGACGTCGTTGGCCGGTAGTTGGCCAACGCGCTTGAAGAACGCGAGCGACGAGCCGATGACGATGTCGGCTGCGGTGAAGCGATCGCCCAGCAGATACTGCTTGCCGCGCAAGCCGTTGGTGATGCGTTCGAGGGTCTCGGCGAAAGGCGGCCAACCGACGGTGCTGCGTGGCGCTTCTTTCTGCCGCGGGAAGATGACGTCCATGAGGCCGGGCTCGAGCGCCGCGGGCAGCAGGGTGCACCAAGTGACCCATGGTCCGCGATCGCGGTCACCGAGCTTCGGTGCGAGCCCGGACGCCGGGAGCATGTCGGCGACGTGCATGGCGATCGCTGCGTTCTCGGTGACCGGCGAGCTCCACGTGCCGTCGGGTCCGCGGTCGACGAGGGTGGGGAACTTGCCGTAGGGATTCGCAGCAAGGTGCTCGGCGCTGCGTGGCGCTTTCAGATCGTGGCGGCGCATTTCGTATGGGGCGCCGGACTCCTCGAGCAACCAAAGCGCGGTCGCCGAACGTGTTCTAGCGGCATGATGCAAGAGAAAGCGGGGTGTGTCGTTCATGGCCATTGACCTCAAGATAACCACGCGGACGCGGTCTCGGCGATGAAGCTCGCGACTTCTTCCGGGGCTTCGAGCTGCGGATAGTGGCCGACACCGGGGAGCTCGCGAAAGAGCGCGCCTGCGGCGTGAGGGCGGATGGCCTCGAGCATGTGGCCACCCGAGACGGGGTCGTCGATGCCCCAGATGAAAGCGCGCGGGGTGACGCTCGCGAGCGCGGCGATGAGCGCGTCACGCCGCCGCCGCCGTTCGGCCATGTAGTGCAAGAGCCTCGGTAAGACGGCGATGCCATCATCGCTGCTCATGGCAGCCCAAGCATCGTCCGCTGGGAGACACTCCTTGCGCGCGAAGATGGCGGACAACGAGCGCATGACGGCCTTCCTGCCCATGATGCGCGGCCCGACGACGCGGCCGAAACGCGTGGTGAGGAAGCGCTGAATGACCCGGGCCCGATGCTGCGCCGGGTCGACCCCGCCGTTCATGAAGATGACACCGTCGAGCGCGAACGGAGCGCGAGGTGTCCCGGCGAGGAAATCTTGTCCCAACGTCACGGCGTAGTCATGGACGACGAAGACGGCGCGACGCACGTCCGCGTCCGCGGTCACACGCGCGAGCACTTGGTGCTGCAGGGCATAGTCGTAGTCACGCTTCGGCTTCGCGGACGCTCCGAAGCCGAGAAAGTCGAAGCTTACGCAGCGGTACGTTTTAGCGAGCACCGCGATGATCGGCGCGAAGTCGTGGCTGCTGGTTGGATAGCCGTGGGCAAACAGCAGGGTGGGACCGTCACCGTCGACGCGATACCAGACATGCTCGTCGCCGAGCGCGATGCGGCGGCCGCCCGCGACCCATGCCTCGTAGCTCATCGGGACGCGAGGTCAGGCTGTCTTGCTGCGGTGCGAGCGCATGCGCCCGAGCGCCAACGCCATGCCGACTTGCGAGCTCAAGTGCGCCGGGTCGAACGGCTTGCCTGCGACCCAGAGGACGTCGCTGCCCTCCGTCTGCGGCAGGGTGATGTCTTCGGGATAGGCCGTGAGAAACACGACCGGGCTCTTGATGCCCGCGGCCCGCAGCTCGGCGAGAAGCTCGCTGCCGTTGCGGCCGGGCATGCGGTAGTCGAGCAAAAACAGGTCTGGCGGGTTTGCCTTGGCGGCCACGAGCGCGGCGTCGCCGTTCACGAACGTTTCGAGACGGCAAACCTTGGCGAGCACGCGCTTCAACAAGGCGAGGTTGTGCTCCTCGTCGTCGATCGCAAAAACCACCGCGTCTGATAGAGGCTTGCGCACTGGGGATGGCCTTCCAGGAGGGGGAGGAGCCTAGCGCTCCAATCCTAGGATTATACCGGCTCGCGCATCGATTTGGCGAGGCAGAGTGGGGGGCGGTTGCGATCCCCCAGATCCTGCTCTCCAGCCAAAGTCGCGAAAATCGAGATTAACGTTTCGGGGCTCAGGTAAACCCGCGCAAACGTGCCTCTTGTGCCGGGCCCGGCTTGGGTGCTGTTCTGGGATCCCGACAACCCGGAGGCATGTGTGGCCCAGTGGCAAGTGTTGATCGTCGATGATGAGCCGGACGTTCATGCGATCACCAGCCTCGCGCTCAAGCTCAAGAGCTGGCGCAACAAACGCTTCAATTTGGTGAGAGCCGAGAGCGCGGCGCAGGCCAGAGAGATTCTCAGCAAGCCAGGCACGTCGTTTCAGGTCGCGATGGTCGACGTCGTCATGGAAACGAACGATGCCGGCCTGCAGCTCTGCGAGTACATCCGCGAAAACCATCCGCGCTCGCTACGCATCATTCTGCGTACCGGTCAGCCGGGCGTCGCTCCCGAAGAGCGCGTGCTCAACGAGTACGACATCGATCACTATCTCGCGAAGGCGGAGGCGACTCCCGAGCGTCTCTTCGCGTTGGTTCGCGCTTCGCTGCGCGCGTCGTTGGACGTCGAGACCTTCATGTCGCTCAAGGAGCAGCTCGGCAAGCTCGTCGACTGCTTCCGGACGCCGACCGCACCCAATCAGCTCTCGGATCAGATGAAGCAGTTTCTCACGCGCTTGGAAGAGAAGTACTCCGCCAAGATGACGTTCTTCGCCAACGCGCACACCGACACCTCCGGCTCGGAGCTCCTGCGCCAGGCTGCCTTGCGCGCTATCGAGGGCAAGAAGTGGGAGCGCTACAATCCGGGATCTGGCGTCGGTCTCGACGACAAGCACTCGGTGGTGCCTTTCCACGTCGACGTGACCGCTGCAGCGGTGTCCGCCCCGGCTGCACGCAAGGGCCTCAAGGGGCTCTTCGGTGTTTTCGGAGAGGCTCCGGCAGCGTCGGCGTCGCTGCAGCCCATCGAGGGCGCGTTGATCGTCGAGTTCGGTGACACGATCACCAAGCTCGAAAGACAAGACTGCCTGCACGAGTTCATTCTCGCGCTCGGGCAGTGGAAGCTCGCGTATGGCGTGTTGTGCATCCAGCAGGACGTGGCGTTCCAGCGCGTGCTGGAAGAGCGCGCCCGGCGCGGACGTATCGACGCCGTCGGAACCTGACTCTCAGGCGCTGCGGTCGCGCGGCGCCGGGACATTCTGTGCGAGCTCTTTTTCGCGATCCAAGGTCATCGCGGTGAGCTCGTTGATGCTCATCGAGAACGTCGCCAACTCACGGCACGAGTAGACCTCGACGCGCAGGGTGCGTTGCCCTCCGCAGATCTTGTCGAGGTCACGCGTCAGGCGGTCGAGCGGACCGACGATGCGGCGCGCCGCGAGCCAGGCTGCGAGCGCCGCGACCAGGAGCAGGACGCCCACGCCGACGGCGGTGGACGCGAGCGCTTCTTCGACCTGACGTTTCTGAGCGGCCTGCAGAGCGCCGAGAACCTCTTTCTGATGCTCGTCGGAGAGACCGAAGCTCAGGGTGCCCCATGCGGCGTTGCCGACCTGGATGGGGGCGGTGACCTCGAGGAGGCGCGCCTCGCCGGCATCGACGAGACGTGACTCGGGACGGCCGAGCCGCATGGCGTCGACGTGCTCCGAGGTCGACTCGACGGCGCCGGTCTTCTTGGGATCGCTGTGCACCAAGACGCGGCCCTTGGGGTCTTTGATGAAGCCGGTCACGATCTCGGTATCGGCGGTGATGGTCGAGCGCACCACCTGCATCAAGAACAAGTACTCACGGACGCTCGCGGCTTGGCTGACCGCTAAAGCGGCGTTGCGTGTGATCGAGAAACCCTTGTCGGCGAGATCGAGCCGCACCTGCTGCGACATGGCTTCGAGTGATTGGGTGAGGTCCTCGCGCATCCGTTGGTAGAGGAGTCCGCTGACGATGAGGACGCTGACGCTGGTGAGGCCGAGCATCAGGCCGATGAGTCGGAAGCGAAGGCTGCCGCCGCCCTTGGGAGGTGCGGTGTTCTCCGCTTCGGGGGTTGCAAGATAGGCCTGCCACTCGCTGTTGAGCTTTTTCCTGTGCTCGTCGGTGAGCTGACGGTCCGCCGCCCAGCTCTGGAGATCGGACTGCAGGCGCTTTCCGCGTAGACGCTTCTCCCAGGTATCGAGACGAGCCAGGAGGACGTTGAAGCCGGTGGCGACGTGGGCGAGCTCTTTGAGCTTCGGCACGTCGACGCGCACGCTCGCGCCACGGGCGAGCACTTGCTGGATGGTCGATTCGAGGGCGCGCAGTGGCTTCAAGAGACGTGACGCGGCGAGGATCGACACGAAAACGCAGAGCAGCGCCAGGCTCAACGCCAAGATGACGCTGAAGACGAGGTTCTTGCGCTTGGCCTCGGCGAGCCGTTGTGTGGCCTGCTCGGCCTCCTGGATGACCGGGAGGAAGGAGACGCCATAGCGGACAGTACCCCAGACGTCGTCGCCGAGCATGATGGGTGCCACCGCTTCGAGGGTCTTGCCCTCGACGACCTGCACGCTGACCCCGTCCTTCATGTCTTTCGGGGCCTTGCCGGCACCCGGTTGCGTCGAGCCGACGCGCTTCGCGTCGCTATGGACGACGATCTTGTCCTTGGCGTCGGCGATGTACGCGTACTCGACGGAGTCGTCCCCGGTGACCGTCTTGCTCATGACGCCTTGGAGGAAATCGAAGTCCATGGTGACCGCTGCAGCAGCCGAGGCGAGCGCCGCATTGCGGGCGAGCAGGCCCGCTTTAGCGGTGAGGCTGTCTTCTTTCATGGACAGCCGGCGTTGCGTGGCCGCGGCCAACGAGCGTGTCTGGACCTGGGTCAGGTACCAGGCGATTCCGGTCGAAGCTGCCGCAAGTAGAAGGGAAACGATGACCCACAGCTGAGTGCCGAGGCGCAAGCGTGAAAACATGGGGTAGAGGATAGGGGAAGGTACCTACCGGCGCAAACAGGGTTATTTACCAGCAAGGACCTCCTATCCTGGCTATAACTCGAGGGATGGCTCAGGATCTGCGCATCGACCGCAGCGAAGCCGGGTCGTTCCTGAAGGTCGAGGTGTCGGGGACGCTCAACGAGGCGCTGGTTCCCGAGCAGCTCGCGGGCATGGGTGACGGCCGGCCCATTCGCATCGACCTCGAGAAGGTCTCGCGCATCACCTCCTTCGGGGTGCGCCAATGGGTGCGTGGCCTCGAAGCCCTGCGGCAAAAGTCGGAGGGGCTGGTGCTCGAGCGCTGCTCCTACGCGTGCGTTTCGCAGCTCAACCTGATTTCGACGTTTTCCGCGGACGCCCTGATCGTGTCGGTGATGGCGCCGGTCCGGTGCGAAGCCTGCGAGCACGAGCGGCTCATCGTCGTCGACGTGACTCAAGGGCCGCCGGGGTCATTGGAACAGCCTTGCGCAAAATGTGGGGCGAAGGCCGATCTCGAAGAGGATCCCGAGTCCTACTTTGCCTTCGCGCGCTCGCGCGACCTCACGAACCTGCGAGCGACCCTCTACCAGAAGCTGCAAGCGGATGCGGCGGGCGAGGGTGGGGTGGCGGTGCTCCCGGCTCCGCCTCCGAAGCCGGCCCCAGCCCCCATCGCGCAGCCAACGCCAACCCCGGCTCCGACGCCGATTCCGATCAAGGCTCCCGTTCCGCCCCCGGTCCAGGCGCGCGCTCCGAGCCCGACGCCTACGCCGGCTGCCGCTCCAGCGCCGCTGCAGCAGGCTCCGATACAGCAGGCTCCGACTCAGGCACCGCTACAGGCCCCGACTCAGGCAGCGATACAGCCTCCGATTCAGGCACGTGCCCCGAGTCCGACGCCGGCTCCCGTTCCCGCCCCGACGCCCGCACCAGCTCCGGCCGCGCCACCGCCTCCTCCAGCCCCTCCGCCAACACCGACGTTTGCCGAAGAAGACTTCGAGACCTTCGAAGCAACCGTCGTCACCTTCTCGGACACGTTGCCGCCCACCGAGGTGAAGCCGGCGCGCAGCCGCATCGAGCCGAGGGTGCCGCCGCCGGCGCCGAAGGTGGTCATCGAAGCGAAGCCCCCGCCGGTGCCTCGTATCGACTGGGGAGAGATCGATCAGCGCATTACGCGATGGGTACGCCGACGGTCCGCTATCGCGCTCCTAGCGTTCGCTATCGGTCTGCTGATCGGTTTCGCCTTGGGCCGCTTGTAGCCACCACCGTCAAGTGGTGCGCTCGTGGACCACGAAAGACGGCGCCGAGCGCGTGAAGTCCTTGCGAGACTGGGTGAGGTCGCGTGCGACGATGACCTCCGTCGAGCGGCCCTTGGCGATGTTGAGCGCCACGTAGCTTGCCTTCTGCAGCATCATGAACATGCCGACGCCGGCGCCGCCGCCGCTCTCCGAGAGCTGGGGGCCTTCGCCGCCGAACGAGCGGCCGATGGACTCGACGACGCGGTCAGCGGCAAGCGAGCCGTATTCGTCGCGCACCGAGAGCACCACCATGGTCGGGTCGGCGCCGAAGGTCATGGTCACGGCTCGCCGCGACGAGACGTCGACCGAGCGGTCTTTGTCGCTGTTGGGGCGTACCCCGCCCTCGATCGGCGCGTGATAGAGAGCGTTGGTGTAGAGCTCGTCGAAGATCTCGGCGAGCTCGTCGATGATGTGCTCCCTGACGCCTGCGCCGGCGCAGAAGTCGTCGAGGAGACCGATGAACTCGGCTTTCTGCGCCGAGCTCGTGGCGGCGTGAACGCTATGGCGGGCGCCGTGTAGCAAGAAGTCGTGGACGCTCAGCGAGCTTCCCGAGAGGACCTTGAGCATCGTCGTCATGACCGATGGGTTCGGGTTCTCGGCGTTGCCGATGATGTAACGCGCCCCATTGCCGAGCGGATTGACCGCGAGGCTCTTGCGCGAGCCCGCCCACAACGCGATACGCGGCATACCGGTGGGATGCGCCGCGGTGTCGGGCAGGAGGACATCCGCGTGTTTTGGCCAATGCTTGCGGACGTACTCGAGAGTAGCAGCGTCCGCGATGGCGAGCTGGGTCGGCGCGACGATGGCGACCTGTGTGGGCTCGACGTCGACGACCCGCGCCGCCTCGCGCTCGGCTTCCCGCTCGGCCTCGCGACGCTTGGCTTGTTCGACGAGCTCACGCTCGCGTGCGGCAATCGCTTCTTGTTGGCGCGCCGCAGCTTCTTCGCGCTCGCGTAGCTCGGCCAGCATCTGGGTGCGCTTCTCGTCGAGCTCACGGGCCACGTCTTGGCGTTTGGCCTCGAGCTCGCGTTCGCCGTCGAGCAAGCGCTCGTGCTCATCGCGCAGGCGCTGTTCTTCGTTGGCGATGCGGGCCTTGCGGTCCTCGAATTGCGCGGTGAGCTCGGCCTCGCGGTTCGCGAACTCGGCCTCGCGCGTTCGCTGCTCGGCCTCGAGCTTCTCGTGCGCCGCCTCGATCTCGCGGCGCAGAGCCTCACGCTCGCGCTCGTGCTCTTCTTCGCGGCGCGCCTGCTCCTCGTCGAGCTTCTTGGCGGCGGCCTCCGCATCGGCGAGGCGTGCTTGAGCTCGCTCCTCGAGGCGGCGGTACTCGGCGCGTCGCTCCTCGGCTTCGCGATCGAGCTCCTTGCGCTGATCCTGCAGAGCCTCTTCTTTGCTGCGCGCTTCGTCTTCGAAGTCGGCACGCATGCGGTCGAGCTCTTCGCGCAGGATACGCTCGCGCTGCTCGATGCTGGCCTCGCGCTCTTGGAGGCGTTGCTCGCCTTCCTGGATGGTGTCGCGGAGCTCGTCGAGGCGGCGGTGCTCGCGCTCCAGCGCTTCGCGCACTTCCTCTTCGCGCTGCGCCATCTCGCGCTGTTTGGCCTGCGTGTCGTCCGCCAAGCGGCGTTGCGCGGCGGCGAGCTCGGTACGAACCTTGGCCTGCTCTTCGGCGAGCTCGGCTTCGCGCTGACGGAAGCCCGCAAGCAGCTCGTACTGCGCCTTCTCGAACTCGCGTTGGAGCTGCGCTTCGCGCGCCTTCTGGTCGGCCTGCCAGGCTTTGCGCTCTTCTTCGTTGGCGGCGTGGCGGGCACTGAACTCGCGCTGCAGCTCGGCGTTCTTGCGGTCGTGCTCGTCGCGCAGGGCCTTGTCGCGCTTGGCGAGCTGGGTCTCGCGCGACTTGGACTCCGCGGACTGCTGCTCTTCGCTCTCACGGAGCTTGCGCACCCGGTCCTGCAGCTCGGTCTCTTGCGCCGAGAGCTGGGCTTCGATGGTGCTGCGCTCACGCTGCAGCTCGTCTTCGACCTCTTTGCGGCGCTGCGCGATGGTTCCCTCGGCGCGCGAGAGCTCGTCTTGTTGTGCTTCGAGCTCGCGACGGCGCTCGTCGAGGGCGCGTGCCGCCTCTTCCTCGGCGCGGCGGATCTCGCTCTCTTTGGCGGCGAGCTCGGCGTTGCTCTTGGCTTCCTGCTCCTCGAGCTCCTTGCGTCCAGCGTCGAGCACGCTCCGGAGCTCGGCCTCGCGACGCTGCAGATCGGCTTCCGTCGCTTTGCGTTCCTGTTCGATGCGCTTGGTGGCTTCCTGAGCCGCCTTGCGCTTCAGCTCCATCGCGGCGTGTTTCTCTTGGTACTCGCGCTCCTGCGCTGCCGCGGCTTCGCTGAGCCGTTGCGTGTCGGCCTCGAGCTGCTGCTCGCGTGCCTTGACCTCGGCGTCGAACTGCTTGCGCTTGTCGGTGAGCTCGAGCAGTTGGGCTTGCTGCTGGCTCTCGAGCTCCTTGCGGTTCTTGCGCAGCTCTTTTTCGCTGTCCGCGATGGCGGTTTCGCGCGCCTCCAGCTTGCTCTGCTGAGCGGCGAGGTCTTGCCTGGCCTTGGCGAGCTCGGTCTCGCGCTTCTTGAATTCTTGTTCGCGCTGCTGTTGCAGCTCCTCGACGCGTTCTTGCTCTTTTTTCGCCGCTGCCCAGCGCTCACGTGACTTGGCGAGACGCTCTTGGCGCTCTTGCTCGAGCTTCTCGGCGCGCTGCTCGACGGCGGCGGAGCTCGCTCTCACCGCGGCCTCGCGCTCCTCGATGGTCTTCTCGAGCTTCTTGGCGCGGTCGCTATGGCTCTTCTCGAGCTCCTTGGTGCGCTCGGTATGGCTCTTTTCGAGCGCCTGTGCGCGCTCTTTCATCTCGGTGCCGGTCGCGAGCAAATCCTCTTCACGTTGTTCGATGAAGGCGGCGACCTTCTCGAGCTCGAGCTCGCGGGCGTCGAGCTCGGCGAGCCGTTCGGCGCCGATCTGCTCGAGCTCGGCGACCTGCGCCTTATGGGTCGCGACCAAGGCTCTTGCCCGCTCACGTTCGGCTTCGAGCTGACCCTGGAGATGCTCGACCTTCGCTTGGGCAGCGCTCGCCAGCCCGTCGGCCTCGGCGCGCATGGCCTGCAGGGCGGTCTCGAGCTCCTTGCGCTCGCTCTCGAGACGCTTCTGCGTCGCCTTCAGCGTCTTGTTGAGCTCGGCCTCGCGCTCCGTGTGCTCGGCGACGAGCTTTGCGCGCGCCGCTTCGGCGGCATGGGCGGCCGCTGCCGCGGATTTCTTCTCGGCGACGATCTCGTCGTCGATCCGCTTCTTCTCGGCGATGAGCTCTTTCTCGCGCTTCCTGTTGGCCTCGAGCGATGTCTGCGCCGCGTTCATCTTGGCGGTGTGCTCGCGCTCGAGCTTCTCTCGGGTCTCTTCGAGCTCTTCTTCTGCCTTGCGGTGTTTGGCCTGCTGCGCCGCTACCAGCTCCTTGTGCTTGGCCTGGTCGACTTCGAGCTTGGTCCGCTGCTCGCTGACTTTCTCGAGGCTGGTCTCTGCGGACGCCTGGGCGCGGCGGGCGGCTGCTTCGCGCTCGGCGAGAGCAGCCTCGGCGTCGGCTTGCTCCTTCTTCTGCTTGCGTCGCGCATTGGCGATCGCCTTCTTTTCTTCCTCGGCTGCGGCCTCATGGGCGTCGGTGAGCCGCTTGAGCTCGGCGCGTTCTTGCTCGCTGCGCTCTTCGAGGGCGCGATGGCTGTCCTCGAGCGCTTGCTCGCGCTGGGCGACGGCGTCTTCCGCGGCGGACAGCTTCTTGGCGCGTTGCTCGACCTTCTTCTTCTCGGCATCGACGGCGGCGAGCGCTTCGCGCAGCGTCTCTTCGGCGTCTTTGGCACGCTTGACCAGCTCGCGGCGCTCGGCTTCCGCTGCTTTCTGCTGGCGCTCGCGCTCCTCGGCTTCTTCGCGCGCGATGTCCTCGATGGCGCGTTTGCACTCGACGAGGAATTTCTGCCAGGGCTCGCTGGCTTCGGCGAGCCCGGAGCGCTCGAGGTGCTCGATGGCTTCTTCGTACGTCGTCGAGTCGTTCCGAGCGCGCGCTTGATCGACCAGATGCTCGGCGATGCGCCCGTGCGCCATCCGATGCTCGGGATCGACTTTGAGAATACGTTGATAGCAGTCGATGGCGGCGGCAGGCTTGCCGCGGCTCACGGCGATGTCGGCGAGCTCTTCCAAGGCTCGCACGTTGGTGGCGCGCACCTTGAGGTTCGAGTTGACGCGGGTCTCGAGCTCGTTGAGGACGAGCGAGGCAATCGCGGCACGGCGCTCGACGTCACTCGGGTCGAACTCGATGCCGTAGCCTTTGTCGGAGGCCTGCGTTTCGACGCGGACGATGGTGCCGCGGACGGGGAGGGGTTCTTTGCCCTGGACCTCGATGGTCAGGTCGAGGACGTCGCCTTTTTTGAAGGCCTCGCTGGCGCGGAGAAAGAGCCCATGGGGGCCCAGGTCTTTGGTGAAGGCCCAGCGTGGCTTGCCGCCGGCCGTGTAGTTCACGCGTCGCGTGGCGCGCAGGCGCGGGTGCCGGCGCTTATCGTCGCCGCTCGCGTCGACACGCGGCCGCCCCATGAAGGCTGGCTTGCTAGCTGCTCCCCGGCCTTTGGCTGGTTCTTCGCCGCTCTCCGACGCGTTGGCGCTGGACTTGCCTGTTTTGGTCGTCTGGGAAGCCGTCGTCGACATCCATGTGTCCGCGGAGCGAAGCTCAGGATGGCACGCCTAGGACCTGGAAGCGACCAAAAGATGGTCACTTTCAGCCGACGCTCGTGGCCACGCAACGCTCTCGCGATCGGTCTTTCGCGCCATGGCGCAACTTCGTCAGCTGGGCGCCGATAAACCAGTCGAACGATACTATTGGGGGGCCATCACATGGCCGTACGCTTCAACTCTGATCCGCAGTTTGCCAAACACCAATTCGCGCTCAACCAGGCCCAGCAGCGCTCCGAGGCTCAGGGCGCGACCCAGATTCCCAGCTCCAACGCACGGCGTGAGCAGGTCCGCGATCAGGTCGAGCGCATGCGCGCCAAGAACGCCGAGCCGACGATCCGAGAGCGCGCACTCGCCATAGCGCTCTGGAGTGATGCGGACGGCGGTCGCCTAGCCGTCCTCCGGCGACTCGCCAACGGCCCAATCGACGTGCCCAGAGTGCTCGCCGCATGCAAGGACATCGAGGTCGCGGATGGCAAGGACGCTGACCATGTACGCTCGAATGTTCGCCATCGGCTCGAGGAGTGGATGATCGAGCAAGTGACGAACCCGTTCAGCCGAATCGGCAGCGGCAACGCCGCCGCATCGCTCATGACCGCTGCGGCGGACATGATCGCGAACGCCACCACCACGGTCAAGATCGCGGACGCCCTGGATCACCTCGTCTTCGCCCGGGCTGCGATGATTCCGGTGGAGTCGGACGCGCGCATGCGCGCCATCATGACCAAGAAATTGGAGCAGCTCGATGCCTTGCACGCACAGGGCGTCGAGGCCTTTCAGGCCAAGGCCGAGACCGCCATTGCGAACTCCGAGCGCGAGGGGCATCCGACAGCGGCATTCACGGTGCTCAACCGCACCCGAAAGCACTTGAGCCCCGAACAGTCAGCGCGTTTCGACGCGGTGTGGGTGCGTGAGACCATCGGCACCTACCGCAATTGGGATGCCCAGACGCGACAGGACATCCTCGACACCGCCGCTACGTGCAATTTCCAATCGGCTGAACGCGCCATGACGAGCTTCCAGCCGTCGAGTCCCACGGCCATCGATGCCGCGGGCGCTTTCCTCACCGACGCGGAGCGGGAAACCGCGCGCCAAGTTTTCGCGGCGCACGACGCCATGGTGCAAGAGACCGCCGGCCGCATTGCAGAGCTGCGCGCCTTGGCCACGATGCCAACGATCGGAAACGCTTAAGCTCGACGTCGACTCGCGGGTGGCGGCAGCACCGCGTGTGCCGCCACGGCGGGTCGCAGCCAGCTCGCCATGCGCGCTGCATCGAAGTCGGGCATCGCGGCGGCTTTCTCTGGAGGCAGGCCGTTGATCCAGTTGCGGATGGTCGCGATCTCTTGGTCCGTCGCGTAGGGGCCGCCGAGGGGCATGCGCGGCATCCCATCGGGGTGGGTACCCGTCAGCACGCGGATGAGATTCGTCTCGTCGGCTCGACCATTGCCGCGAAGCTCCGGCGCGACCAACGGGTAACCGAATGCTTTCGAGTTGAGGAGCTCCTCTTCGCTGCCCCAGCGGAGCTTTCCGAAATGCACTTCGAGGTGAGGCGGCCGGCCACGGCGGGCGCTCCAACGGCCGATGATGCCGTTCAGGGCTGCCTGAACCTGGGAAAACGGCACGGGTTGGCTGGGTGAGGCAACGGATTCGACGGGGGCACCTTGGCGGGCAGGGGCCACGGGGGAAGTGGAGGACACGGCGCTCTCTCGGTGAGGAGGGTGAAACGATGCCCCGAGGAGGGGCTGATACTTTTCGGCGGGCTCAGGCGGTTCGTCCCGACAAAGTGGTCCCGTCTGGAGTGCGGGGACCATTCGAGCTATCGAACGGCTCCCGTGACTTTCGCCGTTCTCGTGTCGTTTAGCCTGGTCGGTTCCGCGCTCGTGCTGCCCGATGGTCGCAGTGTCGAGGTGGAGATGACATGCGATCAGGAGTCACTGCTCGTCGTCGAGGAGACCGCCTACGCAGCTTGCTCGTCGTCCGGTGTAGTCGGCATCGACCTCAGCGGTGGTGAACCACGCGTCTTGGGATTTCAAGCGTTCCCGGGGAGCGCGACCGGACTGCACCTCAGCGGCGGCAAGGTCTGGGCGGAAGTGACGCGTCTCGAGGCATATCCGCTCGAGCGTCCGCGGTTCGTCGTGCACCGACCCGAGGCGCGCGACGAGCATGGTAGCGCAGCGCCAACGACCGCTGGAGCGGACAAGGCCGGCGCGCGTTCGGGTAGCCGCCTGTTCCCAGCGCGCCAGGGCGGCTTCGGCGCCGTCGCGTTGACGGTCCGCCCGCTGTTGCCGTTGGGCACCATCGGCGCGGGAGCAATCGCGCATGCCACCGCGTCCTGGCATTTCGAGCGCCCCATCGAAGTCGGTCTCGTGGTCGAGCCGCTCGCGGGCGCGGTCACCAACGATCGCAACGTCGGTAATGTCGGTGTGACGGGTTTCGTTGCCTACGACCATGACTACTTCGCGCTCGGGTTGGGGCTCGGAGTCACCACGCTCAGCGAGCTGGTGTACGGCAACGATGGCGTTCCTTCGAGCCAGGACACGGCGCTGTTGATCGCTCAGCTCGCCCGCATCGGCGCGCTCGACGGTCTGAACCTGACGATCCGCAACAGCTTCGCGGTCATCGACGACGAGTTCGACTACAACGGCACCGTGGCACGGCTACAGCTTCCGCTGACCGACTCCATCAAGCTCTTCGGCGGCGGCGGTGCGGCGCAGGGTTTCGCCTTCGGCGAGCTTGGCGTACGCTTTCGCGCGTTCGGCACCGGGGCGGCCGACACCCTGTTCGTCGATCTCAGCGCCGGTGGTGGTGGTGTCGACGGCATCATCGACGTCGCCGACTGCGGCGAAGGAAATCCCTGCCGCTCCACTGACAGCTATGGCGGACCACTGGTCGGTGTCGGCGTGGAGTATCGCCTGTGAGACTCCTCCTGCTCGCTTGTCTCATGCTGTTTGCTTGCGCGTCGTCGGGACAGACCCTCGGCTACCAGAAGGCCGTCGCCGCTCGTGAGAAGGCCGCCGCGGTGCTCGCCAAAGCGGAAGAGCCCTATGGCCATCACGCCGACGAGATCCTCGAGCTCATCAACGAGGTCGACGCCGGGTACACGCAGGCACAGTCGCACAGCAACAGCCGCGCCTCGAAACAATGGCTGCAGGTAAAAGACGAGCTGCAGAAGTTCGCTGCCGATTGGCATCAGCTCGAAGCGCTGGGCGGGCCGTATCTCCAGCAGCGGGTGAAGATCATCTTGGGACAGCTCGACGCCATCGTCGCCGACGAAGCCGCCAAGAAAGCCGAGTAGTCAGGGACCCGCGAGCTGGGTGATGACGTTCGTGAGACCGGGCTCGAGGCACTTCCATTGTGGGTTTTCTTGGAGCTCGCGTAGCTCGCTGAGCACGTCGGCAATGCGGTGCTCGCCGATCTTTTGCACCGTCCGCTTCTTCTCCGCGCAGCTCGTGGACTGCTCGAGATCGATCTCCGCGATGTCTTCGTAGTCGAGACGGTCCTTGGCGCCGAGTCGCTCTGCAAGCTCGGCAAGCGCCCAACGGTCGATCCTGTCCTTGCTCACCGTTTGGTCGACGAGCTTGTCGACGGCGCGCGGGCCATGTTCGGTAAGGAGCAGGCTCTTCGCCTTGGCGTTGTTACCTTTGGCGACCGCGGTCACGAGGTCGTCGATGACGTCGTCATCGTCGCGGTAGTCGGGCTCCTTCTGGATGGCCGTCCGGTAGGCCTCGGCTCCAGCTTCGTACGAACGGTCACCAATGAGCGCCCGGCCGCGCCAGTACCAGTATTCGGCTTGTTTTTGGTAACCGCCCTGGCGTCCCAAGATATCGAGACGCGCGACCGCCGTCGGATAGGCTCGTTCCGCGATGAGCTCGCGGATCTCGCGATAGGGGTCGGGACGCAGCCGGTTTGCGACGCAAACGCTCGTCAGCAGGATCAACGTGAGCGGCACGATGCGCTTCTTGGCCCAAGCAAGCACTCGTGGGAGCAAAGGCTCGCGGGGAGGTGTGTCTACCGAGACGACCGCCGGCGCTGGCGTGGCCTGCACGATGGGGATCACGCCGCCCTTGCGCGCGTGCAGCAGCATCTTGTCTTCGAAGCCGCCGATGAGCTTCAGCAGTTGCCGGCGATGGACCCCGGCCATCTGCTGCAGCGGATCGCTCATGAGGTGCGTCAAGGTGCCGAGCACCCCCAAGGCTACGACGACGAGCGTGGTCGCTGCGATCACCTGGAACGGCGTCGGGTGCGGGGGGAACACGCTGTAGAACGCCGAGCCAATGCCGCTCCCGAGAACGAAGCCGGAGGCGGCGTCGCGCTTGGCTTGTGCACGCGCGAGCTTGTCGCCCATAGCGTACGGGGAGAGGCCGCTATCGCCGAAGACGAAGAAAGCCGCGAGCAGGGTTAGACCGCTGCTCGCCGCGTCGAGAATCGAAAGGCGCGCCCCGCGAAATGTCTTGAACGGATCCTTGAGCAGGTCGAGCCGTGAGTCTCCGGGAGCCAGCTCCAAGAGCTCCTCGGTGACCGCGCGCTCGACCTCTGTCTGCGCCGCGGTCTTGAGCGGCAAGGGAATCCGCTCGAGCAGACGCACCCCATGCTCCCAGCCCGCCATCTCCATCCAGTCCGCGATCTGTTTCACGAATAGGGACGGCAGCGAGATCAGGAAGTTGATGGGATAGCGGGCGATGTCCTTGACGAACGTACGACGGAAACGCGCGAGCGTACCCGCGAAGCCGAAGTGCCGCGCGACGAAAGCGTCGACGCGCTGGCGACGCTCCGCGATGTAACGCTCGATGGTGCCGTCGTCCGTCTGCATGACGCTCGGCCTAAACGCGTGTCGCGGCGATCCAGTCGTCGACGAGGCGCTCGAGCACCGACAGCGGCACGGAGCCGTTGGTCAGCACGACGTCGTGGAACTTCTTGAGGTCGAAGCGCTCACCGAGCTCGGTCTGCGCTTTGGCGCGGAGCTTCTTGATGACCTCGCGGCCCAGCATGTAAGCGGTCGCTTGCCCGGGCCATACGCAATAGCGGTCGACTTCGGTGACGATGCTGCTGCGTTCGCTACCCAGCGTGTCGGCCATGTATTTGACGGCTTGGTCTCGGGTCCACTTCTTCGCGTGGATGCCGGTGTCGACGACGAGGCGCGTGGCGCGGAAGGTGGCGGCTTTGAGATAACCAAGCCGGCCGTATGGGTCGTCCTTGTAGAGGCCGATCTCGTCGGCGACGCCTTCGGAGTACAGCGCCCAACCTTCGATGTAACCAGAGAAGCCGAGGAGCGCCGAGCGCGCGAAGGGCAGACTGCTGCTCTCCTGTGCCACGGCGATCTGGAAGTGGTGGCCGGGCGTGCCCTCGTGGTGCGTCAGCGTCGGCAGATCGAACTTCGGCCAGCTCTTCGTGTCACGCAGGTTGATGTAATAGGCGCCGGGGCGCGAGCCATCGAGGGCGGGAGACTGATAGTAACCGCCGGGCGAACCTTGCTCGATGTCGACCGGGACGCGCTTGATCTCGAGCGCCGCTTTCGGGAGCACCCCGAAGTAGCCGGGCAAGAGCGCATTCACCTTGGCGACGTGGGCGTTGAGGTCAGCGATGAGCTGCGTCTTGCTTTCGTCGGTGTTCGGATAGAGCTGGGCCTTCTCCTGGCCGAGCGCCCGAATGCGTTGGGCGACGGTGCCTTTCTTCTTGCCCATCGAGACGAGGAGCGCGTCCATCTCGGCGGTGTTCTTCGCCACGATGTCGAGACCAATCTGGTGAATCTCGTCGGGGGTGAGGCTGGTGGTGTTCCACGACTTGAGCGCTTGAGCGTAAAGCTCGGCGCCTTTGGGCAGACCGCCGACACCGGCGGTGTTCTTTGCGACCTTGCGCAGCTTGGTCAGCGCGTCGATCTGGCGCTTGTACGCCGGCAGCACCTCGGCGGTGACGATGGCTTCGGCGCGTGCCGTCAAAGCGGACACATCGGCGCCTTCGACCTGGCCGGCGCGACGCTTCACCGATTGCACCAGGGTTTGATCCGCGGGCTTCTTGGCGACGACGCGCTTGAGCTGGGTGACGGTGCCATCGATGACGAAGGCAGGAGGTACGACGCCGGCCCGAGCATCATCGCCCAGGCGCGTGGTCTCCTGGTCGAGCATCTGCGCGAAGCCTTTGAGACGCGCGAGATAGTCCTCGATGTCCTGCGCGCTGCGCATGGGGTGCTGGCTGTCGAGGAAGTCGGGCATCTGCGCCCAGGCACCACTCATCTGCGTGACGGAGTAGGGAATGATGATGCCCATGCCGTAGTAGCCGTAGCCGAAGGCGCTATTGGCGACGTCCGCCGAAGCGGCATTCTTGAGCACGTCGTAGGTGACGCGTTCGGCGGGCGTCAGTTGCTCGCGGTTGATGCCCTCGAACGACTGCAGGAGACCCCGCGATAGGGCGACGACCCGGTCCATGCCGGCATGCGAAAGGTCGGAAACTCGGTCGCTATAGCGGCCACCGGCGCGCTCTTCGCTGGCGGCGAGGCTGGTCGCGGTCTCGGGAGACTCGCGCAGGACCGCGGTGGTCCACTCTTCGACGACGAGATTGAAACGTTTGCTGGTTTCGTTCGCCGGCGCTGCGGCGGCCGGCGCCGAAGCGTCAACGCTGGCGGCCGGGCCGTCGGTAGAGGTTGCGGCGGCGGGCGCGGAGCCGTCTTTGCGGTGACCGCAGCCGGCGGCGATGAGCAGGAGAACAAGAGCACGCTTTTGCATGCGGGCTCATTAGCACATGCGTGCGACCGCGGCGATGAGGGCTCGACTAGGGCTCGAGAACGAGTGGATACGGTTTCACATCGGTCGGGACCGCGCGGGTGGTGACACCGGACTCCGCCTGCAGAGTCATGTCCCAAGAGGACGCCGTCAGGGAGCAGGGCAGAGCCGCCACCGGGTCGGTGAAGCTGGTGCCTGCCTCACCGAGGTCGATGATGCCGTCTTTGGCCGGGACCTTCATCGCCCACAAGGTCGCTTCCTGACCCGTCGGTTGGGTGTGCGGCGCCGCCGTGAGGAAGATGCCCCCATCGTCGGTGAGTCGCAGCGCCGATGGCCCGACCTGGGCGGGATCGGTGCCGTAGGCGACCTCGATGATGTAGCGCCGACTCCAGAGAGGCTGACCCACCGAGTCGAGCTGCAGCAGGGCGATGCTCGGGGCATCGGCGGGAGGATCGGCGGTGAAGCGGATGGCGTGGGCGCTGACGATGTATCCGGTCGTCGGCAGCTCCGCGATAGCGTCCAGGGCGAACACCGAGCCGGCGCCGAAGCCGAAGCCCGGGAAGGCGGCGAAGCCGACATCGCCGTCCACCTGCAAACGCGCGAGGAAGCCGTTGTGCTCGGCGCCGCCGCGACCGGCGACCGTCACGTCGCCGTTCTCCTCGACGACGGAGCTGACAGGATAGACGTCGGAGCCCTCGGCGCAGGCCTCGTAGAGCCGGGCGAACATGATGTTGCCTTGGGCGTCGCGTCGCAGCGCGAACATGAGATCGAGCGGCCGCGAGATCCGGCCGGAGATGAACAGGTCGCCGCGCGCGTCCGTTACCAAGGCTGGGTTGATTTGCGTCGCCAGGGCGTCGTTGAAGCTCGAGGCGTCGAGCACGTCGCCCGCGGCGTTCAGGTGGACGATGAAGATCCGCCTCGGGCCGCACGTCATCACCACGTACGAGCCGCTGCCGCCGTCGCTGACGAGCCCGATAGGAGTCTCGAAGCAACCGGCGTCGGGTAGGATGATCTCGCGGCGAAACTCGACGCGACCCGCTTGCGTCAGCTTGATGACGCTGAGCGGCGGCAGGCGGGCCTCGGCGAGCACCAGCAGGCCGGCGTCCGCTGTCGACAAGACGCGAACTGGATGGAGAATACCGAAGGGATCGTCCGCGTCGACGGACAAGCCGAGGCTCCAAACGATTGAGCCGTCTTCGTCCATCTTGACGAGCGCGTCGGCGCTCCGGCCGGCGATGACCATGCGGCCATCGATCGAGCGTTGCTGGTCGATCCAGTACGATACGCCCCCGCCCAGCGACGCCAGGCTGTCGAATGGGCTCTCGTAGGCGCGATGCCATGGCGTGAAGGTCGGGTTCGCGAGGTGCTCGGCGTCCGGTCCACTTCCCGGGGGCAACGTCGACGCGTTCGGTGGCGCGAGGCACACGGGGGTCGGCACGTCGAGCACCTGCTCGACTGGTCCGAGCGCCGTCTCCCAGCTGATGAGCTCGAAAGGGTCGAGGAAGAGGAACGCCGGCGTCGTGATCTTCACGCCGAGGCTGCCCTCGACACCGGCAGAGAGGCTCACGCAGGGCTCACGGAAGGCATCGGCATCCACCTTCGCGAAGGCGCGGGCGCTGACGAACGGGCCGCTGACGCCGTAGATCAACGTGCTGAGCTCGGCACCGAGGCCGGCCTTGGCGCTCGCGCGCAGGGTGATCTCCGGAGGCTCGGCGTTGACGTCGATCTCCTCGAGCTCCGGCTGCTTGAACTGCGGCGTCCCGGGTTGTCTCGACGACAGCGTCACCGACGTTTCGAAGACGATGGAGGCATCTGCCTGCGTACGGAAGCCGGCCGACGCTTCGCCCTCCACCTTGGCGATGATCTCGACGTGCGGGGTGATCACGAGTGGCGGATAGACGAGCTCGCCGACGTTGCTCTTGTAGAGAACGAACTCCTTCTCGAAGCTCAGGATGGCGGCTCCGTGCAGGTCGAGGTTCGCGGCGAGGCTCGGTTTGGCGTCGAAGACGGCTTTCGCTTCGGGCAGCAGATCGGTGAGCGAGCAGCTGAGGTCGCCGTCGAGGACGTTGGCGATGCACTGGGTGACCAGCTCGGGCAGCTCCTCGAGCGAGCCCCAGTCGAAGTCGAGATTGAAGGTGAAGGCGATGGCGCCGCCCAGCTGTCCTTCCAGCACGACCTGGTCGTTCTCGGTCGAGGTGTCGCCGTCGCCGTCGAACACGATCATGTTCACGTCTTGAGTCGCGCCGACGGTGAGTGGCTGCGTGATGGCGTCGGGCCAGGTGGTGCCGCCGAGCTCGCCCGTCGACTTCGTGGTCGTCTTCACGTGCACCTTCTGGAAGGCGAGCTGAATCGGCGCGTGGACGGTCTCGAGCGTAAGCCCGTTGCCGTCCGCGGTGGCGGACTTGACGATGCGTAGCAAGCCGCTCGGCGTGGTTGCCGACTTGCTCGCCACGAGCACCTGGCCGCGCTCGACGTTCGCGAGACCGGCCGGGGTCTGGGTGAAGCGCAAGATGCCGTCTCCAGCATCGGGCTCGAGCAGCGCCAGGTCCGCCTCCGACAGGACGCGTGTCGAGCGGAAGGGGACGACCTCGGCCTCGTCTTTCGGATCGTCCTTACAGGCCGGAGAGACTGTGATCAGCAGACCAAGAAGTAGGTACCAACGTTGAGACATCGGGCGTCGGGTAGCCCACGAGCGCAAAGATGTCCAACGCTTCCAGCACCCGCACCCCGCCGAACTCGTTGTGTGCCGAGGCGATAGCCGCCGCCGCGACCACCGAGGCTTCGATGGGACGAGCCATCACCGGCAGGATCCGCTTGAGCGGACGGAGGAGCCCCAGCGCCGCGCTCTCGCCGAGGCGTCGTTCCTGACGCTCGCCGTCGAGGAGGCTAGGGCGGAGGATGCGCGCCCGGGGAAAGACCAGAGCCGCGACCTCGCGTTCGAGCTGTCCTTTCATGCGCGGGTAGAACAAGCGGCTATGGGCGTTGGCTCCAGCGGCCGAGATGAGAACGAAGGTCGGCGTGCGGTTTCGGCGTGCGGCCGTCGCGAAGGCGAGCTGGTAGTCGTGGTCGACTTCCCACTGGGCCTGTTTCGCGCCCGCGGCCCGACGCGTCGTGCCCAAGGCGCTGAAAGCGACGTCGCCCTGCACCAGGTGGGCCCATGACGGCGGATCCCAGAGGTCGACGACGTGCTCGACCAGCTTGCGGTGGGCTCGACCGGTGCGGCGGCGGCCCAAGGAGATGACGCGGGTCCAGAAGGGATCGGCAAGCAACGCGTCGACGATGTGCGAGCCGACGAGGCCGGTCGCCCCGACGATGACTGCTTGGTGATTCATTGGCCGGATCGTTGTCGACAGGGGCCGGGGATTCGTTGCGGTTGAAAACCCGCCACGGCGACACGTTGCAATTCGATACAACGTTCCGCCTGGCCGCTCTCTGGTCATTCCGGTAGAGGTCGGCGCTTCGCGCCGTCTGGAGAGCTCATGCGCCGTCTATTGGTCGTTTTGTCCACTATAACGGTATCCATGGCTTTGCCGGCCTCGGCGGCGCCCATCTTCGAGGAAACCTTCGAGAATCCGGGGCGTACGCCCAGCTACCTCACCGCTTCGGGCAAATGGCTGTTGATGGCTGGGCAGCCCTCGCTGCCGGCCGCCGCCGCTGGTCCCAACGTCAATGGCTGGATCCCGGTCTACGGCGAGAACGTCTCCATCAAGCGTCACCTCGCGCACAAAGAGGCGATCCCGGGCGGCCTGAACATCGACGGGAACGGTCCGCACGAGCTCGGTAGCGAGCTCGGGGGCGACTATTGGAACTCGGCGTATCCCATCGGCGTCATCGGCGAGTTCTACTTCGGCACCGCCGACGTCCGGCCGACGAAGGACAACCCCTGGAACTTCAATCCCGTCGCCGGCGTCGGCACCCCAGACGCCGAGCTCGACTGGCTCACCGCCGACTTCCAGAGCCAGGATATCGACCTGACGGGGAGTAACGCCCGCTACGTCGCCTTCACGATTGGCGGCCGGCCGGCGAAGTCGTCGGCGTCGAACCAGGACCTCGTCTTCGTCAGTGTCGAAGGGCGCCAGAGCTGCAGGGAAACGCCGCAGACGCTCAGCGGGGTCTCCATCTTCAAGGGTGGCCGCCGCACGTTCGAGACCATCGCCGCGCGCCTGACCGCGAGCCCGAGCGCCGCCACCGAGAACAACAAGCCCGCGCTGGTCGCACCCAACAAGGGGGCGCAGAGCGGCTCGGTCATCTTCGGCGACGAGCGCATGCAGCTCGTGATCATCGACCTCTGGGGGCAGAGCGCCGCCACTGGTCTCGCCGGGAACCCACGCGCCAACTGGTGCAAGTCGGGCGGCCGCATCCGTATGCGCGACATGTCGCAGCAGGGCCACCTCAACGTCGACTCGGTGGTCGTCGGAGGCCTGGCCGACATCGCGGCGCGCTTCCAGGAAGCTCCATTCGGTGCCTACGCCTCGTCGGCGTTGGTGCCCACGACCGAGTCGGACCGCCCAGCCGCCGTGTACGGTATCGCGGACATCCACACTCACTGGATGTCGCACATGGGCTCGGGCGCGGAGCCGCTGCCGGCGGTGACACCGCTCGCCAATCGCAAGTCGCTCGCGGCACTGCAAACGCGCATGGGGGCGATGTCGGGTCTCCCGTTCCAGCGCAAGTCGGGAGGCTACTTCGAGCTCTGCCCCTCGGATTGGGTGAACTCCGACGGCAACTTGATCTGTCCGGCGCGGTTCGTCGTGTCGACCTGCACCATGGGGACGTGCACGACCAACAGCGACATCGACCGGGACCGCTTGGCGCTCGCGGCGTGTGACCGTGGCAAGCACCAGAACCGCGGCGAGACCGACGAAGAGAACATCTTCAATGACGAGAACTACAACTCGGTGAGTGCCTCGCAGTACCTGATGCACGTCTTCGCCGAGAAGGACGGGTCGTCGCACGTTCCGATGGTCGGCTACGAGGAGCTGCTCAACCAGGCGACGCACGGCCAGTACGGTTACAACTGGGACCTGCACAAGTTCGTGGTGCCCGAGCGGCCGTTCCTCTCGAAGATTCACCAGCAGATGTACTGGAAGTGGCTGAAGCGCGCCTGGCAGGGCGGCCTGCGCGTTCTCGTGTCCGACGTGCAACACAGCCTCACGCTCGACACCTTGATGCACAACTTTTGGGACCTCCAGAACAGCGAGGCGACCATCCTCACCGCTCACACCGAGTGGGCCCACGTCGGGCACGCGAGTGACGAACAATACGCCGTGCAGCGTCAGGTGTGCGCGCTCAAGAAGCTCGCCGCGGTGTCCGAGATAGCGGACTTTGCGCGCATCGCCTACACGCCTGGCGAGGCGCGGCGGTACATCGCCGACGGGAAGCTCGCCATCGTCCTCGGCGCCGAGCTGGCGACGTCGGGCCAGCTACGCGCCGGTGGGCCGGCGCCCAGCTCGTACACCAACGAGCTCGATTTCCTGCGCTGGGCCGGCATCCGCAAAATCACGCCGATTCACCAGTTCGACAACGAGCTCGGCGGGGCCGCGGTCTTCGACGGCGTCTTGACCCTGCAGAACGACGCCTTCGGCATCGACACGCGCTTCGTCGCCTCTGGTAACTGCGCGACGCTCGACAACTTCTCGACCATCACCGCCCCGGGTCACAAGCAGGGTGCCTGGAACCGCTGGATCTACGGACTCGGCGAGTACGCCGGTGGCATCTTCAAGAACGAGGACGCCTGGGAGATTCGTGGGGCCGATGTCACCGGGCACCTCTCGGCCGGTCAAATCGCCTGCACGCTGCCGAACACGATGTTCAAGCAGAATGGCGCACCGTGCGCCGACGAATTCGAGTGCGCGGCGCCGACCCACTATTTCCAGATCGCGACGGGGGCGACCGATATCGCCTTCAACATCTTCGGCTCACTGGCCCCGGATTTCATCGGGGACGACAACCTGACCAAACGTGTCGCCTGGTGGAAGCCGCCGCTCGGCGCGGTCACCAACAATCAGGGCTTCACCGTGTCGTTCGAAGAGGGCGTGCCGACGACCGACCCGCTGCAGAAGTACGGGGCGATGGCGCTCATGCCGGGGCACATCAACGCCAAGGGACTGACCAGCCGCGGCGCCGACTACGCGGTCATTGCCATGAGTCGCGGCATGCTGATCGACGTCGAGCACATGGGGCAGACCGCGCGTGACGATCTGCAGCCCTGGCTCTTCCAGAGTGGCTGCACCAATCCCGACCTCGCGGTGTGCCAGGCGCGCGCCTATCCGATCATTGCGACGCACTCTGACCTGCGCTGGTCGACCGCCTGGACCACCAACGAGCGTCAGCTCCGCGAGAAAGAAGTGCAGCAGATCATGCGGCTCGGCGGCATCGTCGGCTTGTCGACGGGCTACGAGCGGCACAACGCGCCGATCATCCCGAAGCAGTCCGCGATCTGGGACACGAGCACGCTGACCACGTGCCCAGGCAGCCCGACCGACTTCGCGCTCAAGTACCTCGCCTATATCAGCGCCGGTGAGCAGGCCGGCGCTTCGATGGCGTACGTCGTCTCGAGCGGCTCGGGCTTCACGGCGCACGTGACGCCGCGACCACCACACTGGGCCGCGATTGGCGCGGCGCTCGGCACCGACTTCAACGGCTTCGCGAGCCAGATGGGCCCGCGGCACTTCGGCGCGTCGTGTTACGGCGCCGAGGACCTCGATCTCAGCATCACGGGCGACCCGATGCTGGCGTTCAATCAAGCGGCCGAGCACTTCCGCCAAAACGGAGTGTATTACAAGAACGACATCGGCGGAGTCGCCGACGACTCGATCGCCGCGCGCTCGAAGGCGCCGACCGATCCCTCGACACCCGCTCAGCCCGACATGAAGCGCATGTACTTCGACAAGAACGACGCCAGCGCGTTCGCGAGCGACGTCATCTATCGCGACGAAGACGGTGACGTGCACAACGTCCCGCCGGTCTTCCGCGGCTTCGATTTCAACTACGTCGGCCACGCGAACATCGGCCTGACTCCCGACATGCTGCAGAACATGGTCAACGCCATGCGCACCGACCCGACCAGCTTCATGGACATGCGCTACCAGATGCGTTACCTGTTCCGCGGCGCCGAGGACTTCATCGAAGCTTGGGAGAAGAGCGTCGCCGCCTGCGTGCGCACCGGCTCCACCGCCTGCACGACCCCGGGTACCACCATCGACGCCGGCACGTGCGACATGTGGCCGAGTGACGCCGACGCGGTGGTGTCCGCTCCGACGAACACGACGCCGTCATGCATGTTCCGCTGCGGCGAGAAGCTCACCTACGGCAACAACCAGAGCTGCCGGTGCTACATCAGCCAGGCGGAGATCGACGACCACGACAGTCATCCGGACGATCTTTGCGACGACTTCAAGCCGTGGTGCCAGTGGTATTACAACGGCGCCGACGACCCGAGTGGCGGCAACGTCAACATCAGCGTGCCCTGAGGCTCACCAGCGTAGTGGCCCGACGGCGTCTGCTTGCATGAGCAGGCGTCCACGCCAGACGATCTTGTTGCCGCGACGGCGCTCTTCGTCGGTGGGCGTGCCGCTGGTGCTCGCCGCCTCGACCGCCGCCATTCCCGAGCGGAAGGCGACCTCGGTTTGCACGGGCGTCGCTTCGTCGAAGAGCAACACGACCCTGCCGGCATAGTCGCCGTCGATCTCATCGACGACGACGTGCTCGTTCGGGCGCTGCGCCTGTCCGCTCAAGCGGCAGCTGACCTCGAGGTCGGCACCGCGCGGGTTCACGTCGTTCACGGTGTAGGTCGCGACATGCTCGATGTCGTTGCCGATGCCCACGGGTGCGCGCCAGCTGGCAGTCCAGCGGGCGCCTTTGCCGACCGGCTCCGTTGGCAGAGGCACGACCAGAGTCCACGCGAGGAGGCGACGCACCCGTTCGGCGAGCTTCGCAGCGCCAGGAGAGATGTCTGTCGGCGGCTCGATGCGCACTTGTCCGCTACCGCCGACATGCACGACCCACGACGAGCCGACGAGGTCGTGAGCCATCCGAGTGACCTCTTCCGTGGGAGGCGACTCGGGGTCGTCTACGAGCTCGGCCGCGGCTAGCCGCCAGTGCGTGGTGGCGACGCCCCAGCTACGCGTGCTCGCGGCCGGCTCCCAGTGCAGGGCAATCGGCGGTGCCCGCGATTCATCACCCTGGAGCACCCCACGAAAGGTGATGAGCGCTTCTTGCATGACCGACGTGAAGGGACGTGGCGCCGCGGTGTGGCGATAGCGGAGCGCTAGGCGGGGTTCGGCGCCGTCGTCCGCGACCGTCACCTGAGGCGTCTGCCACTCTGGATGCACGTAGAGGCGGAGCTCCATGTGCCATGCGACGATGCCGGCAACGAAGCCGATGACGGCGATAGCGAGGGCGATGCGACGCAAGGTGTGCCTCAGTGGTGGAGGAGCCCGGGGCGCCCGAGCTGGAGCAGGCGTAGCGCCCGGTTGACGGGGCCATAACCCGGGTGCCCCTCGAAGACATAGCCGGGCTCGGCCACGAACGCTTCGGGAGCAAGCACGCTCTCCATGGCCTGCGCGTCGGGTGGCTTGCTCTTCGAGAACCGATGCTCGGCAAACACGTGCTCCGCCTCGATGGCCTCCGGCTTGCCGCTATAGAGGATGCGTGCATCGACGGCCTTTGCCATGAGCAGGCACTCTTTGCCCTCGAACCAGATGACGTCCGCTGAAACGGTGCCATCGACGAAGATGTCCTTGTCGCCTTCGATGCCGGCGGCGGTCAGGTTGCCCATGACCACGAGCCGCGTCACCTCGAAGTCGCGGTAGCTGCCGATGACGCCGGTCACGGTGAGGTCCCCGAGGACGGTGATCATCGTGTTCTCGACTGGGAGATTGCCCGCCAAGTGAAGGTCGCCCGGCACGAAGAGCACGGACCAATCGTCGATGGTGAGAATCTCGGGAGCGACCGAGAAGGAGCGGCGTGGCAACGTATCTTTCAGCAGTCGCGCCAGCAGGGTGAACGACTCGACGTCATAGTTGAACGCCATCGTCAGCATGCCTTCGCAGGTTTTCACGGGTGCCATCGCCCAGAGGTTGTCGAGGAACTCGAGGACTTCGCCGTCATGACCTGCGGCAAGAGCCGTCTGGCGGAGCGCTTTGAAGTCGAGTGGGGTCATGAGCACGTCTTCTTACCTCCGACCCACCGCGCACGTGTAGAGGCGTCTTGCGCGCTGCGGCGTGACCAGAGACGGCGCTCGCTGGCCCCTTCTTGTCGCACCTACATCCGCCCCGCGATGCAATGGCGCGTAATGTCGTGGGCGCGCGGGTGCATCGTTCTTGCAATCTTCGAGACTCGGTTGGTTCAGCCCCCAGGAGTCAGCCATGCAGTTCATCGTCGACACCTCCACACATCGCCACGCATACGGAGAACGGCGCGTTGTTTTCTCGTGGGCTTCGTTCTACGCGGGTGTCGGCATCGCCCTGGGGATGATGCTCATCGCATGCAAGGCATTGCCGCCGGAGAGCCGGGCTGCGCGGCCGCAACGCGCGTCAGCCGTGGTTGCTCAGCCGGCGCAGAGCACGGCAAGCGAGCAGGCGCATCACGCCGTCACCGCATCGTCGCTCGTCTTGGCAATCGAAGCCGCGTCGCCGAACGCCAGCAACCGCGGCGCAAGCGTCGCGCTCGAGCACCTGCGTTGGCGCGGCGCCGAGCGCGTGAGCAACCTCGACCGCGAGTACGCCGCGCTCGCCGTGATGGAGCTCATGGGAAAGACACGGCCCCAGGCCGAAACCATCGTCGGCTCGTGGACGACCCCCTAGCGGCAACCCGGTGACAGTTACCCGATTCAAATTGGGTAACTGTCACCGTTTGGGGAAGGTCAGGCCCTGGAAGCGGGCGTAGCGGAAGCCGGGGTAGACGCCGGGCTCGATGCCGAGGTGGCGCAGGCCGTCGCCGTGGATGCGGACCGCTGTAGCGGATTCGTGGGTCGGCTCCTTGAACTGGTCCCAGGTGGGTGGCAGCGCGCGATTGAAGAGTGAGCGCGGGTGCCCGAAGCGGGTTCCGCCGAGCGCTGGTACCTGGGTCTTCATGACGTCCCAGAAGGCCTGCTCGCTGGACGACGCCTGGGGTCCGCGAGCGCTCGGTTCGACGGTGTAGGAGCCGCGTGGGCTCGTGACCTCGAAGCGCGAGCCGCTGTCGTTCGTGCGAACGGTCGACGCTTGTTTGTTGAAGCCGAAACCCATCATCCGATCGAGTCGGATGCCCATTTGTCCGGTGGCGGCATCGACGTGCATTTCGGGAGTGTACTGATAGTAGCGACCATCCTGCTGGCCGCGGACTAGCACTGTCGGCATGACTTCGGGGTAGTTGCCGTAGAGCGCGCTACCGATGCCGTTCATCGCGTCCTGAAACCACCCCATCCCGGGGAGGCGGAAGCGGTCGAGGTTCACCCGGCCGTTCACGTTGAGGAAGCTGTCGACGACGACGAGCGCGACACCGTCGTTCACCACGTAGTCGAAGCCGGGAGGCGGTGCCGGCATGCGCTCGACCGGAACCGCGACCAGCGCCGCGAGGCCCCGCCCCGATGACACGCCGGGAAAGTCAGCGCGCCCGAGGTTTTCCCGGAAGAGGCTGTTCGGGTCGAAGGTGAGGCCGAAGGCACCGCCCGTGGGAGCGTCCATGCGCGAGGCTTTGTGATGGGTGACCTTCATGGCCGCTGGTTATCGGGGGGCGTTTCACCCTTGTGTCGTCCCGGCCGCGACATGGTGGCACGGTCGCTACGCGAACAGCCCAACGAGCCAGCCAAGGACGCCCGTGCGGTAGCGTGGGCTTGCGAGCAGGTGCTGGAGATTGCGCCGGGCGCGCTCCTCGTGGTGCGTGAGGAAGTGCGCGGTGTGGAAGATTCGCGGTCGCTCGAGCAGAGCTTTCAGAAAGCGGCCTCGCCCGAGCACGTAACGCGTCCACGAGATCCCCGCGTACTCCTCCGCGATGGCGTACTCATAGTCCATGAAGCGGAGCGGCTCGCGCCCGAGAATCGCCAAGTCGATATCGACGACCAGCTCGGCCGCCGAGCCTCGTGGAACCGCGCCCTCGGTATGGGCGGTCGCGCGAATGCACGTCGCCGCGTCTTCGGCGGAGATGCCGAGGACCCGAGCGTCCTCGAGCAACAGCGCCGCGCTCTGTTCCTCGTTGTTGTGACGCGTCGGCGCGTAGACCGCGTCGTGATACCAGAGGGCGAGCTCGGCGATGTCGGCGGTGGGGCGGGGCGCATGCACGGCGTCGAGCTCGGCGAGGCAGTCGGTCAGATGCTCGAGATTGTGATAGCGGCGCTCGGGCGCTGACCAGGCGGCCACGAGCTTGGCGAACACCTCGGGCACCGGCTTGCCACCGAGTCGCTCGACCAGGGCCGCGAAGCGCGCCGCGTAGGCTGGTTCGCTCCATGCGGGTTGCTCGGCCCGCCAGACGCGGAAGATGGCCTCGCTGGTCGAGCCCATGGCGAAGATGAGCTTCAGATTGTCGAGGCTCGGCAGCGCCTCCTGCATGGCACCCACCGCCTCGCCGTTCACCAGCGAGCCGGGGAGCTCGACCATCCCGTCGCGCAGACCGAAGACCCAGAAGAGATCCTCGACGAAAGGCCCGTCGGAGGTGGTGCGGATCGCGACTTCGCGCACCTCGCTCCAGGGAATGTGCTTCTCGCCAGCGTGAATGCCTTGGTTGTCGATGAGGTTCATCATGGGAGAATGGTGCGCCCCATAAATTGGGTATACAACCAATGTATGGGACGACCGAGCATGAGGGAGCAGCGCCGCGCCGAGATCATCGAGGGCTTCGCGCGCGTCCTCGCCGAGCATGGTTACGCCGGAGCGACCATCGCCGCGGTTGCCGAAGAGACCGGAGTCGCGGCGGGGCTCGTGCATCACTACTTCGCCGACAAGGCGGAGCTGCTCGATGGCCTCGTCGGCATGCTCACGGAGCGCTTCGCTCGGCGTGTGCGCGCCAGCATGGACGCGAATCCGCTCGACGCCTACGTCGACGCCGCGCTTCGTCTCGACGGTGGCTCGGACACCATCGCGGCGCGTTGCTGGGTCGGCGTTCTCGCCGAGGCGGTGCGCGACCCGACGTTGTTCGCGCGTGTGCGCAAGCTCGTCGACTCTGAGCTCGAGGTCATCCAACGACGCTCGGGCGGCAAGCTCTCCGAGAAAGATGCGGGCGCGGTGCTCGCCTTCATCGTCGGCGCGCTGGTGCTCGGCGCGTTCGCTCCGCGCAAGACCGCGGGGTTCGCGGCGCCGGCATTGCACGCGCTCGTCGGGGCGCTCGCGACTGGCTAGCTGCTGCGCGCGGTCGGCGGAACGAGACTGCCCGGGACGCCGTGGCGCGCCGTGTAATCTTCGATGGCCTCTTGCACGGCGCGGCGGAAGGCGAGGGGAGAGCCGATCGATGGGAAGGCTTCGCGCGTGCCGCCGCTGCCGATGATGGTGATGGTGCCACTGTTGAACATGCGGCCGAGCAGCGATTGGTCGACGCCGATGGACTCGATCTTCACCAGGTTGAGCTCGAGCGTCTTCCGCGTCAGCACACCCGTCTTCATGATGACGCGACGGTCCGTTACAGCGAACTCCGACGTGGCGCGACGGATCCACGGTGCGATGAACAGCGTCAGCAAGCCCGACAACGAGAGGAAGACCGACCAGTGGAGGCGGGCCCGATGGTTGACCTTCTCATCGCGGAGCAGGACTTGGTCGACGTAGCTCATGCACCTACCGGTATTCGCGGACGAGCTCGATGAAAGCACGCGTCTGCGCGTTACCGCCATACCCTTCCTCGTCGTCGAGGAAATCGAGGACGGCCTTCGGCGGGATTGGCGGCAGGCCGAAGTGCGCGAGGTAGCCGATCATGCCCTTGTTGCCGCGCTTGGCGCCGACACCGAGGAACTGGATCGCCGAGGCACCCATGACGATGCCGCGCATCCGGTCGAACTCGGAGAGCTTGCCTTCCTTCTGACGGGCGATCTCCATCACCACGTGGGCGGTGACGATGGCAGCGTACTCCTCGTCGCGCCGGTGGGTGTAAGCCGGGTTGAACGAGACGTGCCAATGGGTGCGCGGCTCGCCGTCCGGCCCCTTCGATTTCTCGGGGACGACGCGAACCACCTCACCGGGTCTCGGGTCCTCGATGGGACCCGAGGCGACGACGTGGTCGGCGTACTTCGGGCCGAAATGCGAGTGCCCGTGACCGACGTCTACCTCGTGGTCGTGGTGGTAGTAGAGCGCGGTGTTGGCGTTCTCGATGGCGTTCAGGAACTTGCTGCCGACGCGCCGGTGGTAGACGTCGAAGTGCGCGTCGATGTGGCCGCCTTCGTCGTTATCGGCGCGATTGTCGTTGTCGAGATCGGTGTGCTGGCCGAGCTTCCGGAACTCGTTGCGCGAGAAATACGAGGTCTTGCCGATGCGTGAGCGCACCCATGCCAATGACTCGCCGCGCACGATGGCGTCGAAGATGACGTCGAGGATGGGCTTGGCTTCCGCGAGGATCGGTTTCACCGATCCGATGACCATCGCGTCACGGTGGCGGTCGACGAATTCGTCGTAGTTCTGGATGGTGCGGCAGCCGTCCTGCACGATCAGCTTCGGAATGCTCGGGCGCGCGTTCGGGCTCGCCGAGATGGATTGTGTGCCGTTGCCGCCGAGCTCCCAGTGTCCGTCATAGACGAGCACGTGCAGCTTGGGGTCGTTGATCTTGGCGTAGAGGTTGTCTTCGCCGACGGCGACCTCGACGCGCACTTTGAGCGGCGCCTTGCTTCCGGTCGGATCCTTGATGACGCGCTCGTAGACGCGTCGCGTATCCTTCTCGTTCTTGGAGAGCAGCTTGAATCCGCGATTGCGGTAGTAGCCGATGACGCGGCGCCAGAACTCGGGGTGGACGATCTCGCTGACGCGCAGCGGCTTCGTGCGGTTGTCGGTCCACGATTCGACGGGGAAGCGCGAGCGCACCGTTACTTCGATGAGCTCCTGCGCGGCGAAGCGTTGAGGAGCGTCGAGCTGTGCGTCGAAGGCGTTCGCGGCGATGCCAATGTAGAACTCGCGCATGGCGCCGTGGGGTTGGCGCGACAGGCCCCAGAGCACGCGATCGATGACCTGAGGCTGCAGTGCTTTGTCGCACCCGCGTCCGAGGGCGATGAGTAGCGCCATGGCGCCGGAGAAGAGCGCGTCCTTGTCACGCGTTGGCGCGCCGCTGGTTGCGGTGAGCAAGGCGCTCGAGAGCTGCACGCAGAGCCGTTGCTGCAGCGCCTTGGGAATCGACTTGCCGGTGAGCGTCGGGGCGAGCTCGCCGGCCAGGTCGGTGGCACGCGCCGTCGCCTCGAGCCCTTCGGGCCGAGCTCCATCGACGGTGATGGCGCCGTCGGCTGCAATCGCGATCTCGCGACCCTTGGTGTCGCGGCCGAGCACGAGCTCGCGAGCGCCGGCGACGGGGCTCTCCGCGATGAGTTGTTTGGGATCGAGGCCGAAGATGCGCGCCTGAGCCACTTGGCGCGGCGGCGCTTGCACGAAGCGCAGGAGCTCACTGCCCGAGCGCGGCACCAGGCCGAAGACGTCGCGCGTGTTCTCGCGCAGCACTGCGTCCCGCTTGAGTCGCTTGGCCGCCTTGACCGCCTCGTCGGGACTGATGCCGCCGCTGAAGTCGCGGTCGAGGCGCACATAGAGATCGGTGGCACGCTGATTGAGGACGTCTCGCGGGTAGGCAACCATACAGCTCGCTGGAAAGTGGCGCGGCCAGACTTTCGCCTTCCGTGCGTGGATGCACGGGGGCAATACGGGCCGCTTTTTGGGGATGGCGATATTTCGGTTGGGCGGTGCCGAGTGTTGTTTCCAAAGGGCCGTGACCGTTCGTCATTCGCGGCTGTCGCGGAACGGGGCCAGTGTGGAAGTGCTCGAGATCGTGACCCTTTTTGGGCCGTTGACCGCTTTGGCGGGCGCCCCCAGGTTGTGTGCCAGGGGGAATTGTCATGGGTATGAATCAGCAACCGAACAAGCAGGGCGACAAGCAGAACAACCAGCGTAACGACCAGGCTCAGAAGAGCCCGGGCCGTGATCAGTCTGGTAGCGACTCGCGCACGCAAGGCCGTGAGTCGATCGATGACCGCGACCAACAGCGTCGCGATCAGCAGCAACGCGGCGGCTCCGACACCCAGAAGTAGAGCCTGACGTTGTACGGGTCGCGCGCCGGTCAGCTCCCGGCGCGCGGCTCATCTGTCGGACGAGCTAAGCGCGCTCGCCCATCATCCAGGTCGTCGGCATCCCCGGCGCTGCGTGCACGCTCGGCTTCTTCAATCCGGCTTCGAGCATCCACGTGTTGTAGTCGGCTTCGCTGTACGCCTTGCCGTGCCGGGTCCACACCAGCATCACCAGCGAGAACATGCTGGCGCCGGGATTCTCCAGCGCCTGACCGGTGATGAAGTCATGGATGGCGAGACGACCGCCAGGTGCGAGCGCGCCGGCGAGACGACGCGTGAGCGTCTGGCACGTCTTGGGATCGAAGTGATGGAAGATGTGGCTCGCGACCACGAGGTCGTAGGGCTTGCCGAGGTCGGCATCGAAGACGCTGCCCGGCAGGTAGTGAGCACGCGCCATGTCGACGCCCATGCGTGCACCCCAAGCGCGGGTCTCCGTCAGCACGTTCGGCCAATCGAGGAAGGTGACCTCGACCCCGGGATGTTTCATCAGCGAGTAGCCGTAGATGCCACTGCCGGCGGCGACGTCGAGCACGCGCAGGGGCTTCTTTGCGCTAGCCATCGGCGCGACCAGGTCGGCCAGCATGGCCGCGGCTGGGAAGGCGAGGGCGCCGCTCGATTTCGCGAAGGTCTCCCAAAACTGGTGCGATGGGGTCTCCGCGTGGTTTTCCATCACCGTTCCGTCATTGCGGACGGCCTCCGCGAGCTGGCCGGTGGCGGCCCACATCATCGGGCCGGCGAGGATGTTCGAGACCTCGCCCAAATACATCTTCTTGCCGGGGACCAGGAACTCGGCAGCGGGTGGCGTCAGCTCGTAGGTCGTGCCCTTGCGGGTCGCGAGACCGACGATCGCCATCGCGTCGAGCAGGATGCCGGTGCTGCGTGCTGGGCATTTGATGGTCGCGGCCACCGCATCGGCCGTCGCGGGCTTGTCGGCCAACGCCGCGAACACGCCGAGGTCGATACCGGCCTTCATGACGGCGGTCATCTGGCTGGCGTTCATCCATTGGAGGATGACGGTGGGATCGAGGTGGGGCGCGTTCATGGTAGCTCCAAGGTTGGGAAGGGCGCACCGTACAACGGCAGCCGGAGTCGATGCCAAGCAACTCCGTTCGCGCGCGCTCGATACCCAAAGGGATGCGAGCGATGTCCGCCAGTCAGTGGGACCAGCTGGAAGTGCTCGCGCGACTAGAATACGCGGTCAAACGCGGAATGGCGCGCGACGCGGCTTTGGCGGAGGCACGTCGAGCGGGCATCGCGGAGCACCTCCTCGACAGCCTCACGAAGCAGCCGGGCAGCGGTGGCACCACCGTCATCGGCGACGCCGTCGTGCGAATCTCGGATGCACCGACTGCAACGCCTCCAGATACGCCGACGAATGCTTTCTTGCGGACGCTGCCGTTCAGCGCTCAGCTCGCCGGGCCGCGCCTCACTTTCGAGCAAGCAGCGGTCGTGTGCGCTCATGCCGGCAAGCACTTCGGCTTTCCTTTCATCCTCGACTGGGACTCCGATTCGACGCGCATCGAAGTCGACGTGAAGGACGGCGAGCTGGTGATGGTGCCCGGCGGCTTGGTGCGCGCTCCGGGAATGACCGCCGATGCGCTCGCCCTGATCCTTGCCCATGAGCGCGGCCATCGCGTCTTGGAATCGAAGAACGAAGCGCGTGCCGATTTTTGGGCTGCCCGCTATGGCGTACGTATGCTCTGGCCCGATGCGTCGCACGACGAGCTCCTGCGGCGGGGGTTCCTCGCGGCATACGCCGTTTGCTGTTTCGTCGGTGAAGGCAGCACGCAGCCCTTGCAGCTCCTCACCGACGACGATCCGAAGGTCACTGTCACTCTCAGCGGCTACCCGACGTTGCAGGGTCGATGGGAGCTGTTCAAGGCGGGTCTGCTCGAGCGCGACATGCCGCCGGTCAACGATGAGCTGCGCGAGTTCTGCAAGACGCCATAGCGGGCGAGTCTCGCGCACCCCTTGCGAGATCACTGCACATGGGCCAATACAAGAGTGCAGTTTGGAGTCCTCGGAGTGACCACCCCGCGCAATTTTCTCGTTTCCGCCATCGTGCTCTGCATGTGGCTTGCGAGCTTCGCGCTGCTCCAAGGGGCGAGTCATTTTGACACAGGCTCTCTGCTCCACGGCGACCACGCCGCGCACGCCACGATTTCCGCCGCTCTGCCGGCGGTAGCTGACCACCACGACGAGCTTAGCGCCGACGTCGAAGACGACGCACCGGACGACGTGTGTGTCGAGGTCGCCCATCTCGCCTTCCGCGCGCCGCCCCGCGCCGGCATCGCCGAGAAGCGTGGGCTCGAGTGTGCGCGTTCGCAATGGCTCGTGCTCGCGGCACGCGGCCCTCCGTCGACCTGAGGTTTTGGCTTTCTCCCCCGTTCGTTAGCCCCCTGACCTCAGGTAGCGGTGTATGTTTCAGAAGTTCATCAGCCGGCCGGTGCTGGCGATCTGCACGTCTCTCGTCGTCGTGTTCTTGGGGCTCCTCGCGGTCAATTCGCGACCAGTCTCGCAATTCCCCGAGATCTCTCCACCACGCGTCATCATCAGCATCTTCTACCCGGGCGCCTCGGCGGCCGTGCTCATCGACTCCTCGCTGATTCCGCTCGAGCGGTCAATCAACGGCGTCCAGGGCATGAAGTACATGATCTCGGACTCGACGAGCGCGGGTGAAGCCACCATCCAGGTGATCTTCGAGCTCGGCACCGACCCCGATCTCGCGGTCGTCAACGTCAAGAACCGCGTCGACCAGGTGATCAATGTTTTGCCGGCGCTCGTCGTCCGCGAAGGCGTCGTCGTGCAGCGCGTGCAGCCCAGCATGCTGATGTACGTGAACCTCTTCTCGACCGACAAACACGCCGACCAGAAGTATCTCTACAACTTCGCGCAGCTCAACATCATCCCCGAGCTGCAACGTATCAAAGGCATCGCCCAGGCGCAGATCCTCGGCAGCCGCCAGTACGCCATGCGCATCTGGCTCAAACCCGACCGCATGCGCGCGTACAACGTCTCGACCAAAGAGGTCATGGAGGCGATGGCGGATCAGAGCGTCATCGGCCGACCGGGCCGTACCGGCGGCGCCTCGGGCAAGAAGAGTCAGTCGCTCGAATACACACTGGTGTATCAAGGCCGCTATAACAAACCAGAGCAGTATCAAAACATCATCGTTCGGGCGAATCCCGACGGTGAGAAGATACGCCTGCAAGATGTCGCCGACGTCGAGCTCGGGCCCGAGTTCTACGACCTCTACTCGAACCTCGACGGCCATCCCTCGGCGGCCATCGTGCTCAAACAGACGTACGGCAGTAACGCCAGCGAGGTCATCGCCAGCGTCAAGTCCGTTTTGGAAGACGTGAAGAAAACGTCGTTCCCGGCGGGCATGGAATACCAGGTGAGCTACGACGTCTCGAAGTTCCTCGACGCGTCGATCCACCAGGTCGTGCATACGTTGCTCGAAGCCTTCGTGCTCGTGGCGCTGGTGGTCTTCATCTTCCTCGGCGACTGGCGCTCGACGCTCATCCCGACGCTAGCCGTGCCTGTGTCACTCATCGGCGCCTTCTTCTTCATGCAGGTCTTCGACCTCACCATCAATCTCATCACGCTCTTCGCGCTGGTGCTCGCCATCGGCATCGTCGTCGACAACGCCATCGTCGTCGTCGAAGCGGTTCACGCCAAGATGGCCGAGGAGCCCATCTCCCCGTATCAGGCGGTGAAGAAGGTCCTCGGTGAGATCAGCGGCGCCATCATCGCCATCACCTTGGTGATGACGGCGGTGTTCGTGCCCGTCGCCTTCATGACCGGGCCGGTCGGCATCTTCTACCGGCAGTTCTCGATCACCATGGCGTCGTCGATCGTGCTCTCCGGTGTCGTCGCGCTGACGCTGACGCCGGTGTTGTGCGCCATGATCTTGAAGCCGCATGTCCACGGCCAGCCGGTGAAGCGCCGCACGCCGATCGGTCTGTTCATCGACTTGTTCAATCGCAACTTCGACAAGGCGACCAACGGTTATGTCTGGCTCCTACGCCGCATCGTCAATCGGCGTGTGCTCACCGTAGCGATGCTCGCGGGCTTCACGGTCGCGATTGTCCTCATCAACCAGATCCTGCCGGCCGGATTCATTCCCAATGAAGATCAGGGCATGATCTACGGCATCATTCAGACGCCACCCGGCGCCACGCTCGAAGTCACGAACGACGTCGCGCGGCACCTGCAGAGCATCGCCAAAGAAGTCGAAGGCGTCGACTCGGTGTCATCTCTCGCCGGCTACGAGGTGCTCACCGAGGGCCGCGGCTCGAACGCCGGCACGGTCCTCATCAACTTGAAGAGCTGGCACGAGCGCGAGAAGTCGGTCGTCGAGATCATCGAGGAGCTCGAAGAGAAGGCGAAGGACATCGGTGCCATCGTCGAGTTCTTCGAGCCCCCGGCCGTGCCCGGCTACGGCGCGGCGAGCGGCTTCTCGCTGCGCATGCTCGATAAGAACAACACCGTCGACTACCAGGAGTTCGACAAGGTCAACAAAACCTTCATGGATGCGCTCTCGAAGCGCAAAGAGCTGACTGGCTTGTTCACCATGTTCGCGGCGAACTACCCGCAGTACGAGCTGGTGATCGACAACGAGCTGGCGATGCAGAAGGGCGTCTCCATCGGTACCGCGATGGAGAACCTCGACGTGCTCATCGGCAGTGACTACGAGCTCGGCTTCATCCTCTTCGGCCGCTTCTTCAAGGTGTTTACCCAGGCAGCGCCCGAGTTCCGGCGCCTGCCGTCCGACGTGCTCGATCTCTATGTGAAGAACGACCGTGACGAGATGGTCCCGTACTCGGCGTTCATGACCATGAAGAAGACGCAGGGTCCGAACGAGATCACGCGCTTCAATCTCTACACCTCGTCGGCGATCCGCGGCGGACCGGCGAAAGGTTACACCACGGGTGACGCCATTCGTGTGGTGCGCGAGGTGGCCGCGCAGACCTTGCCGCGTGGCTACGACATCGCTTGGGAAGGTCTCTCCTTCGACGAAGCGGCGCGCGGCAACGAAGCCATCGTCATCTTCGCGGTCGTCCTCACCTTCGTCTACCTCCTGCTTGCCGCCCAGTACGAGAGCTTCATCTTGCCGTTCGCGGTGGTGCTGTCCCTGCCCGCAGGTGTCTTCGGCTCGTTCGTGTTGCTGCAGGTCATGGGGCTCGCGAACGACATCTACGCGCAGGTGAGTCTCATCATGCTCGTCGGCCTGCTCGGCAAGAACGCGGTGCTCATCGTCGAGTTTGCGGTGCAGCAACACGCGAAAGGCATGACGGTGCTCGAGGCGGCCATCGAAGGCGCCAAGGTGCGCTTCCGGCCGATTCTCATGACCTCGTTCGCGTTCGTCGCCGGCTTGATCCCGCTGGTCGCGGCGACCGGCCCAGGGGCCATCGGCAATCGCACCATCGGCGCGTCGGCGCTCGGAGGAATGCTGCTCGGCACCTTCTTCGGTGTCGTCATCGTGCCCGGTCTGTATTTCATCTGCGGCACCCTGGCCGAAGGTCGCTCGCTCATCCGCGACGAAGCCGAAGAGCCCGTGAGCGAGGAGATCGCGCACCGCCATGCGTAACACCCATTCCGCCAAAGCGGTCGTGCTCTTGCTCGTCTGTGGCTGCGTGCCGGCGCTCGAGCAACAGGAGCCTCGGCCGGCCAACACTAGCGTCCCCGAGAGCTTCGGCGGCAGCGGCGACGGCACCAGCGCCGCGAGCTCGCCGTGGCAGCAGTTCTTCGACGACCCGGCGTTGGTCGCGCTGATCGACATGGCGCTCGAGAACAACCAAGAGCTGAACATCGCGATTCAGGAGATCAACATCGCGAACAACGAGGTGCTGGCACGTAGCGGTGAGTACATGCCGCGGCTCGATTTCGCCGCCGGCGCCGGGCTCGACAAGGTTGGCCGCTACACCAGTCAGGGCGCGAGCGACGAGGCTGACGAGATCACGCCGGGGCGCAACGTGCCCTCCGTGCTCCCCAACTACTTCTTCGGCTTTCGCGCCTCGTGGGAGGTCGACATCTGGAAGCGCTTGCGCAACGCCACCAAGGCCGCGGCGTTCCGCTATCTCGCGAGCATCGAGGGCCGAAACTTCGCGGTCACCAGCCTCGTCGCCGAGATCGGCACGCTCTACTACGAGCTGATGGCGCTCGATAACCAGCTCATCGTGCTCAAGCAGAACATCGAGCTGCAGACGAGCGCGCTCGAGATCGTACGTCTCGAGAAGCAAGCGGCGCGGGTCACCGAGCTCGCGGTCAAGCGCTTCGAAGCAGAGGTCCTGAAGAACCAGAGCCGGCAGTACGAGATCCAGCAGCAGATCACCGAAGCCGAAAACCGGATGAACTTCCTCGTGGGCCGCTTCCCGCAGCCGGTGCCGCGCAGCTCCCAGGGCTTCAGGGAGCTCGCGCCCAAAGCGGTGAATGTCGGCGTGCCGACGCAGCTCCTCGAGAATCGTCCCGACGTACGCAAAGCCGAGCTCGAGCTGCGTGCCGCGGAGCTCGATGTCAGTGTCGCCCGAGCGCTGTTCTATCCATCGCTCTCGATCGACGCGGCCATCGGCTACAACGCCTTCAGCGTCGGTCGTCTGGTGAACACACCAGCGTCGCTCGTCTACGGCGTGTCGGCGAACATCCTCGCGCCGCTGCTCAATCGTCGCGCCATCAAGGCGACGTATTTCTCCGCCAACGCCAAGCAGATGCAGGCGGTGCTCAACTACGAGAAGACGGTGCTCGCGGCCTACGCCGAGGCGGCAAACCAGCTGGCGATGATCGGCAACCTCGGCAATAGCGTCGCACTACGGTCGCAGCAGGTCGACAAGCTCGTCGAGTCCATCGAGATCTCCAACGGGCTCTTCACATCCGCGAGAGCGGACTATCTCGAGGTGCTTACGACCCGGCGTGACGCGCTCGAGTCCGAAATGGAGCTGATCGAAACCAAGAAGCGCCAGCTGAGCGCCGTCGTCAACGTTTACCAAGCATTAGGGGGCGGGTGGCGCGTCGCGCCGGCCGCAAATGAATGAAAGCAATTGTAGGATTGACCGCCATGGCGTTGCTCGTGGGTTGCCACGGCGAGCACGCCGAGAAGCATGAGCACCCGTCGTATCCGGTGACCAGCCCGATGCGTACCGATACCGAGCGCACGCGCGAGTACGTGTGTCAGATCCGCGCCATCCAGCACATCGAGGTCCGCGCCATGGCGCGCGGCTACTTGCAGCAGACCTTCGTCGACGAGGGGCAGCTGGTGCGCAAAGGCCAGCGCATGTTCCAGATCATGCCGATGCTCTACCAAGCCGAGCTGCAGAAGGCGGAGGCCGAAGCGCAGTTCGCCGAGGTCGAATACGGCAACACCAAGATGCTGCAAGACAAGAACGTCGTCTCGCCCAACGAGCTCGCGATGGCGAAGGCCAAGTGGGCGAAGGCCAAGGCCGAGGTCGTGCTCGCGCGCACGCATCTCGCGTTCACCGAGATCAAGGCACCGTTCGACGGCATCATGAATCGCTTGCTCGTCCGCCAAGGCAGTCTGCTCGACGAGGGCGAGCTGCTGACGACGCTCTCGGACAACAGTCAAATGTGGGTCTACTTCAACGTCACCGAGGCCGAGTACCTCGACTACAAGTCACACGTCGCCGAGAACAAGCCGGCCCCGGTGAAGCTGGTGATGGCGAACGGCAAGGTCTTCGAACAGGACGGGAAGATCGAGACCATCGAGGCCGACTTCAACAACGAGACCGGCAACCTGGCGTTCCGCGCAACCTTCGCGAACCCCAAGGGCCTCCTGCGGCACGGTGAGACCGGCAAAATCCTCATGACCTTGCCGCTCGACGACGTGTTGATCATTCCGCAGACCGCGACCTTCGACATCCTCGACAAAAAGTTCGTCTTCACCGTGGATGACGGTGGTGTCGTCCACTCGCAAGAGATCGTCGTCGCCGAAGAGTTGCCGCACTTGTTCGTCGTTGCGGAGGGCCTCACCGGTACCGAGAAGATCCTCCTCGACGGCCTGCGCAAGGTCCGCGATGGCGACCAGATCGAGCGCACCTATCATGAGCCCGCGAAGGTGATGGCGTCGTTGGACTTACCGGCGGAGTGACGCCCGACGCCGGAGGAGCAGCACGGTGAGCATCAGCGCGAGGCCGAGCGGTGCCTGGCCTCGGGTCGACTGGCAGCCGCCGCCGCCGGACAGGAACATGACGTCGTCGATTGCCGCGTTGGGATCACGGCCGGCGGCGACTTCCTCGGCGTCGTTCATACCGCCGCCATCCGAGTCGGCGTTCAGGGCGTTGGTCCCGTAGAGCATCTCGTCCGCGTCCGATAGGCCGTCGCCATCTGAGTCGAGATCGCGGAAGTCGGGGATGCCGTCACCGTCGGTGTCACGGGGTGTGCCGTCCTTGATGCCGTCGCGGTTGAAGTCGGTGCTGCCTGAATCGGGATAGGTCTCGAGGTCGTCGCAAAGGCCGTTGTCGTCGCTACCCGAGCGGCAATCGACGGACCCATCGGGCTTCACGAGGATGTGACCAGCTTCGGTGGCGTCGCTGAAGCCGTCGCCGTCGCTATCGACGTCGCGGAAGTCGGGAATGGTATCGCCGTCGGTGTCGCGCGGCTGGCTCTCGGGCGTTCCCGAATCGGGGGCGGTCTCGACGTCGTCGCACAGGCCGTTGACGCCAACGCCGCTGGGGCAGTCCACGTGGCCATCGATGTCGTCGTCGCCGATGGCGTTACCTGCCTCGATCGCATCGTTGAGGCCGTCGGCATCGCTGTCCAGGTCGTGGGAGTCGGGGACGCGGTCGCCGTCGGTGTCGACCAAGCCGTCGCCTTCGCTGCTGTCGAGCAAGCCGTCGTTGTCGTCGTCGATGTCGACGATATCGGGCACGCCGTCGAAGTCGCTATCGCGGCCGGCGCAGATGCCGGGTGCGCCCACACCGAGGTAGCATCGACCGCTCGCGCACGATGCCGCGCCGACGAGCGCAGGGACGGAAGCGCCGCAGGCGCCGCCCAGCTCGATGAGGCAGTCCATGTCGCAGCCGTCTCCATACGCGAGGTTGCCGTCGTCGCAGCCTTCGCCCGGGTCGAGGATGGCGTCGCCGCAGTAGGGGACGCGCTCGCATGTGAAGGTCGTCGGCTCGCAACGGTGGCGGCCGCAGTCGGAGTTGCCGGCACAGCCAACGCAGCTGTCGGCCGTCGGGTGGCAGACCCCGTCGTCGCAATCGTCATCGGCGACGCAAGCTACGCAGCTGTTGCTCGTCAGGTCGCAGAAGGGATTCGCGCCGCCGCAGTCGGCGTCGTCGCGGCATTCGATGCAGCTACCGCTCGCGATGTCACAGACCGTCGCCGGGGCGCAGTCGGAATCGATGAGACAAGCGACACAATGATCACGCACGGTGTCGCAGATCGGGGTCGCTCCGGCGCAGGTGTCGACCGTCGTGCAGCTCTCGGGCACGCACGTCTTCGAACCGTCATCGCAGACGTTCGTCGGCGCGCAGTCGTTGCTCGTCATGCAACCGACGCAGACGTTGACCGACACGTCGCAGACGCCGGCCGAGCAGTCGGAGCTCGCGAGGCACGCGACGCACAGATTGTCGGCCAGGTTACAGCGCGGGGTCGTGCCGCCGCAGTCGCCGTCGTTGGCGCAGCCGCTAGTGCAGATGTTCAGGTCGGTGTTGCAGAGGCCGCTCGCGCACTGTTCGTTCACCAAGCACTCGACGCACGCCGCGCGGCGGACGTCACAGATCGGCGTCGTGCCTCCGCAGTGCGAGTCGTTGGTGCAAGCGAGGTCGCAGGTTGGAGTCGACCAGGTGCCGAGCGTGCACGTGGCGTCGCTGCTCGCGTTGTAACCAGCGGCGCAGGTGAGCGCGCAGGTCCCGCCCGACGGGGTGCTGGCGCAAGCAGCATAGGTGCCGTTCGCAGGAGCGGACGGTTGCGTGCAGCCGTCGGGATCGCAAGACTCGGTGCTCCAGGTTCCGAGCGTGCATGTAGCGCTGCCGCTCGCAGTGTAGCCCGTCGCGCAGGCGAGGGCGCAGGAGCCACCCGAAGGCGTGTTGGCGCAGGCAGAGTAGCTGCCATTTGCGGGCGCTGCCGGCTGAGCGCAGGGATTGGCGTCGCAGGTCGGCGAGCTCCAGGCGCCGAGCGAGCAGGTTGCGTTGCCACTCGCGGTATAGCCGGCGTCGCAGGTCAGAGCGCACGAGCCGCCCGAGCTCGTGTTGTTGCACGCAGCGTAGGTGCCGTTCGCCGGAGCGGACGGTTGAGCGCAGGCGTTCGGGCTGCACGTCTCGGTGCTCCATGCGCCGAGCGAGCAGGTCGCGTTGCCACTCGCGGTGTAGCCGGGGTCGCAGGTGAGAACGCACGAGCCACCCGAGGCCGTGGCGTTACAGGCAGCATAGGTTCCGTTCGCTGGAGCGGACGGCTGGGCACAGCCATTCGGCGTGCACGTTTCGCTGCTCCAGACGCCGAGGGCGCAGGTGGAATTGCCGCTCGCGGTGTAGCCCGGGTCGCACGTCAGGGCGCACGAGCCGCCAGAAGCAGTTCCGTTGCACGCGCCATAGGCTCCGTTCGCTGGAGCCGTGGGTTGCGCGCAGGCATTGGGGGCACACGTCTCGATGCTCCAGACGCCGAAGCTGCAGGTGGCATTGCCGCTCGCGGTGTAGCCGGCATCGCAGGTCAAAGTGCACGATCCGCCCGACGCGGTGCCGTTGCAGGCGCCGTAGACACCGTTCGTCGGAGCGGACGGCTGGCCGCAGGCGCTCGGTGTGCACGTCTCGGAGCTCCATGCGCCGAGGGTGCAGGTGGCGTTGCCGCTCGCGGTGTAGCCGGGGTCACAGGTGAGGGTGCACGAGCCGCCGGACGGCGTGTTCAGGCATGCGCCGTAGGCGCCATTCGCGGGACCGGAAGGAGGCGTCGGACACGGATTGGCGGTGCACGTCTCGGTGCTCCATGTACCAGCGGTGCAGGTGGCGTTGCCGCTCGCGGTGTAGCCGGGGTCACAGGTGAGCACGCAGGTGCCGCCCGACGAGGCACCGTTGCACGAAGCGTAGGTGCCGTTCGCCGGGGCGGTGGGCTGCGCGCACAGGACCTCGGCGCTGACGGTGGCCGACTCGAGACTCGAGGTCACTCCGTTCACGCTCGCGGTAGCACCGCTGGTGACGAAGCCGGTGGTCACGTCGCCTCCGCTGACCGTGTAGGCCGCGGTGCAGGTGACGCTCTCACCCGCGTCGAGGATGGCGTCGAAGTCTCCGATGGTCGTGAGTGACGGGCAGGTCGCCGACGCGAGCACCTCGTCGACGGTCGCCGGTCCGATGAGATCAGCAAAGCCGGTGTTCGAGATCAGGTATTCGAAGTGGAGGACGTCGCCCGCGATGGCGTACGAGGTTTCCTGAGCGCTCACTCCGAGGCTGAGGCCTGTCGTCGCGTAGGTCGCTGACGATTGGCTGGTCGCGGTGGCGACACCGAAGGTGCCTTGGCCCGTCGCGGTGTTGACGTGTGAGCCCATGGCGGCCGGGAAGGGGCCGAGCACGCAGCTAGCGATGTGATCGTCGTTGGCGGCGCTCGCGACCGGCAGGTTCGGCCAGGCAGGGCAGGTCATGGCGATGTTCGGGTCCGCGACGGCGATACTGTTCAGCGCCACGTCACCCACGTTTTCGAGCACGAAGCGGTAGTAGACGTCCGCACCAGCGGCGACGGCTTGGAATGACGACCAGGGTCCCGTCGCGCTCGGCGCTACTTGCTTGAGGAGCGCGATGGCGGTCACGGGGTCCTCGACCACCATGCTAGCGAAGGCGCTGTTGCCGGTGCCTCCATTGGTCGCCGAGACCGGGCCGAAGGTCGTGTCCATGACGTCCGCGGCCGCGCCGGTCACTAGGATGCCGATGTCACAGCTCGCCAGTGCCGCGAGACTGCCGCCACCGAACACGATGGTCGACGGCGCGGTCGTGATCAGGGTGCCGCCGCATACTGAATCGACATCGTCCGCTACTTCGAGACCCGCAGGGAGTGTCGCGGTGAACGCGACATCGGTGAGCGTCGTGGCGACATTGGGATTCGCGAGTGTTACCCGCGCAGTCGTCGACGCGCTGGTGAAGATCGGAGTGTCCGCGAAGCTCGCCGCGATGCTCGGCGGTGCAATCACGGTGATCGAAGCAGCGCCGTAGCCACTCGCGCCGGTGTTGGTTGGTGTCTCGTTGGCGCTGATGTTGCCGGAGACGTTGTCGTAAATGCCCGCACGCGTGCCTTTGACGTCGACGCCTACGGTGCAGCTCGCGTTGGCGGCGAGGGTCGCGCCGGACAGCGCGATGATGTTGGTGCCGGGCACCGCGGTGACGCTTGCCGAGCTGCAGGTGGTGCTCACACCCGAGGGGGTGGCGACGACTAGGCCGGTGGGCATGGTGTCGGTGAAGGCGACGCCTGTGAGCGGAACAGCGCCGACGGTGCTGTTGCCGACGTTGAAGGTCAGACGCGAGGTGTCGACTTCGCGGCGCATGGAGCTGCTGCCGAACGACTTGGAGAGGGTCGGGGGTGGTGTGTTCGAGCAGCCGCTGAAGGTCAGGTTGTCGTAGGTGAGCGCCGCACCAGAGGCGTCGTTGTTGGCGCCGGTGGCCGAGATGCGGATCGTGGTGGTGCCGGTCGTGCTGGTGAGGCCGGTGAGGTCGACGATGTGCTGGGTGAAGGCGGCGGCCGGGCTCGGGATGGTCAGGACGTTGTTGAAGCCGGAGCCCGAGTTGTAGGCGACGACGACGCTGGTCGGACCGTTCGAGGCGCCGAGGTTCGCGACGTAGAAGCGGAACTGCACGTCGGTGTACTTGCTGGTGTCGACGACCATCTGGATGTACTGGCCGGCGTTCTTGTAGCCGTAGGTCGACCAAGCGGTCGTGTCGCCTTGACCGGCGTTCGTCACGATCTGCGTGCTCGAGGGGAGGAGCGCCGAGAGCGCGGCTATCGTCACGTTACCCGCGCGCAAGGTTGGCGAGCCTCCCAAAGTGTCGGGCGGATTCGCTGTCGTGCCGGTTGGCACCGTCCAGCGTGCCATGGTGCCGGTTGTGCAGGCGCCGCCGGCGGCGGCCACTGCGAGCGACGCCGAAGAGGTCTTGCCGGTGTCGGTCGCGCCGTCGATGAACAAGGCCGTCGAGGTCACGTTGTAGGTGCCGATCGACGGGGCCGTGACGTTCACTTTGATCGTGCAAGTCGCGCCGGCCGCGATGGTGCCTCCCGAGAACGACAGGGTATTCGCTCCAGCGGACGGCGTGAAGGTCGCGGCACCGCAACCGACGATGGATGCGTTGGGCGCCGCTGCCACGAGCATCGCGGCGGGCGACGGCGGAAGCGGTACGGTGAAGCTCACCCCGGTAGTCGGAGCGATGCCCGGATTGGTGATGCGGTAGGCAAGGGTCGACGTGCCCCCCGCGGTCGTGCTGCTGGGCGTGAATGCGGCGGCGAACCCGAGATCGCCGGGGTTGACCACGTAAGCGGTGCGCGAGGCGACGTCGTAGTCTCCGTTATAGTGGAAGCTGCTGCCCGAGAAGTCGTAGAGCAAAGCCGAGAGCTTCTCGGGACCCGCCGAGGCCGCGAGCACCTTGACGTGGTAGGTCGTAACCGTGGCGCCGCCCGCCTTTCCGCTCGAGCGGCAGGCGCGGTAGCTCGGGCTGTTCGGGTCGTTGTCCCAGAGGCAGCCGTCGCCGTAAGGCAGCACGCTCGGGTTTGCGACGTAAGGCGAGGTGTCGGCGGAGTAAGTGGTCTGCACCGAGAGCGTCTGGAAGATGGTGTTGGGAAGAGTGAGAACGCTTTCGATCTGCTCGTAGCCCTGGGTCGCGGTCTCGCCGACGACGCGCAAATAGTAGCTCTTACCGACCAGGAGGTTGATGCCGCCGCCGTCCGGCACCGAGCTCATGGCGGCCAGCGATTCACCGACCTGCAGGTCGAGGATGGCGTTGCGTGCCTGTGACACCAGGCGCTCGACATAGAGGGCGCGAGGACGGGGAGTCGTGATCGTCGGTAGGGAAGAGGTGAGCTCGATGTAATAACGGGCGCTACGGCCATACGACGTGGCGTTACGAACGACCTCGACCTCGAAGTAGGCGTCTGCGCAGGCGCCAGCTGCCATGGTTCCGATGGCGAGCGACGAGCTAGTGCCAGGCCGCAAGGCGATGTTCGGATCAGTCGCATCCCACTTGAAGGTGGCGGTCACGGTGGTCGCGGCCTGATCGCCGCTATTGCAGACACGGGCGCCGACTGGAAATCGATTCGGGCCGGTGCCGGGGCTGTTGCTGTCGAGGCCGATCACGTTCCAGGTCGCCGGTGTGATTTGGAGGCTCGCGGCGGCTTTTGCGGTTAGCGGAACGACCGCGGTGGATGCGAGGACTGCGACGAGGGCAGGGAGGCGCAAGGTTGTGCTCCGGTTGCTGGTTAAAAACGGCACAACCTTGCAACCGGCTAAGCGCAACCGGCGCCGCAACCCGGATCCGCTCGAGCCACCTCCCCCCACATCGGTGCCGCCCCTGACCCTCGGGATTTAGCGCCGGCGAAACCACCCGGCGACCATGGCGCGCGTTCGCTTGGCCAGGGCCTTGGTGACCCTCACCAGGGCAAGCCCGTTGACGGCGTCCACGATGGCGGCCTTCCAGGGGACCCACCACGTATACAAGCGGTTGAACCAGGGGATCTCGAGGAGCTTGGGCTTGGTGAGGTGGAAGAGACGCGCCACGACGGCGGTGCCCACGACCTTGGCGCCGGCGATGACCGCGAGGCCGAGCATCGGATGGCCGAGAGCCATGAGCCTCAATGCCGCCAGCTTCACCGGCAAGAGGGCTAGCGCAGGGGTCGCATAGGTCGCGAGCGCGCCATACGGTGGGAGGCTCGCGATACCGCGCTCGAGGGCAGCGAGTGGGCTATGGCGGACGAGCCAGCCGAAGGCTCGTTGCAGCGGCTCCCAACCCCACTCTTCGAAAAGGACGATTGGCGCGAAGAGGATCTGGGCCACGACCCGGAAGGGCGTCGTCCAGCTCCATTTTCGGGGCGTCTCGTCAGTCATGCCGGGCCTCCGCGAGGAATACATCGAGATAGGGACCGGTCTTGCTCTTGCGCGACTTCGCAATGTGCTCCGGCGTCCCCGCCGCCACCACCGCACCGCCTTTCGCGCCGGCTCCAGGGCCCATGTCGATGACCCAGTCGCAGGCGGCGATCACTTGCATGTCGTGCTCGACGAGCACGACGGTGTTGCCGGCGGAGACCAAACGATCGAGCTCGCGCAGCAGCTTCTCGACGTCGCTGGGATGTAGGCCGGTCGTGGGCTCGTCGAGCACGAAGAGGGTGCCGCCACGGCCTTCGCGCTGCAGCTCGGTGGCAAGCTTCACGCGCTGAGCTTCGCCGCCCGAGAGCTCGGTTGCCGGTTGGCCGAGGCGGATATAGCCGAGTCCGACATCGCGGACGACGCCCAGGGCGTGGCGAATCGTCGGCTCGTCGTCGAAGAAGGCGAACGCCTCGTCGACGGTCATGCGCAGGATGTCGGCGATGTTCTTGCCCGCATGCGTTACCTCGAGGGTCGCTTCGTTGTAGCGCGCGCCGTGGCAGGTCGGGCAGGGGGCATAGACGCTCGGCAAGAACAGGAGCTCCACCATGACGAAGCCCTCGCCGGAGCACGTCGCGCAGCGCCCCTTGCCGACGTTGAACGAGAAGCGGCCGGCGTCGTAGCGGCGTGCTTTCGCGAGCTTGGTCTTGGCGAAGAGCTTGCGCACATGATCGAACAGGCCGGTGTAGGTCGCGAGGCTCGAGCGCGGCGTGCGGCCAATCGGCTTCTGGTCGACGATGACTAGGCGACGTACCTCGGCGGCCCCGGCGGTGATGCGTCCGAGCGTCGGCTGCAGCGCCGCAGTTTCGAGCGCGGGGAGCAGCTCGTCTTCCCTCTCTTCCTCGGCGGGTACACCGAGGTGGTCCCTAACGATGTCGACGAGGGCTTGCGAGACCAAGCTCGATTTTCCCGAGCCCGAGACACCGGTCACCGCGGTCATGAGGCCGAGCGGGAACCTGGCGGTGAGGTCGTGGAGGTTGTTGCGGCTGACGCCTTGGAGCTCGAGCCAGCGCTCGGGATTGCGGCGAGCTCGCGCCGCGACGGAGCGTTTCCTAAACACGAACTTCGCGGTCTGCGAACCGCTGACGTCGCGCAAGCCCGCCAGTGGGCCGCTATAGAGGATGCGTCCCCCATGCTCGCCGGCGGCCGGGCCGACGTCCACGACCCAATCGGCGCGCTCGATGACGTCCACCGAGTGCTCGACGACGAACAACGAGTTCCCCGCGTCCTTGAGGGCCGCCAGGGCACGGAGGAGCGCTTGCGTATCGGCGGGGTGCAGGCCGGCCGTCGGCTCGTCGAGCACGTAGACAACGCCAAAGAGGTTGGCCCGCGCCTGAGTGGCGATGCGCAAACGTTGCAACTCTCCCGGAGAGAGCGTCGGCGTGCCGCGGTCGAGCGTGAGATAGCCGAGCCCCAGGTCGAGCAGGCTCGCGAGCCGGCCGACCATGTCGTCGGCGATGCGGCGCACCACGAGACGCGAGTCGTCCGCTGCGGCGGCCTTGGCCTGACGAGCGAACAGTGCGTGCAACTCCTCGAGGGTGAGCCGCGACGTTTCCATGATGTCGCGCCCCGCGAAGCTGACGGCAAGCGCGGCCCGACCGAGCCGCTTGCCTTCGCAAAGGTTGCAATCGGCGCCGACGATGTAACGCGCCACGCGCTTCTTCATCAGCGCGCTCTGGGTCGTGGCGAAGGTTTGCAGCACGTATTTGCGCGCGCCGATGAAGGTGCCCATGTAGCTGGGCTCTTCCTTGCGCTTGAGCGCGCGGCGCACCTCGTGGGGTTCGTACCCGGCGAACACCGGCGCGACCGGCTGCTCGTCGGTGAACAGCAGCCAGTCACGGTCCTTCTTGGCGAGCTTCCGCCATGGCGTATCGATGTCGTAGCCGAGCGTCGTGACGATATCGCGCTGGTTCTGCCCGTGCCAGGCCGGGGGCCAGGCGGCGATGGCACGCTCGCGAATCGAAAGGTCGGGGTCGGGCACCATCGATTCCTCGGTGGCGTCATAGAGGCGACCGAGGCCATGGCAGCGCGGACAGGCGCCGCTCGGGGTGTTGGGGGAGAACGCTTCGGCCTCGAGGCGAGGGGCGTCTTTCGGGTAGTCGCCGGCGCGCGAGTAGAGCATGCGCAGCAAGCTCGACAGGGTGGTCACGCTGCCGACCGACGAGCGCGCGGTGGTGCCGCCACGCTGCTGTTGCAGAGCGACCGCCGGCGGTAAGCCGTCGATCGCATCGACCTCGGGGACCGGCATCTGCTGGAACAGACGGCGAGCGTAGGGCGAGACCGACTCGAGGTAGCGGCGCTGCGCCTCGGCGTAGAGCGTACCGAAGGCGAGGGACGACTTGCCCGATCCGGAGACGCCGGTGAACACGACGAGGGCGTCGCGCGGAATGTCGAGGTCGACGTCCTTGAGATTGTGCTCGCGCGCACCGCGGACCTGAACGACTGCTTTGGTGGACACGGTCGGCACGGTGCTACTCGACCGCGACGATGGCGAGCTCTTCGTCGCGACCGCCCTTTTCGACCGTGAGGTCGTCGCCGGCATAGGCGCCGACGAGCGCTTCGCCCAGTGGGGAGGAGGGCGTCACGATGTCGATGGTCTCGCTCCCGAGACTGATGCGCTGGCCACCGCCGCCGGGCGCGATGAAGACACGACGTTTGCCTTGGGCGTCGGCGATGAGCACGAGCGCGGAGGCCGCCACCGCGGCGTCGGCGGCGAAGGACATGATGGGCATGGCCGCGACCCGGGCACGCTCGGCCTCGAGGGCTTGCACCCGCATGGCCTGGCCCCGCGCCAGGTACGACACCTCCGTCGAGCGCATGTCCTTGTCGCTCTCGGCTCGGTTCTCTTCGTGGGTCGCCGCTTCCTGGGACGACTTCTGGGCGTCCACCAAGGTTGCTCGGGTCGCATCCAGCGCTTCCAGGATGCGCTTCTTGATCTCGGCCTTGTCGACCATGGGGGCTCATTTGCTACAAGCGCTGCCCGATGTCGACCTTCGCCCGCGCTCGTGACCTGGCGCCTACGTTTGCGCTGTCCGCCGAGCGTGCTCGCGCTTCGATGCTGGTGGCAACGCTGGTCGCGACGGTCTTGCCCTTGTGGACGGTGCGCTACGTCCCCGGCACCGACCTGCCGAGCCATCTCGCCATCGCGAACATCTTGGCGAAGCTCGTCGCCGGTGACCCGGTGACGGCTCAATTCTACGCCATCAACGTGCAGCCGTTTCCGTATTACCTGGTCTACGTGGTGCTGGCGCCGTTGGTCGCGGTCTGCGGACCGCTCGTTGCTGCGAAGCTCTTCTGCACCACCGTCGCTATCGCCACTGTCCTGTCGGCGAATCGACTGTTTCGCGTTCTATCGGCGCCGTGGTGGGCCGGGACGGTGGCGGTGTTTCTCACCTACGGCATGATCTTCTTCTGGGGCTTCTTGCCGACTCTCGTCGGTGTCCCGGTCTATCTCTTCGGGCTCGGTGAGCTCGTGGCTCTGGCCCGCGGTGAGAAGAGGTCCGTGATTGCGGCCGGCGCTGCTGGTCTGTTGTTGATGCTCACCCACATTGCCCTGATCATTCCTTGGGCCTGCGCCCTGGTCTCGATGTGGATGACACGGGACCGGCGAATCGTCCGTGATAGCGTTCTGATTGGCGCCGTGAGCTTGTTGCCTCTCTTGCCCATCGTGCTCACCCGCATCGTTGCGCCACACGAAGATCACGCCTTCAGCGTGCAATACGAAGGGCTATCCATCTTCTGGCGCCATGTCGTTGCGCAGTTCGGAGTCTTCGATCGCGGGGTAGGGCTCGCATCGCACGTCGCCTTCCTCGGCGGCGCGGCGCTGCTCGCGGTCATGCACGAGCGCCGTGGCGCGGTGGCGGAGCCGGTCATGCGCATGATGCGCGCGTTCGCGCTGCTGGCCGTTCTTGCCTATGCGGCGACCCCCATGGCGATGGAGGCCGGCGGCGACTTCATCTGGGCTTTCAACGTCCGCCTGTTTTTCGTGGCGGAGGTCGGCGTAGTCGCGCTCTTGACCATCGATCGTGGCGGCCAGCCGCGCTGGCGTGAGCTCACCCAGCCTCTGCTGGTCGGCGGATATGTCGTCGCCATGTTGGGGTTCTTTGCCGATTACGATCGGGAAGTGCGCCGCGCCGAGCCGGTGCTCGCGGCTATCCCGGACGGTGCACGACTCGCCGTGGCTTCACGCGACGGCCGTTTCGGCGAAGCCTGGCCACCGCAGCTCTTGCACATTCATGGATACTACCTCGCGACTCGGGCCGGCTACGACGGTGCCGTGTTCTCGGGCAAACACATTCCCATTCGCGCCCTAACGCCGGATTGCCGCGGCAATATGGACGAGCCGCGCGTTACCAGTTGCGAGTACTTGTTTGCCGAAGGTAGCTCGGTCGAGAAAGCGCTAGCGATGTGCGCGCCGGTCGCCGTCTCGGGCGCTTTCGCGCTCGTCCGCGATTGCGGTCTAGAGCCCAAGCCCTGCGAGAGACGCGGCGAATGCCTTGGCGCTCGCGGGCCGCGCACCGGGATCCTTGGCGAGGCACTGCATGAGCAAGGCCTCGAGACCAGCGTGAACGGGCTGGCCGAGACGCTCTGAAGGTGGAGTCGGCTGCGTGTGGAGGTGATGCGCGCAGATTTCGACGACCGTCTTGCCGTCGAACACGGTGTTGCCGCTGACCATGAAGTAGCCGACGGCGCCGAGCGCATAGAGGTCGGATTGCGCGCTCGCGGGCTCACCTTGGATCAGCTCCGGAGCGAGATACATCGGCGTGCCGACGATGTTGCCAGCCATGGTGAGCTCGGGCGAGCCGGTGTCGGCGACTTCACGAACCAGACCGAAGTCGAGCACCTTCGCAAAGTCGGCGATACCGCCGCGCTCGCCGAGAATGATGTTCGCCGGCTTGATGTCACGGTGGATGAGACCGCGCGAATGCGCTTCGGAGAGCGCACCGGCCACCATCGCCAGGATGTGCGCGACACGCGCCGCGGGCTGCGCGCCTTGCGTCTCGACGATGTTTTGCAGAGTCACGCCGTCCAAGAGCTCCATGGCGTAATAGAAGACGCCGTCCGGCGTGCGGCCGTAGTCGTAGATGGTGATGGTGTGTGGATGCGTGAGCTGTGAGGTGAGCTGGACCTCGCGCTCGAAGCGCTTCACTGCGTCGCTGCCCGCGCGCCCTTCCTGCAGCAGCTTGATTGCAGTGGGGCGGCGCAAAAGAGCGTGGGAGGCGCGATAGACCGTGCCCATCCCGCCTTCGCCTAGCTTGTCGCCGAGCGTGTATTGCCCGAGCTTGCGTGCCTTGACGATCTCCCTACGCAAGCCGTGGATGACCGACGAAAGCGTCGCGCAAACCGCGACGGAGAGCGCCCACAGTGCGAAGGTCGCGATGCCCATGCGGACGTTGCGTTCGAAGGCCACGTCGTGGAACGGGAACACAGGTCCCAGAAGCATGGTGATGCCGATGAGCACCCCCAAGATAGCGGTGCGCTCGGCGCGACTGGGCACGAGAGCCGACCGCAATACGTAAATCATGGCGGTGGCGTAGACCGCTATGACGGAGAATCGGTCGAGGTTGGTCTCTCGCGCGGCGGCAATAGCGCCTGGGTGGGCGCCGCTCAAGTCGGGCATGTTGTAGCGCGCGAGGAACTGCCCCATCAGCATCAGGCAGAGCGCTGCGCCGACCAGCGTGACTGCCTCGAGCACGCGCAGGAAGCGTGTTCCGCGCGGCGTCTTGCACAGGAGCCAGGTGGCGAGCGGGAAGACACAGCCTGCGACCTGCACGTAGAGCGCAGGTCCGAGCAGCTGCTCCGGGCCCGCCAGCGCGATCACCGACACGATATGGACGACGCAGCCGAGGAGCGACACGTCGAGTGCCACGACTCCGAAGAGTCGCAGGCGATCGGTCAGGTTCTCGTTCGACGCCGTCGAGTCGGTCACGAGCAGGTTCTAGGCACCGACCTCGAACCGATGCAACGACGGCGCTCGGACGTTAGTGCGCGTTCGCTTGTTTTTGCGCGCGGCCATTCTTCGCCTTGCGGCGCGCGGCGTTTTTCTTCTGTGAGCCAGTAGCGGACTTCTTCGACGCGCCGGCGTTCTTCTTCGAAGCGGCCGCAGCCGCAGCACGGCGCGAACGGACGATGCGCGGGATGCTGACCGCGGCGGAGGTCAGTGCGAGCAAACCAACGCCCAGCAGAGTGCTACGCGGAGAGATGAAGGAGAACATCGTGTGGCCTTTCGTCGAGGCTCTGGCGCCGGGTGGCCCAGAACGGGGCCAATGTGGCTGCGCAGAGCACGTTGAGCTCAACGAAATGCAGGCCCTATGCCACAGGCTACGACCAGGAGGCCCGCAAGGTCATGGCGTCGGTGATCAGCTTGTCGAGCTGGTCGACCTTGAGCCTGCGTCCGTGCTCGATGAGCAGCTGGTCTCCGATGTTTTCCACCGTGAAGCGTTGGTCCTTCAAGCGGATGAACGCGCCGCGCACCTTGGGAATCATGAAGTCGCGCAGCTCGGTCTCGGTGCCCGCGGTCTGCAGCACGTACGCGTCGGAGAAGGAGGGATCCTCGGGGAAGTTGATGTCCTGTCCGCCAAAGAGCTTTCCGAGGCCGTCGAAGATGGCGATTTGGCGGCGCGCGAAGAAGGGCGGCGCGGTGCGGCCGGGGGTGCGCAAGAGGCAGAGCGAGCGACGATTGGTGCTTCGATTTTTTCCGCTGCCGGTCACGTACTTGAAGTCGCAGAGCACGATCTCGACGTCGTTGAGGGTGCCTCGGATCACGTTGGTGATGGCTTGGCTTCGCCCTTTCGCGAGTGTCTTGAAGGGGATGCCACCGAGCATGCTCGTGTCCGCTGCAGCGAACTCGAAGCGCCTGCCGCTCGCGAACGCTTTGAGGCTCTCGCTCCGTCTCTTCTCCATGAAGTGACCGAGCACCATGAAGCCGATGACGACGGCGATGACGAGCACCGTCAACATCGCTGGGTTGAACAAGATGTCGCTCATGACCCTGCGTTGCCCGCGCAGCGACCCGCGAGTCAAGGCAAGACCCCATCCGCATGGGCAATGCAGGCGCGTCGCTGCACTGAAACGCAACCTTCGCCCCGGGCCGCCGAAGCTAGCGGACAATGCCATTTCCTTCGATCGAGCCCATCGGGCGCACTTCTGGGGCGGTCCTGCGTGCGGACGTCCCCGCGGCCGGGGTTGCCGCTGGTACCCCGCGGGTCGGCATGTCGACCCGCGCGCACGAGCTTGCCGTCGGTGGCGCTCCGAATCTCGGGCTCACGTTGCCGGCTCCCCAGGCGTTCGTCCCGGACACGTCCCTTGCCAACAGCCCGGCTCTGCTTGCCAACTACACCGATTGGGTTCGCGACTTCGATGCGGTGACCGCACGCGGCAGCGCCGCGCGGGCCTTCCGCGAGCTCACCATCGCGCTCTACGAGCGCACCCTCGAAGGACCCCGCAACGAACGGGCCTTCGCCGACTTCAATACCAAGCTTGCCGAGCTGCGCCGGCATCTCTGCGCCGGCGAGGCGCCGGTCTGTACCTTGCCCGAGCGCGTGAACGACGATCTCGAGCTGCAAGCCATCGCGGACGTGCTCACCAGCCCGCGCGTCATCGAAGCCATGCGCACGCGTTATGGGGTCGATGTCCAACCGATCACCTTCCTCAACTCGCAGCGCACCTTCGACCTGTTGATGAGCCGGCGGGTCGAGCACGACAAGCGCAACGTCGATCTCTGGGGGATGGCCCCGCGCGACGTGCAAACGACCTTCGCGACACCGGTGCAGCGTAGCGTCGATTCCTACCGCGCGAGCATCGAGCGGAGCACCTTCCCCGGCATCTTCGCCATGGGACGCGAGGGCGTGGTCATCGACGACTGGCTGCTACGCGACCGCGCCATGGCGTTCGCGCACACCTGGAAGACCTCCACTGCCATCAACGACGGCGAGCCTCTCCAGCACCCCATCTCCGATGCCAACGACATCCAGTACCGGCGGCTGCGCGACGAGCTGCGCGGTGAATTCGACGCCGCGTACGAGCAGCTCTTGCCGCGGACCTCGGGTGACGCCGAGGTGCGAGCGCGTTTCGAGCGTGAGCGGGCCGAGGGTGATTATCCCGCCGAGGTCTACCAGCACGTCGCCTACACGCACCTGCGCGAGATGGTGCGCCTGCAGAGTGGGTTCTACGTGCTTGCGCTCGCGGAACGTCCCGATGCAAGCCCGCGGCAAATGGCGCTCGAGTCGCTGTTGACGTTGCAGCGTTACACGCCAGCGTTTCGCTTTTTCCTCGCTGAGCTGGCCTCGCAGTCGCAACCGATCTTCGCTCGCGCCGCGGTCATCGACCAGATGGCCGACCCGATGCTCGCCTTCACCTATGTCACGGAACAGCTCCGGGCGATCCTCGGCGAAGACGTCTACGCGGGCGACGACCTCTACGACCGCATGCGTTACGCCGTTTTGGCGGACGAGCTCTTCGAGCCCCGCTATCTGCGCGAGTACCAGCCGGAAATCCATCGCGAGCTGCTGCAGCCCGATGGCTCCCTGCGGAAGGTCGCCGACCTGCCGCGCGCCGATCAGATCCGGATCCTTCGCCGCTACATGCTCAACGCCGATGGCACTGTGAGCCCGACCGGCATCGTGCGCTTGCGTTCGGTGCTCACCACGCGAATTCGGGAAGACGATCTCCGGCACTTGGCCGGTGTGATTCATCGTGCGAGAGTGCCCCAACGCTGATGTTGGGCTACGCCTTCGACGAACCGGGTTTGGCGCTCGTCGCGATGCTGACGGGTCGGGGAGAGCAGGCGGACTACGCCAAGCTCGTCTCGGTGATCCACCAGTTCGGCGACCTGGCCCAGCGGCGCACCGATCGCGATGCCCTCATCATCATGTACGTCGGCAACAAGGGTCCGCCGAGCAACAATCATCGCCGCGCCATCGCCGGCGGCGCCGATCGCTTCTCTCGGCTGCGCTTTGCGTTCGTTTCGAGCTCGACCATCGCCCGCGGCGTGAACATGGCGATTCAACTGCTGGCGCCCGCGCGTCGGGGCGCGCTGCGTACGACGCACGCGACTATCGACGACGCCCTCGCGTGGTTCGAGTCGCAACAGCCGGGGAGCAGCACGCTCTTGCGGACGCTCGTCGAGCGCGCCCGCGAGAACGATTCTAGTCTCGCCGACCCGTGAGCGCTTGATACTCGGCCGCGACCTTTCCGGGCGTGCGGACGTCGAGCAACATCGTTAGGATGATGATACCCGCGACGGCGATGCCACGGAGAGGCACGCCGCCGAAGTGGACATAAAGCGCCGCCATGATGACGCCGGCTTCGCGGATCGCGAGACTCACGAGAGTGGGGGTCAACGATTGCTGCAGGTAAGCCTCGAGGGTTTCCGGCGGGCCGCTCTTGGCGCGCATCATCTTGCCCATCGCCGGCCCGACGATGCCGAGCACCGCGGCGCCGCCGAGGAACATGAAGACCATGCTGGGCTCCATCGGCTGCACCGGCACGATATAGACCAGGGTCGCGAACACCATCGCGGCGCCGAGCGGCAGCGCGAGCGAGAGAATGAGCTGAGTGGACGCCGCCGACTGGGTCTTGGTCATCGCACACCATTGCTACACGGAGTCCGCGTGTCGTGCTAACTCCAGCTCATGGCAAAACCGTGGCCACCCACCGGCTATCCCGTGCTCGAAGGCTTTCAGGAGCTCACCGAGGATTGGGCGTTGACCCTTCCCGAGCCGATGGCGCGGCGCATGGAAGACGAGAACCTGGTTTTTTGGCGTCCGGGGCTCACGATGTGGATCGCCGCCTGGGGCGAGGGTGACGAGGAGCAGTCACGGGCGCGGCGCCTCAAGGGGTTGAAGCGAGAGATGGACCCGGATGGGCGGGTGGTGCTCAACAAAGACGACGGTGACGTCGCCTACTTCGCCTATCGCCTGCGCGACGTCGGCCCAGAGGGTGATGTCGAGAGCTTGAACGCTTTCGCGGTCAGCGACATCGGCCACCTGCAGATCAGTATCTACTTCGACGACACCGCCGACGAGGCAAAGGCTCTCGCGCTCGTCGACAGTGTGCGTTTCGCGGGCAGCGAGCCAGCGGAGTAACGTCAGGTCGCCGGCATGGTGCCGAGAATGCCTTGAGCCTTGGCGAGGTGCTCCTGCACCTGGCGGCGCATGTCGCTCACGGTGTTCTTCAGCGTCATGTTGTCGATGTTCGGCAGGATGTCGTTGTCGATCATCCGCAACGCTTTGACGTGACCGTCGATCTGCGCCTGCATGTACATGCGGTCGAAGACCGGGCCGGCCGTGGCGGTCGACATCTTGCCTACGAGCTCGGCGCTCTCGCGCTTCATCGCGTTCGAGGTCGCGTTGTCGAGCATCGTCATTTTCTGCTCGGTGATGATGGTCGAAACCTTGGCGAGCGCTTCACTGTGATGTTTGAGCATCATGTCTGCGAAATTCTTGGCGTCGTCGTGAGCGAGCTTCGGCATGGCCGCGTTCGCTTGATCGACCTCACCCTGATTGAGGGCGGTGATCATCGCGAGCGCATTGCTGTCGCTGGTCGTGCGTGCGGCCGTCGTGGTCGTCGACGCGCCCGGTGCCGTGCGGGTGTCGGTATCCTTCTTCTCTTGATTGCAGGCGCCGACGGCGAGTCCGGCGCTGAGCGCTAGAACGGATGCGGTGTGTCGCAACATTGAATATTCCCCCGTTAGAAGTTCGTACTACGGGCGCCAAGATGGGGATGACGCCGATGATGGGCAACAGGACAGCGGCCGTGTGGGCACGACCGCCGTCCGCCCAAGCGGTCTAAAGCTGCGCCTCGCCGACATCGCTGTCGGAACGCGACTTCGAACCACGGTAGCCCATCGACTCCGAGTGCGCGCGCATGCGCTCCCCGAAGCTGCGGACCTGCTCGACGACGTTGTTTTGCACGGCGCGGCCACGCTCGGTCTGCAAGAACCGATATGCGGCATAACCGATCCCCGCGATACCGAGCAGGCCGCCGATGCGGCTACCGCCCGTCATCATGCCGGGTGCGGCGCGACGTCCGAAGCTACGACGCGTACCACGGAACAACGGATCAAAAGCTCCCATGTTAACCCCTCCAGGTTTGCGAAGGGCGTGTGCAAGCACTGGGCCGAGGAAGACTTCGCGAGATTCGGCTTTCATGCGCTCTCATGCGGAAGCCGCGCGGGCAGGGTGCCACGCGCGGCCCCGTTCGCCACATGGCTCAGCAGTGACTGAGCAAGAACCAGGCGACGATCAGCACCGGCGGAACGCCGAGTAGCCAAGCTACACCGTATTTCATTGCGGACTCCTTCGTTGCTTTCGCAGGAAAGGGTGCACATCGCGTGCCTGCAGAGCTCGGCCCCCTTGCCCCGCCGCGCAAACCGCGGTTTCACCGGGTCATGGAATTTCGTCGCCTCGGCAATTCGGGTCTCAAGGTTCCCGCGCTCTGTTTCGGCACCGCCACTTTCGGTGGTGGCAACGAGTTCTTCAAGGCTTGGGGCTCGAGCGATGTTGCGGAAGCCCCAACGAGCTCGGCTCGTCCCGCTACCATCTAATCAGCGCCTGCGAGGCTTCGCTCAAGAGGCTCGGCACCGATTACATCGACATCTATCACCTGCACGGGTTCGATGCGCAGACGCCAATCGAAGAGGTGCTGAAGACCCTCGATGTGCTCGTGACCAGCGGCAAGGTCCGTTACGTCGCCTGCTCGAATTTCTCCGGCTGGCATCTGATGAAGTCGCTCGCTATCGCGGACGCTCACGGATGGGCGCGCTACGCCGCGCATCAGGCGTATTATTCGCTCATCAGCCGAGAGTTCGAGTGGGAGCTCATGCCGCTCGGCCTCGACCAGGGCGTCGGCACACTGGTGTGGAGCCCGCTCGGCTGGGGTCGACTTGGCGGCAAGCTGCGCCGTGGTCAGCCGCTGCCCGAGGAGAGCCGTCTGCACAAGACGGTCGGGCCGCCCGTACCCAACGAGCACGTCTACAAGATCGTCGACCTGCTCGACGTCTTGGCGAAGGAGACGGGGAAGTCAATCGCGCAGGTCGCGCTCAACTGGGTGCTCACGCGACCGACGGTGTCGTCGGTGATCATCGGCGCGCGCACCGCGGAGCAGCTCGAGCAGAACCTCGCGAGCGCCGGTTGGTCGCTGAGCCCCGAACAGGTGAAGCGGCCCGACGAGGCGAGCGCGGTGACGCCGGTCTATCCGTACTGGCATCAACGCTCGGAGTTCGCTGGGCGCAATCCGCCCCCGGTCTAGCTAGTCGCTCACCTTGTATTTCTCGATCCGGTAGTTGTGCGTCGTTAGGCCCAGGCTCATGCCCGCAAGACCCGTGACCGTGCCCGCGACAATACCCCAGCCGGGATTGACGAAGGCTCCGGCGAGAGTGCTGACGATAGTGGCTGGCAAGGCGACGTAGGCCATGACGTCTTTGAAGCTCGCCCAGCGCGGGTTCGGATGGCCTGCCTTGGTGTGCACGTCGATCCCGCCGTACGTCTCCCAGCCTTGATACGCGGCTTGCAGGACGCTGCCACCAAGGCTCACGACCGCGGCCGTTCCGAAGACGAGCGGGTCTGGAGTGCCGGACATGTACGTCGTGTAGTAGGCGCTGCCCACCATCAGCGCCATGGGCGCCACATACCCGACGCCGGCACCAATGCTGTTCACCCAACGCGAGAGACCGACTCCAGCGTCGCTCGCCATGAAGTCTTGGAATCTCGACGGCTTGGGTGGCGGAGCGGGCTCGCCAGGCCCTGGGGGAACAGTTGCAGGGAGCTGGTTGGCCAATGGCAGGGCGGCAGTGGACGTAACTATCGGCGTTGCGACCTTAGTGCTCATTGACGCGGTTATCGGGGCGGCGCGATAGCGGTTTCCTCAAGACCCGGGGCCAGCCTGTCACTCAGCAACCGGGGGAAAGGTGACTCGCATGAGCAAGGTACGCGTGAACGCTTTCTCGGTCTCCCTGGACGGCTACGGCGCCGGGCCCGGTCAGAGCGTCGAGAGCCCGCTCGGTAAGGGCGGCGAAGGGCTGCACGGCTGGTTCGTGGGTACGCGCACCTTCAAGGCGACCCACGGTGGCGGGGAGGGCGGCTCGGCGGGAATCGACGAGGACTTCGCGAAGCGCAGCATGGACAACCTCGGCGCCTGGATCCTCGGCCGCAACATGTTCGGTCCGGTGCGTGGCCCGTGGCCGGACGACTCGTGGAAGGGTTGGTGGGGCGAGGAACCGCCATACCACGTGCCGGTGTTCGTGCTTACGCACCATGCCCGCAAGCCGCTCGAGATGAAGGGCGGCACGACGTTTCATTTCGTGACCGACGGGCCCGAGGAAGCAATGCGGCGCGCGAAAGAAGCCGCTGGCGGCAAAGATGTCCGCGTTGGCGGAGGCACGGCCACGATTCGCCACTACCTGCGCACGCGGGCCATCGACGAGATGCATATCGCCGTCGCGCCCGTGCTTCTGGGGAGCGGCGAGCATCTCTTGCATGGCATCGACTTGCTCGAGCTCGGCTATCGGGTGAGCGAGCACCTCGCCGCCGAGCAGGCGACCCACGTGGTGTTCACGCGTCGTTAGTCAAAACTTACGCGAGAGTACCCAGACGATGACGGTGCTCACCACTGCGAGCATCACCGGCATCACGATGCCGCTGCGATCTTTGCCCTTCACGCGCGCGCGGTAGAAGAGGATCATGGCGACCGCAAAACCACCGTTGAGCACCAGCGAGAAGACGAGGTCAGCGCCACCGGGCGCGGCTGTCATGAAGAGGATGACCGTCGTCACGATGAAGCCGACCAGCGTCAACATGAACCACAGTTTGCGCTGAGCTTCCTGCTGCATGATGTGACCGACCATTTCGTCGGTGTCACGGCGTTCGGCGATAGCCATGGGCCCCTCCTCTTTCCTTGGAGGGTTACATCCCGGCGCTGTCTGCGCAACAGCTACTCGCTGGCGGCGGTTTCCGCGTGTCGACTAGGGCGCGAGGCGAATAACCTCGCCATGGTCGTCGTCGGTGAGGACGATCACCGAGCCGTCAGGCGCCTGTGCCACCGCGCGAACCCGCTCACCCATGGGTAGACGCTCTTCGCCCACCACCTTGTCCCCGTCCAAGCTCAAGCGGATGACTGCTTCGGCGGACAGGCCGCCGATGAGAACGTTGCCACGCCAGCTCGGCAATAGACTAGCCGTGTAGAACGTCATGCCGGAGGGCGAGATGACGGGGTCCCAGTACTTCACGGGTGCCTCGAGGTCGGGCCGCGTTGGCGGGTCGGGGATGTCGCGTAGGTCGTAGTGCTGGCCCCAGCTGACGAGCGGCCAGCCGTAGTTCTTTCCCGGCTTGATGATGTTGAGCTCGTCGCCGCCCCGTGGCCCGAACTCGTGGGCCCAGAGCGCGCCGGTCGTGGGATGGAGGGCGGCGCCCTGAACGTTGCGGTGTCCGTAGGACCAGATCTCGGGTCGCGCATCTTTCCTGCCCGCGAAGGGGTTGTCTGCGGGCACCGAGCCATCGGGCTCGATGCGGACGATGGCTCCGAAGGTGGTGCGAACGTCTTGCGCGGGGTCGAACTTGAATCGCTCGCCGAGCGTGATGAAGAGCTTGCCGTCGCGGTCGAACACCAGACGCGAGCCCCAGTGATTCGGCCCGTCGACCTTCGGGGTCTGGCGGAAGATCACCGCAAGGTTCTCGAGGGCGTCGGCGTTGGCCGAGAGCTTGGCGCGAGCGACCGCGGTCGATGCACCGCCGTCGCCGGGCTCGGAGTAGGAAAGGTAGACGAAGCGGTCCGTTTTGAAAGACGGACTGAGCGCGACGTCGAGCAGACCTGCCTGGTTGGAAACCACCACCTTGGGGACGCCGCGAACGGGCGCGCTCACTTTGCCGCTGGCGTCGATGACCCGTAGGCGGCCTGGTCGCTCGGTCACCAGCATGCGCCCGTCGGGCAAGAAGGCGACGCCCCAGGGATGCTCGAGGTCAGTCGCCACGCGGGTCGCGCGGATGGGGCCGGTTTGCGTCTTGAGGGTGCGTTCGCTGGCGGCCTGACCAAGGCCTGGCCTGGCGAGGCTCGTGAGCAGCAATACGGCGAGAAGGCGTCGGGTGATCATGGGTCGCTCCTGGCCTTGAGCTAGGGCGGTCGTACGTTTCCCGCAACCCCCGCGGAGGGCAGTCGATGAACTGGCGAGTCCTTCCTCTATGCTCATCCCGACAATCGAACCTCTTGGCCGCGCCGCGCCCGCGCTGCGCAATGCTTCTGCCCCTGTCCGGGGCACTCCGGTTGCAGTGCCGGCGGCGGCGATGCCGACACCCGCCCATGTCATCCGTGTCCAAGGGCGGCCCAATCCATCGCTCGAGATCACGCCGCCCGGCGGCCAGGCCGAGTCGGCCCCGACGCTCAGCATGGACCCCGAGCTCCTTCGCAGCCCCGCCTATCTGCTCGACTTCCGGCCGTGGAGCGCCGACAACGCCCGCATGAGCGAGCGCGGTTCGCCGCTGCGCGCCTTCCGCGACCTCGTGTTCATCGTCTACGACCACTACGTTGGACGGCCTTGGGAAGAGAGCGCCTACTACCCAGAGGTCCAACGACGTCTCGATGCCTTTCGCCTGCACTTCGGCAACGGTAGCCCCACGCGTCCCGTGCCCGAGCGGGTCGTCGACGCCGAGGGCGTGGCCGCGCTCGGAGCGGCCTTGTCCGACGACGGCTTCTTGGCCGACCTGCGCACACGTCACGGCCTCACGGTCCGGCACGTCATCTTCCCGAACTCACCCAATCTGTTCGACCTGCAAGCAACGGCGCGCGAGCAAAGCGAAACGCAGCGCGTCAGCTACTTCGATCTACCGCCACGCGACGTTCGTTGGATCTACACGACGCCGGTCATGAACGGCATGGACACCTACCGTGCCGGCTTCTTCCAACGCGAGTTCCCCGGGCACTTCGCGATGGGCCTCGACGGCGTCGTCGTCGACGATCTCTTCTTGCGCCAGCGGGTGATGCGCTTCGCGGAGACCTGGAAGCTGGGCGTGCGGCGCGGCACCGAAGGCCGAGTCAATCCGCTCTTCGACACCGAATCGATTCAGCTCCGCAGCCTGCGTGACGCACACCGCGGCGAGCTCGACGCCACATACGAGAGGTTGCTCGCGCTGGTCGCGCAGGCGCCCGCGACCCACGCGCGTTTCCTTCGCGAGCGCGCGGCTGGTGATTATCCCGTCGAGGTTTATCAGCACGTCGCCTACGCCAACTTTCGCGACATCGTCCGCACCCAGAGCGGATTTTATGCCGCTTCGATAGGACAGCGCGACAATGCGCGCCCCGGTGAGCTCGCGCTCGAGTCCGTTCTAGCGGTGCAGCGTTATTCGCCGTCGTGGCGCTTCCTGATGCTGGAGCTCACGACGCAGTCGCAACCGCTCGCGGCGAGCGCCGTCGCCATCGACCAGATGATCGATCCCCGCCTCGCTTTGGGCTTCATGACCGAGCAGGTGCGCGCCATTCTCGGCGACGGCGCCTACGCCGGAGACCGTCTGTTCGAGCGGATGGGCTACGCGTTGACTGCGGACGAGCTTTTCACTGCCCACGACTTGCGCGAGCAGCATCCCGCCGCATACCAGGCCTTGCTCGGAGCGGACGGCACGCTGCGCCGCTTGTCCGATCTTCCGCCCGCCGAGCAGCTCGCCGTCCTGCGCACGTACCTGAGCAATGGTAAGGGCGGATACAACTCCATGAGCGTGGTCCGCTTGCGCTCGGTTTTCGCGGCTCGTCTGCGCGAAGAAGACGCGCGCGCGCTTGCCGATGTGGTGCATCGCGTGCGGGTTCGCGAGCGCGACGCGGAGCCCGCAGAGTCAACGCTTCAGTAGGTAACGTCGCGCCGGGACTTCGACGAGCTTGTAGGCGACCACCGACGTCGTTATCGCGATCCCGATGAAGACCAAGGTGAACCAGGCACTCTCGTCTCCGTTCTCCGCGAGCCTACGAGCGACGGCTCCGGCGACCATGAAGAGCGGGATGTGGAGGATGTAGAGCGCGTAGCTCGCCTCTCCGAGAGTCACCAGCCAGCGCCGCTGCAGTGGCTTCGATATGGGCGTCGTGGTCGCGAGTCCGAGCACCAAAGCGGCGAACGCCGGCGCCAGCAGACCATTGTGCAAGAGCACGTAGGGAATATGGTCCGCGAAAGCGAGCAGCGAGACGAGGGCCGCCAAAGCGGAGCCGGTCAGCAGCATGCCGGCGCGGGGTGCGCGCAGTCCTGGCTGATCGAGGTAAACGCGTGCCGCGCAGATGCCGAGCATGAATTCGGCGAAGCGGGCCAGCGGGTGATAGCGCAGCAGGTTCAGCCAGGTGGCCGCCGCTTCGAAGTCCGGGCTGCCCAGACCGTCGGGGTTCAGCATCAAGTAGGCGACCGGCAGCGCGACGGCCACGATGAACGCGACGACCGCGGTGAGCCAGGCACGCAACACCGAGCCTCGCAGCATGACTGGCAAGACGAAGGGGAAGCAGAAGTAGAAGAACGCTTCGGTCGACAACGACCATCCCGGCGGATTCCAAGTGAGCGCCGCGCTCGGCACGTGCGCTTGCAAGAGGCTCAAGGTGAGCGCCGCGTCGCGCACCCCACGTGTCGCACCACCTTGGCCGTGCATCACGGCTTTTGCGTAGAACGGCAGTGCCAGGAGCAGGGCCGCCATGTACATCGGGTAAATGCGGGCGAAGCGCGCCTTGTAGAACACGCCGAGGCGCAGACCGGCGCGCATCGGTGACCAATACGTATAGGTCAGGATGAAGCCGGATAAGACGAAGAAGAACGCGACCGCGATGTAGCCAGTCGAGGCAAACGTGCGCACCGGCGAAGGCAGCCACGTCGACCAGTTGGTGCAGTGGAAGAGCAGCACCTGGAACGCGGCGATGAAGCGCGCCGCTGTGAGAGCCGGCAGATGGGCGCGTGCTGCGGGTGGTGCATGGACGGCCAGCCGCTCGACGGTATCGAGACGGAACGGCACCGAAGTCATGGCGGTCTTTTATCAGACCAGCGTCGGAAACGCAGGGCATCCGAGCCGCCCGCGGCGCAAAAACCGCGGGCGGCGTCGGTGACGACTCTTAGTAGAAGTTGAACCAGAGATTCATGGTGCCGGCATGGCTGGCGCCGATGTTGCCCGAGTGGGTGCCATCGTAGCGAGCCTGCAGGCCCAGGTTGAACCCTTCACCGGCGAAGAAGTCCCAGCCGACGCCGGTCATCCAGGCGACGCCGTTACCGCTCTGCGTCACGACGCGTGGGCTGTCGCCGTTGTCGGCGAGACGGCCCACCTTGAGCGCCGAGCCCCAGCCGAAGCCCGCCGCGACGTTCAGCGGCAGGTCGGCCAGCGGGAAGTACATGCCTTCCGCCATGACGGACGATAGCGCCGAGCCAGTGGGCTCCATGGCGGCCCACTTGTTGAACTGCCCGGTGAGGGCCATTTGCCCCCCGATGAGCAAGCGGTCGGCGATGATGGCGCCGGCGCGGAAGCTGGTCATGCCGGCGAGACCGCCGCCGATGGCGTCATCGGCGAGACTCGAGCCGCCAACTCCCAGGCCGAGGCCGATGTACCAGTTGCCGCGCTCGATACCCTTGGCGTGCATCGGCGCTTGCTCCACGGTCATCGAGGCGCTCATGGGTTGGCTCGGCGCGGGCTCGGGCGCCGGAGTCACCGGAGCGCTCTCCGTCGTCTCCGCTGCCGGCGTAGTCTCGGCTGGCGGCGTGTCGGTGGTTGCTTGCGCTTGGGCGACTCCCGCCCACATCAGCGTCGAAACGGTCAAAGCTGCACGAATGATTTGCATCGAAAAAGTCTCCGAAATGTTGTCGTTTTAGCGGACCAGGGCTCAGTTGGCCTCAGTGCTGAATGCAGCTTCGCCCTTGATCTTGAAGGTGATGGTGCCGGTGCGTGGCGCATCGCCGTAGACGGTGTAGCAACCCACGACCGCCTTGTGCGTAGAGCCTTCGCGAGCCAGCATGGCGCCTTCGATCGCGAGGTCGAGCGTCTCGTACATCCAGCCGCCCATCGCCGGGGTGAACTGTGCGTTGAAGTCGTTCGCGGTCTCGCGGCTTCCGTCATAGCGGTACGAGCGTGGTGTGTTGGCGGGGACGGCAGCGTTCATCTGAACGCTCGTGCCCGGAACCAACGGGATCGACGGCAGCACCCGAGCCCAAGCTTGGACCTGAACGTCGACACTCACCGTCGCGGTGCCTTCGACGCTGAGGTTCCTGAGCTGGATGTAGTCGATGTTGTCGAGGATGCCCGAGCTCAGGCTGAGGTTGCGCTCGAAGCATTCCTGCTCGAGCTCACGCTTGGCCACCAGCGTCTCGGTGTGCTCGTGCGCGAACGGGATGCCCGAGATCTGCTGACCAGGCTGGCTCGTCGTGGTGACGCCAACCGTGTAGTCGAGCTGAGCGGGGATACCATTGCCGCGCACCCAGTCGACCAAGCAGGTGGTGATGCGGCTGCCGAGCGTCGAGCCGTTGCTGCCGGCGGCGACGACGAACGAGCAGCTGGTCGGGTTGGCGTCGCCGGTGAGGCCTTCCATGGCGAAGACACGGCCATCGCGCGAGCTGACGTCGATGGTGAAGAGGAGGTTCTGGGCGGTCTCTTGCGCGAAGGATGCGACCTGAACCTCGAAGACACCTTCCGTGTCACCGGCGTCGAGAGCACGGATGTGCGCGTAGATCACCGGGCCCCAAGCAGTGGTGTCGGCCGCGTCGGGCAGGCCGTAGGTCGGGGTTCCGTCCGAAGCGATCGCTTGGAACTGCAGCGGTTGCACCGGCTGACCGCCGAGCTCCGCCGGGGGGAACAAGTCGGCGCTGATGTCCTGTGCGGTGGCATTGCTGACCGCTCCAGCGAACAAACCGCACGCTGACGACGTGACGAGACACACTGACGCTAAGACAGCTTGGGCTGCTACCCGCATTGACGAAATCTCCTGGGGGATATCCATAGAAGGGTCGGGGACCGGACCCGAAAATTATCACTGGCTTGGAGGCATTTGCGATATGCGTTCGTAGCTTTTTTCGTGTGGGGCGAGGGAGGCTTCTCCTAAATGGTCGTGACTTCGTTGGTTCTGTCGATCGCCGTGTCGTTGGACCCACACGGGTCCGCGCCCCCGCTCGACATCTTCTTGCTCGATCTAGGAGCTCGCGACGTTGCCGTCGATGTCGCCGCGGAAGTGACGGACCTCGTCGCCTTGGAGCTCAACAAGCTCGACGATGTCAGCGTCACGACGCGACGCGACCTGGCCTGGCCGCGAAAAGAGGGCATCGTCGCTGCTCGCAGCACGCAGGTCTTCGGCGGCGACGCGCCGCGTATTCTCGGGGCCGTTCAGGCTTCGGTGTTCAACCTCATCGCTGCGGTTCGCGGCGACGGCGAACGAGCCGTTTCACTTGCGACCATCGAAGCCATTCGCGTCGCGCAAACGCCAAAGCGCTGGGACGCCCATGTGAGCCTCGGCACGTCGCTCTACATCGACACGCAGAGCAGCGGTCTCATCAACACACCCGGCCTGTCGGCACGGCTCGGGGCCGACTACAGCCTCGGCGATAACTGGATGGTGGGTGGCGCGTTCGCGCTCGAGTCCGTCGAGTCGACGCGGCGTCGGCCGGCGACCGTCATCGCGCTCGCGACCGGCGACGACGCGTCCGAGGGGACCATCCTGCAGAACCAGGAACGCAGCGAAGCACATGCGTCGGCGCAGGGGTGGCCCACAACGACGTGAAGCTCGGCCGCGAAGTTCTCGAGCCGATCAATCCGGGCGAGCAACTGCCGACACAGCCTGGCGTGTTCGACGTCGAGCGCACCGATCCCCATGGCTGGTCACCCATGTTCGAGGCGGGCGGAGGCGTGCAGTTCATGTTCACACGCACTTGGGCCTTCCTCGTCGATGCGCGCTTCTGGACCAGCCTTCATGGGCTCGAAACGACACGCACCTTCATCACCGTCGGCGAGAGCTCGACCGAAGACCTGCCGTCGTTCTACGGGATGGCGGTGCGTGTCGGAGTGTTGTTCCAGCAATGAGACGCGCGCGACACGTCGTGTGGATGGTCGCCGCGGGTGTCTGCGGTTGCGGACTCGTCGGCACGGTCGACGAGGGCGAGCCTTCGATTGAGCCCTTCGTAGAGGTTGCAATGGCGACCGGGGAGGCCTTCGACGTGCCGCAGGTCGGTGTCTGGGCCTATCACGACGTGCCGCCGAAACGGTGGGGCCGGCACACCGACTTGACCCTCAACCTGAATCTCGTCGGCGAGCAGCGCACCTTCTCCATGCTGGTGAGCCTGCCGTCCAATCTGCCCGAGACGCAGACGCTACCAGCGCGATGGTCGATAACGCCGACCGCAGCGTATGCGTGGCTGCGCTTGAATGACCGGGTGGGACAAAACGTGTTGCTTGCCGAATCCGGCGAGCTCGAGATCGTGAAGAGCGTCGAAGACGACGGCGCCGAATACGTGCAGGTCGCTGGAGCGGACCTTACGTTCAGCGACGCATGCGGCGGCGCCATCACCATGAGCCGCTTCGCTGGCGCCTTCCGCGTCGGTCAGGACGACCTGCTCAACAAATTTACTCCCGAGCTACTCGACGACATCGCGACCATCGACGAGGGCTCTGGTGACGGCAGCACCATCCAGGTCGACGGGGTGAAGCAGCACGAGGGAAGCATCGGAATTTTCCGTGAGGGCTCGGGACAGGGTTACATCAACTACCTCGCGTCGTTCCTCGACATTTGTGGAACCCAGCTCGGCGGCGTCTTTGCGGCGTTTCCCTACGATGACTCAGCCTCGCTCGTGCGCTCCTCGTCGCGCGTCGTGCTGACCTACGACGATGCGACCGCGCCGGGTGGTTTCGACTTCTGGGTAACCGATACGCGCGTGGCTTATCGGGTCGAGCATTGGCCGTCCGCCCGTGGCGACTACCTGACCTTCGACCTCGTTGGTCCGGTCACCGTGTATCGGGCCGTCATCGTCGACGACACGCTCGAGCTCGACTACAGCAGGAGCCGGTTGTTGGAGACCCTCCGTATGGCTGCCGATCTCGATGACGACTGCAGGCCGGGGACCTGCGACTAGCGATGCCCCGTCGTGTGTGTCAGACCAAAGGCTGAGGGCTGCTCCCATCGTTTCACCTGCGTTGCTCATCGCTGGCTTGGCGGTGGCCGGACACATCGATGGTCGCGGTCCGCAGCCGCATTTCGTCTTCGGCGTGGGCGCGGGCTTCGGTGTCATCGACACATCGATTCCCTGTCAGCGGGTCATGCTGACGGTCGATGGGCGTCTCGTCGAGAATGACTGCAGCTCGGGCTTCGCCGGTATCGCCTTCGGCGTAGGGGCCGGCGTCATGTGGGGGCGCACGCATCGTTTCGGGCTGCGACTCGACGGCACGATGATCAACTCGTCGAAGGGCGGTCGAGGCGGGCTCGCCGATGCCCTGGTGGTCTACCGTTGGCACGGGCCGGTGATCATCCTCGAGGGCGGCCTTGGTGTCGGCTACGCCGTGGCACAGAACGTCGACGGCGAGCGGCGTGGTCTCACCGGCGCCGGGCACGCGCTCGTCGGCTTGCCGCTCAGTAAGCACGTCGCCGCGACTCTGCGGCTCGCCGGGGCGTTGGGAGGAGGGATGAATACGTTCATCTCGGGTATCGGCCTCGAGTGGTCGTTCTAATGCGCTGGCTCGTGTTCGGGGTTTTGGCTCTGGTTGGGTGTACGCAGCAGCGGAAGACTCCCGCCGTGGCCGCGCCTCCAGGAGAGAGCATCACGGTCCACGGCCGAGCGTCCGAGCCTGAATCCGTCCTAGCGGCAGCTCGGGATGTGCGCTTCGTCTTTCTCGGTGAGCTGCACGACAATCCCCGGCACCACGTGTTGCAGGCCCAAGTGCTCGCGGCGCTGATCGTCGCCGGGCGACGGCCGGCTCTGGTTTTCGAGATGCTCGAGGTCGACCAGACGCCGACCATCTTGCAGCAGCGCGACCCCATCGGCTTCGGCGACGCTGTCGGCTGGGAGGAGCGCGGCTGGCCGAGCTACGCCATGTACGAGCCCCTGGTGCGCATGGCGATGGCGAACGGCTTGCCCATCGTTGCCGGAAACCTCGGACGCGAGGCCTTGATGGCCGCGAGCAAGAAGGGAGAGACGCCCGCGACCTTCGGCTTCACGGCGCATATCGATGATGCCGACAGGTCCGCCATCGAGGACAACGTGCGCGAGGGGCACTGCGGATACGCCGATGATTCGGCCGTGAAAGCGATGGCAGCGGCACAGGAGCTGCGCGACGCGCATCTCGCGCAGCGCATGCTGGCATCGGCGACGCGTGACGGCGCGGTGCTCGTCGCTGGCGGCGAGCACGCGAACCGAAAACATGGCGCCGCGTTCCACGTGGCGCACGCGCCCGGTGTAACCCCCGACCAAGTCCTGTCGATTGGCTTCGTCGAGCCCGGCGCTTCCGGCATCGGTTACGACGTGACTTGGAGCAGCCCCGCGGTCGCGCGATTTGACCCCTGCATCGCCTTCAAGGAAAAGCTCGAGCGTCTACGTTAGCGCGCCGTGCTCGGGACGATGCGCAAGATTTGGTCGTCGCCACGCCCGGGCGTGCCTCGGCCGTCGTGGTTGCTCGTGGTGACGTACAAGTAGCCGTCGGGACCTTCGACGATGCTGCGCACCCGACCGTAGACGTCGCTGAACAGCACCGTCTGGTTGCGTACCTGATTGCCCTCGTCGAGCTCGAACATGCGAATGCCGCGCGCGGCGCCGGAGCCGAAGCCCAGCATCGCCATGAGATAGCGGTCGCGCCATTGGGGGATCTTGCCGCTGTTCGAGAAGGCCGCCCCCGAGGGTGCCCAGCTCGGGTTGCGTCCCGCGTGGGCGAGCGGGGCCGTGAACGGTTCGCGGTGAGTGTCGCCTTGAACGACGGGCCAACCGTAGTTGTTGCCCGGGCGGATGAGGTTGATCTCGTCCTGCGACGAGCCGCCGAGCTCACTGGCGACGAGGTCGCCGCGCCGGTTCCACGACAGACCCTGCGGATTGCGGTGGCCGTACGTCCAGACGCGCGCGTCGGCGTCGGACCGGCCGCTGAACGGGTTGTCTGCTGGAGCGGAACCATCGGTGTTGATGCGCAGGATCTTGCCGCTGAGTGACCGCAAATCTTGTGCGTTGGCCGCCCGCGCGGCGTCGCCGGTGGTGATGTAGAGCTTGCCGTCGGGGCCAAAGGCGATGCGTCCGCCATTGTGGATGCCGGAGGCGGGGATGCCGCCGACGATGGTCGTCTGTTGGCCGGCGTCGGGACCCGCAAGGGGCACGCGGACGACGCGGTTTTCGCTGATGCCGGGCGTCGTATAGTAGAGGTAGGCGAGGTTGTTGCGGGCGAAGTCCGGATCGAGAGCGATGCCCAGGAGACCGCCCTCGCCGCCGCCCACCGGGATGGTGAGCACCGGTTCTGCCTGCACGACACCGTCGCGAATGACGCGCACACGGCCGCCGCGCTCGGTGAAATAGACATCGCCGTTCGGAGCGAACGCCATGCCCCACGGGACACGCAGGTCGGTGGCGAGCGTCTGCACGGTGACGCCGAGGTGCTGCATGCGCTCCGAGCTCTGCACATTGATTGGCAGCGCGTCGGCGGGCCATGCGTTTACTGGTGGAGCGAACGATGAGCCGGACATGTACGCTTCGTAGTCTGCGGGCTTGTCGCGACGCATGCGCAGCAGCGCGTCGGTGCGCTCGCTCACCTTGTCGCCGGGGGCGGCCTGATGACCGTGATGATGGCCGCCGGGCTGTCGCCAGGCGCGGCCTTCGTCGGTTGCTGACCAAGCTTGACCGTTCGGTGTAGTGAGCCAGGTCTCGATGACGTTGTCGATGTGGCGGTGCCAGAGCCAGAAGACAGGGTCTTCCGGAGCGCGGCGGCTCCACATGACACCACCGACCGCGGCGTGACCGGCGCCGTGATAGCCGAGGTTGTCCGGCGGACCGCTGCCGAAGGCCCGACCGAGCTCGTCGAGGGTCTTGAACTCGTCAAGGCGGGTGTAACCGAAGACCGGGGCACCTGTGCCGCCACCCGCGAGCGTCAGCCACGAAGGCGTGGGAACGTTGGGGGTGGTCGAGAAGCGCTCCACTTGCCCCAACTGGGCGGGAACTACCTGGCTCGGTCGCCATTCGACTAGCGGCAGTAGATCGAGGTCACGGCCGGAGTCGCGAATGAAACGTTCCATATCCGCGACCATCTCGTGGTGCATCTGCAGGAACGCCGAGCCCGATCCGGGTCCGCGTGTGCCACCCGGCCCATTCACCTCGTGCCAAGCAGCATGGTGGGGGAGAAGCGTTTCGTTCTGCGCAAGATATTCGCGGACGCGCGCGGCGAAGCGCTCGTACTGCTGCGGCGTCCAGGTCGTCGGACGCGATGGCGGAGACGTCGTGCGCGGAGCGCTTGTCGGTGCGATGCCGTTCTGATGCGCCACGCGCTGGGGCCGGGCCTCGCCGAGGAGAGTCGGCGGGACGCGGCGCTCGGAATCGGATGTGCAGATGTCTTCCGGGCGAAACGGTATGGCCGTTTCGCCCGGGCTGCTCGCGAAGCCGAGGCGAACAAAGAGACGATTGACCGCCTCGACCATAGTCCTACTGCGCCGGAGTCGCTGCCGGAGCCGGCGCCTCGGCGCTGATCGACATGACGCGGTTGCTGCCGTCGGTGTTGCGCTGGAGGTAAACCATGCGCAGGGTGCCGTCAGCGTTGGTCGCGAACGACGGGAACCAGGCGAGGTTGCCCGGGCCGGCGTTGGTCGCCCGACGGACCGTGTTGTCACGCACGTTGTAGAGATAGATGTCGGCGGTGCCGCGACGCAGAAGCTCTTGGAAGCCCGGATCCTCGGCCGAAGCAAACCCGTAGTGGGCGAAGTCCGCCGCGGTCACCGCGTGGTGGTAGGCGAGATAGTCGCCGCCCATCTTCGGCTTGCCACCGTTCAGGCCCGAAATGATGCGGACCGGGGTCAGGTTGACCGCGCCGCTCGCGTCTCGGCTGATGTCGTAGACGGCATAACCGCGCTGCTGGTTGGGATTCGCGGGATCGACGATCTGCGAGACCATGCGGCGGCCGTCGTGTGCCATCTGCCAGCCGCTGTGGAACGGCGTCGAGATGGTCTGCGTGTTGCGCTCGGTGCCGGTGGCAAGGCCGTTCAAGGAGTGAACGCGCACGCTAGCGGTCGCCGAACCGCTGACGCGCGGGTCGCGCGTGCTGGGGGCAGGGTCGCCGGCCCACAGATGGCCGTCCATGGCGTACCCGTCGCGGTCGCTGCCCATGACGTCCTGGTAGAGCGCGAGCGAGGTGAGGCGACGCACACCGCCAGGAATCTCGCCGTTTACGTTCTCTGGCGGATTGTTGCGCAGCCAGTCCATGCCGACGTACCAGGTGCCGCCACCCTGGAAGTACAGCGCGTCGTCGCCGAAAGTCGGGTCGTACGATCCCTGGCGGAAGTGCACCGCATTGGTCTGGCCGGGGCGCAGGTCGACGACCGATACGCCGCGGTTGCTACCGATGGCGAACATCTCGCCGTTGGGCGACACGCGACCCCAGTAGGAGGTGCTGGTGATGCCGTTGGCCGCGAGGTTCTTCAGCTCGGTGCCCGCTTGAGCGGCACCGTAGGTCGGCGTCGCCGGCTGGGCCGTCGCGACGATGTCGGCGGTAAGGCCGGGGAGGGTCTTCGCGAGCGCCGCGTCGCGACGGGTTTGCTCGACGTTGCGGTCGATGATTTGCGCCGTCGACGGCAACTTCAAGCCCGGGCCGAAGCTGGAACGCTGCGACATGTCGCGGCGGCGGTCGCCGACCGCCTGCTCGAGCGCACCGAGGTCGATTTCGGTGAAGCGGTCGCCGTCGCCGTCGATGGTATTGGCGCGGACGAAGGCCTCGTCGAGCTCACCCGGCTCGACGCCGGCCTTCACTGCTTCGTCGCGCATGGCACGAACGCGATCACGGACTACGCTGCTGTCGAAGCTCACTTGATCAATGGCGGACACTGGACACTCCTGTGGATTCTACGGAAGAGAAATCAGTTCGAAGCGCGCTCGAGCGGGACGATGCGGAGAATCCGGTCGCCTTCCGGGAGCCGCGGGCCACGACCGTCGAGATTGCTAGTCGTCATGTAGAGGTAGCCGTCCGGACCTTGGCTCACGCTGCGCACGCGACCGAAGTCGTCGCGGAACAGGTTCTGCTGGCGGCGCACGACGTTATTCTCGTCGATCTCGAAACGCTGCACCCCGCGGGCGGCGCCAGCGCTGAAGCCGAGCATCGACATGAAGTAGTTGCCGCGCCATTGTGGGAGCTTGTCGCTGGTTAAGAAGGTGCTGCCCGACGGCGCCCAGCTCGGCCCGCTGCCCGAGTGCGCGAGTGGTGCTGTGAAGGGCGGACGATGACCATCGCCTTCGGCGTTCGGCCAGCCGTAGTTGTTGCCGGGGCGGATCAGGTTGATCTCGTCATTCGACGACGAGCCGAGCTCACTCGCGACCAGCTCGCCCCGGCTATTCCAGCCGAGACCCTGGGAGTTGCGGTGGCCGTAACTCCAGATCCGTGCGTCGGCATCCGAACGGCCGGCGAACGGGTTGTCGCTGGGGGCGGTGCCGTCCCTGTTGACGCGCAGAGTTTTGCCCGCCAACGTGGTGAGCGACTGCGCGCTCTGGCCGCGGCCCGCGTCACCGGTGGTGATGTAGAGCTTGCCGTCGGGGCCGAAAGCGATGCGTCCGCCATTGTGGTTGCCCGCTGCGGGGATGCCAGCGACGAGAACGGTCTCGGGACCAGCGCTGCGACCGTCGACGCCGAGGGTCACGCGGACCACGCGGTTCTCGCGGTTACCCTGCGCCGTATAGTACAGGTACGCGTTGCGGTTCTGCGCGAAGTCGGGGTCGAGGGCCATGCCGAGCAGACCGCCTTCGCCTCCGCCGACCTGCATGCTGAGGACGGGCTCCGGCTGGACGATGCCGTCGCGGATCAAACGCACGCGACCCGGACGCTCGGTGAAGTAGACGTCGCCGTTCGGCGCATACGCCATGCTCCACACCGAGTTCAGACCACTCGCGAGCGTTTGCACGCTGACGCCGAGATCGGGGTAGGGCCGGCTGCTCTGCACGTTGATCGGCAGGGCATCGCGCGGACCCGCGGCATCCGCGGCCAGCGTCTGAACGCTATCGCGAACAGTGCGCTGTGGCGGAGGCGTGAGCCCCAGCTGCGACGCCGGGCGCTGCATGACCGGCGTCCATTTTGGCGCCGGCGCGGTTGCGATCTCGATCGACGGCGGATTCGGGTTGTACGGACCGGGGCCGCCTGGAAGCGGCTGGTCATCGATGCGGGTGACGACGGTGGAGTTTACGCGTTGCATAGAAGTCATTAGTTCACCGGAGCCGACATGATGCGGCGCGAGCCGTCGGCATTGAGTTGCAAGAAGTGGACGCGGTAGTTGCCCAGCGCGTCCTGACTGAACGACGGGTACCAGGCGAGGTTACCGGCGCCGGCGTTGGTGGCCCGCCGCACGGTGTTGTCGCGCGTGTTGTAAACGTAGATGTCGGCCGTGCCCTTGCGCAGGAGCTCCTGGAAGGCCGGATCGTCCGCCGAAGCGAACCCGTAGGTCGCGAAGTCCGCGGCGGTCGCGGCGTGGTGGAACGCCACGAAGTCGCCGGCCATCTTCGGCTTGCCGCCGCGCAGGCCCGAGACCAGGCGCACCGGTGTCAGGTCGACCTCTCCGCTTTCGCGGCGTGAGACATCGTACACCGCGTAGCCGACTTGCTCGTTGGCGACATCGGGGTTCGCGATGATGGACGTGACGCGACGTCCGTTGTTCGACAGCTGGAAGCCGCTGTGGAACGGGGTCGAGACCGTCTGGGCGTTTTGCGTGCCGACGCCTTGGAGGGCGTCGAGGTGGTGGAAGCGCACGCTTGCGGTTTTCGAACCAGTGGTACGTGGGTCGCGATTGCTCGGACCCGAGTCACCGGTCCACTGGTGAGCGTCGAGCGCGATACCGCGGGCGCCATCCGTGGCAACGTCTTGGTAGAGGGCCAGCGAGCCGATGCGCTGCACGTGGCCGGGGACCTCGCCCGTGACTTCTTCGGGCGGATTGTTGCGTAGCCAGTCGAGCGACGCCTCCCAGGTGCCACCACCTTGGAAGATGAGCGACTTGTCGGTGAATGTCGGGTCGAACGATCCGCGGCGGAAGTGCACGGCGTTGTTTTGACCCTCGCGGATGTCGAAGGCGCTGACGCCGCGGTTGGTACCGATGGCGAACATGGTGCCGTCCGGCGAGACGCGACCCCAATAGGTCGTGCGGGTGACGCCGTTGGTCGACAGCAGACGATGTTCGGTCGCGGCTGGCGGCGGCGTGTTGACGCGCTCGGCCGGCACGGCACTGCGCACGAGGTCGGGCGACAGGCCGTTGCCAGTCTGCGCAGCCTTGGCCGCGTCGCGCCTGTTGGTCTCGACGTTCTCGTCGAGCTTTTCGGCGACACTCTGGCGGGGCGCCTGGGGCGCAAAGCCGGTGCGCGGGGGTTGCAGCGCGATGGCGGTGCGGGTGTCGTGAACCGCCTGCTCGAGTTGGCCGAGGTCGGAGTCGGTGAAAAGGTCGCGGTCGCCGTCGAGAGCGTTGGCGTTACCGAGCGCCTCGTCGAATTCTTTTTCGCTGACACCGGCCTCGAGAGCCTCTTCGCGCATGGTGCTGACGCGGGCCTTGACGCCTGGGTTATCGAAATTGATTGGCAGCTGTGAAGACACGTGAACCTCTCTGGCTCATCGCTTAGGACGCGGTGTGGCTTTAGAGTTGTGGGTGACGGCCGGCGGGAATGGGGATGACCGCTAGCGGCTCAAGTCATCGGCAGCCGTTGCCGTTTCGTCGCGAAATTGTGACAGGGTCGGGCCGGTACTGTAGGCGGTCGCGGATCACGCTTCTGGCGCACCAGATGAGCGGCGACGCCGATGATTAGGCCTTACTTGCGATTTCCCCGGCCTTTTCCGGTCTTCATCTGGAGTCCGCCATGCAACCAATCGACCGCATTCAAAACATCGGTGTCCGCGTCGCGCATGCGGCCCCCGCCGCCGGCACGCCGGCCGGGCCCGTGCCTGGTTTTGCCCGCGTGAAGCAGATCTTGGATGGCGCAATCCAGACCTGGCAAAAGGACCAGCAGCGTGAGCCGCACATCGAGGTCCACGGGCCCAACTTCAAGTGGAGCACCCGCGACGAGCTCTTGAACGCCGCAGTCGAGCTCGGTGACATGCGCATACCTCTCATCGCGCCCGAGGTCCGCGGAAACGGACGGGCTGAAGATGCGTGGTTGATCAAGTATCTGCGCGCTGACGGCGACATGTTCGTCCGCATGCCTTCGGGCGGTCCGTACTTGCCGGACGATCAGATCAACGAGATCGCGCGCTGGATCGACGCCGGTTGCCCCGAGGTCGCTCCGGGGAAGCAGAGCTCGCTACGCGCACCGGACCTCGCGCGTGCGCGTGAGTTCGCGCAGCGCTTCGCGCGTCCCGCGAATGGCGCCGCGTTGCAGCTCGCCGCGCCGCGCGTCTAGGGAACCTTGATGAACTTGACGTTCGTTGCGGCCACGGACCCCTGACAGGGCACACAGTTGAAGTTGTAAAGGTTGCAATGCCCGAAGTTCGGGTTGCCGGCGTAGTAGACGACCGCGAACCCGCAGTCAGCGCGGTTGAGGCACATGTCCTTGCACTGGTTCGCAGACATCTGCCCAATGTCCTGGATCAGTGACGTCGGGCCGCAGGTCGTGGCCGCGCAAGCGTTCGTCGGCGCCATGCCCTGTCCAACGCAAGCAGCGGACGCCGTACCGTTGTCGGTGCAGGTCTCACCGTAGACGCAGGCCGCGCAACTGCCGGTGCACGTCGGACCCACGAAGCCGCTCGGGCACGAGCAAGTGAAGCTCATGTGCCCATCGATGCAGGCGCCGCCGTTGGCGCACGGGTTGGGCGAGCAGTCGTTGATGCTCGTGGCGCAGGTCGTACCGGTCCATCCCGGCGTGCAGGCGCAGGTGAAGCTGTTGACGCCGTCGGTGCAGACGCCGCCATTCGAGCAGCGACCGGGCGTACATTCGTTGGCTGGGAACATCTCGTGACCTTCGACGAAGTAATTGTCCGCGATGTCGGAGTCCGAGAGCACGCCGTCGTGGATGCGCAAGCGGCCGATGGCGAGGATGCCGCGTCGGGGGGCGGGGAGTGTTCCGGCGGCGTCGGCGAGCTGGGCGGCGAGCGTGATCTTCGTGCCGCCCGCTGGGCTAACGACACCCGCCCCCAGCACGTCGACAAGGACGAGCACGCCGTCGCGGTAGAGTCGCGTCGTGGTCCCATCGTAGGTGTAAGCGAGGTGATGCCAGGTGTCCTGCTGCGGCACGCCCCCATTCCAGGGCCTGCTCCCCGTTCCGTTGTAGTCGAGCGCGCCGGTGGTGGAGCTCGTGCCGTAGCCAAACGCGCTATTGCTGCCGGCGGGGCCGGCGCGATGTCCCCAAGCGACGATTGTCTCCTCGGGCTCGACGGTGACGGCATTTCTTACCCACGCTTCGACGCTGCGCGTGGCGTCGACGCCGACGAGTCCCGCGGGCGCCGCATTGGGACTCTGGTAGGCGTCCACCGTCGCCGTGCCGTTGAACGAGACGGCGCGGAGACCGCCGACGGTGCCAACGGTCGGGCCACCGACCCGCGCGAAGGCCCCGATGGTACCGGCGTTGCTCCACAGCGCGGTGCCTGCGGTGCTGTGCGCCGCGTCGAGCGCGACCAATACTTCGCCAGCGGCAATGAGCTCGTTCACGTACGTGATAGCGGTCGAGCACGGCGAGATGTTTCCCGCGGGGTCTACGGCGTCGACCGTGAACGTCACGGTGCTGTCCGGCAAGACCGAAGCCTCGAACGAGAAGGCACCCCCGGTCGCGATGACCTGTGCGCCGCTACCGCCGCTGCAATCGCTGGTGGTGAACAAGCGCACCGTCGCGCCGGCTTCAGCGGTGCCGCTCACGCTCGGGCGCGTCGAGGTCGATGGGCCCACGGGAGTGATCGCGATGGTTGGCGCCGCCGGGGCGGCCACATCGTTCACGTAGACGACCGCGGTCGACGAGCACGCCGAGATGTTGCCCAGCGCGTCTTCGCTGCGCGCGCGGAAGGTCGTCGTCGAGGTCGTGGTGACCGTGACCGCGAACCCGAAGGTGCCGCCGATGCCGACGGTCATGCTCTGGCCGGTGTCGGTGTCGCAGGGCGTCGCGGTATCGCGGTAGAGGCGCACGAGGCTTCCGGCCTGGGCACTACCCTGGATGGTCGGCTCGTCCTCCTGCGACGGCGAAGCCGGCGAGCTGCCGGTCATGACAGGTACCGGCGGCGGGGTCTTGTCGTTCTGGAAGACCACGTCGTTCGAGCAGAGCGACGGGTTGCCGGCGGCGTCGGTGGCACGAGCGGAGTAGGTGACCGTGAAGTTGTCCGAGACGAGGTCGGGGTAAGGGCCGAAGGTGCCATTTGCGAAGACGGCGAAGGTCGTGAACGCGGAGCCGCTGCAACCGCTGGTCGCGTAGAGGGCGAGCGTCGAGAGCGCCTCGGCGGTGCCCGAGAGCGTCAGCGCGTTCGAGGTCGAGGGTGAGGAGGGCGACACCGCCATCACCGGGGCGTTCGGCGGCACGGTGTCGTAGACGTAAGCAACGCCCGTCGAGCAGGCAGAGGGATTGCCGGCTACATCGGTGGCGCTCGCGTAGAACGTCGTGTCCGCTGCAATGGACACAGCCAGCGAAAAGCTCCCGCTCGCATCGTCGCTCGCGAGCGGCGTGCCCGTACACGTCGGGTTGTCGTAGACGGCAACCGCGACCGCATCGACGGCGAGATTGCCGCTCACCAGAGGCGTCGCATCGTTCGACGGCGAAACCGGATCGGTCGCAAGGCCTGTCGGTGGCGCCGGGCCAATGTCGTCGTGGGTGAAGCTGATACCGGCGCTGCACGGCGAGACGTTGGCGGCGGCATCGGTCGCGGTCGCGTAGTAGGTCGTCGTCGTGTTCGCCGTAGCGGGCACCTCGATCGAGAAGGTGCCACCGGCTCCCGTGGCGACCACGAGTCCCGTGCAATCGTTCGTGATGTAGATCTGCACCAGCGAGCCCAGCTCGGCGTCGCCTTCGAGGAGCGGGTCGAGAGTGTCGTTCGCGGGCGACGGCGGCTCCGTCGCGCTGAATACAGGCGCGTCCGGCGCCAGGCCGTCGTTGAGGTAGACGACGTCGGCCGAGCAGCTCGAGGTGTTGCCGGCGGTGTCGGTGGCGGTCGCCGAGAAGACGCTCGAGGTGTTCGCGCCGACCAGGAAATCGTCGGGTCCGAAGGTACCCCCGGCACTCGTGGTGAAGGTGCCGATACTCGAGCCGCCGCAGTCCGTCGCCCCGTAGAGGGTGATGGTCGCTGCCGGCTCGGCCGTACCGCTCACCTCCGGGTCGAGGTCGGCGGCTGGCGAGCTCGGACTGACGACCAGGACTGGTGGCGCCGGCGCCGCGGTGTCGAGCGTATAGGCGATACCGCTCGAGCAGGCGGAAGGATTTCCGGCGAGATCGGTCGCTGCGGCATAGAACGTCGTGTCCGCTGTGATGGACACGGTCAGGGAGAAGGCGCTCGTCGCGGCGCTGGTCGCCAGCGGCGTACCCGTGCAGGCGGCGTTGTCGTAGATCGCGACGGCGATGGCGTCGGCGGGCAGATCGCCCGACACGTCCGGCGTCGCGTCGTTCGACGGCGAGGAGGGTGCGGTCACGAGGTTCGAGGGCGCTGACGGTGGGAGATCATCGTGGACGTAGACGATGCCCGAGGCGCTGCATGCCGAGACGTTGCCGGCAGCGTCGGTCGCGGTCGCAAAAAACGTCGTGGTGGTGTTGGCCGCGACGTCGACGTCGACGGAGAACGTGGTGCCGACAGAGCTTTCGGAGGCGAGCGCCGTGCCGCTGCAATCGCTCGTGGTGTACAGCGTGACCAACGCTCCGGCTTCGACGTTACCCGCGATGGACGGCGAGGTCGCGATGTTGCTCGGCGACGCGGGGCTTACGCCGCTGAAAGTCGGCGGCGTGGGCTCCGTGCCGTCATGCCGATAGGTGATTCCGATCGAGCAGGCGGAAACGTTCCCGAGGTCATCGGTGCCGGTGGCGCGGAACGTCGTCGTCGTGTCGGCGGTAACAGTGACTTCGAAAGCGAATAGACCCGCTGAGCTCCGACCGCTGGCGACCGGCGTGCCGCTGCAATCGCCGCCCGTGTAGATTGTGATGAGCGCGTCGGAGGCGATGGTCCCCTGGACGAGCGGCGTGAGATCCTGGTTCGGAGAAGCCGGGCTCGTCCCCGTGAGGCTCGGTTCACCGGGCGCAAGGCCATCGTGCTCGTAGGTGAGAGCGCTGGAGCAGCTCGAGGTGTTGCCTGCGGCGTCGGTCGCCGTGGCTGTGAACGTGGTCGCGGTGTTCGCTATACCGCCTATCGTGGCGAGCTCGAAGCCGGTGGCTCCCGTGGGGCCATAGGCAGCGAGAGAGCCGGTGCAGTCCGCCGTGCGATAGATGCGCACCAGACTGCCCGCCTCAGCTGTGCCGTTCACCGTGGGGTTCACCACGGTCGCCGACGGTGACGTGGGCGACGTCGAGGTCAGTGTTGGCGCGGCGGGCGCCGTGGTGTCGAGCGGGCCGTCGTCGTCGCTGGGAGCGTCCGCGTCCGTATGGTCGGAGTCCCCGTCCTGGGGGTCCGGATCACCTTCGACGGTGCCGCAGGCTTGCAGAGAGAGGATGACAGCGGAGGCGAAGAGCAGGGCGGTGAAGCGAATCACCGGGCAAGCGTGCCAGAGCCCGCCCGGTGCTGCCAGCTAGTCTAGTTGAAGACCCGGCTGCCCGCGACGACCGTGAAGGTGAGCTGCGTGAAGGGAGTCGCACCCGGAACCACTGCGGTCGACTGGAGCTTCACCTCCTCGCGGGTGCCTTCCGGGGTGAGGCCTTCCACGAGGGAGATCTTGAACCACTGACCCGCGATCCGCGGTGCACCCGCCGGCGCGTTCGTTGGGATGATGATGAACTGGCTCTGGGGGATCTGAGCCATGCTGTAGCCCGAGCCGGGCGCACCCGGCATGCAAACGTAGGCGGGATCGAACGGGCGTGTAACCAAGACGTCGCCTTGTTTGAGGCCGATCTGAACGTGCGGTTGGGTGGACGCGACAATGCCGCGTGGGGCGCTGGCGCCAGTGAGCTTGATGTCCGAGGCCATGAGATTTCTCCGTTACGCGGCGGCGTGAGCGGAGCGTATCGGCGGGACCATGCCGATGGCGCAGTGCACCATCGGCACCGCGCCCTGTGACTACCAGATCCGCAAACGCTGCTCGGGCGTCAGGAACATCTTGTTGGCTGGCTGCACGTTGAAGGCGTCATACCAAGCGTCGACGTTGCGGACGCAGCCTGCGCGGACCATGCCCGGAGAATGCGGGTCGAGGGCGAGCAGGTTGCGCAACGCCTTCTCGCGGTACTTCGTGCGCCAGACCTGCGCGAAGCCGAAGAAGAAGCGTTGTCCGCCGGTGGTGCCGTCGATGATCGGCGCCGGCTTGCCGTTGAGCGTCACGCGATAGGCGTCGTACGCCAAGTTGATGCCGGTGAGATCGCCGATGTTCTCGCCGAGAGTCAGCTCGCCGTTCACCTTGACGCCGGGGAGGGGCTCGAAGGTGCTGTACTGTGCGACGACCCTGTCGGTGATCTGCTTGAAGTTCTTCACATCGGACGGCAACCACCAATCGACGAGGCGGCCCTCGGCGTCGTACTTGCGGCCCTGATCGTCGAAGTGGTGACCGATCTCGTGGCCGATGACCGCGCCGATGGCGCCGTAGTTCACCGCGTCGTCGGCGTTCGGGTCGAAGAACGGTGGCTGCAAGATCGCTGCGGGGAAGCAGATGACGTTCACGCTCGGGTCCGCGTAAGCGTTCACCGTCATTGGCGTCATGAACCACTCGTTGCGATCGATGGGCGCGCCGAGCTTCGCGAGATTACGCTTGTGCTCGAATTCCGCGGCGCGATGCAGGTTCGCGAAAGCCTGGCCTGGCTCGATGACGAGTGAGCCGTAGTCACGCCACTTGTCGGGGTAGCCGATCATCGCGTGGAACGAGGCGAGCTTCGCCTTCGCCTTCTTCCTGGTGTCGGGATGCATCCACGGCGTTTCGTCGAGGCGCGCGTCCATGGCGCCGACGACGTTCTTCACCAGCGTCTCCATGCGCGCCTTGGTCTCGGGCGTGAAGTACTTCGACACGTAGACCTTGGCGATGACGTCGGCGAGCGCGCCGCTGGTCATGGCGACGCCGCGCTTCCAGCGCTCCCCTTGCTCGGGCTTGCCCGCGAGGGTCTTCCCGAAGAAGGCGAAGTCTTCGTCGACGAACGCCTTGGGCAGGAGCGGCGCCGCGCCCTTGATGACGTGGAACGTGAGGTAGTCGCGCCAGAGCTCGGGTGACTCGCCGGCGATGAGCTTCGCCATGCCCGTGATCGCGGACGGTTGGCCGACGATGAAGGTCTTCTCCTTGCCGACACCGACGCCGCCCAAGAAGGCTTCCCAGTCGACGCCGGGTGCGAGCTTGTCGAAGTCGGCGCGCGTCCACTTGTTGTAGGTCTTCTCGGCGTCGCGCGAGTCGACGTTGGTCCAGTGGACCTCGGCCATCTTGAGCTCGAGGGCGTAGATCTTCTCGGCCTTCGCCTCGGGGTCCGCGATACCGGCCAGCTTGAGCATGGCGGCGATGTGCTGCTTGTACTTGCCTTGCAGCTCGACGCTGCGCTCGTCCTTCTGCAGGTAGAAGTCGCGGTCGGGGAGACCGAGGCCGCTCTGCGAGAACGCCGCGATGTACGCCTGAGGATTCTTGCTGTCGGGACCGATGAACAGGCCGAAGGGCTGGGTGGTGCCGGTGCGCGAGAGCTGTGCCATGACGCGCGAGACGTCGGCGGCGCTCTTCATGCCGGCCACGAGATCGAGCTCTGCCTGAATCGGCTTCGTGCCCAGCGCCTCGATGGCTTGGACGTCCATGAAGCTGCTGTAGAGGTCACGCACTTTGCGCTGCTCGCTGCCCTCGGGTGACTCGGCGGTCGCCATCGACTCGACGATCTCCTTGGTCCGCTGGGTCGAGAGGTCGCGGAGCTTGATGAAGGCGCCGTAGGAGTTGGCGTCGGCGGGGATCTGGGTTTTGTCGAGCGCAACACCGTTCGCGTGGCGATTGAAGTCGTCGCCAGCTTTCACGCTGAGGTCCATGCCGTCGGTGTCGAAGCCCCACTTGCCGATAGCCGGCTTCTTCGGCGGGTCGAATGCGAGTCGCGCTCCCATGAGGGCGAGCTGGCCGAGAGGCTGCTGACCCAGAGCCGCATCGACGCCGAGAACGGGATGGCTCGCGTCGTGCGCGAAGGTGGGGTCGGGGAACCAGCGGCTATGGGATTGATGCTGAACGGCGCTATGGTCGTAGAGATGGCGACTGACGACCTGCTGGAGACCGCCGCCCTGGAGCGGCGCGGAAGGCGCGTAGTTCGGGTGGCGGTGGTGAGACGAGGGAAGGCGGGTTTCCATGCGGATCTCCTCGCGGAGTACGTCGGCGGCGGCCGCTGAAAGTTTCGTCAAAACCAGTCGAGGAGCCCCTCATGAGCGATGCCACCACGACCGAAGTTTTCAGCCTCCGCTTATTCGCCCGCTGGCCGGACATGGACTTCAACCAGCACATGCGCAACGCCGCGTACTTGGGTGCCGCCGAGGACTGCCGCATGTCGTTCCTCGCCGCTCGCGGCTTCACCATCGATATCTTCCGCGCCCAGGGGTTTGGTCCCGTCGTGGTCGAGGACAAGCTGACCTACAAGAGGGAGCTGCGGTTGCTCGAGCCCTTCGACGTGCGCATCGAGCTCGCGGCGTCGACCAGGGACGCCCGCAAGATGAAGGTTCGCAATACGATCGTCCGCGTCAGCGACCAGGCGGTTTGCGCCATCGTCGAGAGCGTCGTCCTTTGGCTCGATCTGGCCGCACGTAAGCCCAGAGTGCCGCCGGAAGCCTTGCAGAACGAATGGCTTACGATGGCTCGGACGCCCGAGTTCGTCTGGCTCGAGGGGTAGGAAGCAACTCGGGTCGGCGTCCTGCGGATACTCGTGACGGTGCTGATCCCCAAGCGCGACCCGATTTTTCCTGCGTTGCAACGTAAGGTCGCGTCGTGTTTGGACGCGGTCGTCAGCGTGCTCCAGCCGCACAAGCATGGCGATGGACCTTTCGCTTCGAGTCGGGTCACGCACGAGCGGCCGTTTCTCGATGGGAGCGTGCGGCTCGGCGGCATGACCGTCGGGGTCACCTTCTCGGAGCTCCACACCATCCGGCCCAACACCGGAATCGAGATCATTCAGACCGTCGACTTCGACGGCAACTCGAACATCGAGACCGTCCTCTGGCGCAAGATCCTCGCGAAGTTCCTGCGCGTCGAGCTCCAGGGACCGGCGCTCAACACGCGGGTTACCGGCGGCGGGTTGCCCATCGACCTGCGCGTCTTCGGCGTCGCTGCCACCGGCGACCTCGTCGACCGCAAGGCGCACGAGGCGGTCTCGTACACCGTCGAGGCGAAGGTTCACGCATCCGACCTGGTGTTCCTGGTCGGTAGCGGCACGGCGGCTGCTATCGCTGGCATGATGGGCACCGGCGTGACGGGGACCGTGGTCCAAACCATCGTCCAGGGATGCTCGTACGCTATTCCGGTCGTCGGCGGATTGATCGCGCTCTCGTCGTTGCGCTGGATGCAGAAGGTGCTTCACAGCGAAGCGCCCACCTCGATGAAGGCGGTCGCGGTCGCTCACACCATCTCGGACTTCGCGCGGATCGTGTTTCCGGTGGCGGGAACGCTGGCCAACGCGGCTCTCGTGGGCATCTCGTTGGCGATTCAGCATCGCTATCACGAGAAGCTGCTCGAGAGGGCAAGAGTGGCTCGGGTTCACACCGAGCCGCCCGCTGTCTGAGACGGTTAGCGCGCAATTTCGAACGGCGCCTCGTGCACGGTCCAGGCATTCTGCGCCGGATCTTTCACCTCGTCGGAGATGAACTGCACGCGTAGCTTCCACTTGCCGACGTCGCCCGCGGCCGGCTGCCACTCGCGCTTGCCCGTGAGCTCGGGGCGCGCCTTGCCGGTGGGATCGATCCACTCGACCTTCAAGCGCTCGTCACCGAGCGGCACGAGCTTGGCGCTGACTTTGCCGCCGGTGCTCTCGACGCCATCGATGAGGCTCACTTCCTTCAAGAAGTTGCGCCACATGTTCTCTTGGCAAGCGGGGCAGAAGTGCGTGAGCTGCATGTCGCGCATCAGGCAGTCGGACTCGGTCGGCCGATAGCCGCCGCTGCCGCCACCTTCGCGGTAGCTCTGGAAGGCGCCGACGATCTCGCGGTCGCTCGGGAAGTCCGCGGGGACGCCATAGACTGCGAGCCGCGATAGCGTATTGTTGCCGTCCTTCACGCCTTCTTTGAACGTGATGGTGTGACGGCCCGGCGGCAGCTCGAGGCGCACCTTGTAGAAGTTGCGGTCGTAGTTCCACTTGCCGTCGTACGGGATCGCCTTGTCGTCGACGAAGAGCTTGATGTCGTCTTTCGAGTCCGAGCCCAAGCTCGAGAAGTCGAGGATGACGCTCTTCGCGTTGTCGGGGACGGTCACGGTCGTTTGCATGTCACCGTTGCCGAGGTTCTTCCACGGCGCCGAGATGTGCAGGAGCTTGGCGCTGTGCACCGGCGTTTGCGTGCCCTTGACCCAGTGCTTCCACGGTACGTTGGTCGACGCGCTGTGGTTCGCGCCGTCGTAGACCTGGCCACCGTCGTACTCTTCGCCGACGCGGCCGAAGTTGTGGCCGAGCTCGTGGCGCAGCACCGTCGTGATGTTCAACGGCGCCGAGGTGGTGATGGCAAACGTGCCGCCGAGGCCACCGTAGAATTTATCGTTGCCAACGAGGATCGGATAATCGGTGTCGGGCGCGAGCTGCGTCGCCTTCTTCGCCGCCGAAGAGTTCCCCGGCATGACCGCCTGGCGAATCGACGCGTGGCGATAGAGGCCGAGCGCGGTGTCCTTCGAGCGGCCGTCGCCGATGCCGCTCTGCTTCGAGGGCACGAACACCGCGTGGACGTTGAACAGCGGCAGGTACGACTTGAAGGTGGCGTTGCCGAAAAGCTCGTCGGTGATGCGCTGCGCGTCGAGGAAGAACTTGGCCTTCTCGGCCTCGGTGTAGCCGTCGCCGACGATGGTGAGGTCGATGCGATTCTTCGACGGACCTTGCGCCACCAGGGTGCGTACCTCGGAGCCCGGCCAGCTCGGTGCCTCGATGGCGTCGGTGCGCGGAGTCTCGTCGATGTAGATGCGCTTCACTGGCTCGCCGGGCGCGAAGTCGATGATCCGCTCGAAGCCCGCGGGCTGGCCTAGGAGGGCGCGGTCACGCACCTGGCGGTGGCCGACGACCTCGCCCTTGCTGTCAACGATGTCCGTTTTGACGGGCAGCCACTTCGAAGGGTCCGAGACCACTTTCAGAGCGGGGTTCTTGGCGGAAACAGGGGCTGCGCCCGAGGAAGTGCCTTGAACGCCGTTGGTGCGACGCGTCGAATCAGTGGATGTCATGGATGGGGCTCGAAAGAAGGGTGGGCCCCGAATATCGGCTATCCAGTGCGCGTGTTGCTTCGCGCCTGCTCGAGGCCCTTGAAGAAGCGTAGCGCCAAATCGCGCATGTCCATGTTCCAGGTGCCGCCGTCGGGGCGTTTCACCTGCGCCGAGAGCTGATGGCCGACGTCGCGCAAGGTCACCACCGCGAGCCCGGGCTGCTTGCTGAGCGCGGCGGCAAACCCTTCGATGTTGAGGACGCGCCCCGCTTGGTCGTCCGCTGGACCGTACATCACGGGGATCGTGAGACCGTTGAACGAAGCCAACTGCGGCGCGGAGGCGACGACCGGCTGGGCGATGAGGTCGTCGGTACCGCCAGCGATGAGCAATGGCACTTTCGGCATTTCACCACGCGCGAGGTGCCGCTGCGGGCTCAGCTCTTCGAACTCGGAAGCGGTGGTGTATGCGCGGACCATGGTGCTCGCCACGGTAAAGGTGCGCTCGATCGCCGGCTGACCATTCGCGGCCGTTCGCGCGAACTGATCACCTGGTGCTTCCGGAATCATGGTCGGGACAGGTGATTTCTGCGTGTGGATGTTCCACTGCATGATCACGGGAGCGAGCGCGGCCGCGCCCATGAGGCCGGGAAAGGTCTGGAACGCCTGCACCAAGGTGGCGGCGCCGCCGGCGGAGAAGCCCGCGAGATACTGCGGAACCGCGTCGGAGAGGCCCAAGGTGCGTCGGACATAGGCGAGGCCCTGCTGTAGGGCCACCTGGCCGGGGCTTTCGGGCGACTTCATGCCGACCGAGATCGCCTGCATGTCGATGGACACGAACAGCGTCCCCGGAGCCGCGTAACCGGCGAGCTCGCCGAGGGCGCTGCGGGCGCGATTGTCGCCGCTGCCGATGGTGAGGACGATGCGCTCGATCGACTTCGCTGGGTTTGCGGCATCGAAGTTGGGCGGCAAGAGCGCGACGAAGGCACCAAGGCTCTGCTTGTCGTCCGCTAAAACGGGAAAGTGGCCGACGCGCCAGTGCTGACCTTCGGGCACCGGGACGATGTAGCTCGCCAGGGCTTCCGGCAGGTTCTCCGCGACCGCTGTCTGCGAAGCGAGGAGCCATGGTGACTTGCCGCTCTGAAAAGCGTCGGTGCCGACGACCGTCGCCACCGTCTTCGGTGGCGGAGCGGCCCACCAACGCGGGTCGATCCGAGGTGCTTCGAGCCGCGTGGCAAGGTCCGGCGGCAGCTGCGGGGCGAGCTCACCAAAGAGCTCTTTGACGGTCGCGGGGTCGACGTAGGTCGGCGCTAGCGAACGCCGCGCGACCATGGGACGTGGCGCGTTCGGGCCCATCGGCCAGGCGCCTGCGGAGCGATGCGGGGTGTTTGCCTCGGTTTGCCGCGCCGGTGGCGGGGCTTCGGCGCGAACCAGAGTAGGGGTGGGACCGAGCCAGACTTTCATCCGGGCCCTTATCGGTGCGGCCGCCGACCGCGTCGCCTCCATCGCTGGTGACGTTCCACTACCGCCTGGATTGCGCTAGGCTTGTCGACCTGGTGAAGACCCCGGCTAACCCAAAAGCGCCGCCGCCTCTCAGCGAGGAAGACCTGCAGGCGCTGCACGAGATCATCGACGGCGAGGGCCTACCGCGTGAGCTCGGCCGCCGCGCCATTCGCGCCTGGCAAGGGGTCACCGGCATCAAGGGCCGCGTGAACGACGTCGCGGTGTTGAAGCAGGTGCCGCCGCAGCTCGCGCGGGTGATTCGCAGCGGCCAGTGGGGCACGCTCGCCACTGTTCTCGAGAAGCTCGTGCCCAATCAGGCCGACCCCGAGGCCATGGATGAAGCGACCAAGAAGGGCCTCGAGCTAGTGCGCATGGCCGCCGAGGACTCGCGCAGCTCGGCAGTGGTCGTTCAGTCGCACTATGCCCGCGTCAGCGAGACCCGGCGCGAGGAAGTCGTCCGCAAAACCGGACGGCCGATCCCCAAGATCAAAGACATGGATCAAAAGAGCCTCACGAGCGCGCCCGACGCGCTCCAGGCAGGCCTCGCGGGCCTCGCCAAACCCAGCGGCGGCAAGAAATCGCGCTGATCCGGCCGTCGCTGGCGGGCAGCGCCCCCAGATGACACGATAGGGGCATGTTCAAGCTCGATTCCGAGAACGACTTGCTCGCGACCTTCCGGCCCAAAGACCGGGCGCAGGTCGAGCTCGCCGCCGGGATGACCTTCCCCCTGATCGTGCGCGGCTATACCTCCTGGGTCCATCCCTCGGGCGGTAAGGTGTTCCTCGTGTTCGCGGCGGCAGGCGACGCACCGACGGGCATCGTCTTCGCGACCAACGGCGCGGGGCCCCAGGTGCCCAACATGTGCGACTGGTGTCACAGCGCCGGCCCAGCCGTTCGAGCGGGCATGCTCACCGCCAAGGTGAACGCCAAGAAGCTCGCGGGCGTGCACGTCTGTCACGACCTGAGCTGCCGCGAAAAGCTCGAAGAAGAAGCGAGCCGCCTCGGCAGGAGCGCAAAGCCCGCCATCGACAAGCTAGTCGCGCGCATGGGCAAGTTCGCGAGCGACGTCCTCAAGATCGATCTCTCCGGCGCCGGCCGCTAGCTAAAATGGTGACAGTCACCATTTTCCAGTCACCATTTTCCTAGCGATCTAGCGGGCGTCTCGAGCCGGAAAATGGTGACTGTCACCATTTTTGTCACCATTTTTAGGCGTTCGGTGGGCTCTCGGCCTTGAGGGTCTCGACGAAGCCGTCGGCGTGTTTGATGGCCGCTTCCATCTCTTCGATGAGCTTCGCGACGTCGGTCTCGATGCGTTGATGCTCGTTCTTGAGGGAGCCGACCGCTTGAGCGTTCAGGTTGTGTTTCAAGAAGAGCACTTGGTCGTGGAACTTGGCGAGCACCGGGTTCATCACCTTCTCGGCCTCGCGCATCTGCTTCATGAACACGTCGTAACGTTGGCGCGTCGCCTTCATTTGCTTGGCGCTCGCGGCGCGTAGCTCTCCGCTCTGGTATTGGCCGAGCTCGTCCTGCCACTCCTTGAAGAGATCCTCGGCGACGTTCTGAACCTCGTCGATGCGCTTCGTGACCGCTTTGGCGCGCTCCTCGCTCTTGTCGTATTGGCCCTGGAGCTCGTCGTAACGCTTCTCGAGCTCACCACCTTCGATGTTCACCACGGCGCGGAAGTGATCGAGGGCGCTCTTAAATTGCTCCTGCGCCTCCTTCTCGGCGTCACGTGCCGACTCGACGCGCTTCACCATGATGTCGCGCTTCTGGACCCCGAATTTGTCCCAGAAGCCGTAGTAGGCGGTGTCGCAGGCAGTGAGCGAAAAGTACGCGATGACGAGCCAGATGTGACGCACCGGCGTCCCCCAGGGAAAACTGTCAGACCCCTTGCTTACACTATGATCGAGGGGGTCTCGATGGCGCGACAATCGGCTCTGGCCCGCAAACAAGAGACTCGGACACCGCGGCCGAGGCTCTGGTCGTTCAAGCTACTCGCCGGCGGAGCAGGGCGGCCGGAAGGCTGCGAGGTCTCGGTGGTCTACGCCGACGCTTGCGTGCGCTACGAGGTGCATCGCGGCGAGACCGCCAAGGGACGCTGCTGCTGGTACGCCGTGGCGATCCATGGCGGCGAGCTGCACGACGTTCGCCGCGCGACGCGTCGCTGGGAAGCCCAGGCGATCTGCGAGGCCTGGGTTCCGCGCTAGCTTACGTAAGTGCTTCGATAAGTCGCTAGGCCGCGAGCTTGCGGCAGCTTTGCTCACACGCGACGCAGGCGTCGTAGCAGGCCTTGCAGGCCATGTGCATTCCGTGGCCCCAGTGCTCCTTGTGCTCGAGGCAGGCGGCCGCACAGGCTTTGCAAGCGTCGGCGCAGACCGCGGCATGGCGTTTGGCGAATTCCGACTTGCTCGCGGCGAGCGTCAACATGGCGCGGGTCATGGCGAGCATCTCGTGGACGCGCTTGTTGCAGCTCGCCATCGAGGTGTTGCCCTTGCCGAGCTCTTCGGTGCAGTGGGCGACGCACAGCTCGCCCGCCTTGATGCACGCTGAAGCAGACTCGACGACGTCGGCGTGCGGGTCTTTGGCGTCTTTCGTCGGGGTCGCTGGGGTTACCGCCCGGGCTTCGGTGGCGGCAACGAACGAGGCGGCGGCGAACGCGGCTCCGGTGGTGGTGATGAACTCGCGACGCGTCGTCATGGAAGCTCCTAGGGGGTGGGTTCGCGCAACAACGTTGCATACTCGATGATCGGTTGCACGTGAGTCGCGTAGCTCGCTCGATTGACGCGTACGCGCTTGTTCTTCGCGTCGAGGATGCGCACGGGTTGGTCGGCGTCGTAGTAGACGCGTGTTTCGCCCGAGCTATCCTTGCGCAAGCTAAACAAGAGGTCCTTGCCGGCGTAGTAGAAATCGAGTCGCGCGCCTGCCGCTTTGACCGAGACCAGTCGTAGCTCTCCAGCGCCCGTGCTGTACGCGCTGCCGGTCATCTCCCAGTTGGGATTCGACACGTCGCGCTTGCGATAGCTGCCGCGCTCCTTCTGGGTGCGCTCGAATTCGCGCTTGATGAGGGCGATGCGTGGGTCACTGTCGAAGGGCTGCGCGTCGCGGAGCGGGTCGACCATGTCACAAGAGGGGATCCCTCCCTTGGCTTTGGCGATGCAGTCGACGATCGGACGCACCACGGTCGCAACCAGCGAAGCGACCTCGTCGCGCGCTTCGTTCGCGAGTGGTTTCCCCTCGCCGTCGAGCGCCGCCGAGACCTTGTCCGCCGCGAAGTAGAGACGCTCGATGCTCGTGTGGGTCACCACCGGGTCCGCAAGGCCACCGCGATAGGCGCCGGTGCGGCGCTCGGCGAGAAATGGTACGCCATCGCGGACATAGACCGCGAGATCGGCGCGATAGGTCTCGCCGAAGAGCGTCATGGTGACTTTGCGAACGCGGCCCTCTTTGTCGGCGAAGGCCTCGCCGGAGCTACCCTCGAGCGAGTGCTCCTGGCCGGCGCTCACGCCGTAGACCACGAGCTTTCCTTCCATGCTGTCGATGGCCTTGGCGGTGGCATCACTGGAGTCGACGGCGGCGAGTAAGAGTAGCGAAAGGGCGAGCATGGGCCGGTACTCTAGCACGCGAGAGCAAGCTTGCGCGCACGAGCGAGCAGGGCGTCGGAACCGAGCTTTTTCGCGGTCTCTGCGAATCTGTCCGTCGGTCCGTTCCAGCGGAGGCTTTCGACGTCTTCGAAAAGCTCTGCGTCCGTACGCAAGGTCGCGAGCTTCTTGAACAGGAGGGCGTCGTCACGCCGTGCCTTCAGGATGTTGGGTGGGAAGTCTTCGATGGCGCCATGCTGGCTCACCAAGCGCGCCGCGGTCTTGGCTCCGATGCCCGGGATGCCGGGGTAACCGTCGGCCGTGTCGCCGACGAGGGCCAAGTAGTCCGGGATGTACACGGGGTCGACGCCGAACTTCGCGCGCACGCCGGCGGCGTCACGAATCTCCTTCGACTTGCGGTCGACCTGGACGACGCGGTCGCGAACACATTGGGCGAGATCTTTGTCGGGGGTCCAGATGCAGACCTTGTCGACGCGCGGGTCCGCGGCCGCGAGGTGGGCCGCCGACGCCAGGCCATCGTCGGCCTCGAGGTCTTTCATCGGCCAGACGGCCACGCCCATGTCCGCTAAAGCGTCTTCGAGCGGATGGAACTGGGCCCAGAGAGCGCGGTCGACGCCGGCGCCGGTCTTGTAGCCCGGCCACAAGTCGTTGCGGAACGATTCGATCACATGGTCGGTCGCGACGCCCACGTAGGGCTCGCCTTGCTCGATCATGCCGAGGACGGTGTTGAGCACACCGACCACCGCGCCGAAGGGCTCGTCTTTGCCCTTCTTGAAGCTGCGCAGGCCATAGAAGTGCCTGAAGAGCTCGTAGGTGCCGTCGACGAGATGAACGATCATGGGTATCGCGGCCCCGGTTGCGGCCGGCGGCGGACGTTAGCACCTTTTGGCGCGGGGGAGTGTCATGCGCAAGAACGTCGTTTTCTTGGGCGTCCTGGTTTTCGTTGCGTGCGCCGCCGCGGCCATGGTCGCAGGAGAAGCGCGACGGGCGCGCGAGCCCACCCTGACGCCGCAGGAACGCGCGGCAGTCGAGGTCGACGCGGAGGCGCATTGGCGGCGCCAGCAGCTTCTGGCGAGCGACGCCATTCCGGTGAAAGACGAGCGCCGGACCATGGCGGGCGCCGATGACGATTGGATCGATGCCGCGTACGGCCTACCGATGGACACGACGGATTTCACCCATGAGCCCGTGTCGATGCCCGCGGCTGCGACGAACGAGCCGCGTTAGGCAGCGATACCTTCGAGCATGCCGAAGACCGCGAGATCGAACGTGCGGCCAGGCTCGAATCCGCTATCGCGGATGAGCTTGCGCAAGTCGTCGACTCCGCGCTCGCGGCCTTCGGCGCAGACCACCATCATCTGCATGTCCGATCCCGAACGCAGCGGATCGGGGCGGTGGCGTTCGATGAAGCCCTCGATGACCAGCAGCCGCTGCCCCGGCTGCATGGCGCGGCGGACGTTGCCGAGGATCGCGCGGCACGCGGCGTCGTCCCAATCATGCAGGATGTTCTTGAGCATGTAGAGGTCGGCCCCGGCCGGCACGCTCGTGAAGAAGCTCGACGGTTCGAGGCGTACGCGGTCCCCGACGCCGCGATGCTCGAGCAGGTCCCGTGCCGAGCTCAGGACTCCTGAGGCGTCGGCGAGGATGCCGCGCAGCTTCGGGAAACGCAGCAACACTTCCGAGATGAGCGCGCCGCGTCCGCCACCGACGTCGCACACCGTCGTCACCTCGCCGAACGGGTAGGCGTGAGCAATGAATGGCGCGAGGTCGAGCGTCATGCCCCCCATCGCTTCGGCGAAGGTCGCGCGTTCCTCGGGATGCTCATCGAAGTAATCCCAGACGTTCTTGCCGTGCACGCGCGCGAAAGCGTTCTTGCCGGTCTCGAGCGTGCGGCGCAGGTCGAGCCACGATGCGACGTTCGAGGCGCTCGCGAAGTAGTCGACGAAAGCGCGCACGCGGCTCGGGTGATCGGCGCGCAAAGTGCGCAAGACCGCGTTGGTCGTGAAGCGGCCGTCCTCGAGCATGCCTACGAAGCCATGCCCGGCGAGCGCGTGCAAGAAACGAAAGGTCGCGTCGGCGTCGCGTCCCGTACGTTGGGCGATGACCTCCGCCGAGAGTGGCTGGTCTTCGAGCAGCTCGGCGTAGCCGCCGCGGGCGAGCTCGGCAATGGACGCTGTGTGAGCGAGACCGGCGGCGCGCTCGAAAACACGGATGTGCGGCGGCACCAAGGCATCCGCCAGCCGCAAGAGAAGCCCACGCAGACGGAGCACGACCTTGATGACCCAGGGTGGGGGCGGCCGTCGCTGCGGGCCACGTGGAATGCCGGCAAGCTCCTGCGGGCGCCCGGCCCGCTCGGGGTCTAGAACCATGGCGCGCGTTCTAGCACGCTTGATGGCGCTGTCGCGGTCGTCATAGGGTGCGCCCGTTCGAACGGGGGCTTTCGCAGCATGAGGTCGTTTTCATGATGATGGTCGACACCGAGCTCAAGATGAGCCCAATCCACGGAATCGGGGTGTTTCTGACCGAGCCCGTGCGTAAAGGTCAGCTCGTCTGGCGCTTCGACTCGCGCATGGATCGCATCTACTCGGAGGACGAGTTCAAGAGTCTTCCGGAGCGGACGCAGCGCTTCCTCCGCATGTATTCGACGTACAGCGACGCGTCGAAGCTCTGGGTGCTCTGCGGCGACAACGGAAGGCATTTCAACCACTCGGACGAGCCGTCGACGATCTCGGACGCGATCGCCTTCGGCCACGACCACGCGGCTCGCGACCTGCCGGCTGGGACCGAGCTGACCTCGGACTACAACACCATCTGCGATGACGTTCGCTCCAAGGGTGTCCGCTTCGAGTGACGAGCTGGCACGGTTGCAGGGCCGGTCCCGACAACTAGGACACGGTTTCTGCCGATGACGGAGCGTGTCCCAACAGCGTCCGCTTTGGTCCGGATTGTATCGCCATCCGGAAGGCACCCCTGCGCCGAGCGTCCAGGCTCCGGCGGAGGCCCCCGTGCGCGACGATGGGCCCGCGGAAGCCATTCCGACGCCGGCTCCCGCTGATGGACGTGCTCCGACTCCTCCGCGAGAAGTCGAACGCGCTGCTCAAGGCGTTGCGCCCGCGACTGCCACGGGCCTTGCGCCACCCGCAGAGCCACGCCGCGATCCGCCAGCGCGCAGCTCGGTCGCCCGTGCCTTCGATGCGCTGCCCGGCCCAGGACTGCAGGCCCGCGTTCGGGCGCTCCATGACAACAACGAGGCCTGGGTCGCGACCTGGCATGTGTTGGGCTCGGCCCGCCGGCGAGTCGATGTCAGCTACTTCATCCTAGACCGCGACGTCTTCGGGCACGCCTTCCTCGGGCAACTCCTCCGTCACCGCCGCAGCGGCATTCCCGTGAATGTCCTCGTCGATGCGAGCGGAGACAGCTTCGGCCGCACCGGCTTCACCTCGACCCTTCGCGGCCAGGACTACTTGCAAGAGCTCGTCTCTGCCGGTGCCAGCGCGTCGGTGTACAACCCGTATTACCGCAAGGTTCCGCGCGCCATCGCCGAGCGAGACTTGTCGCTCGCCGCCGCGAACCACGACAAGATCCTCGCCACCGAGCGCTACGCCATTACTGGTGGCCGAAACATCGGGCACCAATATTACAGCTCGCGTCGCGACGTGGACATGCCATTCCGCGATAGCGATGTGGTGGTTGACGGTGCGGAAGCAGCGACGGAGCTCCGGCGCGCCGTGACCGTCGAGATGCAACGCGACGACCTCAACTATCGCATCACGCCCGACATGTTCGTGAACGTCCTGTCGCGCGAGGCCGAGCTCCTCGGCGCCGCCGCGATGATGGACCATTGGTTGAATCGCCCTCCGCTAGCGCAAGCCGTGCGTTCGCGGCTGCGCGGCGAGCCGGCCGCGCGTGAGCACTACGCGGCCGAGCTGATGCATGCGGCGCGTGCGGATCTGCGTCGCCGCGGTGTCGCCCCCGGTGAGGTAGCGCTCGTCAATCTCCACGAGCGTGCACTCGAGCTCGCGGCCAACCCCGATCTCGCTGGCGGGAACCGGGGCTTCGCGATCGACACGAACATGGAAGACGCCCAAGTGAAGGCGCTCGATCGGACGTCGAACGCTGCGGCTCCCCATGCGTTCGATCAGATCGAGCCAGGAATCGAGCGACTCCTCGAAAGTGCGCGTGACCGCGTCATCCTCACCAATCCATATATCGTGTTGAGCGAGCGCGTGCGTCGGGCCCTCGAGAGTGCAGGCCGCCGCGGTGTGCGCATCACGCTCCTCACCGACAGCCCAACGACCGCGGACAACCCACTGTACTCCGCGTTCTTCATGCGTGAGTGGCCACGGCTGATGGCGCGCGTACCGAATCTACGCGTCTTCGTGCTGAACGGTGATCAGCGCATGCACGCGAAGACGATGGTGGTCGACGGCGAGGTCGGGCTCATCGGCTCGTCGAACATGGATTTGCTGTCGGCCGAGGTCAACGGCGAGATCATGGAAGCGATTCACTCGCCCGCCGCGGCACGACGTCTCGAGCAGGAGTTCGAGCGCGATCGGAAAGATCCGCGGAACGCCGTCCTCGAATACACCATCCAACGTGATCGTCGCGGGCGTCCGGTCATGCGCGACGGTCGACCCATCGTGACCTTCGGCCCCGAGCACCACGTCGCCGGTGGACGCTTGCGCTCAGCAGAGACTCTCTGGAAACCGCTGTCCCGTTGGATCGAGTCGTGGCCGCAGGCGCAATCGCTGCGCTGGCCCGACGGTGGTAACTGAGCTCGGTCTCCGTCCACGTTTGACGCGCGCCCGCTGACCGGCGATGTGGGCGGCATGAAGCGATTCTCACTCGTCGTGGTCGTCGTTGGTCTCATCGGTGCGGGTTGCGCCGCCCTCCAAGGAATTGCCGCGGTCGCCGGCATCCAGCCCCCCGAAATTCAATTCGACACCGTCAGCTATCGAGCCGTCGACTTCGATGCGTTGCACTGCGACGTCGCGTTCGCGGTGCGGAACCCCAATCGCGTCGGCGGCCGCTTGGATGGCTACGATCTGAAGCTCGTCGTCGACGGCGTCACCGTCGCGGACGGGAAGGTGGACAAGGCGCTCGACCTCGGGCCCGGGAAGACGACGACGCTCATCATCCCCGCCGTGGTTCGTTGGAGTGAGATCGCGAACCGCCTTACTTCCAAGAAGGGCGTGCCCGACGACCTCCCATGGAAGATCGCCGGTACCGCCTACGTGAAGGTCGCCGACCAGGCCATCGCGCTGCCCTTCGAGCGGGACGGTGCTTTGCCGGTCCTCAAGCCCCCGAGCATCACGCCGGTCGCGGTGCGCGTGACCAATCCTTCGCTCACCAGCATCCACGTGGATGTCGACGTCGAGATGAAGAGCAACGGTGGCCATCCGTTGGCCATCGGCGCCCTCGACCACGACGTCTCGCTCGGTGGCCAAGAAGTGCTGAAGGGCACGATGCCGGCGGCGGGAAAGGTTTTCGGCTCGTCGGTGCGGACCCTCAGCGCCGACGTCTCGACCCTGCAAGTCGGTCTCGCGTTGATGCGGACGTTGCAAGCGAAACAACCGGTACCAGTACGCTTGCGCGGACACGCGGACGTCGACACGGGCTTCGGCGTGGTGCCGTTTCCCTTCGACGCTACGACGAAGCTCGACCCCCGCTAGAACCGGAGTGCCGCTAGGTCAGGGTCGATCAGGCGACCATGTCGGTGGCGCGGTCGAGCTTCACGTCGAGCGTCATCGCTTGATCGTAAGCGTCTACCTTCACCTGGACCACCTTGGGAGCGTGGCCCTTGGCGGTCACTTCGACATCCCAGGTGCCCTTGGGCAGCCACAGACTGAAGCGACCGTCGCTGGCGCGCGACGCCGAGTGCTCGCCGTGATTGAACAGCGGCTGCTTCACCGTGAGCTTCGCGTGGATGGGCGTGCCGTCGGCGCTGGTGATGCGGCCGCGGGCAGCGGGTGCCCACGTCGTGAGCGCTGCGGAGAGGCCCTGCCAGACCTTCTTCTCGTCCTCGATGGTCTCCTCGACGCGCGGCTGGAAAGCGCTGCCGACCTCGATGAGGTAGGAGAGGGTGCCTTCGCTCCAATGCCAGTGCGGCGCCTCGCCCGAGCCCGAGGGCGCGCGCGAGTGGAAGCCCATGGGTTTCGCCAGGCGGTCGATGTAGTGCTGGTCCATCGCCTTCATGGCGCTGCTCACGTCGGCGCACGGCGGGTAGAGCTCGAGCACCTCGTTCCCGTGGTTGTGGAAATCGATGTAGAGCTCGGGGCGCAGCTCACGCTGCACCGCCATCATCGTGCGCACTTCGGGCTCGCTGGCTGCCGACGGACCCTTGTAGACCTCCGACGAGCCTTGCTCCGAGGTGCCACAGGCGCCGAAGAGGAACGGATAGTTGCGGTTGATGTCGACACCGCGCGACCCGTCGCTGTTCTTCGCCTTGTTCTTGCGCCACATGCGCTCTTCGGTGAACACCGTGTTGACGCCGTCGGGATTGACGATCGGCACGATGTAGACTTCGCGCTCGTCGAGCAGCTTGGTGAGCGCGGCGTCTTTGCCGTAGCCCGAGGCGATGCGCTCCATCGCGGCCTGCGCGATGAAGCCGGCGTTGAGCTCGCGGGCGTGATGCTGCGCCACGATGACGACCGCCGGCTTACCACCGGCGACCGGCTTGCCACTCAGCTTGAGCGCAAAGATGGACCGACCCTCGTGGGTCTTGGCCGCGCCCGGGAGCGCGGAGAGGTCCACCTTGGTCGCGATGGTCGGGTACTTCGCGACCATCTCGTCGATGCGCGCCACCGCCCGCGTCACGTCGAAGTAACGCGGATCGATGGATGGCGCGTCGCTGCCATCGGCGTTGGCGACGCGCAATGCGAGGAGGCTCATCGCCTCGTGCATCTCGGCAGGAGACGCGCGGCGCGTATCCTTGGGCATGAAGTCGTTGCGACGTGCCGCTTTGGCGACCGCGTCGTTCGACGTGAAACCCTTGGTGCGCACCGTCAGCGGAGCGGCCTTCTTTGCCGTCTCCGCTGAAGCGGACACACCCGACGTGTTATCCTGCCGAGTGATTTTCATCGCTTAGACCTTGCGTCCGCCGGCGGCGACGAGAGCGAACGGCACTTCGAGAGCGCCGCCTTCTTTGATGGGCTGGTTGATCGCGGTCGCGATGACTTCGATCTTCCACTTGCCGGCCTTGGGCTTCTCCACGAACACGTTCTCGACGGTGTCGAGACGATCCGGCTCACCGCCCGGCTTGCTGTACATGCCGTCGAGGAGGCCGTTGTTGCCCCAGTAGACCGTGCCGTCGGGCGCGGTGACCTTGACGTCGATGTCGTTGACCTGCGCCTTGCCGGCGGAGACCAGACCCGGCGGGTCCTTGTAGACCATCGCGATCTTGAGCTCGGGCTCGCCCTCGGCGACCTCGACCTCGAAGCTCGCGGTCTGCTGCGGCTTCAAGACGATGTCCTCGTTGACGATGAGCATCTTGTTGCGCATGTCGTAGACCTTCTGCAGGTCGACCATGCCCCAGCCCTGCTGGTAGCGGTTGTTCTCCGCGGTGCGGTTGGCGAAGGGCATCTGACGGGCGGTCGCGATGGCGAGCGCCGAGGTGGTCGCCGCGCGTGCACGCTTGCCCATCTGGAACGCCGACGGGTTCAAGAGCGCGTCCTTGAACACGCCTTCCTTGTACATCTGCATCATCGACTGCAAGAGACCCTGGGTCATCGGCGTCGCACCCGAGGTGCCGCCGAAGTCCGCGGTGTACTTCCCGCCGACCGCGGTGGTGCCGATCTTGTCGTAGAAGCCGCGCAGGGTGCGGCCGATGCGCATGTCGGCGCCGTTGCGGGTGCTCGAGCCGCCGTTCCAGCGGTCATCGTCCCACTTGGCGTTGTCGAAGTGGTAGAGCGCCGTCACCGGGATGACGTTCTTGGCCCACGCCTGCGGCCGCGATTGCGGACTGCCGGTGTTGCTCTGGCTCTGGGTCACGACGAGGTCGAACTCGGCCATGATGCCGTCGAGCTCGCGCGAGCGCTCGTCGTACTTCGAGTTGGTGGCGTAGCCCCACGACGCGGTCTGGCCGTCGATGTCGTGTTTCTCGACGAGCTCCTTGGTGACGCCCCAGCGGCTCTTGGCGTCGCGGCTGCCGGGAGGTGCTTCCATCACGTAGCTGGCGTTGGTGTAGAGCGCCTGCGCGTGCGGAACGATGCCCTTCCACTCGGGCTTGCCGGCGCCATTGCCGAACACTTCGCCCGCGGTGTTGGTGCCGTGGCTCGAGCTCTCCTCGGCGCCGGCACCGCCGACGGCGATGGGGGCCTGGCGATGCTCGCTGGCCGCGAAGCCCGGGTGGCCCTTCTCGATGCCCTCGAGAATGTGCGCCTTCATGCCCTGGCCCTGGAAGCCGCTGGTGTTGGCGAGGCCCGCGACGTAGTCGGCGCCGCCGAGCTTACGGATGTTGTCGAGGTCGAAGCTCGCCTCGGTGCTCGGGCCGATCCACAGGATGTCGTCATGCAGCGACGCCTGCTCGATCATGTCGCGAGTGCCTTCGGCGACGATGGTGTCGTGACCCATGCGGATGTTGGTGAAGCCGAGCGACCGCATGTCGGTCGCGACCTTGGCCAGCGTCTGATTGCCGGTGGTCGAGATGACGACAGGCTTCGGCATGGTGTCGGGCGCGATGCCGACACGGGCGCGGAAGTCGACGTCGAGCTTGTACTGCGGCGGCATCGCCATCGTGGCGCGCACGAAAGGCAAAGCCTTGACCGCTTTGACGGTGTCGCCGCGCATGCGCACGAGGTAGGCGTTGTCCGGGAAGTAACCGACGATGCGGCCGCCGGCCTTCTCGATGGCGGCCTTGAGCTGCGGCGCGGTGGCCTGGGTGAGCTGCACGATATGCTGGCCCGAAGCGGCGTCCGGCGGCGCGAAGCCTGGCTTGCCCGAGACCTTGAGCGGGTCGACGGAAACGCCGTTCAAGTGGACGAGCGTGGAGGACGGAACACTGCTGCCGCCTCCGGGGATTCCGGAGCGGTCGGTACCAGACGTTTTCATGATGTTCTCTGAGGCTCCAGGTTCGGACAAAACCTGGATAGGGTAGGGTAGGACTCGCGAGATATCGGACGTCGATGAGGAAAGTTGTGTTTACCCGCAGGCCGGCGGGGCACGTGATGGCGATCGTGGTGTTAGCGGCCGCACACCTCACCGCGTGCATGAGTCGAAGCGGTTTCGAGGGCCCTCCGTTGGACCTCGAGACGGGGCCCTGTCGTGGCGCCGAGACCTGCGGCAACGACAGCGACGACGACTGCGACGGCCTGATCGACGAGGGCTGTGCGACGACCTGCGGGTCGCTCTTCGATCTCGATGATCACTTCGACGACCCGTTGCGCGGCCCCGCCTGGCAGGCGGAGGTGACGAACGCGGTCGTCACCGAGAGCGGCGGCGTGCTCGACTTGATGCCGAGCACGGCCGACGGTGTCGCCAGCTATGTTTCGACCGAGGCCCTCGGTTTGGCTGGAGCTCAGGTGACGATCGAGGTCGTCGAGATGGTCGACACCACGACCAGCGCTTGGTTCATGTTGACCATCGTTCGTCATGGCGTTGGCTATCTGAACCTGCGGCAGGCGCAGGGCGAGTTGCTCGTCGAGCAGGGCACCTTCGCCGGCGACTACACCGCGGTGACTAGCGTCCCCTACGACCCGGAGGCTCACCGCTGGTGGCGCTTCGTCTTCGACGCACGACTCGGCGCTGCCGAGGTCAGTCGCGATGGCGTCGTCTGGAGCAAGCTTGCGACGTTCGCTCTGACGTTTCCGGTCGACCTCGTCCACGTCGGCCTCGTCGCGGATGCCGATGGCGCGGCATCGGCGGGTCATGCGCGCATCGACAACGTCAACGGACCCGGGAGCGGCGCATTGTCGGGTTGTCCCATCGACGCGCTGGCCGATGACTTCGACGACGGGCTCGTCGGTGCGCTCTGGGATCGCAGCTTCACCAGCGGAGGCGCCACTATCGCGGAGGCGGCCGGCGACCTGATTCTTTCGCCTGCGCCCTCGGTGACCGGGGCTGCCGGGCTCTACGCGAGCAACAACTACGATCTCCGCGACCGCTCGATCACCGCCCGGGTCACACAGGTGCTCGCGCCGAGCCCGTCGACCGAGAGTGTGTTGCGGCTCGTGAGTGGCGGCAACGAAGCGTTCTTCTTGGTCCGCAATAACAGACTGATCGCGCTGGTCGCACAGAACGGCTCCAACGTGCTCGCCGACATTGCCTACAACGCGAGCCAGCATCGCTGCTGGCGCTTCCGTGAGAGCGGTGGGACGCTTTCTTGGGAGACCGCAGGCGGGGCTTGCACGAGCTTCACCTCGCTCGCCAGCATGGCCGTCTCATTCGATCTGAGCTCGGTCTCGGTCATCGTCTTCGCGCAATCATTCGCCGGGGTGGCGACACCCGGCGCCATGCACGTCGATAGCCTCACCATTCCGTGAGGTGTGGCGCACCGCGCGCTCCGACCAGCCGATATTCCGAAGCCATGCGCATCGACGCCGAATCCCGCGCCCACCGTCACGCGTTGTCAGCCGAGCAGTGTGACGCTGTCGTCGATGCGGTGCAGACGGCGGCCGCCCACTATCCTTGGCTCGACACCAACATCATTCACCGCGAAGCCGAGCGCCCCGGCCTGTTGCGCGAGGCCTTCGGCTCGAGCCGTCACCCCGAGCGGGTCTTCCAGTACAGCTTTCTGATCCCGCCGGGCTGCGAAGGAAAGACCGGTCTCTTGGCGCACCTTCAAGGCAAGCTCGCCGCCCTCGGCGTCAACGTCTGCGACGCGGGCGGCGCGGTGCTCATCGGTGAAGGCAACGTCGACAAGAGCCACGCCTTGAACGCGTACGCGGCGCACCTCGGGGTCGCGCCCGAAGCGATTGCCAAGTTCGGTGACAAAGCAGGGCCCGAAGGCAACGACCGGCATCTGCTAGGCCCGAACTCGTTCAACGTCGGTAGGGACGCGCCAGCTTGCCCGCACGTCGACAATCGTGGGCATGGGCGCTTCGCGGCTGGCACCGTCGAGATCGCGAGCCGCATCGTCGATGACATCATCGACGCACGTGCGGCTGGCCGCGTGCCGTCGACGCGCGCCTTCATGTTCGACTTCGACGGCACTCTGACGATGCACGGCGAGGGCATTCATCCCGATGCCATGGCCTTGCTGCTGCGCCTGCTCGACAGCGGGATCGATTTTTCGATCTGCACCGGCCGCGGGCCGGCAATCTTTCCCATGTTGATCGAGCAGATGGCGGATGCGGGTGCCGGCGAAAAAGCGATGTGCCGGCACATGACGCTGTTCATGTTCAACGGCGCCCGCTGGGTGGAGCGCCACGAGCTCGCCGAGATTCTGCATCGGCGGCTCCAGCGTTAGCGGCGTGACGTTTAGAACCGGCGGGGCGCAGCCATCGGCAACGGCGGGAACTTGAACCCGGACACGCTGCTATAGCTGTCACCGGAACGCAGGTAGACCTTGTCGTCCCAGTTGATGAGCTGCTCGCCGTTGCCCAGGTCAACGGTGCGGTCGCCGTGCGAGCGGGTGCCGCTGTTGAGCTCGGCCTTCAGAGCAACGACCTCGAAGTCCTTGAGCGGGGTGAGCGTGACCTTGCCGCTGGCGCGCGCGGCGGCGAACTGTTCTTTGACGACTCTCGTGTTGCGGTTCTCGACCTTGCCTTCGTTCTCCCAGCCAATGCCTTTGCTTCCAGGACCTTTTACGCTCGACATCGTATCTCCGATGAAAGGCACACGTAGGCGCCATAGGATTGATGGTTTCGGATATCGGCAGGACCGAGGTGGATGTTCACTGTCTTTCGGTCACCGCGAGAGTGACCCCAAGCAACTCCGGCGCACCTTCGGCCGATGAGTCTCCCTCTCGGAAGGCGTGTGCTTGGCCGACCCCATCTCAGACATCTTTGCCCCCATAACGTCGCGCGATAACGCGGCGCTTCACGTCGATCCGCTTGCCGGCGTCGGGATGGACGTTGGCTCGCACGTCGGGTCACCCTTCAATAGCGGTGCTGACGAGGTCGAGGCTCCGCGCCCGCCGCCCTCCAAGGTCGAGGTGAATAACCCCCTGGCGGCCGCCGTAGCCCGCCCAGTCGCCGGCCCGCGTTTGGCCTGCAGCAGCGCCAAATGCGGCGAGCTGCGCGCGGAGATGCATCGCTTTCTCGACGGCGTCGATATCGAAGACATCCCGCCTGGTGTGAACCGCACCGACGCGCAAAAGGCACAGCGCGCCGCGGAGCTCGAGAGCGCCGGTATCGACGCGGAATGGGCGCGCGGCTTCGTCGATCAGGCGAACGTCGAGGAGCCCGACCTGCGCTATCAGCTCCAGCTGTGGCAGGCCGCGGTCGACGAGTGTCGCCGGCGTGAGCTCGAGTCGACCCGGGAGCCATCCGAAGCGCCGCCCGTGCCGTTCGTCGGACCGGGCGTGGTCGCGCCGAGCCTCGAGCGTAGTCGCATCGCGAACCCTGGTCAGCTCTCGACCAACGACGCCACCTCGATCCGCCGTGACCTGCGCGCGCTCGGTTTTGCGACCGGCGCCCGCGGGGCAGCCGGTGCCTGGGACGCCGATGCGTTCGAAGGCTATCGCGACTTCGTCGAGCGGGCGGTTCGCGCCGACAAACTCACCATCGACCAGGCGCAGTCCACTCGAGCGCCAGACCGCGCCGCCGTGCGTGCGTTATTGCGGAGCGCAGCGCGCACCCCGCAGGCCGATCCGGCGCTGCGGGCGACGCCCGCCCAGGCCACTACCTCCGGCACCGTCGCTCCCGAGACCAAACAGGTCCGCGTCGGCAAAGGTCGCCGAGCCCGCTGGGTGACCCGTCCGAGCGGACACACCAACAAGCGCGAAGACGTCGAGGCGGTGCAGAGAGCGCTTGCGGCGCGTGGTTTTTTTTTCGACGAGCGGCGGTTGGGGTCGTATGACGCCACCACGCAGGCGGCCGTGCAGCTCTACAACGCCTCTTATCGCGGACTGCACGAGCGGGCCGGTGGCTCGGCGACCCTGGTTTCGGGCGCGATGATGACGCGCTCGCTCTTCGGCACGCCCGAGGAGACGCCGCATCTCACCGATGGCCCGCGTTGGGGTGAGCTCCAAGAGGATCCCAGCATCGGCTTGCGCAACTACCACACGCCGGGTTCGTTCGTGACGAGCTGGGGCACGCAGCGCGCCCGCCAGTTCACCATCGACTTCGCCCGCCAGCTGCGGACCATTCGCCCGGACTCCGAGGTGCTCGCGAACGACAACAGCAAGCGCGAGGGCGGACCGCATCCGTTTCACTCGGGCCACCAGGTTGGCATGGAGCTCGACTTCACCCACCCGGACGAGGCCGAAGGGCAGACGCGCGCCGATTGGCTCGAGCATCGCAAACAAGAGCTACTGGCGATGCGCCCGTTCTCCTCGAGCATCGCCTTCATCTATTCGTCGAACCCCGAGCTCGTGACCCACGGCCGCGGCCTCGGGCTCAACATGATCCAGATCGGCGGACACCGCATGCATTACCATGTCGGTATCAAGAGCTGGACCGGCGGCTTGGCGCGCAGCTAGTCCTGCTTGCCGAGCAAGGCGGTCGCGGCGGTGACCATCGCGGTGATCCCGCCGCGTAGAGTCGGCTCCGGCATGGGCGCGAAGGTGCTCATGTGCGTCGTCGGTACTTGTTTGCCGGTGCGCTTCGCCTCTTCGATGACCTTGGGATCGGTCGCGCCGACGTGCATGTACACAGCGGGGATCTCGAGCTGCGGTCCGCTATAGTAGGAGAAGTCTTCGCCGCCCAGGCGTTGCTCGCTCACGAAGACTTCGCCGATTTCGCGCTTCCACAAGTCGAGAATGCGCTCCGCGAGCTCGGGATTGTTGTACGTCGCGTCGACTGAATTCTCTTTCTGATGGTCGATGATGGGCGCGAGCTCCGGCGGTACACCTTGCCCTGCGGCCACGCCATTGGCGATGCGCGCGACACCCGAGAGCAGCGCCTTGCGGACATCGGGCTCATACGAGCGAATCGTGAGCTTCAGCAGCGCGTCGTTCGGGATGACGTTGCTCACCGCGCCGGCGTTGAAGGCACCGACCGTGAGCACGGCTTGTTTTCCGCTCTTGATGCGGCGGGAGACGATGGTCTGTGCCTCCATGACGAAGGCCGAGCCCATGACGATGGGATCGATGCCGTCTTCCGGACGTGAGCCGTGGCTGCCGCGGCCGCGCATGGTCACGTTGACGCTGTCGACGTTGGCCATGATGTAACCGGGTCGCGTGCCGACTTTTCCAGCCTCCATCTCGCCGGTGACGTGCATGCCGAGAACGAAGTCGGGCTTGCCGAACTTCTCGTACAAGCCGTCGCTCAACATGGCGCGCGCGCCGGCGCCCAGCTCCTCGGATGGTTGACCGATGAGCACCAAGCGTCCGCTCCAGCGGTCTTTGAGCTCGGTCATCATCTCGGCCGCGCCCAGCAAGATGGTCGTGTGCACGTCGTGGCCGCAGGCGTGCATGACGCCTTTCACCTTGCTGGCGTAGGGCAGGTTGGTCTCCTCCGTGACCGGCAACGCATCCATGTCCTCCCGGAGGTAGAGCGTCGGTCCCGGGCCGTTCTCGAGCACGGCCACGACGCCGTGTGCCTTGAGGCCGTCACCATATCGTCCGACGCCTTCGGTCACCTGATAGCCGAGCGCGCGCAGGCGTTCGGCGACGATGCCGGCGGTGCGCTTCTCGGTGCGGCCGAGCTCGGGGTTCTGGTGAATATCCTTGTAGGTCTCGACGAGGGTCGGGAGCTTCGGTTGTAGGCGTTCGCGGATCTCTTTGGCGGGAACGTTGACCGCTAGAGCGGCTTCGGTGCCGGCGAGCGCGGGGCTCGCGCGATAGGCGTCGAATCCACCGCGGGCGCCATGCATGGCGCAATTGCAGAAGGGCAGCACCGAGGGCTGAAATTCGGGGCGCGGCGCGTCGGGCACGGTCTCGCAGCGTAGCGGCTGCGCCACCCGAGGGGCGACGGAGGCAGGGGGTGCCGCGGTTGGGTCGAGATGCCCGTGACGACGGATTTCCATGGTGCTCTCCGAAAGGCTTGGTCCTTATCGGAGGGCACATGCCGCTGGTCGCGGTTTCAGCGGTGCCGACGCTGCATCGCTATATCAGGCCAGGCGCGGTTCCCGTGTACTTCGGGTCGCCGAAGTAGTTGGTGTCGATCCCGAACATCTGGGCGATGGACGTGAGCACCAGGTTGTGTGCCGTCTGATCGCGGAACGGGTCGCTCGTGGGGCAGCTTCCGTACGCCCCCGAGCATCGCGGCTCGGTGCTGGTGGTGTAGCGGATATGGCGATTGGTCACGAAAGCGCCGGCGCCACCGCCGGCCATGATCATCGGAATGTTGACCGAGCTGTGGTCGGAGGGCTGACTGAGCTCGTTGCCCCAGAGCACGACCGTGTTGTCGAGCACCGAGCCGCCTTGCGGATCCTGGATGGCATCGAGTCGCGCGAAGAGCTCGGCGACTTTCTGCGAGTACCAGCGGTGCATGGTGATGAGCTTCGCATCGGCCGTAGGGTTACCGGCGCTGTGCGCGAGACCATCGTGGAGATCGCCGGTAAGGCCAATCCACGGCATGGCGATGGGGTCGCCGCCTTGGAGAAACTGGAACGAGATGACGCGCGTGAGGTCGCACGCAAACGCTTGCGCGATGATGTCGAACTGGAGGTCGACGATCGCGGGGATGTTGGCTGGATTGTCGTGTGCCAGCGCGCCGCCGCTGATGAGCGACGGATCGCAGCTGGCACCGGCGCTGCTACCGCTCTTCGGGCCACCGAGACGACGCTCGATTGCCGCCAGCGCCTCGAGGTGCTGGTCGAGCTTCTGTGCTTCGTATCCCGCGAGACGTGGCCGTATGCGATTGGCTTCGCCATTGAGATAGCTGACGAGCGCCAGCTTGCGACGCGCCTCTGCAGCCGCCTCCGGGTCGACGGGGTCGCCGCTCGCCGGGGGCACGACGCCGTTGAAGAGGAGCGGATAGAGGGTTGCCGGGTTGATCTGACTCTGAATACGCGCGCCCGTCGGCCCGAAGATCATCGAGTTCGCGTTGTTCGTTCCGCCCTGGCGAAAGACGCCCATCGAGAGAAAGTCGCGCGGGCAGATCCCCTTGAGCTTCTGCGCGACCACCTGGTCGAGCGAGGGGCCGCTGACGGTGACTTCGCTGCCCGGCTTCTCGGGAGCGAGGCCGGTGAGGAACGTGGCGTTGCCGTAGTCGTGGCCGGTGGTCGCCTTCTCGAAGAGTACGCGAAAGTCGACACCGTCGAGGACGACGAGCTTGCTCTTGAAGTCGCGCAGCGGACCGAGCAGCGAGTTGGGGAAATCGATGTTGAAGTCGCTGCCGACTGCCTGCGGACGCCAGTGCTGCACGAGATTGCCGTGCGGCGACATCAAGATGAGCAGGCGGCGCGGGCGCGCGACCTGGGCGTTGGCGATCGAGCTCTCGAGGAGCCGCGCGAAGGGAAGGGCGAGGCTCACCGAGCCCATGGTCTTCAAAAACGAGCGGCGTGACGGTTTGCGCATTTACTGCCCCTGCGGCGCGCGACGGCGGATGAAGTTGTCGGAGCTGACCATCGAGAGCACGAGCTCGCGGATGTTGGTACCAGTGGCTTTGAACGCTTGCGTGTTCTGATTGATGCCGCAAACGTCGTCGACGGTTTCGGTGTGGCCCTGGGCGAAACGCGTGAACTGCGTGACGAAGCAGTTCTTGGCCTCTTCGCTCTCGGCGAGCAGCCGCGCCAGCTCGGCGCCGCCCACGAAGTCGCGCGCCACGCCGTCGGCGCCGTCGAGCGTGCCCGAGCTGTCGACCGGCTTGCCGTTCTCGACCTCGCGGGTGCGGCCGATGCCGTCGTAGAGCTCCATGCCGAAGCCGATGGGGTCGATGAGCGCGTGACAACCGGCGCATGCCGGCGCTCCGGTGTGCGCCGCGAAGCGCTCGCGCGTCGTCAGGTCGGGATCGGGCGGTGGCACGACGATGGTGACGACGTTCGGCGGTGGCGGTAGTTGTTGGCAGAGTATGTTTTGGCGGACGAACTTGCCGCGGAACACGGGGCCACTCTGGTTGTCGTGTGCGTACCACGACATCACCGATGCGTGCGTGATGATGCCCGCGCGCTCGTCCGCTGGCAGGTCGACGCGGAATAGGCCGCTACCGCCGGGGGCGCTGACCCCGTAGAGCGCCGCCAGGTCGTTGTTGATGTACGAGTACGAGGCGCCCATGAGCGCTTGGTAGGTACCTTCGTTGTCGAAGATGACGTGCTCGACGAAGGCCTCGGTCTCCGCGATCATCGCGTCACGCAGCGCGTCGGTGAATTGCGGATAGGTGGTGGTGTTCTTGAGCATCAGGCCGAGCTCGGTGAGGCCCAACCATTCCTTCACGAACGTCACCATGCGGTGACGACCAGCAGGCGTGGCGATGAGGCGCTCGGCCTCGGCGCGCCGGACGTCTGCTCGGGTGAGGTCGGTGCCGCTCGCCGCGAGGTCGCGCAGGGTGCCGTCGGGCGGCGCGCCCGTCAGCATGTACGCCATGCTCGTCGCGATCTCGTCGGTGGTCAGCGCCGTGAGTGACTCGCCTGCGCTACCGAGCTCCGAGCGGTAGATCGTTTGCGGCGCCTGGACGATGCCCTGCGCCGCGAGCGCGATGCCCGCTGCGTACGTGCCACCGACGTCGCGGCCGGTGTCGTAGAGGGTCATGAGAGCACCAGACTCTTCGTCGGTGATGGGTCGGCGAAACATCTTTTCGCCGAAGCTGCGCACGAAGCGGCGTGCGCAATCGCGGTCGATGCAACCATTCTGCGGCGCCAGCTCGCCCAAGCGCGCAACGACCCGGCCGGACACGAGCTGGGCGACGGCCATGAGCTGCTCGGCGGTGACGTCGTTGACGTCGAGAACGTCGGCGTTGTTGGAGAAGCCACCAACGCGCTCGTCCGCGGTGATGAGGCCAGCGATGTCGAGGTTCTCGCCAACGGCGTCGCGAATGCTCGCTTCGTAATCGGCCGGCGTCAGGCGCCAAACGCGCGCCGGCAACACCGCGAGCTCACTACACGTGCGCGTCTCGCTACACATGGTGGGATCCGCGAAGATCTCGGCCATGCGCTCGAGGGCACGGACACCGACCGAGCCGCGCTCGAGCACGACTCCGCCGCCGTGGTTGAGCTCGCCTTGAGGCTTCGCGAGCAGGAGCGTCTTGCCCTTGTATTCGATCTTGGCGACCTGCCGGACGAGCTCGAGGTTGTAGGCGAGATCTTCCTGGCTGATGGTCTCGTTTTCCGCGGGGGTGCGCAGCTTCATGCGCGTCGCGGCGGCGATGCCGTCCGCGTAGTGACACGTGGCGCAGGTGTCGGCCATCACCGGCGTCCAAACCTGCTCCTCGAAGAACTGCTGCGGCGAGCGGCAGGTATCGAGGCCCGTGTCCGAGATCTTGCCGTCGCAGCCCGCAACGCAGGCCACCACGGCAACGCCAACCGCGGCTGAAATCCGTCTGAACATCATGGAAGTATGGCCAGTAAGCTAATACGCCGGGTTTAACAACCCTTGACAGGGTCGGATTCGGCGACCGGCTTATCGGCCCAGACCCCCGTGTGTTGCGCTCGGGGTCAGAGGGCGCCCAACGAGCCCCTATTGGACGTTATTGTTGGTGCGATCTTGGATTTTTTCGCCGGCCTTTTCGAGCGGGCTCGTCGTGTCGTGGTCGACGTTCGTGTTGGTGCGCTCGCGAGCACGCTCGAGGGTGCTGTCGGAGTCTTTGATCTTCTTGTCCGGGCAACCGAGCAGGACGGCGAGGGCCGCCATGGCAATGAAACGCTTCATTTTATTTCCCCCTAGCGACGCAAGGTAAGCGTCGGCGCTGGGGATGCAAGCTCGATGGATTCGATGAGCGCTTGGTGCGTCGCCGCCCAGATCGAGCGCGCTTGCAGCTCGTCGATGATGGGCGTGACGAAGGCGAGCGCGCATTGCAGCTCGAACCCGAGCACCGTCCACGTCACGTGTAGCCAGGGGCCGCCTTGGTGGTTCGAGGCGGCATGAAAGTAGCGCACGAGATGCACGACGCCGGGGCGCGGCGTGGGCATGCTCCAGCAACCTGCGACGGCGAAGTAGTCCTGACCACCATGGCGGATCGCCTCGGCGATCGAGGGCTCGACGTCCCGCGAGCGCTCGACACCGCAATGGACTGCGCGCTCGAGCGCGGCATCGATGCTCGCCGGGCCGTTGGCGGTGGAGTCGAGGAGGCGCCGAGTGTGCGGCTCGTCGAGTCCGCCGAAGAGCAAGCGAGTGCCACGTCGCCAAATCGAGGCTTCGCGATCGATCTCGAGAATCCCTTTGCGGACGCTGCCGTGTCCGGCCGCCGGCGGCGCGGTCCCGTGGCCGTTGACGGCATCGAGAATGTCGACCGCAAGCGTGGTCGCAGTGGCCGAGATGGCTGGCGACCGTGGTCGTAGGCAGAGCAGATGGCGTCCGGGCGATGATGCCCAAGCGACACTGAGGTCGGCCTTGGCATCGGCAAGCGCGTTGACCACCGACTCGGCGAAGCGCTCGGGCGGCGCCGACGACGCCGGCGGTAGCTCGATCAGCGTGACGTTCGCGCGTCGCGGAGTCGCCCAGGTCTCGAGCGCCTCGCGCAGGCTGTTCGCCATGATGTCGCCGTGGAGCTCGAGCAGCTGCACGGGAGAACCTTACGGGGCGACGGCGGCGCGTGGATCGACTCGCGCGAGGAAAAAATCGCGGGTCAGCTGCCCTCATCGCGAAGAGCGAGCCAGACGGCGCGCATCTCCATCGCGGTCAAGTTTTTCGTCATGCCCCACGGCATCTCGTTCGGATTCATGATGCCGCCGCTCTTGCGCTTGCCTTGGCGCAACGCCGCCTCCAGCTCGTCGAACGTCCGGGACGCCATGGCGGATGGCGAGATGTCGGCAGAGATGGGCGCGCCGGGGTGGGTCGCGAGGCCTCCCTTGAGTGCGGGACCGTGGCAGCCCTGGCAGACCGCGGTGAGATACTTGCCGTAGGCGCGCGTCTCACCAGGCTCTGGTGCCGTCTCGGGCGCCTTGCGGTTGGCGGCGAGCTCGGCAGCGAAGATGGGCGCGCCCATGAGCCCGAGGACCACGGTGCCTAGCGCGGTGAGCCGCGTCCGTTGCACTTCGCGGTCGACTGGTGGCACTTGCGAGAGGTAGCTCACCACCGCAGAAAGATCCTCATCGGAGATCTTGCCTAGCTCCTCCGAGGGCATCGCCATCAGTGAGTGTCCGTCCCGGTGGACTCCGTAGGCGATGGCCCGCATCCAATCGTCACCGTGGTGGTCGGCGACGACGCTGCCTTTGCCCGGGGTGATGTTGGGCGGTGCCATGACGAACATCGGATCTTCTTGCATCACCTGGCCGCCGAAGTCGGAACCGTGGCACTCGGCGCAGCCACCGATGGTGCGAGCGATGTGCTCGCCCCGCGCCAGCGTTTCCGGATCGTCGGCGGTCTTGACCACGAACGAAGGCGGGTTGTGCTTGCGGTCGCGCCTCTCGGCGAAGCGCATGTACCCAATCGCCGCCGCCGCGATGATGACGACCAAGTTCCCGAGGATGAGGAAACCGATGACGCGCAATGCTCGCATGCGCAACATCTATTAGCGCACTTGGCGGCGCGCGGCATCCTCGAAATCGTGCAGGCGTACGTGTCCGGAGACGCCGTGATTGCCGGCACCGAACACGTCGCCGGGATCGAGCGCCTTTTTCACCTCGCGGCTGACCGTCATGGCGGCCTCCGAATAGATGGCGGGCAAAAAGTCCTGGCGGATTTTGCCGACACCGTGGTGATGCGACAGCGAGCCACCGGAAGCGAGGATTTCTTCGCGCGCCGCGTGCTCGATCTCGGCGTAGGCGCGCACGGGGTCGTCGACGCCGTTGGCGTAGAAGCCCATGTAGAAATACATGGCGACGCCGGTCGGATAGACCTGCGTGATGCGCCCGGTGAAGAAAGGTTTGCCGGGCAGCTTGCGTGCGGCATGTTCTTTCTGTACGCGATCGCGGACGCGCTCGTAGAGCTCCATGGCGCGGCTCCATGGCACGCTGGTTTCGAAGCTCTCGGCGATGGCCCAGTGCTCGAAGGTCAGGTCACGGATGTAAGCGATGCCGAAGGTGAGCTGATAGCCGCGCTCACCGTTCGTCGAGCCGGCTTTCATGCCACCGTGCTTCTTGGCGATGGGATAGAGGAGCTTTTCTTGATGGTCGACCTCGGCGGCGGTCCCCTCGAAGACGATGGTCGCTACCGAGAGCTTGTCGACCTCGTAGCCTTTGAGCTTGAGGACGATGAACTTCTCGATGGCGCTCTTGGCTTTCGCGAAGGTGCCGTGGCTCGCGGGCTTGAGAGCCTGGCCGAACTGGAACTGCACCGCGTCCATCACCCGCACGCTCGCCGGGACGACGCTCGCGGCCTGCAGATCGTAGAGGAAGGCGAGACCGGCCTCGAGGCTTGGAAACAACACGCTGCCGTAGCGCTGCACCTGGGGCTTGTCGAAAATCTTCACCACCGCGGTGGTGATGATGCCGAGGTTTCCTTCGCTACCGAAGGCGAGGTTCTTGGGAGCAACACCGATGCTCTCGCGCGGGCCGACTTGCGGGCGCTCGACAACGCCGAGGCTCGTGACCATTTGCACGTCGAGCACCAGGTCTTCGATGTTGCCGTAGCGGTTCTTTTTCATGCCGCTGGCGTTGGTGGCGATCCACCCACCGAGCGTCGAGAACTCGAGGCTGTCGGGCTCGTGGCCCATGGTGAAGCCATGGCGTGCGAGCTCGTCGACGATGTGGCGGCCGGTGGCGCCGGCCTCGATGCAAGCCGTGTGGTTCACTGGGTCGATCCAGAGCACGCGGTGCATGCGGCGCATGTCGACGGCAATGACGAAGCGTTTCTCGTCCTCGGACAGACGCAGCGCTTCGGTCACGTTGGTGCCGCCGCCGAAGGGCATGAGGACGGCGCCGTGTTTCTTCGCGGTGCGCACCAGCGCGACCACTTGCTCGTGGCTCGTGGGGTAGAGCACCAAGTCGGGCACGCGCGATAGTGTGCGATAGCGGATGGCCCAGATCTCGCCGCCAGTGTGGCCGTGCCCATGGCGCAAGCGCACGTGTGCGTCAGTCGACATCTGATCGGCCGCGAAAGTCTGCCGCAGCTCGGTGAGCAGGGCGGGTGACTCCAACGCGCGCGGGACGTCCGGTGGATACTGCGCGGGGTGCTTGTTCTCGTAAGAGAGCGGCGCCTCGAGCATCTTCGAGAACCAAGGCATCAGGGTCGGTAGCTCGTCGCCGCACAGGGCGTAGCGCTTGCCGGTGAGAACGACCGCCTGGTTCGGTTGGACGACGAAGCGCGTGTCGGCGAATCCCCAGCCGTCGTTGGCCTCTGCCTCGCCGTCGACCGGACGAGGGCTGGGATAGATTCGCGTGTCGCCGCGCTGCACGTCCGCCATGCCGCTATGCCTCGCTCTTGCTCTCGGGGGCCGGAGCCGGGGCCGGGGCGGGAGGCATCGGAGCCGAGCCTTCAGCGCCTTGTGCCTCTTGCGGCTGGTGCTGGCCGTTCGCTGGGCGCGGACCGCCGCGACCACGGCCACCACGACGGCGGCGACGGCGCGGCTGGCCATCGGGACCGAGCGCCGGACCCTCTTGGCCCGGGGCGCCACCTTCTCCGCCTTGAGCCGCCTGCGCGGCACGGAGTGGATTCGGGACGGTGCCCGGCGCTGTCTGCTGACGCGGACCAGCACCCGGACCACGGTTGCCGCGGCCACCACGGCGGCGACGCCGACGCGGTTGACCATCCGGTCCGAGCGCCGGACCAGCTTGGCCCGCTTCCATTGGCCAACCGTTCTCGGTGCGCAGCGGTTGTCCATCGGGACCGAGTACGACCTGTTGCGGACCACCTGGCGGACCCTGGTGCGGGCGCGGACCGCCTGGGCGACCACCGGGGCGGCCACCAGGGCGTCCGCCGGGACGGCCACCACCGGGGCGACCGCGGCCACCTCCACCAGGACCACCGGGGCCACGGCGACCGCGATTGTTGCGGCGCTCTTCGAGTGCCTCGCGGCGTCGGTCTTCTTTCACCGCGTCCATCGAGAAGGGGCCGGAAAGGTCGATGACACCGTCTTTGGTCTCGGCCGGCTTGCTGCCGCCTGGGCGACCAGCGCCCGGACCACCACGGCCACCGCCGCCTCCGCCGAAGCCGCCGCGACCTCCGCCATCGCGGCCACGACCGCCGTCACGGCCACCGGGCTTACCACCGCGTCCGCCACGGCGGTCAGTGCGGACCACTGGGTCGATCTTGTAGTCGACGATGTACGCGAACTCGCCTTCTTTGACGGCGTTCGTGGGCGCGTCTTTCTGCTCGATGACACGCACCGAGCGCACGCGGTCGAGCATGCGGCCCGAGATGCGCACGGCATCGAGGAGGATCTTGGCCTTCTTCTCGTCGTAGGAGAATTTCTCCATGAGCTTCGCGACGGTCTCGGCGTCGAGCTTGGCTTTGGCGGCGGCCGGATCTTCGGGGGCGGCTTCGGCAGGGGCTGCGTCGCTCGCGGCTTCGCCCGCAGCTTCCGTTGCGGCTACCGGTTCATCGGGGTTCGGCGCGTCGGTTATCGGCTCATCGGCGATCGCCTCGTCGGCCATCGGCGCGGCGGCTATCGGCTCATCGGCGTTCGGCTGGTCGGCCATCGGCTCATCGGCGATCGGTTGCTCCGCGGCCGGTGAGGCCGCGTCGGCTTGCTCGCCACTCTTTGGGCGGCGGTCCCTCTTCGGTTTGCCCTGGGCTTTGGGGGGCGCGGAGCGGGGGACGAGCTCGCGGGCCACGAGGAGCTGAGTGACATTGAACTGGGTGACCGTGATCATGCGCGCCCTCGTATCACAAGGCGCGGCGACGTCTAGAGCCCGCTAGACATCCAATTCGATCCACGCTGGCGCATGGTCACTTGCATTCGCCTCCCCGCGTACGGCGCGGTCCACCCCGGCGCCCAAAAGGCGTGGCAAAAGCTCTGGGCTGACGAGGAGATGGTCGAGGCGCAGGCCGGCGTCGCGGGCCCAGCGATTTCGCAGGTAATGCCAAAACGTGTACATGCGCTGACCCGGATTCAGGTCGGCTACGGCGTCGGTCCAGCCCTGCCGCAAGAGACGCGCGTAGGCCGCCCGGGGCGCTGGCTGCACCAACGCGTTGTCGGCGTACGAATCCAGCGCGTAGATGTCGAAGTCGGTCGGCACCACGTTGTAGTCGCCGGCGAGGACGGCCGGGACGCCCTGGGCCAGGAGCTCGGCGGCGTAGGCGTTGAGGTGCTCGAACCAGCGCAGCTTGTAGTCGAACTTCGGGCCTGGCTGAGGGTTCCCATTCGGCAGATAGAGGCAGCCGACGAGCACGCCGGAGACGGCAGCTTCGATGTAGCGCGCTTCGTTGTCGCCGTCGTTGCCAGGGAGGGCGCGCCGGGTTTCGAGCGGGGTCGTCTCGCGCGTCAGCAAGGCGACGCCGTGATACGGACCCTGAGCGCGGCAGATGGAGCCGTAGCCCGCTTTCTCGAGCGCGGCCTTGGGGAAGCTCGCCTCGGAACATTTGATCTCTTGCAGACAAACGACGTCTGGGCGCGCGACGGCGAGCCAAGTCAGCAGATTCCCGAGTCGCCGGTTGATGTCGTTGATGTTGAAGGTTGCGATCTTCAATGCCGCACTAGCGCCGGCCTGCTTCGTACGCTTGCAGATGGGCGCTGACGATACGCAAGATGGGCGTCTCGATGCCCAGTGAGCGAGCCCGGGTCAGCATGTCGTCGATGACGTGCGCGTGCTCGGTGCGCGCGCCGCGCAAGACGTCCCGCAACATCGACGAGGTGGCAGGTGAGCCCTTCTCGGTCATGGTGCGCACCGACCGTCGCACGAAATCTTCGCGCGGCGGGTAGCCCGACGCCTTCGCCACCGCTGCGGTTTCGTCCATGAGCTGCAACGCCAGACGCTCGCCATCGTCGGCTTGCATGATGGCGCCGATGGCGGCGCGCATGAGGCAAGTGAGGCCGGCATACGCCGCGATGAAGTAGTACTTCTCCCACATCTCCTGGAGGATGACGTCGCTGTAGAGCGGCTTGAAGCCCCCGCGGGCGAGCAGGGAGTGGAGAGCCTTCGCGACCTCTGTCTGCTCCGGCAGACGTGGACCGACGGCGAAGAACGCTGGAGCGGACAAGTGCTGGATGGTGCCGTCGTCATGCATGGTGACGCCGATGTGGCAGAGCCCACCGAGAACGCGGGGCTCGCCGAAACGCGCGTCCAAGACATCGAGGTGTCGCAGGCCATTCAAGAGCGGCAACACCACGGTCTTCGTCCCAACCGCGGGGGCGATGGCGTCGATGGCGCTCGCGAGGTCATAGGCCTTGCAGGTCAAGAGGATGGCATCGTAATCGGGGCCTGCTTGCGTGACCGTTTTGACGGACAGCTTGGCGTTGCCTACCGGGCTTTCGATGACCAAGCCATCACGGGCCAGCACCGCGGCGCGCCGCTCGCGCACCAGGAAGGTGACGTCGACGCCGGCCTCGACGAGGCGGCCGCCGAAGTAGCCACCGATGGCACCTGCTCCCAGGACCAGGAGTCGCATGGTCAGTACGGACGCTCGCCACGGAAGTTGCCGGGCGGGTCGTAGTTGCAGACCCAGTTGTTCCAGGTCTGGCCGTTGCCGAAGGGGGAGTTGCTGGTACAGCGCGCGCGTCCGCAGCCGACGCGGCGGGTGTCGCTCCAGACCACCTGGGTGTAGTGCCCGCACTGCTCGCCGGCCGCGCAGCTGTTGCTCGCATAGGCGTAGAATTCGATCTCCGACGCCCACGAGGCGACGACTCCCGCGGGGCTCGAGGTCTGACCGGACTCGGCGTAGAGGTTCTCGCCGAGGTCGTTGTTCGAGTGCTCGAAGCGGCAGCCTTCGGCGTATTCCTGGGCGATATCCGCCAGCGCGGACGACCAGAGCAGTGGCTCCAGCGCTGGCGAGGGCGTGGGTTGGGCATTGGCCCGGGCTTGGTTGTGCGCCGCGACCATGCCGGCCATGTCGCTGGGCTCTTCGCTGCTGCCGTAGTCGCCGCCGTCGAAGAACGACGGTGTCGCGCAGGCCGTGAGCAGCGCGAGGGACATGCTGAAGTACTTATGGGGGCGCATGCCGCAAGCCTACTGCGCTCGCGCGAGCCGCACCAGGAGGCCGGCGCAGGCATCAGCCGCGAGAATGGTCTCGCCATCCTCGACCAGTGCCGAGATGCACGAGGTGAGGCTCTCTGGTGGAGCGCTGCGATCGGCGCCGTAGACGAGGGCGGGGAGGCCACCGGACGGCGGGTCGTCACCGTCGCCACCCAAGACGAGCACGTAGGCGCCTGCCGCGACCCAAAGGTTGCCGTGACTGTCGACCATCAGGCCGCGCACGTCGGTGACATCGAGCGGGTCGTCGCCGCCGAGGAGCACCACGGAGGCGCTGTAGTCGAGGACGGTCGAGATGACTCCGTCGCTGGTCACACGACGCAGCCGGCGATTGCCGGAGTCAGCGAGGTAGAGGCTCCGGTCGGCGGCGAGCGCCATACGGCGCGGGGTCGACAAGCGAGCCGCGTTGGCGGGGCCGCCGTCGCCGCTGTCTCCCTCGAAGCCTCCGGCGCCTGCAATCGTGGTCACGGTGCGTGCCGCGTCGTCGACGGCGATGGCGCGAACGGCGTGATTCGACGTGTCGGCCACGAGGAGTCGGCGCCCGACCGGGTCGAACACGAGCCCGTTAGGATGATTGAAGCGCGCAGTCGCGGCGGCACCGTCGCGGAAGCCGAAGGTGCCCTGGCCGGCGAACAGGGTGTTCTGCCATTGGCCGGGATCCGGGTTCGTCGCATCGATGGCGCGGATGACGTGTTTGGTCTCGTCGGCAACGAATATCCGGCGTGTGCTCGGGTCGAAGGCGATGCCGGCGGCGCTGCCGAAGAGCTCGCTATAGCGGGCATTGGTTTGGCTGCTGCTCGACGCCGTCCCGCCCTGATAGCCAATGACCACGGTGACGCGCTGATCGGAGAAACCGACGCGCCGCACGTGACCCATGGTGCCGCTTGCCACCACCAAGGCCCCGTCGATCATCGTCGCTTCGAGCGGATTGCCCAAAGTCGCGGTCACGAAGGCGCCGGTGCTGCCGCGGTCGGCGCCGACGATGGTGGTGATGATGCCGTCGTCGACGTCGATGCGACGAACACGGCCGGTGCGGAAGAAGGTCGAGACGTAAGTGTTGCCGTGGACGTCGTGCGAGATATCCTGCACCGAGCCGTAGGTGGCGCTCGTGTACGGGCCCTGGTCGCCTGCATCTTCGCCGGTGGCTTGCGGCTGCGGGAAGTAGTTGGTGAGCGTGCCAGCTGAGGTGCGACGCAGCGTCGCGCCATGCGCGATGTCGCGAATGTAGAGCGTCCCGTCGCTGGTGTAGCGGACTCCGGTCGGCACCACGAAAGGCAAGGCAGGAGGATTGTCGTCGATGCCTTGAACCCACTCGCCGCAGCCACCCTGTGGGGTGCTGCCGTCGGGCTCCGTCGGTGGCTTGGTGCAGTCCGCGTTGTTGCCGGTGACGAGCGTCGTCATGCTGCCGGCCACGACCCGTCGCACCTTGCAGTTGTCTTGGTCCGCGATGACGAAGTTGCTGTCGTTCGTAGGGTCGGCGGCGACATCGGCGGGGCAAGCGAGTAGGCGCGTCGTCGCGGTACCGTTCTCGGTGCCGAGACCCCAGTCGCCGGTGCCGGCCACGGAGGTGACGGCGCTCGGCGTGGTGCAGGCATTGGTCACCAGGCCGATGGTGTTGCCGTTGGTCACGTAGAGCTTGCAGCCCGGGGAGACGTCGATGCCGCTCACGCCGACGCCGGTCGCGGCGTTGCGGATGACCCCGTCGGTGTCGATACGCCGCACCTGCGACAGGTTGGGCTCGGCGATGAAGACCTGTCCGCTATCGAGAACGACCATGTCGCTGATGAAGCCGAGGAATGCTTGGACTGCCGGTCCGTTGGTGCCGCACGTACCGGTGTCGCAAGCGAATCCGTCGGAGCCGATGCCGGTGCCGGCGATGTGGCGGATGATGCCGGTAACGGCGTCGACGCGGAAAATGAAGCCGGACGCGAGGATGTAGAGGTTGCCGGCGCTGTCCGCCGCGCTGAAGCCCACCGCGAGATTGACGCTCAGCGCTTCGCGTCCCTCCGGGTTGGTGAGTGAGGTGCGATTGCCAATCTCGGTGGTCACGGTCTCGCCATCGATGACGCGGATGATGCGGTTGAGCTCGTCGACGAGGTGGAGGCGACCCTGCGGATCGAAGCTCAGATCTTCGAGACGGAAGAACTGCGTCGTGAGGCGGGGGCCGTTGGCGCTCAGGCAGTTGCCGTCGACGAAGCAGCTGACCGTCGTACCGGCGTAGGTCTGCACGGTACCGTTGCGCACCACGCGCACGCGGCCGGCGGACTCGGAGTCGGCGACATATAAGGCGCCGTCGCTGCCGACCGCGAGACCGGCGGGCGAGTTCATGAGCGCAGCAATCGCCGGACCGCCGTCACCACAGGTCTGAGGAAACGGCTGCGTCGCGCACAACGCTCCGGTACCGAAGAAATTGCTCAAGTTGCCGGTGATGGGATCGACGCGGCGCACGCGATGCATTGCGGCGTCCGAATAGTAAAGGACACCGTCTGGGTCGATCGCGACGTGCGTGATCCGCATGACTGCGGCGTCGGTCGCCGGTGCGCCGTCGCCACACGCTGCCGACACCTGACCGATGCCGTCACGCGGACACTCGGGGCAAATACCGGTGGTCAAGCAGTCCCTGCCGTCGCCGACCACGTGATAGACGTAGCCTCCAGCGATGACGCGAATGGTGCGGCCGTCGACGAAGTACAGGCGCTGTGTCGCCTCGTCCCAAGCAAGATCGCCCGGGCCGGCCAGCGGGGCGAAGGTCGCGAGGCCACCGTTGCCGCAGTTGGGATCGGTCGCGGTGGTGCAGCGCGGGCCGCTCCCTGCGAAGACCTCGAAGTCACCGTTCGGTCGGATGCGGTAGATGCGATTCCTGGTGCTCGATGCTTCGGAGAAGAACAGGGTGCCGTCGGCAGTGGCTGCGAGACCCGACGTGCTACCCAGGCTCAGCTGCGTCGGCGCGATGCCGGGGTAGAAGAGCGTATCGCGCGTGTCGCCGGTTCCGGCGATGACCGTGATGGCGGAGGTCGCGGCGTCGCGGCGGTAGATGACCTTGCGATTGGAATCGGTGAAGTAGAAGTTGCCGGCACCGTCGTGGGTGAGGCTCGTCGGACGTGCGAGTCCGAGGGAGAGCGGGCTACCCGGGATCTCCGCGGCCTGTATGACCAGGGTGCCGTCCCAGGTGACGACTGCGCACGCATCGCAACCGTCGTTCGGGTCGTCGTTGCCGTCATCGCAGGCCTCGACACCGGCGTTGACGAAGCGGTCGCCGCACACGTTGATCTCGCAGGTGTTGGTGCAAGCGTCTTCGTTGGTGATGTTGCCGTCGTCGCAAGGCTCGACACCGGCGTCGACGAAACCATCGCCGCAGATGTTGAGACACAAGCCGCCGCGGCAGGTGCCTTCGCCGCCGCCGGGACGCTCGCAGACGTTGCCGTCGGCCGCCGGTACGAAGCGTCCGCCGACCTCGGCGACGCACGCCGTGCCAGGGGTGACGCAGCGATTCAGGCTGGCGACACAGACCAGGCCCGAAGGGCACTCCGAGGACGCGCCGCAAGTCACCACGAGGTTCGTGGGCACGTCGAGGTTCGTGCCGCACGCCGCGAGGGCGACGGCGCAGAGCAGTCCTGAACGACGCATGTGAGCAGCCTTGCTAGAGAACGACGATGTCGTCGGGATCGATTACGACGTCGTCACCGACGAGGTCGCGCGACGCGGCGATGCGCTTGTCGCTCAGGTTGTCGAGGAACTTGTGGACCTCGGGGAAGTCGTTGAGCACCTTCTGGAAGTCGGCGGCCGGTAACACGATGGCGCCGAGCGTGTCCGTGGCGATGACGTCCGCCGTAGCGGGGCGGCGCTTGACCAGCGAGATTTCGCCGAAGACGTCGCCGGGCCCGAGCGTCGCGAGCAAGACCGCTTTACCGGACGCATCACGCGCCTGGACCTGCGCCTTGCCGGTGGCGATCACGTACAGCCCTTCACCTTGTTGGCCGGCGGTGATCACTTGGTCGCCGGGCTGGATGGTCGTGGTGCGGAAGCGTTGCAGGAGCGACATGCGCGTCGCTTCGTCGAAGTGGCTGAAGACCGGCGAGGTGCGCAGCAGGTTCATCAGGAGGCGGCCGCGGCAGTAGGCGGCGAGCTCTTGCATGACCTTGGGCTGCGTTTGCGTGAGGGTGGCGACGTCGGCGCGGCTGAGCTCGAAGTACTCGACCGGCTCCGAAACCGTCACCGTGGCGCTGCGGGGGGCGCGGGTGATGAGGGCCATTTCGCCGATGACCGCGCCCGATTGCAGCTGGCCGACGACGGTCTGACCCTTCGAGACGGCGACATGGCCGCTGATCAGGATGATGAGCGAATCGCCGATGGCGCCTTCTTCGAGGAGCTTCGTTCCCTGGTTCGCGCGCTTGTAATGCAGCTGCTTGACCGTGGCGGTGAAAGCCTCGGCATCGAGCTCGCCGAAGAGCGGCAGCGGCACTGGTTTGGCGGCGGGGCCGGCGGCGGGAAGCTCGCAGCCGATCTCGGTCACTTTGGCGACGCGCTCGTCGACCGCCATGCGTAGGAGCTCGGCTGCATTGGCGCCCGCGGTGCTCTGACGCTTCGGGGGCAGCGGCGGCGGCACCGCCAACGTGCCCGCCTTGGCATGGGCGCCGCGGACGTGCAGGCGATCGAGGAGGGTCGACAAGCCCTTTTCACCGGGCGAGCGAGCGAGTCCCTGCTGAATGACCGCGATAGCGGGCAGGAGGTACCCGTCATGCACGAGGCGCTCGGCCTGCAAGCGCATGATCTTCAGCGCACCTGCCGGATTGCCGGCATCGCCCAGGGACATGGCCAGCGCCATGCGCGCGTTGCGGTCCGTCGGGCTCTGATTGACGAGCTCGGCGAGGTAGCAGATCGCTTCCTTCGGCTTCTGATCGTTGATGCAGCGCTGCGCTTGAGCCCAGAGATCCGACGAGCTAGTGGCCATGCTCAAGGCTCTCCGGGATGCCTGGTGGCGTCAAGTACGAGTTGTAACGCTTTCACCCGGCGACGCACGTCCCGTAACATTCACGGCCTTCGTTGCATTTGCGATCATCGGGGGCGCACACCACCACCGCGCAGCTCTCTCGGCGCAGACAGCGCTCGCCTACGGTGCAATCATCGTCGCCGGTGCAAGCGGGTGCGCATCCCGCGTAACACGACCCGTCGGCGACCAGCGCGTGACCGTCGGCACAGACAGGCGCGGTGCAGGTCGTTCCACATCCACCAGCGATCGGCTGCGGCGAGCCATCGGGACAGATGCACACCGGTGGCCTCGGGCACCCATGATCATCCCAGGCGATGTGCCAGCGGCCTTCGCACGTGTTGATCTGCGGCATCGGCGTCCTGCGACACTCGGGCTCGGGGCGGCAGACGCCGGTGCAGCCGCTATCGCAGACGCCATCGCTGCAGGTGCGGAAACACGTGTCGGCGAGCTGACACACGTGTTTACCGGGGCAATCGCCATCACTCGTGCATTGGCGAATGTCTTCGCTCGCCATGTCGGCATTGGTCGGGCTTGTCGGCAGGTTACCGCTAGGTTGCGCCGAGGGGCCGTCGAGGTCGCCGGGCACCGGCCGGACCTCGTATTGGCACGACGCGCACACCAACACCCACCCCAGCACACTGGCGGCGCAACGCATGGCTCGATTCCCCCAAGGACCCAAGGTAAGCGACCTCGCCTCGGCGACAAGGTGGGTGATGTGGGCGTCAACCGAAGGCGTCGTACGCGGTCTTGGCGATCAGCGCGGTCACCACGACGACGAAGACGCGGCGAATGAGCTCGCTGCCGTAGCGCACGGCGAGGTGGGAGCCGACGACCGAGCCGGCGATGTTGGCCACCGCGATGAGCAGACTCACGCGCCACCAGACGTGTCCGGCGAGGGCCAGGAGGAGAATCGCGGCGGCATTGGTCGCGAGGTTCACCAGCTTGGCGGAGGCGTTGGCGTGGAGGAAGTCGTAGCCGAACCCGCGCACGAACAAGAGGAGGAGAAAGGAGCCGGCGCCGGGGCCGAAGAAGCCGTCGTACATGCCGATGATGGCGCCGCCCGCGATGCCGAGCAGGAGCAGGTTGCGGCCGCCGTGACGGGGGGCGTGCGTGAGTCCTAGCGACTTGTTGGCGACCATGTAGAGCAAGAGGGCGAGGAGCACGAAAGGCAGAGCGCGGCGGAGGGGCTCGGCGGGGAATTGCTTGAGGAGCTGGGCGCCCGCGATAGCGAACACGAACGCCGCCGCCACCGTCGGCAGGGTCGTCGACCAGTAAACCCGCACCTGGCGCACGTAGCGGTAAGCTGCCGCCCCGGTTCCGAAGATGACGCCGGCCTTGTTCGTGCCTACCAGGGTCGCAGGCGCCGTCGTAGGATAGAGGCTGAACATCGTGGGCACGGTGACCAGCCCGCCACCGCCGGCGACCGCATCGATGAGACCAGCGAAGAACGACGCAATGGCGAGCACTACCAGCGTCAACATCGTCTACGCCCGCGGCCCCTCGACGCGCGGCAACACGCCGTCTTCGAAGTGGGCGAAGCTGTTGGCGTAGTAGCGCAAGATAGGCTCGCTGCCTGCGACCACGGCAAGGATGCCCTCGTCGTCGGCTGCCACGAGTCTGCGAAAGCGGAAACGCTCGATGGCGCCGTCGACCATCCAGGCGGTGCCCCGGTCGAAGTCGACGACCTCGACGCCGCGCTCGCGTAACCCAACCGCCAGGACATCCACGCGCTCTTGCAGCGCGACCCGCGACATCGGTGGCCCTTCGACCAGCGCTTTGGCCACCAAGCAGAGCGGTGTCACCGGCATGAGGGCGGCGATGCGCTCCATGAGAGTCTCGGTGAGCTCGGCGATATGCCCGCGACGCGCCTCTTTCGCGAGATTGAAGATGTCGACGCCCCGAGAGGCGTGCCAGGCGTCGAACGAGATGGGCTCGCCGAAGCGCACCGCGGCGATGCCGTGCCGGCGCAGCTGACCGCGGCGGAGCTTCGCGACGTTACCGAAGAAGATGTCGACGACCTGGCGCGCCATGTCGCGCTTCCTGCGCTTGGGCGCGGGGCCGCTCTCGAGGCCGAGCTCGTTGGTCAGGGCGCGGTCTTCGAGGACACGGTCGTAGTTGATGGCGACGGGGACGAACAGCAGCTCGCGCTCGAAGGTGCGATCGGATTTCGAGCCGATGATGTTGTCGAGCAAGCCGATCTTCGGCGCGCGGAAGCGACCGTCGCGGCTGAGGCCGCCTTCGGGGAAGAGCGCCTGAGTCACCGCGTTCTTGGTGATGAGCTGTACGTAGCGCCGCAGCACCGTGTGATAGAGCGGGTCGCGGAAGCCACGACGCAGGAAGTACGAGCCGAAGCTCTTGAAAACGTACTCGAGCGGCCAGACGCGCGCCCATTCGCCGACGGCGAAAGAGAGCGCGATGCGGTCCGCCAAAACGTACGCAGCGATGACGTAGTCGGCGTTGGAGCGGTGGTTCATCACGTACACCACGCTGGTCGGCTTGACGCTGGTTTGCTCCTTGATGCGCGCCACGTCTTCCGGCCGGAAGTCCACGCGATAGAGCGCCGAGAGCAGCCATCGCGCCGAGCGTTGGCCGACGGTGTAATAGGAGAGCGGCGTGAAGAAGGGGACGATCTCGTGGACGTAGCGATGGACGTCGACGCGGAGCTTCTCGGCATGCCGCGGGCTGTCGGCGAGCTGCTCGACGTGGGTCCAGATGGCGTGGTCGTAGTTCAATAGGTCGCGAACCGCACGTTTGCGGGCGAGCTTGAAGCGATCGATCTCGACCTTGAAGCGGGCCAGTGTCCGCTCGAACCGACGCTCGAGGGAGCGCACCTCGCCCTCGTCGAGGCGCCGGCGCACCTTGCGCAGCAACAGGAACGCCACGAGGAGCCCGAGGGCGGCGTACAGCGCGTAAGGCCACACGAGGTCGAGCACGTTGCGAGCATACCGTCTCCACCTTCAGCGGTCACGGTTCCACTGATAGGCCGCGAGGTCGACGCCCTTCGGCGTCTTGAAGCGCACGCCTTCTGCCCGGAGCAGTGCGCGCTGACGGGAGAAGCTTCGGCTATCGCGGTCGAAGGCGATCTCGCCCTTGCTGTTGATGACCCGTTGCCAGGGCAGGCCGCGCTTCAGCGACGACGACGAGAGCAACCATGCGACGCGGCGGGCCGCTCTGGGGTTGCCCGCGATGGCGGCCACCTGGCCGTAGGTGGCCACCTTGCCACGCGGGATGGCGCGAATGGCCGCGATGATGGCGCGCGAAAACGGACTGAGCTCTGCCTCGCTGCTCACTGAGTCACCTCGACCCCGGGTCCCTCCAAACCACCATTCCACCGCACCCGTCCACAGACACCTCCGCGTTTTCGTTGAGGTCGCCACACTGAGCCGCTTTGGCGCACGACTCGCAGTAGGAAGCCCTGGGCGTCTCCGCGGGGGTCTGACCATGAGCGGCAACGAAACAATCGGCGACTATCTCATCCTCGGGCGCTTGGCGCTGGGCGGCATGGCGGAGATCCTCCTCGCCAAGCGCGTCGGCCCCATGGGCTTCAGCAAGCCGGTGGTGGTGAAGCGGCTGCTTCCCCAGCTCGCCAGCGACACGATGTTCACGACCATGTTCTTGAACGAAGCGAAGCTCGCGGCGCGCCTCACCCACCCGAACATCGTGCAAATCAACGACCTCGGGCAGTCTGGCGCTTCGTTTTACATCGCCATGGAGTACCTGCCCGGCGAAGACCTCGCGACCGTGGTGCGCGTGCTCGCTGCGCGCAAGACCACGGTGCCCGTGCCCATCGCGGTACGCATCGTCGCTGATGCAGCGGCTGCTCTCCACTACGCACACGAGATGACCGGCGACGACGGCGCGCCGCTCAACATCGTGCATCGCGACGTGAGCCCGCAGAACATCGTGCTCACGACGGCGGGCGTCGTGAAGCTCGTCGACTTCGGCATCGCCAAAGCGGAGGACCGCGAGGTCAAGACGCAGACCGGCATCGTCAAGGGCAAGGTCGAGTACATGCCGCCGGAGCAGCTCTCGGGCCAACGCGTCGACCGCCGTGCCGACATCTTCTCTCTCGGCGTCGTGCTCTACGAGGCTCTGTGTGGCCGGCGGCCGGTCGACGCGAGTGTCTCGGTCGGTGATCGGCTCGCGGGCAGCGCGGTCGACGTCCCCTTGAGCGAGCGGATGCCGACTGTCCATCCCGAGCTTGCTCGCATCGTCACCAAAGCCATCTCGTCGGACCCCAAGAATCGGCATCAAACTGCCGACGAGCTGCGCATGGAGCTCGAAGCTTTCCTCGAAGCCAGCGGCACCGGGGTCGGCCTGTCCGAGCTCTCGCAGCTCTTGGTGAAGACGTTCGGCGCGCGTCATGTCGCGGCGCTCGACCGCCGTCTCCATTCCTTCCAGGGCAATAGCCCGAGCCCGATGGCGATGCAGGCGGTCGCGGCGCCGGCGCCACCGGCCGGTGGCGCTCCTGTCCGCGATGGCGGAACTCAGATTCGCAAGCGCATCGACGTGCCGGAGACGCCGATTGCCATCGAAGCGCGCCCGCCGCCACCCAGCGCCAGCTCTCCGAAACGTTGGCCGCGACGGCTCGGGCACATCGCGACCGCTGCGGCGGTCCTGGTTACCGTTCTCGGATGCGCCGCGGTGTTCGCGACGCGCCGTGATCGCGAGCGCGTCTCGTTGCACGTGACGAGCACACCCGCTGGAGCGCTGGTGCTGGTCGACGATGTCCCGATGGGGAAGACGCCGACAGACGTGCAGGGGCTGGTCGTCGGTCGCGCTGCGGACTTTCGCATCGTTGTCCCGGGATACCGCGACTATCGCGAGCTCGTGACGCCTCTATCGGGAGTCGTGGCGCGAGCTCTCCACGCCACCTTGACGTCCGATGCAGCAACGGAAGTCCCGGTCGCGCCCTTAGCTCCGCGACCAGAAACTGCGGTGGCGCCGCCACCAGCTCCCGAGCCGGTCACTGCCCCAGTCGAGAAGAGCGAGCCGCGGACCCGCCCGGAGCCTCGGCGCAGCGCCACTCGTTCGGCGCCTCCACCTGCGCCGACGGTTGCCCCAGCCCCGCCGGCGAGCGGCTTTCTCACCGTGACGTCGGTCGTTCCCATGCGCGTCTTTGCCGATGGTGTCGACCTCGGCATGACGCCGGTGACGCGAGCGCACGTTCGCGCCGGCAACGTCGCCCTGAAGATCGTGAGCACCGCCGACAGCATGTCGCGGGTGACCACCGTCGAAGTGGCTCCCGATGCGACCGCCATTCATCGGGTGAGCCTCGACCGCGGCAGCCTCAGCGTCGATGGCGCTGTGGGCTCGCGCGTCTTTCTCGGCTCACGCGAGCTCGGTGTCACTCCGCTCGTGAACGTGCCGCTCCTCGCCGGGGACTACGTCGTCACCGTCGAGCGCGCCGGCACTGGTGAACGTACGCGCCACGCCGTGACCGTGCAAGCCAAAGGCAGCCAGCAGGTTCGCGCCGACTAGCGGGCGATCCACCAAGCCGCCAAAGCGGACAGAGCGAGCACGACGCCAACGACCGCGGAGACCGTGACCGCCGCGTTGCTTCCGTCGAACGTCGAGCGGTCGACGCGAACCTCGGCCCTGCGTGGTCCCTCGCTTGCCTCGCGCGTGACGACACCGGGGCCGGGCAATGTGTCGCGTAAGGCGATGGCCGCGTCCCGGGCGCTACCGATGACCTGCACCTTGCCGCGATCGATCGCGAAGGCGCCAAGGCTGCCATCGGCTTCGGTCACGGCAATGAACGCGACACCGTCCCGCAGCAGCGCTTGCAGCGCCTCGGGCGGGGACCGCAACGCCAGTAGCGCAACCGCCTGGGCCAAGGCAGCGGCATCATCGCGTTCGTGCCGAGCATTCCAGAAGATGGCCGAGGACGTGGCCAACAGAAGACCGATGGCGCTGCCGAGAGCGAGGTTTCGGCCGACACGCCCTTGCGGGGGGGCCTCGGCAGGCACGACGGGAACGACGCGAGCGCTGGCGCGCGCCATGGCGCTGGTGACGATCTCGCGTAGCTCCTCGGAATGCCAGGGCTTCAGGACGACGTAAGACGCTGAGCCGGCGTTCACCGCACCGACGAGCAAGTTCAGATCAGTGACGCCGGTCATGAGCGCGAACACCGGCGAGTCATCGTGTTTTTTCAGCTCGGCGATGAGCTCGAGACCCGTCGTGTCTTCGAGGACTTGGTCCATGAGAACGAGGCCGTAGCGATGCGCCTGAGCGAGCGCGACTGCTTCGTTGCGCCCGCTCGCTTCGTCGACCTGCAGGCCGAGAGGGAGAAGCGAGGTGATGACGGCTCTCCGCGTTCGCGGATCGTCGTCGACGCACAAAATGCGAAACGCCGGTGGGTTCGGAGTCACGGTCGCGAAAAATATAGCGATCCTTGGCTCGGAAGTCACAACGTTGGTGACTCCGCTAAAGCGGGTGCCCCCAACCCAGGGAAGAACCAACCGACCCCAATGAACCTACATTCAGGTTCACGATTCGCGGCGGGCCTCGCAGTCCCCGATAGTCGTTCAGGATGTTGGTGGCGCCCATTTTGGCACGTTTCGAGAAATGGCCCTGACTCGCTGGTCATCGTGAGCCGGGAGTCCATGTCTTGAACTTGTCAGCCCGCATCATCCTTTCGAGCCTCCTCATCGCCGGGCCTGCGTTCGCGCAGACCCACATCGCTTTGCCGCGCTTCGACGCGAGCCCGGCCGGTGACGCCTTCTTCGGGGTCCAATCGCCGCGCGACATCGAGCACCTCGGGTTGCGCGCTCGCGCCACCTTCGACTGGGCCGACAAGCCGCTGGTGCTGCGCTCGACCGACGATGACGAGAACCTCGCCGAGCTGGCGCGGCGGCAAGCGATCCTCGACCTCGGCGCGGCCTTCGATCTTTGGCAGCGCATCACGGTGTCGGCGAGCCTGCCGATTGCGCTGTCGCAGACCGGGCAGGGCGGACTCGGTGATGTGCCGTCGGCTGATGGCGCTCACGTCGGCGACCTTCGCGTAGGGGCGCGCGTCCTCTTGTGGCAGGCATCTCCTCTCTTACGCTTCAGCGTCGCCGGCAACCTCTGGCTGCCTCTCGGCGGGAGTGGTAGCGCCGCGAACGCATACTTGAGTGACCATCGTGCGCGCGGCCGCGTCGAGCTAGTTGCGCACGGTGACTCGGGCCGCTTGGTCTGGGCGTTCGCCGCCGGCCCTGACCTGCGACGGGCGCAGCGCTTCGTCAACGTCGAGCTCGGCAACGCGATTCGCGTGAGCGCGGCGGCGGGTGTCCGCTTCTTCGACCAGCGCTTGCAGGTCGGTCCCGAGGCCACCGGTTCTTTCCGCTGGAACGACAGCGATCGCTTCAATCGCAACGTCGAAGCTCTGCTCGGCGTCCGCTATCACGAACGACGTGGTCTCGACGCAGGCGTTGCCGCCGGACCGGGCTTCACCTCGGGCATCGGTACGCCGGATTTTCGCGTCGTCGCTAGCATTGGGTACGCCTTTGGTTGGGACGCGCCAGTCCCCGCGCCCGCACCGGCTCCGACGCCTGCCCCTGCGCCCGCTCCCGCGCCGCAACCGCAACCGGCTCCCGAGCCGCCTGTCGCGCCTGCTCCGCCCGAGGCGCCGGCGCCGGATCGCGATGCCGATGGTGTCGCCGATGCGCGCGATGCCTGTGTCGACGTCCCCGGTGATGCCGAGCACGATGGTTGCCCCGCGGTGCTCGATACCGACGGTGACGGCATCGTCGAAGAAGTCGATGCCTGCCCGGCCGACGCCGGTGTCGCCGACGCCGACCCCGCCCGCAACGGCTGCCCGGCTGCGCGCATCGTCGGTGACCAGATCATCATCATGGATCAGATCCAGTTCGAGACGAACAAGTCGGTCATCAAGGCCGACAGCGAGGTGGTGCTCACCGCCATCTTGAAGTCGATCAACTCGTTGCCCCAGGCGACGCGCTTCATCGTCGAAGGTCATACCGACAACCGCGGCGGCGCCAAGCGCAACAAGGTGCTGAGCGAAGGCCGCGCCCAGGCCGTCGTTGCCTGGCTCGCTTCGCACGGCGTCGACGCCAGTCGCCTCGAAGCGCACGGCTACGGCCCGAGCAAACCAATCGCCAACAACAAGACGGAGGCCGGTCGTAAGGCAAACCGTCGTGTCGAAATTCACATTGTCCGCTAAAGAAGCCAAGGATCGAGGAGCCCACGACTATGTTCTCTCATGACACTCAACAATACTGTCGCTACGTGACCGCGGTTGGCCTCATGGCCGCCGCACTGGTTGCGGTAGCACCCGAAGCCCGCGCCCAGAGCTGCTCGACGAGCGCTCAGTGCCCGGACACCAACCCCATCTGCAACGTCCTCACTCACCAGTGCGGATCCTGCCTCACCCCGGTGGAGTGCCTCCTGCGCAACGCCGCCGAGCCCTGGTGCTCGAGTGGTGACTGCGTCGGTTGTCGTGACAACGCCGACTGCGGCGGGCTCACGCCGAACTGCGACTCCCTGCTGCACGCGTGCGTCCCCGGGGTGTGCGTCGGCTTGTCGCTGCTCGAGCACGGCATCGTCGATGTCTCGGTCGCCATCACCGGTGTGACGCGCATCTATGCCTGCGTCGACGGCTACACCTTGGTGGGCACGTCGAGCACCACCTGCCAAGGCAACGGCTTGTGGAGCAATCCGCCGCCCGAGTGCGTCGCCATCGAGGGCTACTGCGAGACCGACCTCGACTGCCCCGGTCAATGGTGTGACACGACCAGCAACAGCTGCACCGCCAAGGTCGCGAACGGCGGCGCCATGCCGGTCGATGCGAGCCATGTCGGCGTTACGCTCGACGGCGTCTGCAACGCCAACGCCGCGCTCCTCGTCTGCGCTAGCGGAGCTTGCGACGCGTCGGACAATCGCTGCGGTGTCGCCAACGGCCACGGCACCTGCTCCATCGTGACCGCGGGTGTCTGCCGCTCTGGCGTGTGCGGCCTCGACTTCGCCTGCGGTTATCCGAACGGCGCCGGCCCCTGCGACGCGAGCAACGCCGAAGCGGTCTGCCGCTCCGGTGAGTGCAGCGAGCATGGTGCGGTCTGCGTGCCGACCGGCGGCTGCGGCAGCGACGACGACTGCGGTGCGTCGCAGTGGTGCGATTCGATGACCTTCACCTGCGTCTCGCAGGTCCCCAACGGTGACCCGCTTCCGACCTTGCCCGGCCACATTCCGGAGCTCGATGGCGTGTGCATCGAGCTCGTTGCCCAGGCGATCTGCGTCGGCAACGTGTGCAGCGCGAGCGACGACCGCTGCGGCTATCCCGACGGTGAAGGCCCCTGCACCGAGCTGACCGCTGGCATCGTCTGCCGCTCGGGTCACTGCGACAGCAACACGAATCTCTGCTCCGCGGCTCCGTCTTGCACCGACGATGACGATTGCACCGCTACCGAGTACTGCAGCGCCGACCTCGGTGCTTGCCGTCCGAAGGTCCCGAACGGCGCGCCGATTCCGTACGAGCCCGACCACTTGCCGCCCGTCGACGGCACCTGCACCGAGACCAACGCGGCCATCGTCTGCGCCTCGGGTGAGTGCGGCGCCGACGGCAAGTGCGGCTTGCCGAACGGTGAAGGCCCCTGCACGGTCCTCGACCCGCTGGTCTGCCGCTCGAGCAGCTGCAGCGCTACCGGCGACGTCTGCAAGCCGGCTGGCGGCTGCGTCCTCGACGCCGACTGCGCCGCTTCCGAGTGGTGCAGCACTTTGACCTTCTCGTGCGTCGACAAGCTGCCGAACGGCGAGCTCATCCCGACCATCCCCGGCCACGTGCCGACCCTCGTCGGCCTGTGTGTCCTCGGCCTCGGCGACGCCATCTGCCAGAGCGGCGTGTGCGACGACGACGACAACCGCTGCGGCTACTTGCCCGGCAACGGTACCTGCACCGAGCTGAACGCGGGCGACGTCTGCCGCTCGGGAGTTTGCGTCGAAGGTGTCTGCGGTGCGCCTCCCGAGTGCACGATGAACGATGACTGCGTCGCGCAGGATGCGTTCTGCGATATCGGCGCCGGCGTGTGCATCCATAAGCTGCCGAACGGCACGCCGCTGCCGTCGGTGCTGGGCCTCGACCTCTGCAACGACTTGGTCGGTCTTTTGGTCTGCGAGTCGGGTGTCTGTGACACCATCGACAACAAGTGCGGCTACCACACTGGTCGCGGTCCTTGCGACGCGAACAACGGTGCCACGGTCTGCCGCTCGGAGATCTGCGCTGACGACCTCGGCGTCTGCGTCGAGTGCAACACCGATGATCAATGCAGTGGCGGCAGCGGCGTCTGCGACCCCATGGACCACGTCTGTGTGCAGTGCACCGTGCTCTCGAGCGCCGCTTGCGCAGGCAGCACGCCGATGTGCGACGTCGATAGCGACAGCTGTGTGCCGTGCGACGGTGACTTCGGCTCGCGCACCGAGCACGCTTGCTTGGACGATGCGTTCCCGCGCTGCGACGTCAGCGGTGCTTGCGTCGTCGACGAGATCCCGAGCCCGCCGCCGACGGACGACCCGGTGCCCACGCCGCCGGTAGACGACGAGCCGGTGGTCGAGGACCCGACGTCCGACCCCGAGCCGGTCAGCCCGGGCCAGACGCTCGACGGCTTCATCGCCGCCGGCTCCGGTTGCTCGGCGACCGGTGGTGACAGCGGCCTCGCGGCGCTGGTCCTCCTGAGCTTGCTGGCGGCCCGCCGCGCCGGTCAGCGCTGGAAGATGGGGAATCGCCCCTCGGTCATGTAGTCGAGATAGGCCGCGGCCTCGCGGCGAGAGAGCGTGAGCCTGGCGCGTTGCGACGTGTCCAGGCTCGCGTCCATTAGAGAGACGTTCGCCTGCATCCAGCGCAGATACGTATCCTCGATGTCGTAGGCGATGTTGCGGTGGAGCCTCTGAACGTCGGCCCACCCGCGGTCGGTCGAGCTACGCGAGCGCAGGATGTCCGATAGGTCCCAGACGAGGAGGACCGTCCAGACATCGCGCATCGGGGCGGACGCGGTGACGAGGTAGTCGGAGAAGATGTTCCCCACCGCCACCCGATCCCGCAGCACCGTGAACGCCTCGCCTTCGCGATAAGCGACCGATGCGCGCACCAACGGCAATAGGCCCTGCAGGCGCGCATCGTCACGGCGCGCCGCGATCTGGCCGCCGTCGAGCTGGTAGCGCCGCAAGACCGTGTCGATGACCAGCGCCAAAGGGGCATCGCGCTCGAGCTCGGCGAGGAAGGTCCCCGAGGCCGGCCCGCGCTTGGCGTCGACGCGCTTCCATATGGTGTTGCCGGCCCATACCGTTGTGTCCGCGAAAGTGGACAGGTCGTCGACCAGCACCAGGCCGATGGCACTTTGCGTGCGTCTCCGGAACTCGTGCTCGAAGGTGACGCCGCGGTCATGCGAGACGTAGATGTCGTCGGGAGTCACGACCATGACGTGCTCGTCGATGTCTCCCTGGGTCTGGAAGTAGTAAATCTCGTTCAGCGCCATGGTCTCGCCCTGGTAGCGCTTGATGCGAGCGCCATCGCAGACAGTGACGCCGCCGATACCGGTCGCGAAGATGGGCCCGAGGCGATTCCAGACCCAGGTCGCTTTGGGGTCGACCATATCGACCTGCGCTTCGCATGTCGGCTCGAAGCCGCGGCGGTCCTCGCGCTCGCGGTAGATGCGTCCCTGGGCGAGCAACATGATGCGTCCTTCGAAGAAGATGGCGAAGCTGATGCGGCTGTTGCGCTCGAAGACCACGGTGTAGGGGTGCCAGGTCTCCCCGAAGTCCTCGGATTCTAGCATCGTGCCGATGGGCGTGGTGACGACGAGATGGCCGGGACGCTTCGTGTCACACGAGACCCAGACAGCGTTGCCACCGCCGAGGTCGCCGCCTACCGGGAGCAGATCGAAGCGCCACGGCGCCTGCGCGGTGCCGCGCCACAAGCCGTTCTTGGCAGTGATGAAGACGTAGTCGAAGCACTTGGCGACCTGGAAGATGTCTCCGGGATCGCGGACGTCTCGAGCAACGATGGCGCCCAAGACCTGAGCGCCAGTCTCGCGCTGTCGCGTCCGCGCCTGACCCGCGAGGTCGAGCACGCGGCGGGTGCTGCCGCTGCGATCGCGGACCGGGACATCGGTGCGGGCATCACGCAGGAGGTCGAGGTTCAAGGTCGGGACTCTCAGGGTGCGCAGACGCAGGTCGATGAAGTTGTCGAAGCTGCGCGGCCCGAAGACGAAGTCCCAGGTCACGCCGTCATCGGTGGTGCGGTAGACCTCGCCGGCGTTGGTGCCGACCCACAGCTTGCCGGGGCCGTCGGGATACCCCGCGTAGGTGATGTCGTCGCTCGCGGGCTGGCCGGTACGGATCTCGACCCAAGCGGAGGAGGAGAGGGTGATCGTGATGGCGAGGAGAGCGCCGCTCATCGCGGACACTCGGGGCGAGTCGGCACTGGGGAGAACCTCTTAGCCGTCCCACGCGGCGAAGAATCGAGCACAACAGGAGCCGTGGCAGGTCTTCGGACTCGCGAGCCGTGCGCCTTGGTTTCCCTCGGACGCGCCTACTATCCGCTGCTTCCCGGGCTATTCACCCAGTGCATCTAGCGGAGGTCGTTCTCGCTTACCGCTGCGGGGCAGTCCCGGAATCACACCGGGTTCCCTTTTGAGCCTTTGGGGCTTTGGAAAGCCTCAAAGGCACCACGCGGGGGCGCATCTGCCACAGTGGCTTGGAATCGGCAATCGGATAAGAAAAATAGGGACAGTCACCATTTTCCATCGTCCAACCGACGTCGGCTCTAGGGAAAATGGTGACTGTCCCTATTTTTCTTATCGGCCTTCGGCTTTCGGAAACACGATCGTGCTCTTGATGCTGCGCTCTTTGACGCCGTCGACCGTAACCGTCACCCCATCCTCGCACATCGTCTGCGCCACCAGCTCCGCAATCTCCTCGGCCATCCCCGTCGTGTCCACCTCGAGCACCGCCGCATTCCTCGCGTAGCTCTGCTGCCGCACTTCCTTCACGCGCGAGTCCCCGCGCAACATGTTCGCGATAGCGCGCAAGTCCCGCGCCCGTCTGACGTTTGCGACGTGCAGCTCGAGAGTCTGACCGACTGGTCCGCCGCCGACGCGGGCGCTGATGTCGGCGCGAATCATCGACGTGTCGATGTCGGCTTCCAAGTCGAGCTTGTAGCTCCCTTCGTCGGTCGCGCCTTCGCGGATGATCTTGTAGCGCGTCACGTACTTGCGGAACTTGGCCATCATGTCCGCTGGAATGGACCCAACTCCATCCGCTGCCGACTTCTTGGTGACCGCGTCTTTCAACGCCGCCGCCAGTGCTTGTTCGCGTCCTTTGACGATGTCGTTGCGTACGAGCTGAACCACGCCCGTTCCCGGCGTGCCGCTGAACGAAGGTGCCGAGCCACTGCCACCGGTGCCCGGCTCGACCTCGTCGATGCTCTGTCCGGCTCCGGCTCCGCTGCCTTGCGAGGAGCCGGCGCCGATGCTGCCGCCACCCGTGTAGCCGCCGGCGCTCTCGCCACCGACGCGCTCGGGCTGATTGCCGTAGTCGATATCGTCGCCGACCTGGTCGCTGTGATGCGTGTTCGCGCCCGGATCCAAGAACGGCGGTGGCTCCTGTCGCTTCAAACAGGCGGTGGTGAAGACCGCGAGAGCGGTCACGAGCAGCCAGGAGTCGCGGATCATTCGATGAGTGCCAGCAGCTCTTCTTTGGTGATCTCGGAAGCCGCGGCGCGGCCCTTGCCGATGGCCGCTTCGGCAAGCTCACGCTTCTTGAGCTGCAGCGCGATGATGCGCTCTTCGACAGTGTCCTCGGCAACCAAGCGGTGCACGATGACCGGGCGTAGCTGGCCGATGCGGTGAGCGCGGTCGGCGGCTTGGTCCTCGACCGCCGGGTTCCACCACGGGTCGAGCATGAAGACGTTGTCGGCTGCCGTCAGGTTCAAGCCAGTGCCGCCCGCCTTGAGCGAGATGAGCATGACGTTGGGACCATTGTCGGCCTGGAAGGTGTCCACCACCGCCTTGCGGTCCGTGGTCGATCCGTCCAAGCGGACAAAGTTGATCTTGGCGGCGTTGAGCTGAACCTCGACCAGGTCGAGGAGCGAGGTCCACTGCGAGAACACCAGCGCCTTGTGGCCTTCGGCGATGACCTCTTCGAGGGTCTCGCGCAGGAGGTCGAGCTTCGCGGACGAGCCCTCCTTGAGGGCGCCCTGGCCGGGGAGCAGGCCCGGGTGGCAGGACGCCTGGCGCAGACGCAACAGGGCTTCGAGCACCGCGAGGGTGCCTGCGCCCGCCGCGAGCTTCTTGACCACGTCCTTCTTGGTGGCCGCGCGAACCGCGTCGTACACCTCGCGCTCCGCCTGACCGAGCTCGCACTTGAGCACCACCTCGGTACGGGGCGGCAGCTCCTTGGCGACCTCGCTCTTCATGCGGCGCAAGACGAACGGGCGCACGCGCTCGCGCAAGCGCTTGCCGGCTTCTTCGTCGCCAGCCGAGATCGGCTTCACGTAGCGCTCGTAGAAGTCGTTGCGGCCGCCGAGCAAACCACGATTGATGAAGTGGAACTGGCTCCACAGGTCTTCGAGGCGATTTTCGACGGGTGTACCCGTGAGGGCGACGCGCCACTTGGCTTTCAGCGCGTAGGCCGCTTTGGCGACCTGACTGGTGGGATTCTTGATGGCTTGGGCTTCGTCGAGCACCGCCATGTCCCACTCGATCTGCTCGAGCTTCTCCTGGTCGAGACGGAGGATGGCGTACGTGGTGAGGGTGACGTCGGCGTCTTCGTCGATCTTGCGATCGGGTCCGTGATAGCGGTCGACGATGAGCTTGGGACGGAAGCGCTTGAGCTCCGATTCCCAGTTATGGAGCACCGAGGTCGGAGCCACCACGAGGACGCGGCCCGAGAAGGTGCACAGCGTCTGAAGCGTTTTACCGAGACCCATGTCGTCGGCGAGCAGGGCGCCGAGCTCGGCTTCGCGCAAGAACGACAGCCAGTCGACGCCTTGGCGCTGGTAGTCACGCAGCTTGCCCTCGCCAGCGAGCTTCGGGAGCTTGGCCTTGGGGATGCCGTCGAAGTCTTCGACGATGAGACGCAGGCGATCGAACTTCGGCGGCACCGGGCGGTCGAGCGATTTCAAGAGCGCCGCCGACAGGGCGTAGCGCATTTCTTTGGGCGCCTTGTTGCCTTCGGCGTCCATGGCTTCACGCGCGGCGATGAAGTCGCGCACGCGGTGGCCGTAACGCGCCAGCCAATCGGATGGGATGCGGCCGAAGCCGCCATCGGTGAGCGGGACCATGGTGGCGCCGCTCTGCCAGGCACGCAGCAGCACCGCGGCATCGACACCGCGCCCTGCGCCCATGCGTCCGCCGCCGCCTTCGCGGTCTTTGATCTCGAACCAGATCTCGACGTCGCCGTTCTTCTTCATCTCGATCTCGGGATCGAGCGTGCCGACGTCGAAGAAGCGCTGATGTGCGTCACCGACGATGGTGACCTCTTCGGGGGGCGAGTGCATGAGGCGCGCCGCGAGCGAGATGGCGCGCAGCTCGCTGAAGACGCGCTTCTCGCCTGGGTTCACCTCGAAGGTCGTAGCGATGTCGCGGGCCAAACGTTTTTCGGCGGCGAGGTCGCGCACTGGTGCCGCCGCGTCACCGACGAGGGTCAAGCGCTCGCCGTCGACGCGCGCCTTCGGCGGGTCGCCGTAGACGATGTCGGCCAGTACGCCCAAGCGGTCACCGTCTTCGTTCGTGGTGGTGACGTGCACGCGCGGGCGCAAGTTGGTCGAGCGCGCCGGGAGCTTCTTGGTGTCGATGTGGACCGGGATTTTGAGCTCGAGCTCCGGCAGAATCTCGCCGACCAGCGTACCGATCTCGTCCTTCTCGTAAATCTTGCCGGTGCGCAGCTGATAGAACATGCGCTCGCCGAGATTGTGCGGCGTCATCGCTACGAACTTCACACCGCGACGAAGTGCTCCGTTTTGGAAGACTTCGTTGACCAACGGATCTTGCTCGAGGCGCATGCGGAAGCCCAGGCCACACTCTTCGACACGCACGCAGATGCCGGCGGACGGCTTGCCGATCTTCGCGGGACGGCCGCCGTAGGCGAGGTCGGGCACGGTCGATAGCGCCTCGAGCGCCTTGACCATCATGTTCTGCTGGATGGGGCCGCCCGCCGAGCCCAGTAGGAGCTCGAGCTGTCGGTCTTGCGGCGTGGCGATGAACTGCGGGATGCCGTCTTGTTGCTGAGCGTCGGCCATCGGGCCGGTCAGCGGCGTCTCGCGTCGGCCCTGGACGATGACGCGCTTCAGAGCGAGACGGCCCTCGACACGCGACAGGCGGTAGCCGACGTGACCGGGCGTGCGCGCCTTGTTGGCATCGGGACGATTGGCGCTGTTCCAGAAGATGCTGGCAGCGGCGACGTGGGTGCAGACTTCTTCGGAGCTCGGGCACTCGCAGGCCCAGTCGCCACGCTGGAAGAAGAGGGTAGCGGTCGAGGTATCGCGGCCACCACGGGCGCGCACTTCGTAGGCGGCGCTCTCCTCGTCGCTCTTGACGGGCTCGACGGCCCCTTTGCGGACCAGCTGGGAAGCGCGCGACCAGTTTGCATGAGAGCAACGGCGGCGAATGTTCTGAAACAACTCGTGCATCTTTTTAGCGGGCGCTATTCAACAGGACGGCGTTACGGTGCCCAAGCTGCTAGGGGAGCGCCCTCGCCCTAACGTGGCCCCCCTCCTGCAGTGGAGGAGACAACTGCCGTGCGGCGGCGCACCTACCAGACCGCTCACCAGCACAGCAAGACAAAGACCCTATCAGTTTCGGCAAAGAATGTCGCTAGTGCTTTTTTCTTCGATCGTCACCACTGCCAAGCCGCCTCTAGACAGGCGCCGCGGCCGCTTCCGTGGCCGAGTCGTGGTGCTCAGGCTCGCGCGACTTGGGCAGGATCATCAGCATGATCCCCGGGAGGACGATGAGGCTCGTCACCGCGCCGACCGCGACCCCGATGGCCACCGCCGTAGCGAGCGGTTGCTGAACCTCGGAACCCGCGCCAGTGGATAGGGCCATGGGCATGAAGCCCAGAGCCGCGACCGCCGCGGTCGTCAGCACCGCGCGCACGACCGCCGCCGTGCCTTCGGTGACCGCGGTCTCGAGGTCGTCTCCCGCCGCCAGCCGCCGCTGCACTTCCTGCCCGATGACCACGCCGTTGAGCACGGCGATGCCGCCGAGAGCGATGAAGCCGACCGCGGCCGAGAGCGAGAATGGCATCCCACGGATGAGCAAGCCCGCCATGCCGCCGGTCAGCGATAGCGGAACGGTGGCGAACACCGCGATGGTCATGCGGACGCTCTGGAACATGAGCAAGAGCATGCCGATGATGATGGCGACGACGATGGGTATGACGATGCGCAGACGCGCCTGCGCGCGCGCGAAGTTCTCGAACTGACCACCCCATTCGACGCGGTAGGCGTTCCCGAGGTCGAGGCCTTTGGCGACGCGCTCCTGCGCCTCGGTCACCCACGACAGGAGATCCCGGCCACGCAGATTGACGTCGACACGCACGCCACGCGCTCGGTTGACGCGCCTCACCGCCGCCGGGCCGTCGTCCTCGGAGAGCTTGGTGACGTCGGAGAGCCGTACGGTCTCGCCGCGCATGGTTTCGACGCGCAAGCGACCGATAGCGTCCAGGCTGGGCTCGTCGAGCGGCTGCACCACGCGTAGGTCGAAGCGGCGGGCACCCTCGTAGACCGAGCCGACGTTCACGCCTTCGCGCGTCGACGCCAGCACCGTGAACACGTCTTCGACGCGCACGCCGTAGCTTGCCATGCGTGGGCGGTCCGCTATAGCGCTCATCGTCGGCTGCCCTAGGATGCGCTCGACGCGAACGTCGCCGGTGCCGCGGATCCCGCGCACCACCTCTTTGGTTTCGTTCGCGAGCACCGCCAGACGCTCGAGCTCCGGACCGAAGATCTGGATGGAGACGTCGGCGCGCGAGCCACTGATCAGCTCGTTGGTCTTGTCCTCGATAGGCTGGGAGACCGACACGTAGGTGCCGGGGACGCGGCTCTCGATGGCGTTCTTGAAGGCGAGGGAGAGGGCGTCGAAGTCGTGCGCCGTCTTCCACTCGTCGATGGGCTTCAAGCGCACGAAGATGTCGGTGTTGTCGGCGCCGACGATGTCGACGGCCACCTCGGCGCGTCCGGTCATCGCCAGGGTGGTCACGACCTCGGGAAACTCGTGCAGGACCTCTTCGGTCGCGAGATCGAAGTCGCGCGCTTGCGAGATCGAGATGCTGGGAGCGCGGCGGATGGTGACGACCGCGTCGCCTTCGAAGATGCGCGGCACGAACTCGGCACCGGAGTCGGCGAACAGCCAGGTGGTCACCAATAGTAGCACGGCGGCGGCGCCCATGATGGCGCGGCTGTGGCGCACCGTGTGGTGCACCAGACGCTCGTACGCTCGAGCGGTCGCGTCCATCCACTTGGGGCCGTGGTGCTCGCGCGGTGGCACCAGGATGACAAGCACCGCGGGAAAGAAGACGACGGCGTAGACGAGCGCGCCGAAGAGGGCGAGCGCCATGGTCATGGCCATCGGCCGGAACATCTTGCCTTCGACACCCTCGAGGGTGAGCAAGGGCACGTAGACCAGCATGATGATCGCGACCGCGAAAGCGACGGGGCGTGCCGCGAGCTTTGCGACCTCGGCGTACGCTTTCACGCGCGAGGCTTCGACCAGCTTCTTGCCGGTGGTCGCCGCGATGACGGCCTCGAGCACGACGATGGGACCATCGACCAGGAAGCCGAAGTCGATGGCGCCGAGCGACATGATGTCGCCGGTGACGCCGAATATGTTCATGCCGATGAGCGCGACCGACATCGCCGCGGGGATGCCGAGCACCACGGCGACGGCGCCACGAATCGAGCCGGTGAACAGCGCCAGCACGATGATGACGATGAGGACGCCCTCGATGAGGTTCTTCATCACCGTGTGCAGGGTGCGGCCAACGAAGTCGGCGCGGTCGTAGATGGTCTCGATGGAGACACCCGGCGGCAGGTCTTCGCGGATCTCCTCGACCTTCTTGGCGACCGCCATGACGACGTCGCGGCTGTTCGAGCCGAGGAGCATCATGACGGTGCCGGCCACTGCCTCACCGACGCCGTTGTGGGTGATGACGCCATAGCGGAGCGCCGGCGAAACCGTGACGTCGGCGACGTTGCGCACCAGCAGCGGCGCTTCCTCGGCGGGTGCACGCAGCACGACAGAGGCGATGTCGCGCTCGTCCTTGAGCAAGCCCTCGCCGCGCACGACATACGACTCTTCGCCGCGGTCCATGTAGCCGGCGCCGGCGTTGATGTTGGCGGCGCGCAGCCCATCGACGACCTCGCGCAGAGTCACGTGATGCGCCGCGAGGCGTGTGGAGTCGACCTTGACGTGGAACTGTTTGAACTCGCCGCCCATGGTGTTGACTTCGATGACACCCGGGACGCTGCGCAGGCGCGGCACGATCTCCCAGTCGAGCAGGGTGCGCAGCTGCATCGGCGGGTGATGCGCCGAGCGCACCACGAAGGTGTAGATCTCGCCGAGACCGCTCGAGATCGGCGCGAGCTCGGGAGTCTGCGCGTTCGGAGGCAAGACCTGCTCGATGCCACGCAAGCGCTCGAGCACGAGCTGGCGCGCAAACCACGGGTCGGTCTTGTCGTCGAAGACCACGGTCACCGACGAGACGCCGCTGTCGGCCATGCTGCGCAGCTCGACCGTGCCGGGGATGCCGTTCAAGACGTTCTCGATGGGAATGCTGACGGTGCGCTCGGTCTCGACCGCCGAGAGCCCGCCGACCTTGGTGAGCACCGCGACCTGCACGGTGGAAACGTCCGGCATGGCGTCCACAGGCAGCTGGCTCATGGCGTAGCCGCCCGCCGCGAGGAGCATGAGCAGGAGCGCCACCATCGCGTAGCGCATGTTGATGGAGCCGACGACGAGACGCTCGAGCACGGGATCGTTCCTAGCGGTAGATTTCCGACTTGAGCGCGAACATGCCGCCGAGGACGACGCGCTCGCCTTCCTTCAAGCCGTTGATCACTGCGACGCGCTCCGGATCGGACGCGCCGAGAGTGATGGTGCGCGGCTCGACGGTGTTCTTGTCGAGAAGCACGAAGACCGTGGGTTGGCCGTCGACTCGCGTGACCGCGCGCTTCGAGACCGACAGCGAGTTCGTCGCCGGGCTCGTGGTGGCGATGCGCGCCACGACCGATTGGCCGGGTCTGAGCTGCGCTTCCTGGTTGTCGACGATGACGCGCACCTCGGTGGTGCGGCTCTCGGAGTCGACGACGTCGCCGACGTGATCGACCTTGCCGGCGATGACCCGGTGGTCGTCGTTCATCGGCGAGATCGACACCTCGTCGCCCACGCGGATCTTCGAGATGTCACGCTCGTAGATGTGGAGCTCGAGCCACAGGCTCGCGAGGTCGGCAACCTCGAACATGGTCACCGACGGTTCGACGACCTGACCGCGTGACGCTTTGGCGGACACCACGCGACCGCCGATGGGACTGCGCAGCGACAGCACGCCGATGGATCCTGTGGTGCTACCGCCGAGCGCGGTCAACGCTTGCTCTGCTGCGATCCGTTCGGCGCGCGCCGCCTCGAAGTTCGCCTGCGCGACCTCGGCATCACGCTCGGGAGAGATGTGCGCGTCTGCGAGGTGGCGCTCGCGCTTCATGTCCGCTTCCGCGACCTTCTCCTTGGCGCGCGCCGCGTGGACCGACGCTTCGGCGCGGCCCATCTCGGCGCTCTCGAGCTCGGCGAGCACTGCGTTCTCTTTGATCTCGTCGCCCTGAACGTGGAAGAGCTTGCGTACGCGGCCGCTGATGCGCGCGCCAATCATCACGTAGCGCCTGGGGTCGAAGGTCATAGTGCCGTTCACCGTGACCACCGGTGAGACGAGCTCGACCTTTACTTCCTCTTCGGTAATCCCGGCCCGCTTGGCGAAGGCGTCGGAGAACCGGATGTTGTCGCCGTCGAGCACGGGGGCATCGTTGTCGGCGTGGGCGGCGCTTGCTTGTTCGTTCCCGTCGGTTGCCGCTTGCAGGACGATGCCGACGATGAAGACCGCGATGACGGCTGAGAGCGTCGCGATCAGGCGCTTGCTGCGCGTATCAAGTTTCTTCATCGGGGAACCCTCCAACCAGCCGTTCGAGCGCCAGCCGCTCGCGCCACAAGCGCTGCAGTACGTCGAGGCGTAGGGCCTTGAGCCGCACCACGTCGTCAGCGGCGGCTTGCACCTTGAAGACGTCGAAGCGGCCGGAACGCCAGCCTTCTTCTACCAAGGCGAGTCGGCGTTCGGCGACTGGAATGCCTTCATCGGCAAGCACCGCGAGCTCGGTGCGTGCTGCTTCGTGGGCGGTGCGCCGGTGCAGGAGCTCGACGTCGATGCGTCGCAAGAGGAGCTCCGCGACCTCGAGCTCGGTACGGGTCTCGGCGGCGGCGACCGCGCGCGGTCCCTGGTTGCGCTGGGCCACGGGCAACTCGACCGAGAGACCGGCGAAGCCGAACGTGGGCGAAGCCGGAGCGGCGTCGAGACCGCCGTAGAAGCCGACGCGCGGCATGGCTTCCTTGCGCAGCCGCTCGCCGGAAGCGGTTAGCAAGGCGATGCGGGCATCGATGAGCGCGAGATCGGGGCGGGTGCGACGAGCTTGGTCCGCCAGAGCGGAGGCCTCGGGCGGAGCGCTCAAGGTGTCGACTGGTGATGCGAGCTGGAGCGGCCCGTCGATGGAGAGATCCGCGAGCAAACGCAGACCCATCTGCTGCAGCGCTTCGCTCGACTCGGCGGCGTGGACATCGGCGCGGCGCTCGGCGAGCTCGGCGAGCGCCGTCGACAGCTCGACCTCGCTGCCGGCGCCGACCGCCATGCGCTCGCGGGCCACGGCGGTGAGACGCTCGGCGATGGAGAGGCCATCGCGCGCGTACTTGAGCTGTTTACGGGCGAGGGCGGTGGCGACGTACGCCTCGGTGGCGGCGAGGCGAGCCTCGAGGGTCGCAAGCGCGCTCTGCGCGTGGGCCACCGCGGTGCGCATCTCGGCTTCGCGAATGCGTGCGCCGCCGGCGCCGCTCACCTCGAACAAGAGGTCGAGCATGGTGCCGTAGCCGTAGGTGCCACGGGTGCCTTGGTTGAGGCCGGGTCGCAGGTCGAACTGCACGCGCGGGTTCACCGGCAGGATGATGCCGGCGCCGACTTTGGTCGCCTCGGCTTCGCGAATGCGCAGCATCGCCTGACGCACCTCGGGCGCGCGAGATGCGGCGCGCGTCCGCACCTCTGCGAGGCTCACGGTGTGCTCTTCCGCCGCAACCGGACTGGTCGCCGCGAGAAGGACGCCGAGCACGATCGACGACCGCAGGGTGAGGGGGCTGGGCGTCATGGGTGCCGCGTAAATATTCCAGGCCACTCGGCTATTTCCAAGTCAGGAATAATATTGTTGCGAATGCAGTTGAGAATCACTTGCAGCTAGGGCTCGGCCTCGGTAATGAGGGGGCATGAGTCGTTACAGCGAACCCCGCCTGAAGAAGATGCGCGCCCTCGGCACCGCGCTGCCCGGTCTCTCTAGCAAGAGCCTCGAGCGCCGCCCTTATCCGCCCGGTCAACACGGCCAGTCGCGCCGCAAACAATCGGAGTACGGACGTCGCCTCATGGAGAAGCAGAAGCTCATCTTCAACTACGGAGTGAGCGAGAAACAGCTGCGCCGCATCATGGTCCAGGCACGCAAGATGTCCGGCATCACGGGCGAGCGCATGCTCGAGCTCCTCGAGAGTCGGCTCGACAATGTCGTGTTTCGCGCCGGCATGGCGGCGACCATCCCCGCCGCGCGCCAGCTGGTCACTCACGGGCACGTCCGAGCGAACGGTAAGCGCGTCGACAAGCCTGGCTATCTCGTGAGCGCCGGCGAGACCATCACGCTGTCCGACAAAGCGGCCAAGAACACCCACGTGGTGGCGTCGCTGGGCGACCCCGCTCTCGAGGCGCCGTCATGGCTCGCGCGCGACGAAGTCAGCGGCGCGGTTCGCATCACGGCGACGCCTTCGGCCGACAGCGTGCCCCTGTTCATCGACGTCCAGCTGGTGGTCGAGCATTACGCTCAGAGCTTGTGAGGTTCAAACATGGAACGCGACATGATCTTGTCTGTCAGTCATCTGGGGACGGTCATGCGCCGCGGTAACGGCGCCATCGTCATCCACGTTGCTGGGCACACCTTGCACGTCGACTCCGAGTCTTTGAACGCTATCGCGGCCATGCTCGAAGAGGCGGTGCACACCGTCGACACGCACGGGCTGGCCGACGACGAGGTCGCGGCTCACTGATCGGGCGAGGCTTGCAGGGTGACGATGATGGACTTGTACGTGGGCGTGTTGCTGCCGGGCACCACGCTGTCGACCGGAACCAGGACGTTGGCTTCGGGGAAGTAGGCGGCGGCGCAGCGTTCGGGGATCTCGTAGGGCACGACCATGAAGCGGTCGGCCCGACGTGTGGAGGTGCCGAAATGACTGACGATATCGACGTACTGACCGCTTGCCAGGCCGCGTGCGCGGATGTCGGCTTGGTTGAGGAAGACGACACGACGGCCGTTCTTTATGCCGCGATAGCGGTCATCGAGGCCATAGATCGTCGTATTGAACTGATCGTGGCTACGCAGGGTCATCAATACGAGCTGATCTGACGCCAACTTCGTCCGCGGCAGCGGATGGACCGCGAGCTGCGCCCGGCCGCTTGCGGTCGCGAACGTTTGGCTATCGCGCACCGCGTTGGGCAGATAGAACCCCGTCGGCTCGCGCAGGCGCTGGTTGTAGCGTGTAAAGCCCGGAACCACGCGCTCGATGCTGTCGCGGATCCGGTCATAGCTCGCGAACCAGCCGGCCCAGTCGATAGCGTCGCGTTTGTCGGGAGGCAACACCGCGAGCGCCAGCTCACAGACGATGGCGACCTCGCTCTTCACGTGCTCCGACGGCGGCTCGAGCTTGCCGCGCGAGGGTTGGACCACGCTCATGGAGTTTTCGGTGCTGACGATCTGCTCGCCGCTCTTCTGCTCGTCGCGGTCGGAGCGGGCGAGACATGGCAGGATGAGGGCGGTGCGGCCGTGCACGAGATGCGAGCGGTTGAGCTTCGTCGACACTTGCACCGTGAGTCGCGTTCGTCCGAGCGCCTCGGCGGTGAAAGTCGTGTCCGGTGTGGCGGACAAAAAGTTTCCGCCCATCGCGAAGAAGACCTTGGCGCGGCCGTCGTGCATGGCGCGAATCGCGTCGACGGTGTCGTACCCGTGCTCCTCGGGGACTGGCACGCCGAGCTCGCGGCTCAGCGCCGCCAGGAATTCGGGCGCGGGTTTCTCGTAGATGCCCATGGTGCGGTCGCCTTGGACATTGCTGTGGCCGCGCACTGGGCAGGCGCCGGCACCGGGCCGGCCGAGGTGGCCGCCGAGCAAGAGCAGGTTGGTGACGTACTGGATGGCGGCGACGCCGTTGGTCTGCTGCGTCAGGCCCATCGCCCAGCAACAGATGGTCGCTTTGGAGCGCGCCAGCACCGCTGCGGCCTCGTCGATGAGCGCGCGCGTTACACCACTTTCGCGGACGATGTCGTCCCAGCTCGTGTCCGCGAGGCTCGCCTCGAGCTGTGCGAAGCCGTTCGTCTTGGCTGCTATGAACTCGCGGTCGACCGCGTCCATGGCGATGAGCTGCTTCATCAGCCCCGACAGCAGTGCGAGATCGCCGCCGACCCGAACCGGCAGATGGAGCTTTGCGAGCTCGGTGCCGCTCCCCATCCAGCGCCAGAAGTGCTGCGGATGAGTGAAGGCCTTGAGACCGGTTTCGAAGAGCGGGTTGACGCTGATGATGGTGGCTCCACGCTGCGCTGCCCGCTGCAGGGTGGTGAGCATGCGTGGATGATTGGTCCCGGGATTCTGGCCGATCACCATGATGCAGTCGGCGTGGTCGAAGTCCTCGAGGGTCACCGTGCCCTTGGCGACGCCGATGCTCTGCTTGAGCGCGACGCCGCTCGACTCGTGGCACATGTTCGAACAGTCGGGGAGGTTGTTGGTGCCGTAGAGGCGAACGAAGGCCTGATACGCGAAAGCGGCTTCGTTGCTGGTGCGGCCGGAAGTGTAGAAGACGGCCTCATTGGGTGACGCCAGGGTGGTGAGCTCGCGGGCGATGAGCGCGAAGGCTTCGCTCCAGGCAATCGGCGTGTAGTGGGTTGCGCCTTCGCTGAGCACCATCGGATGTGTGAGGCGCCCGAGCTTGCCGATGTCGTGGTCGCTCATGGCCGCGAGCTCGGCGACGCTGTGACGCGCGAAGGTCTCCGGGGTCACGCGCTTGGTCGTCGTTTCCTCGGCGACCGCCTTGGCTCCGTTCTCGCAGAACTCGGTGATTTCGCGCCGGTCATCGGGATCGGGCCAAGCGCAGCCCGGGCAGTCGAAGCCGCTCTTCTGGTTCATCGCCAGGAGCTGACTGCTACCGCGGACGATGCCGCTTTCGCGGACGATGTGAGCGAGGCTCTGCCTGATTGCCGGAATGCCTCCGGCGATCCGCGATGGCTCACCGACCTCGGGTGCGACCGGCTCGAGAGGCGTCAACTCCGGCGGACGACTCACGCCTGCGCTCCGAGGGCGTTGATGTCAGGCGTCTCGAGGACGCGCTTCTCGTTGCCCTGGCGCGCCGCCGCGAGCATGGCGCGACCGATGTTGCGGGTCGTGGTGACGTTGTTGGGCCAGATGCGGCGAACGAGCGGGTAGAGCGGTCGCGCGACGATGATGCCCAAGCGGTAGGCGAGGGTGCGCGATTGGATGCCGTCCATAGGATGAATGTAGCCAGGCCGGAACATGTAGGCGCCGCGAAACGGTAGAGCCATGAGCGCGTTCTCGGTCTTGCCTTTGACGCGCGCCCACATGGTCTTGCCTTGCTCGGTGCCGTCGGTGCCTTGGCCGGTGACGAAGACGAACACCATCGGCGGGTTCTGCCGAGCCAGCAAGTTCGCGACGGTCATGGTCAAATCGAAGGTGACCTTGGTGTACGCCGCTTCGGACATGCCGACGGAGCTGACGCCGGCACAGAACAAGCACGCGTCGTACCGGCCGAGCGCGCCCGCCACGGTCGGGAACGCTTCCAGGTCTGGGACCACGAGCTCGCGCACTTTCGCGTGCCGATCGCCACCCGGCCGCCGTACGACGACGAGGACCTCACTGACATCGTCGGCGCGGATGCACTCGAGCAAGGCCGCCTGCCCGACCATCCCCGTCGACCCGAAAATCATCACCTTCATGGTCGAAGGATTTAAGCGAGGCGACGCCTAAACACCAACAGCGCGACGGCCGTCGTCGTGCAGGCGATGACGACGAGCGCTCCGACATGCCCCGCGAACTCGTCGAACGGCGCCGCCTTGAGGTACAGCGCTTTGACGATGACGATGAAGTGCAAGAGTGGGTTCCCCTGCGCCACGCTCTGCAACCAACCGGGCATGTTGTCGACCGGCGAGATGTAACCGGAGATCAGGACCGCGGGCATGACGAAGCAGAACGTCGCGAGAAACGCTTGCTGCTGGGTTGCCGCGAAGCTCGAGATCAAAAGGCCGATTCCCGCGAGCGCTGCGACGTAGGCGATCATGCACAGATACAGCAGGCCGAGCGCGCCCTGGAACGGAATGCCGTAGACGAGCACACCGCCCGCAAGGATGATGGTCGCCTGCGCTGCGGCGATGAACAGCGCCGGCACTGCTTTGCCGAAGAAGATGAGCGGCGGGGTCAGCGGCGACACCAGAAGCTGCTCGAGCGTGCCTTGCTCGCGTTCGCGCGACACCGACATCGCGGTGACGATGAGGGCGCTCAAGGTGGTGATGATGGCGACCAGCGACGGCACGATGAAACGGAAGTATTCGAGGTTCGGATTGAACCAGTGGCGCACCGCGAGGCCTCCGCTGAGCGTGGCCTGTGTCTGTTTTAGCGGTATCCCCGAGAGCACCTCGCCGACGTAGCCGACGGCGATCTGCGCCGCGCTCGAGCGGCGCCCATCGAGAACCGCCTGAACCGGCTCCGGTCGCCCCTCGGCGACGGCCGCCGAGAAGCGCGGACCGAAACGCAGCACCGCGATAGCGTCCTGGCGCTCGATGATGGCGCGTGCCTCTTCGTCGCTCCCCACGCGTACCACCTTGCTGAACGCGGGTGTCTGCGTGAGTCGTTGCGTGATCTCCGCGGTCACGGCGCCGCCGTCCTCGTCGTAGACTGCCAACACGTTGTTCTTCACCTCCCGCGTCGCCGCGGCGGGGAAGAGCACGAGCTGCAGGATGACCGGACCGATGAGGAGCCGGCGGCTTTGCGGATCACGCAGCACCGCACGCATCTCTTTCTTGATGAGAGCCTTGGCACGGATGAAGCCGGGACTCATTCGAGCCTCCTGCGGGTGATCAGGAATGTGAGGCCGAGGAAGAAGACGGCGGCTCCGGTGAGTCCCCAGAGAGCCGGGCCGACGACGCTCCAAACATCACCTGCTTGGAAGAGCGTCTGCATGGCGGTCACGAAATAGCGCGCCGGGATGATGCGGGTGAACACACGGACCGGCGCGGGCATCGAGGCGATCTCGAACACGAACCCCGAGAGCATCATCGCCGGTAGGAACGCGGCGTTGAGCGCTGCTTGCGATGCGTTGAACTGGTTCTTCGTCGCCGTCGAGATGAGGAGCCCCAAGCCTAGCGCCGAGAGCAGGAAGGTCGACGCCACGAAGTAGAGGAGCGTGAGCGAGCCGCGGAATGGCACTTCGAAGACCTTGATGGTGAGCACCATGCACAAGGAGAACGAGAGCATGCCGAGGACGAAGTAAGGCACGAGCTTGAAGGCAATGAGCTCGAAGCGGGTGACGCCGGCGGCGAGCAGCGCCTCCATGGTGCCGCGTTCCCACTCGCGTGCCACCACCATCGAGGTGAGCAGGGCGCCGATGACGGTCATGATGATGGTGATCGATCCAGGTAGGAGAAAATTGCGGCTCACCGTGGACGGGTTGAACCAGTAACGCTCCTCGAGCGTGAGGCCGGCGCTGATGGGTCTGCCGCTCTCGATGGCGTGCTCGCGGCGCCAAATGCCGTAGGCGCCGCGGACGTAACCAGCGACGAAGCTCGCCGTATTGGGCTCGGAGCCGTCGGTAATCAGCTGCACCGATGGCGGCTCGTCCGACGCCTCGAGGCGCCGCGAAAAGTCGCTGCGCACGACGATGAAGCCGCGTATGCGCTCGGAGCGCAGCAGGTCCGCCATGGCGTCGGTGTCGTAGCCTAGGGTGACGTCGAAATAGGGGCTCGACGAGAAGGTCTCCGAGAAGCGGCGGGCCGCCGGGCTGTCGTCCTCGAGCACGATGCCGAGGCGTACGGCGCCGGCGTCGAAGTTGATGCCGTAAGCGAAAAGAAACAGCAGCACCACCGGGAAGACTACGGCGATGAGAAGGGCGCTCGGGTCACGCGCGATTTGCACGCTCTCTTTCTTGCAAAGCGTGACGATGCGGCGAAGGCGATGCGGCGTCACTTGTCGCCCCTGACGAGCGCGATGAAGGCGTCTTCCATCGTCGGGTCCGGTGTGTCCGCTGTAGCGGCACGAGCCTTGATGTCGTCGGGCGTGCCACTCGCGATCTGCCGGCCGCGCGAGATCAGGGTGAGGCGGTCGCAGAACTCCGCTTCGTCCATGAAGTGCGTCGTGACCAGGACGGTGACGCCGCGCTCCACCACACCGTTGATGTGCGTCCAGAATTCGCGCCGGGTGACTGGGTCGACACCCGAGGTCGGCTCGTCGAGAAACAAGATCTCCGGCCCATGGAGGAGGGCGGCTGCGAGTGACAGCCGTTGCTTGAAGCCGAGCGGCAGATCCTGAGTCGCGGTGTCGCGGATGGCGCCGAGCTCGAAGGTCTCGAGCATGCGCTCGATGGCGTTGGTTGCGGTGTGGCCACTGAGGCCGTACGCACCGGCGAAGAACTCCAGGTTGTCGTGGACGGAGAGATTTCCGTAGAGCGAGAACTTTTGCGCCATGTAACCCAGGCGTTGGCGCGCGGCGCTGCGGCTATGTCGCAGGTCGACGCCTGCGACCTTGGCCTCGCCGGACGTCGGCGCAAGCAGGCCGCAAAGCATCTTGAAGGTCGTCGACTTCCCGGCGCCGTTCGGCCCCAAGAGGCCGAAGATCTCGCCGCGACGCACCTCCAAGGTGATGTCGTCCGCGGCGCGGAACTCGCCGAACTGTTTGGTGAGCTTGTTGGTGGCGATGACCACCGCATCGTCACGCGGCCGCTCGGGCATGAGCTCGGCCAGCGGAGAGTCGACGACCGGCACACCACCCAGCAGATCGATGAAGCCGTCTTCGAAGCGCGGCTCGACGGTCGTGAGCCGCGCGCCGCCAACGCCGTGGATCTCGGGATGGAGATTGGCGTTGGGCTTTGCGAGCAAGCGCACCGTGTGGCCCTGGACGACGCCGTCCATGCTCGCCGGATCGTGGCGGGCATTGCGCAGGGCGCTGCGTGCCGAGCCCGTGAAGCCGCTGAGAGCAAACACACGGCCGCGGGTTCGCGCCTTGAGGTCGGCGGGTGCTCCCGAAAATAGCGCTTCGCCCTCGTTGAGCAGCACCACGGCGTCGCACGCCTCGGCCTCGTCGAGGTAGGCGGTGCTCCAGACCACGGCCATACCGTCGCGCAAGAGCTCTCGCACCATGCGCCAGAGCTCACGTCGCGAAATGGGATCGACACCGACGCCGGGCTCGTCGAGCAAGAGCAAGCGCGGTGTCCCCAATAGCGTACACGCGAGGCCGAGCTTCTGCTTCATGCCGCCCGAGAGCTTGCCGGCTTGCCGATCGGTGAATCGCGCGAGGTCGGTGAAGGCGAGCAAGCGCTCGAAGGTCTCCCGGCGCTCTTTGCCTCCGAGATTCTTGAGATCGGCGTAGAGGTCGAGATTTTCCTGCACCGTGAGGTCTTCGTAGAGACCGAACTTCTGCGGCATGTAGCCGATGCTGTCGCGCAGGTCGTCCGCCTGCTGGGCGGGATCTTTGCCGAGCACACGGACCTCGCCGCCAGTAGCTACGAGGAGGCCGGCGAACAAGCGCATGAGAGTGGTCTTGCCCGCACCGTCCGGGCCGACGAGCCCGGTCACGGCGCCACTACGCACGGTCATATCGAGGTTTGCGAGGGCTGGCTTTGCCGTTTTGGGGAACTGCTTCACGAGCCCGCGCGTGTACGCGATGACGGACGTGTCTTCGCGTAGCTCGAGCGCCGCGCTCACGGTGTAGATCCCGTCGCCACCGGGGTCGGGGCGACGTCGGCGAGGCGGATGGTGACCGGCATGCCTTGGCGCAAAGCGCTGTCCGGCGCATCGACGACGACGCGGAAGCGGTACACCAGGGATGTCCGCAGCTCGGTGGTCTCGACGTTCTTGGGTGTGAACTCCGCTTGAGCGGCGACGTAGCCGACGTGGCCGGGGTAGGGATGGTCGGGCTGGCTGTCGCTCGTCACTTGCACGGCGGCGCCGGGTGCGAGCCTCCCCAAAGCCGGTTCGGGCGCGAAGGCACGCACCCAAACCGGCGCGTCGAGCGACACCACGAGCACGGTGTTGCCCGCGGCGAGCATGGTGCCGGGCTCGATCACGCGGGTGAGCACCGTGCCACTGCTAGGCGCCGTCAGCTCGGTGTCTTCGAGAGAGAGCCTGGCTGCCGCCGCCGCCGCTTCTGCGCGCGCGAGGTCTGCCCGTGCCGCGTTGATGTCCTCGATGCGGTTGCCACGTACCAATCGGTCGAGGGTCGCTTCCGCGGCTTTCACTCCAGCCTGGGACTCGTCGAATCGCGTCTTGGCGGTATCGAGCTCTTGTTGCGGCACCGCCGAGCTCGCGTAGAGGCGCTCGGTGCGGGTGAAGACGTCTTCGCTCCGCGTCTTGGTGGCCCGCCGCTGCTCGAGGACGGCGCGCGCCTCGGCGATCTCCTCTCGGCGAAACCCGGCTTCGGCGCGGGCGACGGTGGCCTTGGCGGCGTCGACACCGGCGAGCGCCTGATCGAGCGCGATGCGGTATGGCGCTGGGTCGAGGCGAGCAATCACCTCGCCGGCCGTCACCTTTTCACCTTCACGCTTCGATACCGCGGCCACCCGTCCGCCAACGCGGAAGGCGAGCGAGACGTCGCGGATGTCGACGTTGCCGTAGAAGACGTTCTCCGGGTGCTTTTCGCGATGCCCGTTCCACCACCAGATCGCGCCGCCGACGAGCGACGCAATCACGATGACTGGCACCACGCGCTTCAACTTGTTGGGGGGATTCATTTCATTCTCCTCCTCGGCGCTTGGCGGCCGCGACCGCGCGCAGCGCGCCGATCGAGTGCTCGACCACTACGTCGGCGATCAGCTCGACGTTGTCGTGGCCCGGGTCGTCTACCGACGACCATCCCGTCCGCTTTTGCAGAGCGGCCTTGGCCGCCTTGAATCCAACGCACTGGCTGATGAGAGCGTGCGCCCGAATGATCGCCTCGAGCGCCGTCGCCTCGATGCCGATGCGGTCCGCGACGAGCGCCGTGATCGTCTCGTGCATCGGCTTGAGTAGCCGCTCGAAGATCAGGGTGAACGCGGAGGTCGGCTCCGACTGCTCGCGCAAGACGAAGAGGGCAGGGGACGAGTCGCGAACATTCGCGAACATCGACAACACCAGCGACTTGAGAAGACCTGCGAGGTGCTCCTCGGTGGCCGCCGCGCTGCGCTTGCCGCTCGCGAGGTAGGTGCGCGCGGGCTCCAGCACGTGCGCCGTGCCCATGGCCATGCCGTTGGCGAGGAACTCGGCGACCGCGAGGTAGAGTCCTTGCTTGCTGCCGAAGTGGTAGTTGACCGCGGCGACGTTGGCGACGGCGCGGTCGCAGATGTCACGAACGCTGGCGGCATCGAAGCCGTAGCGGCCAAAGACCTCGAGCGCCGCGATGATGAGAGCCTGACGCGCGGCCTCGCCGCGGGCGTCTGGAGTTTCGGAGTCGGCTCGTCGTGGCGTCATTGAACGTTTATTTAAAACAAACGTTTGATTGAATCAATGGCTATTTCGCGTTTGTGTGAAACAGCAATCCGGACGCCTACTTGAGCTCGATGGTCTTCGACACCGGCCCCACCCGCGCCACCATGGTGCCCGCGAGCTTGGGCATCAGCGCCATGCGCCCGGCGATCTCGAGCGCACCGCCCTGCACGGTGAAGGGCTCGGCTTTGAGCCGCGGAAGCTCGCCCTCGAGCTTGGCGGCGCCGTTGATGGGAGCATCCGGCCCGACGGCGATCTTCGCGATGGTCGCACCGAAGGTCGGCGGCATGAGCGCCAGGATGGGCTTTGCGCTTTCACCACTCGCGACCAACTCGACAGCGCCACGCCCGGTCTTCGGATCGATGCGACCCCCCGGAAGGGCAGAGAGCTTGAGCTGCCCTTCGTAGGCCTCGTCGTCGACTTTCACGCGGCTCAAGTCGGCGCGCGCCTCCTGAATGCGCAGGGCGCGCTGCTCGCCGTCGACCCGCGCCCGCACGTCGAGCACACCGCCGAGCTTCTTGCCCGCGAGCGGCAGGAAGAAGTCGTTGCTGCGCGCCGTGACCGAGCCGCCGCTGAACAGCCCGTCGCGCATGTGTGCTTCGATGTCCGCTTTGGCGACACCACCGGCGCCCATACGTGCGAGCTGCACCAACGCGCCCTGAACCATGACGTCGGCGCTCACCACTTCTTCCCAGATACGATGTTTGGGCACTTCCATGTCGCGCATGACCGTCGCGACATCGACCGACTTCACCACCGCGAGCGGCTTGTCTGCTCCCAACGTCACCGTCATGTCGTCCCAGTGGGCGGACTCGCTGGCGATGTCGAGCTCCTGCGTTGGCCACAGGTACATGCGACCAGTGGCCCCGCCCTTGCCGCGAAAGCGGACATCCTCGAGCCAAATGTCGCGCGCGTCGGTGATCTCAATGCCGGCGAGCTGGAGACGCCAGATGCCCTCGGGGCCGCCGCCTTGGGGCGGAAGCGCGGTCTCGCGCTGTGCCAGACAGTCCGGCGCGTTCGCCAAGGCCTGCCCTGAGATCGGCGGCAAGTTTGGGTAGGCGCAGAGCTCCGGTACCTTGCGTGTCTGCCGGAAGTAGAAGGTCATTCCGTCGAGCCGCGTCGACCTGGTTACGAAGTGCAGGCTCGCGAGCGGCTGGATCTCGACGTCGAGCGCGAACCGATCGAAGTGCATATCGAGCTCGACGTCGGTGTCGTGGACGACGACGCGGAGATCGGTTCCCGACAGTCGACCGGGCCACCACGAGACCGCCGCCCCCATGGTGAAGGTCACATAGGGCTGAGCGGCGTTGATGCGCTTCAGTCCGTCACGGACGAACCACGTCGCGATCAGGAGCCATAGGAGATAGATGCTCGCCAGGATCGCGCTGACCAGGATCAACGGGCGTTTCCACCGCATGCGTGAGGAGGAGGGTCTGCCGCGGCGCGGTCAGAGCCTCCAACTCCTTTTCTGCTCTCTCGGTATCAATCAGATCCTCGCCGGCTCGGTAGTGCTCGAACGCCGAGCGTGTTCTTGCCAAGGTAGCCGTGAATGTCGCGTTGGCAACGATGGGAACGCAATCGACCGCGCAAAACAGGGCGAGCTTGACGCCGGTGAGCAGGCACGCGGTGCCCATCGCGAAGTCACCCGTGCCGTAGTTGAGAAGGCTGCGACCGACCGCCGCCAAGACTCCCGGGATGAGAAAGATGTTGCCGACCGCCGGCACGAAGATCACCGCTGCCCCGACCGTCGCTGCCGATGACATGCCGATGAGCGACATGGTCTCGGCGCGTCGGATGAACGGCACCTCGACCACGGCGCGACGTCCGTCCGCGATGCCGACTTCGACTTCTACGCTATCGCGGACATTCTCCGGCAGCCAAGTGGTTCGTGGAGGGGGCAAGGCGAGAGGCGCAGCACTCTGGGGACGGTCACCCTTCCACCAGTCGACGACCCAGTCGTGCGCCCGGCTCAACGGCTTGTAGATCTTGGTGAGCAGGTGCTCTTTGCGCGGCTCGGCGAGCCAGGTGCGGCGCAGCTCCGCCGCCGCGAGCTCGGGCTGCTCGAGGCGGACGCCGGCCGCCTGGACATGCGCGACATCGACTCCGCGCTCTCGGAGATACTGTGTGGTCCACGCTGCGGCGATGATGTGCTCGGGGCGTTGGGCGACGGTTGACATCATCCCGTTATCGCCCTCTGGGGGCGTCGTGGTGCCTTTCAATTCGCCAGCAAAATCATGGCCCTGTGGCAGCGGGGAAGGCGCCGATCAGCTCGTCCGTGAAGCGTCCGAGCGCGCCCCACATGCCTTCGCCGGCAAGCTTCCCGAGCCGCACGATGACCAGGTCGCGCGAGGGCACGACCACGATCAGCTGACCGCGGTGGCCCTCTGCCGAAAACGTGTCCCGCCACGGCCCCATCACGAGCCCGTCGAACGGTTTGCCATGCCCGTCGGCAGCCGCGATCCACCAACCGGCTCCGTAGGTGTCGACGTTGGCGGCAGGTGCTTTCGTGCGCGCGAAGTCCACCCACCCCGCGGGGAGGACCCGCTTGCCGTCCCACACGCCATCGCGCAGGTACAACAGCCCGAGCTTCGCGAAGTCGCGGGCGGTTGCGTACACGAGCGATCCACCAATGAAGGTGCCTTGCGGATCGAACTCGGGCTGAGCCGAGGTCATGCCGATCACATCGAAGAGTCGCGTCTTCATGAAGGCAGACATGGCCGCGCGCCGTTCGTCGGGGGCCTGAGCGGTCGGGGCGACGACGCGGCCGAGGGCGTTCGCGACGAGGTTCGTCCCCGCCGAGTTGTAGTTCCAAACCGTGCCGGGGGTGTGCGCCAGCGGCAGAGCCGCCGCATAGGCAATGACGTCGTGGCGACCTTCGCCGAAGGTCATCTTCGCCGCGTCGTTGGTCGTCGGCCCGGTGCGCATCTCGCGGTAGGCGAGCCCGTCGGTCATGTTGAGCCACTGCCGCCAGGTGATCGCTCCGCGCGGGTCACCAGACTGCCATCGCGGATTGCCCATCGCTTGGTCGATGTCGACCGACCCGTCGCCGACGGCGACTCCGACCAGCGCTTGAGTGATCGACTTGGCCATCGACCAGGAGACCAACCGCGTCTGCGCCGTGATGTCAGGGGCGTAAGCCTCGGCGACGATGATGCCATGTTGCACCACGAGCAGCGCGCGCGTTTCTCCGAGCGACGGATCGTGCACGTCGACCAAGCGCACGAGCCGCTGCAGGGTGGCTTCATCGGCCCCGCGTGGCTTCCCGGTCGGCCATTCGCGTGTTGGGAAGGGGATGGCGGGATCCTGTGAAGGCAGAGGTGTCAACGTGGCACCCAGCAGGATCGCGAAGGCGCTGACGAGGGGGCTCATGGTTGGCCTCGGCTAGGAGCGACGGCTAGAAAGGGCGAACTGATGAAGAAATCGCTGATCATTTCGTTGGTCGTCGTGCTCTTCGCGGCCGCCGGTGTGCTCGTGGGCCCGCGGTTCGTCACCCTCGTCACCGTCGGCGCCGGTTATACAGCAAAGCAAATCTGCTCGTGCCTCTACGTTTCCGGGCGCAGTCCCGAGAGCTGCGCGCGTGAGCCGGAGAGTCCCGCGGATACGCTGGTGAAATGGACTGCCGGTGAAGGCCGGGTCCATGCGAGCACGCTGGGGCTCGCACACGCCACCGCCCGCTACGATGAAGGCTTCGGCTGCGTCCTGGAAGACTGAGCGCGGCCGACTGCGGCAGGTCGCAACCAAATCCTCGGATTGACGATACCTCGGATACTCCCGAGGTTTCCCAATGCTACTGACGCGGCGCTTCCACGCCACGGATGCATACGTGTGTCTTGCTACCGCCATCGCGGTCTTGGCCACCGGTGTGTCCGCACGCGCCCTCGAGAGCGATGGCCGCGTGCTCGTCGGCGGCAAAGCCTGGAGCACGGCCTCGACGTTCGTGAAGGCAACGCCGACGTCCATCATCGACCGCGTGCTCGCGCGGGTGAAAGCCGAAGCCGCCGCCGGGGCCCGCCCGGTCGTCATCTTCGATCTCGACTCGACTCTCTTCGACAATGGACCACGCCAGGAGCGCATCGCGCACGAGTTCGCGCGCGACATGGCGAGCCACCCGCAGCTCGCCGCGGAAGCCGCGAAGCTCGCGACGTTCGCTTCGAAGAACACGTCCTTCTCGATGACCGATATGCTCGCCTCGTGCGGCATCGATGTTCAGAGCGACAGTGGCAAGGCACTGCTCGAAGCTTACAAACCGTACTGGCGCCAGCGCTTCTTCACCGGCGCATATGCGGTGTCCGACAAAGCGTACGCCAACGCCGCGGCCGTCGTCAGCCGCGTGTATCACGCGACCGACTCCTTCCCCGCGGACCGACGCGTCGAGGTCGTCTATTTGAGCGGCCGCCATCGCGACATGGAAGAGGGGACGCGCGCGGCGCTTGTGCGTGACGGCATACCTACGGGCGATCGCACGGCGCTGATTCTCAAGCACGCTTTCGACGAGCGCGACGAAGATTTCAAGCGTCGCGCGGCCATGACGATTCGCGCGATGGGGAGCGTCGTCGCCGCATTCGACAACGAGCCCGCCAACGTAGCCGTATTCGTTTCAGAGTTCCCCGACGCCGTGAACGTTTGGGTGCGCACCATCGACTCCGGTCGAGCGACGCATCCAGTGAAGGGCGTCTACACAATTGGCGACGGTGAGAACGATCTCGCCGGATGGCCGTCTGCACACCGAGGGTAGTGACCATGAAGAGCGATGGCGTCGGTTCGATTCGCGTTCGGTTTGCCGCTAAAGCAGACGCGCCGGTAAAGACCGCCAAGGCGGCCAAGGCCAAGAAGGCGGAGAGCCCGGACAAGGTCGAGGCCAAGAAGACCAAGCCGAAGGGCGAAGGCATTCGCACCGTCGTGTTCCCGCCCGTCCCCGGAGAGTGGAAGGCGCCGACCAAGGCGACCGTGCTCACTGACGAGAAGGCGGTGTACGACGGCGACACCTTCAAGATCGAGGGCTTCAGCGTGCGTGTCGGCGAAGTGAACGCCCCGGAGCGCCGGCCCGCGGAGCTCGGCTGGGAGGAAGCCCAGGCAGCGCTCGAGAAGCTCGTGAAGGGCAAAGAAGTCACGCTCGACTACGGCAAGCGCACCGACCCCCGTGACGACTACGGCCGTCTCGTGGCGCGCATTTCCGTGGGCGACAAGCTCGTGCCCGAGGCTTTGCTCGCGCAGGGTGTCGCGCACGCTTACTTCATCCTCGATGGCGACGACGGCGTCGATCGTTCGAACCTCATCGCGGCGCAGGAGAAAGCCAAAGCCGCGAAGAAGGGCATCTGGGCGCAGGAGCGCTTCCAGAAGCCGTTCGTGCTCACCTCGTTCCATCCCAACGGTCGTGGCGACGACAACTGGAATCCGAACGTCGAGTACATGCGTTTCTGCAACGTCGCGTCGGAGCCGTTGAACCTCAAGGGTTACTCGATCACCAACGCGTCGGGACGGAAGTGGACGCTCCCTGACGTCGTCGTGCCGGTGGGCCACACCGTGCAGATCTTCTCGGGCCGTGGCGAGAGCCAGCTCACGCCGCCGAAGGCCGTCAAGATCTTCCTCGGCGAGAAGAAACCGATCTGGGACAACTACTTCGACAAGATGACCTTCCGTGATGCGAAGGGCGGAGTCATCCTCGACCGGTCGCAGAATCAGGACCCGCCGCCGCTCGAGAAGCTCGCTTCCGAGCTCACCATCACCCAGAAGCAGATCGGTCGTCTCGGCTCCGACGTCGAGGTCATCTACGAAGGTCCCGCCAAGCTGGCGGTGAAAGACTTCGTTCCCGACGACGGCGACACCATCTACATCCCGCAGCCCAAGACCGGCACCTTCAAGGCGAGCATCAAGGCGGGCACCAACACGTTCAAGTGGGACCTATCGCTGAGCGACAACGACCACGCGCCGAAGACCGGCACCGTGGGCGTGCGCTTCAAGGGCGTCGATACGCTCGAGACGCGCGTCATCAAGATCATGCCGGATGGCGAGAAGGTCTATGCGAGCCAAGGCATGCCGGGCGAGATCGCCAAGAAGGCGATGCTCAAGCTGCTCGCCAAAGCGGACAAGATCTACGTCGTGCCGGACACGTACCGCCCCTTCGACGTTTACGATCGTTTGCTCGGCACCGTGATGGTCGAGATCGGCAGCGGCGCCAAGAAGCAGGTCATCGACGTGAACCGCTGGCTCGTCGAGCAGGGCCACGGCGAGATGGTCTCGTATTACGGCAAGGACTTCGATCCGGCGCGGCACGAGGACTACGCGAAAGCGTCCAAGGTGGCGTTCGAGGAGAAGCGCGGAGTCTACGGCGACGGCGACGAGAAGATGCTCGAGCGTCCGGCAGACTTCCGCCGCCGCATGGCGGACCGCCCGCCGAGTCGCGACTACGTCGCCGACTGGACGACCAAGCTGGTCTACCCGAGCACGCACATCGACATGGTGCCGCCGCACCAGCGCGTCTTCATCTTGCACGATGACCTGAGCCCGGCGCTGCTCGATGAGCGCTTCGGCTTCAAGCTCGCCAAGGTGGAGCCCAAAACGTCGACGCCGCCATCGGTTGCGGGCAGCGCAGCCAAGACGGTTAGCGTCATGGACCTGCAACTCATTGAGAAGGCTGGACGCCTGACCGATTAGTAGCAACATTGAGCGGGCAACCCACAAAGGTGCCCCGCCGATGAAATGTTTCGAAGGCGTTAGCGCGGAAGACCTCGACGTCCGACCGTTCAAGTTCAGCCACAAGCTGATGGGGCATCCTGCGTTGTCCTTGGCCAGTCTCGCCGAGGCATTGCCGGCGTTGCCGAAAGACCAGGTCTTCTACTCGAGCGGCGCGTTGTCGAAGGCCGACAACTTCGACACCGCCCACATCGACAAGAAGAACGGCCTGTCGCTCGAGAAGACGATCGAGACCATCCGCACCTCCGACTCGTACATCATGGTGCGCTCGCCAGAAGGGCATCAGAGCTTTCACGAGCTGCACCAAGAGCTCAAGGTCGACGTCGAGGAGCTGATGCACGGGCGCGGCATCAAAGGCGAGCTCGCAGGCTCGATGCTCTATCTCTTCATTGCCTCGCCCAACAGCGTCACGCCGTTCCACATCGACCGCTACTCGACGTTCTTGTTCCAGTTCGCGGGCTCGAAAGAAGTCACGGTGTTTCCCCCGTGCGACGACCGCGTCGTCCCTGCGGCTACAGCGGAGGGCTTCATGGCTCAGAGCGGCGCGCGTCCGATGTGGAAGCCCGAGCTCGAGTCATTCGGTGAGTGCTTCAAGTTCAGCCCCGGCGAGGCCATCCACATTCCGTTCATCTCGGGACATCACGTGAAGAACGGCGCCTCCGACGTTTCGATCTCGATGTCGATCATCTTCAACACCTCTCAGACCATGGCGCTCAGCCGAGCCATGCTTTTCAACCACAAGCTGCGTCGCGCCGGAATCTCTCCCCGAGCCGTCGGGAGCGCGGACTGGCGCGACATGACCAAGGCACACATCTGGGGCACGGCCGCGAAGGCTCGCCATCTGCTACGCGGCAAGCGCGGCTAGCCGCGATCGATTCCGTCGCGGGCCATGCTCGCCGCATCCGCTCGGGTCGCTACGGTCCCCGCCGGGTTCTCGTACCAGCCATTCGGATCCGCTTCATCGGGGCGCTCGCGCACTTTGAGCACGGTGAACATCCCGCCCATGTCGATGTAGCTGAACGGACCACTGCCGCCCCGCATCGGCAGCGAGTTCGGCGGCATGGCCATGGTCATTTCGCCCATGCCACCCATCCCCGAAGCGCCCATCGTCATGTACTCCGGCAGGACGCGGCTCATCCGCCGATCGAGTGTGCTCGTATCCGCTCCGACCATGTTCGGAAACCCATGCCCCATTTGCATCATGACGTGATGGGTCATGTGACAATGCATGGCCCAATCACCAGGCACCGTCGGCGTGAATTCGATCACTCGCGTCGCCCCCACAGGCACGATGACCGTGTTCTCCGGCCACTGTGCGCTTTCGCGGATATAACCCCCATCCGTGGCCGTGACGTTGAAGTGAACGCCATGGATGTGGATCGGGTGATGATCCATCGGCGACAGATTGCCCAAACGGATCCGCACCCGCTCGCCAAGGCCTACGACGAGGGGCTCCGTCGCCGGAAACGCCTTCCCGTTGAAGGTGAGCACGTTGAACTCGGTCATCTCGAGCGGATTCGGGCGCCGCGCTCCCGCATCGATCCGCCACTCGTGCGTCATCATGACAAAGTCCCGGTCGACCCGTGGCCCGCGCGCCTCTCGTGGATGCACGATGAACATGCCGACGAGGCCCAAGCCCACCTGAGTCATCTCGTCGTAGTGTGAGTGGTACATATAGGTACCAGGCTCGCGGACCGTGATCTCGTACATGAACGTCTCGCCGCGCGGGATCGGCGCCTGGCTCAAGCCCGAGACGCCGTCCATCCCCGAGGGTACGAGGATGCCGTGCCAATGCACCGTCGTGGGCTCAGGCAAGCGATTGGTCACGTAGATGCGCAGGCGGTCACCTTCGACCGCTTCGATCGTCGGGCCCGGCGTGCCACCGTTGTAGCCCCACACCTCGGCGCGCAGCCCCGGCGCTAGCTCGTTGATGAACGGCTCGGCAATGAGGTGGCCGACCTTCACGCCGTCGACGACCTTCCACGGCAGCGTCGAACCGTTGGGCGTTACGACCGGCATCTGGGCGCCCGGGAATGTCCGCTTGGGCGGAGGGCGCTTCGCGAACTGGATGGCGGCGGGGTGGGGTGCAGCGGGACTCTCCGCGGCTTTCAGCACCGGTGCCCGCAACATGGCGGCGACGGCGCCGCCCATGGCGATGAACGAACGTCGATCCATATCACTCGCCTCCCGGCGCGTGCCCGGCGAGCAGGGCCTCGAAGCCCGCTCGAGCGGACCAGTAGTCGCGCAGCGTGTCGATGTATGCGAGCTGGGTGTCGAGCTCCTGACCACGCGCCTGCAAGACCGCGAAGACACCAACCTGCATGGCGTTGTACTGCAGCATCGTCTGGCGCATCACCTCGGCACGGGCCGGGACGATGGTCTCGCTGTATTGTTTGGCGCGCGTGAACGCCGACAACAAACGGTTGCGTGAGCGCCGCGCTGCCGAGCGTACGCTGATGGCGAGGCCTTGATAGCGCTCCATCAATCCGTCGAACTCGGCCTCGTGGCGCGCAACCGTGCCTTGGTTACGATCGAAGAGCGGCACGCGAATGCTCGCGCCGGCGCCTCTCTCCCAGAGGGTCTGGTCTTGCTCGATATGCCCGTCGACGGTGATGTCCGGCCACCACCCTTCGGCGCGGGCGAGGCCGGTGCGCTTGGCAATTGCATCGAGACGGCTGCGCATCTCGGCGAGCTGGAAGCTCGCGCCGAGAGCGCGCCGCTCGACGTCATTGTCGACTCCAGCGCCTTCGGGAAGTGGGGGAAAGCCGTCGCCCAGTGCCCACTGGGTCTCGCTGCCATGCAGCCCGAGGAGCTCTTGCAGCTCCTCACGCCGTTCGAGGGCTTCGAGCTCGAGCTCGGCGGCGTGGGCCCGCGCGTTTTCATACGTCGCGATCTCGCTCGCAAGATCGACCAGCGGGATGTTGCCGGCATCGTGCAAGGCACGGGCGGCATCGCGCGCGGCGGCCGCCGCTTCGAGACCGCGCTGCACGACGCGCAGCCGTTGCTCCGCCGCGAGCACCGCGAAATAGGCGATGCGGGCGCGGTAACTCACGGCGACCACGCTGCCGGCGACGTGATATCGCGCCGCTTCGAGGTCCGCTTTAGCGACGGCAGTGCGCAGCGGGGTGAGCAAGGCGCGTGTTAGCTCGTATTCCACGTAGTAATCCTGCTGCAGAGGCAAGCCGGGCGCACCTGGGGCGCGAATGTCGAAAGCGACGGTGGGGTTCGGGAGCAAGCCAGCCTGCACGAGCTCGCCGCGTTCGATGCCGAGGTCGCGCAGGGTGCCGCGCAGCTCACGATTGTTCAGCAAGGCGATACGCACCGCGCTGTCGGCGGTCATCGGCTGTTTCAACAGGTCGGCGACATCCTGCGAGGTGGCGAGCTCGACGTCGGAGGCGCTCACCGAGGCCGGCAGCTCGACGTTGGTCAGGGCTTTGACTCGGTCGACGTCGTCGCCAATCGAGGTCGAGGCGCAGCTCGCGACGAGCGTTGCGAGTCCGAGAAGGTTACTGCGCATGGTGGCTTTCTCGGGTTGCCGGCTCTTCGAGGCCGACCCAGCCCCCGGTTGCTTCACCGGGTAGCGGGGGGTGCTCCTGGGTCATCCGGCCGACGACGGGCAGGGGTGCTGCCTCGGCGTCGCTCGACACCGGTGCGCTGCTCGGAAATTGGGCCGGCACCTGGCGCGTCGCACATCCTCCGAGGAGCAGCAAAGCGGCGAGCGTCCGAAGATTTCTGGTCATGTCCTGTCCGCCTTTCCCAGGGAGACGTGCGCGCCCCGCCTGTATTACACCTGGAGCCAGCCGGTAATAGACCTCGGCCGCGGACGTCTCCAAGCCGGAGACCGAAGACCATGAACACGCGACACGCCCATCAAGACCTCGAGATCAGCGGCATGAGTTGCGCATCGTGCGTACGCCGCGTCGAAAGCGCTTTGACCAGTGTCGCTGGCGTCGGCACGGCGTCGGTCAACCTGGTTAGCAAGCTCGCGCGCGTCGAAGGCGAGCCGGTCTCGCCAGCCGCGCTCATCGATGCAGTCGCCAAGGCGGGCTATGAGGCACGCGTCGTGGCTGCGGATCCCCATGCCCATCACGCGCACCGCGAGGCCGATGGCCTCGGGCGCTCCTTGGTGATCGCGGCGGTCCTCGGCTTGCCTTTGCTCGTCGTCGGGATGGCGCACGGAGCCATTCCCTGGATGGAGACGTCCGCTGGTCGCTGGCTACAGCTGGTCATTGCGACCGTGGTCGTATTCGTTCCTGGAGCGCGCTTCTTCGTTGGAGCGTTCGCGGCGCTGCGGCATCGGGCGGCCGACATGAACACGCTGGTCGCCCTCGGGAGCGCGGCGGCGTGGGGGTACTCCGCTGTTGCGGTCATCGCTCCCGGCGTTTTCCCGCACGCCGAGCATGGGGTGACGCCGCACGTTTACTTCGAAGCGGCGGTGGCCATCGTCGGTTTCGTTCTTCTCGGCCGCTACCTCGAAGCGCGCTCGCTGACGCGTCTGCGGGCCGCCGTGACCGAGCTCGTTGCTTTGCAGCCGAAAACGGCGCGGCGCGTCCTCGGCGAAGGTGACAGCGAGGTTGCCGCCGAGTCGCTCGTTCCGGGTGACCTCATCCGCGTCCGGCCCGGCGAGAGCATCGCCGCTGACGGCGAGGTCGTGGAGGGTCACGGCGTCGTCGATGAGGCAATACTCACGGGAGAGAGCTTACCGGTCGAAAAAGGCGCTGGTTCGTCCGTTTTAGCGGGCACCGTGAATCGTGGTGGCCCGTTCACTGCCCGCGTCACGCACGCTTCGAGCGGCTCTGCCGTAGCGCGTATCGCCAAGGCGGTGGGCGATGCGCAGGGCTCACGGGCGCCCATCGCCCGACTCGCCGACGTGGTCGCCGGTTACTTCGTGCCGATCGTCATCGGCATCGCGCTGCTGACGCTCGTGGTCTGGCTGTTCGTCGAGCCGGCCGTCGCGCTCGAGCGTTTCGTTGCCGTCCTCATCATCGCATGCCCATGCGCTTTGGGTCTCGCCACTCCAGCTGCGGTCGCCGCCGCGACCGGGCGCGGCGCCGAGCTGGGCGTGCTCATCAAGGGTGGAGCGCCGCTCGAGAGCCTCGCCCGCATCGACACCGTGATGCTCGACAAGACCGGCACCCTGACTGCAGGAAAGCCTCTGCTCACGGATCTCTTCGCGGTTGCCATGGACGAGGAGGAGCTGCTGCGTTTGGTTGCGTCGGTGGAACGCGACAGCGAGCATCCCATCGCCTCGGCCGTCGTCGCCGCCGCGACCGAGCTCGGCCTCGTGTTGGCTAGACCGACGGACATGGTGGTCACGAACGGCGCTGGTATCGCGGCAAGCGTCGCCGGGCGTGCAGTGCGGGTGGGGACCGCGGCTTGGTTGTCCGCGGCGGGTATCGACTCCGCGCCATTGACCGCCGAAGCAGACCGACTGGCGGTGCTCGGCCGCACTGCCGTTTTGGTGTCGGTCGACGGCCGCGCCGCCGGCGTGCTCGCGGTTGCCGACCAACCACGCTCGAGCACCATCGAGGCCGTGCGCGCGCTCACGCGTCAGAACGTCGAGCTGGTGATGCTGAGTGGTGACCGCGAGGAGACAGCGCGAGCGGTCGCAAAGCAGCTCGGCATCGCGCGCGTGGTCGCCGGTGTCTCACCGGAGGAGAAAGCCCGCGTCGTTAGCCAGGAGCGCGTTCGCGGAAAACGCGTCGCCATGGTCGGAGACGGGGTCAACGATGCGCCGGCGCTCGCCGCCGCCGACGTGGGCGTGGCGGTGGCTAGCGGCACCGATATCGCCGTCGCCACCGCGGACGTGACCCTGACCCGCGAAGGCATCGCCGGCTTGCCGGCGGCTCTGGCGCTCGCACGTGCTTCGATGCGCAATATCCGTCAGAACCTGTTTTGGGCGTTCGTTTACAACGTCGTGGGCATCCCCGTCGCCGCCGGGGCATTGTATGGCTGGACGGGCTGGCTCTTGTCGCCGATTGTCGCGAGCCTCGCGATGTCGCTCTCGAGCGTATCGGTGGTTCTCAACGCGCTGCGGCTGCGCCGCTTCGGTCGGAAGGTTGGTGTCGCATGAAAGCTCTCGTCCTCGCTCTTTCCCTGCTCGGCCTCGTGGGCATCGTCGCTCGAGCGGACACGCCGCCGGTTCGCGAGGTCGCGGTCGTCGTCGACAAAGGCTCTTACACGCCGAGCCGCATCGAGATCGCCCCGGGAGAAGCCGTTCGCCTCAAGGTCGTGCGCAAGGAGTACACGCCGTGCACCAAAGACATCGTCTTTCCCGCGCTCGGCATCACTCGCGAGCTGCCCGTGGGCAAGGAGGTGGTCATCGACATCCCGGCGCAACCCAGCGGTGAAGTGGCGTTTCGATGCGGCATGAACATGGTGAAGGGGAGCCTCGTGGTGACGCCGTGAGCAACCTCGCAAGCCTCCTCGCGAGAAACCGTGCCGAGCTTCTCGGCTTCGTCGAGAAGCGGGTCGGAGATCGCTCGGCCGCCGAAGACATTCTCCAGGACGCGGCGAAGCGTGGCCTCGAGCGCGAAGACTCGGTGCGCGACGATACCTCGGTGCGCGCCTGGTTCTACCAAATCCTCCGCAACGCCATCGCGGACGATCATCGCAAGAAAGGGAGAGCGGCACGCGCGAGCGACAGGCTCGCCGCCTCCGAGCCCGATATCGCGGACTCCGAGCTCGAGCGCCGGGTTTGCAAGTGTGTTGCGGCCCTCAAAGACAGCCTCAAGCCGGAATACGCGCAGGCCATCGCCCGCGTCGAGATCGACGAGCTGCCGGTGAAGGACTACGCCGCCGAGTCCGGCATGACCGCGAACGCTGCTGCGGTGCGGGTCCATCGGGCCCGCGAGGCGCTGCGCAAACAGGTGATGCAGACCTGCGGCGCTTGCGCCGAGCACGGTTGCTTCGATTGCTCGTGCGGCCATGACTGATCGCCGCACCATCGGTCGCGACACCACGGTGTGTATGTCGCTCTCGGCGCGGCCCGGCACCTTCGGCTCGCGCTTCCACAACTTTCTCTTCGACGCGCTCGGCCTCGACTGGATCTACAAAGCCTTCACCACCAAAGACCTCGCCGGCGTCATCGGAGGCATCCGCGCTTTGGGTATTCGCGGCTGCGCCGTGTCGATGCCGTTCAAAGAGGCCTGCATCCCGATGCTCGACGGCTTGGGGGCGTCCGCCAAAGCAATCGACTCGGTCAACACCATCGTCAACGACGGCGGCGTGCTCACCGGCCACAACACCGACTATGGCGCCATCGCGCCGCTGCTCGCGAAACACGGCGTGCCCAAAGACTCGGACTTCGTGCTGCACGGCAGCGGCGGCATGGCCAAAGCGGTCGTGGCAGCGCTGCGTGACGCCGGCTTTACGAACGGCACCGTCGTTGCCCGCAACCGCGACACCGGCGGAGGCCTAGCGGCGCGTTACGGCTACGGCTGGCAGGACAGCCTCGGCGCTTTGCGGCCGCGGATACTCGTGAACGTGACGCCAATCGGCATGCGCGGCGGGCCGGAAGAGTCGGCGCTCGCGTTCCCCCAGGAGGCCATCGCCAAGGCCGAAGTGCTGTTCGACGTTGTCGCCGTGCCGGTCGAGACACCGCTGGTGCGGGCCGGCCGCGCCGCGCGCAAGACGGTGATCACCGGGGGCGAGGTCATCGTCCTGCAAGCCGTCGAACAGTTCGAGCTCTACACCGGCATCGAGCCGACGCCGGCGCAGGTGTCCGCAGCGGCGGACTACGCCTTCAAGGCGTGATCACCGTATCGATCACGTACACCAGGCCGTTGTCCGCGTGGATGTCGGCTTTGGTGACCTTGATGTCCTCGTTGATGAAGATGCGGCCGCCTTTTTCGGTCATCGTCAGGTGGCGCCCCTGCGCCGTCGGCCAACGTTTGCCGGTCGAGCCCTTCTTGTCCGGGAGCTTCAAGTCGGAGCTCGGCCGCACCGCATCGACGAGGTGTAGCGTCATGATGGTCTTGAGCTTGTCGGGCTTGGCCTTGAGTGCTTCGTAGCCGCCGGGGTAACGGCCAATCGCCGCGTTGGTCGGCGCCATCACCGTCCAGGGGCCACCACCAGCTTTCAAGCTCTTCGAGAGACCGACGTAGTCGACGAGCGAGACGAACTTGCTGAAGCGCTTGTCCGCCGAGAGCACGTCGTAGAGTGAGTTGGTCTTGGCGTCCGCCGCGGCGGTCGCCGCGAGCGAGCCGGAGGTCGGAGCCGAAGTGGTTTTGGCGGCGGGAGCTGGGGTGGGAGCCTCTTCGTACGCGACGGCGTCCGGCACCGGTGTGCTCGACACGCCACGCGAGGCGCTGATGGTGGTCGGTGCCTCGTGGAAGGTCGCGTCGACACAGGTGTCGGGCACCTGGAAGTGGCTGACGCTACCAGCGGCGTCGCGCTCCTTCTTGGCGCAGGCGATCTGCGCTGGCGTGTATTGATGCGCCGTCGACAGTCCCTCGGCAAAACGCGGCTCGTACTTCTTGTCGTGGAGATCTTTGGCGATGGCTATCTCGCCGGGGCTGTATTGCGTGCAGTACGCTTCAGCGGAGTCCTTCGAGGAGCGGCCGCTCACGTATCCCTGGTCCATCAAGTCTTTGGCGCAGGGTGAGGGTGGGCCTGAGCTCGCAGCCTTCTTCGTGGTCGCACAGCCCACCACGAGCAGGGACAGGAACATGAACCCAAGGGATGCTTTCATTGGGTGACTCCTCGACTATGTCTCAAGCGTCCGCTGAGAGCGGATGGAAGGTGTTTCTCACCGGATCCAGGGAATCCACGCCGCCGCTACCGATGTCATAATACCATCCGTGCAGCTGAAGTTTGCCTAAAGCGACCGCGGTCGCGATGGCCGGATAGGTGCGGGCGTTGGCCAGCTGGGCCGCCACGTTGTGCTGGGTCGCGACCTTCAACTTCTCGTTCTCAGGGGCCTTTTCGGCCATGGCCTGGGTCATGGCACGGGCCGTTTCGGCGTATTGGAGCCATTCGGTGACGCGCGGAACTGTCGCGTCGTCATTGGGATCGAGGAGGCTGCGAACGGCGCCGCACTGCGAATGGCCGCAAACCACGACGTGCTCGACCTGCAAGACCTGAACGGCGTACTCGACCAGAGCCGCGGTGCCTCGGTCGCCGCTGCCATGCGGCGGGATGAGGTTGCCGATGGAGCGCGCCACGAAAATGTCGCCCGGCTTGGTGCTGGTCATGAGGTGCGGATTCACGCGTGAATCGGCGCAGGTCACGAACAGCGTCGAGGGCGCTTGGCCCTTCACGAGCGTTCGGAACGTCTCCGCCATCGGCGGATAGACGTCGCGCTGAAACTGCTGGACACCTTGGACGAGCTTCTTGAACGACTCGTGTGGCATTGCGAGCGTATTGGGCCGGCCGCACCGCAGGTGTCAACTGGCAATCGGTGGCGCTATAGTCATGGCATGCGCCCAACGCCCTGCGTCATCGTTCTCATGACGGCCGCGCTCTTCTGCGGATGCAGCGCGTTGCGCGTCGAGGTCGCGGTCGACGGGGAGCGCAACGCCGCCATCGGTGAGGTGCTCGACGTGCACTCTGCCGCGCTCGAAGGGTGTTACGCGCGGGCATTGGCGATGAACGACGCGGTGAATGGGCGCATCATCCTCCGCGCGCTCATCATGCAGGACGGACGACCCTACGTGCCGGCGGCGCGTGTGAGCGATCCGCAACTCGTGCCGGTCGCGACCTGCATGCTGCAGCAGCTCTCGCGTTGGCGTTTTCCGCAATCCGCTGAAGCCGGCTACGTGTCGATCCCGCTCATCTTGAAGACGGTGCGCACACGAAGACCCTCGGTGAAAAATGGGGACAGCTACCATTTTCCATTCGAACAGCCGGTTGCCCTACGGGAAAATGGTAGCTGTCCCCATTTTTCACGACCGTGCTGGTAGCGCAGCAGTGATGTCCGCGCTCTGCTCCGGCGGCAGGCGCTTGGCCGGCACGACGACGGGCGGCGGCAGCGGGCAGCGGGTGCAGGGGCCACGTAGGGGCACGACCAGGCTGCGCGCGATCGACAGGAAGCTCGTCTTCATGTGATTGGCGCGCTTGATGGCTTCGATGCTGCTGTTGTAGCGGGACGCGATGTGGCCGAGCGTGTCGCCGGAGCGGACACGGTAGATCATCATGTTGGTGTCTTGGCGCTTGGCGAGCAGCGGCTGGACGCGGCGGCCGAGCTCTTGTGAGCGCGGCGAGAAGAAGCGTACGTGGAAGTGGTCGCGGTGACGGCGGGCGTGCTGGATGAGCGGCTGCGGGCCGACGAACAGCGAGCGCAGCCAGGCTGGGTCTTCGCCGATGCTCAGAGCGTAGTCGTGCAGGAAAGTGCCGATACGGCGGTCGACGAGGACCACCTGCACGTCGGCGCGCGTCACCAGCTCGCGGAGCAGCGCCCAGTTCAGGGCGGCGTCCATCACCGGTCGGCGGTCGCGGATGTTCGTGGGGCCGGCATCGGCGTCGTAGAAGAAGCCGAGGTCGACATCGCGACCCGACTGGTGGCTCTTGTGCGGGCGAACGTAGCCGCCGTCTTTCTGACTGATGTGATTGATGCGCAGCGGGCTGCTGCCCGGGAAACGCGCTTGCACCGCTTTGGCGGACGCCATCAATGCCTCGACCGTCTCACGCGTGCCCCAGGCGTGCGACGGCATCACTACCGTCCATCCAGGGCCTGCCGGCATCTGCATGGCGTTGATCAGGCGGCCTTCGTCGGCGAAGCCGAGCGACATGGTGCCGAGCGAGGCGAGGTCGGAGACGAAGCGCTTCGCGAGATCGGCGTCGGTCACGTCGCTCGAATAGACGACACCCGGATCGATGCCGGGCGCTGCATCGCGTGACTCACCTTCGCCGCTATCGACGGTCTCGTCGTCGTCATCGTCTGCGTCGTCGCTGTCGTCTGCGTCGATGGCTGGCGGCACCAAGGTCGGCGCGGTGACGTCCGCTTTGGCGGGTACGTCTGCCGCACGCGTGGCGAGGGGAAAAGCGAGCAGGGCGAGGAGGGGGAGGCACGAAACGTTCACGATGGGGAGCATATCCGATGCCAGCGTCACGAGCCGCAAGAGGACACAGGGTTTTTCGAGAATTTTTGCGGAGATATCGTCCTACACTGTGGGCGCGAAGAGCTTTGCACGTTTGATGGTGAGCCGGGGCTCGTCGATGGTGAGGTGCGGACCGGTCGCCCGCAGCGAGCCGCCGCCGAGGGCAAAGCGATATTCGGTCGCGTGGCCGAGGAAGAGGCGGGCGCTCATAGGGAGTGTGGTGCCGAGCATACCGACCTCGAGGTCCTCGGCGCGTACCACCAGGGTGCCGGGCCCGGCCTTCGCGGTCATGTCTGCCGGTAGCGCAAAGCGGGTCTCGTGGCTCACGAAGTGCCCGGCCTCGACGAAGCCGGTGAGGACGTTGGCACCGCCCACGAAGCTCGCGACGAAAGGGGTCGCAGGGTCGTCGTAAACGGTTTGCGGAGCGGCGAGCTGCTCGATGACGCCATGATTCATCACCGCGATGCGGTTCGCCAATGCCAGGGCCTCGCCTTGGTCGTGGGTGACGTAGACCATGGTGGTGCGGACGCGCGAGCGGAGCGCGGCGATTTCGGCGCGTAGCTCTTCGCGCAAGGCAGCGTCGAGATTCGAGAGCGGCTCGTCGAGTAGGAGCACCTCGGGCTCGCGTACCAAGGCTCGCGCTAGGGCGACGCGCTGGAGCTGACCGCCCGAGAGCTGATGGGGCATGCGGTCGCGCATGGCGCCGAGGCGAACGAGATCGAGCGCACGGATCACCGCGGCGGCGATGTCGGTCGTCGCCATGCCCTTCCGCTTCAGCGGATAGGCGACGTTCTCCGCGACCGACATGTGCGGCCAGATTGCATAACTCTGGAAGACCATCCCGAGAGCGCGTTTCTCGGGCGCCACGAAGGTGCGGCCGTCGTCCACGAGGCGCTCACCGATGTGCAGGGTCCCGGCGTCCAGGCGATTGAGCCCGGCAATCATGCGTAGCGTCGTGGTCTTGCCGCAGCCGGAAGGACCGAGCAGCGCCACCATTTCCCCCGGCGCGATGTCCAGCGAGAGGTCTCGCACCACGTGGGTCTTGCCGTAGGACTTGCGAAGGTTTGCGGCCCGAACGCTCACGCGCGACTCCGTGGGGCAAGCGAGGTGAAAGCCAGACCCGCCACGACGACGAGCACGACCGCGCAGGCGAGCACCGAAGCCGACGCCGGATCCGCGTAGCTCTGGAGGTCGAAAAGGAGGGTGCCGAGGAGGTCCCGCCCGGGCGGCGCGATGAGCACCGACATGGTGAGCTCGGTGACGCAGAGCAGAAAGGTGAGCACGAAGGTCGCGGTGAGTGGAGCGCGCAGCCGCGGCAGGACGACGTCGACGAACGCTCGGCGCGGCGACGCTCCGCAGAGGCGCGCCGCTTCCGCGAGCGTCGGGTCGAGCTGACTCATGCCGTCGACGACGTTGCGCGAGCCGATGGCGAGGTACTTCGCCACGTACGCGAGCAGCACCATGGCTAGGCTGTTGGCGAGCGCGAGCACGAACGCGACCCGCTCGGCCAGGATGAAGCGGATGTCCATGCTGTAGACGGTGAGCAGCGCCATGGCGACGACAGTACCCGGCACTGCGTAGGGCCAAAGAGCCAGCTGTTCGGCGGCCCGTCCGCTAAAGCGTGCGCGCGTGACGCCGATGGCGAGGCCGAGCACGCAGACGACGATTCCGGCGGAACCGGCGAGCGCGAAGCTGCGCACCGCCGCGCCGACGGTGCGATGATTGAGGAGCACTTCGTGCCAATGGGCGGTCGTGAAGCTCTCGAAGGCAATGGGCAGCGACGCGTTGGCGAGCAACGAGGTGACCACGACGGCGGCCAGCGGCAAGACCACGATGACCAGCGCAACGACACCCACCGCGATGCTCAGCGGCCAGCGATAGCGTCCGAGGTCGAGCCGCTGCACCACGACTCCCTTGCCGGCGGCGAGACGAACTCGTCCGCGTCTGCCGGCGACGGCGCTACCGGCGAGCGCAGCCATGGCGATGACCAGCAAGATGGCGGAGGCCGCCGACGCCTCGGCGAGACCCGAGGCGCCACCTTTGAGCAAGTGCGTGTAGATGCGCGTCGTGAGCACGTGCATCGGCGCGGCGGTGGCGACGCCCAGCATGTAGGGGACGCCGAAGGCCGCTGAAGCGGACAGGAAGACCAACAGGGCTCCCGAAACGATTGCCGGGAGCACGAGCGGCAGGGTGGCATCGCGGATGGCGCGCAGCGGCGACGCGCCACTCATGCGCGCCGCCTCCTCGAGGGAGCTGTCGACGCGGGCGAGCGCCGCTTGCACCGCGAGGATCACCAGCGGCAGGCCGCTCGTGCCGGTCACGAAGGCGATGCCGGGCGCGCCGTAGACGTCGATCCAGCCACCGCCGCGGTTCAAATAGCCCGCGCTCGGGCTCGCGAGCTGGATCCACCCCATACCGAGGATGAACGGCGGGAGCGCGATGAGGCTCGTGAACGCCAAAGCGAACAGGCGCCGCCCGGCTAGGTTCGTACGCTCGAGCAAGAAGGCGAGCGGTACGCCGAGCACGACGGCGACCAGAGTTGCGCCGAGCGAGGTGCGTGCCGTGGCCCAGATTGCGGCCAAACACCCGGCGCTTCGCAGCTCACCCAGTAAAACGTTCGCATCGACCACGCCGCGCGAGACCAGTCCGACGATGGGCCCCACCGCGAAAGCGACGAGCAGCCCCGCGAGCGTCCAAGCGGTCCAGGTCGTCGCGTCGGGTCGCCTCATCGGCCGAAGATCTCGCTGAAGGCCTGCTTCATGGGCGGGATGTTCGCGACGCCATCGGGCAGCACGCTGTCGTCCCACGGCATGCCGCGCTTCAAGAGCTCGTCGAGGGGGGGCTCGCCACGAGGGCCGGCGAGACGCGGGTCGGCCGCGTGCATGTCGCCGATCTCGACGATGGCCTTCTGGCCTTCCGGGGAGAGCATGACGTCGATGAAGGCCCGCGCCGCCACCGGGTTGCGCGCCGACTCGAAGGTAGCGATGTGGCCGGGAATCACCACGGGCCCGTCCTCGGGGTAGATGATGACGATGCGCGAGCCGTTGCCGCGCGCCACCAGAGCGTTCTCCATGAGCAACACCCCGGCGTCGGCTTCACCACTCTCGACCTTTTGCAGGACCGCGGCGTTACCGCCGGCGACGACCGCGCGGTTGGCGCGTAGCTCGCGGAAGTACTGCACCCCGTAGGTGCGGTTCATGAAGTATGCCCAGCTCGTGGCAGTGCCCGAAGAGAGAGGGTCGCCGATGGCAATGCGTCCGCGATAGCGTTCGTGCGAGAGGTCGCGAAACGACTTCGGCGGATCTTTCACGTCGCTCCTCGCGACGATGATCATCGTGCCGACGCGCGCCGCGGTGTAGGTCGCGTCGGCGTCGACCATGGTGCGCGGCATCTTGAGCGCATGCACCGAAGCGTAGGGCGCGAGCAGGCCTTCCTCCTTGAAGCGCTCGTAGAGGAACGGATCGCTCACCATCAGGACGTCGGCTTGCACGCCGCCCGCCGCGATCTCGGCCTCGATGCGCGCTTGCACCTTCTCGCCGCCCGCCTGGAACCACTGAACGCGCACCTCTGGCATGCGCTCGCGTAGCAACGGCTCGAGCCGATCGAGCACCGTCTTGTACACCGAGGTGTAGACCCACACCTCGCCGCGTGGTGTGGTCTCGCACGTTGGGGCAGGGCCTCCGCCGTTGGGAGCAACGCGCTCGATGCGACAAGCGCACAGGAAGACGAGAGCCGTGAAGAGCGCCGCGCGCATGATGGTCGCTGCTTTAGTGGCTCTGTCGGCTTGCAACAAGCCCAAAACCGAGGACCGCCCGTGCGGCATGAGCCTCGCGCACAGCTGGTCCGCCGGGGGTTCCAACGGCTACGGCACCCCCGCCTCGGCGCGCACCCTCGACGAGCTCGCGACCCTCGGCATGCGCAGCGTCACCATTGGCACCTTCGCGTTCATGGACGGGTTCCATGATCCCGGTGTGCGGCCTCAAGAGCTCCCGGGCACGGAGACCCTGGCTTCGGCCCGAGCCGTCGCGCGGCAAGCGCACGAACGCGGGCTCACCGTGATGCTCAAGCCGCAGATCTACCTCTTGAACGGTGAGTGGTGTGGGGACATCGCGCCCCGTGATGGCTGGGCCGCATGGTTCTCGTCGTATCGCCAGTTCATCCTGGCAAACGCGCGCATGGCCGCCGAAGCGGACATCGAGACGTTGGTGGTGGGGGTCGAGCTCAAGACCTCCAGCAAACAGGTGCCCGAGGAGTGGGCCACCACCATCGCCGAGGTGCGCAAGGTCTACGGCGGCAACGTCGTGTATTCGGCGAACTGGGACGAGGTCGAGCAAGTCAGCTTTTGGCCGCTGGTCGACGCCATCGGCATCTCGCTCTACGCACCACTGAAGACGAGCAACTGGCAGGCGCGCTACGAGGCCGTGGCCGCCAAGGCGGACAAGCCGATCATCATCACCGAGACCGGAGTCATGAATCGCGTCGGCGCGCGCGAAATCCCGTACGTCTGGCCCGAGTGGGTCACCGGCGAGGGCCCGTCGTTCGCGGGCGACAGCGAGCAGGCCGAAGGCTATCGCGACATCATCGCGACCTTCGGCCGCTCGGCGCACGTGCGGCGCATCTACTGGTGGAAGTGGTTCACCGACGGCGACAGCATGGTGAACGAAGGGCCGCTCGGATTCTCGCCGCGCGGCCGCTTCGCCGAGACTGTATTGCGCGAGACCTGCGCTAGCGCTTCACGACCTGTCCGCCCTTCATCACGAACTTCACCCGCTGCAGCTCGGTAACGTCGGCCAACGGGTCACCCGCGACCGCGATGATGTCGGCGAAGCGTCCAGCCTGCACCGAGCCCAAGTCGTTACTCTTGCCGAGCAGCGCCGCCCCGTTTTGCGTGGCCGCGAGAATCGCGTCGATGGGGGTGAAGCCGGCCTTCACCAAAAGCGCGAACTCCTCGCCGTTGCGGCCGTGTGGCACCAGCGCCTGGTCGGTGCCGTAAGCGAACTTCACGCCTGCCTTGTAGGCGTCGGTCACGTTTTTGTGCATGCGCGGCACGGTCGCGAGCGCTTTCTCGGCGGAGGAGGGCGGCAGCTGCTCGGGATGTTTCTGCGCCACCTCGTAGACCGCCTGAGCGATGAGCATCGTCGGCACGAGATACACCCCGTGTTTCTTGAAGAGCTTGTACGAGTCCGCGTCAGCGTACGTGCCGTGCTCGATGGAGTCGACGCCGAGCTCGATGGAGCGGTCGATGGCCTTTTTGCCGTGGGCGTGCGCCATCACCTTCATGCCGAGGTTGTGCGCGGTTTCGATAACGGCCTTGATCTCGTCGTCTGCCATCAGCTGCATGGTCGGGTCGTCGCCAATCGAGAGGACACCGCCCGACGGCATGATCTTGATCTGATCGACACCGCGGCGGTGGAAGTCGCGCACGATACGGCGTGCGGCTTCCGGGCTGTCGACGATGTTCTCGGGCCAGCGCGGGTGAGCAAGCTCGGGATCCAAGCCGTTGGCGGCATCGCCGTGACCACCGGTCGGACCGAGCGGAGCGCCCGAGACGAACATGCGCGGGCCGACGATCTGTCCCTTCTCTATGGCGCGCTTCATGGCGACCACGAGATCGGTGTCCGCTCCAGCGTCCCGCACGGTGGTGAAGCCGGCTTCGAGGGTGCGGCGCGCAAAGGCGACCGAGGCGAAGGCGTCGTACAGGCGTGTGCGCGTCACCTGCTCGGCGACGGGATTGCCACCGTCGAACTCGGCGGTGATGTGGACGTGCGCATCGATGAGCCCTGGCAGCACCGTGGCGCTCGAGAGATCGATGAGCTCGGCTTTGCCTGCGTCGACGAAGCCATTCTCGACTTTGGTGATGCGCTCGTCCTTGATGAAGATCGACACCTTGGTGCGCGCGCTCTTGCTCGTGCCATCGATGAGCTTGCCTGCGTGAATGACGACGTCTTTGGCGTGAGCGGGGGTTGCGGCCAGGAGCAGCGCCGCGATCGCATGGATTTTCATGGAGCTGCTCAATAGCGGGTTGCGTCGCCGAGCACACCCTTGTCGCGCTGACGGGCCGGCGCTATGCAGGAGGGAATGGCTGGTACTGCAGCAGCAAGTCCCCTCGCGTTCGAAACCTTCTGGAGCTGGCTCACGGGTCACACGACCTGCATCCTCGAGGCCTCGGTCGGCGACGCCCTCATCAAGGATCACGACCTCGCGCACTGGGACGTGTTCCAGACGCGCGAAGGCGATTGCATCTGCCACGTGCTCATCGGAAAGGCGCTCATCGCCCAGATTCAGATCGATCCGAAGCAGGTGTTGCTGGTGCACGCGTCGCCGGATCCGGACGATCCAGAAGCGGCTCGTTGGGTCTACGACTGTCTGACCGGCCCGGAAGACGACGCCTACACGTTCTGCAGTTTCACCATGGCACACGGTATGGAACAGACGCGCGGGCACCAGATGGTGAAACACTGATAGCGCTCGCGCTTTTGCTGCTTCGACGATCCAATGGTTCGAGCCGTTCGTATGCATTGATGGTAGCGCGGGTGCCTGTTCGCTCGCGGTAGGCTCCAAGGGGACGACGATGCCGGGTCGACTTCCCGGGTTGTTCTTCAAGCTCGTGGTCAGCAACATGCTCGACAACACGAGCTCCGTCCTGTTTCCGCAGGCGCGGCGGCGCATTGCCGAGATGGAGCCGGACGCCCTGTACCCGTGGGACGACTTCACCGACATGATGCAAACCGTTGCAGCCAGGCTTCCGCGGGAAACCTTGGTTAGTATCGGCCAGAGCGTCGTGATGCAGGCGCGCGATAGCTACAGCAAGCTCGGCTTCATGAGCCTCGAGCAGATCATGCGAGACTGGGGCGCGCTCTTCAATTCGTTCATTCACGGCGCGCCAGCGCGTGACTTGGTGCGGACCGAGTCGTTCGAGCCCGGGCGGGTCGCGATCGTCGCGGGTATTGCGCAGCCTGCGGCGCTCATCGAGGGCTATCTGCGCGGCGTCGTCGAGCTCTACGGTCCGGCCACCGTCACTAGCTGCGAGGTGAAACCGCTCATCATCGGCGGCGCGAACTACAACCGCATCGTGCTCACGTGGGTGGAAAACCGCGCGCAGGCCGAAAGCTCGTTGCAAGGTTGACCTCGCGAGGATACGAGGACGGCCGATGTCGTCGTCCCAGAGGCTTGCGCTTGCCCGCACCCTTCATCGCTTGGGGCCCATCGCCGTCGCGGTGAGTGGTGGCGTCGACAGCGTCACGCTCGCCGCGGTGGCACACGAGGAGCTGGGTCGCGACCGCGTCGCCATGCTGCACGCGGTGTCGCCCGCGGTGCCGGGTGACGCGCGGCGGCGGCTCGAGCTCTTGGCCGGCGAGCGCGGCTGGGACCTACACTGCATCGACGCTGGCGAGCTCGACGATCCCCGGTACGTCGCGAACCCATCGAATCGCTGTTTCTTCTGCAAGACCGACCTCTACGCAGCGATGAGACGCGCGACGGATCGGCAGCTCGTGTCCGGAACCAACGTCGATGATCTCGGCGAGTATCGACCGGGTCTCACGGCGGCGCGTGACGCGGGCGTCGTCCATCCGTTCGTCGAGGCCGAGATGGCGAAGGGCGCGGTGCGCGAGCTCGCCCGGACCTTGGGGCTCGCCGATGTCGCGGAGCTCCCGGCATCGCCGTGCCTGTCGAGCCGCATCGAGACCGGCATCGCAATTTCCAGGGCGCGCCTGCGCTTCGTCGAAGAAGTCGAGGCTTTCCTGCGTCTGCGCTTGGGTGCGGACGCCGTGGTGCGCTGCCGTGTCCGCGCCAGCGGAATCGTCATCGAGCTCGGGGTCGAGCTGGTAGAGCAGGGCGAGGTCGCGGACCGAGTCAGTGCGCTCGCGCGGACACACGGCATTGCTCCTGCGCACGTAGCGTTCGCGCCTTACGTCAACGGCAGTGCGTTCTTGCGGACGGCGTCATGAGCCTCGTCCCGACCTACATCGGACTTGCGCTTGCGAACCTCGCGGCGTGGATATGGGCGTACGTCGCGTTCGCCGATCGCCCGGCGCTCCTCGCCATGGCGCTGCTCGCTTATGTCTTCGGCTTGCGTCACGCAGTCGACGCCGATCACATCGCGGCCATCGACAACGTGGTGCGCAAGCTCGTTCAAGAGAACAAGCGCGCCGAGCACGTCGGGCTCTACTTCTCGCTTGGTCACGCCACCGTCGTGGTGCTCGCGACCGCCGCGGTGGCGAGCGCCGCCACCCACTTCCAAGCGTTCATCGAAGAAGTCGCACGCATCGGCGCCTTCGTCGGCGCCGCCACCTCGGCGACCTTTCTGCTGATCGTCGGGGTGCTCAATCTCTTGGTGTTGCGTGGCATCTGGCGAGCCTTCGTGCGGGCGCAGCGTGGTGAGCCCCTCGAGATGGGCGTCGCGCCCGCGGGCCTGCTCGCCCGCGTCTTCGGCGGGACCTTCGGAGCGATCGGTCGCGCCGGGCACATGTATCCCTTGGGTTTCCTGTTCGGCCTCGGCTTCGACACCGCGACCGAGGTCGGCTTGCTCGGCATGTCGGCGAGCAGCGCGGCTGGCGGTTTGAAGGTGCTCGAGGTGATGGTCTTCCCCGCCTTGTTCACCGCGGCGATGGCTCTCGTCGACACTACCGACAGCGTTCTCATGGTGCGCGCCTATCGCTGGGCGTTCGTGCGGCCGGCGCGCAAGCTCTGGTACAACCTCACGATGACCGGCGCGTCCGTGGCCGTGGCCCTGGTCATCGGTGGCGTCGAGGCATTGCACCTCGTCGGCGACCGGCTCGGCCTCGATGGACCGTTTTGGCGGACAGTGCAAGGCGTCAACGACAGCCTCGCGAGCCTAGGAGCGGTGGTCGTCGCGCTCTTCGTGGGCAGCTGGCTGGTGTCGGTCGCAATCTATCGCTGGAAGCGCTTCGACGACCTCGCAGCGACACCCCAAAGTTAGGTCTTCCACCGACCCCGCGTTTTGGTGCTACGCTGCCCCCCGCACTGCAGTTCCATCGTAAACAGGAGAGAACGTGGGTCTAGTCTCGGGCATTTGGCTTGCTGTCTTGGGAATTCTCGGCGCGGCGACGCTCATCGTCTCGAAGCGCCCGGACGCGAAAGAAGCCATCGACAAGCTGGTGCCATACCAGGGTTGGATCGGGGCGGTCTCGGCGATCTGGGGCGCATGGGGCGTGATCAGCGCGATCCTGAACATGAACTGGCTCACCATCGTGCCAATCTTCTGGATCACCTTCACCGCGAGCGCTGTTCTGCAGCTGGCTCTCGGCATCTTGCTCGGCGTCGGTATCTTCAAGACGTTCGTGAAGAATCCGGAAGCCAACAAGCGCATGGATCAGACGGTCGCGAAGCTCGCGCCGTACCAGACCAAGTTCGGCCTCGCCGCCATCGGCGTGGGCGTTTGGATGGTCGTCGTTTCGATTATGTGGCGCGTCGGCTAAGGCCTGGCTCGTCGCGGTTTGGAGGGCGGCGCGAGTGATCGCGCCGTCCGCCATCCCCGTGTAATACCAGCGTAAAAAAGTGCGCGCCTCCATCCTCTAGCGCCAAAATTACGCAATTCGGTCATCTGGCCGCCGATACCGATCCCGAATACATAGCGGGGCCGGACTCGCGCGGTGCATGGGGCACCACCAGATCGGTCTCGCGGAGGAGACCGAATGTCTGGGTTGTTCGGCCCTGGTGGTGTGCCCTTTTTGAGGGCAGGCCCGGGGCAGTTGGCTCGCCCGATCCCGGTTCCACTTGGCGGCGCAAGATTGCCGATTGCGCCGAGCGTTCCGCTCGCTCCAAGGCTTCCTCCAGTCATGGCTCCGCGGCTTCCGCCGTCGTTGCCTGGCGTTCCCGCGCCCACTCTTCCCGGTCGCGTGATGCCCACCGTCCCCCGGCCGAATCTCGGCGGCGTCCCGGTCGGTGGCATGCCCATCCGCGGCGTACCAACCCCGGGAGGGATTTCGCCCGGTGGTCTTACCCCCATCCGTCCCGGCGGAGTGCCGGCGCTCGCAGGCCCCACGGTCCCCTCGGTTGGCACCAACCTCGGGGTGAGCAACAACTTGGGCGTCACGCGTCCTGGCGTGCTCTTGCCGGGTGGCACTCCGGCGACTCCGGGGCTCCCCACGAGTCCAGTCAGTCCCGTGACCCCAGGCCTTCCAACGCGCCCCGGTGTTGGCCCGGGTGTTTCGCCCGGTGTGTCACCTGGAGTGGTCGCACCCGGCGTTGTCGCGCCCGGTGTCATGGCGCCGGGCATGCCGCAGGATCAGGGCGGCTTCCTGGACCGCATTTTGGGTCAAGGTCAGCAGATCCAAGTGGGCGGTCCGCAAGCGCCGGGCTACGCGCAAGGAGTGCCCATGGGCGCACAAGTGCCTGGCGGGTACCCGTACCAGCAGGGCGTCATTCCGCCCCGCGGCTTGCCGCCGGGGCCTGGCGGGGTCGCGCCTGGCCTCATGACTCCTAATGGCACCTGTCGTCCGTACAACAACGGCCTCATCGGCTTTTTCGACAACACCATCGGTGCTGCCGTGAAACGCATGATGGGCATCCGCGACAACTGCTGGGGACCCGCCGGTCAAACCACGTTGCCGCCTGGCCAGGTCGGACCTGGCCGCTATACCGTACCGCAAGGTGCGGGCATCCCGCCGGGGGCCATGCTCCCGGCGCCGCAAGTGACTATGCCGCAGATGACCGCGCCTCCGATGGTGCCGGGCGCTGCGGTCCCACCCGGTGTTCAACTCACGCGTCCGATGCCAGTCGGACCGCGAGCGTTTCAGTAGTCAAAACATTCCCCCGCGACACCCGAACCACCACGGGGGTCGCGGGGGGATGAAGGGGAGGGGAAGTCCGCTTGAGCGGATGGAGGGTGTCGGACGTCGGCAATCGGCAATCGGCAGTCGGCAGTCGGCAGTCGGACGTCGGACGTCGGACGTCGGACGTCGGACGTCGGACATCGGCCATCGGCAATCGGCAATCGGCAATCGGCAATCGGCAATCGCCCGTCGGCAATCGGCAAAACCCAGCCCGACTCTCTACCCCAACGTCGGTCCGCCCACCCGTCGCCCCTGCGCTTCCAAATTCGCCAGGTGCGCCCTCAAATCATCCCGCTCGCGCTGTGCCACCCGCACACTGTGCTCCGCGGTCGCTGCGCGGTTCGCGCGGCGCATCGCGTCCGAGTGCGCTTGCTCGCCCAACGGCGAAACTTCTGCGCGCTGCGGGGCCACGTACCGCGGGGGATTGAACGGAAGCACTTCGCCCTGCTGACTGGGGCCGGGCGGATTGAAGGGGCGGTAATAGTCCGCCTGCTCCAGTGCTTCGACCTGCTTGTCCCAGCCCGCGGTGCTCGTGTTGACGCGGCTGCCCAACTTGCTCAGGTAGTCGTCGATCTGGCGCGCCACCTCGTCGGGGTCGGAGCCGGGGGTCGTGCTCGCCGTGATCAAACGATCGCGGAGCTCTGCGTTGCGGATGCGGGCCGCCGCCACGAGTGCGGGGTCGACGCCGTCGCTGGCGTTGGCAATCGCGATCAACATGCCGGTCGTGGTCAGGGCGCGTAGACCATCACCGCGGTGCTCGCGCCGCTGATACTCCCAGCGGGCGACGTTGCGGCCAACCCATTGATTGGCTGCCGCCTGCGCCTGTTCACGCGAGAACCCGTACTCGCGCATGAAAGCCGTGGCGATCGCGTCGCGTCGCTCGAAGAAGTAGCGGCGCGCGTTGTCAGAGGTCGAGCCTGCGTCACGCGACGGCCGAACCGAGCTTAGCGGCACGCCGACGAGGTCACCGAGAACGTTCTGGACCGCGGCCTGGCGACCGACGGCGCCGTTGCTGCGATTGATGCGCTTGCCCGGCGGCGAAAGATCGAGGCCGAGATTTTCCTGAGCCTGCGTGATCAGCTGAGCCGGCGGCAAAACGACGACGCCAGCAGCGCCCGAGGGCGAACCCGAGCGGGGCTCATCTGCCTGGGTAACGGCAATCGTTCCGCCAACCGCATCCGCTCTCTCGACTCGGCTTGCCATCACGCACCCTCTCGTCGGAAGCCCCCCAGAAGACGGATTGAGGGCCTTATCGCAAGTATCGGCAGGGAACGGCCCAAGTTGCGTCCGGGGTCCTGACGGCTTGTCGTCTCGAACCTTTCGCCCGGACGGGCATTTGCGCTACAAGCCGTGGCCGATGCGGTTGGGCTGCCTTTGGCTTTTCGTCCTCTTTGCGGCGTCTGTTGCTTACGCCCAGACGACTTTCGTCGGCGCGAAGCGCTGCCAGACCTGCCACGCCTGGGAGTATCAGGTCTGGGCGAAAGGCCCGCACGCAACGGCGCGCCAATCGCTTACGCCCGAGCAGCTCAAAGACGGCAAATGCAACAGCTGCCACACCATGCACCCAGCCGAGCTCGAGGAGCAGAAGTTCGCGGGCGTGCAGTGCGAGAGCTGCCACGGCGGTGGCCGCTACTATTCGCCCAGCTTCGTCATGAAGGATCGCGAGCTCGCCCGAGCGGTCGGCCTCATCGATCCCACCGCGGAGCAATGCCAGCGGTGCCACAACGAGAGCGCGCCCTCCATCAAGCCGTTCGACTTCGCGAGCATGTGGGCAAAAATCGATCACGGCCGGGCGGCGCGCGAAGCTGCCGCGAAGCAGGCCGCACACGAGCAGCACGGTGATGGCCAAGCGACCGCTGGCCGATAAGAGCTTCGGCCCGAAGCTCGATCCGCGCCTGGCGCCCCAGGGCGAGAGCGTCGCGAGCTTGTCGCCGACGCGCTTCATCATCTCGGCCTCCAAGGTCGAGCAACTGCCCGAGCACGAGTTTCCCGAGTTCGCGATCATTGGCCGCTCGAATGTCGGCAAGAGCTCACTCCTCGGCTCGCTGTTGAAGAAGCCACAGATTGTGCGCACCTCGCGTACGCCGGGGCGGACGCAGCTGTTGAACCTCTTCCTGTTCGAGAGCTCCATCGCGCTCGTCGATCTGCCGGGCTACGGTTTTGCGCAGATGTCGAAAGCGCAAGCCTCGTCGATGCAGCGCATGATTGCCGCCTACTTCGCAGAACGGCGCGGCCTGCACGGGGTCTTGCAGCTCTTCGACGCCCGACGCGACGGACCCACGGCCGACGACCTGCGCGTCGCCGAGCACATCATGAGCCACAAGCGACAGTTGCTCGTCGTGCTCACCAAGATCGATCTCATTCCGAAGAATCAGCTCAAGGCGAAGACTCGCGCCTTCGAGAAGGCTCTCGGCGTTCCGCAGGACGCGTCCGTCGGCTTCTCGTCGAAGACCGGGGCAGGGCGGGGCGAGCTCCTGGCGACGCTGCGTGAGCTCATCTGATGTGGCCGCTCGTGCTCGCTGCGCTGTGCTGCGCGGCTGCGTCCGCTAAAGAAGACAAACGGCCCGCAGTGAAAGCTCCCGCGTTGGGGTCCAAGACAGGCGCGCCGTCGGACGGTCACTTGGTCGATTGGATCGTCGCGGTCGTCGACAAGGAAGTCGTCACCCGCAGCGAGCTGGTCTCGGAGGCGCGTATCGCGCTCGCGTACCGCGGTGGCGAGACGTCGGAAGAAGCGGCACTCGACGAAGAGTTCCTGCGCGACTTCCGTGACTACCTCATCAGCCAAATCCTCATCGCCGACCAGGCCCGTCGTTTGGGCGCGGCCGAGATCTCGGAAGAGGAGGTCGGTGTCGAGCTCGAGCGCTTCGCCAGTGGCTTTCGCTCGGTATCGGCCTACGAAGCGTTCCTGCGGCGCTATGACATCGCGCTGGAGACGCTGCGCGGTGTCCTGCGGCGCGACCTGCGCAACGCGCGTTTCATCGATCAGCGCATGCGGGCACGCTTGCTCGCTTCGGAGGACGCTCCCGACCGCGACGCCCAGTACGTGAAGGCGCTCGAGCGCTGGCTCGCCGAGCTACGTGACACCGCCGAGATTCGGCTGCCGGGAAAGAACGGCGAGCTCGAGGTGCAAGATGCACGTCGCGATCCGCGACGCGACCGACGCTGACGTCGATCGGTTGGTGGCGCTCGAGAACGCGTCAGGCATCGCCGAGCGCGACGCCTACGCCTACAGACACGAGCTGTCGCTGTCGTGGTCGCGCGTGATGGTGCTCGAGCAGCCGATGATCGGGGTGGTCGCCTGCGCCGTCTACTGGGTCATCGAAGACGAGGTGGAGCTGCACTGGATTGCCGTTCATCCCGAGCATCGCCGCTTGGGCCTCGGCCGGCGGCTCCTCGACGTGATGGTCGCGGACGCCCGCACACGTCGAGCCCGCCGCGTCTTGCTGGAGGTACGTCGTGGCAACGCGTCGGCGCGCGCGTTGTACCAGGCGGCGGGTTTTGGCGAGATCGGCGTCCGTGCCGGCTACTATCAAGGGGACGGCGAAGATGCGATCGTCATGGAGCTGCTGCTGGGCAGGAGCGCTTGAGCAAACGACCGCCAAATAAGGGGCTCGCCCCCGGCAACAAGCCGAGCACGAGCAACCAGCCCGTCGGCGCGGATGCGTTCGGCAAAGACCCCAAGGGCAAACATACCGGCTCGATGGCGTTCGGTGAGGGCGATCAAGACCATCCGCTCCGCGGCGCTTTGTTGTTCGGCAACGATCCGAAAGGCGCTCCCCGCGGCAGCGAGTCATTCGGCGGCCCCGATGCGAAGATACCGCTTCGCGGCGCGCTCCTCTTCGGCAATGACCCCAAGGGCAAGCCCCGTGGCAGCGAAGCGTTCGGCGGCTCCGACAGCGAGATGCCCCTTCGTGGCGCGCTCCTCTTCGGCAACGATCCGCAAGGCGGACCGCGCGGCAGCGACTCGTTCGGCAACGACAGCCAGCTCGCTACTGGCTCGGCGGCCTTTGGCGCCTCACAGCTGGTTCCCGATCGCTTGTTCAAAGACGACATCTCTTACGACTTCGCCGGCGTCCTGCTCGCGCTCGACACCGAAGGTCTCGCCGGCATCCGCAAGGACCCGCGCGACCGCGTCCGCGAGCGTGTCTTGCAGGTCATCGAGCGTCGCTTGCACATCGAGCCACAGCGTCTGCGCCACGGTCTCACCGAAGACGCGATCCCATGGGGCCGCATGAAGCGCGACGACGCCATGGACAAGCCGCTGGTCGAGCAGCTGCGCGCATGGTGGAAGGTCGCCCCCGGCCACGTGCTCGGCGTCGGGCACACCCGCGACATCCTCGAGAGCATGGAGCGCATGCACACCTTCGAGCTGCGCTGCGAGTGGGATGCCCGTCCTGTCCGCTTGAGCGTACTGAGCCCCAACGGCGACGCGGTAGCCTACGCCGACGGTACGATTCACAAACAGCACGAGTTCTTGGTGTTCCGCACTCCCGAGAAGCTCATCTTCGCGTACGTCGACATGGTCGTGCCGCGCGAGAATGCCCAGACCGCACGCATTCGCAACGCCGATGGGTCGACGGTCGGCACCTTCGAGCTCACCACACCCGCCGTCGCCGACACCGCGACCGGCAAGCGCGTGCAGCTGAAAGGCACCTTGCGCGACTCGCAAGAGCGCGTCGCCTTCCGCCTGGTCGAGGAGCGCAGCGGACCGAAGTCGTTCCTCGCAAACCTCCTCGCTCCCGAGAGCGATGAGAAGGTTGGCCGTATCGAGGACAAGATGTCGGGCGGGAAGATCCGCACGATCATCGAGGTCGACCTGGCAATTCCACGCCTGCTCACCTGGGCGGTGGGCTCCTTGATGGCGGACCTCTCGCGCTTGCGCAGGGCGGGGTGGCCGGAGGTCCCGAGCGCGAGCGCCGACGCGAACGAGGTCGAGTCCATCGAAGAGGCGCTCGGCCCCCGACGTCGACGATGAGAGACGCGCTGCGAGACCATGGCACGGCGATACGCATCACCTGCGGCCCGCCTAGCGCAGGGTGCCGAGCCAAGGTCTGAGCTCGTAGCGGCGTAACGCCGAGTTGATGATCCGCTTTAACGGAACGTCGGGTCGCTCCGAGAGACCCGCGCTTCGTAGCGCCATGGCGATGGACGCGTCGAGCTGCCCAGCCTCGGCGAGACACGCGAGCGCAGCGGCCTGACGACGGTCGAGCCGACCCGCGAGCAACGACGCGGTCCCCTCGACTCCCATGTGCCGGCCAGCGATGGCGAGCGTCACGGCATGGCGGAGCCACACGGTCAGCGGCACGTACGCCTCGGCCGCAGGCTTGCCGCTCACCGCGGCGCCGCGCTGTTCGGAAGGCGTCGAGGGGTGGCGCGGCGGCTCGGGCACGGGGCGAAGCGGGCAGGGCTTGGGCTTTGGCCTCCGGCGGCGAACCACAAGCGTAACAGGTGGCAGTGTCACCACGCTGGGCGCCTGCGGCGGCGGCGCCGCCTCTCCAACACACCCTCGTGCGAACGCGACCGACCACGCCTTGTAAACCTGCATGCCGAAGGCCTCCGTCGCCCCGCGCGATGCGGAGCACGGTAGGCCACACTGCAAGCCTCGAACCGCGGCTAAGTGCTTGTAATGTCTAGAACGAAGCGCGCGTGCGACCGCCTGTGTCGCAACTTGCGACGCGTTAACGCGCAGAAAGGCGAACCTCGTGGTCGTTGCCTGCCGATAAAGCAATCGGAGCCGCGACAATGCAGGACGTCTGCGCCCTTAGCTCAAACCACCGAAATCCCCAGGCTGGCCGCAGCCCGCAGCAGCGCGGTCGCCGATTTGGCGTCGCTGATCTCGCCATTCACGGCCATGCGCACGGCATCCCGGAAGGGCACGCGTTTGACCTCGAGCAGCTCGTCTTCCTCGAGCTCTTGGCCGACGTCGACCAGGTTGGTCGCGAGGAACAGGAAGATGCGCTCGTTACAAAAACCCGGCGTAGCGTAGATGAAACCGAGCGGCTGCAGCGTCCCAGCACGCAGCCCGACCTCCTCGACGAGCTCGCGGCTGGCGCAAACTTCGGGAGCCTCGCCGTGATCGAGCTTTCCAGCCGGGATCTCGTAGATCCACTGGCTACCCGCGGAATAGCGGTACTGGCGGATCAACGTGACCGTCTGGTCCTCGTGCATCGGGACGATGGCCGAAGCGCCCGGATGGTCCACGAAGTCGAGATCGATCTGCTTGCCGTTGGGCAGGCGGACGGTGTCGACGCTGACCTTGATGGTCCGGCCTTTGTAGACCTCTCGCCGGGAAACCAAGCCGCTGGTCATGATGTGATCCCTTCGACGCTGTGCGTGATGTATAGGCGCCCGCGTCGCGATATCCATATCGAGGCGCGGGGGCATTCGCTACCTTCGCTGGAGCAACTGGTATGAGCACCTTACAGACCCACCTCCCCAGCAACGCCCCGTCGCGCGCGAAGCGTAGCGCTCTGTTCTCGAAGCTCGCCAAGGACTTCATGGGCCTCGACCGACACGACCCGGTCATCGCCATGGACGGGGCGCTCGCGAGCAAGCGCCGCGTTTACCTCGACACCACCGCGACCGCCTTGATGCCGCGCCTCATCGCCGACAGCCTGAACGACTACTACGCGCACGCTTGCGCCAACAGCCACACCGAAGCGCACCGCGCCGGTCGCGATACCACGGCCGCTATCGAGTACAGCCGCGACGCCATCGGCCGTCTCCTGGGTTACGATCCGAAGCGCGACGTCGTCCTGTTCACCGCGAACGGTGCCACCGGCGCCACCAACTTCCTCTCGCGCGCCCTGTTTCCGCCGGAGCTGCGCGCCGTCGTGAAGCGCTTTCCCAAGGGCACGCCGCCCGAATTCCGCCGGATGTTGCGCGACTCACTGGGCGCCGCGATGCAGACTGCGCTCGACGAGCTCGAAGCGCGGCCGCTCATCGTCACCACCATCATGGAGCACCACAGCAATCTGCTCCCGTGGATCGAAGCAGTCGGCAAGCACAACGTGCGCGTCGTCGGCGTGAATGGCGCGGACGGCACCCTCGACATGGACGAGTTCGAGCGCATCATGGCCAGCGAAGGCAGCCGCGTGCGCCTGGTGGCCGTCACCGGCGTCTCGAACGTCACCGGCATCGTCAATCCTGTCCGTCGCATGGCGAAAATCGCGCATCAGTGCGGCGCGCAGATCATGGTCGACGCGGCGCAGTGGATCCCGCACGCTAAAGTGGACTTGCACCAAGCGGACGCCAGCGAAGACATCGACTTCGTCACGCTCTCGGGTCACAAGCTCTACGCTCCCGGTAGCCGTGGCGCCCTCATCGGCAACATGGCGACCTTCGATTGCAACCGCTGCATCAGCGATGTCGGCGGCGGAATGGTCGAATACGTCGCCATCGACGACTACGACGTGAAGAAACAGGTCACGGCGCGAGAAGAAGCGGGCACCCCCAACATTCCCGGCACCATCGCCATGGGGCTCATCGCCGAGATGCTCGACCGCGTCGGCATGGATGTCGTCGCCGAGGCCGAAGAGCAGCTCACCAGCAAGCTCATGGAGCGCCTGTTGCGCATCGATGGTGTGAAGATCTACGGCGCCACCGACATCGCACGCGTCCACCGCGCTGGCGTCGTCTCGTTCAACGTCTTGGGCTACGAGCACGGACTCGTCGCCGCCTACCTGAACGACGTCCACAACATCGCGGTGCGCGATGGCTGTTTCTGCGCCCACCCGTACGTCAAGCAGCTCATGCGTTTTGGCTGCGAAGAAGAGAAGTGCTTCCGGGCGCAGATGGTGCAGGGTGACCGTCGTAATATCCCCGGGATGGTTCGCGCCTCGCTCGGCGTGTACTCGACAGCGGACGACGTCGCGGTGCTTGGGGAGGCCCTCGAGGCGTTCAAGAAAGACGCGGACAAGATCGCGGCGCGCTACAGCGTGCATATGGATGGGACGTATCGCCTGAAAGAGACGCCGCCGTTGCCGTGCACGTTCGATGTGAAGAATCGGGTTAGTGAGTGGGAGCAGGGGGAAGAGCGGATCGCGCACTGACGCTGGTCATCGGCCATCGGCCATCGGCCATCGGTAGTCGGCAATCGGCAATCGGCAATCGGTAGTCGGTAGTCGGCAATCGGTAGTCGCCTTTCGGCTGCGACGCTTCTATCCCCGCTGCCTTCCCTCCCATTCATGATTACACTCCCCACATGCCGACCCCCCGCGCGGCAGGCCTCACCCTCACCGTCCACGAGAGCCTAGCCTCCATCACTCCCAGCGACTGGGATGCGCTCATCACCTACGATTCCCCCTTCGTCACCCATGCATTCCTGCGCCTGCTCGAGACCAGCGGCTGCGTTGGTCCCGACGCCACCGGCTGGAGGCCGCAGTACGTCGTAGCGCGTGACCAGGGGCGTCTCGTCGGCGCCATGCCCGCGTACCTCCGCGCCGACAGCTACGGCGAATACATCTTCGACTGGTCCTGGGCCCAAGCGGCGCAGCGCGCCGGTATCGCCTACTACCCCAAGCTCACCGTCTCGGTGCCTTTCACCCCGGCGACTGGGGAGCGCATCCTCACGCATCCCGAAGCAAACCGCACCGAGGTTGCGAGCGCGCTCGTCGATGCGCTCCGTGACCTGGCCGCTAAAAAAGACAGCTCGTCGGCGCACGTGCTCTTCTGCTTGGACGAAGAGGCCGAGCTCCTCGCCGACGCCGGCTTCACGCGGCGCGCGACGCACCAGTACCACTGGCGCAACGACGGCTACACCACCTTCGACGACTTCCTCGCGACCCTGCGTCACGAGAATCGCAAGCAGATCAAAAAAGAGCGCCGCAAAGTGGCAGAGCAGGGCGTCACCATCGCGCGCCTACCCGGCGATCAAGCGAGCGAACGCGACTGGGCGTTCATGTTCGAGCTCTACCGCAGCACCACCGACCGCAAATGGGGCAGCCCCTATCTCACCAAGGAATTCTTTGCTCAGGCGCGCGACGCGGTGGGAAACCGCGCGCTTCTCACCTTCGCCAAGCGCGACGGCAAGGTCATCGCGGGAACCCTCAGCTTCGAAGCAGGACGACACCTCTTCGGCCGCTACTGGGGCGCGCTCGAGCACGTCGACAACCTGCACTTCGAGCTCTGCTACTACCAGCTCATCGAGCACGCCATCCTCACCAAGAAAGCGTTGGTCGAGGCGGGTGCTCAGGGCGATCACAAGCTCAAGCGCGGATTCGTTCCGGTGATCGTGCACAGCGCGCATCACATCGCCCATCCGCAGCTGCGGACAGCGGTGGCGCGTGCCTGCGCCGATGAAGCGCGGCAATTGCGGGCGCTCCTGCCGGAATGGGCGACACACGGCCCCTTCCGCGAAGGCGCACAGCCGGACCTTCCGCCTCTCGCGGGCATCGCCATCGAAGACGACGCGCCGCGTGAGGTCGGTGACGACTAACGGATGTTCTGGGTGATGCGAGCCACGATGTCTTGCAGCATGCGGATGACCGAGGTGAAGGTCTCCATGATCTGCTTGTAGTTCTGCATCTGGACTTGGAGCTCTTGCACCAAGGCCTGCGACGGCTTGGTGGTGAAGCCGAAGTCCATCGGATTGAGCGTGACGTCGATGAACCTGGCTTCGCGATCCACGGGCTTCTTCGCGAGCATGTCCTGGACGTCCTTCTCGGGGACGTTCTTGGCCTTGAGCTTGAACTCGATGAGGTCGGCGTCGGTGCGGACGCCCGCCGTCTTGAGCATCTCCGGCGTGAGCCCGAGCTTCTTGAGGGCCTCGGAGTCGAACGGCGAGTAGTTCATCCGAGCGAGCTTCTCGGGGACCTTCTCCATGCCGTCGGCACGCAGGCCGCTGATGATCGTCGCGCGCGCGTTGTCGCGTGCAGCAATCTCCGGCGCTTCGCCGTCGGCCGGCTTCCTGGCGAGCCGAGCCTCGAGCTCTTCCGGGGCCATGTCGGCGATCTCGCGCTTGAACGCCGCCAAGTCTTCTTCGGTGTGAACGCCGGCGGCTGCGAGTGCTTCCGGCGTGATACCGATTTCCTTCAAGCTCTCGGTGTTGAGCTTGCGATCCTGGAGCTTGATGCTGTCGAGCTTCGACGAGATCTTGTCGACGCCGTCGGCGCGCAAGGTCTTGATGGCGGCACCGCGAGCGTTTTCGCGGGCAGCGTCTTGTGGCGTGACGAGGTCGGACCAGACCAAGCCTGCCATCTTCTCGAGCTGTTCCTTGCTGATGTTCTCGCGCTGCTCGGGCGCGATGCCGTCCACGGTCATGTACTTGCGCACGAGGTCGCGCGCGAAGGACTGATCGGCCGAGAGCTTGCGATTCGTGCGCTCGAACTGCTCGGCGACGACGATTTCGGCCATCTTGAGACGGAGCTTCTCTTCTTCGTTCTCCGTCATCATGCCCATGAACAAGAGCAAGATGGACTCGATGGGCAATCCGGAGTTGAGGATGCTCATCATCGAGTTGAGACGCGTCGCACTGGTCATGTGCATCTGCTGCGTCTTCGAGTTGTACTCTTGGATGGCTTGCAGTAGCTCGGTGTGACCGTCGTTCTTCAGTTGGTCATGGCGCACACGCGACATGCCGAACCAATTGCGATTGAGCGGATTGAACCACTTGTCCTGGTCGATGCTCGACGCGGCGTTGCGTGACGGGCCGCCGATATTGCTGGGATCGCCTGGATCGACTGGGCCACGACCACCAGGACCGCGCGGGGGCTTCGAGGGCGGCGCTCCGCCACCGACGGCTGGATGACCAGTACCGGGGGGCTCCACAGGCTCTGGCGGCGGAGGCGGCAGGGCGAGGACGGCGGCAACCTGCTCTTCGGAAACGAGCCCACCACCATTCACTTGCTCGAGCACCGCCTGGACCATCGGGTTCCTGGTGTCGAGCTTGCCTTCGAACAACGCTTTGGCGATGTCCATGTTGGGGCGCAGCGACAACATCCGCTTACCTTCGTCGGTGTTGCGGAACGCGGCGATCTTCGCCTTGATGTCCGGTGGCAGCTTCGAATCGCGGCCGACGAGCTCGTCGAGGATCATGAGGGTCATGTCACCCTCTTTGGTCCCCTCTTCGAGGGACGGACGATTCTTCTCGAGGCCGTAGTAGGCCTTCAGAAGACCGGAGTGGTTGGGCATGTTTTCCCACTCCTTGGCGATCTTCTCGAACTGCTTGGCGAGCTTCGCTGGATCGGTCTTGCCACGCAGCTTGGCGTTCAGCTTCGCGAGCTCTTCCTCTTGCTCTGGGGTGCGCTTGGCGAGGGACTTCAGCTGCGCCTGCTTCGCGCGCTCGCTGCCAAACTGCTCGCTGTCTTTTTGCAGCTTGTTGGCGATGCCCATGGCTTCGCCATAGAGCTTGCTGCTCTGCGGGCTGAGGCTCGCCTTCACGAAGTCGAGCGTCTGGTCGAGGGCTTCATGGATGTCGGCCGGGACGTCGGCGGGAGCGCCGCTCGCGGTCGTCTTGGGGCCATCGGCGGCCGCCGCGGGACCCGCAGCGTCGTCAGCCTTGGCGGTGGCATCGGCCCCGGCACTGGCAGCGGGAGCGGTATCGCTGTTTGCAGCGCCGTCCACGGGCGTGGCTTTGGCGGCGGGTTTGGGCGCGCGCGGCTTGCGTGCAACGCCATCGACCGCTTGCGGCCCGGCTTCCGGCGGTGACTGGTCAGCGACCTTGGTGACGGTTGGCTTCGGCTCACCTTGCGGGACCGGCTCGTCGCCCACTTCGGCGCCGCGGCGGCGGCGGGGGCGCGGAGCACTGGCTGCAGGCTCCGATTCGTCGAGCCGACCCTGGATGTCGGCGACGTTGACGCTGCGGCCGTCGTTGATCTTCGAGGATCCGCTTCGGCGGACGTTGCGGTCGCGGCCGTGATCGGGGCTGTTGACGTTGTCTTGAAGACCGGGAGCGCGATCGAAGGCGTCCTTGAAGAGCGCCTTGATGGTCGGAAGACTCGGGAGAACTTCGCGGAGGACGTCGCGCTGGGCGCCGCTGAGCTGGTTGACTAGGGCCGCTGCGGAGTCCGGCGTCGTGACGTTCTCTTCGAGCTGGTCTTTGAGGCGGCGCGTCGCGGCGATATCAGCGAGACCGGGTTTGCCGTCGATGTGGTCGAGGATCCTGCGGACGCGATCGATAGCATTTGGCGGAATGGTGGAGCCGCTGCCCTGGACACTCGACATCAAAATGGTCCTCTCAAAGGGTCGTGGTTTCCCTTTGCGTTACCAAGCTGGCCGCTGTGGCTGACTAGCCTTTTGAATGAGCTCGATCAGCACCTGATTCGGGATGTAGGCGGGGATGACGTCGCGGGGGCCGTTGCCCAAGGCGCGGCTGAGCTGCGCGACATTGGTCGCAAGATGCGCAGCGAGGTTACCGGCGTAGACCTTCTGATTGGAACCGTCGGCCACCGTATAGAAGTCGTAAACAGCGGAGCCCTTCGTGATGTGCCAGGTCTCGCTGTTGACGCGCACGGAGAAGCTCGCAGAGGGGCTGGCTTCGGAGGCGGCTTTCGCTCCCGTGACCCCTTTGAGTCCAAATCCCGTGTAGTCCCACAAGCTCATTTGAATAAATCTCTCACAAAGTCGTTTCTTGTGTCTCTTGTGCCAATTTATCGGCGCGATTCGGTAATGGTTGCGCGCTGATGTGTGACATTGTGGCTTTTTTGTGCCGGACGGATCGCCAAAGAAATCGGCCTAGTCGCTAAGCAGCCTCAAAGATAGGCTCCAATGTCGGCTAACAGCCGATCGAGCTTCTCTCCTTCATACCCTGTCGCGAGCCGCGCGGTCTTTCGTTTTCCGTCTGGCGCCAGTGAAATGACGCCACTGCCGACGAAATAGGCGAGCGCCGTTTCGATGAGCGTACGGTTCGCCGCCTCGGGTCGGGTGATCTCGCCCTCGAAATAAGCCCGACGCGCCCGCTCGAGGGCTCGGCTCGCCAGCTCCTTGTCCCAAAGGGGAAACTCGCGCAGGTCCTGGAGGGTCCGGCAGGTGACCCAGTAGGCCTCGACGTAGCTGTCGAGAAGGGCTGCCAGGAGGCGGATGGCCGCCGGATTGTGGACGACCACCGTGCCGTCTTCGTGCACGTCGAGGAAGCCACGAATGGCCAGCTGGGCGAGGGAGTCGTCGAAGTAGGTCGTGAACCCGGAGTCGGCGCGGTAGAGGAACTCGCGTTTGAAGAGCCGCGACACGAAGCGGGTATCGTCGTGGAGCTGCTGGTAACGCAGGCGGGTCCCGGCCTGCTTCTGCGCGGCGCGGGCGACCAGTGCCGCTGGAGCGCACTGGTTCATCACCCCGTTCTTGTAGAAGTCGAGAGCGAGGCGGCGATCTTCCGGGACGCGGTAGATGGGCTCGGCGTCGCTACGGCCAGCGCGATCGACGGAGACCAAGCCGTCTTCGACCAGCGTCTGCACGGCTTCGAGCACGGCGGCGTTGCGATCGTCGCGGGTGGCGGTGCGATCGTCGCTGCCCGTGAGCGACTCCGACAAACGGCCACCGCCGGTTTCGAGGAAGTCGATGATGTCGTTCGAGCGCTGGAGGAACTTGGTCTGCGCCATGCCGCGACCGCGGTGCCCCAAGAGGGCGGTGCTGACGATCGAGGTCGGGGTGACGGAGGCGACCATCGCGGCGCTGTGCAGGATGCGATAGCCGAGGCGCTCGACCTCGGCGCGCCAAGGCTCGTTCGCGGCGGCGTCCATGCTGCGCGGTAGATTGCTCTTCGCGGCGAGCTCCGCGAGAGAGATGGGCTCGGCGAACTGGATATGGACGCGGCCGTAGCGTGATCGCAGCACGCTCGTTGCCTTCAAGACCCCGGCGACGTCTTCGGCCTTCTTTTCGGCGCCGGCGAGCTCGCGCTCGTAAGACCGAGCTTCGATGATGCGCTCGTAGTCGATCGAGATGGGCACGAACATCATCTCGTTGGCCACGCCTTGGCGGTAGGCGTCGGTAATCATCTTGAACATGCCGAAGCGCGGCATGAGCATCTTGCCGGTGCGGCTACGGGTACCCTCGGGGAAGAACTCGAGGGAGGTGCCGGTGCGGATGAGCTCGATGACGTATTGCTCGAAGACCGCGGCGTAGATCGGATCGTCCTTGAACGAGCGCTTCAAAAAGAAGGCGCCGGCGCGGCGGAAGAAGGCGCCGAGAGGAAAGAACGAGAGGTTCGCGCCGGCTGCGATGTGCGGCGGATTCACCCCGTATCGCCACAAGGCATAGGAGAGCACCAAGTAGTCGACGTGGCTGCGGTGTGTCGGGCAGAGGATGAGCGGCCCGCGGCGCGCCGCATCGAGAGTACGCGCGAGGCCGGGCTCGTCGATGACCATACCGTCGTAGATGCGGTTGAACACCCACGAGAGCAGCTGGCCAGCCATTCCGACATAGCGGACATTGTACTTGGCGATGATGCTGTCGAGGTCGCGCTTGGCTTTTTTCTCGAGCTCGGCGACGGGCTTGCCGGTGGCGGCTGCCTGCTTCTCGACCGCTTCTTTCAGCGCCTGCGAACGCAACACGTGGCGCTCGATGAGCTGATGCTGAGCGAGGTCGGGGCCGGCGACCACGCGCTCTTCGTCGGAGATGCGGCGTTGCAGCTCGTGACGCAGGCGCTTGGCGACGACGTCGTCGTCTTGCTCGCCCGATTCGGCAATGAAGGCCTTGAGGTCGATGGGGTCACCGACGCGGACGACGGTGCGTTGCCAAGGCGACAGCTGCATCGCAAGGAGACGCAAGCGTCCCGGGCGACGGCGGTCACCGAAGATGCGGTCGGCGAGGGTGCGGGTCGCAGAGCCGCTCTGGCCTTTGTCGATAACGGCGTGCGGGAAGAGGGTGATCGGTTGCTCGCGGCCGCGTTGCACGGCCACGAGTGTCCGGAAGTAGTCGTTTTGCTCGGGGCCGGCCGGGATGATGCCACCGGCGCCCGCGACACCGCGAGGCTGACCCATGAAAATGAAAGCGGGGGCGCCGACCGTGGCGAGCTCGCCGAGGACGACTTCGTCGTGACGGGGTGGTGCGCTGAAGCGGGCACGCCAGGCGCCGCGCGCTTCGATGCCGCGGGACTTCATGGCGCGCCATAGGCGATCGAGCGGCTGCCAGAAGCGCATGTCGTAGCCGCCGACGAACTCGGGGAGCGGAAGCGACAGTCGCTGCAGCGCGTAGTTGAAATAGAGCGCCGCCCACGTGGTCGGTGCGCGAGCGACGTAGACGACACTGCCAAGGCTCGCTGCTTGGCGGACGCGGGTGGCGCTGGCCTCGGGATAGGGCACGGCACCGAACAGGCGAGCGAAGACCCAGCGCGCGAATCGGCCATAGCGGTCATGCATCGCCGACGCCGCGATGACGATTGCCGCCAACTTCGAGGCACGAAGCGGCACTGGCGGCGAGTCACCTGCGGGCATGACTGTCATGGTTAGCGCCGGTTGGCTTCGCGCAAGCGGCGGGTGAGCACCTTGAGGATGCCTTGGGCGATTTCGGGCTTCTCGGCGAGGATCTCGGCGAAGTCGTCGCGGGCGATCTTCAGCAAGGTGAGCTCGGTGAGGGCGGTGATGCTCGCCGAGCGCGGCTCGGCATCGAGGATCGACATCTCACCGAAGACCTGACGCTCGCCCAGCTCGGCGAAGACGTGATCGCCCGAGTGAACTTTCACTTTGCCGTCGACGATGAGGTACATGGCATCGCCTTCATCGCCTTCGTTGAAGACGATCTGCTGCTGGGCGACGTCGACTTGATCGGTGATCCGCGCGATCGAGGAGAGCTCCTCGCCGGCGATGGTCTCGAACAAGTCCACGCCCTTGAGAAACAGCACTTTCTCGACGGTGCTAATCAATTTCCGGCCTCGCGTTGGGTGTGGACCATACTAAATACGACAAAGCCAGAGGAAGAGGCGGACGGCCATCCATGCAAGCATGCAGCGCGTCATGAATGAGTGGTGGGAGACGCTCGCGGGGCTGGCCGAGAAGTACCGGGAGCTGGGCACGTTGTGCGCCGAGCGTGACGCCCTGGAGGCCAGGGGGATCCACCAGCTCACCGGCGACGAGCGTGCGGCCAGGCATGGGCGAACCCGAACCCTGGCGCGACGTTTTCCTGGGGCGCTGCGGGAGCTGGATGGGGCAACGACGACGGGGCTTACGGCGCGCTTGCGGGAGATCGAGGCGGAGCTGGCTCTGCGTCGCGGGCGTGATGCGGCCCCGCGCTGGATGGCGATCGTCGCGGATTTTCACGCGGAGCTGGCGGCATTGCTCGCGATCAAGGGGGCGCAAGGCCGAGGCGAGAGCGTCACCGATGCCGATCGCGAGCGCATCGCGGACCCGCCTTACGGGCGTTTGCAGGAGCTGGTATGGAGCCGCCTCGCTGAGCGGTATGGAATCGGGCCCGAGGAGCTGCGGGCTATCGTGCATGGAGGCCAGGGGTGAGCGGCGATTTGATGGGGCAGGTGCGGGAGTTCTTGCGCTTCCAGGGGGAGCTGAAGCTTCGGGGGATGCCGAAGGCCGAGAACCGATTGCCCGACGTCCGACCTCCGATTGCCGACGTCCGATCGCCGATTGCCGAAAGCCGATTACCGATTGCCGACGTGCGATCACCGATTACCGAAAACCGACTGCCGATTGCCGACGTCCGATCTCCTCCGTCCGCTCCCGCAGACGATCTGCCCGCGATTCGCTCTGACATCGGCGACTGCCAGCGCTGCAAGTTGTGCAAGGGCCGCAAGAACATCGTCTTTGGCGTCGGCAATGCAAAAGCCCGCCTGATGTTCGTCGGTGAGGGGCCTGGCCGCGACGAGGATTTGCAGGGCGAGCCTTTCGTTGGTGCCGCGGGTCAGCTCTTGAACCGCATGATCGAAGCGATGGGTTTGAAGCGCGAAGACGTTTACATCGCAAACGTCGTCAAATGCCGCCCGCCGAACAATCGTGATCCGGAGCCCGACGAGGTCGCCGCCTGCGAGCCTTTCCTCAAGGCGCAGATTCGCGCCGTGAAACCGGAAGTGATCGTCGGCTTGGGGCGTCACGCGGTGCAGACCCTGCTCCGCGATAGCACACCCATCTCGCGGCAGCGCGGCAAATGGCGGGAGTATGAGGGCACCCCGCTCATGCCCACCTACCATCCCGCCTATCTGCTACGAAATCCCGCCGAGAAGCGTCCGGTGTGGCAAGATTTGCAGAACGTCATGGCGCGTTTGGGAAGCAGTAAGCCTCAGGGCTCATGAGCGCAGGACGCCTGGTCGTCTTGCTCGGCTTTGCGATTGGCTGCGCGCGCGTCCCGCCGCCGGCGCCGAAGCCCGCCGAAAATCATCCGCGGCCGCTGCCTCCTCCGCCCAAGAACGCGACCCTCGCCAGGGGAACGACCGCACAGGCAAATGGTGACATGGTCGCCGCGGCCCGCATCTTCGCGGCGATTCCCGCGACCGACCCCGATCACGCGGCGGCGCAGAAAGCGCTCGAAGCCGTGCAGCCCGATGTCACCGCCATCGCCCAGAGTTGGCTGCGGCAAGTCGACCGCAACATCAAGCAAGAGCGCTTCCAGGCCGCCAGCAAACGTCTCGAGTACCTCTTCAACAATTTCCATCTCGACGAAACGACGCGGCAGGCGGTGGAGGAACGGCTCGTCGTTGCCGATCAAGGTGTAGCTGGCGCCCGTGCGAATCTCGAAGAGCTCGACAAGCAGGCGGCGCCCCTCGTCGCAGCGGGTGATCATGCCGGTGCCTTGAAGACCCTGCGCCGCGCCAGCACGCTCGCCCGCGACGTCGCGCCCGACAGCCTCCTCGACCGCGAGCGTCTCATCGCCGCGCTCGAGCAACGGCTCGCGGTGACCGCTAAAACGGTCGAAGCCCCAGCCCCGCCGCCGCCGGAAAAACGTTCCAAGAAGCGCCGCCGTGGCGAGAAGGAAGCCGCTGCCGCCGTGCCGGCCACCGCCGCGAGCGCCTCCGCCGCCGCGCCCGCCGACGAGGCCGAGAGCGAAGCGACGACCGAGGCTAATCGCCTGCGCGACTTGCTCGAGGAAGCCCAGGCCTTCCTCGAGAACAAAGCCTACTTCAACGCCATCGTCGACTTCATGCGCGTTCGCGAGCTCGACCGCGGTAACGATGCCGCGCGGGCCGCGCTCACGCAGCTCGAGCCCAAGCGTCAGGAGCTGGTGCAGCAATACCTCGAGACCGCAAATCGCTACTTCTTGCAGCAGGATCTCGAGTCGGCAGTACCGTACTTCCGCCGCGTCATGTTGCTCGAGCCCGACAACGAGCAGGCAAAGAAGGGGCTCGAGATGCACTACAACCTCGAGCGCATTCGGCGCGAACGTGCTCCCAAGTAGTGCGCACCGGCACGCTCATGATGGCGCTGCTCGTGCTCTCGGCGTGTGGCAACCCCGTGGTTCGGGCGCGGCCGCACGTCGCGGCGGCGGATACGACGGTCGTCGAGCCCCCAGCTGCGAGCGACGATGTCGGACTCGAAGACACCGCGAGTGATGCCGAGCGCTTCAACCACGGCTTGGTCCTCGAGCGCCGCAAGGACTACGCGGCGGCGGCGGCGACCTATCTGCCCATCATCACCAAGCCCATGCCGAGCGACGACGAGGACCGGCGAACCTGGCTGGACGCCCACTTTCGCCGCGCCGCGTGTCTGTCGAAAAGTGGCGATTGGGGGGAGGTGAGTCGGCTCTTCGACATCGTGCTCGAGATGCCGGGGCTCGTCGTGGCCGATCGCATCGAAGCCCTGGTGGGTCGTGGCATCGCCGACGAGGAGCGCGGCGCCTTTGCCGCCGCCGAGATCGCCTTCAGCCACGTCGTGCATCTGGCGCGCGATTTTGACCGCGATAGCGAACAAGAGCTGTCGCCTTTCGTCGCCGAAGCCGCGTTCCACTGGGGTGACATCGAGCGCAGCCGCTACGAAGACGTGAAGCTCGTGTTTCCCAACGAGGTGCTCGCCAAGCGACTCGACGAAAAATGCGAACGCTTACTCACCGCGCAACGCCGCTACCTACGGGCCATGCACTTCGGTGACGCGCACACGATCGCGGCCGCCGGGAATCGCATCGGCGGCATGTACGAGCGTCTCTACGACGATCTCACGGGGCTCGAGGTCCCGAGTGATTTCGACGCCGAGCAGCGCGTCGCCTACCAAGACGAGGTCAAACGACGTTTGCGCGTGCTCGTGGAGAAGGCCATCCGGGTCTACGAACGGACGGCGCTGGCCGGCAAACGCACCGCTAGCGCCACCCCATGGGTGGAGAAGAGCGAAGCAGCGCTCGCCCGTCTCCGCTCCATTCTGGTCGATCAAACGACGCTTTAGAAATAGCCACCGACGACCGAGGTGGCGCCGAAGCGGAAGACCTCGCCGGCGTCGCTGCTGATGTCCGCGCGCAACACCGGGCCAATGCCCAAGAAGAAATGCGACGCGGCGTGGAAGAGGAAGGGCGCGTATGCCTCGAGTCCGAGGCTCTGACCGTCGGCGTCGCCGCCCAGGGCCACGAAATAGATGGAGCCCTGCGGGAAAAAGCTCCAGCTGTCGTTCATGGGGATGTTGTAGCCGACGGTCGGTTGGAGGCCGATGCGGGTGATGTCGCCGGCATCGCCGGTTTGGATTTCGAGGGTGAAACCACCGCCTACCGCCCAGTGATCAGTGATGAAGTAGAGCAGGGTCGGCGCCAGCTGGAAGCTCGTGGTGTCGGCGTCGTTCTGCGACTCGAAGGTGAAGTTCACCTTGCCGTTGGGCACCCATTGGCCTTCGTGCCCGAATTCAGCGGCGGCACCGCCGATGTCGAGGGCCCAGGCGGTGGCGGGCGAGGTTGCAATAACGACGGCTGCGGCTAGGACACGCTTGCATTGCATGGGGCTAGTCCATTGAGGGGGCTCGAGCGCCAAAAGCGCGCTTGACGGGCCTTTACCGTTTAAATACACTTTCCGTCACGTGGGGACGTAAACCGGTACCCCCCAAATTCACTCTCTCTTACTCAATGAAATTCTCGCTACAACATCGGATTCGAGTCGGCGACGACTTGAAGGCCGTTGCTGATCTCGTTGCGGACATCGATCGGTATCGCGATGACCTTGGCGATCCTAGCGCCTGGGAAGGCGCAATGGTCTGTACCCTCGATGGCGTCGAGTATTGCAACGACCTCTTCGATCCGATTCTGCGCTTGAGCGATCAGTGGATTCGCAAGTTGCCCTGGATCATCGGTGGTGACACCGAGACCGTCCAGTACCGCAATAGCGAGCACTGCTTTGCGTTCGTGCCGGCGGGAGAGGGCGTCGAGTTCAGCATCTACGTCGGCGCCGAGATGGAGGTCGAGGAGTACGTTCTCGAACCGACCACCGTCCGTCTCGATCAGTTCGCCAACGAGAGCATCAGGGTGGTCGAAGCCCTGCTCGGGTTGGTGCGCAAGATCGACCCAGACCTGGCCGACAGCAACGATGACGCCAAGGAGCTGACTAGCAGCTTCAACGATGGCCGCAAGGCCTGGCGCGATCATCAGCTGCGCTCGCAACGTCGCTGATCATAGCGTTCGCCATCGCGGTCAGCGCCGCGGCACCGTTCGACGCCAGCGTCGACATGAAGGCGTTCGCGCGCCAATCGGCGATCGGTCGCGAGTCACCTTCGGGCAAGGCGCGAGGGCTCTACGACGATCTCGTTGCCGTCATGCGCGCCGGCAACCTCGTTGCGGACCGTGACAACACGCCCAAGGCGCGCGAGCCACTGACCGCTGCCGAGCTCTGGGACCAGGTCGTGACCGGCAAGCAGCCGCCAGCCGGCTGCTACGAGCTGACCGTCCTCTACATCGGTATGGCGCGGAGTCTCGGGCTCGCGGCGCGCGGGGTCGAGCCGCTCGCGACCACCGACTCGGGGGCTATCGGCCACGTGCTCGTTGCGGTGGACTTCGCCAACGGTGACGTCTTGAACGTCGATCTGCAGAAGCACACCTTCGGGATTGGCGCCGAGGTGCGCCGGCTGACGGATGCCGAGCTCGCTGCACATCACGTGAACCACCGCGCCGTCGCGGCCATCCTGCGTGACGATCCTACGACGGCGGCAAACGAGCTACGCACCGTCGTCGACCGCGTCGAGGTGCCGCAGGTCGACAACAACTACGCCACCCTCATGGCACGCGAAGGAAGGTACGACGTCGCCGCCAAATATGCGCGCCGGGCCGTCATGAAGGCGCCCAAGGCGGCGGTCTATCGCTTCCAGCTCGGGCACGTCCTCGTCGATGCCGGCGAGGTGTGCGCAGGTCTCGCCGAGCTCGCGGAAGCTTTGCGCCTGCGGCCGGGTTACCCAGAGGTGCGGGCCCTCGCGCGTCGGATGCTCGAGGCGAACCCGAAGCTTTCTTGCGCCGGGTCGGCTGGCGCGCCATAGGCATGGACCCGTGACGCCCATCATCGTGCAGAAATATGGCGGCAGCTCGGTAGCGACCGTGGAGCGCTTGCGCGAGGTGGCGCGCTTGGTCACCGAGCGGCAACGCGCCGGCAATCGTGTCGTGGTCGTGGTCAGCGCCATGGGCAAGACCACGGACGCTCTCATTGCCCAGGCGCGCGAGGTCGCCCCGCAGCCGCCGCGCCGCGAGCTCGACATGTTGGTGACGGCGGGCGAGCGCATCAGCATGGCGCTCCTCTCGATGGCGATCCACGAGCTCGGGCTCACGGCGATCTCGTTCACGGGGAGTCAGTCCGGAATCATCACCGACGACAGTCACCAGAACGCCCGCGTCCTCGAGGTGAAGCCGAACCGGCTCTTCGAGGAGCTCGATCGAGGCCGCATCGTCATCGTCGCCGGGTTTCAAGGCGTGTCACGCTCGCGCGAGATCACGACGCTCGGCCGTGGCGGCAGCGACACCACCGCGGTCGCGCTGGCCGCGGCATTGGGCGCCGAGGCTTGCGAGATATACTCGGACGTCGATGGCGTCTACACCGCCGACCCCAACGTCGCGCCGCAGGCGAAGCTCTTGGCGGAGCTCGGCTACGTCACCATGCAAGCGATGGCGGGGGCCGGGGCCAAGGTGCTGAACGCCGACGCGGTCGAGTTCGCGCGCAAGGCGGGCATCGTCATCCACGCGCGCAAGACCGGCGACACGAGCGGCCGCGAGACCCGCATCACCGAGCGGGCCCAGGAGCCCACGGGGGTCGTCGCGGTGGTCGGCGCTCATGCAGTGAGCTTGGTGCGCTGTGATGCCGCACGCGCCTCCGAGCTGGTGCCGCTCGTCCGCAATTGCGGAGGGCGCATCGTCGCCATGTCGGTCGATGCAAAGGTGAGCGCCATCGTCGACCGCACCGGTATCGCCGGCGCATCGCACGCGACGCTCGAGAAGAATCTCCCGGGTTACGAGCTCGTGGACGCGAGCATGGTCACCCTCGTCGGCAACGCGCTGCTCGCCCGTGACACCTTGCCGCAGGCTCTCCAAGCACTCGCCGGTGTCGGACTCACGCCGCTCGCGACCGCCGGCAGCGACTTGGCGGTGAGCTTCGCGCTCCCCACGGGACGCTCGCAGGACGCAGTGCGCACACTGCACGCCCTGCTGGTCACGGCGTGATCAAGACCTCGAAGTTCTGCCAAGCAATACCGCCGCGCTGATCGCGCGCGACCATGAAAATCGAGACCATCATGCCGTCGGCGGGGACTGACGCAAGTGGTGGCGAGCGGTACTCGGTGTCGAGCGACTTGGTGTAGAGCGGCACGGTGAGCGCGTCTTGCAGATCACCTGCCGTCGCGAACCAAGAGATCGAAATCTCTTCGGTGAGATCCCGCGCCGATACGCGGCCGGTCGCCGGGTCGGTGACGAGCTCCTGGAATGGCTCGTAGGAGTCGCCGGTCATCACCGGCAGGATGCGAATGATCGATGAGCCGCGCATGCTGAACCCGGTGGGCGGGGCGTCGGTGAAGTCCCCAGCAGCGTTTTGACCGATGGCGACCTGGATGCGGTCGAAGCTGGGATTGCTGTTGCGAGTGCGCGGCCGGAGGGCGGCGCAGCCCGCGCTTTCGTCCTCGCCGCTATCGCAGATTCGGAAGCCGAAATCGACGCCGAGGGCCGCCGCGGCCGCGCCCGGATCCGCGACGTTGAACACGAAACGTTTCTCCGCGGAGAACCCATCGTCGGCGCCGGTGACATCGAGAGTCACCGAGGGCAGCGAGCCCATGCCTAGGCCCAACAAGTTGGTCTCGTAGAAGTAGCGACCGAGGTTCTGGGTCTCATCGGGAGTCAGCGACAACGTGAACGGAAGAATCGCGTAGGGCCAAGCAGCACGCACTGCCGCCTCGTCGGGAGTGAGGCTCTGCGCTTCGGCCTCACTGTTGGCGATGCCGTCTTCGCCGATGGCGTGCAACGCATCGAGCACGGGCCGCGAGCTCTCGGCGGCCTCGGCGCGCCGCTGCTCGTAGTCCAAGCAGCCTTCGCTGCTCTCCACCGGACAGAAGCGAAAGACATAGTCGATCGGCGCGGTTGCGAGCGCTGGCTGCCGCGGGTCGAGCACCAACGCCGAGAAGGTCACGTCGACTTGCGGGTCTTGGTCGACGAAGAACTCTGGCGGATCGGCTCGCAGCGCGAGCACGCGCAGACCGCGAACGTCCTGGACGTCGTCGAGGTCCTCGCTGCAGGCGGCGGCCAACAAGAGGGCCAAGTAAGCGAAGCGTCGCATCACCACGTCACCGTTACGCCGAGATTCGGAAAGAAGGGAATGGTCCGCAAGGGAGCGACTCCGCGATAGCGGTAGTCGTAGCTGTATTGCTCCGTGTTGCGGTGGTTGTAAACGTTCAGGATCTCGAGGGAGAGGCCGATCTTCACCAGTGAGTAAGTCCAGGTGCGGTCGACGCGCACGTCGAGCTGGTGGAACACCGGTAAGCGGCCGGCATTCCGGCCGACCTGGTCGATGTTGACGTAGTAGGAGTCGCGGTCGGCATCGAAGCCGACGCGCCCGCGGTTCAGCGGCGTGAAGGGGTTGCCCGAGGTCAGACGGAAGCGGAAGCCTGCCTCCCAGCCTTTGCCTAGGACCCATTGGCTCACCACGGTGAGGATGTGTGTTTGGTCGAAGTCCGAAAGGTATGTGAACGTGTCACGCTGTTCGCGGAGGAGCCCATCGGCACCGGAGGCGTTCGGGTCCTCGAAGAAGTCGACGCGGCTGTCGGTGACCACCGACCGCGATAGCGTATACGACACCCAACCGAAGAAATGACCGCCGGGCTCGAGCTCGTGGCGTAGCAAGAGCTGCAGACCGATGGTGTGGCCACGCCCGCCGTTGTCGTAGATGAGCGATTGCACGCCGTCTTCGGTTTGCACGACGCCGCTCGCGTCCTGCCGCAAGCGCGAGCGCAGAGTGTAGAAGCCCTGCAGGTCGGCGTTGATGAGGTCGGTGAATTTGTGCTCGACGCCCGCGATGTACTGCGTCGAGCGCTCCGTCTTCAAAAACGGATTGCCGACGGTCTGCGTGAAGTATTGCGGCTCCGGGAGCTTGGCATACAAGCCGAACGCCGCTTTGAGCGCGGTGCTCTCGAGAACCTGCCAGCGCGTGTTGAGGCGCGGCATGTATTCGTAACCCTGAGAATGATAGAAATCGATGCGCTCGAAGCGGAAGCCCGGAATGATGGTGAAACCCGCGCCCGGCTTGACCTGTGCTTCGACCCAGTACCCCTGGCTGTAGTTCCCGAGTCGCTGCTCGAGGCGCGAGGTGTCGGCGAAGTCGAAGATCGGCGATGGATACGTGCGGATGCGGTTGTCGATCGGCGCGTTGAGAAACACTTTCGCCGAGCCGAAGAGGTGATCGAGACCGACGCTCAGGGCGATCTCGTCCGAGAGCTTCACGTCGAGCTGTTCGCGCCACTCGAACGTCGGGTAGTCGACCTTGAAGCGGTTCTCGACATCGAGCTCCGCCGATTCGCCGACGAACATGATGCGGGTGAAGCCGCCGGTGACCTGCGAGGTCAAGGTCGCGCCGTCGCCGAGCTTGTAGCGATGACGGAACATCGTGCGATTGAAATACTGGTCGAAGCCGAGCGAGAAGTTCACGTCTTCGAGTGAGCCGCTCTGAGAGATCGACAAGTCGTCCGCCGAGCCGAACATGAAGATCTCGAAGGTGTTACGCCCCAGGGTCTTCGAAGCCTTCAGCTGGTAGTCGAGGTAGCGCGGCGAGACCGTGGCGCTGCCTTCGTCGGGGCCGTTGGTGAGGCTGTCCTGAATCAGCGGGATGAACAGGTCGATGTACGAGCGCCGTGCTGCGACACCGAGAGTCCAGCCGCCGCCGAGCGGATGACACGAGAAGTAAGCCGAGTCGATGAAGTTGACGTTGCCGCGGCCGTGAAAGCCGTCGCAGTCGAGCAGGCGCGTGCCGACGTCGACGATACCGGCGGTCGAGCGTCCGTATTTCGCCCCGAAGCCGCCGGGATAGAAGTCGATGTGGTCGAGGAACTGCGCCTGGAGGATCGAGGTGAGCCCGCCGAAGTGATAGAGGAAGGGCACCTCGATGCCGTCGACGTACACTCGGGTGTCTTCGGGATTGGCGCCGCGCACGATGAGCTGACCGCCGAAGCCGCCAAAAGCGCGTCCCATGCCCGGCAGGTTCTCGATGACACGTAGTGGGTCGCCGTTGGTGCCCGGGCTCTTCTCGACCTCGGCGCGCTTGAGCTCGATCTTCGAGACCTCGCGCTTGGGCGCACGCGTCGTCACCACCGTCTCGTAGGGATTGTTCTCGAGCGGCAGCAGGTAATATTTGCCCTCGATGAGTTCGTTTTCGCCGCGTTCCTCGTCGACCCAGTAGACCTTGTGATTCTGGGCCGCGATGCGGACTTCGAACGTACCAGCGGGAGCGCCGCGCACCTCGAAGACACCTTGGTCGTTGGTGACGGCGACCGGGCGGCCGCCAATCATCACGGTCGCGCCTTCGACTGGCTTGCGGCTCACGGCTTGGCGGACCAGTCCGCGATAGTTGACGGGCTGCGTGTCTGCGACCACCTCCGACGGGGCGCCGACCACGACGTCCGGCTCGAGTGTTTGGGCTTCGAAGACGTAGCGATACTCGATGCGAATCGGCCCCGGCTTGCCGTCGATCTCGGCCGGCGTGAAGGTCAGCTTGCTCGCGGCGGCGAGAGCCGGCTCCGCGAAAGCGGGATGGGAGGCGCGGCTCACCGTGGCGTTGACCACTTTGCCGTCGACTCCGATGTCGATGAGCAGCACGACATCGCCCTCGACTCCTTCGGCGAAGAGCTCGGGCGGATACTCGGGGCTCACATAGTCGATGAGCTCGGGCGCTTTGGTGAGCTGCGGCTGTTTCGCCGGTGCCTTGGGCGGCGCTTGTTTGAAGTTCTGCTCGTCGGTCTGGGCGGCTGCTGCTGCACACCACAACGAGACGGCGAGCGCCGCCACGCAATACTTCATCGTCGGGTCACGAGAGCGTCGCTGCGGGCGAGCGTGCGGGCGGACTCGACCAGCAGGGTTTCGGGCGAGAGGCCGACCTTCAGCTTGGCGAGTAGGGCGTCGCTGCTGCCGCTGCCGAGGAGCTCGGTGAGAATGCTGGGAGCCTCGGGACGCAACCACCAGGTGGGCCCGAGCTTCTGCGCCAATGCGGAGACGACGTTGGCCGCGAGCAGGCGCCCGCGAAAGCGGACGGTGGACGTCATCCAGGGATCGGCAGCGCCAAGATCGGTGCCGGCGCCGTCATAGAGCGCCAGGGTGTCGAGGCTGCGGGCGGCTTCGGCGCGGGCTTGCTCGAGCGCGAGAAAGGCGCGGGCGCGGACGACTTGGGTAAGCGCCGGCTCGCCCAGCGACAAGTTGGCAGCCATCCACTCGGGGGTCTGCACCGGGCTCGTGGCCACGAAGCCGAGCATGGGCGGGATGCTCGCATCGGCGTCGCCGAGGAGCTGACGCACGCGGCCGGCGGCGAGGGCCTTGCCGGTCAGCTCGACGTCGAGCGCGCCACCCGCGAGCGCCGCGACCACCCGCTGCTCGGCGGGAGCCACGAAGAAAATACCAGCGCTACTGTTCGGGGCATCGGTGATGAGCGACAGGGCCGGGCTGGGTGGCGGCAAAACTGCGTCGACCAAGGCACGGGCTACCTCGGACGTTTTAGCGGACGGGAGAGCTTTCTTGGTGACGCCCTCGGCCTCGGAGGTAGCGGCGCCGACATCGGTGCGCGCAACCAGATAGAGGCCTTCCGAGGCGTTCAAGAGCTCCTGAGCGCTCGCGACCGTGCTGCGCACATCGAAGCCGTGGATGGCGGAGAGCAGCGCCGGCGCATCCGGATAGCCCAAGGCCTTGGCGACCGCCGCGACACCCTTGGCGTCGGTGGCATCGCGCAAGAGGCGCTCGCGGGTGAGACGGCTGCGCAGACCATTGACGCTCGCGTCGCGCGCCGCCGCTGCCGCCACCGAAGCCAAAACTTGATTCTCGAGCATCCAGCCATGCTGGGGATCGACGAGAGCGCGCCGCGGCTCGGCCGCGCATGGCGGTTCTGTCCGCGATGACAGCCAGGTCGCCGAGCACGATGCTTCGCCGGCAATGACGGCAGCAGCGAGTTGGCCGCGTAACTTCGCCAGGGTGTCGGGCGGGGCAGGTGCCGCGGCCGGACCCGTGCCACTACCCGAGCATGCGCTGACGATCGCCGCGAGCGGCAACACGAAATGCTTCACGGCGCGCATGGAATGTTTCAGCCGGCCTGACCGACCTTGGCGTGGACCGTCTCGCCAACGAGGCTCGCAAGCCCGATGTGAGGCGCCACTTCGGCGGCCAGCTCTTTGTACGCGATAGCGGCTGGGGACGAAGGCGCGTGATCGAAGATCGGCTCCCCTGCGAGGTGCGCCTTGTTGACCGTGCTGCTCTGGGGAATTCGGGTCGCCAGCAGGCGCACGCTGTTGCCGTAGAGATCGGCGAAGCTCTGCTCGATGGCGGCGTTGAGCTGCGTCGTGCGCTTGTCGAAGCGCGTCGCGACGATACCGCACACCGAGAGCTTGCGGCCGAGGCGGGTGCGCAGCGTGTCGACTGCCGTGAGAATGTCGGAGACGCCCTCGAGCGCGAGCACCGACATGTCAGTCGGCACCAGCAGATGATCGGCGGCGCAGAGCGCGTTCAAAGTGAGGGTGCCGAGGTTCGGCGGGCAGTCGATGACGATGAGATCGTAACGGGTGCGCGCCACGGCGAGAGCACCCTCGAGGAGGAGCTCCTTGCCGATCTTCGCGGCGACCATCACCTCGGTCTCGGCGAGGGTCTTCTCACTGCCGGCCAGATCGAGCTCGGGCCACGGCGAAGGGTAGGCCGCTTCACAGACATCGCGCAGCTTGCCGTTGAAAACGTCGGACAGGTTGCCGTTCGGCGAGGCGCGCAAGGCGGCGCTCACATGCGCTTGAGGATCGAGATCGATCAGCAAGACCTTGGCGCCCAGACGCTGCAAGGCGACCGCGAGGTTCACGGCCGTCGTCGTCTTCCCGACGCCGCCCTTGTTCGAGGCGACCGCGAGCACCGTTGCGTGGTGGTGGCCCTTCTCCAGCGCCGCCGTCATGAGGTTCCTCAAACGGCCCGCGATCCGGTCGCGTAGATCCAATGCCATCCCGTCATGCCTCCCTAGCGCCTGGTTGACCGAACGCTCGGGGCAGATAACACGAAAATAGATAATGAGAGAAGTGCGCGTTTTGTCGGGCGATCCTGACGAGGGGTCATCGACAAGCCGAGCTAAGTATCTGTATCGTCGATCGAATTGACGTTGACGACGTCGGAGATCCGGCGTCGGGGAGCTGCTGATGACGGAGCCCCGTACCGTTCAGAGCGCGACACCGGCCCGCTTGCCGACGGAGCAGATTGCTCGACCGTCTTTGCCGCCGGCCGACGTCGCCGCCGTGGGCGCGCTGCTCAACCCGAGTGACCCAGCATCGCTTCAACGCGCCGTCGAGCGGCTGCGCGAAGCTGGCGGCCGTGCCCGCTTGCAGCCGCAACAGATCGCCACCTTCGAAGCTCTCGCGCGAGACCCGCGCTACGGCTCGCCCGAGCAAGCCTTCACGGTGGCGCGCCTCTATCTGCAGGTCCTCGGCGCTGGTTGCTACGCGTATTTGGTTCCCGAGCGCGCGCAAGCGTCGCAAGAAGCCATGGATCGCTTGCTGAGCAGCGCCGCGATCATTTGGCGCGGCACCGACGTCAAACGTCCCACCTTCACTGCCATGACGCGCGAGCAGCGTCTCGCCACCTTCGTCGAGCACTTCCAGCGCAGCCTGACGCCGCAAACTTCGTTCATGGATGCGGTGAATGCAGCGCGCCGGCATATGCTCACCGAGCAAGGTGAGCGCGCCTTCGCCCAGAACAGCGGCCCAGCGGGAGGCCCGCGTGCTCGCGTCGCCGGGTTCCAAGACCTCACCTTCCCGGCGCCCACGCCGACGCTCGCTCGCGCGCCCGGCGATCTCTCGAATGTCCGCCACAACGGACCGAGCCCGCGCGCATTCACGTTGGGTCCGGCTGCCGCCGCTCGTCCACTGACGCGGAGTGGGCCGCGTCCGGCGAGCGGTCCCGATCCGTACGCGCCGATGGCGCCCGCCGCTGCTGCCCAGCATCGCGACCGTCCGCCAGAGCGTATCAAGGGGACCGACACGCCATGGACGCCCGACGCGGTGGCAGCGCTCGTCGACCAAGGCGCCAATGACGAGCGCCGCATCGACCTCTTGCACGGCTTGCGTCTCCAGGACCGCGTTGCGGTGGCCGAGTCCTATGCGCGCCGCCGCGGACAAGCTCTCCAGGGTCCACAGGCGTTGGCTTTCATGTCCGAGCAGCTCGCCGGGCGGGGCAACGGCACCAACGCGCATATCTTCCGCGATCTGCTGCGGCCCGAAAACGAAAGCGGCATCACCTCGGAGCACATTCTCATCTACTCCGACGCGACCGGCGGCGGGTTCTTGTCGCGTCTCACCGGCATCGGCGGACCGAACCACCAGGCCATCGAGCGCATCCTGATGTTCCGCAGCCCAGCGGAGCTCCGACGCATCGATGCGCAGATGCGCGAGAGCTACGGCAAGTCGTTGCGCGAAGTCTTGCAGCTGGTGAACGTGCGCGAGGGACGCGAGCGCCTGCTCTTCATCCATGACTTGCCGGGCCGCGAGCAGGGGCTCGGTGAAGTCCCGCAAGCCGAGCTGCAGGCCTGGAACATGCGGGTCGCTCTCGATGAGTTCGAGCGCGGCTTCCTCGGCAACGCCGCGAACGCGGTTCAAGCCTTCAGCAGCGTCCAATGGGCCGACGTGTTCCGTCCGCTCGCCATGATGAGCAACGCCGAAGTGCGCCAGGTCGCGGCGGCATACCACCGCCAGCAGGTCGCGGGAGGGCGGCAGGTTCAGGGGGGCGACGGCCTCACCGGCAACGTCGCCGACAGCGCGTTCGGCCGCGCGATTCTAGCTGCTCAGGCGCACGTGACGCGTCTGGCTCCGGCGCGCCAAGCACACGATCTGCGCACGCGCATCGCCCTCCAAGGCTTGCGGTTCGACCCCCAGCAGCACCTGCCGCCGCGCATCGCTGGCGAGGCCGAAGAGGCTTACCAGGCCCGCGTGACCATGGCCGTCAATGCAGCGGAGGTGCCGCACCGGACGCTCGTCGCGCAATACGTCGCCGCGACCGTTTCCGCTGCGAGTCACGGCCACCTCGCGACCGCCGACACCCAGTTCGCTTTGTCGCTCATCCGTCGGACCCCTCCGCCGGGTCAGGCTTTCGACGCCAACGGTCGTCCGTTCGTCGGCGAGGTCTCGGCCTTCTGGCAGCAAATGGGCGGCACCCAAGAGATCCAGCCTTCGGAAGAAGGCCAGCTCATCGCCATGGTGCGCGCGGCCAACAAGTCGGTGAAGGGCACGCGCGAGCAAGAGAACACGTGGAACCTCATGGCGGGCGACGGCGCGGACTCGCCGATGTCACGTGCGGTGCAGCTCATGGCGGCGCTCCAGGGCTCGATGGGATCGTTCAGCGGTCCCTATCGTCAGCGCACCTACGCGTTCCTCGACATGCGCAGCATCCCCGAGGGCCTGCGCAACGACTACATGGCGCAGATGCGGGCCGCCTACTACCAGCTGAGCGGCGGTCGTCAGCTCGACGCCGATGTCCAGCGAGATTTCGGCGCGTCGATCACGCTCCCCAACAACGCCATGATCCCGTCGCAAGCGGCGCGGCTCGTGCAGCGCGGCGTGCTCAGCAACGCCGAGCGCATCATTTACGCGCTTTACGAGCCCGGTTTGCTCGGCGTCGTGCGCGCCGACAACATGCAGGCGGTCTCGCAGATCTTGAGCGAGCTCTCACCGCTCGAGAAGCTCATCGCCCGCCGCGAGTTCGAGCGGCTGGTCGGCATCGACTTGCGCAAGGTCATCGATTCGTTCCCGGGCCGCGAAGCGCGCATGGCGGCGCTCGCCGCCCGTATCCATCCGCACGAGCGCGACCTCTTGGGAGCGCAGGCGATGGTCTATCTGAACGCGCCGATCACCGATGCGGGGCTCGCTGCACAACGGGCGCAGCTGCTCGGCGTGAACCAAGAAGTGCTCACCGATTTCTGGTCTCGCAACTTCTTCGACCAGAGCGGCCTCGATGCGTTGCGCGCCGAGGTCAATAGCAAGGGTGGGGCGGCGCAGTTCTCCATCGCAGCCATCGACGCGACCGCCGATCTGCACGCATCGATCGACGCGGCGACGCGCGCCGCAATCGGCAATCCGCTGACCGCGGGTATCCAAGACTTCCTCAGCAACTCTCGCGAAGGCATCCAAATCCGCCGCCGCGCCCTTCAAGATCTCACGGCGCAAGCGCAGCGTGACATCGAAGCCACCGGCTCGGTGAGCCCGCAGACGCAGCGCGAGATGGGGCTGTTGGTGCGCGATCTGCGCCAGCGCTTCATCGACCGCGGCCGCGATGTCGACCAGGCCACCGACCTCGTGGCGAACATCACGGTCACGGCGGCGCTCGTCGGCGCGCTCGCGCTGCAACCGCAGATCGGCGCCATTTGGATGTCGGTCATCGGCGGCGGCGTCGAGCTCGGAACCCGCGCAGCCCTGGGCCAGGTGCACACCCCGACACAGGCGGTCGGCGACTTCATCCGTGGCGCCGCGAAGGGTCTCGCGACCCAGCAGAGCGCGCTGATGATGTCGTACATGCCGGCGGACGCTCCGCTATTGTGGCACGCGGCAGCCGGTGCTTCGGCGGGCTACAACTACGGCGCCATCACCGCGGTCGCGAGCTTCGTCACCGATCCGATGTTGTGGCGCATCGACCCGTCGCAGGCGCTCTCCGACTTCGAATACAACTTCGCCAACGCGACGAGCTCGGCCACGGCCTGGGGTGCCACGAGTGGTCTCATCTTCGGGTACATTCGCCGCGAGATTCAGAAGAATTCGCGTCCGCCGGAGCAGCCAACCGGTCCCAACCCGGATCCAGGCACGCGGCCGACGCGGCCCGTCGACCCGGACCGGCCCGTCACCGGGGGCCCCGATCGCCCGGTGACACCGGGTGGCCCTGATCGTCCCGTCACTCCCGGCGCTCCCGGCACGCCCACCGGCCCGACGCCCACCCGCCCGAGCGTCCCAGCGAACGGCGGCCAAGTCGGCACGCCCACCGGACCTACCGGTGGACGCCCGAGTGTCCCCGCGAATGGCGGTCAAGTCAGCACGCCGACCGGCGGGATGCCGGGCCGTCCCAACGTCGGCCCCATCGCGCACCCCGGCGACAACCTGCGTCCACCGGCTACCGGCGGCACGCCCACTCCGCCTGCAACGGGGGGCACCTCACGTCCGCCTGCCACGGGGACGACGCCTGGCCGCGAGGTGACGGTCACGCCCGGGGCGACACCTCCATCTGGACGCTTGCCGAGCACTCAGACCGGCATCGGCGGGGTGAACCCCGGCCGTGTGGGCACACGTTCGTTCACTGTCCCGAACACCTCGTACAACGCTAGCTTGGTGACGAGCGATCCGGGACAGGCCCTCAACATTGGCATCATGCATTGGGGCGCGGTGGCGACGGCTGGTGCCACCAATTTCGGCACCACGCTCTCGACCACGCAGCGTGCGGCCGTCGAAGAGATGGGCCGTCGCATTGCGACCACGCCGATCCCGCTCGTCGAGGTTCGCAACGCGCTGCAGTCGATGAGCCGTGAAGAGAACCGCGAAGTCATGCGCAACGCGGCTGCCGGCTTCGTGTTCTCCGCTTTCGCGTACTTGCAGGCGACAGGCGGGCTACCCGGGCCCGAGACCGAGCCGACGCACTTCAACACGCTGCTCGATCTCGCCTGGCAAGACTCCGGCGTCGCCAACGGTCGCGACCCGCGCTCGGTCTCGCGAGCCGCCAAGGTGCGCGAGCTCGTCACGCACTACTATCAGCAGCCCGATGCTCCGATTCAGCCGCAGCGGCCGGTGCCCGGCGCGGCAGAGCCGCCACGGGATCCGCGCGAGCCCGCCCAGCGCCCGCGAGGCGACGAGCCGCGCGCTCCGACTGGACCCCGCCGCGCGCCGGTGGAGCTCTATGGCCAGCTCGCCCGCGCCGTGCGCCCGCGTCTCGACCGCGTCAGCCGCGAGTGGATCGATGCCAACCTCGAGCGTGCGCTGTCATTCCGCACCGGCGAGCAGGTGCAGCGTTTCCCCGAAGGCGGAGTCGAGTACTGGACGGAGCTGTTGCGACGGACTCCGGAACGCCCGCTCCCCGACGTCATCCGCGCCGATGCCGAGTCGCTGCGCGCGTTCGGCTATGCGATGCCGACGGATCGCAATCACCCACAAGCAGTCACCGAAGGGCTCGTCCAGGCGCGCGACCGCGCTCTCTCCGTCGCGCACCTCGGGGGAACACGCGATGCGCCGCAACCGCTAACGGTGCCGCAGCTGTTCGAGCGCCTGCCGCAGCTCGCTGGTTTCATGTCCGCGGCGACCGGAAAGACGCCGCAGGAGATGGGCGCAATGGACCCGCAGGCGCTCGGCGCTGCGATCCAGCAGTACAAAGCGCAGCTCGCGGCGCAGCCACGCACCGCCGCTATCATGCAGGGCGCCGCGCAAGGACCCATCATCGATCAGCGGGCGCTCGAAGCGCATCAGAGTGCTACGGGAGTCGCCGGGCCGGATGCGTTGCCGGCGGACCCAGCGCGACTTCGCGCAGCCTTCGATACGGCTCTGCAGGCGTTGCGCGATGCGCCGGACGATCAAGTCGCGGCACGCTCCGCCGAAGCGGTGCGTGCTCTCGAGCTCATCTTCCAACGCAACATGCCCGACCAGGACCGCGATCGCGACGTGAACGCTATCGCGGAGGCCGTGCTCGGTCGCCAGCCGCAAACCAAAACGAATCGGGCCGCTGCGTTCCTGCAAGGCACCCAAGGCTCCGCGGTCATCGCCGGCGAAGTCTGGAGCCGTATCCAGGCTGGCCTATCGAACGACGAGAAGGCGGCGATTGCCGTGGGGATCGGGAGTGGCCGCATCCCCCTCGACGTCAACGCGCTGCCGATCGATGCGCTCCGTAGCTTCGACCGTCTGCCGCTCACCCAACCGACCGGTTATCCGGAGGCGGCGCAAATGCTGCGCCTCACGACGATTCACCGGCTTCTCGTGGCCGGCGAGGTGAACAAGGTCATCCCCGACGAAGTGCGCTTCGCTTTCGACAACGGCTCGCCACAGCTCGTCGCGGGTGTGGCCTTCGCAGCCTCGAAGGTCCCCGGTGGCTCGGTGATCGTCATCAACGAGCTGATCGCGCTCGCCAATCGTCGGCGCTCCGACCGCGCCGGCATGATCTTGCAGTCCCTGTTCATGGCGCAGGACGCGCGCTACCAGCAGTATGGCGTCGAGCTGACGTCGCTCTTGTGGCGTCCCGAGAACATCAAGCGCGTCGACTGGAGCCACCAAGACGACCTCGCCGTGGCGACCGCCTACGACCAGCTCGCGAACACGCCTCAGGCCCCGCCCTCCGAGTTCTCGCCGCTCATCACCGCGATGGATCGGACGGAGGCCGGCCGCGCGGCGATGCGCCAGATGATGAGCTCGGTCAAGTTCGACGCCACCGTCGAGAGCCCCGGGTTCCCGTTCCTCGGCCGCCTACGTGACAGTCACGAGGTGCAGATCTACGAGCGCTTCAAGACGATGCTCGCCCGGCCGATGCAACTGCCGCAGCCGCCGCAGTGAGCCGCCTTCAAACCTGCCGGTAGGTGGTCATCGAGCCCGCTTCGAGCTCGAGGCGGGCTTCACGCACCATCGCGCGTGCGCCATCGCGGACGAGCCTCACCGCGCGTTGGACGTCGCGCGGCTGGCTGAGCAATGGCGCGACCTCGGCTCGCGCCTCGCCGATTTCACCGTTCGCCTCGGCGAGAAGGGTGTCGACCTCGGCGTCGTCGAGGCCACCCAAGAGACCGACCTCGACAGCGACGCGCACGACCTCGTCGATGTAGAGACCCTTCGATGCGATGGCGCCGAGACGTGTCGATAACACGTCGAGGGCTACGGCGGCGGACAGCCACGCGTCGGCATCGAAGAGCTTGCGGTCGGCCTCGGGCACGACGGTTCGGTAGCGCGCGGGGTCTTTCACAGGTCTTCTCCCAGTGGCAGGCCTTTGCGGCGTCTGAAAATCGCAGTGAGGCTGTCGTCGACTGGTAGCGGGCTCTCGACGACGCGATGTCGGAAGCGGCGGTCGATCTTGGCAGTGTCGCCCCCGCTCTCCATGGGACGGGGCCGTCTGTCCACTAAAGCGGTTACACTGCGCTCGCGCTTGAGGGGGCGTGGTTGAGTCGGGACGCCGGGCCGCACGTTGAGCGCGGTAGGCTCGTCTTCGATGGGCCAATGGATGCGCTCGGTGGGCTCGACCTGGACCATCGGCATGCTCGGCACTGCGGTCACCGTGACCTCCGGGTGCGCAATCATGGAGTGCGTGGTGGTGCCGTGATCGCCCAGCGGAACCGGCGCCATGGCGATGCGCGGCTCGGTGCTCTCGCCGGCGGCGCCGCCGGGGCGCGGCGCGATATCGCCGAGATCGATGACCGCGGTGATCTCCGGCTTGCTCTCGATGCGCGGGTTGGTGGCCTCGTCGACCTTGTGGTCACCCAGCAGCTCACGCACCAGCTCTTCGGGCGTGCCCGGGTCGAGCGAGCGAACCATCGCTTGGGCGCGCTGAGCGGCCGCGGTCTCGCCCAGCAACTTGAGCGCTATAGCGTAGGCCCGCCAATATTCGCACGCGAAGGGGTAGAGCACGACCAACGATGCCAACATGCGCGCGGCGTCGGCGTAGCGACCGACGTCGAGGCGCATGACCGCCGTTTCATAGATGGCGTCGAGCTCGTCCGCCGAGATGGCTGCGATCTCGGCGAGCGCGAGTCGCCCCTCGGCGACGGCGCGGGAGAGCTCTTTGACGCGGGCGCGCACCGAATCCATCACGCTACTCTAGCCGCGGAGCGCTACTCCGGGAAGCAGATCGGCGTGACGCCGAACGACGAGCCGGTCGAGCCGTTGCCGATGATCCGGCGCCCCAGGGCGTACACCAGGTCGGAGAACTGAGCGTCGGCGACCGACTCCTCACCGGTGCTACTCGGTGCGTCGAAGAAGGGCGGTCTGCAGCCGGTGGTCCACCCGAGGCCGGCGCAATCGAGGTTGGTGCAGCAGGTTTGGGTGCAGCGCTTCACGCCCGAAGCGCCCGCGGCGCAGATCTCGCTCAGGCACTCGTTGTTCGAGGTGCACGTGGCGCCGAGCTGCTTGCTGCCGTTGTACTCGCGGTAGAGGCAGACCTTCTGGAAGCCGTAGGGCTCGCCGACGCCTTGCCGGAGGCCGTCGTAGACGTCGAGCGGCTTGCAGATGGGGGCCGACGGCGAGCAGTCGGAGGGTGTGCAGCAGCCTTCGGCACAGCGCGAGCTCTTGGTGGAGTCGGGCGTCTTGGCGCAGTAGCCGGTGTCGCACTTGTCGTGGTCGCGTTGCTCGGGGACCGCGCCGGCGTTTGCGCACACGACGCCCGACGCGAGCGCACCGGGCGAGGGCGGCTGGCAAAGGGCGGTGTAGGCGACTTCATCGAGCTGCACCGTGCCGTCGCCGTCTTTGTCGACGTTCACTTGCCGGCGTAACACGCAGACGTTGGTGGCGCCGCTGGCGTTGCAGTCGTTGTCGTTACCGCAGGTTTCGTAGCAGCTGTTCGCGGTGTCGTTGCAATAGCCGCTCTCGCATTGCTCGCTCACGAAGGTGTCGGTGCAGGTGCCGTTGGGCGCGACGTTGCGCGGCCCCCCGCCGGCGTAAAAATCAGTGGGGAGACAGGTGCCGCCGTCACCCAGCTCGTGGCAGACGAAGCCGTTGGGGCAATCGTCGGTCGAGGTACACGTTTGTCCGCAACGGCGGACAGCAGTCGTGGGAGAGACGTCGATCGGCCAGCAGACGTTGCTCATGCAATCGGCGTGCGTGTCGCATGGCTCACCCAGGTCTTCGGTGCCGTCGGTGAAGGGGACGCAGCGCCCGGTATTGGGATTGCAGATGTCGCCACTCGGGCAACCGGTGCTGCCGCACCCCGGCACGCAGGCGTCGTAGTTGCAGACCTCGTTTGGCACGTCGCAACCCGAGTCGCCTTGGCACTCGCCGTCGGTCGCGAAGCAACGGCTGTCGATGCACTCGGCGCCGACCGGACACTCGAAGTCGTCGAAGCAGGACTCGCAGGTCTTGTCGGTGCCCGTGGTGACGCAGATGAGGCCGCCGCAATCGCCGTCGGAGTTGCACGGCGTGCCTTGGCCGCGCGAGCAGCTTCCGTCCATGCACACGCGGTCGGCGCCACACTGATTGCTGGCGACGCAGTCGACGCAGCTGCCGTTGTCGCAGATCTTGCGCCCGCACTCCGCGTCATCGACACAGTTGCGGCATTGACCCTGCTCGGGCGCGCAGACCTTGCCGATGGCCGCGCAAGCGCCGGTGCTACAGCCGGTCTCGATGACGCACTCGTGCGACGGAGAGCAGCTGTAGCCTGGATTGCAATCGGTCGTCGCGATGCACTCGACGCACTGGTGAATCGACGTCAGGCACTCACCGCTGCCGGCGCAATCGACGTCCGCGTCACAACCGCCACGGCTACCGTCGATGCAGGCGCCTTCGAAGCAATAGCCGCCGTTGCATTCCAGGTCGGCGAGGCAACAGCCGCCTTCCTTGCAGACGCCGCCGCAACAGCTGAGGTCGCCCGGGCAAGGGTTCACCGAGTCGCAGGCGCGGTTCTCGAGGATGCAGTAGCCTGCGGCGCACACGAAGCCGTCTTCGCACTCCGCTGTAGCGTTGCAGGTACGCGCGGTCGCGTCGGTGCCGCCACAACCGGCACCGGCGCAGGCCATCAAGGTGGCCGCGAGCGCGAACGCTCGAGGCGTTAGTCCTTGATGGTCAGTACGCATTGGCGTTGCGCGTCCTCAGCAAGCCAGGGGCGGGGAGCCGGGGCTCCAGTCGAATCGTTGTCGCCGTCACCGTCGGCATCGACGTCGGCCTTCGGGTACGAGCCCGGGTAATCCCACGCCGGGTGCGAGGCGGTGAGATAGAAGCCGTTGCTGTTATCGGCGGTGAAGCAGCCGGTCTGCACGCCGGTCGTATCCGCGGGTGCTTCGGCGAAGTAGCACGCACCCTTGAAGCTCGCGACGATGAGCGGTTGACCGTCGAGGTCACCACCCTGGGTGCCGCCGCAGGTGTACGTGCCGGTCGCGCCGCTGCCGTCGAACCCGTAAGCGCTGCCGTATTCGTAGCGCTGATAGGCGCGCGAGAACTCGTACTGCCCCGAGGTGCCGTTGTAGGCGTAGACGCCATAGATCGCGATGCAGTCCTGCGACAGCGTCCAGCTATGGTTTGCGAGATCGAGATAGAAGCGGCACTCGCCGCCGTTGAGCGGCGCCGCGATGACATAAGACGGCACGGCTTGATCACGGAAGCGCGTGGCACCGAGCGTGATGGAGCAGCCGTTGGCGTCGGCGCACAGCTCTTCGAGCTTGCTTTCGTTGATCGCGACCGAGGCGGCGTTCGAGGTGCTGCCGTTCACGACGACGCGCATCTCGCGAAGTTGGAGCTGCGAGTCGACACCGGCGCCGCCGTTTTCGTAGCTGGTGAGCGTGCCGGTTGCGCCGGTCCCGCCGCCACCGACGACATCGAGAAAACGCGCCTGGATCTTCTTGCCGGTCGAGCCGGTGTTGATGCGATCGATGAGTTGGTCCGCGGTGAGCGCCGGGCCAGCTTCGCCGCGTAGCAGCTGCACGTCGGTGTTGCCGCTCCCCGATTGATTCACGGCGGTGATGACGTAGGTGCCTTCACCGAGGTCGACCTGGCGACGTGGGAAGACGGGCGTGAGCTCCGCGGTGTTGTCGTCGCTCGCGGCATTGACGCGGGTCATCTCGTACGAGTTCGCCGCGGCGTCGGGACCGGTGATGGTGAAGACCGCATTGGCGAGATTGGTCCCGCTGATCACGAAGCCGGCACCGATGCAGGGCACGCCGTCGTCGCAGATCTCGGTGCTCATGCCAGCGACCGAGGAGAGCTCGGGCGCGCCGGTCGATCCGGTCACGCAGAGGCCGTTCTGGCAGCTGTAGCCGCCGGGGCAGGGGGTCGTGCCATCGCAGGTCCTGGCGCAGACCTTATTCTGGCAAACCTCGCCGGCCGGGCACTCGTTGGTCGCATTGCACTGACCGACCTTGCTACTGCCGCTACAGGCGGCGACCAGGGCCGCGAGACACGCTAGCGCCACAACGCGAAAGGACATCGAACGCTCCTCAAATCTCACGACTTTTCGCTCATCTTCGACAACCTTGGCAACGCAAATACACGCCACCCCATTATCGAATCAAAGCTGCCTCTATTCTCGGCTGCCCGAGCGCCAGAGTTGCTCGTTTTGCAGGCGGATTTCTAGTGCGACCTTGTCAGCTCATTGGGTAATCGGGCGCTCATGATGCCGTCCCGCAGCCGAGCGCTCGTGGCCTGCCTGGTCCTCGTGGCTTGCTCCAAGTCCTCGTCGCAATCACCGCCAAAGGTCTTCGACGCGCCGCGCTTCGCCTTGCTTCACGTCAATGTCGTCGAGGTCGAGAGCGGCGAGCTGCTTCCTGACCAAACGGTGGTGGTCGAAGCTGGGCGCGTGAGCCGCGTTGGCCCGTTCAGCGCCATCGCGCTCGATGCCGGAGTCGCGAGCATCGATGCGCGCGGCAAGTTCGTCATCCCCGGCCTTTGGGACATGCACGTCCACTTCGCCGACCTGAGCTCTGGGCCACTCTTCGTCGCCAACGGCGTCACCGGCGTTCGCCTTATGTGGTCGAACTGGCACTTCGTCAGTGGGGCCGATGGCGCGACCTTGCCCATGCCCGACGCGCCTGGTGATCGCCGGCACTACGAGCTGCGTGATGCCTTCGAGGCCGGTCGGGCGGTCGGCCCGCGCATGCACATGGCGAGCGACATCTTCGACGGGCCCAAGGTGATCTGGCCGCATTCCGTGGCGCTCGCTACAGCGGACGAAGCACGACGGGCGGTACGTGACGCCCGTGCCGCGGGGGCCGACTTCATCAAGATCTACTCGCTCATTCCACGTGACGTCTTCTACGCGATTGCCGACGAGACCAAGAAGCTCGGCATGCCCTTCGCGGGTCACGTGCCGGAGTCGGTCACCATCGCCGAAGCCAGCGACGCCGGTCAGAAGAGCATGGAGCACCTGATTGGCCTGCCCCTCGCTCTGTCTTCGAAAGCGGACGACTTCGAGAAGCGTCAGGCCGAGTTCATGGCGGCGAACCCCGATGGGGCGGCGTTCTGGACGTTTCGCCGCTCGTTGAGCGTCGAGGCGTTCGCGAGCCAGGACCCGGCGCGCGCCGCAGCGCTGTTCGCGCGCTTCAAGGCCAACGGCACCTGGATCGTGCCGACGTTGCTGCAGCTCCATCATAGCGCCCATCTCGACGACCCCGCGGGGCTCATGTCCGCTGACGATCTCGCGTTCGTGTCGCCGGCGCTGCGCAGCTATTGGGACCCCGCCGCCAATCACCTCGCGAAGGGCAGGACGCCCGAGGTCTACACGGCGATGCGCCAGCTCTATCGCGACTATCTTCCGCTGGTCGCCGCGATGCAGCGTGCTGGTGTGCCGCTCCTCGCTGGGACCGACGAGAGCAACGCGTACGTCGCGCCGGGCGTGAGTCTCCACGGCGAGCTCGAAGCCCTGGTCGCCGCGGGCCTGACTCCGCTCGAGGCCCTGGCCGCTGCGACCGTGAATCCCGCGCGTTTTCTCGGCGCCGAGGCCGAACAGGGGAGCGTAGCCGCGGGCAAGGTCGCCGACCTCGTGGTTCTCGATGCCGACCCGCGCGTCGACATCCGGCACACCCGGCGCATTCACGCGGTGGTCGCGCGTGGCGTGCTCTACGACCGCGCCGCTCTCGACGCGATGCGCGACGGTGTCAGAGCCGGTTGGCCCCGCAGCGCTCGCACCGAAGCACGATGATCAGCTAGGCTCTTCGGCCATGCACAAGTCCCCCCTCGGGTTCGTGGTGGCCGCCATGTTGATGGCAGCCGCCGGCGAAGCGCGGGCCGTCGCGGTCAGCGCCATCTATGTCGCCGAAGAAGAGAAGACCTACTGGGAGCCGATCAACCGCGGCGACATCGAGCGGGTCATCGAGCAGACCGCCCTCGATGTGCTGACCCGGGCGGGTGTCTTGCGACTCACCAAGGTCGAGGCCAAAGATCTCGCGAACGCCCGTGGTGACTATCTGCTGCGCGTTTCGGGCCGCATGGTCGGTGAGTCCGAGACGCACACCATCCAACTCGGCTTCGAGGCACGCGACAAGTCAGAGGTCGGCAGCTTCCGCGCCGCCGGCACGGTCGTCATCGGCAAGCTTCCACTCGACGAGATGCGCAAGCGTATCGAGGCCTCGACGCGCATGGCTGCCGAGCAATTGCTCGCGGTGCTAAAGCCAGCGCTCTCACGCCTTGGTCCGGGAGGCACGATCGACACGGCTCCACCGAAGCCCGACGATCCCAAGGCGACCCTCGAGGTTCCGACCATTCCGTGGAGCTGGGGCGACGTCCGAGTGCCCGAGCCCCCACAGGCCGAGACCGCCGAGCTCTTCGGCAAGAACAGCGAGCGGCGCACGCAGACACTGCGGCTGCTCATCTCCGAGGCGCTGGTCAATCCCTCGCGCCGTAATGGTCTCGAGCATTGCGCGCTCAAACACCCCGACGCGGAAGTGCGCCTGCAGTGCCTCATCGGTCTGCGTCCGTCATCGCGGAAGCAAGTTCCCACGCAGCGTGTCGTCATCACCGTCTTTCGCACCGACAGCGACAACAAGGTGATGCAAGAGGCGAGCAGCCAGATGGAGTACTTCAGCGGCATGTCGCGCTCCGAGGCCATTCAGGCTTGGCTCGAGCGCACCGGCAACACCGGGCGGGCGCATGGTCCGTTGAAGTCGCTCGGCGACGTTCCCAATCTGGACGCGACCATCGCGCGCTGCCTCGCGTCCGTGCACAAGATGGAGCAGTACCAGCGGACACATCGCGACTGCATCGAGCTCATGGAGCCGCTCGACGTGAAGCGCCGCCGCGCCATCCTCTGGCCGTATCTGAAGGAGACGAACCAGCACTCGCCGGCCTACTTGCGAGGTGCCGGCAAGAGCGAAGGCTCGACGGGAACCGATTGGCAGTGGGCTTTCGAAGCGGTGCTGAAGCCGTCCTGCAAGCTCGACCAACAGCTCGAAGACGTGCTCTGGCAGCGATATCTGCGTGAGCTTTCCGATTCCGCCATAGACGCTATCGCGGACTACGGTGTGCCCAGCGAGCAGCTCGTCCAACGGCTCGCGCAGTCGGTGCAGACCGGCGGCGAGCGCGCCGGTGTCGCAGGCTTGCGCCGGCTCTACGAGCAGAATCCCGAGCTCCGCAACGTCATCAAGAACCGCGTCGCCGAGATGAGCGCTACCGGCAATTACGACAAGGCCGCCGACGTGCCGAGGCTCGAGAAGGACCTCGAGCAGATCGACCGTCGCGAACAAGAGCGCAAGGAGCGCAACCGATGAATGTGTTGATTCTTGCGACGCTCCTCGGAGCGTTCCAGCCGCCGGTCGTAAAATACGTGGTCAGCGTCGAGACGCGCACGTGGAAGCCCATCGAGCTCAAGGACGTCGAGCGCATCCTCGACAACTCCGCCGTCAGTCCGCTGTTGCAGCGCGGCGACATGCAGCTCCAGAAGAGCGACTTCGCGGGGCTCAAGCAGGGCGACTACACGCTGCTCGTGTCCGGCCGCTTCATCGAGGAAGCCGAGGACTTCTCCATCTACATGACGTTCGGTCCGGGCAAGCGTCAGGATCTTCCGAGCTTCCATGTCTCGGGCACCGAGCCCGTCGGCAAGCGCGGCATGCAAGAGATGCAGCGCATCATGGAGAAGCTCGCCAATCAGGTGGCGAACCGCTTGAACCAGCTGCTCGCGCCCGAGCTGCGGCAGGTCGCCTTACCGTTGCAGGTGAACGACGTCGGTGAGCCGCAGGTGCCCCAGCTCTGGCAATGGCCGAAGCTGACCACCCCCGACGTCCCGAAGCCGTCGAAGCTGCTCGCGACAGTCATCGACCCGCGCAATCACGACAACGATCGGCTCAAAGCCGTGAGCGGTCTCTCGTCGGCTGCGTTCGACGAGCTCGCGGCGCGCAAGGCGTTGGAGCGCTGCGTGCTGCGCGACCCGTCGCCGGCTGTGCGCATGCACTGCCTCCGCGAGCTCGAGCCGGTGGCACGGGTGAACGTCCAGACGCAGCGCGTGCTGCTCTATGCCATGCGCAACGAATACGACGATCAGGTGCTCGGAGCCCTGGCGCGGGTCTCGCAGTCATTCACCGGCCTGTCACGAGCCGAGGCGTTGGACACCTGGCTCTTCTTGGTGGCGAGCCCTGGCACGCCGGCCGAAGCGGTGGACGATATAGCGGACGTCCTCGGCAAAGAGGGCAACGTTCCCAACCTCGACGTCGCGATCGCGAGCTGTCTGCGCCAGGGCAATTCGCTCTTCATGAAAAAGTACGACTGCGCCAACGACCTGTTGCGCATCCTACCGCCCGAGCGCCGCATGGCGGTGGCCTACGACTATCTCGAGCACGCCGACGCCGCCGACCTGCGCGACCACATGACCATGAAAGAGGTCATGGACTGGCTCATCCGTGACAATCAAAAGCCGGAAGGGCGGGAGTGCGACGTTTTGACCGCCATCGCGACACGGTCACAACAGATGACCGTGCAATCGAGTGCCGCCTACGCGCTCGGACACTGCGCCGATCCGACACCGGCCCACGCCGACAAAATCGCATCGGTGATGAAGGAGCGGGGCGGTTGGCCGCTGGTGCGGGCGCTCACGGACCTCGCCGACAAGAGCCCGCAGATGAAAGAGCACGTCACCAAGGTGATCACGGCGCAAATCGAGAGGTTCAAGAAGCAGGGGTGCACCTCGGCACCGAGCGAGCCGTCGACGCGCAAAGAGCTCGAAGAGGCTCTCGGGCGCCTGAATCGAAGTCGCTAGACGCCCGCAGCGCAGCGCTATATACCCCCGCGCAAAAATCAGGAGTCGCCCGTGATCATCGGTGTTCCGAAGGAAGTCAAAGTCCACGAGTACCGCGTCGCCATCACCCCAGCCGGCGTGCGCATGCTGAAGTCGCGCGGCCACCAGGTCCTCATCGAGGCCAACGCGGGCGTGGGCAGCGGCATCACCGACAAGCAATACGAAGAAGCCGGCGCCCAGATGGTGGGCTCCGCCGCCGAGGTCTGGAAGCGCGGCGAGATGATCATGAAGGTCAAGGAGCCGATCGTCGCCGAGCACGGGCTCATCCAGCCGAAGCAGACGATCTTCACCTACTTCCACCTTGCGGCGGTCCCCGAGCTCGCTCCGGTCCTCCTCGAGAAGAAGGTGACCGCTGTAGCGTACGAGACCATCACCGCGGCCGATGGCTCGCTGCCCCTGTTGCAGCCGATGTCGATCGTCGCCGGCAAGATGAGCACCCAGATCGGCGCGACTCTCCTCGAGAAGGCCAAAGGCGGTAAGGGCGTTCTCCTCGGCGGCTTGCCGGGCGTGCGTCGTGGCCGCGTCGTCGTCCTCGGTGGCGGTACCGTCGGTCTCGCCGCCGCGAAGATCGCCATCGGTCTCGGCGCCATCGTCAGCATCATCGACATCAACGTGCCGCGTCTCGAGTACCTCGACGACATCCTCGGCAGCCGCGTGAACCTCTTGCACTCGAACCCCGACACCATCACCGAGGAAGTGCGTCGCGCCGACCTGCTCATCGGTGCCGTCCTCGTGCCCGGCGCTCGCGCTCCGCACCTGGTCTCGCGCAAGCTGGTGTCCGAGATGGAAGACGGCTCGGTCATCGTCGACGTCGCCATCGACCAGGGTGGTTGCATCGAGACCATCAAGGGCACGACCCACGAGGCTCCGACGTACGTGGTCGACGGCGTCTTGCACTACGGTGTCACCAACATGCCCGGCGCGGTCGCTCACACCTCGACCTACGGCCTCACCAACGTGACCTCGCGCTTCGCCATTCAACTGGCTGATCTCGGCGCCATCGAAGCCTGCAAGCGTGATGCGCACCTCGCGGGCGGCTTGACCACGCACAACGGCTTCATCGCGTACAAGGCGGTCGCCGAGGCGCTGAAGCTCGAGTACCGCTCCGCCCTGTAGGGCGAGAGTGGGACACACGTTGTGTGTCCCCGTGAAGTGGCCATTTACGACTGCCTCTCGGGTGGGGAATAATCCCCCCGAGAGGTACGTTTCAATCATATGGGTTTCCTAGGCTTCGGCAAAAAAGCCAAGCAACTCGATGAGTTCCAAGCCCTCATCGAGCAGCATCTAGACGGGATGTTCCGCGTCGCCTTGCGCTATACGCGCGACCGGTCGCTCGCCGAAGACTTGGTCCACGATACCGTCGTTCGCGCCCTGCGTTTCCAGGACAAGTTCGAGCGCGGCACCAACTTCAAGGCGTGGATCTACACGGTCCTGACCCACACCTTCATCCACCGCTACCGCCGACAAAAGCGCGAGCGCGAGATCCTCGAAGGCGCGACCCAGGAAGACGTGGCGTCGCAGCTGCGCAGTGAAGCGTCACGCGAGCTCGCGGCGCATCCCGAAGCCGCCTACGTCGAGCACATGCTGTCCGACGATGTCGTCAAGGCGCTCGACTCGCTGCCCGAAGACTTCCGCAGCGTCGTCGTCCTCTGTGACCTCGAAGGGCTCCCGTACAAAGACATCGCCGAAGCGGTCGACGTGCCCGTCGGCACGGTGATGAGCCGCCTCTATCGCGGACGCCGGCTGCTCGAACAAAAACTGGCCGGCCTCGCGGTGGAGCGGGGTATCATCAAGCCGGGGGCTGTAGCCGAGGAACGCGAAGTGCTCGACCTTCAAGCCTTCAGACGGCGCAAGAGTGGGTAACCGCATGAGCTCTGCGTCGGACAATCGCGCGATGACGTGCGACGAAGTGAAGCGGGCCATCCCGTGGCTCCTCGACGAGGAGCTCGATAGCCAACAAGCGTCCGAAGTCGAGCATCATCTCTACGGCTGTCCGCAATGCCGGACAGATCTGCAGCGCGAAGGTCAGCTGCGGTTGGCGGTGCGCCGTGCCGGTGAGGTCGAAGAGTGTCCCGACAGCCTGCGCAACAAGGTGAGCCGCGCCTGCATCCGTGAGAAGCGCCGCCATCTGGCGTGGCAGCGCACATGGCCCGCGGTGTCCGCCGCCGCCATCCTGGCGTCGTTCATCTGGCAGGGCACGACCGGCAACGCCGAGGCTCAAGACCTCGAGGAAGCCGCGGTTCGCCACGCCCGCAATCTGCCGATGGACGTGGTCGCCGGCGACCTGTCGCGGGTCGAGCAGTACTTCGACGGCAAGCTGCCGTTCGCGGTGCACGTCCCCGATGTCGTTCGCAACCAGCCGGTCTCGGTGCAGCTCGGCGGCCGGGTCATCGACCTGTCGAACCGCGAAGCCGCCTATGTCCGTTATGACCTACCGGGCGGACGCATGTCGGTCTTCGTGTATCCCGACCCGCATCCACGCTTCTCCGAGGTGATCCCGGGTTATCAGATCGGCGATCGCCGCGTGCTCATCCGCCAGGTGCGAGGGTACACGACGGCGCAGTGGTATTCGCAGGGCCTGGTGTACTCGGTGGTCAGCGACCTGCCGGAGCGCGAGCTCTCGACGGTGCTTACGGCGAACCTGCGCTAGCAACGCGCACTCCGCAGCGCGCCCTCGTGGCACCGACCTGGTCACAACATCGACCATGTGCGCCCGATATTGGCGCCATGTCAGATCGCATCCATGCCGCCGAAGTAGGTCTCCCCGTCCGTTCGATGACGAATGCCGCCCAGCGCCTCATTACCTGGCTGGGCTTGGACGCGGATGATAACGGCCGCATCGATGGTGCCGACCTCGCAAAGATCGACCAGGCGATGGTCAACGTCGACCTGCGCGAGCGCGACCCATCGCAGCGTCTGGCCCTGGCTTCGGTGCGCGCCGTCGCTGTGCGTGCCGCCGAGCTCGCTGCTCCGCGCGACGGCGCGGCCCCGGCAGCCCTCGCGCCCGTCTATCAAGAGCGTTTCGCCCGCCTGCGCGGTCACCTGCATCGCGCGGCAACCCTCGACGACACTGCGGCCGCGAGTGTCGTGACGCTGCTGAATGCCTGTCCCGCGGACGAGCGCGCCCGTCTTGCTCACGACCTCTCTGTCGCCGGGCTCATGCACCGACTGATCCGGGCTCTTCCCGCCCAGCATGACGGTGAGCTCGTCGGCTTCGTGGTCGACGCGGCACGGGGCCTGCCGGTGAACGAGAGCCTCCAGCTCATCGCCTCGCTCAACGAGGAGCTGCCGAGCGGTCGAGTGGCGGCCGTGGCGCCGTCGACGGCGATCGATACGTTCATCCGCGACACCTTGACGCGTGTTTCACAGGACGACGTCCGAGCTTACGACGTCTTCAATGATGTTGCCTTGCTCGCCAATCTCGGGGCGCTAGCAAGCGATGACACCCGCGCTTTCATGCGCAGCGTGCTACTCACGCAGCACGCCTCGACCGCCGTGCAGGGCCTGATCGCCGTGAAGGGCACGACCGTCGGTGATGTTCGAACGCTGCTTGCGAAGAAGGACGCCATCGAGGTGCTCGGCGACGGCAGCACCGCATTGCAGCTGGCCCTGGGCGGCACACCGGCACCGGCTCTACGGGATGCGCTGCTCAGCGCCGCCGCGACGACGTCCGACCACACCAATGGCCTCGCGATTCAGTCGTGCTTCGGGACGGCGCGTGCAGCCGACGTCGAGGCGCACGTGGCGGGACTGTCCGACGCGAAGGAATGGTTCCTCACGCGCTCGACTACCGACAGCCGCGCTCACTACTGGCCGTCCGCGTTCTCGCGTATGGCGCGCAACATGGCCCTCGCCGACAACACTGACGGCCTGGCCGTGCTCCGCGCCGCGGCGGTCAAACACGTGACCGATCCTACGCAGCTCGCGGTCGTGCTCCGCGAGCTCGAGCGTTAGGCAATTAGAACGGGAGCCACTTGGCGCACTCGCGCGCCGTGGTGACGCTCTCGTCGAGCTTCTGGCCCCAGCCGGCGCCGAAAGGCGTGTTCTGGTCGGCCATGGCGTGCATCTCTTTGGCGAGCTTGGCAGTCTCGGCCCGGGCCGCGTCGAGGATGATCGTGAAGTAGGTGTACTCCGATCCCAGTGCGATGGTGAGGTACGCGGCCTCGGCGAAATCTTCGCTGGCCTTGGCCATGCGGTTCGCCTGGTCGTGCGTCGGAACCGAAGAGGCCTTCTCCCCGGCCTCGAGCTCGGTGTCGAGCTGTGTCACTCGGTCGGCAAGGTCGCGGAGGCCGCGGCCGAACAGTGAGGCGCGAGCGCTGGCGAAGCTCTCGGTGAGTGGGACGGACTTCGACGGCGACTGCTGGGACGCAGCCGAGAAACGGATGGTGGTGATGGTCATGGTGACGGCTTATCGGCCAACGGCGGGAGCGGTTGTGCGCCAGAGCGGCATCGGCGGGAGTGACGTCAGGTGCCGGCTCGGCGCGTCCGCTCGTCCATCGTCCGGGCTAGCGCCTGGTGCAGCGCCATGTTGCGCGTGAAGAACATCTTGCGCAGCTCACGGCCCGGGATGCGCACGACGCGCGCCGGAGTCACGGCACGGGCGGTGATCTCACGTGCCTTGCTCGAGTAAACGGCGGTTTGCTCCCCGAAGAAGTTGTCGCGGGAGTCGGCTGCGACCTGAGCGACCAGGCGCTCGCCGCGCTTGAGCTCGACGTCGCCCTGCACCAAGACGAAGAAGTCATCGGCCATCTGGCCCTGGTGCATGATGATCTCGCCGGCAGGATACCGCTCCTCGATCCCACTCTTGGCGAGCAGCGAGCGGTCTGGAATCGATAGACTCGAGAACAAAGCCGAGCCGTCGAGTAGCGGGCGGACGCTGCGCATGCGGTCGACGCTGTCGTCGGCGCCAGTCTCCGCGATGGCGGTGTCGACGAGGTCGCCGGGCAAGTCGATGACGACCATCGGGGTGATGGCGGTAATCGTCGCGTTGGCTCGGCCGCCGCTGTCGATGCTCTCGAAGACACCGAAGAAATCACCGGGGCGCAGGACGTGCGCTTGACCCGTGGCGGGGGTTGCGGCGTCGCTCACCAGCGACGAGGCGGTCCCGGCGACGATGACCGTCAGCGTATCGCGCAGGCCCGAGGCTTCACCGGTGGTTGCGAGCACGCCACCTGCCGGGATCTCGCGTAGCCGGCCGCGGAACAGACCCTCCGCAAGGAAGGCCGGGCTGAAGAAGCTCATCTCACCGAGCGCCGCGACGATGCGCTGCGGGGCGAGGGCGGTAGCAGGGAGGCCGTCGACGAGCGTGTAGACCTTGCCGGGCGTGCCAATCTCGTGGCCGAACCCGCGGGTGTGCTCGTTGTCCGGGCAGTGGTAGTAGACCACGTGGTTCGCGCTCTTCTGCCAGTCCTTGGGATGGCCGTGAATGAGCGCTTCGCCGACATCGGTGAAGAAGAGACTGCGCGGCACCTTCTCGTCGGGGACGAGCCGCGCCAAGCGGTCCGCCATCTCGGACGGAACGACGCCGGCGTCGCGCATTTTCGCGAGACCGTCGAGGTGGAGGGTGTCGCCACTGACGACGATGCGATGCGTCTGACCGGCTTCGTCCCGGAGGCTGACATCGACGCCGAGCGTCGGAATCGGATGCACGGTGTAGAAGAAGTCGAAGGTCGCACCGGCGATCTCGACCGGCTCGCCGGGCGTCACGCGGTGATAGTCGACGAGCTTCGCGACCTCGTCGGGGGTGCTGTCGAAGTAGTTTGCGAGCTTGACGAGGGCGCTGCGGTAGATGGCTTCCGTCGTGTAAACGCGCGGCCGGTGTCCCGTGGTCGTCAGCTCCACGAAGCTGTTCATGTGATCTTCATGGCAGTGCGACAGGATGAGGGCGTCGATGTCCGCGAAAGCGATGCCTTGGCTGTCGAGAAGAGTACGGGTGCGCGCCGGGCCGTCGAAGAGGACGCCGCGGCCGTTGACCCAGAAGAGAAACCCCGTGGTCGGACCGGTGAGATCGAAGCCGCTGCGGACGCCGAGCGAGTGGATACCGAAGCGCAGAGGGAGGAGCGGCGTCGAGGGAGTGGGCAGGGTATTGAACGGCGTGATGTCCGCCGGAACGGTCAGGTCGACCACTTCTTGCTGCTTGCCGGCGCTGACGGTGATGCCGTTGCCGACATCGCGGGTGAGCTTGAGTCGACCGTCGAACAAGCTGACGCTGCCGTCGGCCGCGAACGGTACGGTGCGCACCATGTCCTCGACTTGCATCACCGCGCCACCGCGCTTCACGGCCATGTGACCGCTGATGGCGGCCAGCACCGTCATGTCCGCCTGGCTCATCGCTGGGCGACCCTGTTGGTCGCGGTAGCTCTCGAGCTCGGCCGCGGTGGGACCCAGTAGGGTCATGCGAAGGGCGTCGCACTCGCCTTTCTCGCGATGCGAGTCGACGACCAAGACCATACGTTCGCTAGCGAGGTCTGGCTTGAAGGCCGCGCCGTACACGAACAGGAAGTCGTAGAGGAAAAACTCCGGGACGAACTGTGGCGTTGCATGCGCCAGGGTATGACGCGGCGCCACCAGAACCCTGGGGAAGGCGAGCTTGTGCGTGTTGCAATATGCTTTGACCGCCTTGAACGCGTCGGCGGGTGCCCCCAAAAGAACGGAGCCGTCATCGGTAACGACCAGCGCAACGCCGGGGTACGGACGATGGATGGCGAGGGGCATCGAACGAGTTTGGTAGCAAGGATCGGCTGTGGCTGCAAATTAGCCTGCCACGCCAACATCTGCCGACGGGGCAGCGGCTTTCCTTGCCCCGTGGTCGTACGGGCGACATAATCCGCGCCATGGCGAACGTTCTCATCATCGACAGCGAGCCGGCCGTCGCGCAGGCCCTGAGAGACGCACTGGCGGCCCGGGGCGTCGACAGCCACGTCACCGCGGACGGCACCGACGGTCTCGAGTATGTGCGCACCAACAAGCCCGACCTCATCATCCTCTGCGTCGAGCTGACGCGTGGTAGCGGCTATTCGGTCTGCAACAAGCTCAAGAAGGACGGAGGAATGGCTTCCATTCCCCTCATCCTGACCTCGAGCCAGGCGACGGAGGAGACCTTCGAGCAGCACAAGAAGCTGCGCACCCGCGCCGAAGCCTACATCAAGAAGCCGTTCACCATGGACCTCATCATGGGCTCCGTGGGCCAGTACGTGAAGCTGGGCGCCGCCAGCAGCGGTGCGCAAGAGGTCGAGGTTTCGATCGACGAGCTCGAGGTCGAGATCCCCAACAACGCCCCGCAGCCCGCCGCGCGCCGCGCCGCAACGCCGGCTCCCGCGCCTGCCGATGACGAGGAGTTTCTCGACGTCAGCTTCGACGGTGAGGAGAGTGGTCCGAAATCGCGCGACCCGCAGCAGGGGAAGGAGCTGTTCTCTTCCGACGCCGCACCCGAGCCGGCGCCGAGCCGCGTCCAGTCTGCTCCAGCGGTCGCCGCACCGGCGGCAGTCGGTAAGGCCAATCCGCAGAGCGAGGCCGAGCTCAACAGCTTGCGCAACGAAGTGAAGCAGCTGCGCGCCCGCGTGCAGAAGCTCGAGCAAGAGGCGCAGGAGAAAGAGGTCGCGTTCAACGACCGCTTGCTCGCCGAGAGCGCTCGTGCGCGCGATGCGCTCGAGTCGAAGAAGAAGCTCACGCAAGTCGAGCGCGAGATCGCGAAGTATCAGCAAGACGCGCAGAAAGCGCAGGCCGACGCCGAGGCAGCACGTGCGCAAGCGCGCGACGTCCAAGCCAAGGCCGAGAGCATCGGCGGCGAGCGTAACGAGCTCACCGACAAAATCGCTCAGCTCGTCGACAAGCTCAAAGAGGTGGCGGGCGAGCGCGATCGACTCAAGGCCGAGGTTGGCCAGCTCAACGACGCGCAGAAGAGCGCCATGTCGGGCGTGGAGACCGCCGACAAGGTACGCGAGAAAGCCAAGAAGGCGGTCGACATCGCCATGCAGCTCTTGGAAGAGACCAGGCTGGTCAACTAGCTCGCTGGGCTCGCAGGTGCAGTTTGGCGAGGGCGATGAAGTCGGCGGTCAGAACGTGCAGGCCGGCGTCGTGGAACGTCAGCTTACCGTCGGCGCCGATCGTCGGACTGCCGAACGCGACTGGACAGCCACGTCGCGTCTCGTTCATGCCACCGGCGATTTGATTCTCGCCGACGGGCTCGCCCTTGGCCGGAATCACCCGATCGCGTTGGGCGATGGCGACCATGGCCTGCAAATCGTCGGGCACACAGGCGCGGCCGGCCTCATCGAACGTCATCGGGCCGTGTGGCGTGTAGCCGTGGTTTGCGAGCGGCGCCAGGCTCCCGAACGGTGCGGTGACCGCGAGCTGCAATAGCGGACGGAAGGTGTCATCGAGCAGCGTCTCGAGGTCCTTACCAGGCACCTGCCTCGCCGTGAGCAGGGCGACGATTTGGGCGATCGACACCACGCCCTCGACGGCGCTCGCCCGGTACGGGTTGGTGCGCGCCGAGCTCCCTTGAAAGGTGAACTTGCGCGCCAGCTCTTTGAGGCGGCCGCTGGGGCTCAGCTTAGTCTTGCGCGCCGCGCCCATCATGGTCTGCGCCGCGAACATCAACGCCTCGGTAAGCTCACGACCATGGTCGCCGACTGGCAAGGATAGGGTGGTAGCAACCGTTCCCGGGACGTTGCCGAACCACTTCGAGGTGGCGACGAGGACGTCGGGCTCACGCTGCATGATGCCTGCGTCGAGGCCCTGCTGGAGCACGTAGTCGGGCCGTGGGCTCTGGTACCGCGCGAAAACCGCGTCGGCGGACACGAGCTCCGGGACGTGGCGCCTCCAGCCTTGCATGCGCCGAGCTGCGGCCACGTCGTCGAGCACCGAAGCCACGCGCGCATGCACGTCCATACAGACGCCGTTGAACATGGCGGTGAGCACGCGGCGCCGCTGGTCGAGAAGCGGATCGAGCTCCGCGCGGGTGAGCTCGACGTGGTCGACATCGGGGCGCATGAGACGCGTGGCCTTGGCGTCGTCGATCCAGGCGTCGGAGCCCAAGCGCCCCGGGAATGCGCTGTCGACATCGCCACCACGGACGAGGTCGTGCCAGGCGCGCCGCAGGCTATCGTTGCGTCGTACGGGCTCGGTCGTCTCCTTGCGTAGGAGCATGCGCAGCGCGCGGCCGAGGCGATGGATGGCGGCTCCGCGTGGCGGCTGTGCGCGTTGTGCCGCGCGCAGGCTATCGTCGCGGATGTCGACGGGTGTGGGTGTAGCGCCCCGTGCGCTTGGCGCCTGCTCAGCGGCGGGCACGCCCTCCACCTGGGTGCCGAGAGGCCTGTTGCCGTCGATCGCGCGAGCCATCTGAGGCATCCTTAACACATGCGACACCCGATGCTGCAGGTGCGCGAGCATGAAGGCGAGGCACTGACGTTACCCGTGCTCATGCGCGAGCTGGCTCAGCGCTTGGCCGGTCGTCGCGGCACCCGCGGCGCGGTGGTAGGCGTGCGCTGTGAGCCTCGCGGGCAGTGGGTGATCGACCTCGGTGTCGGGCTCGTCCGCGGAAGCGCACAGAGTCTGGAGGTCGACGAGCGTTCGGAGATCGATCTGGTCATCGCCGGACCCGAAGAGGCACTGACCGAGGTGCTGACCGGCAATCCGTCGACGGAGCATCTGGCGGCAATCACCGTCGAAGGTGACCCGAACGCACTCGAGGAGCTGCTCACCCTGCTGTAGGTGAGAAGCCCCTCGAGTGGTGTTCCACATTCGCTGACGTCTCTTTTAGCGGGCGACCGTCCACTGGGGCGGGGTCGCGTAGCGGCCGGGGAAGGGATCGGCGTTGCGGCGGCGCTCGACCTCTCCGCCGTTATAGCGGATGGCGTTCAGGCGCTCCTGGTAAGCGAGGAGGCGGGCCCGATAACCGCGCTCACCGAAAGCGGCGGCGCCGATGACGCCGACGTTGCGGCCCTGGCCGGTGCGGGCGGCGTACGAGTCGCGGACGCTGCCGAAGCGAAACGCTGCGACGGCATCGTCGCTCTGGCGAAAGCCCTCGACCTCGAGGTGACCGTAAGGCTCGATGAGGTAGCCACGTTTGCCGAAGGCGGCCTCGCGACCGTCGAGGACGTCGAGACCGTCGACGCTCAACACCACCTCGAAGCGCTCGTTGGTGTTGTTGTCGACGACGATGGTGTAGCGCTGGCCGTTCTCGCCGACCGCCACCGTGCGACCGTTCCCGCGGACGGCCGAGAGGTTGTTGCCGTACTCGTCGCGGACCGACATGGTGAGCGCCGAGCCCAGGCCGATCGAGGCGCTGCGGCTGTAGCTCGAGTAGCCGGCGAGAGCGCTGGCGCCACGATGATCGTTGTAGTGCATGGTCGCGGTGTAGTTGGGGGAATCACCGTCGCGCTCGAAGTGAACTTCGTTGACCGCCGAGTAGCGCGTCTCGCCCCAGGTGGTGCCGAGACCCGGGCGGTCGTCGGGCTGCGGCAAGCTGCGCTTGGCCATCGCACCATTGCTGCTTCCGCCATCGCCCTTGTCGGCGCTGCGACCACGCGAGGCCGATTCGGCCTCCGTGCTCGCGTAGTCCTTCGCCGGGGCGCTCTTCGTCGACGGCGCCGAGGTTGGCGCGGGCGAGCGCTCTTCGCGGGGCTCCGCCGGGCGCGGCGCTTGGTTCGCACCAAGCCGCGGCCGGTTGTCGCCACGCGCATCCTCATCTCTGCCGAGGTCGCGGGGCGTCCCGGGCGGGGGTTGGGCATATCGCCAGCTCGGCGCGTTGGCTTCCTGCGGGTCGTCCGAGGTGTCGAACTGGTTTTGGGCATGCTCGTCGTTCGGGTCGCCGGCATTCGGCGTCTGCGACGGGTGGTTGCCGCAAGCGGCCAGGATTAGCAAAAACAGCAGCGAAAATAGGCGTTTCATGAGTGGTCCTCCTCGACTCGCTCTATTGGTCGCGCGAGGGCCACAACGTGGGAACTACTTCTCCGCTCTCCGTGTAGGCTTGGCACCCACGGCGCTAGCGCCAGTCGACGATGGGCCAGCCACGCGCTTGCGCGTGGCGTCGCAACCGCGGGTCGGGAGTGACGACCACTGGCTCACCGACGGCTTCGAGCATCGGGACGTCCGAGAACGAGTCGCTGTAGAAGGCGCAGTCCGCAAGACGCGCTCCTCGCGTGGCTACGTAGCCCGTGGCGAGGCGCACCTTGCCTCCGCCAAAGCAGACAGGGTCGATGGCCTTGCCGGTGAAACACCCGGCCGCATCGACCTCGAAGCGAGTGCAGAGAAAGTCATCGAGCGCGAGGTCGCGGGTCACCGCCTGCGATAGGTAAGGCGACGACGAGGTGAGCAGGACCAGACGGTCGCCGGCTGCACGCCGCCGGTAGATCGCCGCACGTGCGTCGCGACGCAGCAGCGGTTTCACCTCGCGGGCGTAGAACGCCGCCGCTAGAGCAGACATGTCGCTCTCGCGCTGGCCGGCGAGCGTGCTGATCCCGGTGCGGAGCGCGTCTTCGACGTCCGCATAGCCCAGGCGATAGGCCGCGAGGTACGCCAGGCCCTTCAAGAACATGCGGTTGCGCAGGGCGCCGCGTCGCCACTCGTGCCGCACCCAAAGGCGTGCGGAGTTGCCGTGCACGAGGGTGCGATCGAGATCGAAGAACGCAATCCGCACGCGACTACTTCTTGTCGACGGTGATGCGGCTGGTCACCGGCCCCAGCTGGCCGAAGTACTTGCTGCCACGCTTCGGACCGTACGGCCGCTCCGCAGGGCTGGTCATGGTGTGCAACACGATCTGGCTGATGCGCATCCCGGGGTAGAGCTTCACCGGGACGCGGCCGAGGTTCGAGAGCTCGAGGGTGATCTGCCCCTCGAAGCCCGGATCGATGAAGCCCGCGGTCGCATGCACGACGATGGCGAGCCGGCCGATGCTGCTGCGTCCCTCGACACGCGCCACCAGATCGTCTGGGATGCGGACCCACTCGATCGTCGAGCCCAGGGCGAACTCACCCGGGTGCAGAATGAACGCTTCGCCCTCGGGCACGTGATGGGTCTCTGTGATCTTCGCGAGTAGGTCGTTGTCGTTGGGGTCCAAAACCGGCACGTGGGGCAGGCGATAGGTGATGAAGTCGCTCGCCAGGCGCAGGTCGATGCTCGCCGGCTGGATCTGCACCTCGGGGTCGCCGAAGGGCTTCACCACGAAATCACCCTTGGAGAGGCGGGCCTTCAAATCGCGGTCGGAGAGGATCATGCGGGCGCGACATTAGGCCTCCCTTCATCAGGACGGCAAGGTGTTGCTATAGAGCCGCGGCATGCGTTCCCTTGCCGTGATCGTAGCGTTGTGCGCCGTCGCTTGTGCGCCGAACGGCAGGCCGCCCGAGGAGACTTCCATGGCCACCACCACCACCGCGAGTAGCGTTGCGGTTCCCTCCACCGATGCCGGCAAGTGCTACGATCCGCTGAGCCCCAAGCCCGACGCTGCCAAGCGCGACCCCATCGAGTACATCGTCCAGTTCAACGATCCCGAGACCCACTACGTCGACGTCGCGGCACACTTTCCAACCGACGGCGCCGCGACGCTCGAGCTCATGCTGCCGGTCTGGACCCCCGGCTCCTACATGCTCCGCGAGTACGCGCGAAACATCGAAGGCGCGGCCGCATCGACTGCCGACGGTAGCGTGTTGCCGATGGCGAAGACGGCGAAGAACCGTTGGCGCGTCACCACCAACGGCGCCAAGGTGATTCTCGTCCGCTATCGCGTTTACGGGCACGAGCTTACGGTGCGCAACAACTGGATCGAGCGCGACTTCGCGCTCTTGAACGGCGCCGCCACCTTCATGACCATCGCCGGCGGCGAGCCTCGGCCCCATGACGTGCGCGTCGTGCCGCACCGCGGCTGGAAGAAGACGGTCACCGCCATGCCCCCGCATCCCGACGGCAGCTCGCTGCGTTTCCGCGCGCCGAGCTTCGACGTGCTCGTCGACTCGCCGATCATCAGCGGCGGGAGCGTCTTGGTGCAGGAGTTCGAAGAGGCCGGGAAGCGCCACGTCGTCGCCACGCAAGGAGGCGGCAGCGTCTGGGATGCCGAGCGCTACGTGAAAGACGTGCAGAAGATCGTCGCGACCGAGCACGCGTTCTGGGGCAACGTGCCTTACCCGCAGTTCGCCTTCATCAACATCTTGAACGATGTCGGCGGCGGCGGGCTCGAGCATGGCAGCTCCACGGTGCTCATGGGCAACCGCTGGGCGAGCCGCGACCGCGAGGACTACACCAGCTGGCTGTCCGTCGTAGCGCACGAGTTCTTCCACACCTGGAACATCAAGCGCCTGCGGCCCATCGCGCTCGGGCCGTTCGACTACGAGCGTGAAAATCACACGCCGAGCTTGTGGATCGTCGAAGGCGTCACCTCGTACTACGATGACCTCTTCGTGCACCGCGCCGGGCTCACCACGCGTGACGAGTACTTGAAGCACATGAGCAAGAACATCGAGCGTCTGCAGAACGGCCCCGGCCGCAAGGTGCAACCGCTCGACGCCAGCTCGTTCGACGCCTGGATCAAGTTCTACCGCCCCGACGAGAACTCGAACAACGCGACCATTAGCTACTACACCAAGGGCGCGGTGGTGGCGTGGTTGCTCGACCTCGAGATCCGCAAGGCGAGCAACAATGCGAAGAGCCTCGACGACGTCATGCGTGCCGCCTACGCGAAGTACGCCGGCCAGTGTGGCTATACCGAGGAAGAGTTCCGTGCCCTGATCAGCGAGACCGCTGGAACGGACATGTCGACCTGGCTCGCCCGCGCCGTCAGCTCGACGCAAGAGCTCGACTACGACGCCGTGCTCGCCTGGGTCGGTCTGCGCTTCAAGGCTCCGACCCCGCCCAAGAAAGGCGAGGGCGTGGCAAGTGGCGATCCATGGATGGGGTCCGAGCTCGGCTGGCTCGGCGCCGACTTCAAGAACGACAGCGGTCGTAACGTCGTGAAGACCGTCTTGCGTGACTCACCGGCGTTCCTCGCCGGGCTGAACGCCGACGACGAACTCATCGCCATCGATCAGTTCCGCGTGCGAGGCGGTGATCTCGAGGGCCGCTTGAAGCGCTATCACGCGGGTGACAGCGTCGAGCTCCTGGTGGCGCGTCGCGAGGAGATCATGCGCTTGCCGGTGAAGCTCACCGCCAAGCCCAGAGTGGCTTTCGAGCTCGAGGTCATCCCGGACGCCGATGTGACCGTAGTGGCTCGCCGGGACGCCTGGCTCGCCGGCAAGACCGGCAAATAGCTACTTGTCGACCGAGGCGTTGACTGCGTCGGCGCCGTCTTTGATGGCGGCTGCAGCGCTCAGCGCTTCGCTCACGCCAGGGAGCAAGAAGACGGACGCGCCCAGAGCCATGCTCTTGGCGCCGCTGATGACGAGTCCGCGGCAGATGCCGCCCATGTCGCCGTCGCCCATGAGGCTGAAGAGGCCCATCACGACCTTGACGCCGCCGAAGACAATCGAGGCCGGGGCACAGAACGCCGAGAGCACCGGGAAGCAGTGGCCCGCGGAGAGCGCCGCGCCGATGCCGTTGTTGAAGGTCGTCCAGGTGCGGTTGGCGCCATGCTCCTCGCGGCTGCCATCGAGGTCGTAGCGCTCGAGCATGTCACGCGCCTTGGCCAACGTGATCAGCGGCTCCTTGGGAGGCAGCGCTGGAACCGGGTGGTCTGGAACCGGCACCACGGCGGTGGTGGAGATCGAGCTCGTCAGCGAGGATTTTTCCATCGGGTCGAATATCGACCCGGCTGGCAACATGTTTCGAGGCGGCAGGATGACGCCGCGTCGTACACCTCAGAAGACGAGGGCGATTCCGATCTCGGGATACCAGTAGGAGCAATCGACGTCGCAGCCCGAGAAGATGCGCTCGTATGCCGCACCAGCGCTGATGAAGGCATTCGAGCCCTGGACGAAGATGAGGCCGCCGCGGCCTCCGGCCGAGTCGTAGTTGGGGATGCCGTCGCTGATGAACCAGTGGCGATAGAAGCCGCCGAGGTAAGGCTTCACCACGTCGATGACGTCGAGCACGTACCGCAGCTCGGGCGAGAGCCGGGTCACGTTGGGCGAGTTGCCGAGCCAGGTGTCGAAGCTCGCACCGAGCTGGAGGCCGTGGAGGACGTAGTAGCCGACGTTCGCGCCCAGCAGAAAATAGGTGTGATTGAAGGAGCTGACCGCGCCGACTTGCACGCCGACGTTGAAGCGACCTTGGTCGAAGAGGCTCTGAGCGCTGGCGCTGGACGCCATGGCGGCGACCGCGATGGCGAACACGAAGGGTAGGGTGCGGCGGATGGGCATGGCTCTCGTAGCATAGTTGCTCAAAGAACGGACTGTCGAGGCGTCAGGGTGCCTAGACGCATCGCCCGCGCGCTTTGGCCGACAATATGAGTGAACAGAACGACCGACAACGCAGCTGTCTGCGTCTGGAGATATCGTCATGACCACCACGACGGCTGCACGCGCCCCCGACTACTCCTCGCTCATCGGCCGCGTCGAGGAGCTCGTCGCCGACCTCGTTTCCAAGGTCACTGCCCAGGTGGAGCGCGTGGCGCCGCCAGCGGCGGAGTTGCCGAAGGCATGGCATGCGGATGGCCGGGCCGACTCCAAGAAGCCTGCCTTCGAGCCCATCAGAATGGGTCTGTCCCCGGCGGCGTGTATGACCGCGGGCTCTGCTTTTGCGGGCGGGGTTCTCGTCAGCACCTACGCTGGTCCCCACGCACGGCACCTCCTCGCCATTCACTCATCCCTTGGGGCATGTTCATTCGCCGCCGCCATCGGCAGCCACACTGCGATGCCAGACCTTGGCTCCCCATTCCACCAGCGGGCGACCGTCGTGCGCCAGGTGCTGAGCCAGGTCATCCACAACCTCCCGGACGAGGTGCGGGCCCAATATGCCGACCGCTTGGCGGGCGCGCTCACCCGCACGGAGCACGCGACCGAAGCGGTCGTTGCGTTGACGGCAGGGGATCTCGACGGTGCCGTCGCGAGTGCGCGGCGCCTCACTTAGGGCGTCGATCGCCCCGTACGTCACACAGAAAAATCGTCAGAATTTAATAACGGCGTCGCGCGTTAAAGAGCCTATCAGCGCGAACTTCAAGGGTTTCCAGGTCACTGCTGGGTGGTGATTGGTGGGTCGTTATAAGCGTTGACTGTGGCCGTTTTTTTGTGCTAAATTTCGCGCGCTTTCCTGGGGGTTCTGTCCCTCAACGACGCTCGAGTTTTCGCGTCCACGCTAGTCAGTACGTCACGGACATGAGTGGGCGCTATCTGGTCCAGCCTTCAACGGCCAAAGCCAGTGTGTAGAGACGAGTCGCGTCGCGCTACGACGCAGACTCGGGGCTGCGCATTGCCGAAAGCCAGCGAAGATGGCCAACCCAGACCGGGTTAGCTCGGTCGGGTCTACAAGGAGGACATCTCGCATGCAGCAGACTCAGACCTTCAAAGTCGGCGACAAGGCTGTTTACCCGGCCCACGGTGTGGGCGAAGTTACGGCCATCGAAAACCGCGAGATCTCCGGGATGAACCAACAGTTCTACATCCTGCGCATCCTCGATAACGGGATGAAGATCATGATCCCGACCAATAACGTTCGCCAGGTCGGCCTGCGCGAAGTCATTGGTAAGGACAAGGTGGAGAAGGTGTTCAAGATCCTTCGTGAGAAGGACTTGAGCGTCGACACCACGACTTGGAATCGCCGGTATCGCGAGTACATGGAGAAGATCAAGACCGGCTCGGTCTTCGAAGTGGCGGAAGTCCTTCGCGATCTCTACCTGCTCAAGACCGACAAAGATCTGTCGTTCTGCGAGCTCAAGCTCTTGGACAACGCCCGTGGCCTGCTCATCAAAGAGCTCGCGGTCGCCAAGAACTGCGATGAGGAAGAAGTCGAGAACGAGCTGAAGAAGATCTTCAATCAGTAATTAGACACGCCGAGCATCCAACGGCCCGCGACGCTCTCACGAGTCTCGCGGGCCGTTTCATTTTCACGGCGGTGCCGGCGCGGCACGCAACGAGCGTGAGCAGCCTCCGATACTGAGCAAGCGATCAGCAATAAGGGGCTCGCTCAGGATGACCACTCTCGTTCTCCCAACGACCGTTACTGCAGTCGCCGATCGACCCGTGCCGCTCCTGTGCGACGTCGCGCCCGCTGCCTCACTTCCGGCAACCGTCACGACGGCGACCGCCGACCAGCAGCGTGCGCTCGGCCTTGCGCGCACCGTGCACTCCGTCTTCGACACCACGACCGCGGCGTTCGGCGATAGCCTGCGCAGCCCGCTGCGCCGTCTCGGCACCAAAGCGGGGACCCCGTTCATCGTTACGATCGGAGTTGGGTGCTTAACGGCGGCCGCGGGCGGAATTGCCAGCGGCGTGTTGGGCATGGCAGGCGTCAATGAGCTCTTTCGCCAGGCGGCGAGCTTCGTCGTGTTCGGCAGCGTCATCGCGGGAACCGTGTTTGGAGCCGCCGCCCTGGCCGAAATTGGCATCTGCAAGCGTCGCACTCTTGGCTCGGATGCGATCGCGCCGATTCGCCAGGCGTACGACGCTGCCGCGCCGCAGTCGCTCGAGCGCGCCGTCGTTGCGCGACTCGCGGCGAGCTATCTGACTGACCTCAACGACCGCTTCGTCGTTGGTGAAGCGCCGCGTGCGGCGCTCCGTGAGATCGTCGCACTCGGCGAAACCCTGGGGGCCGACGTCAAGCAAGCCGCAGGCGCGCTGGTCGAGTGTTTTCTGATGGTGCACGACGAAGAGGGCAAACAGGTCCGCGAGCTCAATCACTACACCGCGCGCAAGCTCGAGCTCGCGCTAGCGCGAACGCAGGAGCCGCTTCGCGACGAGCTCCGTCAAACCCTCATGGCGACGCTCTTCAATGGCGACCGTCTGCGCCCGACCGCGTCGAGTGACATCGAGGCTCGATTGTACCTCGTGCTCACCGGAGCCGAGGCGCCGGCTACTCCCCCGGCAATCGAAACCCCGACGCTCGACGGTGACGCGCTACGGAACGCCGCCCGCGAGCTCGAGAGCAATCTGTTCGATCAGGATGGCGAGTGGGCCCGTCACCTCAGCGCCGACGACGCGCGCAAGCTGTTCGCCATTCTGCGCACGGCCGGCTCGGATAAGACCGAATCGTAGTCCGTTTTGGCGGCTCAGAAATATCCGGCTGCCGTGCTCGCGTAAACGCGTGCCTCGATCTCTGACAGCTGTTGCGTCGGCGCGGGCTCGTGGTGTGCTGCCGACACGTCGATGCCATTGGCTTCGAGTCGTGCGCGAGCGTCCGCACGGAAACGTTTGTGGTCGACGCTCGTTCGGTCGCCGAGGGTGATGCCGCCGGTCACCAGTGCCGTCACCGCGCTGGCGACGAGAGCGACGACCGCGAGCTTGGGGGACTGGCAGAAGGTGGCCGCGCATGCGACGAGCGCACTGGCTGCGGAGACGCCCCAACCATACGCCGCCCATGGCGGGCCGTAGTTGGCGATTTCGTTGCGCAGCACCGTACCGGTCACGGCCTGGCGAGTCGTGCTCTCGGGTGGCATCGCTTCGACCGCGATCTCACCCTTGAGCCGCAAGGCCCCGCGCCCCGCGAGCACCACGTTCCCCGAGGGCGTCTCGACGATGGCGAGCTCCCGCGGATCCGACAGGCTGCCGCGCGAATCCCGCAGCGGCATGGCGAGCATGATGTCGGACGTAGGCTGCTTCGGGGTGAATACGGTGAACATGGCTCTCTCTTAGTAGGGCCCCGGAATCGCCATCAGCTCGCTGAGCGGAGGCGTGGGCGGGTAGTTCGTGCGGCTCAAGTCGACGCCGGCGGCGGCGAGGCGCTCTTTGGCGATGTCGGCGCGGGTGAATTGATCCCGTAGGCCCTCTCGGGTGACCAGGCCGGCGATGAGAGTCATGACACCGAACCCGAGAGCGAGCTCCACCTGGCCACCGAGGGCGGCGCTCAAGGCGGCGAAAAGAGTGCCGAAGCTCGCGGTGGCGATGGCACGGTGCGCGAGGGTCATGAAGGGGGCACGGACCGTCCAGACGACGTCGCCAACGACACGTCGCGAGGCTCCGGGCTCACCAGCGTTGTTCGCGGGGCGAAACGTATCCTCGGCAGCAACGACTGCAAGCTTCGACGCGTTGCGGCCGACGATGAGGAGGTGCTTGTCGCCCTCTCTTACGAGCGCAAACTCGCGGGGGTGGTCGAGATCGCCGCGCGAATTCACGAGGCTGTCCTTGAGTCGGTCGAGGTACTTGGTCGTTGGCTCGAATACGGTCAGCATGTGCGGACGCCCCGGGATTGTCGGTTCTCGGATTGTTTTCGGTCAGCCAGCCTCTGCCGTTGCGTCATATTCGCGCGTGGCTGCAGTCTGCCGCGGGGTTGCGTTTGAAACGCGCCGGACATTGAGGCAGGCTGCGCCGGCATGTCCGAGCCCAAGCCGCCAACGAATCCGTCGATGAAGGACTTCGACTACTTCGACAGCACCGCCAAGCCGGCGAAGCACATCGATATCGACTCGCTCCCGGAGAGTCTCGAAGAACAGATGGAGCGCTATCGGGCCATGCGCTCGCGCGGCGCCCGGCAGATCTTCTTCGCGGCCCTGTTCTTCGGGGTTTGCGGCTGGTTTCTCTGGGGGTACCGCGACCTCGTCGTCTACATGGTGACTGGGCCGGAAGAGCCGATGGCGCTTGGCGACGTCGCCGAGATGGACCCGTCGAAGATCCCGCACAACTCGTACGTGAAGGTGACTGGCATCACCGAGCACCGCGGGATGCAGCAGAAGATCATTCGTGGGCTCAACTTCACGAAGTCCGAGTTCTGGTATTTCCGCTTGCTCGGCTCGCGCGGCGTGTTCATCGAGACCGAGCCGGACGCCTCGAAGTACGGCTTGGTGACGCAGCTCACGGTCACCGGCCGGGCCGTCGATCCGAAGCGCGAGCGCGCCTACGACGAGCTCATGACGAGCTACCAGGCGAAGTTCTTTACGGAAGAGCGGCCGAACATGCGCATCATCCAGGTCGGCGTGCGGCCCGGCGAAGGGCAGGGGACCCTGCTCGTCGTCGTGGCCGTGTTCTTCTTGGTTGGCGGACTCAATATCTGGACCGTCGTGAAGTACCTGCGCTCGCTGCGGCAGAAACCGCCGGTGCCGCAAGCCGCCTGATTGGCGCTATTGCGGACGTCTAGATCGCGATGGTCCGCTGGCGCTGACGTAAACGAGCTTTGGCCTCTGGCTCGCCGAGATCGGCGGCGCGCTGGAGCCACTTCTTTGCGCCCTGCTCGTCGCTTTGTTCGACGGCGTGGGTCAGTAGCTGCATCGCCGCACTCAATTCACCCGCGTCCGCTGCAGCGGTCAAGTGGCCGAGGGCCTTGCGGGTATCGCTCTTGCAGCCGATGCCGTGGAGCAGCATGCGGCCGACCTCGGCACGCGCTTTGGCGTCGCCGTGTGCCGCGACCTCTTCGAGCAAAACGAGTCGTTGGTGGGGATGCGTCTTCATCGCGCAAGCGAAGGCCGCGGCGATCTGGCCGGCCGCGAGCGCCGAGCGCACCTTGTCGCTGAGCGTCGGGATTACGTCGGCCTTCTGATGGAACGTCTCGGGGTTGCCCGCTTGTTTCTTGCGTGCCGCTTCACCCGCTATCAGCCCGTCGGGCGATCGCTCCTCGGCAAGCCAAGCGTTCCCGGTCAAGACGAAGAGTGCGGCAGCGGGGACCGGTGGCGCCCACGCGCCGGACGAGCTCGTTGGGGGCGCATTCTTTTTTTCCGGGGATGCGCCCTCGAGAAGCTTCAGCATGGCGGCGAGCGTCGTTCTCGCGGAGCCACTCTTGGCCTCGCGCAGGTCGCTGATGACTGTCATTGCATCGCGGGGATGAACGGTGGCAAGGCGTTCGGCGGTTCGTGCGTCAGGCCTGTGACTCGCGTGGAGGCTCGCGCCGAACTTCGTGCGTGCGAGCGCGATCAGATCGACCGGCTGATCTTTCTTCCACCCACTCGTCCAGGTCAGTCGTGGATGGTGGGCGGCGCGCTGCATCTGCGTGTTTTCCCAAAGCCCCGGATAGGCGCTGGCCAGTGCACGGAAGCGCTTCGTCGCCTGCGATGCCCGGGCTTCGTCGAACGGCGCGCCGGGCGCTGGACCCGGGTCGATGATGAACATCAAGTTCTTGGAGAGGCCCACGTGGAGCAGGTAGGCACACTCGGACGCTATCGCGGTCGCCGCTTCCGGCTCGGCGGCGAGGCGCTTCGCGCGATAGCTTTCGACCGCCGCGACCAGCCCTTCCGCATCCCTGAGGACGACCTCTTCGAGCGCTGGATTGCGTCGACAGGCTTCCGCGAACGTCGCGCTCATCATCGCGAAGAGAAAGTACTCGTAAACGTTCGGCACGAAACCACGTCTGCCCACCAGGTCGTGGGTGATCTCCTGGTCGTGCTCCTTGTTTGCCTTCGTGTTCCACTGCGCATCGAAGACGAAATGCAGGAGGTCGTGCGATGCGTAGGTGGCCATCTTCTCGATACCGCCGATGATTGCCGGCTCGAGGTGGGCGACGCGCGTGTACACGTTGGGATCGATCTCGAAGAGCGGCTCCGTGATCATACGACGTTTGGGTTTGGTGACGTCGCCAGATTCGAAGGTCTGCTCGCCCTGCGACATCGTCAGGCTATAGCCGCTCGCCCTCAGCGTCGTGGGGAAGCGGACACTCAAACCGTCAGGGGGGTGAGAGCTCGCGCTGGCGCTCAACGATGCCGGGATGACGCGCGCGCGGGAACGTTTGACGTCATCGCCGTTGCTCATCGCGAGCTCGATGAGCTCTGTCTTGGGATCGCCGAACAGCAGCGAGGCGAGCGCCTGCATCCACGGCGTACGCTTCTTGAGCTCCGCGGCGAATGCGCGCGGCACGTCGCCGACGGTCAATGACTGGAGGTGGCGCACGACCTCGTCGCGCCCGTAGCCGGAGACGGTCGGCGTGGTGAAACGGCGTTGCGCCCAGGCGTAGGAGGGCGTGACCGCTTCGACGTCGCGACCCGATCGCATGACAACGGAGGCATTCGCTGTGGTCGTTGCGGCCTGGGCTGCGTCGCTGCCGTGAGAGGCCGGCGCGGCTGGATAGGCCGGACCGCGCTGTTGGAGTTCTTGCAGAAAGCTCGTCATGAAACCCGGCCAGATTGTCGTCGTGCGAGTTATCGGTGATCTCGCGCACGGGTTGCGTGGATCGCTGTGCTCGACCGCCGGCCCATGCTAACCGGTCGTTTCATGGCGTTCTTGCAAGGCGGCCACATCGTGGCCCAGGCTCTGGCGGCCGAAAAGGTGTCGCACCTCTTCACCCTGTGCGGTGGCCATATCCAGATGATCTACGACGGTTGCCTGTCGAACGGCATCCGCGTCGTCGATACGCGACACGAGCAGAGCGCGGCACACGCCGCCGATGGTTGGGCGCGTGCCACCGGCCAGCCTGGTGTCGCCGCGGTGACCGCAGGGCCCGGTGTGACCGACGCCGTGACCGCGGTAGCGAACGCGCAGCGAGCTCAGGTTCCGATGATCCTCATCGGTGGACAAGGCGCGCGCATGTTGTCGCAGTTCGGAGGGCAGGACCGTGGCTCCCTCCAGGACATGAATCACGTCGAGCTGATGCGGCCGATTACCAAGTGGTCCGTGTCCGTCCCCGAGACTCGCCGGCTCGGCGAGTACATCCAGACTGCCTTTCGTATCGCGACGACCGGCGTTCCCGGCCCCGTGTTTCTCGAGATGCCGCTCGACGTCCTCATCATGGGTGCCGACGAGAACGATGTTGTCCGTTATGACGGATATCGCACCGAAGCCAAGACCGCGGGCGATCCGGCGATGCTCGACCGCGCCGCCGAAGCCATTCGCGGCGCCTCGCGGCCGATGCTCATCGTCGGCTCCCAGTGGCGCTGGTCGCACAAGCGTGAAGCGCTGGCGACGTTCTTGAAAGCTGCGCCGATGCCGACCTTCGTGAACGGCATGGCGCGCGGAGCGATGCCGCCGGGTGATCCTTGTCGCTTCACGCGCTCACGCAAGGATGCGCTGGCGCAGGCCGATGTCGTCGTCATCTTCGGCACGCCGCTCGATTTCCGCCTGGGCTACGGCGAGGCCATCGGCAAGGACGTCAAGCTCATCCAGGTCGACCTCGATGGTGGCGAGATCGGTCGCAACCGGCGCGTCGACATCGGCATCGTCGGCGATACCGGACTGGTGCTCGAAGGCTTGGCCCAACGTCTCGGCGGCAAGCAGGCGGATCGATCGGCATGGTTGTCGACCATGCGTGATGCCGAGGCCCGGCGCGTCGGCAAAGACAGAGCCGAGCTCGAAAATAGCGGCGACCCGATCAATCCCATGTACCTGTGCTCGCGGTTGAACGCGTGCTTGGGCCCGAAGGCCATCGTCGTCGGCGACGGCGGTGATTTCGTCGCGACGGCCGCGTACATCCTCGACGTGCATGGCGTCGGCTCGTGGATGGATCCGGGCCCGCTCGGCACCCTCGGCGTCGGCCCGGGGTACGCTATGGCGGCCAAGCTCGCAAAGCCCGACCATAACGTCGTGCTCGTCTCGGGCGACGGGTCATTCGGCTTGAATGGCTTCGAGCTCGAAGCGATGGCCCGCCAGGGCATCAAGATTACGTGTGTCATCGGCAATGACGGCGCCTGGACGCAGATCCGCCGTGGTCAGATCGACATGTACGGCGAAGAGCGCGCGGTTGCGACGGCGCTCGCCAAGACGCGCTACGACGTGGTCGCGCAAGGTCTGGGCTGTCACGGGGAGCACGTGACGCACGCCAAGGACATCGACGCGGCGCTGCAACGTGCTTTCGCCTCGCCGCTGCCAGCGGTCGTCAACGTCGAGATTGGCGCCTCGGAGTTCCGTAAGGGAGCGATCAGCGTCTAGTCGTTCATAAGGGTTCTACTCACAACCTCGGCACCGGGAGCGTCGCCCCGCAGGTGCGCTCATCACGGACGCTGACGGTGACTGCTAGCCGAGGCGGTCGATAGCCGTCGGGCAGCAGGTACGCGTCGGCGAGCGCTCGGGCGAGCCCAGTGTGGGCCGTGCGGATGCGCTCGCGCAGAGCTTCGATCTCTGAGCGGTAGGCGTCTTCGCCGGTCCAGACGTGGCGCAGCGAGAGCCGACCGCCAAAACTCACGTCTTCGTTTTGGAGCAGCGAAAGATACGCCATGAGCTCGTCGTTCAGCACGCTCGGGACGGTTTCGATCTCTGAGTCCGCTATGGCGGCATCGTCCGGGCACGCCTGCCTCGCCTCGTTGGGCGGTGACTCCGGTTCGTCGGCGGTGAGCTCTTCCGGAGTGTCTGGCTCGTTTTCTGCCGCCTCTTCTTCTTCCGGCGTTTCATCTGCCTCCATGGCCTCGAGCTGCGCGTCATGCCCGATGCTGCTCACCCATTGACGCAGCGGCAGTCCGGCCAGCGCCCGCTCACGCATGTCCTGCTGGAGCTTGCTCTCGACACGAGCGAGACAAACGTCGGTCGGGCCCGGGAGGAGCACGACGCACGCGTCGTCGTCTGCCTCGCGAATGCTCCAGGTGCCGACCGGCGGCAGGGCGGTGAACGGCTGGTAGCTGTAAGCGCGGCAGGAGGTGCCGAAGACTCCGCCACAGCGGCAGCCGACTCCCGCGATGAAATCGCCTGGCGAAACCACCTCGACATCGATGGTGGCTTCGAGGCTCGCGAGCAGAATCGCCGCGAGCTCGCGATCCCGCAGCCAGGCGAGCGCGTTGGCGTAGGCGCGCCAATGCGTGACCTCTGCGGAGGCGAACGTGTCCTCGATGGCGCGAGGCAGCGCGTCGTGGGCGGCGACGAAAGCGTCGAAGATCAAGTCGCGGTGCGCGCCCGGCTCCTGCAGGGCGATCGCCATCGCAGTCATGGCGTCCGTCTCCATGAGCTCGCGCAGGCGCGCGTCCGGAACGCTGCCGCCCACGCGCGCGAGCGCATCGAGCGCCGCCCCGCGCAACAACGGTCCGTCCTGCGTGAGGCCGGAGAGCGTTTCCGCTAAAGAAGACAGGCCGAGCTCGCCCGCGAGGTATGCCCCCCAGACCGTGTCGAGCGGATCCGTCGATGCCATGCGGTCGGCGATGACCTGGCTTTGGCTGGTCGAAGGCCGTGCGGTCGTGAGCCGCACCGCCCACGATGTCGGGTCACTGCCCTCGGGAGCTCCGCATGCCGCTACGCTCACCAACACGATCGCCACGGCACCCATGCGCATGGTTGCTCTACGCGCGACCGCGGGCGCGGGGTCCAGCGAAGCGGTGTCGAGCCATGAAACCTGCGGCAGGGACCCTGGTGGGTCGACCCAGCACCTAGGCCCCTTCGTTGCCGCACTGCTCCGAAATCACGAGGAAGAGGTCCGACGGCCCGCCACGTGCGACCCTCCCGGCGAGTGAGGCTCAGCCGGCGCGCGAGCGCGGCACGAAGTGATTGGTTCCGTGAGTCGCGCGCTTCATGGCGTCGATGAGCAGATCGAAGTCTTCCTCGACGCGCACGTCGATGTCGCTGGTCTCGACGATGAGGAGGGGCGACTCGTCGTAGTGGAAGAAGAACTGGTTGTAAGCGCGCTGCAACGAATCGAGGTACTGCACCTCGACCGTGGCTTCCATCTCGCGTCCGCGTTTGCGGAGTCGCTTCATGAGCACGTCGGGTCGCGCTTGCAGGTAAACCACGAGGTCGGGCTTCACCAGGCGCGGGCGCAGGAGGTCGTAGATGCGCTCGTAGAGCTGCAGCTCGGCCTCGGCGAGATTGAGGTAAGCGAAGATGCGGTCTTTCGCGAACAGGTAGTCGCTGACGATGGAGCGCGCGAAGAGGTCGTGTTGGCGCAGCTCTTCCTGCTGCTTGAAGCGCGCCACCAGGAAGTAAACCTGTGTTTGGAACGCGACCCGATCTTTGTCCTGGTAGAAGTCACGCAGGAACGGGTTGTCCGAGAACTCCTCGAGGACGACCTTGGCGTTGATGCGCTCGGCGATTTTCTGGGTGAGCGTCGTCTTACCGACGCCGATCGGACCCTCGATGGCGATGTATCGCGGAAGCGTGCTCATGCTCAGGAGTCGTCGTTGCCAGACAGACCGTGCTTCGCGAGTAGAGTGTAGAGGTACTTCCGGTCAATAGACGCCTCGCGCGCGGCGCGTGCGATGTTGTTGTTCGTCCGCGACAGGAGGCGCGACAGGTATTCGCGCTCGAAGGCCGAGACCAGGCCGTCTTTGGCGTCTTTGAAGGGCAAATCGTAGTCGGCGACCAGGTTGCCGGCCGGGACCGCGGGGGCGTTGCTGACCGAGCCGGGCGGACCGCTGTTGCCCGCGGGCGTGCCTTCTAGGCGCTGCGGCCGGCGCATGAACGGGTCGGCGCCATCCATCAAGGCCATGCGCTCGACGGTGTTGCGAAGCTCGCGGATGTTGCCCGGCCAGTCGTGCGAGAGGAGCTTGCGCTGCATGTCGGACGGCAGCTCGTCGAAGCTCTTCACCTTCGAGTGCGGGATGTCCTTCATGAAGCCATCGACCAGCATGGGGATGTCTTCGGTGCGGTCGCGCAGCGGCGGCAGGGGAATGGTGACGACGGCGAGTCGGAAGTAGAGGTCTTCGCGGAAGCGGCCGGCGGAGACCTCGCTCCAGAGGTCGCGTTGCGAGGCGGCGATGACGCGGCAGTCGACCTTCATCATCTTGTTACTGCCGACGCGCGTGAAGGTGCGCTCTTCGAGAGCGCGCAAGAGCTTGGGCTGCAGCTCGAGCGGCAATTCGGCGAGCTCGTCGATGAAGAGCGTTCCACCTTGGGCTTCTTCGAGAGCGCCTTTGCGCTGCTGCACGGCGCCGGTGAAGGCACCGCGCTCGTGACCGAAGAGCTCGCTCTCGATGAGGGTCGGAGCAATCGCTCCGCAATCGAAGACGATGAGCTTCTGATCTTTGCGCAGCGACGCTTGATGGATGGCGCGCGCCACGGCGCCTTTGCCAGTGCCGGTCTCGCCCTGCAGGAGAATGGTGGCTTCGGTTGCCGCCACCTTCTCGAGCACGGTGAAGATCTCGCGCATGCGGAACGAGACGCCGAGGAGCCCGGAGAAGTCGGCGCGGTCGGACGGCACCAGCTCGATGCGCTCGTAGACTGGCTCGAAGCGGAAGAACACCTCGCCGGCTTTGATGAGCGCGCCGGGCCGTAGGTAGACCTCTTTGATGCGCGCGTTGTCGAGGAAGGTGCCGTTGGTGCTGCCCAGGTCTTGCAAGAGGTAGCTCTGCTCGTCCCGGATGATGGCGAAATGTTCTTTCGAAACGGTGTTATCAGTGAGGCGAAGGTCGCAGCTCTCGCTCGAGCCGACGACGACACGACGACGCGACAGCTCGAACTCGCGGCCCTTGGTGGTGCCCGTCATCTGGACGAGCTTGCACCGTTGCAGCTGGATCTGCGTGCGATCAGTAACGATGGTCGTCTGGCGGGGACGAGGGAGGGGGCCGCTCGCGCCTGCCTTCGGATCTGTTTCCATGCGGTTCCAGAGGGCTTATCACGCACTGTGGCCTCTTGTCCACATATTGCGCCGCCTCAGGCCCTACGAGGCGCGCTGGGCGATCTTGAGCGCTCCCGCTGGTGAGACGTCGCCGTTCAGGAGCCTGCGCTCGAGCCGCGCCAAAGAACCCAGAAAAACCAGTAGCTCGTCGCGTAGCTTCGTCGAGCCGACTTGGCTTTGCGCGAGCCTGTCGGCGGTCCGTCGAAGAACTTGCTGGGTCTCGGTCAGCCAAGCGGCAACCGATGTTTCGGTCGCGACGTCAGGCATCGCGGGCAGGACCACGTTGGAAATACACGCAGCGGCCAGGCTGCCTTGGATTGCTGCGATGGCCGTGTAGTTGGCAGGAGCGACGACCGATGCGCATGCCGCAGTCAGGCATTGGTGAATCGCCTCCGCCGAATCGCCGCGACCGGCGCATTCGATGAGCCTGGCTATTCCGAAGCGCGAGTTCAGGTCGGGGAAGCGGGGAAACGCGTTCAGCGCCTGCCACGAGGCGACAGGTGGTAGCCCGACGTGCTCGAGGGTTGCGAGCTGGCGGACCGTGAAGTGTGCGCCCGCGGTGCCGTCGTTGGTCGCTGCGAGGAAGACTTCGGGTGCAACCCGGTACTGGATGAGCCGGCGGGTGACCGCCTCGAGATGGGCGCCGGAGAGCTGGCTCGCGAGGACGGCGCGGACCTGCTCGGCATCGCCAATGGGGCGGACTTCATGCCGGAACTCCGCCTGCTTGGCCATTCCGGCTTGCTTGAACCTGGCGACGGCCGTTTTGACATCGAGCACGGAGAAACCCCTTGGCGCCCTTCTGAACCTCAGTTTCGGCAATTGGCGCGAGAGGTTGCGTGCTGGTGTTGCACTCTGCGCGATCACGCTGGTACGCAATCGGCCCATGTCGAACGCCTCTCGTGCCGCCTCGCATTTTGACGCCAACAAGCGGGAATACCTGGACGATTTGAAGGCGCTGGTCGCCATTCCCAGCATCTCGTTTCCGGGGTTCGATCACAGTCACATGAAGGTGTCCGCTCAAGCGACCGCGGACCTCTTGAAGAAACGTGGCTTCGACAAGGTCGAGATTCTCCCGCTCGACGATGCGCACCCGTACGTTTTTGCGGAGGTCATCGCCGACCCCAAGGCGCCGACTCTGCTTCTCTACGCGCACCACGACGTGCAGCCAGCGGGCGACGCCTCGCAGTGGACCTCGCCGCCGTTCACCCCGACGGAGCGCAACGGCCGCCTCTACGGGCGCGGCACCTCCGACGACAAGGTCGGCATTTCGATCCACGCGGCGGCGGTCGACAGCTGGCGCAAGGCCGGCGGCGGCAAGCTGCCCGTCAATCTCAAGTTCCTCATCGAGGGCGAGGAAGAGATTGGCTCGGCGCACTTGATGAAGTTCTTGCATAAGCACCTCGAGCGCCTGAAGGCCGACGCCATCATCATCACCGACACGGCGAACATCGACACCGGCATTCCTTCGCTCACCAACTCGCTGCGCGGCATGGCGGCGGTCGACGTCGAGGTGAAGGTGCTCAAGGGGCCGCTGCATTCGGGCATGTGGGGCGGACCGCTCCCCGACGCGGCGATGGCGCTCTGCAAGATCCTCGCGCGGCTCACCAAGGAGGACGGCAGCGTCAACCTGCCGGGCTTCTACGAGAAGGTGATGCCGATGAACGCGGCCGAGCGCGCCTCGCTCGAGACCCTGCCGATCGACAAAGCCGGCTTCCGCAAGATGGCCGGCATCATCGACGGGGTGCCGCTCACCACCGAGGGCAGCCCGTACGAGGCGATCTGGCGCAAGCCGACCATCGCCATCAACGCCATGCAGGCGTCTTCTCGAGCGGACGCTCGCAACATCCTGGTCGAGAGCGCCTGGGCCCGCGTCGGTATCCGCTTGGTGCCCGACCAAGACCCCAAGGCTGCGCAGGACGCGCTGGTGAAGGCGCTCGAGGAGAATCCGCCGTTCGGAGCGCAGGTGACGGTCACGCGTCATCAGGCGTCACCGGCGTGGCACTGCTCCACCGAGCATCCGGCGTTCCAGGCGGCGGCGCGGTCGCTCGAGGCCGGCTTCGGCAAGCAGCCGACCATTCTCGGCGCTGGTGGCTCGATTCCTTTCGTCGGCCCGTTCTGCGAGGCGCTCGGTGGCGTGCCGGCCATCATGCTCGGCATCGAGGATCCGTATTCGTACATCCACGGCATCGACGAGTCGCAGCACATCGGTGACTGGGAGCGCGTCACCAAGTCGACCATTCACCTCTACGAAGAGCTCGCTACGACCTTGAAGAAGTGAAGCTCCTCTCCTGGAACGTCAACTCGGTGAAGGCGCGCGAGGAGCGCTTCTTCCTGGCGTTGGCGCGTCATCAGCCCGACGTGGTCTGCCTGCAGGAGACCAAGGTCCCTGACGGCGCCTTTCCGACGGCCAAGCTCACGGAGCTCGGCTACCACGCAGCGCTCAACGGCCAGAAGGCGTACAACGGCGTCGCTCTGCTATCGAAGACGCCGATCGAAGATGTGCGTATCGGCTTCGCTGACGGCGCCGACGATCCGCAAGCGCGCTACGTGAGCGGGCTGGTGCAGGGCGTTCGCGTCGCCAGCGTCTACGTGCCGAACGGTAGCACCGTCGATTCGGACAAGTGGCAGTACAAAATGTGCTGGCTGAAGCGCTTCGAAGCGTACCTAGCCGCCCATCACGCGCCCACCGAGCCGCTGCTCTTGTGCGGCGATTTCAACATCGCGCCCGACCAGCGCGATGTGGCGCGACCGTTCGAATGGGAGCACACGGTGCTCTATCATCCCGAGGCGCGCGCGGCGTTGCAGTCGCTCATGCGCTTCGGGCTCGCCGACGTCTTTCGCAAGGTGCGCGAGGAGCCCGGCCTCTACTCGTGGTGGGACTACCGCAACCTCGGGTTCCAACGCGCCAACGGTCTGCGCATCGATCTGGTGCTCGGTACGTCCGTCATTGCGGAGCGCGCTCGTGCGGCCTCGATCGACCGCGACGAGCGTTATCCCAAGGCACACCCGACGCCACCAAGTGATCACGCGCCGGTGATCGTCGAGCTAGCCTAGCGGCACTTGTTGGCGGGCGATTGCTCGTAGCGGCGCAGGCAGACGCCGAAACGATGGGCGTTCTGCGGGGTGACGATCATGCCGCCGCCGCTGAGAAAGCGCCCAATCATGTTGTCGAGGGCTCGGAGCTCCTGCAGGGTGTCCGCTTCGACGGTCTGATCGGTCTTGGGAGCGTTGACGGCCGCGATGATCTCGTCCGCCTCCGCGTCGGTGATGCCGCCGCTGCGGAGTGCCTGAGAGATGAGGTTGCCGACTGGATTGGACATGGCTGGATTTCCTTTCCAGCGGTCATCGGCAGTCACGGTGCTCGGTTGCGACACAGCTGATGCCGTGTCGGCACTCAGGAATCGTTGCGCCGTCGAGATCGGGCGAGCGCTACACCCGCTCCGATGACCAGAAACGAGGCCCCGTTAGCGGCGACGATGAGATCAGCGTTCGTGACCGAGCCTTGGCCTTTGTAGACCTCGACGACGTGCTGAGCGTACGACTGATCGGGAGGTCTCGGCTTTGCGATCTCGGGGTTCATGCCCGCGGCCAAAGCGCCCCCAACGAGGGCCAGCGAGGTCACGGCGAGAGTCGGCAGGTGCAGGTTGTGCGCCTCGGACTTGATGCCGTCGCGGGTACCGCGTTCCCAAACGGCGTGCCCGACCAGCAAGGTGGCGATCGTCCACATGGGAGAGCAGGTCGCGGCAAGCAGCGCACCGCCGCCGTTGACCGCCGCGAACAAACCGCGGCGAATGTTGCGAATGCGCTCCTCGTGGTTCGATGGACCGCCAGTCGACCCGTCCTCGCGCTCGAGGTGGCGGTGGGCGGGTACCGCGCCAGTCAGTGCTTGTGCGCTCAAAATAAACCTCTCAGTGTCGTCTCTCGTGTCCATTCTCGGCGCCTCACGCCGAAGCGTTGCCCAGCGACGCGGTGACTGCCTGGCACCGTCATCAGGCTTCCGCGAGAGCCGCTTGGATCTCCGTGCGCGCTTCCGCATCGGATTCCTGTAGCTCGGCGCGGCGGAGGGCTTCGTCGGCCTCCGGATGTGTCTTGCGGTAGCGGCCGAGGGCCCAAGCGGCATGGGCGCGGACGATGGGCGAGACGTGGCTCGCGAGGGCCACGGCCAGCGGCGCTACGGCCCGCGGATCGGCGCAGTTGCCGAGCGCTACCGCCGCGTTGCGGGCGAGCTGATTGCGGCTCACGCGCCACATGGCGCTTCCTTTCACCAGACGTCGATGCTCCTTCGAGCCCATGGCCAGCAAGCGGATGAGGTCCAGGCTTACGACCCGCGGCAACATTTCGGGTGCGATGGGCCGCTCTTGTTTGGAGGCATTGAACGGACAGACCTCCTGGCAAATGTCGCACCCGTAGACCCAGCTCCCGATGAGCGGGCGCAGCTCGCGGGGAATGCTACCGCGCAGCTCGATGGTGAGGTACGAGATGCAGCGCCGAGCGTCGACGACTTGCGGGTCGACGATGGCGCCGGTTGGACAGGCCGAGAGGCACTTCGTGCAGGCCCCGCAGCGCGAGCGCTCGGCGGCGGACGGAGCGACCTCGACATCGACGAGCAGCTCACCCAAGAGCACGTACGAGCCGATACCGGGCACGATGCTCATCGTCGACTTGGCGATGAATCCGACGCCGGCACGCTCGGCGGCTTCGCGCTCGAGGATGGGGGCGCTGTCGACGCAGGCGCGTGCCATCACCTGGCCGCCCGTCATGGCCGCGATGGCGTCCGCTAAAGCGTCCAGCTTCTCTTTCATGACGAGGTGGTAGTCACGGCCCATGGCGTAGCGCGCCACACGACCATGGAGCACCGGGGCGTCGGGCACGTCGCGGGTGTAGGGGAGGGCGACCACGACGAGGGTTTTTGCCTCCGCCAGCAGCGAACGTGGATCGGCGCGACCCGCGTGCTCGGCCATATAGGCCATTTCGCCGTGGCGACCTTTCTCGAGCCAGTCCGCCAAAGCGGCAGACCCCCGTACGAAGGGTTCGACGGGAGAGAAGCCTACGCGCGCGAAACCTAGCCGCAGCGCCGCGTCGCGCACCTGATCGCCGAGGGACATTTTGACGCATCTCTACGCCCGCGTGCCCTGATTGTCAGCCGGCGCGACCGCTGATAGCCCACGCCATATGAGCATTCCCGGACTCACCTTCATCGAAGACCAGGCCACGATGCCGATCATGAAGTTGCCGGTGCGCACCACCGTCATCGAGGTGAGCGGCGGCAGGGTGATGTTTTCTCCCGGCTCGATGATGACCGAGGCCCAACTCAAGAGCGCCGGTGAGGTCACCGACATCATCGCGCCGAGCTTCTGGCACACCGATGGTGGTCCGCTCGCGGCTAAGTTTCACCCCAAGGCCGCCCTCTGGGGACCGCCGGGCATGCGCGACAAACATCCGAGCCTCGCCTGGAAGGTGCTCGGCGAAGACGCGTGGCCGCACGAGACGGACCTGCGGGTCTTCGCGCTCGCCGGCATGCCCAAGGTGCGCGAGCACGCGCTCTACCACGTAGCTTCGAAGTCACTATGTGTCGTCGACCTGGCGTTCAACCTCGTCGACACCCAAGGCCTCGGCGCGCGCATCATTTTGAAGTGGCTGTCCGACGCCTATCAGCGATTCGCGGTGAGCCGCCTGCTGATGATGCTGGTCAAGGACAAGGCAGCGCTCGCGGCGTCACTGGCGCCGATTGGTCAGCTCGACATCCAGCATGTAGTGCCGGCGCATGGCGCTGTCCTCGATGTCGACGCCAAGGCGACGCTTCTCGCCGCTCTGCGCGAACGGAAGCTCGCCGTCTAAGACGCCGCTGGTGCGTTTTCGCGGAGCGGCACGGTCTCGCCGAGCTGTCCGCACGCCGCCGAGATGTCGCGGCCACGTGGCCTGCGGAGGATGGCGTTCATGCCGTGGCGCTTGAGCTCGCGCTCGAAGGCGAGCACCTGGCTCCATTCGGGCGTTTTGAGCTCGGTGCGGTCGTGCGCGTTCAACGGCAGGAGGTTCACCTTCACCGGGATCTCGCGGAGCAGATGCGGAAGGCGACGCGCGTCTTCGATGGTGTCGTTCACGCCGCCGAGCAGCACGTATTCGATGGTAATGCGCCGGCGTGGCTGCAGGGGATACGCCCGCAACGCGGTGATGAGCTCTTCGAGCGGCCACTTCTTGGTGATCGGCATCACCTGCTGGCGAATCTCGTTGGTGGTCGCATTGAGCGAGATGGCGAGCTGCGTCGGTAGGTCGCGGCCGAGGTCGTAGATGCGCGGCACGATGCCGCTGGTGCTCACGGTGATGCGCTTCGAGGGAAAAGCCGCGCCCATGGGGTCGAGCAAGATGCCGATGGCGCGCGTCACCTGGGCATAGTTCAAGAGCGGCTCACCCATGCCCATGAAGACGATGTTGGTGACCTGGGCGCGCTCGCCGAAAGGTGCTACGTCATCGCGGACGGCAAGAACCTGCCCGACGATCTCCGCCGCCGACAGGTTGCGATTGCGCTTGAGCGAAGCGGTGAAGCAGAACTTGCAGCCAACGGCGCAGCCGGTTTGCGACGAGACGCACAGGGTGTTGGTCCGCGAGCCGCGTGCGACCTCGGGGATGTAGACGGCTTCGAAAATGGACCCGTCGATTGCCTTGAGCTTGTACTTGCGCGTGCCGTCGGTGGAGGCCTGCACTTGCTCGACCTTGGGCCGGTCGATGTCGAAGGTCGTCTCGAGGGCGTCACGCAGCTTCTTGCTGATGTCGGTGAGGTCGCCGAAGCTGGTGACGCGTCGGTGGAACAGACCTTGGAATATCTGCCGTCCGCGATAGCGTTGCTCGCCGGCTGCCTCGGCGAAACGCTCGAGCTCGGCCATCGGCACACCCAGGAGGTTGGGCTTGCCGTCGGGCGGCGGCGCCGAGAGCGCGTCGAGCGACTCCAGGGCCTTCATGACGAGCTCGGTGTGGATGGACGACATGGCGGCGAATTAAACCACGTGGCGGGGCGATTGGGCTAGCTGCCGGGCCTACTTGTTGGCTGCCAGCGCGCCGCCTTCGACGTAGGTGAAGGTTCGCACGCCCGCGAGGATGCGACGGACGTAGGCACGCGTCTCCTCGTAGGGGATCTCTTCCACGAAGATATCGACCGGCAAGTCTCCCTGCGCCTGGCGCCAGCGCGTGACCGCGCCCGGACCCGCATTGTAGGCCGCCAAGGCGTACTCCGAGCGTCCGCCGAAGGCGCGCAGCATGCGCCCGAGGTACTTCATGCCGATGCGCATATTGAGCTCGGGATCGTAGAGGTCGGCGGCGTCGAGACCAAAGCGTTTGTCTTCGCGGACGAGCTCGCGAGCCGTCGGGATCATCAGCTGCATGAGGCCGACGGCGCCGACGCCGGACACGGCCCGCGGATTGAATGCGCTCTCTTGGCGCATCAAGGAGACGACGAGCGCGAAGTCCATCTTGGTTTCGCTGGTGACCCGCCGCGCCAGCTCGACGATGCGGCTGGGGAAGACGCGGCCGAGCACGGTGCGGCCGTCGGGGCTCTCGGGGAAGCGCGATTGCCGCTGCCAGCGGACGCGAGCCAGCCACTTGTCGGCGTTGAGGTCGCGCAGCGCGCTCTCGAGCATACGTAGCTCGTGCGGGCCTAGCTTCGAGAGCTTGGCGTCGATGGCCGGCAATGCCTTCAGGGCGCGGCGGCTCATGCCCGCCTGCGTCAGCTGCGCGATGTAGTCGACGCTCTCGTCGATGGCGATTGGGCCGGACGGGTACACCGCATCGGCGATGTCGGCGTGCTGGGTGAGGCGGGCTGCACGGTGCGCATAGTAGTCGAGCGGGAATGCGGCGATGAGGAACGCGAGCTCTTGGCCCGCGATGGCGTTGTCGCCGATCTCCTGGGCGGCACGCGCGCCCCAGTACAGGCTCTGCGCGGCGAACGGGCCGTACTCCGACTCGGTGAAGAGGGTGCGGAAGAACTGGCGCGCCTTGGTGTAGTCGCCGGTGCGGAAGGCGACCCAACCGAGGCCCCAGAGCGCTTGTTCGCGCGCGATGCCGGTTGGGTTTGCGACCAGCTGCGCCTCGAAGCGCTTGCGAGCTTCGGGGTAGTGACGGAACTCGATTGCCGTCTGGCCGGCGAGGGCCAGAGCCTCGTGCGCCAGGTGGTCATCGGCGTTGGCGGCGACGCTATCGAAGTGACGCATGGCCGCGTTGTAGTTGCCGCGGCGGCGCTCGGCCTCGCCGAGGCTTCGGGCGATTGCCCGCTTGAGCGGCGCATAGCGCGTCATCCCGTAGGCGGTGTTCAAGGTGCGGGCCGCCTCGTCGTGTTTCTCACTGCGCAGCAAACGGACACCGCGCGCATGCCGTGATTCGGCGGCGAGGATGGTGCCGCGCGGTGCCTTGGCGACCAAGGCGCCGATGAGCGCGTCGATGTCGGTCTGGGCCCGCGTCAGGCGGTGCGTTGCTTGCGGCATCAGCCGCTCGATCACCGTGCGGTCAGCGCCGCGGTAGGGGCCGCCGGATGCCGCGGGCACGGCAGCGAGCTCGCGCAGGGCGTAGATGCCCCAAATGCCGTCGCACTCACCCCACCAAAGGCGGCGCAAGTCCGCGATAGCGGCGGCATCGCGGCCGGCAGCGAGACTCGCCGCGCCGCGCAGATAGAGGAGCTCGGGATTCTCGATGCGGCCGATGGTGTCTTCGCCTTCTTCGTCGGCGTCGCCGAGGAGGCCGAGCAGCTCGACGTCGCGGCCGGCCTGATGCAATGCCCAAGCTTGCATGGTGCGGGCGGCGTTGGCGTGAGGTCCTTCGGGGGCGAGCGTGGCGAGGAGATCGGCGGCCGCGTCGGCGCGGCCGAGGTCGAGCAAGCCTTCGGCACGGGCAAGAGTGCGTAAGCTCTCGTCATCGTCGCGCGCCGGTTTGTGCTCAGCTTTGGCGGCAGGGGCGGGTGTCTGCTTTGGCGGAGCGGCAGGGCCTTGGGCAGACGAAGGCCTGAGCGGCAAGAATGCGCCCAAGAGCCCACCGACGAGCACCATGGTGCGGAACGGTGGGGGAGCCGGCCGGCGTGACCACGCTTCTGTCACATGACGATCGTAGCAAGCCCGCACACTGCCTCCCAAAAAACACACACAGACCTGCCTATTATTTTTCGCATGGTGGGCTTACGTGCCACCATCACCCACATGATTGATGTTGCAGTCTTGGATGAGCCTCGCGCTCGCTTGTGGACGGCGATTGGTCTTACGGCGATCGTCGTCGCTTTGAACGTTTTCCTGGCAATCATCTGAGCAACGTGCGTCAGCACCGCGAAGCAACGCGGTGTTCCAAAACCCCAGCTTGACGCACGTTCGACCTCGGGATAGACCCGACTAGCTGCTGAAGTTGAGTTTTCTTTCCGCGACAGACGGAGCCAACGGTTCATGTCTCGTACCGATAAGCGCAAGCAGAGCCTCTATTTCCCTGAAGACATGCTGAAAGAGATTCAGATCGAAGCGAACCGGCAAGACCGCTCGCTCTCCTGGATCGTTCAGCAGGCTTGGCGCATTGCGCGCAACGAAATCATGCGTTTCCCGTCGGTCAACGACCACACCGACGGCGAGCGCAGCGAGTAACCAACGACCACCAGCGTTGGGAGCGGGGCGACACGGCTCCGCTTCAGCGTTTTTCAATGGGGAGTGAAGTCATGGGCCAGGGCGAAACGCGACGTCAGAACCTCTATTTTCCTTCCGACATGCTGAGCGAGCTCCAGAAGGAATCGACCCGCCAAGACCGGTCGATATCGTGGCTGATCCAGCAAGCCTGGAAGATCGCCCGCGCCGAGCTCAAGCGCGTCCCGAGCACGACTGACTACCTCCCGTCCGACAACGCCGAAGGCGCGGGCGAAGCCGAGCGCTAGCTCCTGGGCGTGTTCTGACCGTTTGATCGCATCCCCGTGCGCCGGTTTGGCACCGCGCTGATGGGGCGATCCGCGCCATCTGGCGGGGCGGAACACTGGGCGCAATTCAGACGCCGAGCTCGCGCACGACTTTCAGATCGCCGCCGCCGTCGGCCTGCAGATGACCGGCCGCGCCGCGCGCACCGTCGTCGAGGCGATCGAACGGGCCGTCAAAGCCGCCAAGTAGGCCCAGCACGCGGCTTGTTTCGCTCTCGGTGTGTGCGCTATAGCTCGCGCCCAACGTATGAGCGTTTCCCTCCGTACTCACATTTTCCTCGACGCGCTCCAGCCACAGCTCACGGGTCACATCTGTTCGACCTGCCGCGGCTTCTGGCCGGTTCCGTACGAGGCTTGTTTGTTCGTCGAGGTCGCGCCCGGCATGGCGATTCACCGCTTGCTCGACCGCGCCTTGAAGGGCACCCAAGTGCACCCGGCGACCATCGTCGTCGAGCGCGCTTACGGCATGGTCATGCTGCACGCCGAAGACAAAGGCCAAGTGCAGCTCGCCGGTCAGGCGATTCTCGATGACCTTGGGGTCAAAGAGACCGACCGCGTGAAGCCGAAGGTGGTCACCAACACCATCATTCGTTCCATCGAGCCGGACCACGCGCAGGTCGTCAACAAGTTGCGCTTCGGCTCGATGATCAACCCCGGCGAGTCGCTCCTCATCATGGAGACGGTGCCGGCGGCGTACATCGCTTTCGCGGCCAACGAAGCCGAGAAGGCCGCCAACGTGCAGCTGCTCGAGTGCACGAGCTTCGGCGCCTTCGGCCGTCTCTACATGGGCGGCAGCGAAGCAGAGATCGATGAAGCAGCGAAGGCGGCGAGCGCCGCTATCGCGGCCATCACTGGCAAAGAACCGAAAGAATAAACCGCTTAAGCGGACCACGAGGAAGAGACAATGGCAGAAGCGTTGGGCATGATCGAAACCAAGGGATTCACGGCGATGGTCGAAGCCGCCGACGCCATGGTGAAAGCCGCGCGCGTCGAGCTAGTCGGCTACGAGCGCATCGGCGGTGGTTACGTGACCGCCATCGTGCGTGGTGACGTCGCGGCCGTCAAAGCGGCCACCGACGCCGGTGCCCGCGCCGCGGAGCGCGTTGGCGAGATGGTCAGCGTGCACGTCATCCCGCGTCCCCACGTCAACATCGACGACGTCCTACCGCTCGGCCGCAAGGGCCAGGGCGAGGGCAACGGCGGCGGCAAGAAGTAAGGCCCATGCTGATCGCGCGCGTCATCGGAACGGTCGTCGCCAGCCGCAAGGAGACCGAGCTGGAAGGCTTGAAGCTTCTCTTGCTGCAGGGCGCCGATCCGGACGGACGCGCCAAGGGCTCGCATGTCGTCGCGGCCGACGCAGTTGGCGCCGGCCTCGGCGATGTCGTGCTCTACTGCTCGGGCAGCTCCGCGCGTCAGACCAGCGTCACCAAGGATCGCCCCGTCGACGCCGTAGTCATGGCCATCGTCGACATGATCAGCGCCGAGGGCGCCGACAAGCCGATGGGCGACAAGCGCGGCATCGTCTATCACAAGGGTAGCGAGTAACAGCCGCCTCAAGTGGCGGCTAACTAGCGGCGTAGCCGCGAAATGCAGATGCCCTGGCATCTGCCGGAGCGGAGCGGAGGCCAGATGCCATACATCAGCGAAGAGAAACTCTCCGAGCTGGTGGAGACGGTCGTAGCCCGGCTCGCGAGCGAGGGTGGCCGCGAAACCCAGCTGCGCTCGAAACCCGCACCGGCGAGCGTCAATCCGCCGTACGGCTGCGACCCGCTGCGCAAAGATCTGCAATCGCGTCCCGCCGGCGGCTCCTCGTCGCCTACGAAGGGCAGCATCGGTCGCGGCGTCTTCACCGACCTCGACGGCGCGGTGTCCGCTGCAACGGCCGCGTTCCGCGCCTACCAGGCAATGGGCTTGAAGGGCCGCTTCGAGATCATCGCGGCGATGCGCGACCGCTGCCGCCGCGAGATCGAGAACATCTCGCGCATGGCGGTCGAAGAGACCGGCCTCGGTCGTTACGATCAGAAGCTCATCAAGAATCGTCTGGTCACCGAGAAGACCCCGGGCCCCGAAATCTTGGACCCCTGGGCGGTCACCGGTGACGACGGCTTGATGCTCGAGGAGTACGCTCCGTTCGGGATCATCGGCGCCATCACCCCGACCACCAATCCGACCGAGACCATCATCTGCAACGGCATCGGCATGTTGGCCGCGGGCAACGCGGTCATCTTCAATGCCCACCCGTCCGCTAAAAAGGTCAGCGCCTACACCGTTCAGTTCCTGAACGAAGCCATCATGAGCGTAGGCGGCCCAGAGAATCTCATCTGCTGCACCGCCGAGCCGACCATCGAGCTCGCGCAGGCGCTGATGAAACATCCCGGCATCCGCTTGCTCGTGGTCACCGGTGGTCCCGGCGTCGTCAAAGAGGCGATGAACAGCGGCAAGAAGGTCATCGCCGCGGGCCCGGGTAATCCGCCCGCCGTCGTCGACGACTCCGCCGACATCGAGCAGGCCGCCGAAGGTCTGGTCAAAGGCATCTCGCTCGACAACAACATCGTCTGCACCGCCGAGAAGGAAATCATCGCGGTGTCCTCGATCGCGGACGACCTCAAGCGCTCGATGGCGCGCTACGGCGCTTACGAGGTGAAGGGCGACGAGCTGACACGGCTCGAAAAGCTCATCGTCGTCGACGGCCATCCCAACAAGAAGTTCGTCGGCAAGGACGCCACGCTGATCTTGAAGGAGATTGGCGTCAACGCACCGAACGGCACGCTCATCGCTTACGCCGACGTCCCGGAGAACCATCCCTTCGTGCAGCTCGAGCTGCTCACGCCCGTGACCGGCTTGGTACGGGTGCGCGACGTCGACGAAGCCATCGCGATGGCGGTTCGCTGCGAGCACGGCAACGGTCACACCGCCTGCATGTACTCGCGCAATATCGCGGCGCTGCACGCCATGGCGTGCGTCATCAACACCTCGATCTTCACCAAGAACGCGCCGACCTACGCCGGCCTCGGCTTGGGAGGCGAGGGCTATACCTCGTTCACCATCTCGAGCCCGACGGGTGAAGGCCTCACGAACGCGCGCCATTTTTCACGGCGCCGCCGCTGCACCCTCAAAGACTACTTCCGGATCGTTTAGGCCGCACCGACTTCGGGGCTGGTCGTGCTGACCCCTCGTTCGGCATCACGCAGCGCACGATAGAGGTTGCGAGCCGCTTGGTGGGTCGCGATGTCGTAGCGCTCGACTTCGCCCTTGAAGAAGCGTTTCTTGAGCTCTGCGCCGCAGCTCGGCTTGTCAGCAGGGTCGAGGGCCTCGACCGCCGCGACGATCCGCTTGGCTTGGTCTGCCGTGAGGTTGCGGAGGTTCCAGCCGTGTTCAGGGTGGACCGTCGAGTCATACAGCTCGACGAGGCTCCGGGCGCGCTTGATGACGTCCAAGTCGAGGGTCCTGCGCTTGGCGATGAGCCCCTCGAGGATCGCGTAGGCTTCTTCTCCGTGGACGCGTTGCTTGTCGATGCGTGCGACCCAGCGTTCGGCCAAGATGCCGACGACCGCCTGATCGACCAGGCTCGCTTCCCGCATGTCGCCCAAGAAAGCGAGGTCGCTCGCGTACAGATGGTTCCAGCCGGCCACGAGCGCTAGAGGCGAGGGGAGCTCCTTGCTGAACATGCCACCGATGACGAAGCCACTCGCTAGGAAGAAGCCCGCCACAGCAAGCGCTCCGGACGTCGTGACCAAGCCCGCGAGCTCCAGGGGAACGCCAAGCGCAGCGGCAACGCCCCCGAGCACGATTCCCCACGATCCACCGACGTCGAAGAGGGCATTGCGTATCTTCATCGGGTGGGGCGCTTGGCCGCGCACCTCCATGAGGTCGCTAAACTGCTCCTGCCGCTCGAAGACCATTGGCCTTGCGGGTGCGGTGACGACCGCGGGCACCTGGGACGGGGAGACTGCGATGACGTTTGCAGGCGAAACGAGGGGCTTTTCTCGAACGTCGACCATGGCTCCGATATCGGCGCGGAAGCGCCCGTGGTTTCACGAACGCTGATGCCATGACGGCACTCGCGAGTCAGGCTTCGACGACGCGCGCCAGAGCCAGCAGATAGGTGATGTCGCCGCCAACTTTGACACGGCTGCGAACCAGCTGCGAGAGCTTGGCGCCGCTCTCGAGGAGGCGCCAGAGCTCGGTGTCGTTCACGTGGACGCTCGCCGCGGGCCCGCCACCGGCAGCGACAGTGAGCACCACCTTGGCCTCGTCCCCGGCGTCGTCCTCGTAAACATGGGCGATGCTGCCGGGCGCCTTGCGCAGCCCTTCGAAATCGATGCGCCCGAGGTAATGGGCGACCTTCGTCGGGGTGACCTTCGGCTCGATGTGCTTCAAGACGCGGGGCAGGAGCTCGACGAGCGCGATGCGCCAGCTGGCGACGTCGGTCGCGAAGCTCACCAGCGGGGCGCTGGGCTTACCGTCGCTGGTAACGAGCCCCTTGGGCGTCACGGCAATCGTGTAGTCCGCGTCGCCGGCGACAGAGACGCCGACGGTGACGCCCACGAGCGCTGGAACCGACCCGACCAGGCTCTGCCAGAGGTCGGGCACGTACTGATGATAGAAGTCGCGCGGGGTGATGCCCCGCTTGGGCTGCGGCAACGTCACCAGGGGATGCCGGCGGTCTCGAAGTTGGTGAGGGCGTGGAGCTGCTCGAAGCGCTCGCGGATCTCACCAGGCGAAAGGGTTTCGTAGCGCTCGAGGCCGAAGCCTTCGACCGCAAACGATCCCAAAGAGCTCCCCATGACGATGGCTTGGCGCAGGACGCGCGGCTTGACCGAGTCGAGGCGCGCTACGTGGCCGAGCAGGCCGCCGGCGAAGGAGTCACCGGCACCGGTAGGATCGAGCGCGGTTTCGAGCATGAACGCCGGGGCCACGAAAATGCCGTCTTCGGTGAACAGGGTGGCGCCGTACTCGCCGCGCTTCACGACGACGATCTTCGGGCCCATGTCCGCGATAGCGATTGCCGCCTTGCGCAGATTCCATTCGCCCGAGAGCATGCGCGCTTCGCCCTCGTTCACCGACAGCATGTGCACGTGCTTGAGCGTCTTGCGCAGCTCGGCGTTGTGGTCGGTGATCCAGTAGTTCATCGTGTCGGCGGCGACGAGCTTGGGGCCCGAGAGCTGCTCGACGACACGACGCTGCAGCACGGGGTCGAAGTTGCCGAGCATCACGTACGGGAGGCTGCGGTAGGCCGCGGGCACCTTCGGCTCGAAGGTCGCGAGCACGTTGAGCTGGGTCTCGAGGGTGTGCGCGACGTTCAGGTTCTGATCGTAGCGACCCTTCCAGAAGAACGTCTTGCCGCCTTTCTGGCGCTCGATGCCCTGGGTGTCGATGCCGCGCGCTTGGTATTTCTTGAGCACGTCCTCGGGAAAGTCGTCGCCGATGACGCTCACCAGATGGGGCTTGGTGAAATACGATGCGGCGTGGCCCAAGAAGCTGGCCGATCCGCCGACGGTCTTCTCGCGCTTGCCGAATGGGGTTTCGATGGCGTCGAACGCCACGGTACCTACGACCAACAGACTCATGTGGGGGGCGGTCGTAACACGAGTGGCCGACCTCGCGCCACCAGCTCAGTCGCCGTCGCCGGTTACTGCTGGGGGCTGGGCGGCAGCCTGGGCGCGCTGGATGTCCTTGCGGGCTTCCTCGACCGCCGTGCGGATCTTGGGCGAGGTGAAGACGGGATCGAGCTGGACGTCGGGTCGCATCTCCAGCCAGCGGCGGAAATAGTCGCGCGCCGGCCCCATGTCGCCGAAGGCCACGGCGCAGTAGCCGCAATACTCGATGACCCGCAGGCGGTCGTCACGCGCGAGCCGGGGCTCGCCCAGCAAACGCTCGAGGTCGCGGCATGCCTGGTCGAACTCGCCGGCGTGGTACTGCTTGATGGCGCGGCGAATGCGGGCCCCCGGGGATTTGTCGCTGGGCTCGTCGCCCGGCACGGCCGCGAGCGGCGGGTCCTTGCTCTTGGGCTCATCGGGCGGTGTCTCGTCGGCCACTGGGGTTGCCGCGGCACCCTTCGGCATCGGGGCCTTCTTCTTCACGTCGAGCGTGTCTTTGTCGACGATGGGCACGAGGAGCTTTACGCCTGGCGCTGCGGTCGTGGTCGCCAGCGCGTTGTACTCCTGGATGGCCTTCGCCTGTTTGGTCGAGTGGAAGTAGAGCTTCGAGATGGTGGCGAGGGTCTCGTTGGCGGCGACGGTGTGCTTGATGACGAACGGCATGAGCAGCTCGCGGCCGACCTCGAGGTCGTTGATGTCGGTGATGCTGTTCGCCGTCATGATGAAGCGATAGCGCTCCTTGTCACCGAGCTCGCGCTTGGCGATCGAGGCGAGAGAGTCCCCTTTGCGGATCTTGTAGGTGGCCCCGGCCGGCACGGCGTAGGTCTTGCCGACCTTTGCGTCTGCTTCAGCGGACAGGCCATTGCGGCCGACGATGTACGAAGCCTTCCAGCCGGCTCCGTAGTAATACCGCGCGACTTGCTGCAAGGTTTCGCCTTCGCGGAGCGTATGGCTCACCTCAGCGGCGGCGATGCTCGACGACCCGAGCACGACGGTGAGCACGAAGAAGAAGAGGGGCCTCATCGCTTCCTCGCCAGCTCCACGCGCACGCTTTGCGTGACGCCCGGCTCGACGTCGACGATCTCGCGCTGCGGCTCGAAGTAGTCGTTGCGGAACTCGATGGAGTGCCGGCCCGGTGGCAAGACGATGGGCTTTGCGAACGGGGTGACGTCGTAGGTCTCGCCGTTGACCATGACCTCGGCCCAGGGCACGGCGTTGACGCGTACGAAGCCGTTCTCGATGCCTAGGTCGGCGACGTCGACGATGCCCGCCCAGGCGGCAAAGAGTGCGAGCAGGGCGGTGTTTGCGAGTAGGAGCGGGCGCAGCACCACCGCCGCCGGCGACAAGGTGCCGGTGTCCACTGCCTTCGACACCAGCGACTTCAGATCCTCTTCGCGAACGTAGGTGGACGCCTCGTTGGCGCTCATGAGCTCGCGGTTGAGCAGGAAGATGACGAGACGGCCGGCGTAGTTGATGCGCACGGTGCTGGCGACGTAGCTCTCGAGGTCGCGCCGCAGGTGCTCGGTGGTGCGGTAGCGCTTGTTCGGATCCTTGTTGAGACACTTCTTCACGATGCGCTGCAGGCGCCACGGGATGTCGGGATAGAGCTTGCGCGGCCGCACATAGGGCTCGTTCAAGATGCGCTGCATGACGCTCTTCGAGTCGTCTTCGATGAACGGCTTCTTTCCGGTGAGCATCTGGTAGAGCACGATGCCGAACGAGAAGACGTCGGAGCGGAAGTCGACGCGCTCGCCCATGATCTGCTCGGGCGACATGTAGGCCGGCGTTCCGATGGCGGTGCCGGGCCGGGTGAGATCGTCGTTGGCGATGTCACGGGCGATGCCGAAGTCCATCAGCTTCACTTCGCCTTGTTTCGTGATCATCAAGTTCGAGGGTTTGAAGTCGCGGTGAACCACTCCGCGATAGTGGGCATACTCGAGCGCCCGCGCGGCTTGCAATGCGATGATGGCGGCGATCTCGGGAGGCAGACGGCCGACGCGGCCGATGAGATCGTAAACGTCGATGCCCTCGACGAACTCCATGACGATGTACATGGAGTTGGCGCGCGACAAGAAGTCGTAGATGTGAACGATGTTCTGGTGCGCGAGCGCCGCGACGCTCTTGGCTTCACGCTCGAAGCGGGTCACCAGCGACAGGTCCGTAGCGAGCTCTTTGCGGAGCTCCTTGATGGCCACCAGCCGATTCAGGGCGGGCTGCTCGGCCTTGTAGACGACGGCCATGCCGCCAGAGCCAATTTCCGAGATCACGGAATAGGCCCCGATCTTCTTGCCCTCGATGGTCATGGTGACGCCTGAGGGTAGCCGGAAGCAGTGTGTAGGTTCAACGCGAAGGGCAAAGGCTTCTCGTCAGGGTCCCGACGGACAGGCCAGTGTTTTTGGGTCCATTTTTCGCGTCGCTTGGTCGACGAGCACCGCCAGCTCGTAACGCCACTGGCCTTTCCCGGCGTCGCCGCCCGTGGTTGCGCGCACCCGACACTCCCAGAACATCTCGAACATGCGGGGTGGGTGGAGCACCGACTTCTTGGGATCGTAGGTCGCGCAGGTACCGGCAAGCGAGTGCACCTCGCCGGAAGACCCATTGGCGATGAGGGTGGCGAGGTAGTCGCCGAGAGTCTCGCTCGCCACGCAACCGTCGTGGTGCACGGCGTTGCCGAGCTTCAGGTTCTGCTGCCGCAGGAGGATCTGCAGCAGCTCTTTGAAATCGGGCGGCGTCGGATCGGCGATCACCTGCGGTGGCCTGGCACCCAGGAGCATCATGATGACGAAGGCCGCGCGCATGAGCGGAGTTTTTAGCCGGACTGCTGCCGCGGCGCCCGCTTCAAAAGTGAAACGTGCCCTCCGCGAAGAAGATGTCGGCATCGTCGACGATGATGCGTGATGCCTCGCTGCGCGCGCGATCGATGAGCGCGCCGACCTCGGCCCGTTGCTGCGGGTACGGGTCGCCATGGGGTGGCTTCTCGAAGAGCACGAAGCGATAGCTCGCGGGTACGGTACGAAAGCTCCCGAACGCGGACACGTCGTCGCGTTCGGCGAGCTGCGCGAAGAGATTGCCCTCGACGAGGACGGCACCGGGTTCAGCGCGGAGAGCTCGCATCGCCTGGTCGATGGCCGAGAGTCGCGTGGTCGTCGCCGGGCAGAAGTGTGGTGCGGCGGCGACCGGCGCCCCCCAGCGAGCGAGAGCAAAGCGGACGGCAGCGCCGTTCAGCGCGACCAGAATCACGAGCGAAGCGGCCGTGACATAGCGGGGCACGACGTGCGTCACGGCGACGACCACGAAGACGCCGACGATGATGGGCACGAGCGGCGCGAGATAGTGATGACGCCAGGCCATCCCGAGGAAACGAATGGCCAAGAGAGGCGCTGCGGCCAAGAGCAGCGTCAGATCGGGCCGCACGCGCCTGAAAGCCATCCACAGTGCTACCGGCACCATCGGCGCTACGAAGTCCCAGAGGCCCCAGGCAATGCCCTTCGTGGTGAGGCGGGCGACGACATAGTCGAGAGGATGCTCGGCGAGCCCGGAAAAGAGTGAAGCGCCATAAGAGCTCGTCGGCCCCACGAGCCACGGCCGCACCGCGAAAGCGAGCAGCAACCATCCAGCGGACACTGCGAAGACGCCGGCGGCGGCCAAGCGCTCGCGTTGCCGGAAGAGGAGCGCCGCGAGCACCAGACCAAAAAAAGGAAACTCCTCTTTGCAGGCGAACAAGGCGACGAGTGCGACGGGAAGGTATGCGTAGCGCCGCAAGGTCACGAGAGCGACGACGAGCATCATCGGCGCGATGGCCCAAGTCGTCGGATGGACGGGAAAGCGTATCGCGCCGGTCACCGCTGGGCTTGCAAGGAGCAGGGCGGTGGCGACGAACGTCGTCGACGCGTTCGCCCCGCGTTCACGTGCGAGCCACCAGAGTGGCACGCAGGCGGCGAGAACGAACGCGTGCTCGGCAACGAGGCCAGCCATCCACGCGGGCGTAAGCCAGCGCAACGGAACCGCGGCGAAGAGCATGGGGTCGAAGTGGTCGTTGAAGACGTGCAAACCGCGCCCGGTGAGGAACGGGTTCGGTGACGACCAGGACAGACGCGCCAAGGCCTCGGCGTAGATGCCGAGGTCTTCGTGGTGGAAGCAGTAGGCCGACGCTGCGCGCCAGACGCCGGAGGCTACGGCTAAAAAAAAGACCACGGGGACCGCTATCGCGGCCACCCGCAGCCAGGTGTCCTGTCTTTCGCTCAGGGACTACTTGCGTGCGTAGTCGTTGAGCTCGAGGCCGCTGAAGAAGTGGCTGATTTCCACCTTCGCGGTGTCGGGGCCGTCGCTGCCGTGGACGGCGTTGCGCTCGATGTTGGCGGCGTAGAGCTTGCGGATGGTGCCGGCGTCCGCTTTAGCGGGGTCGGTGGCGCCCATGAGCTCGCGGTTCTTCTTGATGGCATTTTCGCCTTCGAGCACCGAGACGAAGCAGGGGCCGCTCACCATGAAGTCGACCAAGCTGTTGAAGAAAGGGCGCTCTTTGTGCACCGCGTAGAACTCGCGCGCTTTGGGGAGGCTCAGGTGGATGAGCTTGCCGGCGACGATCTTGAGGCCGTTCTTCTCGAAGATGGCGAGGATGTTGCCGGTGTTGCCAGCGGCGACGCCGTCCGGCTTGACGATGGAAAGGGTGCGTTCGATGGCCATGATGCGGCGTCCTTCTTGAGAAAGTTGGACCGCTCAATGCGTGATGGCCGAGCAATGGTCAAGAGACACTTGAGCGGCGGAGGGAGCGCGAGTCGCGACGCGCGAGGATCTAGGGCGCATCGCGCTCGGCGGCCCCCCGCCGTTGGCTCAAACGATCTTACGGAATGATACCGGCGCACTCGTCGGAGCACTGGAAGCCGGCCTCGACGCACGAGGTGTCACCGTCGATGCACGACTCGCAGGCATCGGCCCGAGTTTCATAGCCAGCGACATTGTCGGAGTCGTCCTCGCAGCGGTCTTGGCAGGCGCTGACGTCGTAGCTGGAATCGACGCAGTCATCGTAGTGTTTGCAGATCTTGAAACAATCAATTTCTTCTTCGGCACCACAGCCAACGACCGAGATGCTCAACGCGAAACCAGCGGCAGCGGCCAACACAATGGAACGCATATTCTTCATTCCCCCATTCATGACCGCGAGAGCGGTCTGAGGAGGACATGAGCAAGGCGCGGGCCAACTCGGCGCGAGCACATCACATCAACGTTTTTTGCTCGCGGCCGCTGTCGGTGTGCGGTGGCAACTTGCACCACGTGGGTGCGCGTTGCCTCCGTGACGTCAATGTCGCGATTGCTTCTTGAGCTCCATGAGCGCGAGCTGATTGCGGTGCACTTCGTCGGGGCCGTCGGCGAGCCGCAACGCCCGCGCCACCGCATAGGCGTAAGCGAGGCCGAAGTCGTCGCAGAGCCCGGCGCCGCCGTGCGCCTGAATGGCCCAATCGATCACCTGGCACGCCATGGCAGGGGCGGCGATCTTGATGGCCGCGATGGCGGCTGCCGCCTGCTTGTTGCCCGCGGTGTCGATCTGCCGCGCGGCATCGAGCACCAAGAGGCGCGCCTGATCGATGCGCACGCGTGACTCGGCGATGCGCTCGAGGGTCACCGTCTGCTCCGCCAAGGGCTTCCCGAAGGCCTTGCGCGAGCTGACGCGCGTGCACATGCGTTCCAGGGCACGCTCCGCGAGACCGATGAGCCGCATGCAGTGATGGATACGGCCCGGTCCCAAGCGACCCTGCGCGATCGTAAAGCCCTGTCCTTCGCCCAAGATTATGTTCTCGGCAGGTACCCGCACGTCGGTGAAGCTGACCTCGGCGTGGCCGTGGGGAGCGTCATCGAAACCAAAGACCCGCAGCGCGCGATGCACGGTCACACCGGCTGCGTCGGCCGGGACGATGATCATTGCTTGTCTGCGATGGCGGTCGGCGTTCTCGGGATCGCTCTGACCCATGAAGATGTAGAAGGCGCAGCGTGGGTCGTTGGCGCCGCTGGTCCACCACTTGCGGCCGTTCACCACGTAGGTGTCGCCGTTGCGGACAATCGAGCCTTCGATGTTGGTGGCGTCACTCGAGGCGACTGCCGGCTCGGTCATGGCGAAGGCGCTCCGCACCTTGCCCTCTTGCAGTGGCACGAGCCACCGCGCCTTCTGCTGATCGCTGCCGTAGCGCGCCAGCACTTCCATGTTGCCGCTATCGGGCGCCGAGCAGTTGAAGACCTCGGCCGACCAGGGCACGCGACCCATGATCTCGCAGAGTGGGGCGTAGGCCGCGTTCGAGAGCTTATCGAAGAGGTTCCATAAGCCCGCTGCACGCGCCGCCTCTTTCAGCGGCTCCAAACCGGGCCACGGCGTCCAGCGCTGGTCGCTGACCGCGTGCCGGGCGAAAGCGTCCTCGTTGGGGTAGACGAGCTCGTCCATGAAAGCGGACAAGCTGTGGACGAGCTCCATGGCTACCCCCGCGAGGTCTTAGCGCTTCATTGCCTTCTGCAGCGTCGCCGCGAGCTTCGATGGGTCGCGCGTGGTCATGATGCCCGCTGCTTCCATCGCCGCGAACTTGCCGTCGGCGGTGTCTTCGCCGCCCGAGATGATGGCGCCGGCGTGGCCCATGCGCTTGCCTGGTGGGGCGGTGGCGCCCGCGATGAAGCCGGCGATCGGCTTCTTCATGTTCGCCTTGGCCCACTGCGCGCCTTGAATCTCGGCTTGGCCGCCGATTTCGCCGATCATGATGACGCCGTCGGTGTCGGGGTCATCGTTGAACAGCTTCAAGCAGTCGACGAAGTTGGTGCCGTTGACCGGGTCACCGCCGATGCCGATGCAGGTCGACTGGCCCAAGCCGGCTTGCGTCAGCTGGTAGACCGCCTCGTAAGTGAGGGTGCCGGAGCGCGAGACCACCGCGATGCGGCCGGGCTTGTGGATGAACCCGGGCATGATGCCGATCTTGCACTGACCAGGCGTGATGATGCCGGGGCAGTTCGGTCCGATTAAGCGGACAGGCATGTCCTTGATGGCGCGCTTCACGCGCACCATGTCGAGGATCGGAATGCCTTCGGTGATGCAGACGATGAGCGGCACGCCGGCTTCGGCGGCCTCCATGATCGCGTCGGCCGCGAATGGCGGCGGCACGTAAATGACCGTGGCGTTGACGCCGGCTTGTTTCACCGACTGGGCGACGGTGTCGAACAGCGGCACCTTGCCTTCGAACTTCTCGCCGCCCTTACCAGGGGTGACGCCGGCGACCACGTTGGTGCCGTATTCGATCATTTGTTTGGCGTGGAACGAGCCCGCCTGGCCGGTGATGCCCTGGATGAGGAGGCGTGTGTTCTTGTCGACGAGGACGCTCATTTCTTACCTCCTGCGGCGGACACGGCTTTTGTGGCGGCGTCCAACATGTCGTTCGCCGGGGTGATGGCGAGACCGCTCTCGGCCAGGATCTTCTTGCCGAGCTCGACGTTCGTGCCTTCGAGACGGACGATCAGCGGCAGCTTCAAGCCAACCTGTTTCGCCGCGGTCACGATGCCTTCGGCGATGACGTCGCACTTGGCGATGCCGCCGAAGATATTGACCAGGATCGCCTTCACGTTCTTGTCCGCGAGGATGATCTTGAACGCCGTGGTGACCTGAGCCGCGGTCGCGCCGCCACCGACATCGAGGAAGTTCGCCGGCGAGCCGCCTGCGTACTTGATGATGTCCATGGTGGCCATCGCGAGACCAGCGCCGTTCACGAGGCAACCGATGCTGCCGTCGAGGGCGACGTACGAGAGGTTCGCGTCTTTGGCGTCGCGCTCCTTGGGATCCTCTTCATCGACGTCGCGGTAGGCCGCGATTTCCTTGTGACGGAAGAGGGCGTTCTCGTCGAAGTTGAGCTTGGCATCGAGGGCCATGACGTCGCCGCTCTTGGTGATGATGAGCGGATTGACTTCGACCATCGCCGCGTCGGTGCCGACGAAACACTCGTAGAGCTTGCCGAAGAGCGTCGCCGCTTGTTTGGCGGTGTCGCCGGTCATGCCGAGCTGGTACGCGAGCTTGCGACCAGCGAACGGCATCATCCCGGTGGCGGGCTCGATGTGTTGCTTCAAGATCTTGTCCGGGTGCTTCTCGGCGACCTCTTCGATGTCCATGCCGCCTTCGGTCGAGGCGATGATGGCAATCCGGCTCGTGTCGCGATCGAGGACGACGGCGACGTAGAGCTCCTTGGCGATTTCACTCGCTTGCTCGACGAGGACTTGTTTGACCTTCTGGCCTTCGGGCCCCGTCTGCTTGGTTCGCAGGTGATTGCCGAGCAGCGACTTGGTGTAGTCAGCGGCTTCTTGCGCGTTGGCGACGACCTTGACGCCGCGAACATCGGGCTTCTCGATGAGCGTGCCTTTGCCGCGGCCACCGGCGTGAATCTGTGCCTTGACGACGACTTTTCCGCCGAGGTCGGAAGCGACCTTGGATGCTTCGTCGGGGGTCTTGGCGGCTGCACCCTTGGGGACAGGGATGCCGAACTTCCTGAAGATCTCTTTGCCCTGGAACTCGTGAATCTTCACGTGACTTCCTCGCGCTCGTAGGTCGACAGGCCCATTACGCCGGGCGCTCTTTCTGCGCAAGCGTTCGCGGACAACCTTTAGGCGAGCTCGGGGAAGACCGTCGCCACGCGGTTCGCGATATGGTCGGAATAGTCGCCGCAGGCGTTGTTGAGCTCGTAGTAGCGTGCGAGCTCGGCCTTGAGCTCCGCCAATGGGACCGAGATGCACAGCACGGCCTTTTTTCGGGGCTGGCTGAAGATGCGCTCCGCTAAAGCGGTCAGCTGCATGATGGCGCCATAGAGACAGGTGTGGACGCTCGTGTCGACGACGATGACGTCGCTGCCGCGGCTCTCCTCGGTTCGGAAATCGGAGTCGCTAGTGACCTTGCGATCGACGTATGCCGGCCCGGCACAGCGCACCGAGAGCTTGGCATTGGCGGCTTTCATGACCTTGGCGACGTCGCTCGCCCGGGTCGTCACGACCACGCCCGCCGATGGTGAGGCTTCGCTTGGCTTTGCAGTGGCGAGGGCAGCGAGCTTCTGGTCGTTGCTCATGCGCGCGAGCTCGGTGGCAGTCGTCCACGCGCCCTCATTGCGCCGACTCACGCCGGTGATTCCGAGCACGCTGGCTTGCGCGCGTCGTGTCGGGTCAGCAGCAGCCCAGCTCGCGAGATCCAGCGCTTTGGCTCCCGGGGTATCGTTCTTCGGAAGGACGTTGCCGGTGATGATGACGACCTTCGTTGTCTTGCCGGCCGCATCCAGCGTCTGCTGGGCGATGTCGGGCCCGATGCCATAGCCCTCGTTCATGTCGTCGAGCACGACGACGTCGGCGGCGATGCGCTTGGTGATGTCCTTCCAGAAGGCTTTCTCGCCCCGCACCGCGTCGGCTGTCAGCAGCATATTGTAGCGGTCGCCTACCTGACGCGGCGCGAGGAAGCTCGTCGTCTTGCCTTGCTCCCCGAGCGCGCGCATCAACGCCAGCGCGAGGTGCGTCTTGCCGCGTCCCGGCCGGCCCTGGAGGTGGAGGACGTGCGACTTCTCCGGATGGCGCCGCACTTCGGCGAGGAAGTCTTGGGCGCCTTTCAATAGGCGAGCGTCGTCGGCATCACGCACCTCGAAGGCTTCCAAGCTAGCCTGCATGTTTTCCGGTGCAACGCGATCGCTGCTCGACACCACCGCGGGCGGCGCCTTGGCTCTTGCGAGCGCATCCTCGAACATCGCTTGGTCGAAGCGGCGAATGGTGCGGACTCCTCCGATGGTGATTCGCTCGCGCTCCGCTGGAGCGTACTCTTCGAGCATGAGCTCGCGCATCTCGGCGTAGGTGAAGGCGCGGGTCATCTGGCTGCTGAAGCCGACGAAGAGCGGCTCGCCCGCCTCGTTCTCACCGACACAGGCGAGGTGCCAACCTTGGTTGGGTCCGCTGAAGCGCGTGCTGTAGGCGGGATCGCCCTGGATGTAGACGAGATCACCGCGGCGGACGACCTCGCGGGCACTCTTCTCGTCAATCGCGCCCTCCGCGAAGTATTCCAAGGCGTAGAACGTGACCAGCGGGCTCGCTTTGGTCTCCGGATTGGTGGTCACTTCGACGCGATTGCGCTCGAGCATGCGCTCGAAGGTCGCAAAATTGCCGCCCCGTCGTTCGACCTCTCGCAGGAAGAAACGGTTCTCGATGATCGAGAGCACCGAGCCGCATTCGAGAATTGCCGGATCGCTCTGGCTCCCGGGACGGGCGAGGGTTTCGGCGTCGATCCCCGGCCAGGTTCGAGCGCTCGGCACCACGTTGCCAGGGCCACGCCGGTAGTCCGAAAGCACGGTGGTCTCGGGCAGCTGTCCGGCAAGGCGCAGGCGCTCGTTAGGGGCCTTGCTGTATCGGACGGTTCCCGACGCGTTGAGCGCGGTCATCTCGCTCGCCATGAAGTCGGCGAGCCGGCCCCTCGAGGAGTCGGTTTCGAAGACGCGCCCACCCATGAACGCGGGGCGGCGCGCGAGCATCTTCTTGAGGCTGGCGCGTGCTTGCTGCGCGCGACCGTATAGGCCGGACGGCGCGTCTGGGAGCCGCTTGGTTTCGCCGGCGTCGGAAATCGACTTGGGGCGCGCGACCGCCGCTACGGGAGCGCGCTCGACGGCCATCATGGCGACGTCGCCGGGGATCCGACGGCCGATAGGGGTCCCAGCCATTGTCAGATTGTCGGTTGCCCCTGGCTGAGCGTTGCGTCAAAAGCCAGCGAACATGGCTCCCTGCGGCAACTACCGATTTCTCCCCGTCTTGATCGTCTTCACCGTCTTCGCCGCCGCCTGCAGCGACAAGAACAACGGCCCCGAGCAGCAGACCGGTGACGAAGACCAGCTGACCGATGACGACATCGATCCGTTGGACGAGTGCCCGCCCGGGACCTACGGCTCCGATTGCAGCGGCGTTTGCGCCTGTGCTGCGGGCGTTGCGTGTGTCGAAGGCCGCACCGGTGACGGGTCGTGCATCAATCGACTGCACGAGGCGCTCACCTACGCGGAGAAGCCGTTTGGCTTCACGTATAGCGAGCTCACCGTGGATGCCGACAATGGCCGCATGATCGGCGTCGCCGTGGTGACCGCCGACGAGGAAGCCCGCTTGTTCTCGATAGCGGACGGAGACGTCAAGGCATCGCCGCTCATCGGACAGGTGCGACGTCTCACGACGGCAGCACTCGCCATTGGTCTCCACGACGAAGGCCTGTGGCGGACCGACCTCGCGGACATGTCGACGCTGCGCTTGTCGGGGCCGGAGCGCGTCCAGGCCATGTGGCTATCGTCGGACGAGACTCAGGTCGTGTACGTTGCCTATCCTCCGGGGAGCGACGTCCTCGACCTCTTCCTCGCTGCCCGCGATGGCGGGACGGGCGCGTCGTTGACCCACGGTGCGGTGCCCGGCCGCATCATGTTCGAGACTTCCGAAGACTACGGCAAATACATCACGCGGCCGCGCATGGTCGCGGACGGCAGCCGCGTCGTCTTCATGGTCGACAACGAAGACCAGCCCGAGCTCTATTCGGTGACCACATCGGGCACTGGTCTGCTCAAGATCAACGGCAGCGGCCGCGCTGGTCAGAGCGGCGAGGAGAGCTTCTCGTTCGCGGTGGCGCCCGCGGGGGCGCGTCTCATCTACATCGCCGACGACGACACCCCGGATGTCCGTGAGCTCTACGCGGTGGATGCAGATGGCGCCAACAAAATGAAGCTCAGCGGCTCCTTCAGCGGTCTCGGCATGGTGCACGCGAGCTACCGCAACTTCACCGCCGACTTCGCGCCCGATGGAGCCACGGTCATCTTCGCCGCCGACAGCGATGGCGACGGCGCCGTCGAGCTCTTCAAGGTGCCGCTTACGGGCGGTAGCCGCACGCTGCTCTCCGGCCCCGAGAGCGTCATTCCTTATTACTACCCCCAGGTCACGCCAGACAGCAGCGCGATCACCTACGTCTCGGACCGCCTGCGCGTTGCCCCGATGACTGGCGGTGCGTCGCTGGCTCTCTCTGGCGTGGGCGACATCATGTCGTCCTACGAGGTCTCACCCGAGATCACCGCGGACGGGCTCTGGGTGTTGTACGGCGCGCGCGAAGAGCCTTCGGAGCACTACGAGCTTTACGCCGCGCGTCTCGATGGATCCGACAAGCGCAAGCTCTCGGGCGCATTCACCGAAGACGGTGGGCTCAACACCTCTGGCGTCGGCGATCCGCTGTTCGTCGTCACCCCGAGCGGTCACGTCGTTTACTCCGCGACGCCGGACGGGAGCGGCGACAATGCCTTGTTCATCGTCGACTTCGACGGTGGCAACCACCGGCGCATGACTCCGGCGCACGCCCACGAGAACTCGACGTATTCGCGGTATCTCACCGAGAGCGGCGGCAAGATTTATTTCGGCGGCGATCCGACGGTGTGGACGCGCGACGATCTCTTCGCGTTCGATCTCGCAAGCGGTGAGGTCGCCAATGTCAGTGATTCCTTTCCCTCGGTGGTGACCGAAGACATCGTTGCCAGCTCTGTCGTCCGCGATAGAGGAAACCTGTTGGCGGCGACCACCTCGTATTCTTTCGCGCCGCTCGACAAGAACCTGTTGATCATCGACCTCGCCGCGCAGACGTCCTGCCGCCTGACCCTGCCGGTGACCACCACGTCGCGCGTCTTGCTGCTGACCGAAGCCACGGCAGGGGCGAGCGGCACCGTGTTTTTCAGTCGCGCCGACAATAGCGACTTCATCGCCTATCGCTCGGGCAGCGACTGTCAGCCGTCTACGGTGACGACTCCGCCAATCACCGCGACCGTGGGCGACCTCCACATTTCCCATGACCAGCAACGTTTGTTCTTCGTGGACGGTGCGGGCATCGGTACGCCGGACGAGCTCTTCGCGATGAACGTCAACGGCACCGGCCGTGTCCGCATAAGCGGACCCATGACCGCAGGCGGCTCGATCGTCAGCAGCAACGGCGCCTTCGCCGAGGCACCGAACGGCAGCCGTATCGTCTATCTCGCGGATGAAGACACCGACGGCGTCGTCGAGCTCTACGCGGTCGACCCAGACGGGCAGAACGCGGTGAAGCTGAGCCCCGCGGTCAGCGGCGGCGCGGCTGGGGCGCCGAGCCGAGCTTGCCCCTATCCGATCACACCAGACTCGCAACGCGTCGTCTTCGCGGCACGGCCAGTCGCACCTGGTCCGACCAACGTTTACTCTGTGAAGCTCGACGGCACCGAGCTCCACAAGCTGCATCCCGACACCGCCGCCTCGGGCTTCATCGACATCGGTTGTGACAGCATCCAGATTACTCCCGACGGCACCCACGTCATCTTCAGCGCCAATTTCGGTGGCGGTAACGCATTCTACGCGTCGACTTTGGACGGCGCGACCACCACGACGATCAGTGGGCAGGTCAACGCCAACGAGTCGCTCGGTCGCGTCGTCATCAGCGCGGACAGCCAGCACGTCGTCTACGGTTCCTTCGCGCCACCGACGTACAACGCTCGATTCATCGCGGCCCCCATCGACGGTAGTGGCAGTGTCGTGCTCAGCGCCAGCGGCGGTGACGATGACCATATCGTCGTGATGCCGAGTGGCCGCGTCATCTTCCCGGTCGTCGGGCCGGCGGGCTTCGAGCTGCATGCGAGCAACCTCGACGGCTCGGCGGCGATGGAGCTCTACGACATGCCCGCAAACACCCAGCTCAAAGGCTTCTCCGACTCGCCGTTACTCGGGCTCGGCGACGGGCGCGTGGTCTTCGTGACCGAGCGGCGTGAGGCCGACGGCACCTATTCCTCCGCGGTGTTGGCCGTGGCCGGCACCGGCGGCGCCGTGACCACCATCGTTCCGCCGATGAAGTCACGAACCATCGAGCGCATCATGGCGACCGCCGACGAGTCGTCGCTGATCGTCATTGGCGACCTCGGCCGCAAAGGTGTCAGCGAGCTCTTCCTCTATCCGTTGTGACTCAATCGGGTAGCAGCGGGGAAACGGTGAGGTGATTGTTCGGACCCGCGACATCCTTGGCGAGCGTCACCCAAAGCTCGTTCTCGCCAGCGCGCCTCGACGCGAAGAAGTCGGTGTCTGCGGTGAGGATGACGTCATTGAGCGCGATGATGGGGTAGGTCTCCGCGACGTAGTCACGGATGATGACTAACGGTCGCGATAGCGGACCGACGCCTACGCCGACATTGGCGTCGAGCTTGCTGTCGGCGTCGGCGGTGAAGGTGAGGGCGGCGTAGACCGGGTCGTAGCCAGCAAACGCGCCTGCCGTCGCGGTGGCGGTGACCGACGCGAGCGCATTGACGCGCCCGACGACGCGCTCGACCGGTCCCGACGTATGGGTGCCGAGGACCACGAACGTCGAGTAGCTTTGCTTCGGCCAGCCGCTGCCCACGAGGTCGGAGCCGTGTCGGTCGTATTCCTCCTGGCCGAGGAAGCCGAAGTTCGTGCGCCACGCGAGTCGCGTGTTGTTGGTCGGCGTCGTCGTGTCCGCGAACGAGTAGTTGTTCGCCTGGTAAGGCCAGAGGTCGGTGCACGGCATCTTCTGCTCGAGCCCGGGAAGGGTGCAGCCGTCGCGGTCGGCGCTGGTTTTGTTCCACAGATCCGTCGGTACGTTGCCGGGATAGTAGTCACCGAGATCCGCGCCGCCTGCATCTTGCACGGCGAGCGGGGCAGTCAGCACCGTGCCCATGGTGGCGTCCACCGCCGACGTCCAGAGCTTCACGAATGGGACGCTGCCCGGCTGGTCGTAGGTCCAGTCGCTGCTCAACGTGACGGGGTTGGTCGTCGACTTGAAGACGAACGCGTCACTCCAGGAGACACCGGCGATGGTGCTGTGCGCTGCAGCGGACATGCTGCCGTCGAACAAGAGCTCGCCGTAGGGCGCCCGCGAGTCGTCTTGCAGGGCGCCAGGTGGCACGCCGGAGAGATCCCAGGTGATCGACCAAAGCGGATGGTCGAGCCCGGTGGAGAAGACCCAGTCGATGGTGACCGGTACGTCATAACGTTGGTTCGGATTCGCGACGTAGGTGGCGGCATAACGGGGATAAGTTTGGCGGAAGCGCATGATGACGTGGTGCCGACCCTCGAAGACGCGCTCGAACGTGCCGGTGAAGCCATGGCCGAGCGGTGAATCGTCCGCCGCAATGCCGTCGGTGCCTTCGCCCCGGTGCGAGACGACGTAGCCGAAGCCAGCGGCGCCTTCGCTGCTGTCTGCTTTGACGGAGCGGATCTGACCGGCGACTTCGTAGTCGAGGCGTCGCAGCTCACCGCCGCGGGAGCCGTTGGGTCCGGTCTGGCCGTCGTTGTGCGCGAGGACGGCGACGCGCGACTTGCCCGCGGTGTCGAGCCACGTGAAGCGCTCCGAGAGCATTCCGTCCACGGTGACGTCGCGCTCGATCCGCAGCGGGTTGTCGATGGGCGGGCCGTCGTCGTCGCCGCCCGGTCGATTGGGCTCGCGAGGCTCGCTCGCGCCGCAGGCCGTGGCGAGCATCAGGGCGCCCACACAGGCGACTCTCCACACCATATTGATCCCTCGAAAGTCGTAGCCTGCAGTGGGCAGACTGCGGGTTGCATTCCACACTTTTGGGCGCGTCGAGAACGAATTTGCCCTTTTCCGGTGCCGCTTTGCATTTGGCACGCCAATCGCATAATCGCCCCCCGATGCGCCGCACCCTCACCACATGCGCCGTGATTCTTCTGGCTACGACTGCCTGCGACGGCACCATTGGCGACGCTGACGGCATCAGTCCGGGCGGCGAGAACCAGCAATCACTTTGCACCGGGTCTCCGAGCGTCGCGGCGTCGCCGATGCGGCGCTTGAGCAACACCGAATATCGCTTCACCGTGGGTGACCTGCTCGGCATGCCGGAGCTCGCGGCGCAGCTCACCGCCAACTTCGCCGAGGACACCGAGTCGTTGGGCTACCGCAACTCCGCCGAGTTCCTCAATATCTCGAGCGACACCGCGCGCCAGTACAGCGACGCGGCCGACGCCTTGTCCGTCGAAGCGGTCACGAGTCGGTTCAACGAGCTCGTGCGCTGCAACAGTGGCGAGGCGGAGCGCGATTGCGCTCGCCGCTTCATCACCACGTTCGGTGAGCGTGCCTATCGCCGCCCGCTCACCACCGCCGAGGTCAACGACGTTCTCACCAAGAGCTACGACGCTGCGCGCAGCGGCGGCTACGACTTCCGCAGCGGCATCGAGTGGGTGATCTTCGGCGTGTTGCAGGCGCCGCAGTTCCTCCACCGCGTCGAGCTCGTTCCCAGCGACGGCAAGCTCGTGCGCATTGGCGGCTACGAGATGGCGTCGCGCCTCTCGTACCTCATCTGGGGCTCGATGCCTGACGACGCGCTGTTGACGGCCGCGCGCATCGGTCAGCTCGACACCGACGAGGGTGTGGCGGCGCAGTCCGACCGTTTGCTCGCCGACCCGAAGGCGCGCCGGATGTACGACTTCTTCGTCGAGTGGCTCGATCTCGATCGCTTCAAGATCAGCGACCGCGACGCTGCGACCTACGGCACCCTGAACCCAAGCCTCGCTGCGCTCCTGCAGCGCGAGACCGAGACTTTCGTCAACCACATCATGTGGGAAGAAGAGGGGTCGCTCGACGCGCTGCTCACCGCTCCCTACACGTTCATGAACGGAGCCCTGGCACAGCACTACGGGGTCTCCGGAGTCACCGGTGACGCCTTCGTGCGTGTCCAACTCGACCCGGCGAAGCGGCTCGGCGTGTTGATGCAGACCAGCATGCTCAGCGCGCACGACAAGCAAGCCCGCACCTCGATTGTGCGTCGTGGTCTCAAGATCCGCACCGACGTGCTTTGCGGGACCGTCGGGGCGCCACCCGACGACGCGGTCCTCGACCTGCCGCCGACCATCCCTGGCCAGACGCAGCGGCAGATGCTCGAAGAGCACCGTACCAATGTGACGTGTAACGCCTGCCACACGTTGATGGACCCACTCGGCCAGGTGTTCGAGACCATCGACGGCGTTGGCCGCCTCCGCACCCACGATGATTCTGGCAATCAGGTCGACAGCACGGGCGCCATCACGTTCACGGACGTCGACGGCCCGGTCAGCGGCCCGACCGAAATGGTCGAACGCCTCGCTCAGTCCGATGAAGTGCGCGCCTGCTTTGCCAAGCAGCTCTTCCGGTACGCCTACGGTCGTCGCGAGACCAAGGCGGACGGCTGCTCGGAGGAACGTTTGCTGAACGAATTCATCGCGAGCGGCTATAATCTGCGTGGTGCGATCTCCGCCCTGACGCGCACCGACGCCTTCTTGTACCGCGTGGCGAAGTGAGGAACGCAGTATGATCAAACCACTCAACCGACGAGCTTTCCTCCGTGGCGCCTCGGGTGTGGCGATAGCGCTGCCATTCCTCGACGCCATGACGCCACTGTCCGCTAGCGCGGCCGTCGACCCGACGCGCCCGCGGCGCATCATCTTCGTGTTCAAGCCGAACGGTGACGACCCCTCGGCGCGCATGACGAACACGAGCGAGACCGGCTTCGCGTTCAACGGCGTGCGTGCTGCGCTGACGCCTTACCGCTCCGACCTGATCGTCATGGAGAACATCGACAAGCGGCACAACCGCCTCCCCGACGGCGAGCGCGCCGACGGCCATCAACAAGGCGGCAGCGCGCTCGGGCCGTGGAAGTCCGGCCAGGGCTCGTTCCCCATCGGTGGCACCTCCGATTTCATCGGCTACATCGAGGGGCCGACCCTCGACGTCGAGCTCGGCCGTCGTATCCGCGAGCAAGTTCCGTCGATGCCGCGCAGTCACCTCTACATGCGCGTCGGCGACACCGGAAACAACATCTGGAACGTCCACTCGCACAACGGGCCGCTCGGCACACAGGCGCCTGCGAATCCGTCCACCAATCCGTACACGCTCTACAGCACCTTGTTCGGAAACCTGCAGACGGGTGATGCACCCGATCCGGTTCTGGTGCGCCGCATCGCCAAGCAGCAGTCGGCACTCGACTTGGTGAACACCGAGCTCACGAGCTTGAAGGCGCGGCTAGGCGCGGCCGACCGCGCACGCTTGGACCGGCACACCGAGGCGATGCGTGACATCGAGCGGTCGCTGGTGCTCCCCGAGGTGACCAACTCGTGCGCCCCGTTCTCGACGGGTACGCAGCTCGACCCATATGCGGGCTCGAGCTACGCGGTCATGGGCGAGCTCTTCTTCAAGATCTCGGCGCTCGCCTTTGCCTGCGACACGACGCGTGTCGTGAACTTCAACTGGAGCGGCAACACCAACAACCGCACCTATTCGAACCTCGGGCTCACGAACCCGGGCTCTGGACACCACGACATTTCGCATTTGAACAACGAGCCCGCCTTCGCGGACATCCGCAAAGTCAACACCGAGCTGTGGACGCAGACGACGAAGCTCTACGAGCTGCTCAAGAACACCGACGATGGCGACGGGACGCTCTGGGACCACACGCTGGTCGTCCACTGGAACGAGCTTGGCCGCGGCTACACGCACAGCAACCACGACAACATGGTCATCTTCGCCGGCGTCGCGCACAACTACTTCCGCCGTGGTCGCTACCTGAACTTGCAGAACGCGAACACGAAGGGCTTCAGCGACGTTCTCGTCTCGTGTATGCACTACATGGGCTACGAGGACGTAACGAACTTCGGAGAGTCGGCTCTCGCAACCGGCGGACCAGTGACCGGACTCACCTGACGTTGGGGTTGCGGCGCCGCATTCAGGACGATAGGTTCCCGCCCTATGTCGAGCTTCCCGATTACCCCCGAGGGCCTGGAGCGCCTCAAGAGCGAGCTGCACAACCTCAAGACGCACGAGCGTCCGAAGATCAGCAAGGAAATCGGGGAAGCGCGCGAGCTCGGTGATCTCTCCGAGAACTTCGAGTATCACGCCGCCAAAGACCGCCAGGGTCTGGTCGAGGCGAAGATCCGCGACCTCGAGGACAAGGCTGCGCGCGCTCAGGTGATCGATCCGAAGAAGCTCTCGGGCGAACGCGTGGTGTTCGGCGCGACGGTGACCATCGAAGACGTCGATGACGGGTCGACCAAGAAGTATCAGATCCTCGGCGAGTACGAGGCTGACGTCGACAACGGCAAGATCAACGTCAACTCGCCGCTCGCGCGTGCGCTCATCGGCAAGGAAGTCGGCGACGAAGTAAAGATCCCCGGCAAGGGTGGTCAACGCACCGTCGAGATCAGTGACATCAACTTCAAGTGAGGAGCTCGAGCAGCTCCTGACTCCGCTGCGCAACCCGCTGGCTTTCGCGGCGCGCAACGACTTCGAGAACGTGGAGCGCATCAAGGATCTGGAGAAGACCTTGATCGCGGCGGCGACGCGTTTGGGTGGAGTTGTCCGCGATAGCGGAGCAAGGCAGCGGTTGGCGACCATCGTGAAGGTCTTGGAGGCACCGGGAGCGCGGAAGGAGAAGGTGCGGAGGGTGATGGAGGAGGTGGCGGCGATTGCGGAGGGCCGAGCGCCGACGTCCGATGACCGGCAGCCGAATGCCGATAGCCGATTGCCGAAGTCCGATGTCCGAAAGCCGATGTCCGAAAGCCGATCGCCGATTTCCGATGTCCGATCGCCGAAAGCCGATAGCCGAAAACCGAAAGCCGCTCTCTCGCTGACTTCTGAAGTGCAGTACATCGCAGGTGTTGGCCCCGGTATCGCCAAGCTCCTGAACGACAAAGGCCTCGGTACCGTCGAGGATCTCCTGCGCTTCCTCCCGCGCCGCTACGAGGACCGCAGTCTGCGCGGCAGCATCCGCGACCTCACCGTCGGCGAAGGTGCCACCATCCAGGGCGTCGTCCTCGCGAAGTCCGCCAAGAACTTCCGCGGTCGCCGCTCGCTCGAGGTCGCTATTGGCGACGAAACCGGCACCGTGCGGCTCACCTGGTTCCGCTCGCTGGGCGCCGATTGGGCCGAGCGCTTCCAGAAGGGCAAACGGGTTCAGGCCGCTGGCATCGTGAAAAGCTTTCGCGGCCAGCTGCAGATGGCTCACCCCGAGACGCGCATCCTCGACGACGACGCGCCCTTGCCCGAGACCCCGGCCGAGCTCGTACCGATATACAGCGAGATCGAAGGCTTGCGCCCGCAGCAGCTGCGCCGCGTCATCGACAACATTCTGCCGCTCACCTCGCAGCTCGTCGATTGCATCCCGACCGCCATTGCGGATCGTCACCAGCTCCCCGACCTCGGCACCTCGGTGAGCCTTTTGCACCGTCCGCCAAAAGAGACGGCCGTGCATGACCTGCTCGACATGGCGACGCCGTGGCACTGGCGTCTCATCTACGAAGAGCTGTTTCTCTTGCAGCTCGTGGTCTTGCAGCGAAAAGCCCAGGCGGCGGCCGAGCCGGGCAGGGCGGTCACTTTCACCGCGAGCCTTGCGGACGAAGCGAAGGCGCTCTTTCCGTTTTCGCTGACCAAGGCGCAGAGTCGCGTGTTGCGTGAGATCGAGCAGGACATGACGCGCGCCCTGCCCATGCACCGTCTCATCCAAGGCGACGTCGGAAGCGGCAAGACCGCGGTCGCCATGTCCGCTGCGGCGGCCATCGCGCATGCCGGTATGCAGGTCGCCATCATGGCGCCGACCGAGCTGCTGGCCGAACAGCACGCGCGCACGGCTCTGACCAGTCTTCCCAAGGCCGGCGTCCGCGTCGACGTGCTCACCGGGTCGGTGTCCGCGGCCGAGCGCCGGCGCATCTTGGGGCAGCTCGCGAGCGGCCACATCCAGGTCGTCGTCGGCACCCACGCGCTCATCCAGGCGGATGTCCGCTTCAACAAGCTCGCCCTCGGCATCATCGACGAGCAGCACCGCTTCGGCGTCTTGCAGCGCGCCCGCCTGCTCGAGCAGGGCCGCGAGTCGCTCGGCGCGACCCCCCACGTTCTGGTCATGACCGCGACGCCGATCCCGCGCACGCTCGCGCTCACGGTCTATGGTGACCTCGACGTGTCGATCATCGACGAGCTTCCGCCGGGGCGGACACCGGTGAAGACCGTCCTCTTTCGCGAGAAGCAGCGCGATCAGGTCTATCGTCGCGTGCGGCACGCGGTGGAGCAGGGCCGCCAAGCCTACGTCGTCTTCCCGCTGGTCGAGGAGTCCGACAAAGAGGGGATGGCCGACATCCGCGCCGTGACCAGCGAGGCCGAAGACCTCGCGAACGGCGCGCTCCATGGCTTGCGCATCGGCCTGTTGCACGGGCGCCTCGATGCTTCGGCCAAGGAGCAGGTCATGCGCGCGTTCTTGAACAAGCAGATCGACGTGCTCGTCGCCACCACCGTGGTCGAAGTCGGCATCGACGTGCCCAATGCGACCGTGATGGTCATCGAGCATGCCGAGCGCTTCGGGCTGTCGCAGCTCCATCAGCTCCGCGGCCGCGTGGGCCGTGGCGCACACGCCAGTGAGTGTCTGCTCGTGACCTCCGGCACCTCGAGTGACGACGCCTGGCGCCGACTCGGAGTCATGGAAGAGACGGCCGATGGCTTCAAGATCGCCGAAGCGGACCTCGAGATCCGTGGACCCGGGGACTTCATCGGCACACGGCAATCGGGTCTGCCGCTCTTGTCGCTGGCGAATCTGGCCCGCGACCAAAAGATCCTCGCGGCCGCCCGTCAGGACGCTCAGGCTCTCCTCGCGGCCGACTCCGGGCTGCGGCGTCCCGAGCACACCCGCCTTCGCGAAGCCCTGCAAGCGCGCTGGCATCAGAAGCTCGAGCTCGCTCAGATCGGCTAAGCTAGTCTCACGATGCCCCGACCGACCCGACGTTGCCCCCACTGTGCATCACCCAAGCTCGAGGGCGACATGTGTCGCGCTTGCGGCCGGAAGGTCGATGAAGCTCCCGACTTGCCGCGCCTCGACGACATCGAGACGACGCAGCTCGAGGGCCGCTCGCTGACGAAACGTCAGGCGCCGGCTCCGGCGGAACGGATCGTATGCGGCGAATGCGGGGTTGCGAACACGCCCGGCCGAGCGCTCTGCCTCGCCTGCGGTAAGCGCCTATGATAGCTTGCGCGCGCCGATGAGCCGCGCAGAAGAAACAATCGTCATCGACGCGCCGCTTGCGAAGGTCTGGAGCGTCATCACCGACTACGAGCGTTATCCGGAGTTCCTCCCAGAGATGACCTCGGTGAGCATCGTGAGCCGTCACGACAACGTCGTCGTCGCCCAGTTCAACCTCGAGCTCATGATGCGCTTCTCGTACACCCTGCGCCTGCAGGAAGAGCCTCATGCCGCACTGCGTTGGACGCTCGACTCGGCGACCATGATGGTCTCGAACAGCGGGGGTTGGCAGCTCGAGGCCGATGGTCAAAAGACCAAGGCCACGTACGTGCTGGACGTGGAGCTCAAGGGCCTGATTCCGAGGTCGGTCAAAGACCGCTTGCTCGGCATGACCTTGCCGCAGACCCTGGAACGCTTCAAAAGGCGCGCCGAAGGCCGTTAGACGCGGTCACCAAGGCACGCCCACATTGCGAAACCCTAGGCCACCGCCTACGATACTTAAGTAAAGGCGACGGGTGTGCCGTTACGATCGTCAAAGGACGACAAGACGGCCGTAGGTAGAGGGTTTTCCGGGACTGCGCCAGCGAAACAGTTGCTAGTTCGCTGGGATCATGCAGGATGTAGTGAGTAGGGCTAGCCCGTTCGTCGTCTAAACGGGAATGTCTTAGTAGCGCTCCTGGTGGCAGTACTCCTCGAAGGCGCGTGCCCCACGTGTCGTAGAGGGTAGGAGAAGCACATGTTGGACGCTTTCATCATCGAGGAGCTCCGGCGTCGCGAAGAGGCCGAGAAGCGCAAGCAAGAGCGCCCGCGGCTCGAGCTGCCGCTCCATGACGGGTCCAGCTACGGCCGGACGGAGCCGTCGCGTGATGAGGATGATGCCGAAGAGAAGAGTGACCGCGGCGTCATCATCATCGAGTACTGAAGCATCCCTTCTCCGGGCTTGGCGGTGCCATAGCCCGCTCAGCGCAATCTTTCGCGAAACGCGTCGGTATCCCCGGCGCGTTTCTTTTTTCAGCGGGCGAGCTGCGCCAATAGGCTTCGCGCTTCGCCCTTCATCAACGTCTCCCGCGCCAGGTCGATTCCCTTTGCGAGCGATGACGTGGTGTTCGCGATGAAGAGGGCGGCGCCAGCGTTCAGGAGCACGATGTCGGTGAGTGGGCCGGGCCGCTTGGCCTCGAGGACCTCCCGTAGCATCGAAGCGTTCTCTTTGGGGGCGCCGCCGCGGACGCTCTCGGGGGGCGCCATCGTGAGTCCGTGGTCGCGCGGGTCGATGGTGAAGGTCGTCACTGCACCGTTCTCGAACGCGACCACCTTGGTCGTGGCCGAGAGCGAAAGCTCGTCCACACCATCGTTGCCGCGTACCACCCAAACACGCTCGCGGCCGAGCTCCCCCAGCGCTTCCGCCATCGGCACCATGTGCGCTTCCGAGTAGGCGCCGACCAACTGATAGCGTGGCGCCATCGGACTCACCATCGGCGTGACGACATCGACGGTGGTGCGGACCTCGAGAGCGGCGGCGGTCCGGGCGAGCGCGTCGAACGTCGGTAGCGTCCGCTCGCGCGACACGAAGACGAGGCGATGGGCAGCGAGTGAGTCTTTGATGGCGGTGCAGTCGGTACCGAGGGCCACGCCGAGCTCTTGCAGCACCTCGAGACTTCCGGCGCGCGAGGAAATGCGCGGCGCCACGTGTTTCACCACGCGCCCCCCCGCCGCAGCGACCACGAAAGCGGACGCGGTGGAGACGTTGAAGGTGCTTTGGTGATCGCCACCGGTGCCGCAGGTGTCGATGACGTCAGTGACCTGTTGCTGCAAGGTCGAGCGCTCGAGCACCGCCCGCGCGAAGCCTTGCAGCTCTTCGGCGGTCTCACCTTTCAAGCGGAGCGCTACGAGCACGGCGCCGACCTGCACGGGGGTGGCTTTGCCGTCGAGCATGTCACCGAAAAGCTCGCGCGCTTCGGGCTCGTCGAGGTGGGCTCCGCGAAGGAGGCGTTTCAAGTGACCGATCATCGGTTCCCCAGACTGTACCCACCAATATCGAACAAGATGTTGATGCGCTTGTTGTCCCACCAGAGCTCGTTGTTGGGGAAGGCCATCATCGCGGTCACACCCCAGCAGTTGCAGGGCGAGCGGTAGGCGATGGTCCCGCGGTGCTCGACGAAAGTGCGGCGGTTGGCTGGGTTGTCGCGAAAGTCGGGATATTCGTCCGTGGCCGTCTGAACCGGCAGTTGATCCTCTCGCAAGGGGAGCAGGTAGTCCGTGCTGTAGCCGAGAGAGACCCGGCGGATGTTCGTGTTGATGCTGCCGCTGAGGGTGTGGATGGGACGGAGCGAGCCACCCGAGGAACCGTACGGAGCCGCGAGCTCGTAGAGACTGCGCACGAAGCGATCGGCATTCACCTGCCAACGCGCGTAGCCGAGGCCCAGACTCGCATAGCGGGTCGAGAGCTGTGTCGTCGCCGAAACCTCGCGGAGCGGCTCGTCCTGGCCGGGGGCGATGCTCACGCGCGCGGTACCGGTGAGGTAGTGAGGTGCCCGCCACTGCAGCTCGGCTTGCGATTGCAGAATGTGACCGCCTTGGAGATCGAACGGCTGGCGCAAGCTGAGATTCAAGACGGGTAGGGCGGACAACGGGCCGCGGACCCACAGAGCTTGGTCCACCGCCACCATGGCCTGATGGAATGTCCGCCGTTGCAGACGCGCGTCGTAGAAAACCTCGGTGGGGTCACCGAGCACCGACACTGTCTGCGGCAGCGTACCCGACTGCGTGGGGATGCTGCGATATTCGAGGCGCGGCGTGATGGTGTGCACGAAGGAGCCGAACGAGCGCGACAGACGCGTGTCGACCTTCGCCGAGAGCAACACCGAGTTGATGCTGTCGTTCTCGGTGTCGTTCGACGTGAACAGCGCGTCCGTGCCGGCGCGCGCTTGCACGTTGAAGTGGCCGAGCTTGTTCGCGTAGGCGATGCCGGCGGCGAGGTTGCCGACGTTGAGGCCGTCTACCACCAGGCCGGCGCGCGGGTTGGGTGCGGCGAGGCGGCCATAGCGCACGAACGAGGCGTCCGCGTCGACGGTCACGCCGCCGGCTACCGGGAGCGGCTCCATCGCGAGGCGCACGAAGGGCATGCGGTGGAGAGTGTTGTTCTCCTGACCCTTGGTGTTCGAGTAGTCGATGGTCGCGTTGTCGGCGCGCCCGTAGTTGTTGGTGAGGACGAAGTAGTCCGCCATCGCGAGGGCGCTGAAACCGTCGGGTCGAAACAGAAAACCGGTGCGCGTCGGCAGATAGTTCGAGGCGGCGTCACGGATGTTGGCGGCAAAGTCGCGCAGGATGACGTCGTCCGAGACCCAGCTCAGCGTCGCGCTCCAGTCGAGGTTCTTCGCCACCTCGGCCCGCTGGAAGCCGTTGAGCGAGAGACGCTCGGTGAGCTGGCCGGTCGCGTCGATGTCGGGCCGATAGGCGCCGGGCTTGTCGGCGTTCCGCGAGCGCCAGTTGCCGCCGTCGTGGGTGTAGTCCCACGCGAGCTCACCGAACCACGTGTCCGTTGCCGCATACCGCACGCGTCCACCGAGCCGAGGCGCGCCCCAGGTCGATGGATTGAAGGTGGTTGGCGGAGCCCAGTCCATGCGGGTGCCGGGGATGAGCGTGAGGTCGATCGAGTCGCCGATGGGAATGAAGATAGGCAAATCGAGCAGCGGCCGACCGCCGAGGAAGCGCGGGTTCGGCGGCATCACCCCGAAGGCGCGGCGGGAGAGCGGCATCGAGATGGGGGCCATCGGGATGGGAAGCTCGAAGAGACTGAACGGGCGCAAGCGAAAGACCGGCCACCAGAGCGTCGCGCGCCGCCCGATGTGCGCGTCGATCTCGCTCGCGGTGAAGCGCCAGGAAGGTGGCTCGAGACCGCAATCGCAGAGCGTAAAGTCGCCGCCGTAGACTTTGTAGTCCTGCTCGGTCGAGCGCTCGATGTCGCCGCTGAAGCTCGCCATGTTGCGACCCTCGGGGACACCGGGCCTTGCGAGGTCCGGCGGCGTGAGCTTGACGTTGAACAGGGCGTCGTCGACGCGGCCCTGGATGTGATCCTCGCCCACGTGGAGATTGGTGCAGGTCATCACGTGGCGGCCGCGCACGTAGATGACGTTGCCGCTGGCGCGGGCACCTTTGAAGCGCTGGTTTTCGTCGTAGTCGACCTCGACGACGTCGGCATTGAGGCGGGTGGTGGCGCAGCGCAGCTCGGCGTTGCCGGCGATGGTGCAGGTTCCGTCGAGGCAATCCATGGCCTCGCCGGAGAACTGGATGACCTTGCAGTCTTCCGCCGTCGGCGCTTGTGGCTGGCCGCCCAGCTGCATGGGCTGCGCGGGGCCGGAAACCTGGGCCAGCGCGGTGCAGGGGAGGAGCACCGCGAGCGCGAACGTTAAGCGAGGCACGGGGCCCTAGAAAGCACTAGTTCCGCGGAAAATCGAGGGTGATGACGTTGTCCTTCTGGGACTGTTTCACGTTCACCGCTTGCCGCACGTAGATGTCGATCTGGATGTTGCTGTTCGAGGCGCCTTCGATGACGCGCGGCTGGATCATCGCGACGGGGCCGTCGAAGAGATGCGTGTCGAGATGACGCAGGTTGTTGATGACCTGACAGCCGGTGTTGTCGAGCGTGATGCTGACGACGCCGTCACGCTGACTCACGCGGTAGTGAGCCGCTTCGTTGGTGCGAACGAAGACGCGTGAGCTCTCGCGGAACTGCTGGAACCCGACGAATTCCAGGTTGCGGGGGGCGTCTTCCATGTCCTGGCTCGCTGCCGGGGAGGCCAGGAAGAGCGAGACCAAAGCGAGGATGAGACGCGTGCGCATGGCAGGACGCTAACATGCACCGCCAAAGCGGCCAAAAACTCGGCGGTGATTCGCTCTTTCCCATGTCGCGGCGCGCTGGTATTGGGCTCGGCCATGACCCCCCGATTTTTATTCGTGTTGTTCGCGGCGGCGGCTATCGCTGGTTGCTCGAGCGGCAATGGCGGCGATGGTGACGGTGACGGCGACCGTGATGACGATGCGTCGTCGGGCCCGGGCGACTTCACCTCGGTGTGGCGCGCGGATACCGTCGAGATCCTCATCCAGGACACCGAGAATCCCACCGGCTTGCCCTCGAACAAGACCTACGACGTCCCCACGACCCTTTTGGACGCGAATGTCGGAGCGGAGGTCGAGAGCTTCATCGCTTTCGACGCGACGCACCTCATCCGCTACGCCCACTATGAGGGCACCGACTCCTACTATCGCATCACGCAGCCGGGCACGCTGGCGGAAGACGTCTTCGTGGCTTCGACCAGCAACTTCCTGCTCGAGGACGGCGAGCTCTCGCAAACGTCTATCGCCCAGGACGGCACGCAGCTCCTCATCATCACGACGCACTTCGAGGTGGCGCAATTCCCACCGAGCAACTGGCCGAGCGCGGTCATCACCTACGACGCGGAGGCGGGGCAGTGAAGCTCACCATCTCGACTATCGCTCTCGTGACCGTTATCGCGGTCCGCGTGGATGCTCAGGTTCCCGGGCATTTCGTGTCGGAGACCGACTGCATGGCGGCAAGTCCGACCTGCATGTGCTCCGATGCGCCCATGATGGAAGTGTATCGCGACCAGCAGAAGAAGGGGCGCAACGCTTGGGTGACCGTCGGCAGCTCGTTTCCGGCAACGCCCGCCGCCGCGCTTACGGCGTTCGGGACCGCCTTCACCGGTGAGCCGCGGATCGACGCGCAATTCATGAGCTGTCCTGGCTACAACGCGGCGATCAACGATCCGACGAAGATCGCCGGCGTGCGGCCCTCGGGCGACACGGCTTACGACCCGTGCTTCTGCGCCGCCTTTTGCAAGGACATCATCCAGTCGACGATCGACCACGAGCGGGCGCATCGTCCGACGCTGGTGCTCGGCTTCCTGAGCGGTCTGCCGCAGCAGACGGCATGCAAGGCAGTCTCCGCGACGCAACCGATGTGCGACCGCCTCGACGCGAACACGCTCATCAACTCGGAGCTCATCTCCTACCAGATTGGTATCCACACGCTCGACAGCGCCATCGATCGGCTCGCCGAGCAGGAGCCGCCGATGCAATGCACCTGGGCGCCGCTGCCGCCGGTCACGCTTCTTTCGCCCCCTGCGACGCCGGTGCCGTCGAGCTTCTGGCAGCGTCTGGTGCTCCTCGCCGAGCGCTTCTGGAACGGCGTCAACGCCTGATCGACGTGCTCGATGACGCGCTCGCCTGGCGCCGCGCTCGCGTCGCCTTGTTCGGGCTCACTGCGGCGGTCTACTCCGTGGCGCTAGCCACTCCTTTCCAGTTCGATGACCGCGGCATCTCGGGCTCGCTCGGTGGGCTGCGCCCTGTCGTCAAGCTGACGTACGCATTCTGCGCCTGGTTCGGCGACGGCACGTTCGCGTTCCATCTGTTCAACGTCATCGTCCACCTCGTGAACGTCTGGCTCGTGCTCACGCTCGCGAGCCTCGCGCTGCGTGGCTCTTCGCGTCTCGGCGCGTTGGTGACCGCGACGCTCTTTGCTCTACACCCCGTGCACACCGAGGCGGTGACTTACATCAGCGGGCGCCCGTCACTGCTGTCGACGACGTTCGCGCTGCTCGCGTTGCTCGCGCACGTTTACGGGACGCGCACCCGGCACGGGGGCCTCGTGTGGGGCGCGGCACCGCTGGCGTTCGCGTGCGCCGTCTTGACCAAGGAGACCACGCTCGTGTTGCCCCTGGGGCTGCTCCTTTGGGACAAGCTGGTCGAGCGTGCGCCGCCGCGGACAGTAATCGCGCGCCAGGCGCCGTGGTGGGTGGCTGGAGCGGCGGTCTTTGCGTTCATGGTCTCGCATGACCGCTACTTCGCGCTCATCTACCGGGTCATCGGCCAGCGTGCTTTGCGTGACGCCGTGGTTCAGCAGCTCGGAGCCATCGGCTACCTCGCAAAAGCTCTCGTGCTCTTGCGGCGGCCGTGCATCGACCCAGGGTTATGGGCTCGTCCGACGACGGCGGGCCTCGTCTTGGGGATCGCGGTGGTGGTCGCCTTGATCGCAATAGCGGTCAGCCAGCGGACGTCGCGGCCGGTCGTCACCTTCGGCATCGCCTGGTTTCTCCTGCACGCCTTCCTCATTTACGCGCTCGTCTCACGCGTCGATGTCATCAACGAGCGTCACGCGTACATCGCCGACTTCGGCTTGTTCCTGGTCGTCGGGGCCATGGTGGCCGAGTGGCGGCCGAGGCGCGTCAGGGTCACGGCGGCCTTCGCGGCGGCGCTCGTCGTCGTGCTCGCGGTTGCGACGGTCGTCCGGAACCGTGAATACGAGAGCGAAGTGACCCTGTGGAAGAGCACGGTGCGCGAAGCGCCCAAAAACCCACGCGCCTGGAACAATCTCGGCGTCGCGCACGAGCGCAACTACGCTCCCGAGTCGGCGATCTCCGCGTACGTCCACGCATTGGCGGCAGAGCCTCGGTACACGCCGGCGCGGGAGAACCTCGCACGCCTGACGCGATAGCGGGTGCATCAGCCGTCGATCGGCGGGTCCCGCGGCGCCCCGGTCAGGACCGCGAGCGCGTCGGCTACGATGAACAGCGAGCCCGCGACGAGCACGAAGCCGCTATCGCTCGCGGCGCAACGGCCGGCCTCGGCCAAAGCCTGGGAGATGCCGCCGACGACGGGATGCCCCAAGGTGCGCAGGTCCGCGATGGAGCGTGAGCGTATCGAGCCGACAGGCACGATCTGTACGCTAGCGGCGCGCTTGACGAGTGGTTCGAGGACCATCGCGGGATCCTTGTCCGCTAGAACGGTAGCGACGAGGTGCATGGGCCGGCCTCGCGCCTGGGAGTCGTTGTCGAGCGCGGCGAGGAGGGCTTCGACCCCGTGGCCGTTGTGGGCGCCATCGAGGAGCACGTCGCCGAGCCACTGATAGCGGCCGGGCCAGCGGAACTCACGGCAGGCGCGCGCCAAGTGGTCGACGCCGACCCCGAAGCCGGCGCGGCGGAGCATCTGCAGGGCGGCGGCGGCGGTCGCGACGTTGACGCGTTGGTAGGTGCCGGCGGGTTGGGTCGAAGGGAATGGTGGGGCTTGGAGCAACTGCGCGTTCATGGTGCGGGCCTGAGCCTCGAGCACGTCCCAGACGATTGGGTCTTGCGGGGCGCTGACGCAGGGTGTGTCGCGCGCGATGATGCCTGCCTTCTCGCTCGCTATCGCGGACAGCGTCGAGCCCAGATAGCGCTCGTGGTCGATGCCGATGGGCGTGATCACCGACAACACACGGTCGACGACGTTCACCGCGTCGAGGCGGCCACCGAGGCCAACCTCGAGCACCGCGAGGTCGACGTTGTCCTCCGCGAAGACCTGGAAGGCCATGAGCGTCGCGACTTCGAAGAACGTGAGCGGCTGCGGCAACCGGCGTTCCGCCGAGGCGATGGCGGCGTAGAGCTCGACGACACGTCCTGAATCGACCTCGGCGCCATCGACGCGAATGCGCTCCGTGAAACGCAAGAGGTGCGGCGAGGTGTAGTGCCCGACCTTGTGGTCGGAGTACCTCAGCGCGTCCGCGATCAGCGTCGAGGTCGAGCCCTTGCCGTTCGTGCCCGCGACCACGACGTGTTTGATGCGCTGATGCGGATCGCCGAACAGCGCCAAGGCGGCCCGCATGTTGTCGAGCCCCAGCTTGATGCCGGTGGCCGCCCGACCGAACATCGCGCCGAGGGTGGCTGCGTACTCAGAACGTGAGCTCATCCATTAGAACGTAAACTCGTCCATCGGTTTTAGTATGGTGATGCGCGAGTCTTTGAGGTCGGCGATCTGCTGCTTCACCACATCGTAGAAGCCGGGCTTCAAGTGGTAGATGAGCACGGGCACCTGGCCCTTTACCTTGAGCTTCTTGAGCTCGGTCTGCAGCATCACCGGGGTCAGGTGGCCCGACACCTTGGCGAGCCCTTCCATGTTGTTCGGGAAGCTCACCTCGGTGATGAAGGCGCGCAGGTCTTCGGTGCGATTGACCTCGTCGTAGAGCGCGTCACACGGGCCGGTATCGCCCGAGTAGACCACGGTTCCGGACTTGTCGCGGACGAACAGGGCGTGGGTCTCGACCGTGTGGTTCACGGCGACGGTCTTGATTTGGTAGCCCCCGACCTCGATGGTCGCGCCGGGCTTGAAGCGGTTCACCTGGAGGGTGGGGCGCTTCTCGGGGTCACCGGGATTGGGGATCTTCGAAAAGTCGGGCCAGATGACGTTGTTCAAGATGTGCTTGAACAAGGCGTCGGCGGTGAACTCGGTGCAGTGGACGACCAGCGGCTTCTTGCGGGCGCCGATGATGTTGTCGCAGAGCAGCGCGATGTCGCGCACGTGATCCAAGTGCACGTGCGACAGCACGATGTGATCGATGGCGATCTGCTCTTGAACCGTGAGGCTGCGCGTCGCCGAGCCGGCGTCGAGCAACAGCACGTCGTCGATCAGGAACGAAGTTGCTCGATGGGTAGCCGATTCGCCGCCGTGGCAGCCGAGTACGCGAAAGCGCATTGAGGGGGTCCGTCTCCTTTAGATATCGCCGAACTTTTCTTTCATCTCGAGGAACTCGAGGAACTCACGCAGCTTGTTCACATCGTGGATGACCACACCGCTTTCGGTGAGCTTCACCAGCCGCGAGCGGATCAGCTTGTTCATCACCTCGTTCACCGGCTCGATCTCGAGGCCGATCTTCATGGCGATGTCCTTGAGGGTGATCTCGAGCTGCAACCCTTCGGCGGTCTGGGCGCCTTGTTTGGCTGCGATGTGACTCAAGAAGTGCACGACGCGCGAGTTGTGATCGCGCAGGAGCAGGTTCTCGATTTGATCGTCGGTCTCTTGGAGGCGTGTCGCGAGCTTCTTGATGAGACGCACGGCGATCTCGGCGTTGCCGCGCACCATCGCTTCGAACGTCTTGGGATCGATCACCAAGAGACGCGCCGGCTCTTCCACGGTCGCCGACGCGGAGCGCGGCTTGTTGTTCAAGATCGACATCTCGCCGAAGAACTCGCCGGGTCCCAGCACCGCGAGCGTCTTCTCGACGTCGCGAACGTTCTTGTGGATGCGGACCTTGCCCGACTGGACCACGAACATCTCTTTGCCGGCTTCGCCGTCCTTGAAGAGGGGATGCCCCTTGGGGAACTCGCGGCCGAATCGTTCGTACAATTTGTCGTCTGCCATGGCGCTACCCTCTAAGCCTAGAAGAGCTATCGCTACTTCGTGGTCATCGTCCAGACGCCGTCCCAGTCAGCGCCCGGCGGTTCGGCGCGCATGATCTCGCACCGCTCAATGTACGTCTCACTGGGTCCATCACCAATTTTCATCTGTGTGCGGATCATATCGAAGATGGCGATGGCGTCGTCCCATTTTTGGTTCCGATAGAGATTCAAGCCACGGCCCCAGGCGTCGATGAGCTCTTTGGAGGCGCCGGTCGCCGCGCCTTTGCCGACGAGCTCGTAGATGTGAACGGGCTCGTTTTTGCCCTTCACCTTCACCAGATCCATCTCGCGCACGTGGATGTGGTCTTTGGCCAGAGAGTGGGTGGACTGGCTGATGATGATGTTGGTGCCGTACTCTTTGTTGATGCCTTCGAGACGGCTGCCCAGGTTCACGGTGTCGCCCATGGCCGTGTAGTTGAAGTAGTTCGGCGTGCCCATGTTGCCGACGACCATCGGGCCCGAGTTCAGGCCGATGCCGATGTCGATGTTGTGGGTCATGCCTTCGGCAGCCCATTGCTTACGCAGGCTCTCGAGCTCGACCATCATGTCGACCGAGACGTGGCAGGCGCGGATGGCGTGATCGCTCTGGTCGATGGGCGCGTTGAAGAACGCCATGATGGCGTCGCCGATGTATTTGTCGAGCGTGCCGTCGTACTTGAAGATCAAGTCGGTCATCGGCGTGAGGTACGTGTTGAGCACGTGCACCAGCTGCTCGGGAGTCAGCTTCTCCGAGAGGGTGGTGAAGCCGCGGACGTCGCTGAAGAAGACGGTGCATTCGCGGCGCTCGCCGCCGAGCTTCAGGCGCGACGGATCTTTGATGATCATGTCGACGACGGTCTTGTTCAGGTAGTGCTGGAAGGCTTTGCGGATCTGGCGCTTCTCGCGACCCTCGGTGAGGAACTTGTAGATGATGATGGCGACCGCGGTGAGGGTCGCTTGCAGCGTCGGCAAGACGTTCAAGGTCCAGAAGCCGTTCGAGAAGATGGCGTTCACGTCGACGAAATAGACGACGACGCCGAAGAGCAGGGTGCCGGTGATGGTCGCCCACGCAGGCAGGCGCGCGAAGCCGACGCCCATGAGGATGCCGAGCAAGATGAAGGCGATCATCTCGAACATGACGATGTAGTCCTGGCGAACCAGGAAGCGGCCATCGAGGATGTTCTGGATGCCGGCGGCGTGGATGTAGACACCAGGCGTGACCGGCGAGAACGGCGTGACTCGGAAGTCGTAGGTGCCGATAGCGGTCATGCCGACGAGGACGACCTTGTCTTTGAAGGTCGCAGGTTGTGCGGACCCATCGAGGATATCGGCGACGCTGATGGTCGGGATATACTGCTGGGGCACACCATAATAGTCGATGAGCATCTCGCCGCGCTCGGTGGTCGGGATGTGCATCTCGCCGAGATCGATGTGATCGATGGTGACCTTCGGCCACAGACCTTCGATGGGATAGATGGTCTGGTCGAGGTACTTGGCGGCGCTCGCGAGGGAGAGAGCAGGGTAGAAGGCGCCCTCGTAGACCGCGAGCAACGGCGCCTTACGCGCTACGCCGTCTTGGTCGGGCGACACGTTGAAGTTGCCGAAGCCCTTGGCCGGCTCGGCGATCTTCGGCAACACCGCGCGGACGCCGAGCGCTCGGTCGACGTGCATCTTCGGCCAATCGCTCTCGGTCGGCTCGATGACCACGCCGTATGGCGCCTCTTTTTCGACGTACAGCGACGGGATGGCCACTCGCTTGAGCGGAATGGCCGCGTCTTTCATCGCTTCCATCGAGAGGCTCTTGAGCTCCTCTTTGCTGCGCAAGAAGAAGTAGCCGAGGATGGTCTGCGGCGAGCGGCCGACAGCGCGGGCGAGGGCTTCGTCGGGCGAGACATCGGAAATCTCGCGGCTCATCATGTCGTAGAACTTGCCGGAGCGGTCGCTCCAGTCGACGGCGAGATCACGGGCGCGCCCGAGGTTCTTGAGCGACTTTTCGTTCTGCGCTTTCAGGCGCTGCAAGGTCATCAACGCACCGGGAGGTGGTGGTTGTTTGCCCTCGCGGTCCTTGAGCTTGTTCTCGAGCTCCGCGATAGCGCTCTTGAGCTCGGCCTGCGCGGCCCCACTGGTGCGCAGCTCGTCGAGCATCTCCTTCGAGAGCTTCGACGATGGCGACAAGGCGCGCTCGTCGTAGGCGGTGAGGAAGCGGCGGACGCTCTGATACGACGAGTTGCGGTCCTCGTCGCCGAACACGATATCGAATCCGATCACCTTGGCGCCGCCTTCGGTGAGCTTGTCGACCAAGTCGGCGATGATGCGGCGGTTCCAGGGGAATAGGCCGTAGCGTTCGATGCTCTTCTCATCGACCGCGGCGACGACCACTTTGGGCTCGATGTTGTCGGGCTTACCGCGACTCAAGAACTTGAGGTCGAGTGACTTCAAGTCGAGCAAACGGATGAATCCGCTCCGCGACAGCGGACCCGTCGCGAACAAGTTCAGCTCGATCGCAAAATGCATGGCGCAGAAGGCGAGAGCGATGACGAGAGCGATACGGAGGGGGGTGACACGCCGTAGGAAGCTCGGGATTTTCACGCCTGTACCTTACACGGAGTCAGACTTCGTGTCGCATTCCTTGCGTGACGATGGACCGGCGCCGCGATCAGGCTGGTGTTGTGTAGTTGGGGCGGCTGAGCAAGCGCTCGAGTTGCTCCGACAGGAGGCTGACGTCGTTCGACTTGATGATGTAGCCGTCGGCGCCGCTCTTCTCGGCCAGCTGTTGCAGCTCGTCTTCCGGCATCGAGGAGTAGAGGGCGACCAAGACGTCTTTGGTTTGCGGGCTCTCTTTGAGCATGCGGCAGACCAGGTCGCCGTTGAGCGCCGGCATGTTCACGTCGAGCAACACGAGGCGCGGCTGGTTTTTGCGGACGAATGCCTGGATGCCGAGCGAGGCGTTGTAGGTCACGACTTCGAAGCCTAGTGGGGCCAGTGCCTCACGGGCCCACTCGAGCGCCACGAGGCTGTCGTCCACCAGAACGATCTTCGTGCCCATATTTCCCCCGCGCAAGGCTAAGGACTTTCCTACGTTCAGGTCAAGAAAGACCCTGCCCACCTACGCACACACGACAGCATGTCATAGGGGTTTTCACTGTCCGCTGATTCTACCCGAAGTTTGAGGGCCGAGTCGCTGCCTTGCTCGTTCTTTATTGCTTCTACACAACTCGACGATGAACGAATCGTTGATCCAGAAGGTTTCGCTCGAGCCGGCGGTCCGCTCGCGCAAGCGCTCGTTGACCCGAGGGTCCGAGGCGGCTTGCTCCGCTCGAGCGTACTCGCGCACGGCCTCGTCGAACTGGCCGCCGCGATGCAGCGTCAACGCCAGCTCGTAACGCGCGAAGGTGAAACCGGGCTCGAGGAACAGCGCTCGGCGTAGCGCCTGACGTGCCGCATCGACGTCGTCGAGAGCGAGATAGAGCCACCCGAGGTAGAAGTAGAGATCGAAAGCCAGCGGATCGACCGTGATAGCGTCGTCGAGCGCGGCGCGTGACTCCTCGAAGCGCTTCTCGTTGAACAGCAACATCCCCAGGGCGCGAGCCACGCGCGGGTGATCGGGGTACTGCTCGCGCAGCTCGGCGAGGCGCGTGATGGCCAAGTCTCTCGCACCGCCCGAGGCGACGTTGAGGAGCTTCTCGACCTCGAACGTCGTCTGCTCGGCTTCCTCGAGGGGCTGAGTGTTACGGCGGGTGCGCGGGGTCTCGGCGGTGTGCGCCGGTGTCGACGTGTTGCTCGTGGCAATCGGGGACGGTGGTTTGCGAATACCCGTCGCCGGCGTTTTCTCGTCGCGGAAGCGCGGCGGCCCCGAGTGCTCGAGACGGTGCTCCTGCATGGCCCCGTTCCAGTCCCCACGGAGAAAGCCGTACGCTTTGCCGAAACGCGCCGGAGACAAGCGCTGGTCATAGCTCGCGGGATTTTCCGCGCCGCCGAGAAAGAGCGCCGCGTCTTGCGCCATCGCCCCGCAGAATTTGTCGAGGATGCGCGTGACGCCCTGAGCGCCAAAGTAAATGAGCACGTTGGCGCAGACGATGATGTGCCAGTTGCCGGGATCGGGAAAGGGATCGGACGCGAGATTCAAGCGCTCGAAGCTGATGCGCTCGCGAATGTCGCGATTCACCGTGATGAAGTGGTCCTGCGCGGTGACGTGTTTGCGCACGCTGGGAGGCAAGCGCTCGATCCGCGCGTGCCCATAGCGGCCGGCGCGGGCGTGGTCGAGCGAGCTCGTGTTGATATCGGTCGCGAGGATACGGACGCGTCGCTTGGCGAACCAACCGTCTTCGTCGAGGGCCATCGCCAGCGTGTAGGGCTCCTCGCCGGTGGAGCAACCGGCGCTCCAGATGTTGATCCCGCGTGCAGGGTGCAGATGATTGTGCAGCGCCGGTACGACGATGTTCACGATAGCGGACACCATGTCGGGATAACGATAGAACGAGGTTTTGCCGACCGTGACCAGATTCACCAACGTCTGCATCTCCGACGTGGCGATGTTCTTCTCGATGTCGTCGACGTAGGCGTCCGCGCTCGCATGACCCAAGGTTTCGGCGCGGGCGCGCAAAACACCGCTGACGCGTTGTACGTTCTGGCGGTTCAAACGAATGCCGGTGCGCGTTTCGAGGATCGCCGCGAAGCGCTCGGCGAACGAGCTCACGCCCGCACCTTGCCACGGACACCGAGCCACTCGCAGATGGTGGCCGGCATCTCGTGCGGAGCCTGTTGAATGCCCACCGCACCAAGCTCGAAGGCGACGCGCGGCATGCCGTAGACCAAGCTCGACGATTCGTCTTGGCCGAGGGTGAGCGCGCCGCTGCGGCGCATCGCGAGCAAGCCGTCGGCTCCGTCGGCGCCCATGCCGGTCAAGATGCAGCCGACCGCGCTCCGCCCGTACACGCGGGCCACCGACCAGAGAAAGTAGTCGAGCGACGGGCTGTAGGTTGCGTCGGGGAGCTGATCGAAGATGCGGACGCGACCCTTGCTCACGACTTCGACGTGCTTGCGCCCTGGTGCCACGTAGACGTTGCCGGGCTCGAAGCTGCTCTGGTCGATGAGCTCGACGACCGGGGCGCGCAACACCTGACCGAGGAAGCTCGCGAAGGACGAGCCCATGTGACGGCCCAAGTGCAGCGCGATGAGCACCGGCACCTGCAGGGGGAAGGCGGGCGCCAGCCCTTCGAGGAGCGTGCGCACGGCCTTGGGACCACCCGCAGAGGCGACCACCACGAGGAGCTCGATGTTCGGGGCCGGACCGGAAGGTGCTGTCGGCTGTAGCGGACGCGAGGCAGGGCGAGCCGCGGTTGGGGTGGGAGTGCGCTCGTTGCGCTCCAAAGCTTGGGCACGCAGCCGGTCGGTGCGCTGCTTGATGCGCTCGAGCACGTGGGGAATCACCGGCGAGCGCGCGATGAAGCGAAGCTGCCGCTGGATGCGCTTGCGCCATTCCTTGTCGTTGAGATCGGCAAGGTCCGGTTTCTCGATGACGTCCATGGCGCCGAGGGTCAGCGCGTGGAACGCGTCCTTGCGCCACTTCGGCCGCAGCGTTGCGGTGAGCATGATGATCGGCGTCGGCTGCTCGGTCATGATTGCCTGCACCACGTCGAAGCCGTCGATGTCGGGTAGCCCGATGTCGCAGGTGACGAGGTCAGGCTTGAGCGCTTTGACGCGCTCGACCCCTTCTTTGCCGGTGCCCACGGCGGCGACGACCTGCAGGTTCGGGTCTTCCTGGAAGAGCTCCACGAGGGCCTCGCGCTGGATGGGCGAGTCCTCGATCACCACGAGGCGAATGGGCTTGTCGTTATGGCTGCTCGGGGACGCGCTCATCGAATGACGTGACCGATGGTCGAGATCAGTGTGTCAGCTGCGAAGCTCGATTTCACGAGATACGCATCGGCGCCCGCGTCGAGAGCCATGCGTTTGGTCTCCGGGGTGTCGAGGGTGGACATGACCACGATGGGGAGATTCTTGAAGCGCGGATCTTTGCGCACCTGCGCGCAGAGCTTGAACCCGTCCATGCGTGGCATCTGCAGGTCGGTCAGCAAGAGGTCGAAACGGTCGACCTGCAGGCGCTCGAACGCTTCGACGCCGTCCGACGCCTCGACGACGTGGAAGCCGCGGGAGCGCAGCACGCCGGCAGCGTACTCGCGGGTGATCATGGAATCTTCGGCGTACAAGATACGCCGCTCGCTGCCATCGGCGCGCGCTTCGCCGCCGCCCCCGCGTGTGCGTTTGGTCTCGTGGAGCGAGCGCAGCAGGTCCGGCGGATGCAGGATGAGCACGACGTCGCCGTTCTCCATCAGCGTCACGCCGCTCGCCATGTAAGCGCGGCCGACGTATTGGCCGAAAGGCCGCGCGACGATTTCACGCTCGCCGATCAGGTTGTCGACCACGAAGCCGGCCATGTCGTCGCCCGATCGCAAGACCACGACGCCGACCTTGTTCACGAAGATGTCTTTGATGCCCGTGAGGCCGAGAGCTTCGCGCAAGCGCACCAAAGGCAAGAGCTTGCCGCGGAAGCTCGTGGTCTCGCGGCCCTCGATGGTGCGGATATCTCGCACCGGCAGGCGGTAGACTTCGACGACAGCGGCGTTGGGCACCGCGAACGTTTGATCGGCGGTCTCGAGGAAGAGCGCGCGTGTCAGCGATAGCGACACCGGCACCTGCAGGACGAACTTCGTGCCGACGCCTTGAATGGTCTCGAGGGTGACGGTGCCGCCCATGCGATCGATGACGGCGCTCACGACGTCGAGACCGACGCCGCGACCTGCGAGCTCGGTGGTCGCCGCCGCCGTCGACAGGCCACTGGTGAACACGAGGCGGGCGAGCTCTTCTGGGTTCAGACGGCCGGCTTGTTCCTCGTCGATGGTGCCCATCGCCATGGCTCGGCGTCGCACCCGCTCGATGTCGATGCCGCGACCATCGTCCGAGAACTCGATGCGCACGAGCTCGCCGTCCTGGCGCGCATGGATGCTCACTAGGCCCTCTTCGCGCTTGCCGGCTCGGCGGCGCTCCTCGGGCGTCTCGATGCCGTGCACCACCGAGTTGCGCAGGAGATGGAGGCAGGGCTCGCCGATCTCGTCGAGGACCCGCTGATCGATACCGAGCTCCTCGCCGCTCGTCTCGACGCGAATGCGCTTGCCCTCCTGGCGGGCGACGTTGCGCACGAACGAGGGATAGCCCGCGAAGACGCTGCGCAGGGGTTGCAGACGCGCCTCGCGCATGTGCTCGGCGAGCTCGGAGAATGACAGGTCGAGGCGGAAGTGATGCTCGCGGAGCTCGCGCAGCTCGGTGGTGACGCGGGCGGGTAGGGCGGCGAGCTTTTCCAGGGCCGCGGCGCGCTCGACCGCGTCTTGGACTTCGCCTCCTTCACCGGTCGTGCGCATGAGGTCGCGGAGGTCGTCCACCATGGCGGTGAGACGCGCGAGGTACTGCCGATTGCGCACCAGCGAGCCCGACAAGTTGCTGACCTGGTCGGTCATGTTGTCGAGGAGCGCGGTGGCGACGTGCATGGTGCGGCCGCCGCCGTGACGCCTGTCGTTGTCGTCCGCTTCGGCGGTCTTGGGATCCGAGCCCTTGGATTCGAGTCGGGTGTCTTTGGTGGCCGGAGACTCGACCGGCTTGGCGAGGACGATGTCGTCGTCGCCGAGGTCGAGACCGTCGTCGTGCGCGACCGGAGTGCGCCGATCCGGCTGGGTGGGGCCGGTGTCCGGTAAGACGTTGTCGCGCAGGCGCTTTACGACCGCGTCGATCTCGGTCTCGCCGACGGGGGTTCCTTCACCGCGCGCCTGCACGCAGGTGAAGATGGTATCGATGGCCTCGTAGAGCAGCTGCTCGGTGAATTCGGTGATCTGCTGGGCGCGATGGTGGCTGAAGAGCATGTCTTCGCTGGCGTGCGCGATCCGTTCGATTTCCGGCAGCCCGAGCAGGCGTGCTTCGCCCTTCAGCGTGTGCAGATCGCGGCCGAAGCGCTTCACGACGTCGTTGACGTCACCGGCACTACGTAGGCTCGACAGAACCTCCCCCATCTGGGTGAGCCGCTCGCTGGCGGTCGCGAGAAAACGGCCGATGAGGGCGGTCATGCCACTCATGGAGCCGCCTTCCTCGTGGACGCCAAAACGGACAGGTCGAGGAGCAGCACGAGCTCGCCGTCGATCTCGGTGGTGCCGATCCACCATGGCGGAGCGCCGTGGTTCTCGAGCACGGGCGAAAGTGGTTTGACGTCGGCGAGGCCGAGCGAACGTGTGCCCAAAGCGCCGTCGATCCCGAAGGTCACCGAGCGATCGAAGCCGAGCTCGACGATCCGACGCTTGTCGCTGTCGTGCTCGGGCTGGGTTTCGTCGACGGCGAGGAGCTCTCCGAGGTCGATGGGGCGATCCGAATCGCTCGGAGGCCGTATGGCGCGGACCGAAAGCGCGTCGACGCCGACGGCCCAGGTCCCGCAGCGCATCAACAGGATTCCGACGGTGGTATCGCGCAAGAGGTCATCTCCGGCGAACGCGGCTGTTCTCGAGAAGAATGCGGGCGTCGAGCACCGACAGGATGCCTTCGTCGCCGTCGATCTGACCGGTGACGAAGCCGAGCTCTCCGGAAACATGCGCGAGCGGGGGCTCGATCTTCGACAGTCGGACCTGAACCAACCCGACGACCTCGCTCACCGGCACCGCTGCTTCGAGCTGCTCGTGCTGCAGCACGACGAGGCGCTTTGGCGACTCTTCGCTCTCGACCGCGGAGAACGCGGCAAGGTCGAGCACGGCGGTGATCTTGCCGTGGCGATTGAACACGCCGCGCACGTGACTCGGCATGTGCGGCACCCGCGTCACCGTCGTCGGCGAGAGCACTTCGGCCACCTGACCGATGGGGATCGCATACCGCCGATCGCGCAGCCGAACGCAGAGGTACTCGGCTTCTGGCTCGACGTCTTCCGCAATGGCCTGGTCGCCAAGGGCGCGTTTTACCGCCAAGGCCTCATTCAGGCCCATGGCCGAGCTTTTCGCCTCTTCGTCGCCTGACGGGCCCGTCGGGTCCATGTCTTGGCGGTACCACAGGTCACGGCCGGGCATGCACTTTTTGACCGCCCGCCATGACGTGGTGACAGGCCCGAAGGCGCATCGACCGCCGATTTACCGCGATAAATGAAGAGAATGGCTGGGTTCTGCCTTTAGCCAGGGCAAGGGGTTGCGGCACGAGATGTCAGTCACAGCGACACCTGGAGCGGTTACCGGTCCCTCGTATCAACGGGCTCCCATCGAGGGTGAGCCGGGCTACGTAGCCCCCACCGCAGCCCCAGCCGCGCCCACGAACCTGCCCTCCCTGGCGGTCCCGCGCGAGCACCTGGACGCCGCGCAAGCCGGCATTGACGGGCTGCGTCAACGCGCGGTTTCAGGTGACGACGAAGCGACCAAGCCCAGCTTCTGGCAGAAGGCCCTCGAGGTGTTCGAGTTCATCCTGCGCGCCTTCGGGCCCATCGGTGCCATCGTCAATGCGGCTTCCGCCGCCCTCCGAATCATCCGACTGGCCCTCGACGTTTTCAGCGGCAAGGATCGCGAGCAGATAGATTGGTCAAAAGAGCTGACACGACTATCCGGCGACCTCTTGGGCATCATCTTTCCCTTGGGTGGTGCGATCGCCAACGCGGGCCTCAACTACTGGTTCGACGCGCAGAGCGACACCCGCCAAGGCGTCCAGCTCATGGGTGGCATCAACTACCGTGCGCCGGAGAGCTGGAACCTCGGGCCGAACCGGCGTGGCGTCGTGCGCGACACCCTCGACGGCGCCCGGCGCGCGTTCGCAGGCGTCTTGTCGCCGGCGGCGCAGCCTTATGTCGATCCCTACGCGAATGGAGCGCTGCAGACGCAGCCCGGTATCGATGGCGTGCCGCGGAGCGCGCCACCTCAGCAAGTCGTGCCTTTCGCGCCAGCCGCCGTATAGAATGACGGCGTGACGGAGCACGTTCAGCCGCAGCCCAGCGCCGCCGAGGTGCGGGCGCAGACCGAGCAGTTCATGCAGCTGCTCCGCGATCTCCAGGCCGACAAGTCACCGCAGGCTCAGCGGCTGCGGCAGACCCTCGTCGACACCATCTCCCGTTGGGGCGAGGCACCCGACAAATCCCAGGCGCAGGCAGAGCTCGTCGGCCGCTTGCTCGGCATCGAGGCCGGAGTGGCCGAGCTCCTCTTGGCGACGGTGCAGCCGATCAGCGAGCGCCTCTACAAAGAAGGCAAGCGCATCGGCACGGCCTCGCCGCAGGGCAAGTCGATCCGCGCCATGAGCCGGGCGCTCGACACCTTGGCCGAAGGGTTGCAGCAAATGATCGACGCGATCTCCGGTGGAGACCAGGCACTCCGCTCGAGCGCACATAAGCGGATCGACGAGGCCAAGGAGCTCCTCAAGGCCGTGGGCATGCGCGGCTAGCGATGGCTCCCCACGCAGAGAGGCCCTGGGGGGCCGTGGCCGCGCCGCTGTCTTGGGCATTCGCCTTGGCGGCGCACACCCGGCGCTTTGCCTACGATAGCGGAGTGCTCGCGGCGCAAGACGCGGGTGTGCTCACCATCTCGGTCGGCGGTCTCGAAGCCGGTGGCAGCGGCAAGACGCCGGTCGCTGGTTGGGTCCTCGATGCTTGCCGCGAGCTCGGGATGCACCCGGGTCTGCTCACCCGCGGCTATGGGCGGGCGACCCGCGGCTTGGTGGTCGAAGAGGGCGCTATCGCGGACCCGGCGCGTGTCGGCGACGAGCCCGCGATGCTGGCGCGCGAACGCGGCGTGCTGGTTGCGGCCTCGGAGCGCCGCCATCCTGGCGCCGTGGCGTTGCGTGAGCGCGGCTGCGACGTGGTCGTCCTCGACGACGGCTTCAGCCATCGCGCCTTGAAGCGCGACCTCGACATCGTCGTGCTGCGTGGTGAGGCGCCCCTCGGCAACGGCTATCTCTTGCCGGCAGGCACGCTGCGCGAGTCGGCCGCGGGCCTCGAGCGTGCCCAGGTCGTCTGGGCGCACAGCCGAACCGGTGGCCGCGACGATGAGCTCCTGGCGCGGCTCGCCGATGAGGCGCTCTTGGTGCTTAGCCAGGATGGGCCTCTGACCGTGACGACGCGTGAGGGCACCCCAGTCGACTTCGCGGGCAAGCCGGTCGTCGCGGCGTGCGGAATCGCCCGTCCATTGGCCTTTGCGGACACTCTCGAACGATCCGACATGGACGTGGTCGACCTAGTGGGCTTTCCCGATCACGTTCGCTACACTCCCAAGGACATGGGGGAATTGGCCCGGCGCGTCGCCGACAAGCAGGCGCAGGCCTTGGTGGTGACCGCCAAGGATGCCGTGAAGCTCGAGGGACTCGGGCTCGACGTTCCGGTCTGGGTGGCGCGTGTAGGGCTCGAAGTGACGCGCGGCGAGACGGAGCTGCGCGAGCGCATGCGTGATGCGCGTGAGAAGCGGGCATGAAGTACGTGATTCTCGCATTGCTGATCGCGCCGATCACCGCAGGTGACCGGCACGCGTCCGCTTCGGAGTCACGAGCGCCGGTGCAGCCATCGGGTTACGTGCATCTGGTTCAACCGAGCGACCGCCTGCCGCGCCTCGCGGCGTTTTACAGCGTCAGCGAAGCGGCGTTGCGTGAGGTCAACGCCGAGCTCTTCGCGTACAACGAGGCGCAAACCGGCCATCGTATGATCATCAACGAGCCGATCATCCTGCCGATGGGCTGCGTCATCCCGCGGCACGCGACCTGGGCGCGGCGTGCCGAGAATCTCGAAAAACAGGCGGAGCCGACGGTCATCACCACGCCCGACACGCCAGCGTCGCAGGACGGGCTGCGCACCGGTAGTGGTTGGTCGCAGCAAATTTCGGCGAACGGGCGCAAGCGCGTGCCGCCGTTCAAGCCGGCGGCGCCAACCTCCGTTCCGCCCGTCGCGCCGGCGTCGAAGCAAAACGACGCGGCCACCGCGCCGCTCGCGTACGGAGTCACGACCTCCGAGCTTCCCAGCCCGAAGAGCACGGTCGGAAGTGTGCCCAACCGCCATGCGCGACTCTCGAGTGTTTTCGGCTGGCGCAGCGGCCGCCGGCACAAGGGCATCGACATCCCGATGGACGCGAACACTCCCATCGCCGCAGCGCACGACGGCGTCGTCGAGCGCGCCGACCACGATCTCTTCGGCTACGGCAACTTCATCGTCATCAATCACGGGCGCTACGAGACGCGCTACGCCCACCTGAACCGCATCATGGTGAAGGCGGGTCAACACGTGAGCGGTGGCAAGACGATCATCGGGCTCTCGGGCGACACCGGCCACTCGACCGGACCGCACTTGCACTACGAGCTGCGCCGCGACGGTGAGCCCGTCGATCCGGTCGGCACCGATCTACCGGGCGTGCAAGCGATGCTCGCGGGCAGCGCCGCGGCAGCAGGCCGCAACGACCTGAGCAGTGGAGGCATCGGCTCCCTCAACTACACGTTCGAGGGCGACAAGCGCTGGCAGCTGCACGGCGGTTGGTAGTCTAGTCGCGGCGCTCGTACACCAAGCGACCGCCGACGATGGTGAGGTCGACTTTGGTTTTGCGCAGCTCGGCTGGCGCGGTTTCGAAGATGTCGTCCGAGAGCACCACGAGGTCCGCGAGCTTGCCGACCTCGAGGGAGCCTTTCACGTGCTCTTCGAAGGAGGCTACGGCGGCGTCGCTGGTGTAGCCCGCGACGGCCTCGTCGATGCTCAGGCGCTGCTCGGGATGCCAGCCCCCCGCGGGCTCGCCGGTCGGGCTTTGGCGCGTCGTTGCCGCGTAGATGTTCTCGATGGGGGAGAGCACACCGAATGGTGCATCGGAGCCGAGCGTCATGCGGGCGCCGGCGTTCTTCAAGTCGCGCCAGACGTAGGCTTCACGGGCCGCGCGCGCAGCGCCGAGCCGCAGCTCGAGCTTCGGAATGTCGCCGGTGCAATGATTGGGTTGCATGCCCGCGATCACTCCCAGCTTCGCGAGTCGGCGCACGTCTTCGGGGGTGATGACGGCTGCGTGCTCGATCCGCAATCGCGGATCGCCGACGTTCGGATGGTCGCGCAATGCTTTCTCGTACGCGTCGAGCACGACGCGGTTGGCGCGATCTCCAATGGCGTGCGTTGCGACTTGGTAGCCCTTCTGCAGAGCCAGCGAGACGAGCTCGCGTAGCCGCGCCTCGTCGATGGTGAGCAGGCCGCGTGTGTCGGGTTGATCGGAGTAGGGCTCGAGCAAGGCAGCGCCGCGGCCACCGAGCGAGCCGTCGGCGAGCACCTTCAATGTGCGCGCCGTCAGATGACCACGGCCGTCACCAATCAGCGGCGGCAGCTTCTCGAGGACTTCACGCGTCCAGACGACGCGGTCGCGGCGCGGCAACATGTCCGCCGTAAGGTCGCCATGAACGGCATAGACGCGCGCCTTGAGCGCGCCGGTCCGCGCCATGTCGCCCAAGACCTCGTAGGTTTCCTTGGCACAGAGCGTGTCGGTGACCGTGGTGATGCCGTTCTTGACCGAGAGATCGAGCGCGGCCTCGACGGCGGTCCGGATGATGGCCGGCGTCGGCGGCGGGATCTTGTCGGCGATGAGGTCGTAAGCCTTGTCGGTGATGATGCCGGTCGGGTCGCCGTTGGCATCGCGGAAGATCTTGCCGCCAACGGGATCGGGCGTGTCGCGGTTGATGCCGGCCATCGCCATCGCCGTCGCGTTGAGCCACGCGGTGTGGCCATCACTGCGGCGCAAGACGACGGGGTGATTCGGGGCGGCGGCGCTGAGCGAATGGTGGGTCGGGAAGTCGCTGCGACCCCAATCGGCTTGGTCCCAGCCGAAAGACACGAGCCACTCGCCACCCGGCATCGTGCTGACCGCTCGTTTTACGACAGCCGCGACCTCGGCTTCGCTCTTCAAGCCGGCGATGCGAACCTGGCGCAAGGCAAGGCCGAGCACCGCGAGATGACCGTGCGACTCGATGAAGCCCGGGAGCACCGTGCGGCCGCCGAGGTCGATGACTTTGGTCTCGGGTCCGCGATAGCGGTCGATGGTGGCGTTGCTGCCGCGTGCCACGATCACTTGGTCTTTGATCGCCAAAGCTTGGACGCGGTGCCGGGACCCATCCATAGTACGAATGGTTCCGTTCACCAGAACGAGGTCAGCTTGGGTTTTTGTCGCTGCGGCAGGCACGCGTGTCATACGCATGCATCCTCGGGGCGTGTGACAGCAGCGTTGCTAGGATGGCGGTGCCAGCGGAGTCGATCGGCCAAAAAAAAAGGACGGCCGCACCCACCATGAGAACGGCCGTCCAAGTACTAATCGAGCTTCGCTGAACCTACCACGAGCCGCCATTCAATTGTAATCAAGCCCAGCGAGGCTCAAGACTAGTATCGGCAGGTGCGTCAGGACGTTGCCGAAAAAAGCTTGGGTCCGTGCAACTGCGTGAATTGACGTGAGAATCAGCGAAAGAAAAGCTCACGAGCAAGACACCGACGGGCGTCGTGGTCGACGATCTGCCGTCAGCTGCACGAGATTCGCCCGCCAACCACAATGAGTTACACTGCAACGGTGAACGATCCGGAGACCATCGACCGCTACGAGATACGCGGCATCCTTGGTCACGGCGCGATGGGAAATGTGTATCGCGCCTGGGATCCGAAGCTTCATCGCGAAGTTGCGATGAAGGTCGTAGCCCAGAGCTTGTCCCGCGATGCCAAGGGCCGTCAGCGCTTTCACCGTGAAGCGCGCGCCATTGCTGCGCTGCGGCATTCGAACATCGTCGAGATCTACGACTACTCCGGCGTCGAGTCCGAGCACCTCTACCTGGTCATGGAGAAGCTCGAGGGCGACGATCTGTTCAACATCATGAACAGCAAGGGGATGATGCCCGAGCCTGCGGCCGCTGCCGTCGGGCACGAGCTCTGCCTCGCGCTGCAAGTGGCCCACGAAGCTGGCGTCATTCACCGCGATCTCAAGCCCGAGAACGTTTTCATGGACGGGCAGGGGCGTGTCGTTTTAACGGACTTCGGCGTCGTCAAAGCGATCCGCGAGGACAGCGCCGTCGACGGCTGGCAAGCGGACACCGACGTCATCGGCACGCCGGGCTTCATGGCTCCCGAGCTCATGATGAACCGCGCGCTGGGGCCGCGAACCGACATCTTCGCGCTCGGCGCCTTGCTCTACAACATCGCAACTGGCGAGCTGCCTTACGAAGGCGACAGCCCCGTCGAGATGTTCCGCAACGTCGTCTCGGGGCGCATTCGCGACGCTCGCCAGTACAACCCGTCGCTGTCGCAAGAGTTCTGCGAGCTGCTCGGCGAGTGCCTGCAGGCCAAGCCCAAAAAACGCTTCCGCTCGGTCGAGATGGTGCGCGAGCGCTTGAAGCTCACTCTCGAGCAAAACGGCGTCTCCGATCTGCGCGACGATCTGCGCGATTACATGCGTGACCCGAAGGCCTACGCGCAGCTCGCACGGCGCCGCGCCGTGTCGTACCTCACGTCGCGTTTGAAGGTCGCTATCAAGGACCACGACGAGCAAAGCGCCGTCACCTTGCGTGAGCGCTTGCTCGAGGTCGACCCCGAGAACGACGAGGTCCACGCCATTAGCGGCGTCACGACGCCTGGCATGAAGGCGATCCGCAGCAACACGGAGCTGCTGGCGTCGCGCGGTCAAGGGCGAACCGGCGGTTGGCTCTACGCCGTGGTTGGTGTTCTAGCCGGGCTCGCCGTCTTGCTCGCTGGTTACTTGGTGTTCCAGCCGCGCCCGTTGACCGATACCACCAAGAAACCCGACGAGACCGCGAAAGCGGACACCCCAGACGTCGAGGAAAAGGGTAAGCCCGACCACCCGGCGGTCGGAAAGAACCTGCCACCCGACAAGGCCGAGCCCGGGAGCATCGACATCGTGGTGCGCGGTGGCCGTGGCACGCTCACGGTCGACGGCAAGAAGTACGGCAAGATCACCAAGAAGTCGCTCAAGCTCTCGCCTGGCAAACACGTCGTCGAGGTTCGCGGCTCCGGACGCCGGCTCAAGCAGACGGTCGACGTCACCACCGGGGGGGCGAGCCTCATCGCCGATCTGGGTAGGGGACGAATCACGCGCGAATGATGTAGGGTGGGGCCGTGACCAATCCGCTAGACCCGCTCGACCGCCGCGTCAGTGCTCCCGCCGAGCGTCCTGCGACCCCGCCCTACGGCCTGCTCGCCGTTTTCTCGGGATACGACGCCGCGACCTTGCGGGCGAATCCCGAGTACCTGGAAGTCGCGCAAGGCCAGATGGCTGCCTTCGTGGAGCGCTACTTTGGCGACGGAGCCAACCCGAGCGAAGCCGAGGTGCGCGCGCGCGTGGGGCAAGAGCTTGGCCGTTACGTCCCTGCTTTGGCCGGTACCCCGAACCTCGGTACGCAGCGCGCGACGCTCGTGCAGCGGCTCGGCGTGTCACCCGAGGCGAGGTTGCTCGAGCTTTTCGAGGCAGCCGAACGGCGCTGGCCGACCCGTGTCCCGACTGCGCCACCTCGCAATTTGATCACGCCCGCGCCCTCGAGCGGCGTCGCCCTCGATCCACCGCGCTCGCTCGACCCCGTGCAGCCGCGCGTAGTGGAGCCGGCACAAGATCCACAGGCGCTCGCGACCGAACGCGCGGCGCGCCGGCAGCGTAATCTCGCCGACATGGTCGACCTCTGGCGCTCGCTGCCCAGCGACAAGAGCATCTACCCAGTCCAGAAAGACGAGTACCGCGCCCATATGCTCAGCGAGCTCGAGCGCATCTACGGCAGCCGAGCCGCCGGCCTGGAGGCGATGGCGGTGGCCGACCCTGCCGTCGCCGCAGAAATGGGCCGCTGGGTGCGTCCGCCGTTGCCGACAGGCCGCTAGTCTTCGAAGGTGACGGTGCTCGACGCGTCGTAGCTGATGGTGAAGCGCGAGCTTCCGGTGCCGCCATCGAGATCGACGCCGTTCGACCGTTCGATGTGGATGACATCATCCCCGACACGCAGGAGCTCCCGCGGCACTTCGACTTCACCGCGATCGTGGCTGGTCTCACCGCGGTATTCGGACCCGTCCAAAGTGATGGCGACGTCGTCGGCGCGGATGCCGTCCGAGACCGCCCAGTTGACGGTCAGCGGGTTTTCGCCGAGCTCGATGGTGGTGCCGTCGAAGGGATTCGAAACGAAGTGCTCGCCGGGGCCTTCTAGCTTGGCGTCGAGGTTGTCTTCGCCGCGCTCGATTTTGAGCTCGAGCTTGCGGCGGTAACCGCCGGCGATGTTGGCGCGATAGAAATTGCTTTCGGGCTCGAGGTTGAAGACCGCTTCGGTCTCCTCGTCGCGCAAGGTGACGACCGCACCTTGCACCTGGGCGCCGTTCTGCACCACCGAAACCCGCGCGTTCATGTTGGCGTTGCCTGCAGCGAAGCTGACGAGGGCCTCGACCTCGAGGGTGTTGGTGCCGCCGCCGCCGTTGGTGAAGCCGCCGCATGCCGCGATTGCGGACATCGCGGTGGCCAGGGTTGCGCGTTGTAGGGCTCTCATGTGAACCAGATGATGCCGGCGCCGATGACGACGGCGTTGTTGTCGCTCGCGTTGAAGACGATCCAGCGCTGCATGTCCGCGAAGATGTGCAGCGCGGTATCGCGGGTAAAGATCAGCTCGAAGCCCGGCTGGAGGTGGAACGCACCGATGTCGTTGTGCGGGAGGAACGCGTTCATGGCACTACTCACGCCGGTACAGAACTGCACTGCCGAATCGGTACATGCGTCGTCGGCTGCGCTGGTGAACGAGAACAAGTGCATGTACGACAAGGCGGCCTGGACGTAAGGTCGGAAGCGGTCGGTGAAGATGACGTAGCGCACGCCGATGGAGCCCTGCACGCCGAGCAGAGTTCCAAGCGCGTCACCTGCGGCGGCGTCGAACTGCGCCGAGACGTCGCCTTCTTCTGATCCGCCGTAGCGGAGGAATCCGACGTTGACGCGCCCTGTGAACCACCAATGATCTTCGGACATCTTCACGCTGGTCTCGCCGCCGATGCGCAAGCCGTTGGCGAGGCGCGTCGGGCGCTGATCGACCGGCTTGATGTTGCCTTGGGCATCGAGGAGCGTGGGCTTGCTGATCAGCCAGCCACCCAAGTCGAGACCGAACGAGTTGTTCTTGTACTGAGCGAACGCTTCCCCGGGCGTGAGGAGCGCAGCGGCACACAAGAAGGCGGGGGCGGCGGCAAGCGCCACACGGGACCACAATCCACGCATGGAGATTGGCTAAACGGTTCGGGGGCGGGTGTCAATTCGGCGCTGGTAACGTGCCAAATTGACAGTACTTCTGGACCCGCCTACAACTTCGCAGACCATGCAAAGCTGGACGAGACCCATCCGAATCCTTGGCCTCACCGTCGTGCTGGTGATGCCCGCTGCTTGCTCGTTCTGCGTGCCGTGGAAGCCGTCGCCGCAAGCCGTCGAGAACAACACCTTCTGCGCCCAGTACGTGCAACAGGGTTTGCTCGATCAGGCGGAAGCGCGCTGCGACATCGCTATCGAGTACACCGGCGGTAAGTACGCCGAGCCTTGGAACCTCAAGGGCCAGATCGCCGCGTCGCGCGGTCACTACGATCTCGCCGTCGAGTACTTCAAGCGCGCCATCTCGCGTCGCAACGACTTCGCCGAAGCCCACAACAACCTGGGCGTCATCTTCTTGAAGCGCCGCGAAACCGCGGCCGCCATGGACGAGTTCAAGCAGGCCATCGAGTACGACCCGGGCTACCAGGGTGCCCGCCGCAACTACGGCAACGCGCTGCTCAACGAAGGCGAGCCCGAGAAGGCAAAGCCCGAGTTCCTGAAGTGCATCGAGCTCGATCCCGGCTTCTGCGACTGCCGCATGGGTCTCGGCGTCATCGCGCTGGGCGCCGGCAACTTCGACGAGGCCCAGGGCCATTTCGCCAAGCTCATCGAGGTCTGCCCGAACGACGCGATGGGCTACTACAACCTCTGCTACACCTACCTGCGCAAGCAGCTCTGCTCGGATGCCGTGACCGCCTGCGTCGCGGCGGTCGCCATCGACAAGGACTGCATCGAGTGCAAGAAAAACCTGACGGAGGGCTACGAGTGCCTAGCGCTCCAGGGCGGCGCTGTCAGTAAGTACATGGATGAAATCGCTAAGAATCCTGGCGATCCTGAGCCCCACTTCCGTCTTGGCACGGTTTTCGAGGAGCAGAAGCTCTACGACAACGCAGGGGACGAATTCCTCTACGCAATCCGGCTAAGCGAGGGTAAACACAAGCTAGCGCACTACAGAGCCGCGCGAACCTTCGATCAACTGGCACGCAGTGAGCAAGTGATCGAAATGTGTCAGCGCTTCGTCGACTTATTGCGCGGCGAGGAGCTGTCCGAACAGCGAGAGTGGTGTGTCAACCGCGTCAAACAACTTCAGTTCCAGTGATGGCGCGCCCGAGGAACCTGAGCCTTCCGATGACAGTCATTGGGCGGGTCAGGGCTCGGGGGCAGGGCGAAAAAGAACGAACGTGATTCGTCTCAACGCCGTCATCGAGATCGAAGGACAGGCACCGCGCGCCCTGGCGCACGAGTCGACGGCGCAGACCATCATTCTCGGCCGCGATGGCTCGGCCGACTTCCAGATCCCGCTCTCGACTATCTCACGCCAACACGCACGCATCGCTGAAGCGGACGGCTTGTACGTCATCGAAGACCTGGGCTCGACGCACGGTACTGCTGTCAACGGCCGCAAGCTCGCCAAAGGCGAGAAGAAGGTCTTGAAAGACGGCGACATCATCGAGCTCACCAAGGCGAAGGTGAAGGTCTCGATCGAGACCGAAAAGCTGATCGAGTCGGTCCCCGGTGAGGGCACCAAGGCGATCGCGGCGCGCGCCGTGCAGGGTATTCTCGGCCGCCTCGGTGAAGCGCGCAGTGAAGGGCCGTACTTCCGCGTTCTGAACGGTGCCGACGAAGGCACGCGTTTCACCATGCAGGGCAACTTCACCGAGTGGAACTTCGGCCGCTCGAAGGACTGCGAGTTCGTCCTCAACGATCCGAACGTGTCGCGCCGCCACGCCCGCGTGAAGAAGGACTGGAGCGGCTTCATCATCGAGGACCTGGGCTCGAAGAACGGCGTCCTGGTCAACGATCAGCTGGTGAAGAAGTCGCGCCGCTTGAAGGACCGCGACGAGGTGACCATCGGTCCCGTCAAAGCGGTCTACATCGATCCGGATGCCGACCTGTTGCGCGCCCTCGAGGACGTGCCCGGCTTCAAGGTCGAAGAGCCCATCGAGCCGGAGTCGAACGGCGGCGAAGCATCGGTCATGGGTGCACCAGACGACGGGCTCGCCGGCATGGACAATCCCGGCACCGAAGGCGCGCTGCCGCCGCCTCCTTTGCCGGGCGAAGGCACTCTCAATCAGCAGCGTGAGCCCGAGGATGAGCTCGGCAATGTCGAGATCGACCCGGACCTGCTGGCCGACAATCAGAGCAAGCTACCTACCGAGTGGATCGTCATCGGCCTGGTGACGCTGCTCATCGCCGCGAGCGTCACGCTGATTCTGGCGATTTTGACCTAGTCCGCTTTGGCGGGCTGCGTTTCGTCGGCCGGTGTTTCTTTTTGTCCACCGGGGAGAGCGGCGAGCTTCTTCGGGATTGTCGCAAGCATCTCCTGCTTGGTCTTCCCGACGCCGTCGGCGGTTGCGGCCACTATAAGGACGGCGAACACGGCCCCGACGAGGTCGCAGAAGGCCTGGCCCACGAACGGAACGCTGGAGTAAAGCGCCAGCGAGGTCACGCCCATGGCTGTTGCTGCACCCGTCGCCCAAGCGAAGGCGTTGAACACGCTCTGCGTCTTCTTGACGGACTTGAGCGCTGCCGCGATGACTTCGAAGCGCGCGAACTCGTTGGGCGCGAGGACCGCGTAAGCATCCGCGGCGGTGACGGTGCAGCCGTTGTTGACCACCTTCGAGAAGTCGAGGCGGGCATGCAACGCTTCAGCGAGCGCGCCGTCATGTGCCGCAACCTCCCGGACCTCGACGCGCGCCTGGTTGTTCCCGACCTCGACCGGGTGGCGCTTTGCGAGCGCTGGAAGGTTGGCCGTGGGCTCTGTGATGGAGAGCGGGATTTCGTCGACGGGGCGCACCGGCGTCTTGACCAACGAGCTGTTCATTAGGCGCAACCCTCGCGCGAGGTTCTGACGGCAGGCGGCTGCTTGCGCAGGCGGAGCATCGCGCACTTCTCGGCACAGGCTTCGTCCGCCTCTTTGATATCAGCCTCGATGGCATGGTGAACGGCGACGCCACTGACCGCGAGGATGCAGGCGGCGACAGCGTCGACCACGACTTGTGACGCCACCGGAACACCGAGGGTAAACCCGGCCGCAACGACAGCGAGGCCCGCGCAAGCCAAGGCGCTGAACCCCACGACGCGACGCGACCGTGCTAGCTCGACGGTCCACTGGCGATCCGCGATAGCGTGCAGGGTGTCGCGGCAACCCATCTTGTCGGCTGCATTGCTTGGAATCCGCCGCTCCGAGCCCTTGAGTTGATCGGTGGTCAGATCGCGGGCGACCGCTGCGGCAACAGCGGAATCGAAGGCATGAATCTCTTTCAGCGGGACGTAGCTTGCACGCACGGAAACCTCGTTATTGTGCGTCAGGTATCGGCACCCGAGTGCCGGCGTTGCGCAGATTGGTCAGGCGGTCGATGAGCTGCTGCTGCCTCGGCTTCACGACGTCTGCAGACGTCAGGCCGTAGAGCATCGCCGACACCATGCCGACGACCACAGCGCCTACGAAGACCGCGCCCAGGGCATCAGTCGGTGAATCCTGCAGCGCCGCGGCCGCGCCAGTGCCGAGCACGCCGAGCGCTGTCAGCGCGTGGGCTACCTTGTACGGGAAGGCGACCCAGCCGAGGCCCTGCTGCACGGCATCGAAACGCGCGAGCTCGAGCGGCTTCAAGACGGCGTATGCGTCCGAGGGGGCGAGGCGCGCGCCAGGGAGGACCTGCGTGAAGTCGAGTCGGGTGTGGAGGATGTTCACGAGCTCGGCGTCGTACTTGGCGATGTCGCTGACCTTCACCATGCCGCGCTGGGGTTGGACGACGCGACGCTCGGCGGAAGGCGATGGCGGCACGATCGCTAGCGCGTTGTCGCCGTTGTCGAGGGCTAGCTGTGCCAAGGACGGTGAGGAAACGGCGCGATCGAGGACCGGCGTCGTGCCATTGCTCATCGTTGAACGACCGGGCCCAAGGAGTCCAGGCGGCGCATCAGCGTGATGTTGTCCGCGGTAGCGGTTGCAGCTTTCTGATTGCCGGCTTCGGCGTCGCGCATGATCATCAGACTGACCCCGCCGACGATGGCGGCGGCCAGCAGGTCGACGCCCAGGTGAAACGCCAGCGAGGCGGGAAGCAGGGCGTTCATGGCGCCACAATAGGCGGCGGTCGCAAGCCCGAGCACCGTCGGCACGACGGTGGCGAGGCGGTCGTTCCTATTCGCAGAACGCTGATATTCCGTGATAGCGGACAGGCTCCGCTGCGACACTTTCGACATGTGGTCGGCGGCGCTGCTGGCTACGCCACCTTCGAGAATGGGAGGCCTCGCGTCGCGTTCGAGCGCCATCGCGAGCTCGGGATCGATGCGTTTGACGGTGCAAATCGGAATGGTCAGTCCGGCCATGAGATCCTCGTAACGCGTGCTCGTTGACGAGTATCGGCGGACCTGTCCCTACGGTGCGCCAGCCGCCTGTGACACGGCGGCCAACGGCGCTCTGAAATGAATCAGGCGCCCAAAAATGGTGACAGTCACCATTTTTCTATCGAGGTTGCCGAGGCGACCTATTGGGAAAATGACGACTGAAAAATGGTGACTGTCACCATTTTCCGCCGTTGGCTATGGCAGTGGGTTGAACTTGATCGCCGGGCGGATCATTACGAGCGAGCCCTTGGCGCCCGGGACCGAGCCGTGGAGCAGAACGACGTTCTGCTCGGGGCGGACTTCGGCGATGCGGACGTTCTGGGTGGTGACGTTGTCGTCGCCCATGTGACCCGGCATGCGGCGGCCCTTGATGACGCGACCCGGCCACTTACGGCAGCCGATCGAACCGCCGTGGCGGAAGTACTCGTGGGTACCGTGCGAGGAGTTGAAGCCCGCGAACTTGTAGCGGCGGACGACACCCTGGAAGCCCTTGCCCTTGGTGCGGCCGGCCACGTCGACGAGGTCGCCGGTCTTCCACTCGACGTCTTTGAGCGAGATCTCGGCGCCGACTTCGAACTTCGCGAGGGTGGCCTCGTTGACGCGCAGCTCGCGCACGAAGCGGCGAGCCTTGTCGTTACCGCCGAGAGCCTTCACGACGCCCTTCTCGGGGCTCGAGAGCAGGCGCTCGGGCTTGTTGCCGAAGCCGAGCTGGAGCGCGGTGTAGCCGTCGGTGCGACCGTTCTTGTTGGTGGTCTTGCTGCGCTTGTTCATGACGAGGTTCGGACCGAGCTCGATGACGGTGACACCGATGGCGGTGCCTTCCGCGTCGAACACTTGCGTCATACCGAGCTTGCGACCAATCAGACCTAGCTTGCGCTCTTTCACTGGAAACTCCCGGGACTCGCGATTCACCTGCTGGTGAACGGTTGGTCCCCATTTGTAGGGCGCGCCGAATACGGGACGCGCTGTGATTTGTCAATCTCAGTCGAGCGGGGTTGCCGGAAAGGCCGTCGCCGGAGCCGGGACGTTCAGGAGCTTCGCGACCGTATGAGTAAAGGTCGAGAAGGGCAGCTCCTCGTCGATGACCCGGCCCGCGCTGACCGCCTTGGGGGCCCGGACCAGGAACGGCACCGTGAGGTCGTAGGTATAGGGCATGCCGTGGGTCGCCCCCGATCCGTCGCCGAAGCCGGAACCTGCCGCCAGGACGACCATGATGTCGCCCTCCGAGTCGGGTGGATAGGCGTTGCAGACCAGCGCCTCGAGGCCGCCTCCCGCAGGGCAGGTCGCGGGCAAGCCTTTGACGTCGTACGCGCCGGCGACTCCGGGGTGGGCTTTCAGCGTCGCGAGCAGGGCCGGAACGAGTTGGTCGCGGGCCGCGCGGCCTTCGGGCGTGAGCGCGACGAAGGCGCCGACGAAGCCATGGAGCCAGTGGCCGGGGCCGAGGATTTTTTCCGCGGTCTTCGCGAGCTCCTGGGTGATCTCGGTGCGCGACATACGCTTCAAGTCGCGGCAAGGACGGTTCCATCGGTCCGCTGAAGCGGACTTGCACTCGGGCCGCATGGGCTGGACTTCCGGAATCGGCTCGACGCCGTGGTCCGCGGAGAGCGCCACCGCCCAGCCATCGGCGCCGAAGCGCTTGTCGAGGCCGTCGAAGAGGCGGGCGAGAGTGCCATCGAGGCGGAGCAGCTCGTCCCAAGCTTCCCAGGCGTCCGGGCCGAAGGCGTGGCCGATGATGTCGTTCGCCGAGAGCGATAGCGACAGCAGCGTCGGCTGACCCTCCTGGCGTTCCGCGTCCAACGCGGCGAGCGCGAGATCGACCAACATGATGTCCGACTGAGGGCTCATGCGCAGCGCCGCACCCAGCGGGGCCTGGCGGATGAGATCGTGCGGGAAGGCGCGCATGCTCGGCTCTTCACCCATCTGGTCGTCGGGCGTGAGCACGTGTTTTGCGAGCCATGCGGGGTCGAGCGGCGTCCACGGGTCAGCAAGACGCTCCGGAATGGTACGCGAGACGTCGACCGCCCACGCGGGTAGCGTCTCTCCGTAGTAGGTCGAGGTGACGAGCTCGGCGGTCTCCGGGTCGAACCAGACCGCGACCTTCGGCGACCGTCCCACCGGCAAGATGGCGCCTCGGTCCTTGAGCGACAGGCCCAACACGAGGGCGTCGGGATACTGCTTTCGAAACACGTCAGCGACGCCTTCGACCCGCAGCACCCGCGGCGAAGCTCCAGCCCGCGCCGACACTCCCCGCGTCGACACCAGCCGCGTCTCGTCGTCCATCATCGTGGACACGACGCGCCCACCACGGAGCGCTTCGTTGGACAGGACCCCAGTCCGCGCCGGCGGAGCACCAGTAAACAACGCCGCATGCCCGCAGGCCGTCTCCGTCGCCGCATGCGCATAACGAATGGCGCGCACGTACGTGCCTTCACGCCGCAGCCGAGCGAAGCCGCCACTCGCGGGCAAGGTCTCGAGACGCTCGCTTGCCACCCAGGCCGCGAACTGATCGACGACGATGGTCACGACGACGGGCGCGCCCGTGGTCTTCTTGGGCGCGGGGTCGCTGCGCGTGGCGGTGCATGCCACCAGGGCAAGGCAGAGGAGGGGGAGGTGCTTCACCGGGGGCCGTCTAGCGCAACCAGTGAGCACCCGACAACTACGAGCACGTGACGCCTACAGGAACAATTCGTGCTCGAAGTGAATGTTGCCGTCTGGTCCGACCAGGGTGTGCGGCGGATTGTCGAAGGGGGCTGACTTGCGGATCGCCTCTAGCGCCATCTCATCGATGTCGTCCTTGCCACTCGACGCGGTGATGCTGGAACCAACCAGGGTTCCATAACGATCGAGCACGATGTGGGCGATGACGAAATGACGCCGTGAGGTCGGTAGTGGTCGGTATCGCTCGGCGATGTGTCGCGGCGGCCAGAAGTCACCGACTCTGCGTTCGACTCGGCGGAGGAAGGCGTCCGCGCTCTCCGTGAATGTCATGTCGCTGGGCGGCGGCTCTGGACGGAAGCTGAACAGGCCGATGAAGTGACCGTTCTCGTCGAAGAGAATGTCAGGAGGGGTGTCGGAGCCGCCTGCCCGGCGAATCGCCTCGAGGATGAGCTGGTCGCACTGCGGACTACCGCTCGTTCGCAGCAAGGTCGCGTCTTCGATGGCTCCATCGATACGCAAGGTGAAGCGAACTTGGAGCAGTTGGTTCGCTCGAGAGGCATCGAGAGGAGGCTTCGCATATTCACGGCGGCTCGCGGCGACTAGCCGGCCGTGGAACCGCTTCACGAACGCGTTGATCTCAGCTTCGTCCTTCTTGATTGCGCTCTCGCCGCTCGTCCAGACGCGCTGAGGGGGCGCGCCCGTTCTAAACTCGAGCGTCAAGCTGGGCTCGAAGGTAGCCGTCTCGTCCTCGGCGAGCAGCGTCATCGGCGGCTTTCGAAACGGCGCGGCCCGCCGAAACGCGGCGACCGCTTCGATGTCGAGAAAGTCCAAGCCGCTGGACTGGGCGACACTTGCCTCTCTGAGCGCACCGTCTTTGTCGAGCACGACCCGCAACTTCGCGACGCGCGTGATCTGCTCGTACAAGATACCGTGCGGATCGTGTCGGCGGTACGTGGCTTCGGGGGCCCACTCCCTCCTAACCGCCGTGTTGACGTCGCGAAAGAACTCGCACGACGAGCTCTTGCACGGCGGCGCTTGGGTTGCGTTCGCCGCGGTCAGAGCGAGGAGTGGTCGAGCCCGCGGCGTCAGGTCACGTGGCTTCGACGCCGCGCAAGCCACGCTGGCAACCAGCGTAACGAACAGCCAACACTTCACGAGCGCGTTTTAGCGGACCGCCACCTAGAGCGGCAACCGGAATCCCCCGCCGTCACGGAACTCCAACGTGAAGCCGAATTGGAACGTGATGTTTCCGTTGCCGTCCGCGAGCGCGGGTGGCGGATTGTTGAAGGGCTCGGCGCGGCGGAAGGCGTTGACCGCTTCGGCGTCGAGGAAGTCGAGGCCGCTCGAGCGCATGACCACCGCGTCCTTGAGCTTGCCGTCTTTGGCGAGAGTGATCTGCAGCATCGTGGTGCGCGTGAGCTGGCCGAAGACGTTGCCGGACGGGTCGCGGCGGCGGAACTCACTCACTGGATTCCAGTGCTGGGAGACGCCTTTCTTCATGCGGTTGAAGAAGCCCGCGTAGACGAACTCGCGCGACTTCAAGAAGGTGCCTTCGCCCTCTTGTTCGTCGATGGCGTCGGGCGCAGGTGCGCCGGCGATGCGCGAGAGCACGCCGATGGTCGGGACCAGATCGGCCATGGCTTTTCCGAGCTTGGGAGCGTGGCCCGGATCGGCTTGCGCCTCTTGACCCTCCTGGCCGGGCGCGATGCGCAGCTTGGTGCCGTTCCCCGCGACCTCCTCCTTGGCCTCGCGGTTCTTCATGGTGCCCATGCGTGGATCGAGGGCGAGCGCCAGCCGGTCCTGCTCGGCGACCTTGGGGAACTCGAGCTGGGGAGCCTGTGCGGCTTTGGCGTCTTGCTTCTTCTTGTTCTTGGCCTGGATGGACTTGTTCTCGTCGGGGCCGATCTCGAGAACGTTGGGATTGCCGCCCACCTGGGGTGAGCTCACGCCTTCGCTCTTACGCGCGACGGTCAGCTCGTTCATGGCGTTGCCGTAGTTCTGCTGCTGGTTGCGACTGACGGTCTCCTTGTCGACGTTGGTGTTGTGCTCGGAGAGGTACTTCGCGTCTTTCGGAGCGGTGCTGTCGGCAGTCGGAGGGACATCGACGATTTGTCCCTTCAACTCCTTTGGTAGCGCCGGTTCGTCAGGTTTCTTCTCAGCCAGCTTCTGCTTTTCTTTCTCCTTCTCGCGCTCGATTTGTTCCTTCGACTTCATGTTCGGCCGAGCGATGCGCCCGTCACCGGTCATGGGCACCATCTTGACCTTGGTGACCTTCTTGTCGGGCGCGTGTGCCGGCCCTCTGAACAGGCTAACGACCAAAGGCACGGCGAAGACGTGCAGTGCCAACGCCACGAGCAATGCCGCGGGCAATGGCACCGGCGATCTGTCGAACCTGCGCTGGCGTTCGCGGTCGCCCACCGTGTTTTGCCTCTCAAAAAGACGCTAGCGACCGCGATTTGGGTCGTCAAGCAGGGGACCGGGATGCGCTCGTCAAACCGTGGTTTTCAGGGCGCTGCCGGCCGCCTAGGGAATCTTATCGCCAAATCATGCCTCGGCCAGGGTGTTCGTGGCTCAGAGCAAGGTGCCACGCAGGATAAGTGCAGCCGCCGTGAAGTAAATCGCGAGGCCAGAGACATCGACCAGAGTGGCCACCGCGGGGGCCGAGGCGCTCGCGGGATCGAGGCCGGCCCGCTTCAGGAGGAGTGGCAACATCGACCCCGCCAGGGTCCCGAAGAGCACAACGCTGACCAAACTAATCGCGACGACGCAGGCAATCAGCACGTAATACGGACCATAGGCGTTGGTGAACGTCCCCCAGACGACGATCCGCGCGAAGCCGATGGCGCCGAGCATCCCGCCCAGCACCAAGCCGGCGGCGATCTCGCGCCGCATGACCCGCCACCATTGCGCCATACCCACCTCACCCAGCGCCATGGCGCGGATGACCAGCGTGGTCGCTTGCGAGCCGGAGTTACCTCCGCTCGAGATGATGAGCGGCATGAACATCGATAGCACCACGGCCTTCGCCATTTCGTGCTCGAAGTAGCCCAGGGTCGTCGCCGTCAGCATCTCGCCGAGGAAGAGCACCGCGAGCCAGACACCGCGTTTGCGGAGCAGGGGCCAGAGCTTGATGGTGAGGTACGGCTCGTCGAGAGCCTCGGTACCACCGAGCTTCTGGATGTCTTCGGTTGCTTCCTCTTGCACGACATCGACGATGTCATCGACGGTGACGATGCCCTTGAGACGGTTGTCTTTGTCGACGACCGGGATGGCCAGCAGTTGGTGCTGGTTGAACAGGCGGCTCACCTGCTCTTGGTCCATGTCCTCCGGAACGCTGATCAGGTCGGTCTGCATGACGTCGCGTACGCGCGCCCCGGACTGCGCCGTGAACAGGTCTCCGAGCGAGACCACACCGATCAGGTGCTGTCCGTCATCGAGGACATAGGCGTAATAGACGGTCGCGAGGTTGTCGCGGGCTTGCCGGCGCAGATAGCTGATGGCTTCGTCGATGGTGAGGTCGCCGCGCGCGATGGCGTAGCGCGGGCTCATCAGACCGCCCGCGTCGTCTTCCGCGTAGGCCATGAGCACGCCAACCTCGCGGCGGGTGCGCGCGTCGAGGGCCGCGAGGGCCGCGTCGCGCTCCTCCGGCGGGAGCTCTTGCACCACGTCGGCGGCGTCCTCAGGGTCGAGGAGGCGCAGCCAGGCCCGGCGCTGCGCCGGCTGCAAGGTCTGCAACATCTGCACTTGCTCGTGCGCGGTCAGGGTGACGAAGAGATCCTCGGCATCGCCGGGGGGTAAGAGCGACAGCGCCTCGATGCGTTCGTCGAGGGACAGGGCGGGCCAAGCGTCGCGGACCTCTTCGAGGTCGGGCGTTTCTTCGCTGGCGCCTTCCGTCGTTTGCTGAACGTCGCTCATGGCTTCCCGCGCCGCTATTAAACGGACGCGTCGCGGATGCCAAGACGATTCGCGGCCTAGGGATCGCCCACGTGAATTTTCAGACCTCGAGCGCGCCGATGCTGTCGGTCGCGAAGCCCCCACCGTTGCCGAAGCCGCCCGTGAGCGGCAGATCGACCGCGCGCATGGCGGTGATGAGCACCTTCGTGAGGTTCTCGCCGGTGGTCGAACGGTAGTGGACGTTGCCCCGCAAGGCGCCGCCAGCGTGACCGGCGAGCAGCACCGGATAGTCGTCGATGCTGTGCTCGCGTCCTTGTGTCAGATCGCTCGAAGCCAGGATAGCGGACTGCTGCAGCAGGTTCGACGCGCCTTCGGTCGTTGCGCGCAGGCGCTCGAGGAAGATCCCGAGGTGCTGCATCGTGATGGTCACGCCTTGGGTGAGCTCCGGCTGATCGCCCGGCTCGTCGTGCGAGAGCGAGTGACTGCCTTGGGTGACACCATCGGCATCGAACGACGTGTAGCCGACGCTGCCCGAGTACATGATGCTGAAGACGCGAGTGCGGTCGCAGGCGAGCGCCAACGCCAGCACGTCCGCCATGGCGATGGTCAAATTGCGTAGCTGCTCCACACCCTGTTGGTCGGCATACTCGGCGGGCTGCGCTGGCACCGTGCAGACGTTGGCGTTGTCTTCCTCGAGGGCGGCGATGCGGGTTTGCAGCTCGCTGACGCTGGTGAGGTGCTGGTCGAGACGCCGGCGGTCATTGGCGCTCACGCGCTTCTTCAGGGCGGTCGCGTCGGCGTGCACGGCGTCGAGGATCTGACGGCGCAGCGCCAGCTTTGGGTCGACGGTGCCGGCGTTGCTGGCGACGAAGTCCGGTGCGAACACGCGGTTGAACAACGCGCGCGCCGAGTACAGCGGCCGGTTCACGTCGTCGGGACCGTTGTGCGACAGGAAGTTGAGCGTGGTACCTTCGCCGGTGATGACGCGTTTCGAGATGCCGAGCTCGACGGACCGGAAGGCTGTACGCTTGAGCGGATCCGCCGCGTACGCCGACGCCACGACCTGATCAATGCTCGGCTTGCTGAAGGTCGAGCAGTAGCCGGCGTTGCCCGGGTCCTGCGGGATCATCGGCGACGCCGACAGGAACCCCACGCAGCCCGCGTGATGGCCGCGTTCGTTGCCGGTCTTCACGTTGGTACCGGAGACCACCGATAGGTAGCTCTGCAGAGGGGCGAGCGGCTGGAGGTTCGTCTTGAGGTCGTAGTTGCTGCCGGTGCGACTCGGCGTCCATGCCGACAGGCGCACGCCGTTGCCCCAGAAGAAGAGGCCGAAGCGCTTGGCGAGCGGCATCCCCTGGGCGAAAGCGGTGCCGTTGGAATTGAGCATGGTCTCGAGCACGGGCAGGGCGAGGGTCGCGCCCAGACCGAAGGCGGCGCCGCGCAGCACGGTGCGGCGGTCGAGGAACTTTCGCTTGAGCGGAATCATTGGCCCTCCGCCAGGCTAGCGTAACGGAAGCCGTCGCTCGAGGCGATCGCTTCCATCAGCGCCTTGATCGTGTAGTTGCCGGCGGCGAACTCCGCGTCGATGGCGAGAATGGTGGCCTCCTCATTGCGTGATTCGACGTGGCCGGTGGCGTAGCGGTACATCGTGCGCGCGGCGCAGTTGGTGGTGCGCCCATCTTCCACGAGAACGTCGGCGAGACCAGCGAGCCCGTTGAACGCCGTGTCTTCGATGTTGCCGGAGAGATCGAGGCTCGCTCCGTTGTCGCTCACGCGGTAGCTGCCGATACCGTCGAAGCTCTCGAGGGCGAGGCCAATCGGATCCATCATGCTGTGGCACGCCGCGCAGGTCGGATTGGTGCGGTGCTCCGCGAGGCGGTCACGCATGGTCGGCGCGTTGGGGTTGGGCTCGGGCACGATGGTCTCGACATCGGGTGGTGGCGCGGCCACGGCCTCGCAGAGGATGGCTTCGCGCACGTATTTGCCGCGCAGAGTGGGGGACGAGCGTTCGCTGGTGGCGTACAGCGCGAGGAAGCCGGGCTTCCCGAGGAGACCCTTGCGGCCTTGCTGCGCCGGCACCTGGATCTGGCGGGCGTCGCCGGTCACCGTGACCCCGTAGACGGGTGCGAGCGCCGCGGAAGCGAAGGCGACGTCGCTGGTGAAGAGGTCGCGATAGTCACCGCTCCCGTTACCGACGATGGCAGCAATACTGCGCAGGATGTCCTCACGCATCGCCGGCCCGAGCTCCGTGCTCGTCGACGGGAAGAGATCCCGATTCTTGGTCAGGTCGTCGAGCCGCTCGAGTCGCAGCCAGTCGCGAAAGAAGTCGTCGATGGCGATGTCGCGGCCGGTGCTCGCGATGAGGCGCGCGGCCTGCTGCTTCACGGTCGCGGGGTTCGTCAGCTCGTCAGCGTCCGCCAAAGCAGACAGGGTGTCGTCCGGCGGCGCGTGTGTGAGGAAGTACGAGAGCCGTGTCGCCATGGCGTAGCTATCGTAGCGTCCACGGGTCGGACGATCCGGGTCTGGCTCGGCGAGCTCGACGCGGAAGAGGAAGCTCGGCGATTCGAGGAGGGCGCTAATGATGAACGCCACGCCCTGCCATACGTCGCCCGAGAGCGCGTTGGTCGCCGACGGCCCAATTGCGGCGAAGCGGTCGACTTCGTCGCTCTCGAGAGGTCGGCGGAAGATCTTGCGGCCCAGCTTGATGGTGAGGCTGGTCCAGCAGGCAGCGTCGCCGGCGTTCTGCGGTGTGCAGACACCGAGGCGGGCGCGCCGGGTCGAGCTAACGGCCTGGCCCGCTACGTCGAGCGCGGCGATCTCGAGCTTCTCGACCGCGTTCGCGGAGAGCGTCGTCGAACCGGCGCCGATCGCTTCGAGACCGTTGATGATGGTGTCGCCTTCGAGGTCCGTGGGCACGACGATGTCGCTACCGAACAAGAGGCGAAGGCTGTTTTGGTACTCGGTCACGGTGAGCCGGCGTAGCTGAGCCGGTGCCGCGACGAAGGGGCGCGGGCCGTCGACGTCGTCAGGGCTCACCGAGTCGTCGGCGTGGTCGCCGATGAGGCCCACACCGCACCCGACGAAGGTGCCCGCTAAAACGGTCGTGATGAGTGCTTTGCGAAACACAGTACCGATGCCCCCGATTGGAGTGAAGGAGGCGCGATCCACGCGGCCGGCATGGTGACCGCGTGGATCGAACGCACCTCCGTTCCCGATACTTTTTACTTTCCGCACTTGTCTCCACGGCGCGGCGGCGCCGCGAAATCTTTGGGAGTGATCGAGCTGGGGGCTATCGGCGCCGGGATCGCCGCAAGATCCCGACGCCGAAGCTCACCATGGCAGACCGTCGGTAAGGACGGCCTGGAATGGGGGTCCAGTAACCCATTCGGCGTCCTACGAAGCACTGAACGTGCCAGCGCACGCTGTGCGGCAGAACGCTTCTAATGAGCGATTTGAGCGTGGGTCGCTTCGCGATGCGTGGAGCACAGTCCACGTTTGCGGATGATGACCCACATCGTCATGGTCGACCCGTGTTCAGTCGTCGTCGGCGGCGGGGACCGCGAGCAGGTAGGGGAGCACCCGACCCGTCGCAAGCCATGCACGCGTCACCGCATTCTGATCGACGTAACCGAAGCGCCGCGACTCGCGTGAGAGCTCCCGATAACGCTCGACCGATCCTGCAGGACCCGTGGCGAGCATGGCGCGGACGATCGCGGCGTTGTCGACGTAGCCGAAGTCGATGCGGGCGTCGCCGAGCGCGCGGTAGCGCTCCATCGATCCCTCGGGGCCCGCGGCGACGATCGCCTGAGCCAAGGCCGCGCCGTCCACGTAGCCGAACTCGCGGCGAGACAGTGCGCGATAGCGGTCAGCTGCCTCGGGCGGAGCCAAGGCCAATACCGCACGGGCGACGGAGGCATTGTCGACATAGCCGAAGTCCAGTCGGCTGTTGCCGAGGGCGCGGTAGCGGTCGAAGGTGCCTTCGGGGCCGGTGGCCAACATGGCGCGGACGAGGGTGTTTGCATCGACGTAGCCAAACTCGCGCTGGTTGGCTTGGAGCTGGCGATGTCGCGCCACCGCCGCTTCGCCGCCATGGGCGAGAACGAAGCGGACCAGGCCGGCGTTGTCGACGTAGCCCAGGTCGTGCCGGGTCGGCTGCATGGCCCGGTAACGCTCGACCACGGCGTCGTCCGAGATGGCGAGGAGGGCTTGGACCTGAGCGGCGTTGTCGACATAGCTTGCTGGCAGCCGCGCCCGGCCGAGGGCGTCATAGCGGGCCAAAGCGTCGTTGGCGCCGGACTGGAGGAGCGTCTGAGCGGCCACGATCTCGGCGTCCGAGGCTGCTGCGAGAAGCGTCATAGGTGCCGCCGGGGGGCTTCTGTGGGTAGCGATTGCTTGTTGCGCCGGGGATACAGGGTCGAGCATGACGCGGTTATCGAGTCCCAACACGGCTGGATGCGGCGATCGGCAACGAGATTGCGTATCTGCTTGACAGTTTGACTAGGCAATCGTTAGAAGGCGCGCTCCAAATTTAGGACGTTGCGAGTAACGATGCCTACGATTAACCAGCTGGTGCGCAAGCGCCGCGACGAGAAGCTGACCAAGAACAAGACGCCGGCCATGGAAGGCTGCCCGCAGAAGCGTGGCGTGTGTGTCCGCGTTTACACCTCGACCCCGAAGAAGCCGAACTCGGCCCTTCGCAAGGTGGCGCGTGTTCGCTTGACCAACGGCTTCGAAGTGACCTCGTACATTCCGGGCGTGGGTCACAACCTGCAAGAGCACTCGGTCGTTCTCATCCGTGGTGGCCGCGTCAAGGACCTCCCTGGCGTCCGCTATCACATCATCCGTGGCACCTTGGACGCGACCGGCGTCGAAGGTCGTCGTCAAGGTCGCTCCAAGTACGGCGCCAAGCGCCCGCAGTAGTAGAGAAGGTAAGGTTCCATGGCTCGTCGTCGCGAAATCCCGAAACGCCGTATCATCCCGGACCCCAAGTTCGGAGATCGTCTCGTCGCCAAGTTCGCCAACGTCCTCATGTTCGGCGGCAAGAAGAGCACCAGCGAGACCATCGTTTACGATGCGTTCAACACCCTGGCCGAGCGTGGTGGTGGCGAAGAGCCGCTGAAGGTCTTCAAGAAGGCCTTGGACAACGTGAAGCCGATGGTCGAGGTCAAGAGCCGCCGCGTCGGTGGCGCGACCTACCAGGTTCCGGTCGAAGTTCGCCCGGAGCGCCGCACCGCCTTGGCGATGCGCTGGCTGATCACCTACTCGCGTGACCGTGGTGAGCGCACCATGGCCGAGCGTCTCGCCAACGAGATCCTCGACGCCGCCAACAACCGTGGCGCCGCGGTGAAGAAGAAGGAAGACACCCACAAGATGGCCGAAGCCAACAAGGCCTTCGCGCACTATCGCTGGTAGTCGTCTTTCCACACTGATTCGAAGAACGGCCGGTCACCCCGGCCGTTTTTTTTGCGTCATCTCGAAGGGGGAAGACGATGGTACACCGACGCGTCCATCTTGCTGTTCTTGCTGTCGCGCTCTTGGCTGCGTGCGACGGCTCCACTGGCCCCGTTGGTGCGACGGGTCCCATAGGCCCGCCCGGTGACGACGGCCCTCAAGGTCCTCCGGGTACGTCCAGCGACGGTGGCGCGGCGCTTCGCTTGTACGGCGATGGGCGCGACGGCGCGCTCAACGTCCCCAGCGGCACGAGCACCTATATCCCGCTTACGAGCGTCGGCCAGTTCACCACCATCACCATCGAGACGGGCGGCACTCTCTTGGTGCACTCCGGCACGCTGCTCCGCGCGACTGGCGACGTCGACAATGACGGTACGATCTTAGTTCTGGACGGGGCGATGTCGGGGGTTCGGCGCTACGGCTCGTCGTTGGTCGATCTGGCGCCGGCTGGCGCTCCCGCCCATCCGGGTATCGCCCGCAGCAGCGCTGAGTTCGGCTCGGTCGACTTGAGCGCGACCTTCTTCGCGTACGGTGGAATCGGCGGCCAGGGCGTCGGCGACTCGGCACGTTGGATGACCCAGCTCCTCCCGGTCGGCGGCGGCGGCGGGGCTGACTCGTGGCCTTTCGCCTCGTCGGCCCAGGAGTCCGGCGGGGGCTCGGTGCACATCCGCAGCGGTGGCGAGATCCGTAGCGCCGGTACCATCCGCGCGAGCGGAGTCACCGGTCAGCCGAGCGACTGTGGTTTGGGCGGTGGTGGTGGCGGCGTGGTGCTGCTTGCCGCGGCTACGCGGATCGACAACGGCGGCGGCGTGATCGATGTCAAAGGTGGCAACGGGATCGCACACGACGGCAACCAGTGCGGCTCGGGTGGCGGCGGCGGTGGCGGCATCGTTCATCTGATTGCGCCCGAGATCGTCAGCGGCGATCTCCAGATCGCTGGCGGCGCTGCTGGTGCGACTGGCACGTACGGCAGCACGCGTTGGATCGCAGGCAGTGGCGGCGGTGGCTCCGCCGGCAACGGCGGTCGCGGCTACGGGCGTATCGGTGTCGATGTCACCGAGGCCGTCGGCGGCACCATTGGTCGCGCCTACCAGATCACCGGGGATCCGGCCTCGGTGCTCTAGGGCGTCGAGCGCGCCAACCGCACATCGATGACGTTGCGCGGGTCACGCTCGGCGAGCGCGACTTCGCTCGCGGCGTAGCCGGGTGCCTCGATGAACACCGTGGGCTGCGAGGCCGCGACCGTGAACCGCGTCGTGCCCTCGTCGCCGACGTCGAGCGTGCTGGTGACCAGCGACTTCCCGGTCACGTAGCGCAACATGCCGCCGGCTACGAAGCTGCCGTTCATGTCGGTGATGCGCGCCGTCCACGTGTGTGACTGCTCGCCCTCGATGGCGACGTCGACGACGCTCTTCGTTGGAACCTCGACCTCGACCTCCTGCACCTTCAGATTGCCGTGCACCTTGGCGCCGACGATGGCGATGCGATAGCGGCCGTCGCCCAAGTCGGGGATCTCGAACGTCGCGTCATCGAAGCACTTCGGTACGTGGATGGCCCCTTCGCCGAGCCGGGTCGCGCCGACGCTGTCGCAATCGCGGACACTCATGGGAAACGGATTCTTGCTCTTGGCGTCGACGAAGCGGCCGCGCAAGGTCGAGCCGGCGAGCACGAAGTTGGCTTCGACCTCGGCGGGCTCTTCCATGGTCACGGTGCCGAGCACACGCTCCTCGCTGTCGCGTTTCAAGCGCAGGCGGTAACCCGCGTGCGCCGGCAGGTTGTCGACGCGATAGCGGCCGTCGGCGTCGGTCACGGTCTCGGCGGGGAAGGTCTGATGGTCGCGCTTCGCCCACCCCATGGTGTTGCTGATGAGCACGCTGGCATTCGCGACCGGGGTGCCGCTGGCTTCGACGATGCGGCCGACCAGGCGACCGGTCTCCATGGCGAGGAAGAAATCTTTCCTGAGCTCCGCGACATGCGTTTTGGCGGCCACCCAGCGGATGGGCTCGGCGCTGCGGTTGTCGGGATAGCTCTCGAGCTCGACCGGCGGGGTGCCGGTGACGACGCGCACCATCGGGTGCTCGCCCAGCGGAATGAAGATCTCGTAAGCGCCGCGCTCGTCGGTTGCGGTCGTTGCGTCGCCGCTCTTCACCATGACGCCGGCGACCGGTTGACGCTCGGCTCCGCGAAACACCTGGCCGGTCACCTTGAGGATGCCGCTCAGCGTGATGCGGACGTGCTGGGTCTCGCCTTCGGCAACACGGAGATTCGGCAACATCGCCGTGCCGTAGCGCGGATGCGTCGCGGTCAGAGTAAAGGGTGTGTCTTCGGGCGCGCTTTTCATGACGAAAGCACCTTTGGCGTCGCTCTTGGTCTTGAGCTCGCCGAGCGCGACCTCCGCGCCCTCGACCGCCTCGTCGCGCCAGTCGACGACGACACCGGTGAGTCGCGCCCCCGAAGATAGCGGAAAGACCACGTACGGGTCGTCCGTCGGAGCGGACAAGACGACGGTCTGCCGCGACGGCGCGTAGCCGCTGGCTCGCACCGTGAGCTCCCAGGTCCCGGCGGCGAGACCTTCGATCAGGAACTGGCCGTCGGCTTGGTTGACCCGACGAGCGATGGTCTCGCTGCCACGGCTCGCGGGCGTCAGGCGTAGCTCGAAGGCGTCGACCGGACGACCCGACGCCGCATCGAAGACCTCGCCGGCGACGCGGAAGCGCACTGCTCCGCGGCTGGCGTCCCAATAGCCGCCGGTCGCCGACTCCACCGTGCCCTCGGCGCTGCCGGCGCTCGGGACGTCACGAACGACCACACCCGACACGCCGGTCGCGTCCGCCGACGCGGATCCTGCGCCCGAGTCGTCTTGGGCCAGCGCACCGGAGGCAGAGCCTGCGGCGGCGTCGCGATGGCTACTCATGACGTCTTTGGCCACGCGCGATCCGACGAGCGCCAGGACCACCAGGGCAATCGCCAGCGACCCATAGAGAGCACGGTTCTTCTTCATGCGGGAAGAAGCACTATCACCATTCGATTATTTCGGAGGTGCCAGGATGACGTCGGTTGCGCCGATGCGGTGGACGATGCGGTCAGTCGTGCGAGCGAGACGAGCACCCTCGGCGACGAGTCGCACGAAACCGGTCTGCTCGTCGGCGCTGAACCTGGAGGTGTCGAAGGTCGCGAGGTCGACCTGGGTGCCTACCCAGTAGCTCTGTGACTTGCTGCGGGCCGTGACGAAGCCGTCCGGCCCGCGAGCGCCGCGGCGCTCGATGATGCAGAAGCCGACGTGACCTTCGGCGAGGACCTGCTTGGCGATCTCCGCGACCTGCTCGGGACTCTTGCCCGCGACCGCCGTTTCGCCGCCGACGGGAGTACCGGCGCCGTCGAGCAACCGCCGGTGGTAGGTCGTGCCGATCGTGGCCACAGTCCCCATGTCACGCTCCGCTGAGAATGTTTCCTCGCATGGTCGTCGGCCGGTAGCTCGAGCCCATGGTGCGCAGCATCTCGACGTAGTTCTGCAGCGCCGATGGACTATCGAGATCGACGCCGTCCACGGCCAACGTCATGGTGATGCGGCTGAGCCGGTCCGCGAGATCGCGGGCACGGCTCTCGAGGGTAGCGAAGGCCTGCTCGTAGGCCGCGGGGTCATCGACCGGCACGCCCTTCGGTAGCGCTTTCTTCTCGGCGAGCCATGCGAACTGGAGCTCGCGGTACTGCCAGTCGAGGGCGGTCGTCTCGGCATCGACAGCCTTCTTGGCGTCACGCAGGACCTGGCGGCTCTTCCGGGGCACGTCGCGGATCTCGCCGAATTCATCGAGGCGCCTGTCGAACGAAGCTCCGAGCGCAGCGTGACGATGCGCGTTCACGGCGCGCGCTTGCTCGATGCGCCAGGAGAGATTGGCGATGTTGGTCGGCTTCTCGGGGTCGCTGTTGGCAGCCGCGGACAAGCGCATGAAGGGCCCGGTGAGCTCGAAGTAGCGCGCGGCGCATCGCGAAATAGACCGGTCCGTTGGAGCGGATGCCGCCTGGTGACGCACCGGCGGTGTGCCGCGGAAGGTCGGTGTGGCGCCGGCAAGCAGGGCAGGGTCCAAGGTCTCGACGAGGTCGAGGACCTGAACCAGCCAGCGGTCGACCATGCCGCGGTCAGCGTCGGTCTGCTTGGCCGGATAACCCGTGAGACTGATATCGACGAAGTTGTCCCAGAAGGTCGGGTCACGCAGACGCTCCGGTGTCGTCTGCGCCGTGCGGACGATGAGGTACGCCGCCGTGATGAGTCGCTCGAGCGCGGGGCGGTCGGTGGGCGAGAGGTTACCACGCACGTCGTCGGCGATGCCTTGCGCGTTGCGGATGAAGCGTTGTTCGGTGGGCGTGAAGCCGTCGATGACCTCGCGCGACATCGGCGTCGGCGGATGGGTATCGGGCTCGTCACCGAACGACAGGCGTTTGAAATAGCGCTGGCCGGCGAACAGCTCGAGTCGCACCTGCGCCGCCGGCACCTGTTGGATGGCCGCGAGTAGAGCATGCGCGTACAACGCCTGGTTCCGCGGGCCAACGCTATCGCGGATGTCGCCGTCGAGCCGCGGATTCGCGAGGATCGCGCGCAGCTCGTTCACCGACAGGTTCATGTCGTACCAGGTGACGCGGGCGTCGGCGAGACGGCGGATTGGCAACGGCACCCATTTGAACATCTGGCTCTTCACCAGATTCACGGCCATCGCGCCGCCACCCAAGGTGAAAGGCGACTCGAGGCCGAGCGTCGCGACCGTACGTTTGGCATCACCACGCGACAGCTTGTGGGCGTAGCTCTCGAGCTCGCGATAGCGAGCGCGTGACCCGAGGAATTTCGCCAGGTTCGCGAAGCCGACCGCCGTGGCGGCCTTGGTCCCGCCCACGAGATAGGCGATGCCAGCGGCGACTGGGCGCAGCACCCATTCGAGCACTTCGCCGATGGCCATGGCGGCGGGCAGCAAACCGACGTCCGACTTGGATGCGTTTTTGATCGCGGCCGCCAGCGCCTTCGGGTTCACGGCTTCGAGGCTATGCTCGACGAGCGAGGTGAGCATGCGTCGCGCCATGCTCGCTTTGGGTGCTGCGATGTGCGGCTCGAGCTTGGCGATGAGACCTTCGAGCGCTTCTTGGAAGGCAGGGTCGTGGGCTACCTCGCCAGCGAGAGTCGTGAAGCGAGCGCGCAGGTAGTTCGCGAAGTTGCGCTCGGTGAACACCTTGTCGAAGTCGCCGAAGAATTCGCTCTTGGCGACGTCGTGGAACACCGAGGGCTGCAGCATCTGCTCGGCGTTGTCGTGGTCGCCGTCTTCCTTGAGCGAGCTCTTCACCTTGGAAGTGCTGAAGTCGCGTGTCGGATTGCTGACGACGGCCATGCCTGGTCCGTTATCGCGAGCGTAGCGGTGAATGCCGTTCTGGTCGGTCGAGTAGCGGTAGCGCTCGATGACCTCGGCGGGCAAGCAGGCCGCGAGCGGATTGCGGCGGGTCGGGTCGACCTTGTCTTCCGAGCCCGGCCGCGACACCGCGAGCCAGTTGCACTTGTCGAGAAGCTCTTGCCAGGCGTCACTGCCGCCGGTCCACGTGGGGATGCTTTGAAAGCTGTCGGCGCCGGAAATGACGTAGATGTCTTCGGGGGCAGCGCCGGGAAGGAGCTCGTTCGTGGCACGCAGCGTCGCCAAGGTGTCGCCGCGGATGTCGTTGGTGATCTCGTAGTCAGAGACGACGAGCTCACGCGCGATGCCGTCGGCGCCGAGCCAGGCGGCGTGGCCGGGGCCTAGTGCCCGGGGTTGCGAGCCGAAGGCGTTCTCCTGGAGGATTTCGCTGATGTTCTCGACGGCCGTGCGGCACCAGCGAAGACTGAGCTCGGCGGGCGGCGCGTCCTTCTTGTAGGGCACCGTCGGCATCATGAGGGCACGGGTAAAGCCGTAGCGCTCCATGAGTCGCACGAGGATGCCCATGTGCTCGGCGGTTGGCGGGCCGAAGCTGCCACCGAAGAAGAGCACCTTCTCACCTGGAGCAAGGGGCGTCTGGAATGGGCCTTTGACTTTGACCGGTGCGCCCACGACCTCGAGCCGGTCGGCAGGCAGCAGGGGCTTCGTGGCCAAGACCTTCGTCGCGCTGTCCGCGCCAGCGGGCACCTCGAGCCTGGCCATCGCGGGTGCTACCGCGGTGCTATGGCTCGGTATGGTCACGACGTTCTCAAGCCTTGCCGAAGGTGGCGCGAATCGCCTCAGCGACGACGTCTAGAACCACTTCGTTCGCTTCCAGGGCGATCAAGTCACTCTCGCCGCGCGGAATGTAACAACGGCCGCCAGTGTCGAGGAAACGGCTTGCCTCGATCTGCGTTTTGCCTCGCAGATTGTCGTAGATGTTCTGCGGCGTGAGCTCGACCCCGAAGCGATAGACGGTTGGGTCGGGCTTCACCTCGCCCTTGAGCGTTTCGCCGTCGATGACGACCTGCGTTTGCCGAGCGAAGCGAAAGCCGGTGTAACGCCCCTGCGCAGCGAGCTCGATGGCGTTTTTCATGGGGTCGTCGCTGGCGACCGGATCGCTCCCACGCCAGTCACTTTGCCCGGTGCCCATGAGCGGGACGCGGGTGACGACGACCTTGGGGAGGCTGGAGGTGCTCATGGTCAAAACATCCTCTGATTTCGTTTCTTGGGTTCTGTATCGCCGGATCGCACGGGTGTGTTGCGCACTGCTGGTCGAAAGGCGTAAGAGCGCGCCATGCCCCGCGATACAGCCCTCGAAAAGACCCGAAACATCGGGATCATGGCGCACATCGACGCCGGTAAGACGACCACGACCGAGCGCATCCTCTACTACACGGGTGTCACACATAAGATCGGCGAGGTTCACGACGGCGCGGCGACCATGGACTGGATGGAGCAGGAGCAAGAGCGCGGCATCACCATCACCAGCGCCGCCACCACCTGCTACTGGCACGAGCACCGCATCAACATCATCGATACGCCGGGCCACGTCGACTTCACCATCGAGGTCGAGCGCTCGCTGCGCGTCCTCGACGGTGCCGTCACCGTCTTCGACGCGGTGAGTGGTGTCGAGCCGCAGACCGAGACGGTTTGGCGTCAGGCCGACAAGTACCGGGTTCCGCGCATCTGCTTCATCAACAAGATGGATCGTGTCGGCGCGAACTTCGAAGGCACCGTCGCCGAGATCCGCGAGCGCCTCGGTGCAAACCCGGTGCGCGTGCAGCTGCCCATCGGCGCCGAAGACAAGTTCGTCGGCGTGGTCGATCTCGTGAACATGAACGCCATCGTCTGGGGCGGCGAAGAGCTCGGCGCCAAGTTCGACATCGTGCCCATTCCGGCGGACCTGGCCGATGAAGCAGCGCTGGCGCGCGAAGAGCTGCTCGACGCCGCGACCCAGCACGACGATGCGCTCATGGAAGCGGTGCTCGAGGGTAAGAGCGTCGAGCCCAAGCAGATCATCAACGCCTTGCGCAAAGGCTGCATCAAGATGGAGCTCACGCCCGTCCTGTGCGGTGCCGCCTTCAAGAACAAGGGCGTGCAGCCGATGCTCGACGCCGTGGTGTTCTACTTGCCCGCGCCCATCGACATCCCGCCGGTCACCGGCACCGACTTCAAGGGTAACGAGGTCGTGCGGCAGACGCGCGACGACGAAAAGTTCGCCGGTCTCGCGTTCAAGATCATGACCGATCCGTTCGTCGGCCAGCTCACGTACATCCGCGTCTACTCGGGTGTGCTGCGCTCCGGTGACACCGTCATCAACGTCACCAAGAAGAAGAAGGAGCGCATCGGTCGCTTGCTCCTCATGCACGCCAACAAGCGCGAGGAGATCAAAGAGGTCTACGCCGGCAACATCGCGGCGGCGGTGGGCCTCAAGACCTGCACCACCGGTGACTCGCTCGCTCCCGAGGATTCACAGGTGCTCCTCGAGGCGATGGAGTTCCCGAACCCCGTCATTCAGATCGCCATCGAGCCGAAGAGCGTCGCCGACGAAGAGAAGCTCGGCCAGTCGCTGCAGAAGTTCGCGACCGAAGATCCGTCGTTCCGCGTCCACACCGATCCGGAGACCGGCCAGACCATCATCAGCGGCATGGGCGAGCTCCACCTCGAGATCATCGTCGACCGCATGCGCCGCGAGTTCAAGGTCGAGGCCAACGTCGGCAAGCCACAGGTCGCTTACCGCGAGACCATCACCAGCACCGCCGAGGCGCGTGGCCAGTACATCCGCCAAAGCGGAGGCAAGGGTCAGTACGGCGACGTCACCATCAAGCTCGAGCCGTTGCCCGCGGGGAGTGGCTTCAAGTTCGTCGACGCCATCACCGGCGGCAAGATTCCGAAAGAGTTCATCAAGCCGGCGGCGCAGGGTATCGAAGAGTCGCTATCGCGCGGCATCCAGGCCGGCTACCCGGTGGTCGACGTCCAGGCGACGCTCATCGACGGCAGCTTCCACGACGTCGACTCGAACGAGATGGCGTTCAAGATCGCCGGTTCGATGGCGTTCCGTGACGCCGCCGAAGCCGCAAAGCCGGTCATCCTCGAGCCCATCATGGCGACCGAGGTGGTGACTCCCGAGAACTTCATGGGTGACGTCGTCGGCGACATCAACCGACGCCGCGGTCGCATCCGCGATCTCGGACAGCGCGGCAATGCCAAGGTCATCACCGCCTACGTGCCGCTCGCGGAGATGTTCGGTTACTCGACCGACCTGCGTTCGGCCACCCAGGGCCGCGCCTCGTACACCATGCAGTTCGACCACTACGAGCCGGTGCCGAACAACGTCGGTGAAGTCATCAAGGCGCGCGGCCGCTGAGCGCCGCCCTTCGTTTTTGCTCCATCATCGCGACCGGGGCCGCTCTCTGGTCGTGCAGTGTTTTCGGCAATACCGGCGCGCCATGCCGCACCGACGCCAACTGTCCGTCGCAGCAGACGTGCTGTCGCGGCACCTGCTCCGAGGCGTGCGACAGCAGTAGCGCCATCGTCGCCTCGGTGACGCTGTCGACCGACTTCGTTCCCGGCTACGAGTTCGACGAGGTAGGCGTGGTGCTCGACCAAGAGACGCGGACCACCGACGCGAACGTCACCGGGGGCTTCTTCGCCGCGGCGCCCGTCGGCCAGTTCTTCGACGTGACGCCGCTGGTGCAGCACACGGTGAGCCTGTCCTTGCGCAAGACCGGCGCCGTCGTCGCCGAGCGGTCGATCGCGTTCTCCGAGTCTACCGACGTCATCATCCCGGTCGTCATGAGCCGGGAGTGCGCGCAGACGAGCTGTGAGGCGTTGCAGTGCTCGGCGGAGGACGCGTGTCTCGGCGCGGTTGCTTGCACGCGCGGTGTCTGCACCAGCGGAATCTGTCTGCAACGGCGCGACGACACATTATGCGGAGCCGATGAGCGCTGCGTGCCCGGCGTTGGTTGTCTCGCGCGCGAGGTCGAGTGCGAAGAGGCCGCCGAGTGCGAGGACAACTACCTGTGCACGCGTGAGACTTGCGAGCGAGGGCGCTGCGTCGTCACCGCCGATCACGCGAGCTGCGAGGACGACACGATTTGTGCGCCGACAGCGCTCGAAGCCGACCCGGTGAGCGGTTGCGCGCCTCGGCCGAAGTTCGACTGCGGCAGCGGCGAGCAGACGATTCCGCTCGAGTGGCGTTGTGACGGTTTCGCCAACTGCTTCGACTTCAGCGACGAGCAGGGCTGCGGCTATACGCTGTTCACGTGCGCCAACGGCACGCAGGCGATCCGCTCCGATTGGGCCTGCGATACGTTCGTCAATTGCCCCGATCAGAGCGACGAGACCAACTGCGGCGTCCCGATCTTCGTTTGCGAAGACGGGTTTCACACGACGCGGCAGGAATGGGTCTGTGACGGCTCCACGACCTGCCCGGACTTCAGCGACGAAGAAGACTGTGGCTACGCCCTCTTCACCTGCGCCAACGGCCAGCGGGCGATCCGCATCGAGTGGCGCTGCGATGCCTTCGCCAATTGCGAGGACGGGTCCGACGAAGTGGGTTGTCCCTAGCCGAGCCCCGGCAACGGGCCAGGGTCGACCTCTTCATCGACATCGTCGTAGTCGCCGAACGTCGTGACCGGTGAGTTGAAGGCGTTGAGCATGCTGACCGCCAGCTGATGGAAGCCGGGGCGGTCGGCGAAGCCTCCCGAGCCCGTCGGGTTCGTCGTGTCCGGTGCGAGAGAGAGGTGCCGGCCGAGGGCGACGTTGCCGAAGTTCCCGCCGATGGTGAGCGTTTGATTGCCGGCGGCGTGGCCGCCACCGTTACCGAACTCGCCCAGCCAGACAATCATGGTGTTGTCGAGCGCCGTGCGGCCATCGCCTTCGTCGATGGCGCGCAAGCCCGACATCATGCGGGTAAAGACGCGCGCCTTCCACGCGCCGATCGCCGTGAAGGTCTTTGCGGTGTCGCCGCGCTCACCTTGGTCGCTGTAGAGATGCCACGCTCCGTGATAGCCGCCACCGGCGCGCTCGAACGTCGTGTTCAGCGTGGGCTCGTTCAGGAATGCGAGCTTGTCGGCGCCGGGCTCGGAGAAGCTCAAGGTGCCAATGTCGGCTTGGCCGCAGGCAATCGCGTGGACCAGGAGGTCGGCATGCGCCTCGGCGTAGCGCTGGTAGTCGTAGCTCGACACGCCGGTGAGGGTCGGTGGTGTGCCGCAGCTAGGCGGTAGCGATGCTGGGTCGACGGGCTCGTGCGCGAGCGTGGTCTCGATGGTTCGGATCTTGTCGGCGTGCACGTCGAGGCGTTGTCGGTCTTCGGCGGCGACGCGACTACGCAGACGATTGAATTGCTCGAGCACGCCGTCGAGGACGCTCTTGCGTCGCACTGCGAGCACGTCGACGGTCGGGGCATCGGGTGGCGGCGGCGGGGTGCCGAAGAGCGCATCGAACACCTTCTGCGGTTGGTTCTGCTGGCTGATGGGGTCGCCGGCGCCCGCCCAGAAGAGCTGTGACGTTGTCACATCGTTGCCTGGGTCGTCCGGGACGCGCAGGTCGAGCCGGCGGGGCGCACCGCCGTTGGCGATGAGCTGGCCGATGACGTGATCGACCGAAGGCCCGGCACCGCTGATTTGCCAGTTGGCCGAGCCCCAATGGGTTTCGCGCCGGCAGGTGAGCGCCGTCCAGGCGTTGCCCCAGTGCCCGCCGGTGACTTTGTGATCGATACCGCCGAGCACCAACGTCTTCGCCTTCAGGCCCGCGGTGGCGACTGGGGCGAGCACTTGGCCGTAGCTACCGTCGGGCTTCGGCCACCACTCTTCCATGACGAGGCCGTGCGGGTGGTACATGACGATGAGCCGGGTCGGGCCGTTGGTGGCAGGCGTCCAAGCGTTCGCCCGGCGTGGCGTCGCGAAGGTGGTGAGGAACGGCAGGGCGATGGCGACGCCTCCCGCGCCGACGAGAAAGCTCCGGCGCGAGGTGCGCCGCACCAGCAGATCGAAACCCTTGGTCATGGCTGTGGCTCCGTCGCGTAAAGCATGAGGTCGGAGGCCGCGAGGGCCACGATGGTCTCTCGAATGGAGCTGGTCGCGGTGGTCGCAAAGGTCGCGATGGAGCACCTCTCGGCCGCGGTTGCGGAGTGACCCACCGACCACTCGAACCAGCGACGCGCGTAACACTGCGCGACGTCGGCGTCGGTCGCGAGCTGGTCGATGAGGTCGGTCGCATCCGTGAACTCGCGCCCATCGGAGAGCTTGCCGGCGCTCTCGACCGGCAGGCCGTCGGCGTAGCTCGTGGTGTACGCGCCGGTCGCATCGTAAATCTCGAACGCGAATCCCAGCGGATCGATCTGCGCGTGACACGAGGCGCATACCGCGTTCGCCTTGTGCGCTTCGAAGAGCTCCCTCTTCGACTTCGGAGCTTCACCCGGAGCAGGGGTGGGCAACGTCGTGTCGACGTCGTCGGGAGCGACGAGACTCGTGCACAAGAGCTTGGAGAGGATGCCGACCCCGCGCCGAACCGGGGACGTGCCTGTCCCGCTCGCAGTCGACGCGAGATAGGCGCCGCGCGTGAGGATCCCGCGGCGCTCTTCTCCTAGCACCACTTCGCGCCAATCGTCGGGCCCGGTCGAGCCGGAGTTGACGCCGTAGAAGCTCGAGAGTCGTGAGTTGACGAGCGCGGTGCGATCGGTGAGCAGGGCGCTCATCCCACCGTTCGGATCCGCTAGCGTCCGGTCGATGAATGCATCGAGCTCGGTGACGAGATCCTGCGCCAGCTCCGGCGTGAACGTGGGGAAGAGCTCGGCGCTCTTTTGCAGAGAGGTCGGCTTCATGACCGCGAGCCACTCGTGGTGGAAGCGGCGCAGGGTTTCGCGGGCGCGTGGGTCCTCGAGCATGCGCTCGGCCTGTGCGCGCAGCTGGTCGCTGGTACGCAAAGCGTCGGCGTCCGCCGCCAGCCGCAGCTCCTCGTCTGGCAGCGAGCCCCAGAGGAAATACGACAGGCGCCGGGCGACGGAGTGTCCGGTAAAGCGGACGCGCCCTTCGTCGACGACGGCGTCGGCGGTGATGTAGACGAAGTCGGGAGATTGAATGCCCAGCTCGATGAGGGCGCGGACGCCGGCGCGTGTATCGTCGACCGCGGTCACGGCGTCGTAGGCGCTCATGAAGCTTGCGACCTCGGCTGTGGTCAGGGGCCTCTGATAGGCGAGCGCACCGAAGCGGCGCACGAAACCCTCTACACACCCAGCCGTGGTTGGGGCGCACGTGAGCAGTCGCGGCACGTCGGCCGTGAGCTGCAAGGAGACGCGCTCGGCCGCGTCCATGAGCTGGTTCGCGGTCAGCTGGGAGACGGTGTTCTGGCGGGCGTTGTTCGAGAAGTAGTCGCCAACGGTGGGGTCCGGAAACGGCGAGGGCCCAGGGTCGAAGCCCGTGACCCCGAGCTGCTGCGCGAGGTCGCGCAGGCTGTTTCCGAGCTCGGCCTGCGAGAGTCGGCGCAGGGGCGCGGCATCGTGGAGGGCGACCGGATTGGCCTGGCAGGCGTCGATTTCGACGTCGGTGCCGTCGATCAGCCGATCCGAAATCGTACCGCCGCCGCAGGCCGTGACCGTAAGCCATAGGGCGAGATGGAGGCGGGAGGGTGCCATCCCACGACAAAGGACCCGAGCTGGCCAAAACGGCTCAGGAAAAATCACCGTGAGCACCCGATGCGCTGGTCATCGAGCCCTAGCTCGTCGAACCAGACGTCGAAGGGCGGCCGTTGGGCCGTATCGCCGAATAACGCGGTGCCGATGCTGAACCGGCCGACCCCCGGGTTCATGGTTGTGTCGCCGTTGTAGTGCAGGTCGGTGAGCTCGACCTCGTCCAGCCAGACCTGCATCTCACCGGCGACGGCGTTGACCACTTTGAACTCGAGACAGAACCAGCGGTCGAGCGGTAGGTCGGTCTGTGAGCTGAGCTCGGCCAACGGCGGGTAGACCTGGATCTTGCCGTTGTCGACGAAGAGCATGGGCCCGAGATTCGGCGCGTCCACCTGCAACAGGCCCCAGATGCGGAATGACCACATGGGCAAGGGGCTCGCGGCGTACATGAAGACGCGCCCGTAGAGCGTGTCGAGTGGCACTGCGTCGGTTTGCGTGACCTCACCTTGGCGCGTCGGCCGAGTCGGATCGGGCTCCGCGTCGGTGCGCACGTGGAGAGAGCGGGTGCCGCGATAGAAGCGCTCGGTATCGATGGTCACGGCCGCGGCGATGTTCACGAAGAACCACGGCGGCGATTGCACCTGCGGCTGTTCGAAGCCATCGCACAACGCCAAACCAGCGATGGTGCACAGGGACGGGTTCGGGGTGTCGGCGTCGGCGGGAAGCTCGTCGGTCAGCTCGTCGACATCGCCGGCGAGCTCATCGTCGTCCGCGAGCGTCAGGACGGGCTCGGTGCGGGCACTGCATGCGGCCAGCGCGAGCAGCAGGGCCAAGAGGTGCTTGCGCATCAGTGCTCCGCCCGCAGGCCGAAGGCGAGTGCGAGGCCCGCCCAAGGGCCAGTGAGGCCGACATCCGGGCCCTGGTCGACCCCGGCGCGGGTGCTCGCGAAGGCGTAACCGCCGTCCACGATCAGCTCGGTTGCAAGGTGTGAGGTTGGCAGGAAGAAGACCGCAAGGCTCGCCATGGGCCCGCCCCAGGGCGCCCAGACCACGTCACCGACGGCCTCTTCGCGCTCGGCGTTGCCGCGATAGCGCACGACACCGCCGCGTCCGCCCGCGCCGGCGCGCACCCCCCAGCGCGACCATTGCCGCTGATAGGCGAGGCTCGCATCGCCGCTGATGACGTCGACGCTGATGCTGCCGAGGGTGACGTCGCGCGCGCCATGCTCGAAGGCGATGTCGATGGGCAGGGCGAGCCGCCGGCCGATGCTGGGAACGACACGGAGGCCGCCCCCCATGAGCACCCCGGCGTTCGCGAACGGGCCGTGCGCCGAGGCGAACGCCGCGACCTGCGTCCAGCGCTCGTTCAGGGTGTGAACGGTGGCGAGCGCGTCTTTTCGCGCTTCGAGTGGTGCGCGCTCACCGACCGGCTCGGCGACCGGTGTCGGATTGGTCGCGAGCTCGGCCCAGCTCGCCGACACCAACTCGACGATCGCGGTGGCCAAGAGGCGACTCGCTCCCGCTTTGCCGAGCGCGAAGATGTCGACGGTGCGCGCGACCGACTTGCCGGTGACCGGATCATCGACATCGATGCGAACGAACGACGAGCCGGTGACCGGGGCGACTCGCACCCAGGTCGTGCCGCTCCGCGAGGTCGCCTCGGACGAGCTGTGGAGATTGAGCTCGACGAGCTTGCGTACCGCATTCTTGTCCGCGATAGCGACGCCGTCGTCGATCTCGATGGCGAGAGGCACTGCGGCGGCGGCGGGCAGGGTCAGCAGGAGACTCGCGGTGACCAGGAGCCACCGCCACGCAATCCTCACTCGAGCCTCCCGAACCGGCGCACCGACGCAGTATGCGGTCCGTTGGGATAGCGCGCGAGATATTCCTCGGCCCGCGCCAGGGCGTTGGCGTTATCGCCGGCTCGCGACCAGGCCTCGACTTCGCGCGCCAAAGCGTCGCCGGCGAGCGGTCCGTGGTCGTCGAGGGCGCGGGCGCGGCCGAAGGCGCTCGCTGCCTCACGTGGGCGGCCGAGCTCGTCGAGCAAGACGCGGCCCAGGGTGAAGGCGGCGAGCTGTGAGCGCGGATCGGTTTGGTGCTCGCGGACCACGCGCTCGAGGTACGGGACCGCCTCGGCAGGATGATGGCTCCAGCGCGCGACGTCGGCGGCGAGCATCAGCTCTTCGGGAATGTCGCGAACCACGCGCGCACCGCCGGCCCGAAGCTCGCCATACGCGGCGTCGTAGTTGCCCCGCGCCGCGCTTGCCCGCCAGGCGCTCGCTGCGGCGTCGCTCTTCTTCGAGCGGATGCCGTCGTGGGTCGCGAGTGGGTCCGCCGGAGCGGGCAGGGCGACGTCGGGCAGCCGCAGTGGCTCGTTCGCGGCGGCAGGTGTCACGGTCGGCTGCTTGGCCTCGGGTGCGGGCTCGCCGCGACCGCGCTCGAAGGTGGCGTTTTCGCCCTGCGACACCAGGCGGGCGACGCCCTTCGCGCTCACCCGCACCTGACCGCGCTCGACGCGAACATTGACGTTGCCGTCGCTCACCGCGACGACGAAGCGCGTGCCAATGACCTCGACGCGCACGTCGCCGGCGACGACCTGGAACTTTCGCTTCGGGTCATGCACGACATCGAAGCGGGTCGCACCGCGCACCGCTCGAACCTCGACCGCCTCGGGGCTCGCGCTGGTCACGTCGATCACGCTGTCTTTGCTTAGCGGCGCGACCGTCGAGCCGTCGGCGAGGGTGACCGGCACAGGGGTGCGCCAGCGATGCACGAGTGTCCCCGCGGTGCCCGCGACCAACATGGCGGTGAGGGCCGCGAGAGCCGTGCGGGTGCGCTTCTGCCGGCGATAGCGTTGCGTGCCCTGACGGATGGTGCGCTCGAGCTGGCCGGGAGTGGGGGCCTCCGGCGCGAGAGCTCGCAGCTCCGCGAGCATGTCGTTCAAGTCAGTCATCGCGGAGCGCCTCCGTGACGACGTCGTGGGCCGCGGCGATGCGGCGCTTGGCGGTGGCGAGCGAGCAATCGCAGGCGGTCGCGACCATCTCCAGCGACATGCCTTCGATGTGACGCAGCGTCCAAGCAACACGCTCGTTCACCGGGAGGCGGCCCAACACCCGGTAGATCGAGCGCAACATGCTGTGCTGCTCGGGGCTCGCATCGGGCGCGATGGCGTCGGTGTAGCCCACGTCTTCGGTGCCGAAGATCGAGAACAGCCGGCGCCGGTGCAGACGGCGCTTGGCGAGGCGCACCGTGGCCACCGCGAACCACTGGCGGACCGCAGCGGGATGCGAGAGCTCGCGCAGGTCGCGCCGTGCGCTGATGAAGACGTCCTGCATGAGGTCTTCGGCGTCTTGCATGCTCTTGAGGATGCGTAGGCCCAAGGCGTAGACGAGCCGCGCGTTGACGCGGAAGGCGTTCTCGAGCGGATCCCCAGCCGCGCCGGATCCGTCGGGCGGCAAGCTATAGAGATGGGCTCGGTGGCTCACGACTGCAAACCCCACGCACAATAAGGACAGAACCCCACCAAAACGGCTCACGCTGCCAAGTCAGGCGATCTTAGCTCACTTTCGCTGAGCCGATCCGAGCGACTGCGGTCCTTTTCGGGAGGTGAGGGCGATTGCGGCATCGTGGGTGACGTTGGCGGGCCTTGCGCTCGGCGCCTGCGGCAACGAGGTGTCGATGCCGAGCATCGACGTGAACGATGCGGACTTCGATGCACCGGCCGGCGACGTCGACATCACGACCCCCACGGACGACGCCCCGGACAGCCCCGCGGACGGCGACACGCATCCGTCCGATGGCGACCCACCGGGAGACAGCGACCTCCCGACGACCCAAGTGCCGGTGTTCGTGGCGCAGGGTCACGGCGGCAGGCTCCTCATGTCCTGTGACTACGGCCGATCGTGGACCTACGACGTGAACGATGCGCCGGATGTCGTCTGTTTCGCTCCCACCGACTGCGACCACAGTGCGTTGTCCGCCGCGGGCCTCACCTACGCGAACGGTCACTTCTTCGCGAGCTTCGGCCACGGCTCGGCCGACGGCACGCTACGGCACTCGCTCGACGGCAAGACCTGGACACCGCTGCACGTCGGAGACTCGCAGGGCGGGGTGTACTTCAACGGCGAGCTCTTGCTGTGGATGGAGGGGCACTTCGCGCTGTCGGACGACCTCGGCGCGACGCTCGATGCGAACCTCGAGAATGTTCCTGGTCACTACTATCTGTCGCGAACCATCGCGGCGCAGGGCGATGTCATCATCGCCTCGAGCGACGACCCCGGCGGGCTGGTGAGCCGTGACGGTGGTCAGACCTGGGACGTCGCGACGCTGGTCGACGTGCGTTGGGGGAGGAATGTCTTCATGCAGACCGCGCCCGATGGCAGCCTGATCACCTTGAGCGCGGTTCATGGCGTCCAGCTCGGCGAGCAGACCTATCAAACGGTCGCCTACGCAGCGCGCTCGACCGACGGCGGCCTCACTTGGATGGGCGTGCGGCGCTTCGATTACGTCGATCGCTATGTCGAATGGGCGGGGATGTTCGGCAACGGCGCGCAGCTTTATGCGTTCTTGGACAACGCCATGTGGACGAGCCAAGACGGCGTCATCTGGGCGGGAGTCACGGTGCAGACGGCGTTACCGGCTGGGCAGATCACCGACGGGCCCATTGGCCGGGGACCGGACGGCACCTACGTCACCATCACCAACGTCTGGAACAACTACTACGAAAAGCAGCGCGCCTATCGCAGCGAAGACGGCCTGCACTGGACCCAGCTCGATGCCGACGGCTTCACTGGTGGCCACCCAGTGCATCGCATCGTCAGCGGTTGGGTCGATGCGGCCGTGTGTACGCCATAGCGTTTTGAACGATCAGTCGATCTTGCTCTTGCTGACGGCGAACGTCCAGTCGCTGTCGACCGCGAACGTCAGGACGTTGTTCGCGTCCTTTCGCTTGAACTGGACCTGGAAAATGCGACTCGCTGGCGGCGGCCCCTCACCATTGCGGCGCACGTTCCACACTTCGCCGGTGAAGACCTGCGGCTCATGCAGGGCGATGGTCGGTTTCACTTCGAGCTTCTCGAAGATTTCGTCGAAGAACTTGGCGCGGCGAGGCGAGAACTCTCGCAGCTTGTCGCGGTTCACCATGTAGAGGACGAAGCTGTCAGCCATGTCTTCCAGTGGGCTCTTCCTTCCGTATTGGGTCGGCGGCCGCTCTCGTCGGAACGTGCCGGCGACCATCGGTGCCTGCAGCGTGTGCTCGTCTTTCCAGCCGACGAGCTTCATGTAGTCTTGGACCAGCGGGTTCGCGTAGTGGTCGCGATACTCCGTACAGGTCGTGGGGTCGAAGTTTTGCAGCAGCTTGTGCACGACTTCGTGGATGCTGACCGAGCGGAAGCTCCAGGACGTCGTGTGAGCGCTGTCGCCGATGGCGATGAGAGGCGCGTCGGGATAGGCGACCCCGGCGATGCGCGGGGTGGGCTCGTCACCGTCGAGGAGGTAGTCGACGCGGACGAACTGCTTGAGTGGCGCCTCTTTGCAACGCCATAACGGACGCAGCTCGCGCAGGATCTTGTTGAGATCTTTGAGCTCCGGCTCGGTGAAGTTGCGGCCCTTGATCGACCCGAGGGTGGTGATGTGATTGTGCGTCTTCGACGCCGCATCGAAGGCGTGCTCGCCTTCGTTCGCGGACAGGGCCTGAAAACGCGTGTTGACCCCAGTCGCAGAGGTGCCGGCGCTGATGACGGCGTCGCCTTTCCTCTGGATGTCGCAACCCCCGAGGGCGAGGGCTGCTCCGGTCAAGGCCACGAGCGCCAGGCGGCCGGGCACCGATGGGCGCGGTGCGGACGAGCTCCACACTTTGGTGAAGCTCGCCGCACCGCTCGGAGGGACCGCGGCGCGTGTGCCCCAACGCGCCAGCGGGCGAAGCTCGCGCGCCGCATCCACGAACGGCGCAATCTTCGCTGCGATTTTCATCTGAGGTTGAAGCTCTTTCGCTTCTCCTTGGGCTTGGTTCCGTCCCCGTTCGCGCCACCCAAGGCGTACGAGAGGGCGGTGCATATCCCGGCATAGGTCGCGGCCAGCCCCTGACTGGTCGCGGTGTTGTAGAGCGTGATCTCGATGTCGGAGATCGAGATGTTCGAGGGCGCCACGAAGTGGAGGAGGCCGAAGCTGGTGGCGGCGACGACGGCAGCGGTTGCGGTGCCGATGGAGGCTTTGGAGGCGAAAGAAGCGCTGCTCGGGGTGACCGCTTTGGCTGCCCAACCGGCGAGCGGCAGTCCGCCACCGGCCCACCCGATGGTGGTGCTCAAGAAGGCGCGCGTGTTGTCGGCTAACCGCATGGCGAAAATAACTCCCCGCTCGGCAAATTCGTTGTGGTGATATCGGCCGATCGCGGCGGGGGTTGCCGATTCGAGAGCGACTTTTTGGCACCCGGGATCGCTTGTCCGCTGGAGCGGGCGGGGCCGGTCCCGGCACGGGCGAGCAACAAAGGTCGGCAACCCGCCGATAACGAAAGATGCCCTCGATACAGGGTGGAGTATGGTCATGTTGTACGCCAAGCTCGTCTTGACCCTTGCGCTTGCGGTCGACGATGGCTCGCGTTTTCACCTGCTGGAAAGCCAGCTTGCGGTTGCTTCCGAGAGCCGTCCGATGGCCTCCGACAAGAAGTGCCCGAGCCTGTACCCCAAGGTGGCGCCGTCCGCGCCCGAGCCGCTGGGAACCCCGGTCCCCGATGCCGCGTTGAAGAAGTCGCTTGCCGAAGCGTTCGGGGGACGCACCCGTGCCTCTGCGTGCGTCTATGGTGTGCAGGGCGTTCGGCGTCAGGATCCGCGTTACGGGATGCGGCAGGTGACGCTCGAGCTCACGCCGCCGTCGCGCGCGCCGGTGCGCTTTCTCCTGCGCACCGTGGTCGGCCGATTCGAGACCATGCACGACCTTCGGCACAACAACGCCGAGATCTACGCCGGCGTGAGCTACTAATCTATTCTAGTATCTATTCTGATTTGACCGCTAGAGTTCAATAACTGTGCTATAAACATGCATTAAATCGATGCGATAATCTATTCGCAATCGAGCTGTTTTCGGCATGGAATCTTTCGCAGACGACATCGTTGGCCTTCTCCAGGCGCTCGGTCCCACGCGGCCTCGTGAGCTCATCCGTCGTCTCGGTGTGAGCCAGCCGGTCTTTTCGCGGGGGGTGGCTGCGGCGGGCGACCGTCTGCTGATCGTCGGCAGGGCACGGGCCACGATCTATGCGGCGCGACGTCGGGTCGACGGCGTGACCATGCCCGTGGCTCTGTACGCCATAGCAGTCAACGGCGTGACGCGCCGGCTCGGTTCGCTGCACGCGATCGGCCCTAGGGGTTTCTACATCGAGTCCCTCGAGCCCTCGTTGCCGAGCGCCTTCAGCGCCGACCTGCCGTGGTTTCTCCATGACGTTCGTCCGAGCGGCTTCCTCGGCCGGCAGGTGCCCCGCCTGCATCCCGACCTCGGTCTTCCCGTCGACATTACAGTGTGGTCGGCGGACGATGTGTTGCGCTACCTCAGCCGTTACGGCGCCGATTTGGTCGGCCAGCTCGTGGTCGGTGAGGGCGCCCTCCAGCTGGCGCTCCAACGCGCTGCCAGCGCGCCGAGCCCCATCGCTGCCAGCAGGCGCGCGGAGCAGTACCGCGACCTCGCTGCGCGCAACCTGTTCGCCCCGGTTGGCTCGTCGGCGGGCGGTGAGCAGCCCAAGTTCCTCGCTGTGACCGACGACGGGCAGGTGCTGGTGAAGCTGTCTCCGGAGCTCGAAGGACCGGTGGCCGAGCGGGTTGCCGACCTCTTGGTGTGCGAGCACCTGGCGCTCGGTGTGCTCGAGGCGGCCGGTGACACCAGCGCCGTCACCGAGCTCGTGCGGGCACCGAAACAGCTCTTCCTCGAGGTTCGGCGCTTCGATCGGGCCGGCGATCACGGTCGTCGTGGGGTGTTGTCTCTGGCCGCCGTCGACGCTGAGCACACGGGAAGCGGCGGCGATTGGACGACCACGGCCGACGCTCTCGAGCGCCAGGGCATCATCGACGCAGCGACCGCCCAGCGGATTCGCTTTCGTGACGCCTTCGGAGAGCTCATCGCCAACGACGATCGCCACGCTGCCAATCTCTCGTTCGTCGCGGACGGCGTGCGTCTCGAGGGTCTCACGCCGGTCTACGACATGGCGCCGATGCTCTACCGGCCGTTGTCGAATGCGCTCCCGAGGCGTGAATTCAACCCCAGGCCGCATCCCTCCCATGCCGCGGTCTGGCGCGATGCCTGCGTCGCCGCCGAGACATTCTGGAAAGCCGTCAGCCAAGAGAAAGCCGTTTCGCCGGGCTTCCGCGAGCTCGCGCGGAGCAATGCCGAGGCCGTCCGCGGCGCCGCCGATCTCGCCCGTCTGCTGCCCGCGTCCTAGCGACGAAAAATCGACATCACACGGTGAGAAAGTGCTCGACGGGCTCTTGCGCTTTTGTTAGAAGCCGCGCCCCTGAGTTCAAAAGGCACGCCGTCCTCGTGGCGGTGGTGGGTTTGACAACGCGGAAAGCGCCGTCCGGGCGCGTGATCGAAGGCTCATTAGAGCTTCTCGAGAGCGTACCCGATGCAAACGAGAGTTGAGATGAGCAGCCAAAGCCAAGCACAGCAGCGAACCAAGATTCGCATCCGCCTCAAGGCCTACGACAGCAAAGTGCTCGATCAGTCCGCTGGTGAAATCGTTGAAACGGCGCGTCGCACCGGAGCCAAAGTGGCCGGTCCGATTCCGCTTCCCACCAAGATTCACCGCTACACCGTCTTGCGCAGCCCGCACGTCGACAAGAAGTCGCGCGAGCAGTTCGAGATCCGTACGCACAAGCGCCTGATGGACATCATCGAGCCCACCCAGCAGACCCTCGACGCTTTGATGAAGCTCGACCTGTCCGCCGGCGTGGACGTCGAGATCAAGAGCTAAGGCGGAGCACGTCAATGAAAGTCGATGTCTTCAATCTAGAGAACAGCAAAGTCGGCAGCGTCGATCTGCCCGACGACGTGTTCGGCGCCGAAGTCAACGAGACCCTCCTCTGGGAGATGGTCAAGGCTCAGCGCGCTTCGCGTCGCCGTGGTACGGCGAAGACCAAGCGTCGCGGCGAAGTCTCCGGCGGCGGCATCAAGCCCTACAAGCAGAAGGGCACCGGCCGCGCTCGTCAAGGCTCGAGCCGCGCTCCGAACCACGTTGGTGGTGGCTCGGTGTTCGGTCCGGTTCCGCGTGACCACAGCTACCGCCTCCCGCGCTCGGCCCGTAAGGTCGCGCTCGCCAGCGCTCTGTCGCTGCGCGCCAAGGGCGGTCTGATGATCGTCGACAAGGTCGATCTCAAGAAGCCGGCGACCAAGAGCGTCGTCGAGTTCATGGGCAAGGTCGGTACGACCAGCGCCCTGATCGTCGATCTCGAGAACGACAATCTGAAGCTGTCGACGCGCAACTTGAAGAAGGCGAAGTACCTGTTCGCCCAAGCGTTGAACGTCTACGACATCCTCGATCACGACAAGCTCGTCATCACCAAGAGCGCTCTCGAGCAGGTCATCGCTCGCGCCAAGAGTGACGAAGCGAAGGCGGCGTAGTCATGCAGAACCACGAAATCTTAGTCCGTCCGATCATCACCGAGCGCGCCACCACCGCGCACGAGCGTCTTGGTCAGGTCACCTTCGAGGTCAAGAAGGCCTCGAACAAGAACCAGATCAAGAGCGCCGTCGAGACGCTCTACGGCGTGTCCGTTACAGCGGTGCGCACGATGACCATGCCGGGCAAGCTCAAGCGCCGCGGCCAGAGCATCGGCAAGCGTCCCAACTGGAAGAAGGCCATCGTTCAGCTCAAAGAAGGCGACACGATCGACTTCTTTGCCGCGGAGTAATCGACCATGGGCGTAAAGACTTTTAGACCGACGACGCCGACCAAGCGTCATCAGACCCGCGCTGATTTCTCGGAGCTCACGACCAAGGGTCGCGCGCGTCCCGAGAAGTCGCTCACCGCGCCGCTCAAAGAGAAGGCCGGTCGTAGCAACCAGGGCCGCATCTCCGTTCGCTTCAAGGGCGGCGGTCACAAGCGCAAGTACCGCATCATCGACTTCAAGCGTAACAAGGTCGACGTGCCCGCGAAGGTCGTTCGTATCGAATACGATCCGAACCGCAGCGCGCGCATCGCTCTCTTGCACTACAAAGACGGCGAGAAGGCGTACATCATCGCTCCGATCGGCCTCGCTGCCGGCGACACGGTGATCAGCTCCGCTAGCGCGGACATCAAGCCTGGCAACTCGTTGCCGCTGGTCAACATCCCGTTCGGCACCATGGTGCACGCCATCGAGATGAAGCCCGGCAAGGGCGCGCAGCTCGCTCGCAGCGCTGGTGTCCAGGCGACCCTGATGGCGCGTGACGGTGGCTACTGCCTCCTGCGTTTGCCCTCGGGCGAAATCCGCCAGGTGCCGGAAGGCTGCCGCGCCACCATCGGCCAGGTCGGCAACACCGACCACGAGAACATCGTTCTCGGCAAAGCCGGTAAGTCGCGTTGGCTCGGCCGCATGCCGCACAACCGTGGTGTCACCATGAACCCGGTCGACCACCCGTTGGGTGGTGGCGAAGGCAAGAGCTCCGGTGGCCGTCACCCGGTCACGCCGTGGGGCAAGCCGACGCGTGGCTTCAAGACCCGCAAGAACAAGTCGACGAACCGCTTCATCGTTCAGCGTCGTCCGCCTAGCAACATGAGCAAGGGATAATCCACCATGCCACGTTCACTGAAAAAAGGTCCCTTCGTGGACAAGCACCTCGTCAAAAAAGTCGAGGAGCTCAACAAGAGCGGCGCCAAGCGTGCCATCAAGACCTGGTCGCGTCGTTCGACCATCTTGCCGGACATGATCGGTCACACGTTCGCGGTCCACAACGGCCGCAAGCACATCCCGGTCTTCGTCACTGAGAACATGGTCGACCACAAGCTCGGTGAGTTTGCCCCGACCCGCACCTTCAATGCTCACCCGGGCATCAAGAAGAAGGAAGTAGCGCGCTAATGGCTACCAGAGAGAAACAGAAGGCCGTCAAGCGGGCCGAAGAGCGCAAGGCCATGGGCCCCGTTGCTTCGCTCAATTACCTGCGCATGTCGCCGCAGAAGGTTCGCCTCGTTGTCGACCTCATCCGCGGCCGCGCCGTGGAAGAGGCCCTCAACATCCTGACGTTCAGCCCGAAGGCGGCTGCCCGTCCGCTCGGCAAGCTGCTGAAGAGCGCTGTCGCCAACGCGGACCAGAAGGGCGGCGTCGACCTCGACAAGCTGGTCGTCAAGACCGCGACCGTCGACGAAGGTCCGACCTGGCGCCGGTGGTTGCCGCGCGCTCAAGGCCGCGCCACCCGCATCCGCAAGCGTACGTCGCACGTCACCATCGTTCTCGGCGAGAGGGCTTAAGCACATGGGTCAGAAAACACATCCAGTTGGCTTCCGCCTCGGCGTCATTCGTACCTGGGACTCCAAGTGGTACGAGGAGAAGCTCTACGCGAAGTGGCTGCACGAGGACATCAAGCTCCGCGACTTCGTGAAGAAGAAGCTGAACAGCGCTGGTGTCTCCAAGGTCGAGATCGAGCGCGCCGCCGCCAAGGTGAAGGTCAGCATCTACACCCCGCGTCCCGGCATCGTCATCGGCAAGAAGGGCGTTGGCATCGAGCAGCTCAAGAAGGAGCTGCAGGTGATGTCGTCGTCCGAGGTCTTCGTGAACATCCACGAGGTCCGCAAGGCCGAGATCGACGCCCAGCTCGTCGCCGAGAACGTCTGCGTTCAGCTCGAGCGCCGCGTTGCCTTCCGTCGCGCCATGAAGAAGGCGGTCCAGACCGCTCTCAAGTTCGGCGCCAAGGGCATCCGCATCGCCGCCGCCGGCCGCTTGGGCGGTGGTGAAATGGCCCGTCACGAGCAGTACCGTGAAGGCCGCGTGCCGTTGCACACGCTGCGCGCCGACATCGACTTCGGCTTCGCCGAGGCGAAGACCACTTACGGCAAGATCGGCGTCAAGGTCTGGATCATGCGCGGCGAGATTCTGCCGGAGTCCGGTCCGTTGCCTCCGCGTGAGAAAGCCCCAGAACAGCCCCGGGAGCGCTTCGACTCGTAATACGAGTTGACCGCTAAAGAGGACTAACGATCATGTCTCAGTTGTCGCCAGCGAAAGTCAAATATCGCAAGCAGTTCAAGGGCAACCTCAAGGGCAAGGCCCTGCGTGGTGGCAAGCTCGCCTTCGGCGATGTCGGCCTCCAGGCCACCGAGCCCGGCTGGATCACCCAGCGTCAGCTGGAAGCCGCGCGTATCGCGATGACCCGTCACATCAAGCGTGGCGGTCGCATCTGGATCCGCGTCTTCCCGGACAAGCCGATCACCAAGAAGCCTGCCGAAACCCGCATGGGTCACGGTAAGGGCGGTGTCGAGCACTGGGTTTGCGTGGTGACCCCCGGTCGCATGCTCTACGAGATGCAGGGCGTGACCGACGAAGTGGCGCGCGAAGCTTTCCGTCTCGCCATGCACAAGCTGCCCCTGGCGACGCGCATGGTGCGTCGCTCGGACATGTAGGACCAGAAGACCAATGGCACAGAACGCTGAAAAAGTGATTGCTTCGAACATCCGCGACCGCAACCCGGCCGAGCTCATTTCGCTCCGCTCGGCCAAGGTCGAGGAGCTCCGCAAGCTGCGCTTCAAGAAGGCCCTCGAGGGCTCGCAGGCCGTCACCGTCAAGTCGCACGAGTTCCAAGCTCTGCGCCGCGACATCGCTGTCTTGAACACCGTGCTCGGTGAGAAGGACCGCGGCGTGAGCGTCGAGGCGAAAGCCCCGAAGGCTCCCAAGCCGAAGGCCGAGAAGGCTCCCAAGGCCGAGAAGAAGGCCGCTGCGCCCAAGGCTGAGAAGAAGCCGAAGGCCGAGAAGACCGATAAGGCTCCCGCCAAGAAGGCGAAGGCCAAGAAGGGCGAGGAATAATCATGGCTGAGAAGACTGCAAAGCCGAAGGCCGAAAAGAAGGCCGCTGCCCCCAAGGCGGAGAAGGCTCCCAAGGCCGAGAAGCCCGCGAAGGCTCCGGCGGCGATGACCGCTTCGGCGGCCACCCCCAAGGTGGTCGAAGAGCGCAAGAAGTCGATCAAGACCCGCCGCGGCGTCGTCTTGAGCAACAAGATGGACAAGACGGTGGTCGTCGAGATCAGCCGTCGTTACCAGCACCCGAAGTACGGCAAGTTCTTGAAGCAGCGCATCCGCCACAAGGCGCATGACGAAGCCAACAAGTGCAACATCGGGGACATCGTGGTCATCGAAGAGACCCGTCCGCTGTCGAAGGACAAGCGTTGGCGCGTCATCGAGATCGCGGTCGCGGCGTCGGCCGTCTAATTCGAAGGATGTCCGCATAAGCGGACAGCAGAGGTTTAGTCATGATTCAGATGCAAACGGTCCTCGACGTAGCCGACAACAGCGGCGCGAAGAAGGTCATGTGCGTCAAGGTTCTCGGCGGTTCGCGCCGTCGCTACGCCACCATCGGTGACGTGGTGATCGTCGCTATCCGTGAGGCCCTGCCGAATGCCAAGGTGAAGAAGGGCGATGTTGCCCGCGCCGTTGTCGTCCGCACCTCGAAAGAGATCCTGCGCGCCGACGGCAGCTACATCCGCTTCGACACCAACTCCGCGGTTCTGATCAGCGCGCAAGGCGAGCCGATCGGTACCCGCATCTTCGGACCGGTGGCCCGCGAGCTCCGCAGCAAGAAGTTCATGAAGATCATTTCGCTCGCGCCCGAGGTGCTCTAATGGCTCGCCGTCTACGCAAGGGTGACGAAGTCGCCGTCATCGCTGGTGCCCACAAGGGCAAGACCGGCCGCATCGTCGAGGTCATGACCGACTCGAACCGCGTGCGCATCGAAGGCGTCGCGTCGGCCAAGCGCCACGTGAAGCCCGGCCGTGACCCGAAGATGCCCAATGGCGGCATCATCGAGAAGCTCGGCTCGATTCACGCTTCGAACGTCATGCCGATTGACCCCGGCACCAAGAAGCCGACCCGCGTGGGCATGAAGACCCTCGAGGACGGCACCCGCGTTCGTATCGCGAAGAAGTCTGGTGACATGTTGCAGGACGCTGGCGTATAAGCCGCGCCCCGGATCGCAAACAGGACATCAGTCGGTCGTAATGCTGACCGGCTGTAACGAGGAAAGTCATGGCAGAAGAGAACGACGATAAGGCCGCAGCGGCCGCCGCCAAAGCGGAGCGTGCCGAGAAGGCCAAGGCGAAAGCCGCCAAGGCCAAAGAAGGCAAGAAGCGCGACGCCATCAAGGTCGAGGCCCTCCCCGAGGGATACCTCCCGCGTCTCCAGAAGCGTTACGCCAAGGAGATCGTGCCGGCTCTGATGAAGGAGTTTGGCTACAAGAACTCGATGGAAGTTCCGAAGATCACCAAGATCGTCGTGAACGCGGGTATCGGCGAAGCCACCTCGAACCCGAACCTCGTGAAGGGCGCTGCCGAGCAACTCTCGGACATCACCGGCCAGCACGCGGTCATCACCAAGTCGAAGAAGGCCATCGCGAACTTCAAGCTTCGCGGCGGTCAGGCCATCGGCGCCACCGTCACCCTGCGTCGCTTCGCGATGTGGGAGTTCCTCGACCGCCTCGTGTCGGTTGCTCTGCCGCGTACGCGCGACTTCAAGGGCATCAACGGTAAGGCGTTCGACGGCCGCGGCAACTACACGCTGGGTCTGAAAGAGCAGATCATCTTCCCCGAGATCTCATACGAGGACGTCGAGAAGGTGTTCGGCATGAACATTTCGATCATCACCACGGCGAAAGACGACGTGCAGGGGAAAGCGCTTCTGCGCCACCTCGGCATGCCCTTCAGGAACTAACAGACCATGGCTAAGACTTCGAAGCGCGTCCAAGCGACCCGCAAGCCCAAGTTCAAGGTTCGCGCTTACAACCGTTGCCCGATTTGCGGCCGGTCGCGAGCGTTCCTCCGCAAGTTTCAGATGTGCCGCCTTTGCTTCCGCAAGCGCGCTCTGAACGCGGAGATTCCAGGTGTCATCAAGGCGAGCTGGTAACACAGCTAGCCCAATTCAGCCGGGCAGTTCGCGATAGCGAATACTTCCGGCGAGGTAGTTCATGCATACAGATCCAGTTGCCGACCTGCTCACCCGTATCCGCAATGGCGCCCGCGCGCGTCTGTCGACGGTGAGCTGCCCCCAGTCCAAGCTCAAGCTCGAAATCTGCCGCGTGCTCAAGGAAGAGGGTTACATCGCCGACTTCCAGAGCGTGCCGGACCAGAAGAAGCAGGGCCAGATCGACATCACGCTCCGTTATAACGAGCGTCGTCAGCCGGTCATCAACAGCATCCGCCGTGTGTCGAAGCCCGGTCTGCGCAAGTACCTGCGCTCGACCGAGATCCCGCGCATCCGTACCGGCCTCGGCATCATGATCCTCACCACTTCGCGTGGCGTCCTCACCGACCGCGCCTGCCGTGAGCAGGGCGTTGGTGGCGAAGCGCTCTGCGCCGTCTACTAAACGACACCACGAAACGAGGAACGAATAATGTCACGCATTGGTAAAAAGCCGATTCCGATTCCCGACAAGGTGAAGGTCGAAGTCTCCGCGCGCTCCGTGAAGGTCACGGGTCCGCTCGGTGTCCTCGACGCCGTGATCCCGGTTGGGATCACCATCAAGATCGAGAACAACGTCATTCACGTGCAGGCGCCGAAGGCGTTCGACCGCCAGAACAAGGGCTTCCAAGGCCTCATGCGCGCCGTCCTCGCCAACATGGTGAATGGTGTCGTGAAGGGCTTCGAGCGCACCATCGAGATCACTGGCGTTGGTTACAAGGCCGAGCAGAAGGGCGACAAGCTGGTTCTCCAGCTCGGTTACACGCACCCCTGCGAAGTCGTGTTGCCGAAGTCGGTGAAGGCGAAGATCGACAAGGGCACCATCGTGACCCTCTCCGGTCCGGACAAGCAGGTGGTCAACCAGATCGCCGCGACCCTCCGCGCCTTCAAGAAGCCCGAGCCGTACAAGGGCAAGGGCGTCAAGTACTCGGACGAGACCATTATCCGCAAAGTCGGTAAGACGGGAGCCAAGTAACCATGAGCACCAAAGGTTTAACTGGCCGCGAGCGCCGCAAGCTGCGCGTTCGCAAGAAGGTTTTCGGTACCGCCGAGCGTCCGCGCTTGAACGTGTTCCGCAGCGCCAAGCACATCTACGCGCAGGTCATCGACGACGACAAGGGTGCTACCCTGGCTTCGGCGTCGACTCTCACCGAAGGCATGAAGAAGGCCGAAGGCAAGAAGACCGACCTCGCGAAGCAAGTTGGCCAAGCCGTGGCCGCGGCCTGCAAGACCGCGAACATCACCGCGGTGGTCTTCGATCGCAATGGTTACCGCTATCACGGACGCATCAAGGCAGTTGCCGAGGGCGCCCGCGAAGCTGGATTGCAGTTCTAATTACTACCGAGCTCGGACCGGTGTGCCGGGCAAGGCGTTCGCTTCGGCGGACAAGAGGTTTTGAATGGCAGAGCGTGGCGTAGAGCAGCAAGAAGGCGAAGTCGTCGACAAGCTCGTCGACTTGAACCGTACCGCGAAGGTCGTCAAAGGTGGCCGTCGTTTCTCGTTCAGCGCGCTCGTCGTCGCTGGCGATGGCAATGGTCGCGTCGGCGCCGGTCTCGGCAAGGCCAACGAAGTCCCCGAAGCGATTCGCAAGGGCTTCGACCAGGCCAAGAAGAACCTCTTCTCGGTTCCCGTGACCAACGGCACCATCCCGCACGAAATCATCGGTCGCTACGGCTCGGGTGAAGTTCTCCTGAAGCCCGCTTCGGCAGGTACCGGCGTCATCGCCGGTGGCGCGGTCCGCGCGGTCCTCGAGTCCGCCGGTATCCACGACATCCTCACGAAGTGCATCGGCAGCCGCAATCCGCACAACGTGGTCAAGGCCACCCTCGACGGTCTGCGCAAGCTGCAGTCGGTCGACAGCATCGCCAGTGCCCGCGGCAAGACCGCCGAGGACATGCGCGAGCCACGCCGCAGCAAGAAGAACGCCGCGGCTGAAGAGAGGGCGTAAGCGTCATGGCGTCTTACTTCGAAGTTACTCTGAAGCGCAGCTACAACGGCCGCACCGACTCGGTGATCGGCACGCTGCAGGGCATGGGTCTGAAGCGCCCCGGCACCACGGTGTACCTCAAGGACACCCCGGCCGTGCGCGGCATGATCTACAAGGTCGTCGACATGGTGAGCTGCACCCCGAAGACGGGTAACCCACCGGTCGCGTCGAAGCGCGAGCTCACGCGCAAGTTCAAGGCTTCGGGCGGCAAGGCCAAGAAGTCCAGCGCGAAGAGCGCTCAAGCCTAAGGTCGAGGATTCCAATGCGTTTGCACGATTTGAGAGCGCCCGAAGGCGCGAATGTGAAGCGGGTTCGCCGCGGCCGTGGTGAGAGCTCCGGTCTCGGTAAGACCGCGGGTCTCGGCGGCAAGGGCCAGACGGCGCGTACCGGTAAAGGTAAGCGCGGTCGCGGCTTCGAAGGCGGTCAGGTACCGATGTACCGCCGCATGCCGAAGCGCGGCTTCAAGAACAAGGCCTTCCGCACGCCGACGTGCGAGGTCAATCTCGACACCCTGACCAAGAAGTTCCCCAAGGGTGCGCAGGTCGATCTCGTCGCGTTGCAGGCCGTCGGTCTCGCGCGCAACATCGACGTCAAGGTCCGCGTTCTGGGCCGTGGCGAGATGGCGCACGCCTTGAACATCTCGGCTCACCACGTGACCGACGGTGCCAAGAAGAAGATCGAAGCCGTCGGCGGCAAGGTGAACGTCATCGTTGACCCGACCCCCAAAGCCGCTTAGCTCGAACGCGATTCACCGCCCCATGCGGCGTTGTCGGCTGCGGGCGCTCCTCACGGGCCAACAACGCCCGCTGCGGTGCTTCCTCGCCTCCGCCTTGCCTGGGACGGCGACTCGCGCTCGATCGCGAATTGCTGCGCGGATGCTTGATTTCGGTGTGCGCGCGCTCTAAGCATCACGCCTCTTTTGGAGTGACCGACCGTGGCCTCAGGTTTCTGGAATATCGGTAAGATCCCCGAGCTGCGCAAGCGGCTGTTGTTCACTGCCGGTCTGCTCATCGTCTACCGCATCGGCATCTTCATCTCGGTGCCGGGCGTCGACCGCGTGCTTCTCGCGCGCGCCTTGAATCAGCTCTCGGGCACGGTCTTCGGCATCTTCAACATGTTCTCGGGTGGTGCCTTCGAGCAGGCGAGTATCTTCGCGCTCGGCATCATGCCGTACATCAGCTCGTCCATCATCATGCAGCTCCTGACCGTCGTCATCCCGACGCTCGAGCGTTTGCAGAAGGAAGGCGAGGCTGGTCGTCGCAAGATCAACCAGTACACGCGCTACGGCACCATCGCTCTCGCCTTCGTGCAGGGCTACGGTATCGCCAACTACCTCGTCCAAGGTCCGGGCGGCGCTCAGGTCGTCCGCGATCCCGGATTCATGTTCTACGCCATCACCATCCTGACGCTCACCAGCGGTACGGTGTTCGTGATGTGGCTCGGCGAGCAGATCACCGAGCGCGGCATCGGCAACGGTATCTCGCTGATCATCTTTGCGGGTATCGTCGCGCAGCTCCCGTCGAACCTCATCGAGACGGCGCGCTACATGGCCGACGACGTGCTCCAGCCGGTGCAGGCGATGGTCTTGCTCGCGCTCGTGCTCGGCGTCATCGCCGCCATCATCTTCTTCGAGCAGGCGCAGCGCCGCATCCCGGTGCAGTACGCCAAGCGTCTGGTCGGCAAGCGTACCTACGCCGGTCAGTCGACGCACCTGCCGCTGAAGATCAACTCGTCGGGCGTCATCCCGCCGATCTTCGCCTCGTCGATCCTCTTGCTGCCCGCGACGCTCTCGAGCTTCGTCGGCGCCGACTGGCTCGCGTCGGTCACCCAGTTCTTCCAGTCGGACGCCTGGTTCTACAACAGCGCCTACGTCTTGCTGATCGTCTTCTTCTGCTACTTCTACACCGCGGTGACCTTCAATCCGGTCGACGTCGCCGACAACATGAAGAAGTACGGCGGCTACATCCCGGGTGTTCGCCCCGGCAAGAAGACGGCCGAGTACATCGACCACGTCTTGTCGCGCATCACCTTCGGTGGCGCCCTCTACATCTCGGCGATCTGTGTGTTGCCGACGATCATCGTCTCGCAGTTCCAGGTGCCATTCCGCTTCGGCGGAACCGGCTTGCTCATCGTGGTCGGCGTCGCGCTCGACACCGCCCGCCAGATCGAGTCGCACTTGATCACCCGCAACTATGACGGTTTCGCGGGCGCCAAGGGCCCACGCATCCGTGGACGTCGCGCGTCCTAGGCAAGGGTATGCGGATACTTCTGCTGGGTAAGCCCGGTTCGGGCAAAGGCACGCAGTCGAAACACATCGCTGCGTCCCGCGGGATTCCAGCTATTTCGACGGGTGACCTGATCCGTGCGGCGATCCGTGAAGGCACCGAGCTCGGCGTGCGCTTCAAAGGATTCACCGACCGCGGTCTGCTCGTTCCCGACGATTTGATCATCGAGATGGTCGCCGAGCGTCTGGCGAAGCCGGATGCCAAGAGCGGCTTTTTGCTCGACGGCTTCCCCCGTACGGTGCCGCAGGCCGAGGCGCTCGAGCGCATGCTCATGGAGAAGGGCACGCCGTTGCAGGCGGCTCTGAACCTCGACGTGCCGGACGACATCTTGGTCGAGCGCGCGGTTGGCCGCCGGAGCTGCCCGAAAGACGGCACCAGCTACCACGTGAAGTTCAAGCCGCCGAAGACCGAGGGCGTTTGCGATGTCTGTGGCACCGCGCTCATTCAGCGTCCGGACGACACCGAAGAGCTCGTGAAATCGCGCCTCGAAGAGTACCGCACCAAGACGCAGCCGCTGGTCGCCTTCTATCAGGCGCGCGGGATCCTCATCGACCTCGATGGCGTCGCGACGCCCGAGCAGGTGCAACGCCGCATCGAGAGCGCGTTGAACAACACCGTGCGCGCTACTGCTTAGCGACAGCCGGCTCCGTGATGGTGACCGAGACAGTCTTGCCGCGGGTCTCCGTGGTGACGACGAGCTCGGGAAAGCCCATGCGGATCTCGTCGACGAACTGTGGTGCGTGAGCTGACGAGTAGGTCGCTCGAACCAGGCGCGGCTTCCCGAGCTTTGCTTGCGTCTCCACGACCTTTCGCAGGTGCTGCACTTCCACGCGGACCGCTCGCTTGAATCCTTCGCTGCGCGCCTCGTGCATGACGTCCTCCTCCACATGCGTCATCGGAGAGGCGGCGAGCCGAGCGGCGCGTATGCGGCCACCGTGGCCGTGATATCGTCGGGCCCATGGAGCTCACCGCCCGCCTCCTGGGGTCTTTGCGCCGTCATCCCGTGTGGAAGGAGGCGAGCGACGTGACGCTTCGTGGGCTTTTGCGGCGCGGACGCGTGCGGGATCTGCGAACCGCCGAGGCTGTGGTCGAGGTCGGGCAGCCCGTGAGCTCGGTCTATTTCCTGGTCGACGGCGCCGTGCGCGTTTTTTACCCCGCGACGTCGCAACGCGGCGAGCTCACCGTGAAGATGTTCGCTGCGCCCGCGAGCTTCGGCAGCGCCGAGGCCCTGGTCGGTGGCGTCCATAGCCAGACCATCGAGTGTTTGGTCGCGTCACGCGTCGTCGCGGTCGAGCCGGCCTGGTATTTCGATGTCCTGCGCGGTGACCCCGATCTGTGTTTTGCGCACTACAAGGAGCTGGCGCAGCAATTCGCGGTGGAGATTGCGTTCGTGCCCGACGCCGAGGCGGTGCGCGAGCGCGTGCTTGCCATCTTCATCGCCTACGCCAGCCAGTTCGGGAGTGCCGATGCCGATGGCTGGATCGTGATCGACAAGCTGCTGTCACAGCAGAAGCTCGCGCGGCAGAGCGGAACTACCGAACGCACTCTCGGCCGGGTGCTCAACCAGCTGTACGACGAGAAGCTCGTGGCGCGGAAAGGGCGTCGCTTCATCGTCGCCCCCATCGAGCAGCTGGTCGCCAACGACACGCGGCGCCGCGCCAACATCGCTTTTCGGGCCGAGGGTCTGTGACCCCGCTCACGTCTGTCATCTGACTACATGACAGGCGTGCAGTAGCTCGCTCGAGACTCGTTTTGTTGTACCGTCGACCCTCAACCGAAAGTGGAGCGGGCCATGACGAGCGAGCGTCCGGCGGGTGTCCCGGCAGGGGCAAAGTGGGTCGAGGAAGACAAGGAGTGGATGCTGGGGTCCGTTGCAGCGGACGGAAAGAAGCAGGGCCCGTACAAGTTCTGGCGCGAGGACGGCACTCTTTGCAACGAGTGCAACATGGTGGACGACCAGCCTCACGGCCCGTTCAAGCGCTTCCACGAGAACGGTGAGGTGTCGCAGCAGGGAACGTTCGTGAAGGGCGCCCTGCACGGTACTCGGACCTGGTTCTCGACCGACAGCGAGACCACCGAGCGCATGCACGAAGGACGCATGTCGAAGAACGTCTGGCGCTCCGAGATGGACTACGTGAGCAACACGGTCGTCGCGGTGCGTCACTTCGACCGCGAAGGGCAGCGACTGTTGCCGAGCGGCGAGCGTTTCCCCGAACGCCCGGTGAGTGTGTCCGCCGAAGCGGAATACCACGAGAAGCAGGAGCAATGGGCTGCCGGCACCGCTCGCGAGGACCACACCAAGGTCGGCCGCTGGCGCTATTGGTACAAAGACGGCACCCCCAAAGAAGAGCTCAACTACGTCGACGGCAAGAAGAACGGCCCCGCGAAGACGTTCCATGAAAACGGACAGCTCTCCGAGGAAGGCTCGCACAAGGATGACGAGCGTCACGGGGTCTGGAAGCGCTACCTCGAGGACGGGAAGCTCTTCGTCGAGGCCACCTTCAAAGAGGGGGCGCTGCACGGGCGCTACACCGACTGGGATCCCGATGTGGTTGCGCTCTACGCCGCCGAGGGGATGATCGGGTTGCTCTCCGAATACGACGAAGGCGTGCCCGCGGGCGGCTGGCACCTGCTGGGTGCTGCCAGCAAACGCTTGGTCTCGCGTGACTTCGGCGTCATCGCCGACCACGCCACGCTGGCTGAGTCGCCGGCTCTCGCCAACGTTCGCAAGAGCGCCGCGGAATGGCTCGCGGTTGCCGAGTCCTGCACGCGCGAGCGGCGCTTCGCTGAAGCCATCGTCGCCCAAGGCCGGGCTGCGGCGCGCTCCGCCAACGTCGAGCAGCTCACTGCGTCGATCACCAAGCTGGCGCTGCCGACGAAGCCGGAAGGCTCGGAGGCTCTCGCGGGCGAGATCCTCGAGAACGCGGCCGAGCACTATCCCGACCTGCTTGCTGGCTTCTTGCGTGGCGCGGACCCGGCCGCGTTGTGCCGTGCCCTGGCCATCGTGGCCGACAAAGCGGACCAGGCTTTCACTGCGCTCGACTTGATCAACACGGCGCTGCTGCTCGCCCCGGAGCGCAAAGACTTCCTCTTCACCCGTGGCCTCGTGCTCATGCGCCTCGGGCTCCCCGAGCAGGTGAAGGTCGACGTGCAAGAGCTCGCGACGGTCCAAGAGGGGAGCGCCGAGTTCCTCGGTGACTACAACCGGGTGCTCTTCCGCACCTTCGATTTCTGGCCGAGCGGTCAGACCCCGGAGACCTACTACGACGGCTTGCCGGATGGCCCAGAGCAGGGCCTCGACGCGGTTCGCAAAGTGATTGGCAAATACGCCAAGCGCCTCACTCTGATGCGCCAAGCGCTCACCAAGTACGTGCGACCCGAGGTCCCGTGGATGCTCGCCGATCTCGAGAAGCTGGCGGCGGGCGCGGAGCTCGTCGAGGACAGCTGGGAGACCGACGAAGACGAGAGCATCTCTGTCGACGAGACCTTGAGCCTCGACGAGCACGAGCTGCCCGACCTCTTGCGCATGGCGCGTGCCGACTGGGCGGCTCTCACCTGGCTGTGCTGGAGCGTCGGCGAGAGCGCGGTGGCGCTACCACAGGCGATCAAAGCGCCCGCCGACTTCGGCAAGGCCTGCGGTATGGCGGTGCAGCGCTACTGGCGGGTGCGCGACAAGGTGCACATGAACGGCTACGGGGCGCGTCACAGCAACGTGCCCGGCTTCTCGTGGGAAGGCATCGACATCGACGCCATGCACCCGGCGCTCGCGGGCATCGCCGAGCAAGAGTACGCTGAAGTCGCAGCGGTCTTCCGTTGGCTGACGGACGAGAGCAATCGGTCCCCCTGGCAAGACAACCTCCGAGGCAGCTGATGAGCGGTCGCACGATTGAAATAGCGGAGCATCTCTGGACGGTCCTGGAGACCATGGCGCGCGACATGGCAACCGAGCCACGTGCACTGGTCAACCAGGCGGTGTTCAACTGGGCGCGGCGGAACGGTTACCCGGTGTCCGCTCCAGCGGCTGAGGCGGAAGCCGCGCCGGTGATGCCGGTTCCCGCTCCCGCCGCGGTGCCGGCCGCTGCGGTCGTCGTGGCCGCGCCGGCGCCGAGGTCCGAGGTCGTTCTGGTCGAAGAGCCGATGCCGGAAGCGAAGGCGCAACCGCTCGTCGTCGCCAAGGTCGCCGAGCCGGTCGCGAAGACCGTGAGCCAAGAGGCGCGCATTGCCGCGATCGATGCGGACGTCGATCGTTACTGCCTCGTGCCGGTAGTCGTCGACGCGCAGTTCGAAGAGCAAAACGTAGAAGCCGAAGAGGAACGAGCGGCGCCGGCGGAGGCAGAGGTCGAAGCTTCACCTCGCGTGCCCGCGCTCGATGTCGCTGCCTTGCGGCTGGCCACTGCGGAGCGCGTCGTGGCCATCGATCGCGCGGTCGACGAGGTGTTGCCGCGCCCGCAGCCAGCTGCCGCGGTGCCGATACCCGTCCCGGTAGCAGCCGCCCCGGTCCACGCGCGTCCTACGCTGACGATTGCCCCAGCGACCTTGGCGGCGGCATCAGCAGCACCTGCACCCACGGCCGCCCCGGCCAAGTCGCGTCAGCGGTTGGACACCAGCGAGCTCGACGACCTGCTCGGCGAGGTCGACGACATCCTCGGCCATAATGTCGTGCGTGACACCGCGCTGTCGCCCGCGATTCCCTTCGTGCTCGAGCTGCGCGTGCGTGGGACCGACCAGGTGTGCACGGTCGCGACCGAGCCGGTCGTCATCGGCCGCGGTCCGCACTGCGATCTGGTGCTGCAGTCGTCCGAGGCATCGCGAGAGCACGCCGTGGTGACGCGCACCGGCGCTGCGTACGTCATCGAGGACCGTGGCTCGAGCAACGGCACCTGGTTCGCCGGCGAGCAAGTGCGCTCGCGTGAGATCCACAGCGGCGACGTCTTCCGCATCGGCAGCGTCGACGTCGTGGCCTCGTTCAAGGTCGGCGACGCTCAGGCGAAGGCTGGCTGACGCTCGCGGCTAGCGTTTGAGCTCGGCAGCGGTCTTTGCGCCCCGTGAGCGCAGGAAGGTGACGTTTGTTTGGTCGCGCGCCGCGGCGCGCTCGTCGAGCGGCGTACGTCCCTTGCCATCGATGAGGTTCACCACGGCGCCCTTGGCGAGGAGCAACTCGCTCATGGCGACCGAGCGCGATGCGGCGAGCGGTACCGGGTAGCAGGAACGCTTGGTGTTGAAGGCGCTCGCGCCATTCGGTCGGGCTCCGCGCTCGAGCAGCGCCTTGGCGCTCGCGACGTCATCGTGCGCGATAGCGAGCGTGAGCTCGGTGCCGATGGTGATGCGCTGGCCGCGTCCCGAGAGCTCGTCGGCGACCTCGGTGAAGCCGAGCGCAGTCGCGATGTCGCCGTATTCGACGCCGCCCACTGAGACCAGGTTGCGTGCCCCCTCGGCCTCGAGCTCGCGGAGGATGGCTCGGTTGTTCCCGAGCACGGCCGCGGTCTCGATGGCGTCGTAGGGGAGGTCGGTGGTCATGTCGGTACCGTAACAAGCGGGCAGGCTTCGGCCCTGGCGCAGCGAGGTGGTGCGTCCTTCGCGGACCTCGACGACGATGGCCGGTTCGGCGACGGTTTCGGGCGCTCGCTCGACGGCGTAGCTCATGACCCCGACACCAGCCTGAAAACCCACCAGCGTTTTTCCGTTGGGCGTCAGCGTTCGCGTGCCGCCCCAGTTGCGGGCATCGGTGAAGGTGGTGCTGCGCGTCGGTTCCAAGCTATCGCGTTGGAAAGTCGCAGCGCCGTCGTGCGTGAGCACAGTGACCGTCGCATCGTCGACCAGGAGAAGGTCGTCGCGCCGGTTGCGAATGAGCTCGCGTGGCATCGGCGCACGTGCCGCTCGAACGCCGCTAGCCGCGTCGAGCGCAAAGAGGACCGCCGGAGTCGGAACGTAGATGTTGTCCGCCAAGGCGGAGATGGGGCCGGACGGTATCGGCAGTTTTTCACTGGTCCAGCGGATCTCACCGCTCTGCAGAGCGACCGCGCTCAAGCGGGCGGTGCGGGCGTTGCCGTCGGACGATACCGCGTAGGCCAAGTCGCCAGCGATCGCGACGCTGACCAAGTGCTTGCCCGGGATGGAACGCCACCAGCGCGAGCCGCCATGGCCGGTGTTCCAGGTGCTGAGCCCGGCATCGGACCCCGCGAGCAAGGTGTTGCCGAGCACGCGAGCGAAGACCACGCGCTGGTTGTCGCCCGCCGGCTTGCGCCAGAGCAGGGCGCCGGTCGTGGCTTTCAGACAAGCGATCTCGATGCCGGCGACACAGACGACGTCGGCGGCGTCGCTGATCACCGCGTCGTGGACCGCCACCGCCGTTTCCCACAGCGTGGTACCGGCATCGCAAGCGATGGCGCGCACGCGCTGGTCGCCGGCGATGATGAGGCGTGTGGCGCTGCTGTCGAGCGCCGCCGCCGGTGTGCCTTGCTCTTCGTGCTCCCACAGCGTGACTCCGCTATCGAGGGCAATCGCGAGGAAGGTGACCCGCGTTTCTCGTGTGACTTTGATGATGACCTTGCCCGCGGCCTCGCCGACCACTGCGTGACTGCCGGAGGCCGGGCGCTTGCCGCGCCAGATGACCTCGCCGGTTGCGCGGTCCAGCAGCCAGAGCTCGCGCGGCGTAGTCTCCTCGCCGTCGCGTCGCATGGCGCCGACTAGAACCCGTTCGTCCGGCATGAGGCGGAGGATGTCGACGTCCGCAAGCTCGATGGGGCGAGCCCAGAGCACCGCCGCCGGGTGCCGGACCGCAGCGACCTTGGGCACGACGGCGCGCTCGCGGGAACAGCCCGCGAGGAGCATCGCGGCGAGAACGACGCAGGGCTTCCCCACGCGGCACCTATAGCATAGTGGACGGCATGCGAATCGCTCTCACCGTGTCGTTGGCCGTCGGCCTCGCGGCCTGTTCGTCGTCTCACCAGAAGCACGCGCCCTCGACCGCGACGGTGGACCCGAGTGTGGCCCCGGCGGTTTCGACCATTCCCGGCATCGACGGCGCGGCGGCTCGTGCGGTTGCGGCGCTTACCGATGACTCCGGCATCACCATGGACTTCGTCCAGAACGAGCTCATCGTCGTCACCGATGACACGGCCGCTCTCGAGGCTTTCGTCGAGCGCTGGCACGGCACCATCGTGCAGAGCACCGATTCCGCGGCGACGGGTTTGGCCGGCATTCCCGGCTTCCACCTGGTGCGCATCGACTCCGCCGAAGCGGACACCGACGGTCTCATCGAGGATCTCGATTCCCTGACGCCCGACAGCCGAGCCGATCTGCGCTTTTCCAACGACGAAGGCCAAAAGCTCCTGGCAGTAGCGGCGCGTGAAAACACCCTCGGCCTTACCGCGATCCTCAATCTCGTGCCGAGGTCGGCGACGGTGGCCAGTGGCTCGACCCACGAGACCAATCTCGGCTTCGCGATGACCGCGATGGACTTCAGCAGCAACGTGGTGACCGAAGAGTACGACACCGACGCGACCAAGTGGTCGTACATGCGGCGCGGCGGCACCCAAGACATCAACGTCGCCGACGCTTGGCGTGCGCTCGCCGCCACGGGGCGTATCGGCAATCGCGTCTCGCTCGCGGTCATTGACGGCGGCATGCTCTCGAACAGTGACGTGCCTTCCGGCGCCATCTGGTTGTCGAACGCCGGCAGCCCGAACCCGGGCTCGTGCAGTGGTGGTACGCCGTGTCCTTGGCATGGCACGGGCGTCACCGCCGCCGCCATGGCCGTGCCCGACAACGACTACGGCGTCGCGGGGCCAGCGGGCCCGGTGGCCACCCCCATCCTCGTCCCGATGCCCGGTGACCTGTGGAGCGGCATCAAGTTCTTCCTCGTCGACATCCCGGTGACACTCGTCTTGCGTCCCAAGGTCGTCAACATCAGCTGGGGCGGCCGTGTCCCGCAGTACGTGAATCTCCTGGTCAATCCGCCGCTCGACTTGGTGTTCGGCGCGATTCGCAACATTTGGGGCACCCTGGTGTTCGCCGCAGCGGGCAACGATGGCAAAGACGTCGATGAGACCGACGATCTCGGCATCAAGAAGGCGACCTGGATCCCTTGCCAGACGAGCGGCGTGGTCTGTGTTGGCTCGATGGAGCTCGACCGCACCAATATCTCGACCTTCACCAACTGGGCGAACACCAGCAACAAGATCGATCACACCAACACGGTCGACATCTTCGGCCCGGGCTACACTTGGGTGAACAAAGCGGTAGGCGGCTCCGTGCTGAACGAGGCGGAGCAAGTCCAAGGCACGAGCGTCTCGTCGCCGTTTGTCGCCGGTGTCGCGGCGCTCATCTTCGCCGCGAATCCGCTGCTCGACGCCAATGGCGTCGAGGCCATCTTGATGGCCACCGCGCACACGCAAACCGACAACCTAGTCCTGCGCTACGTCGACGCCTTCGCCGCGGTGAAGCAGGCGCTCGCGATGGACAACATTCCGCCATCCATCACTGTCGCCGTCGAGCACGATCTCTTCGACTCACGCGCCGTCACTCTGACCGCAACCGTGAGCGACATCGAGGATGATCCTGATTGCTGCGCAGTCACCTGGTCATCCGACGTGGACGGGGCCATGGGTAGCGGCAAGGTGCTGCCCTTCGTGTTCGCGACCGGTGGGAGCCGTCGCGTCGTGGCTCAGGCAACCGACAGCCAGGGGGCACCGAGGAGCGCCTTCGTCGACGTGGCCATCGACGTCGTGCATCCGACGGCGGCGATCACCGCGCCGGAAGAAGGCGAGAGTCCGTACACCGGCATCGACTACTCACTCACCGGAATCGCCGGTGAAGGCGGCAATGACTTCTGCGCCATCGCCAACGGCGCCGTCATGACCTGGGAGAGCTCGGTGGTCGGCGACATCATCGGCAACATCCACGCGTGCGTCACCACCATCCGCTTCAGCGGAGCAGGCCAACACACCGTCACCTGGAGTGTCACCGACCGCTTCGGTGTCACCTCGGTGGACACCCTGACGCTCGCCGCGATCGTGCCCGATGGCCTGATCACGACGATCACGCAGCCCGCGAACAACGGCACCGTCAATCAGGGGGATATCCAGACTCTCGAGGGCAACATCATTGGTGGCGTGCCGCCCTATACGCATCGCTGGCTGTGGAACCGCGACGGTTGCGGTGAATACGAGGTGCCGACAACCGCGCCCAGCGTTTACCCGTTCCCGGTGCCCTCGGTTTACGAGCTTTGGGACACCTCGACCGGCAGCTACTGCACGCCCAACGGCACCCTCACTCTCGAAGTGACCGACTCCACCGCCGCGGTAGCGACCGACTCCGTCACCTTCTCGGTGCTGGTGGGACCCGGCTGAGAGCCGCCGATGCCGTTACCGGTCATCCGCACCGAGCGTCTCGTGCTGCGCGAGCGCTCCCTCGACGACCTCGAGCTGTGCATCGCCATGGACGAGGATCCCGAGGTGCGGCGCTTCATTACTCTGCCCATGCAGGGCGACATGCACCGCGCCTTCATCCGCGGCCGCATGATGCACCGCTATCCCGAGCACTTGGGTTACTGGTCGGTGCTCGCCGACGGCAAGTTCGTCGGTTGGATCCTGCTCATTCCGCGCGAGCTCGAAGGTCCGGAGATCGAGATAGGCTGGCGCTTCGTCGCGGAGGCGCGCGGCAAGGGGTACGCGACCGAGGCATCGCTGGCGGTGCTGCACCATGCGTCGACGACCGCCGGGCTTACCCGCGTGATTGCCGACATCGATCAGGAGAACGTGGCCTCCCAGCGCGTCGCAGCGAAGCTCGGCATGCGCCACGTCGACACCTGGTTCGAGGCTGGACGGCCGACGATGCGCTATCTCTTCTCGGCGACCACCAAGTCACGCACCGCCTGAACGCCCAGCTGCACGTAGGCGTGCGCCCAGTTGAGGTCGAGCCCGTTGCCAACATAGCGAAAGCGGTTGTTCTCCTCGCGTACGTGCATGAAGAGCTCGTTGATGACGAGGCGGCGGCCCTGGGTTGGGTCGAGCGAGATGTTGCCGACCAGGCGGTTCAAGTGCTCGTGCGCGCGGTCGCGAAAGCGGACGTCGCCGGTTTCGATGGCGATGCGCGCCGGCAAATACGTCATGATGCCGTTGCCCAGCGTCCACTCGGGCGATGTTCCGATGATCATCTTGTCGCGCTGGGCGATGTGGTGACCGATCTCGGCGCGCGCTTTCGGATCGGGGCCGTCGGCGCCGTAGTAGGCGGCGAGCCACCCATCGGTATTGTAGCGGCGGTAACCCATCGGGCCCTTGAGATCTCGCTCGAGCTGGTTCACTAGCCCGACGAGCTGCGGGCGCGTCATCACCCGGTCGTGCTCGGGGCACTTCAGCTCGAGCAACGCGAAGGTCGATAGAGCGAGGTCGGTCTTGCGCGGTCGACCCATGGCGTCCCTGAAGGTCTCGTGCCACTCGCCGGCCACATGCCGCGCGCGAATGACGCGTGAGCCTTTTTCGACGGCGGCGCGGAGGTCGCCGCGTTGGAAGCTGAAGAGCAGGTTGCCGTTATCGTCGACCGTGCGAAGGGTCTCACCGAGGCCGGTGACGGTCTTGTCGAGACTGCGCAGGTAGTCGTCGAGCCGTCCTGCGCGATCGTCGTCGCAAGCCATCCAGCGCTGCAGCGCCTTCATGCCATGAACGACACAGCCGAGGCTCGAGGTGAGAATCGCGCCTTCGCCGTTGGGACCCGACTCTTCCCAGTGACCGTTGCAGGGCACGGTCGTGAAGTCGATGCGCGTGAGATACGCGGCGACGAGCGCCGAGCTTTTCGCGAGGTCGCTCAGCTCTTTGAACGAGTCGTCGCTGGCGGCGGTCGCCATGTTGAACAATCCGAGCCCGAGGGCGTCGAGCTGGTTGTGTCCCCAGCGACTCGTCAGGTCGGTTCCGTCGGCGCTCACCTTGATCTGCGGCATGTCCGCAGGGTCGCCCGCCGGTCCGCCATGGCAGATGCCGGTGAGGAAGCGGTGGGTCTGATTGGTGCTCAGGGCGTTGCCAGCAAGGCCTTTGGCGAGCTGCACGGCGCGCTCGTCCGCGAAAGCGATGCCGATGAGCGCGGTGTCGCGCCACCAGGCGGCGCCGTAGCCGAAAGACGCGGTTACCCCGCCGTCGGAGCCCGCGGGGACGAGATTTGCTGCAGTGAGCGGAACGTCGACGATGCCGGCCTTGCGCAGCTCGGCATGCAGCGTCGCGAGGTCCTGCGGCGCGTAGCGTCCGCGCAGGAAGGGAGCGAAGTGTTGATGGCAGACGGTGACCTCGCCCCTGGGGCTCTGAAAGGTCGCCGCGCCTCGTGGCGCCAACCGGGCAGTGTTGGCCAGGGCGTGCGAGGGCGCGTAGGTCGGCCAGGTGCCGCCAACATTACGGCGCTGTTCGGAGAGGTCCTGATCGCGGCGGAGCCCAAGCTCCCCACGGCGCAGCGGCGTCGATACAACCCGCGCAATTTTCAGGATTCCCGTCATCTCTAACGGGTATCGGCAGGGTCTGGAGCGGGGTGCGTGAAGAGCTGTCACCAGCGATCTCCGGCCGTTCGTCCGATTTTGCGAACTGGCCGCAAAGACCGCCGATATCCCCACCGAACCTTCGAAACGATTATTTGGAGCGTATTATGACTTCCACCCAGACCTCGACCTCCACCAGCGTTGCCATTCGAGCCGCCGAGGTTCGAAACTACTGGGCCCAGGTCCCGGCTCGCATCAATCAGGCGAGCGTCCAGGCGGTCGAGAAGGCGAACAACGCGGCCGGATGGTTCTCAGTCGCCGCCGGCGGTGCGGCGCTCGCCGCTGTGACCGGCTCCGTCATGGCTAGCTCGGCTGGGAAGCTCACCGTTACGCTCTTGAAGGGCTCTGTCGATGCCAAGACGCTCGGCGTCGCCGCAGCCATCGGCATGGCGGCCGGCGCCGCGCCCGCGGTGACTGGCTGGCTGAGCACATTCATCGGCAAAGACGGCCCGGCTCGTGGTCTCCTCGAGGGGACGGGCGTCGCGGCCATGTACTTCGTCGGCTTGTTAGGCGGCGTCGCCTCGGGTTGGGGCGAGGGCGCGGTCTGGCTCGGCGCCATCAGCGGCAGCCTCGCGACGCTGGCTTATGCCGGCGGTGTGGTCAAGCGCTGGTAGCTTGGGCTGACATCCGGCGCGTCACCAGTTATGGTGCGCGCCCCGATGGAACAGAAGAAACGCAAGGGCATCGTCCTCAAGTCGCCGCGTGAGATCGACATCATGCGCGGCGCGAACCAGCATGTCGCCGAGGTCCTCGAGCTCATGGCGCAGGCCGTGAAGCCCGGTGTCACCACGTGGGACCTCGATCAGATCGCCCGCGCCGAGATCAAGAAGCGCGGCGTGGGTAGCGCCTTCCTCGGCTACCACGGCTTTCCCGCGACCATCTGCGCCTCGCCCAACGAGGTGATCGTCCACGGCATCCCCTCGAAAGACGTCGTGCTCGAGGAAGGTGACGTCATCGGTCTCGACATCGGACTGATCTACGAGGGCTACGTCGGCGACGCGGCGCGCACGATTCCCGTGGGCACCATCGACGCCGAGACCAAACGCCTGCTCGACGTGACCAAGGAATGTCTCGAACGTGCCATCAAGGTCTGCACGCCCGAGCATCGCCTCTCGGACATCGGCAAGGCCGTTCAAGATCACGCCGAGGCCAACGGCTACGGTGTCGTGCGCGAGTTCGTCGGCCACGGCATCGGCACGACCATGCACGAAGACCCGCAAGTGCCGAACTACTTCAGCGGGCCCAAGCCGCGTCTCAAGGCTGGCATGGTCATCGCGATCGAGCCGATGGTGAACCAGGGGACCCACGAGGTCGACGTCCTGGCCGACGGCTGGACCGCGGTCACCCGGGATCGCAAGCTCTCGGCGCACTTCGAGCACAGCGTCGCCATCACCGATGGCGAGCCCATCGTCCTGTCGCGTCTCTATCACTGACGAATTTCCCCGAGAGAAGCGATGCGAGGGACGATTCTTGCGTGTGTGGCGCTCTGCGCCTGCGCTGCTCCGCTGCAGCAGACAGCTGCCACCGTCGGGTCGCCGAGCGCGGCACGTCGCGGCGTGGTGATCGTGCTCGCGCACCGAGCCGACGGTCAGACTGGCTTCGGCTCGGGGGTGCTCCTGGCGGGCAACGGCGACATCATCACCAACCGCCACGTGACCGACGGCGCGACCTCGTTGGGGGTGCTGTTCTACGACCCCAAGCGGCCGAGCTACGCCGCCGAGGACGGCGGGCTTTCGCGCTACATCTTCGAGAACGAGAGCGCGGTTCGGCCGGCAAAGCTCGTCCGCGATAGCACGCTACTCGATTTTGCTTTGATACACGTCGACGCCGACACGTCGCCGTATCCGAAGCTGGTCGCCAGGGCCCAACCGGTCGAGCCCGGCGAGCAGGTCTACGCCATCGGCCATCCGGGGGAGTCCGTCTGGTCGATCACCCAGGGGCTGGTGAGCGCCGTACACAATGGTCTCGTCCAAACCGACGCGGCGATTAGCTTCGGTAACTCGGGCGGACCGCTGGTCGACGCCCAGGGGCTGCTCGTGGGGATCAACACCTCGCGACTCTTCGGCGACGTCGATGGGGTAGGCTTTGCACGGCCCGTAAGCCTGGTGCAGAGCTTCATCGACCGCTCCGCCGAAGCGGATCTCGACCTCTCGACCCCAGCCGGCGCGAGCGTCGCCTGCACGCGCGCCGTCGAGATTGCATCGTCGCGGATGGCCCCGTGCATCGCCGCAAACGACTTCTTCGATGTCCGCGCGGCCTCGATGGACGAGGTGACCCAGCTCTTGCAGCTCCCGGAGCCGGCGCGCGGCGTCGTGCACACGCGCGGCACCATGTTGAGTCGCGAGGAGTGGGTTTCGGACTACGTGCGCTCGATTCAAGCGTATGTGGCCAACACTCCGGACGATCACAACGAGCGCGTCAAAGCCCTGGCCGATCGACGAGCGCCGCTCACGCCGGCGGTGAAGCGGCAGATCCTCAAGCACATCGAGCGTCCCGAGGTGAAAGCCCGGCTCGGGCGCCTCTACTCGGCCACCAGCGATGAAATCCGCGCCGAGCAGATGGCGCGCGAGGAGAGCCGTACTGGCAAGAACTACGGTGATGATGCCGCCGCCCTCCGTAAGAGCATCCGCATGGGAGTCCGGGTCGATGACGTGGTCATGGTCGACGACGATCATGCTTGGGTGCTCGCCGCAGGCCGCAACCCAGACGGTACGACCTACCGCGACAACGAGTACTGGATCCGCACCGACGGTGCTTGGAGCCTGCGCTTGCCGCGACCCGAAGAAGTCGCGACGCGACCGACGAAATGGCCGTCACCGGAGACCTTCGCCGATCGCGTCCGCTTCTCCCGCGACATGAAGATCGTTTGGCTGCTTGCTCAAGTGAGGGAGCCCGACGCAAGCTGAGGGCGAGTGCAGCGTATTCCTCAAAAGGTCCTCGTGATTGGCGGCGGTGTCAGCGGCCTCGCGACGGCGTTCGAGATGCTGCGCTTGGCACGCGAGCGCGGCGAGGCCTTGAAGGTCGACGTGCTCGAGGCGGAGCCCTGGGTGGGAGGCAAGCTGCGCACCCGCAAGCAGGAGGGGTTTCTCGTCGAGGAGGCCGCGAACGGCTGGCTCCGAGGGACCGGAACCACCGACGCGTTGTGTGAAGCAGTCGGCTGCGGCGCGAACATCGTGCAGGCGAAGGAAGCCGCGGGCGAACGGTACCTCGTGGCCAAGGGCAAGCTGCGGGCGCTACCTCTGTCGCCATTCCAGCTCGCGGCGAGCGACCTGTTGTCCTTCGCAGGGCGTCTGCGGGTCGCCAAAGAGCCGTTCATCGCGCCGCCGGCGGTAAGCGACGACGAGAGCATCGGCTCGTTCGGCCGCCGTCGTTTCGGACCCGAAGCCACCGAGCTGTTCGTCGACCCGATGGTGACAGGGGTCTACGCGGGTGACCCCGACCGCTTGAGCTTCCCGTCCTGTTTTCCCAAGCTCGCGACGCTAGAGCGGACACACGGCAGCCTCATCAAGGGCATGATGGCCGCCCGTAAGGCCGGCACCGGTGACGCCGGCAGCGTACCCGACAGCAGGCGCCTGACCTCGCTCACCGCTGGCATGGGCAGCCTCTGCGAGGCCCTGGGCGCGAGACTCGGCGATTCTGTCCGCTGTGGCGGACGCGTGGTTCGGGTCGAGAGCGTCGGTGGCGGCTATCGCGTGCATTTCGCCGACGGCTCGACCGACAGCGCCGACGCCGTCGTCGTCGCCGCTCCCGCCGAAGGCGCCGCGCGGATGCTCGCGAGCCTAGATGATCCGTTGGCTCGGGAGATCGGCGGCATCAGCTACAACGCCGTCGCCGTCGTTGCCTTGGCTTTTCCCGAGGACGCCGTGAAGGTGCGCGGTTTTGGTTTCCTTGCCCCGCACCGCGAGCGCCGCCGCATCCTCGGCACGCTCATCGAGACCAACGTGTTCGGGGGCAGGGCGCCGAGCGGCTATGTCCTCACCCGCACGATGGTTGGCGGCACCCGCCGGCGCGAGCTCCTCGAGGCGACTGACGAGGAGCTGGTCGCCAGCGTGCGCAACGAGCTCGCCGACCTCGCGGACATCCTGACGCGGCCGACGCTCACCCAGGTGATCCGACATCCGCGAGCTATCGCCCAATACGAGGTCGGCCACGCGGCCCGGCTCGCGCGTATCGACGGCCGCCTCGCGGCGCATCCGGGGTTGTACCTCACCGGCAGCGCCTATCGCGGTGTCGCGGTCAACGACTGCATTGCCGACGCGACAGCGACCGCGAAGCGCGTTCTCGGGGTCTAACGCAACTCCGGCGCGCGTCTGCCGACGCTTCCGTCGTGAGCATCACTCTCAAGTCGACCAACGGCCCGTCCACTCCACGTCTCGAACGGCTCCTGAACGGCGGCCTGGCCGCGTGGGTCGCCGAACGTACCCCGATCCCCGTCCTCGATCGACTCATCAAGAACGCCGGACCCACGGCCGAGTACTTCCAGCTGGCCCTGAAGAACGGAGACGCCACGACGCACATCCTGGGATGGGTGCGCATGAAAAAGGGGACGCTTACCATTTGTGTGGATGGGGCTTCGGTCGATAAGCCAGCCCCACTGCGCCAACAACTCCGCGAGCTCTGGAGCCGCGGCGTCGAGCGCAAGGTCAGTGACCCGGCATTCGGCCGTTTCGTGGGCGTCGCCATGTTTGCGATTCGCCAGCGGGTGACGATCGACCCCTCCATCGCGAAGGTCGAGGTTTTGGGCACCCAGATCGCGAGCCCTCACCTGGCAGCCATGCTCGCCGAGCTCGGCTTCACGATCGACTGCACCCAGGCGACCGTTCCGAACGTCATGGCCTACGGGATCGCCGCCGGCGGCCTCGGCCTCACGGCGGCTCAGATCGCCGAACCGTCGCTATCTGGGCTGGCTGTGGCACTTTCCGTCGTTCTTGCGGGCGGCTTGACCGTTTACAAGGCATCAGGGATGAAGGGCACCTACGACGTCGATCGTTACGACGGTGTTGCCCGCGCCGCCACGTGAGGCGGCCCGCAAAAAGCCCAAGCCACACTCCTTTTGGCCTTGCCGGTTTTGATGCCCTTTGGTATAGCGCCGCTTCCTTTTTCGGCCGGACGTGTCTAACGGCGCGGTTCGGCTCGGGAAGGGTGAAGAGGGAGCATGTCGAAGGAAGATACGATCGAGACTGAGGGCACCGTCCTCGAACCCCTTCCGAACGCGATGTTCAGGGTCGAGCTTGCCAATGGACACAAGCTGTTGTGTCACATCAGCGGCAAGATGCGGATGCACTTCATCAAGATCCTTCCGGGCGACAAGGTGACTGTGCAGCTCTCTCCTTACGATCTGACGCGTGGTCGGATCACTTACCGAGCGAAGTGAGTTAGGCAATGAAAGTCCGAGCGTCCGTTCGAAAGATCTGCGCGAAGTGCAAGGTTATCCGCCGTCGCGGTGCCGTGCGCGTCATCTGCAGCAACCCGCGTCACAAGCAGCGTCAAGGTTAATCAGCACTATGGCACGTATCAGCGGCGTCGACCTTCCCCGTAACAAGCGCATCGATGTGGCGCTCCGTTACATCTATGGCATCGGTCCCAAGAATGCCCTCGACATCATCGGCAAGGCCGAGCTCGATCCGGCATTGCGGACCGACAAGCTGAGCGAAGGCGACCTCGCCAAGCTCCGCGAGATCATCGAACGCGAGTACAAGGTCGAAGGCGACCTGCGCCGCGAGACCTCGATGAACATCAATCGCCTCATGGACCTCGGCTGCTATCGCGGACTTCGTCACCGCAAGGGCCTGCCGGTCCGTGGTCAACGTACGCACACGAACGCTCGTACCCGCAAAGGTCCGAAGCGCATGGCTGGAGTTAAGCGCTAATGGCTACCGCAGCAGCAGCTGGCAAGGTCAAGAAGGTCAAGAAGAACATCCCGACCGGCATGGTCTATGTTCAGGCGACCTTCAACAACACCATCATCACCATCACCGATCCGACGGGCGCCGTCGTCTCGTGGTCGTCGGCCGGCTCGAAGGGCTTCCGCGGCTCGCGCAAGTCGACTCCGTTCGCCGCTCAGGTTGCCGCGCAAGACGCAGCGACCAAGGCCGCCGACACCGGCATGCGCTCGGTTGGCGTGCTCATCAACGGCCCGGGTGCTGGTCGTGAAGCCGCCGTGCGCGCCCTCCAGGCGTCGGGCTTCAAGATCACGATGATCCGCGACATCACGCCTGTCCCCCACAATGGTTGCCGCCCGCCGAAGAAGCGCCGCGTCTAATTCGATTCTAGAGGTTTAGAGTACTATGGCTCGTTATACCGAATCAGTTTGCCGTCTTTGCCGACGCGAGAACATGAAGCTCTTCCTCAAGGCAGAGCGTTGCTTCACCGAGAAGTGCGCCATGGAGCGCCGCCCGTATCCGCCGGGTCAGCACGGCCAAGGCCGTCACAAGTTCTCCGAGTACGGCATCCAGCTTCGCGAGAAGCAGAAGGTCCGCCGCATCTACGGTGTCCTCGAACGCCAGTTCTACGGCTACTACGCCGAGGCTTCGCGCCAGAAGGGCATCACCGGCGAGGTCATGCTCCAGTTGCTCGAGCGCCGTCTCGACAACGTCACCTACCGCTTGGGTTTCGCGGGCTCGCGCGCTGAAGCGCGTACGCTCGTGCGTCACGGCCACGTGACGGTGAACGGTAAGAAGGTGAACGTCCCCAGCTTCCAGGTGAAGACGGGCATGGTCATCAGCGTGCGCGAGAAGTCGCGTCAGATCGGCCGCATCATGGAAGCTCTCGGCAACGCCGAGAAGCGTGGTGTGCCGGGCTGGCTGACCCTCGATGCCGGCGCGTTCACGGGAACGGTTCAGTCGATGCCGCAGCGCGACGAGATCCAGATCCCGATCCAAGAGCAGCTCATCGTCGAGCTCTATTCGAAGTAGTAAAAACGCGATGGCGGACTGTCTGCTGCAGCGGATGGTTCGTCGTTGGGCCTTCGGCCTTCCGAATATGCGGTTGGCTGAAGGTGAAGCACTGGGCCAGAGGACATAAGGCTCAGCGTTTCTAAAACCCCTTCTGGTCAGCAGGACTCGCGGTGAGACTGCTCGACTCAAAAAGGAGTCCTCATCATGCAGCGCAATTGGCGAGACCTTATCCGCCCCAAGCACCTCATCACTGACCGTGAAGGCCTGACGGCTACTTACGGTAAGTTCTTCGCGGAGCCGCTCGAGCGTGGCTTCGGTATCACCCTGGGCAATGCCCTCCGCCGCGTGCTCCTGAGCTCGCTGCAGGGCGCGGCCATCTCGGCGGTGCGCATCGATGGCGCCTTGCACGAGTTCACGGCCATCCCGGACGTCACCGAGGACGTGACCGACATCATCCTGTCGCTCAAAGACGTTCTCGTGAAGACCCACTCGAACGAGCCCCGCGTCCTGAAGATCGACGTCCAGGCTCCCGAGAAGGAAGAGCTCAAGGTCACGGCGAAGGACCTCACCGGCGATGACGCCGTGGAAGTCCTGAACCCCGACCACCACGTCGCGACCGTCGCCCCCGGCGGCAAGCTCGCGATGGAAGTCATGGTCCGTCGCGGCCGTGGCTATGTTCCCGCCGACAAGAACAAGGCGCCGAACATGGCGGTGGGTTGGATCCCGATCGACTCGCTCTTCAGCCCGATCCGCAAGGTCAGCTTCAACGTGACCAACGCGCGCGTCGGTCAGCAGACCGACTACGACAAGCTCACGCTCGAAGCCTGGACCGATGGCTCGGTCGCTCCGGACGACGCGGTCGCTCTCGCGGCCAAGATCTTGAAGGAGCAGCTCACCGTCTTCATCAACTTCGAGGAAGAAGAAGAGTTCGAGATCAAGGAAGAGACTCCGTCGCAGGAGAAGTTCAACGAGAACTTGCTCCGTAGCGTCGACGAGCTCGACCTGTCGGTCCGCGCCGAGAACTGCTTGCAGTCGGCGAACATCAAGTACATCGGCGACCTCGTTCAGAAGACCGAGGCCGAGATGCTCAAGACCAAGAACTTCGGCCGTAAGTCGCTCAAAGAAATCAAAGAGCTGCTCGCGGAGATGGGCCTGTCGCTCGGCATGAAGCTCGACGCCTGGCCGCCGAAAGAGTTGAAGCGGTAGCTTCAACTCCCCCGGCGGCCTGGGCCGCCACGTGTTTCGCGGCTGCGCCGCTAGTTTGTCTGTCCCGCTAAAGCGGGACAGACGTTGATCGCGAAGCTGGCCGGGTACCCCCCGGCCAGTTTCATTTTGGAGTCATGCGATGCGTCGCATCGCGGCGCGCGAATCGGGCTACACGGTAAGCCAACGTCAGGGATTCCAAACCGACTAGCGGGCGTTTATCCTGGCCGCCGGATGCGGCAGCTCGGACGCAAGGAATACATGCAGCTGGTCCGCGAGGTCGAAGCGGCTCAGGGGGAGCTGTATCCGCCCGTTCAGGAGCTACCCTACGCCATCCGCGTCGAGCTCTTGCTGCAGGCGCGCGAAGAGGGCGTCGAAATCGGCGACAAGGCGGTCGCGGCGCAGCTCGAAGGTCTCGATGCACGCGTCGCGCTCATGCGCCGGGTAGCTCGGCTCATCGGAGGCGGCTCGCGATGAGTGACCGTCTACGCATCAAGCCGGACGCCCCCCAGGCTCGCTTGGAGCCGCTGCCGCGCCCCGCGCCCGTCAAGGTCGAGCAAGCCTTGCCTGCGCAGGGGAATCCCGACGCCTCGCTGCTGCGGGGCGCTCGTGGCCTCGGCCTCGAGATAGCGAGTCGGGTCGACCAGCCCGCGCCCAAGGCCGGACGGCTCAGCCCCGCCGCGGCCTACGGTGCGTCGGCGCTCGAGATCGGCCTGCGCGCCCGTCTCCCTGAGCTCGCCGAGATGGTTCGCGTGAAGACCGGCTGGCCGCTCGACATCTCGGGCGTGAAGGTCGAGGTCGTCGACTCCGCGACCTTCGCCAAGCGGGTCGGCGCCGAGGTGATGCGCCGTGCCGGCGTCGAAGCCGAAGACGCCGCGAACACCAAGAAGAGATCGCTCTTGCAGCGCCTCCAGCGTGTTCTCGAAGACCGCTATGGCGCAGCGGCCGCGCTCGGTGCCTACCTACCGAGCGACGGCACGCTCTTGTTCAACGCCGACGCCTTCAAGCACGCGAATATGGACGCGGTCTGCGAGATCGGCTTCCACGAACTGGTGCACTGCGCCCAGGACCAGGCCTTCCCAGACTTCAACCGTGGGCTCGATGAGCTGGTGCGCGCCGGAGTCACCGCCGAGGCCCGCTACGGCAGCGACAGCGCCGAGGTCCTGGACATCGCCGACACCCTCTGCGCGCGCATGGCGTTCCTGGAAGGGCAGGCGACCATGCTGCAGTACGAAGCGCAGCAGGAGCACTTCAAGGAGTCGCAGCTGCAAGCGCCGCTCATGGTGCGCCTCCTGGGGCAGCTCTCCCAGCGCACCGCGTCCGGCCGCGCGAAGCTCCAGCAGTACGTCGCGGGATGCACTGCGTTTCAGCGGATTCGCGGCGAGCCCGAGCTCATTGACCTCGCCTTCGAGTCGCCGGTGCTCCTCGACCTCATGCTCAAGACCCGAGGCTCCATCGTGGTGCACTTGCCGGCGGTTGGCGAGGCGACGAAGCGCGAGGCTACCGAGCTAGCCGCGACCTTTGCGAGTCACAACACCAGCTTCGATAAGCTCTCACTCCGGTTCGACTTCGGCTAAATCGCTTTCGCAGTTGATTCGTCAGAGCTGGCCGGATAACCCCCGGCCAGTTTCATTTTTGGGGGTAGAGATGCGTCGTTCGGTTGCGGTGCTGCTGTGCGCGTTGGCGTTCGCTTGCGGTGGCGACAAGAACCCCGGGGACGACGACGGCCACGGAGATGACGACCAGCACACCGACAGCGACCCCGGCACCATCGCTCTGGCTCTCGACCGAGCCGCTCTGACCCTGCCCGAGGCTTCGAGCGCCGACATCGTGCTCACCACGACGCTGACCGGAGATCTCACGGGAAGCGCCGTGGTCTACACCGTGAGCGCGCCGCCCACCGGCGTCACCGCGGCAATCGCGGGCAACACCCTGACGCTTACCGCGGCGTTGTTGGCTTCCAACACCGTCTCGACCATCACCGTGTCCGCTTCAGCGGGCGGCCAGACCACGACCGCGGATCTCGCGGTCACCGTCGTGCCGCCGACTCCATTCACGGTGAACGGCAGGGTACTCGCCTGGAGCAAAGGCCGGCCGCTCGCCAGCGGCATGGTCGACCAAGTCACCGTTCGCCTGTGGAAGCGCGGCGCGACCTCGCCGCAGAGCGTGAGTCTCCTCGATAGCGACAGCTTCACGTTTTCCGACGTCGTTCCTCCATACGACCTGGTCTACGAGGTGGGAGTCGGGGTCGACGTTCCGAGGGTGACGCGCCAGCTGATGATTGGCCTCACCCGTGCCGACCCGACCATCGTCTACCTCGGGCCGGTGCCCGAGCCGTCTTCTCCGGAGCGCAACCTCACTGTCAGCTTTGGCGCTCCGAATGGTTTGCGATGGGGCATGATCTCGGTCGGCTGCGATAGCGGTCCCTGGGGCTGGGGCTGGTGGTTCCACGCCGGCCCGGGCTCGATGGGCAATGGCTTGAACGGTCTCGCAGTCGACGCCGAGACGACCTGCACCGGCGACCGCTTCGCCTTCGAGCTCGACAGCAACGAGTATCTGCCGACCACGTATTCGGCGCTCTTCAGCTCGAGCGTCAGCGCCAATCTCACCGAGAGCGGGAGCGTCGCTTTCGATATTCCCGTAGGCACGATGGCGGAGACCCCGCGTTCGCTTGCGGTCGATGCGACGTTCGTCGGCGAGGTGACCGACGGTTACTTCGAGGTCGTTTGGCTCCCGGGCGGCGTCGTCGCGCAGACCTTGAACGCCGCCGAGCTCACCGGTCCGCTGACCAGCATCGCCGCTCCAGCGGACAGCGACATCCAGCTCGCGCTCTGCCTATCGACCGCGAAGATCAACGGCATCCTGCCGGACGTCGATGGCGTCGGCACCACCAAGTGCCGGCGGCTGGCGAGCGATCGCACGAGCGTCGTCTTCGGCGACATCGCGGATGCCGCGGACCCTGGGGCGCCCACGGGCACGGTAGCGGCGAGCCAGGTCGCCTTCACCCCCAGCGCCGCGTTCTCCGGCTACGTCATCAGCGGGACCAGCTTCAACCACCTGGTCTTCTCCAGTGGTGTCGTCGACGCCGCGCTACTCACGGCGCGCGGCATGGCGCTCGACATCGGCGATGGCTACGAGTGGCAGTCCATGAGCTTCGAGGGCGTGAGCGACGCGGACGCCTTCGCGACACCGCAGGTCACGCGTGGGGGCATGGCGACCCGGGATGCCGGCTACACGTTCAGTGGCACCGCCACGTTCGAGACCAACTAGGATGGGCATGCATCGCTGGATAGGAATGCTGGTCTGCGCGATGGCGCTGGCGTGCGGCGAGGACAATCCTCCGCCGGCCGACCAAGACGATGGCGATACCGATCAGCAAGGTGACGGCGACAACGGCGATGCCGACCTCGGCGCCATCACCCTGAGCCTCGATCAGGCAGCGCTGACGCTGCCGGAGCTGGGGAGTGCCGACGTTCACCTGACGGCGACTCTCACCGGACCCCTCACGGGCAGCGCTGTGACCTACGCCTTCTCGGCCATGCCCACCGGCGTCAGCGCCTCGCTCACCGGTGATACCTTGAGCCTCAGCGCCGCGTTGCTCGCCACCAATCTCACCACGCCCATCGAGCTGACCGCCACGGCGGGTGACAAGTCGGCGACCGCGACACTGACACTCACCGTCGCACCGCCGATCCCGTTCACGGTGAGCGGCAAGATCGTCGGCTTCCAGCAAGGCCGGCCCATTCGCGCCATGACCAGCGACCAGGTCGTCGTCAGCCTGTGGCGGCGGGGCGCGACGTCACCCGCGACGGTCGTGTTCACCAACAACGACAGCTTCACCTTCCCGGATGTCGTGCCGCCGTACGATCTGCTGATCGACGTCGAGGCGGGGCCTGGCGTTGCGGCGCGTACCCGCCAGCTCATCGTCGGCGTCGCGCGACCCGATCCGGTCGTGGTGTACGTGGGCAAGGTTCCCGACCCGACCTTGAGCGCCGGCTACGTCGGCACGACGATCACCCCGAACCCGAGCCTCCAGAACTTCGGCTTCGACATCGACTGCGATAGCGGACATTGGGGCTTCACGACGTACAACACCAACTTCACGCAGGACCTCGCCATCCTGCTCAGCGGGCCCGCGGCTCCCGAGGCCACCACGTGTACGGGACGCCTCTTCGCGTACCACCTGTTCGGCGGTGTCCTGTCGCCGACCACCTATTCGGTGCAGGCCTCGATGTTCCCGGCTACGGCGGACCTCGCGCACAACGTGTCCACGATCTTGCCCCTCGAGGCCGGCCCACTCGGTCTTCCGCCGCATGCGGTCGAGCTCGAGGTGACCTTCGCGGAAGAAGATCACGTGGGCCATGGCGAGCTCCTCTGGCTTCCCGGACCGGGGCTTGCTTACACGGTCAACACCGGGACATCGACCTCCGGCTCGTCGTTCAACGCGCCGGCGAGTGCGACGCTGACCATCGCCCTGTGCATTTCGCCAGTCGCACCAGGCGCGTCCGTGCTCGACCTACCGCTCTCCGGCACGACGCAGTGCCGACGGTTGAATGCCGCGTCCTCGACGGTCGCCTACGGCGAAGTGTTCGAAGGCACGTCGCCGGGCACGCCGAGCGCGGGGAGGTTTCCAGGTTCCGGCGGCTTCCACGGCTATGTCGTCAACGACGCGGCCGGGGCAGGCAGCACCGTCGTGTTCACCAGCGGTATCGTCGACACTGTTTTGCTCGCGTCGCGCGGCCTGGCGCTCGAGATGGCGTCGTCCTACGCGTGGCAGACCATCAGCTTCGATGGAATCGCCGACGCGGACACGTTCGCGAGCCGGGTCGCGACGAGAGGCGGGGTGGCGGCGCGGAACGCCGGCTTCACGGTCAGTGTGCTCGAGCAGTTCGAAAGCAACTAGACGGAGACGTCGGGCGCGGGCACCGTGCCGGCGATAAAGCCAACCGCCATCGAGTGGTTCGCTTCTTTCTTGAGCATGCAGGTGAAGGTCGTGTCGGCCTTGGCGAGCTCCCTGGGCTCCGTAAACGCCCGCTTCGAGCGGTACCAGGCGTCTTTTGGGGCCTGGACGTCGCCGACCGGCGAATTCGGGTGTCGGGGGCCTTGGAGCATCGGTTCCGGACGCGATCGGTTGCAGAAAGTGCCAAATGGCGACAAAACCGCCGCTGAGCCCTTTTTCCCCTTGGCTTTTCGAGCCCCGATCGGTAGAACGCGCGCCTCTTTTCCGATCGAGGGTAGTTAGATGCGCCACGGCAACGGACTCAAGAAACTCAACCGGTCGAGCACGCACCGCCGCGCCACGCTGCGCAACATGGTGACCGCGCTCTTCACGCACGGCCGCATCGAGACCACCGAGATCAAGGCGAAGGCCCTGCGTCCAGTGGCCGAGAAGCTGATCACCTTGGGCAAGCGTGGCGACCTGCACGCGCGCCGCTTGGCCGGCAGCTACCTCACCGACGCAGAAGCGGTGAAGACGCTGTTCAGCGACATCGCCGAGCGTATGCGCACCCGCGCCGGTGGTTATACCCGCATCCTGCGCGTCGGTATGCGCCGTGGCGACAATGCCACCGCCGCCATCATCGAGCTCGTCGACCATGATGTGAAGAAGGCCGCCGCCGCCAAGGCGTAAGTAGGTCCTCCTTCGTGTTCGCGATAGCGCCCGCTGGCTCCTCGAGAGCGAGCGGGCGTTTTCGTTTGAGTCGGGTATTATCTCCCGCGCATCGTGGTGAAGCGACGAGCCCTCCGAACCTGCTGCATCCTCGCGTTCGCCGCCCTGGCGCCGGGCTGTGATGGCTCGTTTCTCCACGGCGTGCCCGCCATCGGCGCACCCAACGACAACACATGTGTTGGTGTGCAAGAGCCCGCGAACGTCGCCGTCACGGTGAGTCCAGCCGGTGCCGCCCTCACTTGGGCGGCGAACGTGTCGGCCGACTACGTCCTCATCGTGCAGCGCCGCGGCGCCGATGGCGTCTGGGGTGAGACGGGGCGTGTCGCCAACGACGCGACCTCTTACTTGGACGATTCTTGCGTGACGCCGAACACGGCCTGCGCCTATCGACTGGTTGCCGCCAGCACGAGCTGTCAGACAGTGCCGAGCCAGGAAGCGACTGCCTACACCCTGCCGGTAGCTCCGACCGGCTTCGTTGCCCAGGGCGACGGCGAGCTCGCGCACCTCTCCTGGGACGGCAACAATCTCTATGCCTCCGAGTACGCCATCGAGCGCAGTGACGCGGGTGGCGCTTTCGTCGCCGTCCAGACCCTGGACGGGGCGGCGGTCGCTCACGACGACCCCATCGAGCGCAACGTCGAATATTGCTTCCGCTTGTACGCTGAAACGGACGCCGGGCGTGGGCCCGCCGCGGAGAGCTGCACCCGTGGCGGGGCGAAGAGCGTGGCGTTGACCGTCGAGCCGCACCTCGCGTTCCTGAGGCTCACCTGGACCGACGACAATGCCTTCGAGACTGGGTTCCTAGTGCGCCGCGGCGGCGTGCAGATTGCCACGCTCGGACCCCAAGGCTCGGTAGACGCGACTCCCTTCGATGACACCACCGCCGAGATCGCGACGACGTACGTCTACGAAGTGGTAGCGACCAGCGCCACCGGCGACAGTCCGGCGAGCACAGCTTCCGGTACGCGCTTGGTCGAGATGATCAGCGTCGACGTGCCGTCGGTTTCCGGCTGCGACCTGACCGTCCAGGTCGCCGTTCCCACGCAGCAGGGAGCCGTCATTCAGAGTGTCGAAGCGATCAGCGACCCGGCCCCCATCATGAACACGTCGAGCGCGGGTGTCTCGTACTGGGCGACTGGACCGATCGAGGGCGGGGGTGTCGGCGCCTTCGAGGTCTTGTGGACCCCGACATTTACGAACGGCGACTCGTTCTCGGCGACCGTCACGCATCGCCTGTCGTTCTCGTCGACCCCGACCTTGGTGCAGACCCCGGTCTTGGCAAACGGCGCGCGGACGAAAGAAGGCATGCAGCCCTGGGCCGGACCGCAACCGGTGAGCCAGTGTGGCTCGGCCTTCGGCAGGTTGGCGCAGATCGACGCGGCGCTGGACCATACGTGCGCGCGCACCAACTTGGGCCGCCTGATGTGCTGGGGGAAGGGCACCGACGGCGGGCTCGGACTAGCGTCGTCCGCCGATTCGGCGGTGCCGTACGGTGTCTGCGCCCCGAATGGCACCAGTGGTGTCGGCTGCGGCGGACAATTTCTCGTCTTCACCGACGCCATCCGCGTTGCGGTGGGCAACACCATGTCGTACGCGGTCGGCCAGTTTGGCAGCGTCTTGGCATGGGGACGACGGGGTGCCGACCCGGTGACCCAAGCGCCGTTCTTCGAGGACAACATCGACCAGTACGACGTCGAGACACTGGCCGCGGCCGACGACTTCGCGTGCGCCATGACGGACACCCTGCGCGCTGTGTGCTTCGGCAGGGACGACTTGGGGCAGCTCGGGCGCGACGCCGGCGGTGGCTCGATTTACCGGCCCGGCGCTCCGGTCTGCACTGGGCCGATGAACCCGAGCTGCACCGAGCTTGCCCCTGTGCGCTCCGTCGGTGCCGGCGGCAAACACGCCTGCGCCGTGAGCAGTGGGGTGTGGTGCTGGGGTGAGAACGACCGTGCCCAGGTAGGCGATGGCTCGGCGGGCGGCCCAGAGGTCTACGCCGTGCAGGTCTCGGGAGCCCCCGGCACCGCCAAGCAGGTGGCGCTCGGCGACAAGTTCAGCTGCGGCATGTTCGACAACAACGTCATGTGCTGGGGCATGCGCGACGACGGTGTGATTGGCGACGGCAACTCCACGCTCGGAACCAACGCCGTCGCCGCGACCACGGTGCGCAACGAAGGCGACACCGCGGCTCTCGGCAACGTCGTCGCCATCGCCGCCGGAGCCCGCCACGCTTGCGCTCTGCAGAGCAACAGCCAGGTCGTGTGCTGGGGTGACAACGAGCACGGTCAGCTCGGCACTGGTGACAAGGTCGACGCCGCCCTCCCGAGGCGCGTCGTCATCGACTCGTCGGCCACGCCGCTGGTCAACGTCGCCGCCATCACCGCGGGCCGCGCTCACACCTGCGCCGTCCTCGGCGATGCCAGTATCACCTGCTGGGGTGCGAACGACCAAGGCCAGTTGGGTAACGGAGGTATCGTCGGCGACAGCGTGTGGCCGGTGCCAGTGCTCTGTGACGGTCTCGACGCGACCTGCGGGGTGCGCCTCGGCAAATCGTACCGCGCCGACGTCATGGGCAACGGTCTACTCCAGGCGACGTTGCAATGAGGGTGCTACTCGTCGTCACCGTGCTCGCGCTCTTGCCCGCCATCGCGGACGCCGCTCCGGCCAAGAAGAAACGAGCGTCCAAGAAGGCGCCGCGTGCCACCCAGTCGTCCCCGGTGACCGAGCCCAGTAACGCGCCCGTCCCTGTCCCCTCGACCCCGGTTGTCGTCCCCGTGACCCCGCCATCGCCGTTCGGCGCCACCGCGAAGATCAAGGTCGTCGTCATGGACCTGCGCGCCGCCAGTGAGCTGCCGGCGGACTTCGTGGGCTCACTCTCGGCGCTCATCGCCCAGGAGCTCGAGCATCTCGGCCCATTCGCGGCCATCGCATCGCAAGACGTTCTCCAAATGGTCACCTTCGAGAGCATGCGCCAGAGCCTGGGCTGCGACAGCGGAGCGAGCTGTCTCGCCGAGATCGGCGGGGCGCTCGGCGCCGACTACATGGTGAGCGGCAATCTCTCCCTGGTTGGCGGATCGTACCTCTTGCAACTCCAGCTGATGGACCTCTCCGCCAGCAACATCACCGCGCGCGTCGCCCGTGACTACAGTGGTCCGCCCTCGGCCCTGCTCGATGAGGTGCGCGTCGCGACGCGCATGCTGGTGCGCGACATCCTTGGCAAACGCTCGGGCCGTTTGGTGGTCAGTGCCGTCGAGGAAGGAGCCACCGTCGCCGTCGATGACGTCGTGGTCGGCGTGACGCCGCTGCGCGAGCCGCTCACGCTAGGAGCCGGCACGCACACCGTGACCATCGACAAGCGCGGCTTCGTCCGTTTTGCCAAAGATGTCGTCGTCAGCGAAGGCGCCGACACGCGCGTCGATGTGCTCATGCAACCGTCCGACGAGTTCATCCGCGAGTACCGCGAGCGTGCCCGGTTCCAACGACGTCTCGCTTGGGCGGGGATGATCACTGGCGGCGTGGCGCTGGTCGCCGGCGGAGTGCTCTACGCCAAGGGCGCAAGCGACGCATCGGATCTGGCGCGCGACATCGAGGCCTACAACGCCAGCGGGCTACGCGATAGCGGCACCGCCAGCGCGCTCGCCGATCGTGACGCGTCGATCGGCCGGCTCGACACCGGCGCATTGATCGCCGCGGGCGTCGGCGTTGCGGCGCTCACGACCGGCATCGTGCTCTTCGTCACCGGCGACGACCCCGATCAGTACGAGCCCAAGACGCACATCACGCCCAACGTCACGCTCGACGGAAAGGGTGGCGCGCTCTTCGTGTTCTCGGGGCGCTTCTAACGCAGCGCTCAGCCGGCGCTGTTCATCTTCGGGCCGTACTCGAAGCTGAAACGCGCTTGCGGGCCCTTCGGATCGTTGAAGATCAGCGCGGCGACGTACTTGCCCGGCTTCAAACCTTCGACGTGATAGGTCACGGTGATCTCGTCGTTCACTTGGCCGTGGCCGAGCGTGACCATGAACGCGGCCTTCTCGTTGGTCGCCTCGTTGCGCACGACGAGGGCCGCAGGGTTGCCCACGTTGAGCCACTTGCCCGAGAGCGTGATCGTGCTCGCCTGCACGTCGACCTTCGTCGGGGCGGATAGCCGCTGGGGACGGGCTTCTGCGGCAGCGCCGCCAACTGGTGTGTTTCGCTCGATCTGCATGTGTAGAAGTCTCCAGCGGGCTCGGTAGCTGAACATCGGTGACTTTCGCCGCGTGTTGCGCGTGTGACCCCTGTCACATGCACACCCCGGGCCGCATTGAAGAATTTCGTAGGCGACCCCGTCTATGGCCTTACGAAGCACGCGACCCAAGTGGTGGGGGATCGAGCCCGGCGGAGCCGTGCTTGACTCAAACTACGGAGGTCGCGTTTAACTTCGAGCGCTCGGCGGGTCGCCGGAAGCGCGGGCTCCCGCCTCAGGTGGCGGGAGAAGCGATTAATCACCTCAGTGTTCACCACTGGAGAGAAGACATATGAAGAAGGTTGTCGTTGCGTTGTTGGGATGCCTTGCCATGACGAGCCTCGCGGCTTGCGGGAAGAAAGACGGCGACGCCCCCGCCAACTTCAAGGGCATCGACTATCCGGAGTGGGTCATGAAGGGCTCCGGCGCCTTCGGTGGCGATAACAAGCGCGTGTTCTACGGTGTCGGCTCGGTGAGCGGCATCAAGAACCAGTCGCTGGCTCGCACCACCGCCGACAACCGCGCCCGCGCGGAAGTCAGCAAGATCTTCGAGGTCTACTCGGCCTCGCTGATGAAGGACTACTCGGCGTCGACCACGGCCGGCGACATGAGCAAGTCGAGCGAAGAGCAGCACGTCGAACAGGCGATCAAGACCTTCAGCGCCGCGACGCTGTCGGGCGTTCAGATCGTCGATCACTGGTTCCACCCGCAAGATGGCACCATCTACTCGTTGGCCCAGCTCGACCTCGAGTCGCTGACCAACAACCTCGACAAGATGAAGGAGCTCAACGCTCAGGTGCGCGACTACGTGCGCCAGAACGCCGAGCGCGTGCACATGGACCTCGAGAAGGAAGAGGCCAAGCGCGAAGGTCAACAGTAATCGCTAGCCGCTAGCAACGACGACACCGCCCCGGGCTCGCAAGGGCCCGAGGTTGGTCGTCGGCGTCTCGCCCTCCAGCCAGCACGTCCGCTTCAGCGGAAAGGTTCACTCCAATGCGTCAGTTGTCGTTCGCAATCGCGGCGGCCGTCACGTTCTCGAGCCTGACCGCATACGCTCTCCCCCCCAAAGAGATTTACAAGAAGGCCGGCCCGGCCGTGACGCTCATCCTCGGCTCCGACGACGGACGCCAGGGCTCCTCGGGTACCGGTTCCATCGTGACGCCCGAAGGTAAGGTGATCACGAATGCCCACGTGGTCCTCAACCAGCAGGGCAAGCCGTACAAGACGATCTACGTCTACTTGAAGCCGCCGAAGATCACGGGCGACAACGCCAAAGATCTCACCAACCGCTATAAAGGACGCGTTCTCGCGTTTAGCCCGCCGGACGAGCTCGACCTCGCGGTCATCCAGATCGAGTCGCCGCCGTCGAACCTGCCGACCATCAACTTCGCGAATCCCAACAACGTCGAGGTCGGTGACGAGGTCGTCGCCATCGGCCATCCGGAGCAGGGCGGTCTTTGGACCCTCACCACCGGTACCGTCTCGACCGTCATCCTCAACTTCAACGGCGTGAAGGGCAAAGACGTCTTCCAGACCGAGGCTTCGGTCAACCGCGGTAACTCGGGCGGTCCGCTCCTCGACGACCAGGGCAACATGGTCGGCATCAACACGATGATCGCGCGTCAGGCCGCCGACGGTCTCACCATCACCTCGGTCAACTTCTCGTTGAAGTCGTCGGTCGCGGTGCTCTGGCTGGGCGGGCAGGGCATGGGCCTCGCGTACGCGCCGAAGGCCGATCAGCAGCTTCAGGTGGCGGTCGCGCCGCAGCAGAACAAGCCGGCCGCCGAGGGCTACACCAAGCCGGAGCAACCGGCCGCCGTGGTCGCGATGAACGACCCACCCAAGTCGCAGCCGGCAACCTCACCGACGCAGCCGCAGACCAAGCCGACGCAACCGACCAAGCCCACCGAGCCCACGAAGCCGGCCGAGCCGGTGCCGGTCGACGAGAAGCCGCCGGCGACCATCGTCGTCGTCGACGAGCCGCCGAAGAAGCCGGCCGACAGTGTCCGCCAAGAAGGACAGAACCTCGGCAAGACCAAGGACGACGAGAAGCTGACGCAAGGTCAGCGTCTCGATCCCAACAAGGCGAAGCCGAAGTACCACACGCCGAAACGTCCCGTGAACCTCGACGATCTCCGCAAGCAGCAGATGAAGGAGATGGACGACATGATGGACGAGATGCGTGGCAAGGTCCGCAGCAAGAGCGACAAGAGCGGCGGCCTTTGGTAACGTCTCGTAGCGTCCTTCGCTAACGTCTTGAAACGGACTCGCGAGACGACGTAACGTTTCGCGCACTCACTCTCCCAGGAAAAATCAATGCATCGTTTGGTGGCCTTGTCTCTCGTTGCCTGTGTCGGTTTTGGCGGACTCGCTGCTTGCGGCGGCGGTAAGCGCAAGGTGGCGCGTGTCTCGTCGGACACTCAGACCGACCTCTCGGGCAATTGGAACGACACCGACGCGAAGCTCACGAGCGAGAAGCTGATCAGCGACGCCTTCGGCTCCGCTTGGATCGCCGAGTTCCAGAAGGCCCAGGGTCGCAAGCCGGCGATGCGCGTGCACGGCATCATCAACAAGACCGACGAGCACATCGACGCTCAGGTGTTCGTGAAGAACATCGAGCGCGCCATGGTCAACAGCGGCAAGGTGAAGGTCGTCGCGCAGGGCGGTAACGAGCTCGGCTCGGTCAACGCCGAGCAAGACTACGGCGCGGGTGGCCGCGTCAGCGATCAGTCGGCCGCCAGCATCGGCCAGCAGACCGGCGCCGACTTCGTCCTCGTCGGCCGCATGGCGTCGATCGTCGACCAAGTCGAAGGCGAAAAGGCCAAGTTCTACAAGATCACCTTCGAGCTCATCAGCTCGAACACCGCCGAGAAGGTCTGGATCGGCGACCATGAGATCAAGAAGGTGATCACGCAGGCCGGCACCAGCTGGTAAGCGAGATTACTCGAGCTGTACTGACGGGGCCTCATGGGGCCCCGTTTTTTTTTGCGCCACACGACCCCGATCCTGCTGGTAACATACCGCCGTGTTCTTCTTGGCTCGGTCTGCCACCCCCAATCTCGTTGCCTAGCTAGGACCCCATGCGCCTACAACGTGTTGTTGGTTTGCTGTTCCTCGTCTGCGCTGCTGCCTGCGGCATGAAGCCCGAGCAGTACTACCAACAGATGCGCCCCAACATGATGAAGGGGAACTACGAGGCCGCGTCCGAGTTCCTCGAGAAGAACAAGACGAAGATCTACTCCGAGGACAACCGCCTCTTGTTCTACATGGACAAGGGCATGGTCCTGTCGCTCGGTAAGAAGTACGCCGAGTCGAACGCCATGATGGAGAAGGCGAAGACCGCGGCCGAAGACCTCTGGACCGAGAGCATCAGCGCCAACGCCTTGGCGCTCGTCACCACCGACAACTCGCTCCCGTATCAAGGCGAGGACTTCGAGAAGGTGATGCTGCACTTCCTCGCCGCCTGGAACTACATGGGCTTGGGCGACTACGACGGTGCCCGCGTCGAGGCGCGCCAGGTCACCAACAAGCTCGAGCTCTACGCCAACAAGTACGCCGAGCAAGAGGGCGCGCAGCTCTACAAAGACGACGCCTTCGCGCGCTGGCTAGCGGGCAAGCTCGCTGAAGCGGACGGTGGGACCGAGGGCCTGAACGACGCGTGGATCGACTACAAGAAGGCGATCACCGTCTACCAGACCGACTACGCCGAGCGTTACGGCACGCCGGTGCCCGACATGCTGGTGCAAGACTCTCTGCGCGTGCTCGAGGCTCTCGGCCCCGATTTCAAGGACGAATACAACAAGGTGCGCGGCCGCTTCCCGAAAGCAGCGTACATGAAGCAGCAAGACACGCGCGCCGTCGGCGAAGTCGTGCTCCTGCACATGAATGGCGAGGCTCCTTACAAGGTCGACAAGTTCTGGGACGCCCAGGCCGCGACCGAGTGGATTCGCGTCGCCTATCCCGAGTTCGTCGAGAAGCCCAAGCGCATCACTCGCGCGCGCATCGTGCCGCTCGAGGGCGTCGCCGGCGAGACCGAGCTGGCGCAGAACGTGACCGCTATCGCGATCCAGAACTTGAACGACCACATGGGGCGCATCAAGGCGAAGGCCATCGCGCGCGCCGTCGCGAAGTACCTGGCGTCCAAGGCCGGGCAGGCTGCGGGTGCCGAGCTCTACAAGAAGAATGAAGGCGCCGGCGCGGCTTTGTTCCTCGCCAGCACCATCTTCGGCGTGGCCTCGGCCGCCGCCGAAGAGGCTGACAAACGCAGCTGGATCACCTTGCCCGGCCAGATTTGGATGGGCCGCACGTACGTGCCGCCGGGTAAGCAGAAGCTCAAGCTGCAGTTCCTCGACGCGTCGGGGAGTGTGGTGCAGAGCGAAGAAGTCGAGGCCGACGTGCAGCCCGGCAAGACCACGTTCTTGACGTACCGCACCTACATGTAAAAGCCGCGGCTCTTGCCCGCGGCCCGGCGATTGATGTCCCAGGCGTTACCTCTCGCGCTCTTCGATTACGAGCTGCCTCCCGAGCTGATCGCGCAGGAACCGGCGCGCCCGCGCGATGCGAGCCGCTTGCTCCGCTTGTCACGGCGGAGCGGCGAGCTCTGGCACCACCAGTTCCGCGATCTGCCCGATCTCTTGCGTGCTGGTGACCTGCTCGTGGTCAACCGCACCAAGGTGATCCCGGCGCGCCTGCAGGCGCAGCGCCCGACGGGGGGACGCGTCGAAGTCCTCTTCCTCGCGCCACGCGGGCCGCTCGAGACGGCAAGCTCTTGGGAGGTCATGGGCCGGCCAGGTGACGCCTTCAAGGTCGGTAAGACCATCATCGCGGGAGGCATGACGTTGTCGGTCGTGGCCCGCGACGGTGCCAACGCCGTGCTCGAGGGTGAGAGTGCGATCTGGCCGCTGCTCGAGCAACGCGGCGAGGTGCCGCTGCCACCCTACATCAAGCGCGAAGGACCGGTCGTCTCCGACACAGCGGACTATCAAACCGTGTTCGCGCGCGAGCCTGGTGCGGTGGCGGCTCCGACCGCGTCGTTGCACTTCACCGATGCCGTGCTCGATGCGTTGTCGGCCCGCGGCGTCGAGCGTGCGGAGGTCGTGCTCCATGTCGGCGCCGGCACCTTCTTGCCGGTGCGTGAGGAGCACTCCGAGGACGTGCGCGCCCACGCCATGCACCCCGAGCACTACGCCATCCCCGAGGCCACGGCGCAGGCCATCGCGACGGCGCGGGCGCGGGGAGGGCGGGTCATTCCTGTCGGTACGACCAGCCTGCGGGCCCTCGAGAGCTGGGCGGCAACCGGCGAGACCAGTGGCAGCTCGCGTTTGTTCATCTATCCGGGGTACGAGTTCCGCGTGACCGACGCCCTCATCACCAACTTCCACGTCCCGCGCTCGACGCTGCTCATGCTGGTGTCGGCTCTGGCCGGCAGGGAGCGGATCCTCGCCGCCTATGCCGAAGCGGTGCGGGAGCGTTACCGCTTCTTCTCGTACGGCGACGCGATGCTCATCGACACATGATTTCCTTCGCGCTCGACAAGACGGTTGGCCGCGCCCGCCGTGGCCGACTGACGACCCTGCATGGTGTCGTTCAAACTCCGGTGTTCATGCCGGTCGGCACCCTCGCCACCGTGAAGGCGCTCGACTTCCGCGACCTCGGCGAGCTCGGCGCGCGGATGATTCTCAACAACGCTTACCATCTCATGTTGCGCCCAGGCTCGAAGGTCGTGCGCGACATGGGCGGTCTGCACCGTTTTAGCGGATACCCCGGCGCCATTCTCACCGACAGTGGTGGCTTCCAGGTCTTCAGCCTCGCCGAGCTGCGTGACATCGACGACCGCAGCGTGCGCTTCAAGTCTCACATCGACGGCAGTCCCATCGACCTGTCGCCGGAAAAGCTGGTCGAGGTGCAGGAAGACTTGAGGCCCGACGTTGCCATGGTGCTCGATGAGTGTCCGCCCGGCCAGGCGAGCCGCGAGCACGTGCAGCGCGCCGTGAATCGCACTACTGCATGGGCCAAGCGTTGTCTCGACGCCATGAAGCGTCCCGAGGTGGCGTGGTTCGGCATCGTGCAGGGCGGTACCTACCCAGACCTGCGCGCCGAGCACGCGCGCGTCATGAGTGAGCTTCCGTTCCCGGGCTTCGCCATCGGTGGGGTGTCGGTCGGCGAGGCTCCGGACGCCATCGCCGAGATTGTCGCGCACACTGCGCCTCTCCTCCCGGCCAACAAGCCGCGCTACCTGATGGGCGTCGGCACACCGGCCGACCTGGTGCGGGGCGTCGCCGCCGGCGTCGACATGTTCGATTGCGTCATGCCGAGCCGCAACGCGCGTAACGGCTCGTTGTTCGTCGCGGGCGGCAAGATCAACATCAAGAACGCGATGCATCAAAAGAGCGAGCAAGCGCTCGATCCGCAGTGCGACTGCCACACCTGCCGCAACTTCACCCGCGCGTACCTGCGGCACCTGTTCATCGCGGGCGAGCTGACCTTTCACCGCCTGGCCACCATTCACAACGTCGCGTTCTACCTGCGCCTCATGCAGCGGATGCGCGATGCGCTCGATCGTGGGGACTTCGACCCGGCGTCGTTCTTGGCGGAGCTGGCACCTTCGGCGGCCCAGGAGAGCTGAAGACGCTCCTCGCACCTTGCGGAGCGGGGCCCGCTGGTGGTTTCCTTTCCTGACGACAAGGGGGGAGCCTTGAACGTGATGCTGCGCCTCAAGGGCGAGACGGCCGATCTCCACGCGCGGGTCGAAGCGAGCTTGCGTCTCGCGACACGCGCCGACTACGCGCGTTATCTGTCCATCATGGCGGACATGCACGACGCTTACGACCCGATGTTCCGCGACATGCCCGAGCCGCTGGTCGCCGGGCGGCTGGGTAAGAGCGCCCGCGCGCGCGCGGACTTGACCGCGCTCGGAGCCGTGACGACCCCGCTAAGGCTCAGTATGCCGCGCCTCGGGAACGACGAGGCCTTGGGGGCCCTCTACGTGCTCGAAGGCTCGTCGCTCGGCGGCCGTGTCCTCTTGCGTATGCTCCGCGAGCGCCATGGTCAGGAGCTACCCGTCAGTTATCTCGAGGGCTATGGCGCAGCCACGTCGAGCATGTGGCGCGCCTTGGCTTCCGCCCTCGACGCATGCGCCGGCGATGCTCAGGTCGCCGACCGCATCGTCGCTGGCGCGTCGCAATGTTTCGCCAAGCACCTCGAGGTCTTCTCGTCATGATGTCCGTCGCTGACTGGATCGCGACCCAAGGCGGCGCCATCAGCGTCGGTGTCATCGACGCGATGTACGCCGACGACCCGTTCTGGCTCGAACGTTTCGGCGAGCGCGGGCGCCAGTTCGCCCGCGAAGATGGCGGTTTCCACATTCGTCATCTCGTGACTGCGCTCGATGTCGAGCGTCACGAGGTGATGGGCAGCTACGCCCGTTGGCTGCGCACGGTCTTGGTGGCGCGTGGAATGTCGACCTGGCATCTCGCCGACAATTTCCGCCGACTCGCCAAGGCCCTCGCCGCGTCGGCGCCGATGAGCACCGCTGCCGCCGACCACGCCCTCGAAGCCGCCGTGTCCGCTCTTGCGTACGAGCAGCCGACGCTGCGTTCCTGGGCTCGACGCGAGGACGAGCTCATGGCCGCCTGGCTGAAGGAGCTTGGCCTTGCCGTCAGTGCCGAGCACCGCGTCGACGCGACGACGCTATTTTCGTTCGTCGCCGACACGGTCGCGTTGCCCCAGGCGCGTTCACTCACCGGCTACACGACGTATCGCGCCTCACATCCGACCCGCCGCGGCGTCTGGCGTGTTTGCGAGGGCAAGCGCTTGCGCGAGGCCCTCGTCGCCGTGGTGCAGCGTTCCCTGACCAACGGCGAGCGCACCGAGATCATGCGTTCACTCGATGCCTATTGGCCCGACGCTGCCTGACGTACGTGCGGGGCAGAACGCACCCTTGCGGAACGGGGAGGGCAACAACATCGTAGGGTTGGTCGAGTCGCGGTGGGAAAAGGGATGAGCTCGTTGGTGAACGTCGAGGCGACATTGGTTGGTGCGTTGGGTCTCACACCCCGTGTCATTCCTCCGTCACTCGCGACCATGTCGGTCGATTGCAGGGGGCAGACACTCTCGGTGAGTGCTCGCGCCTATAGCGGCGGCACGGTCGCCTACGCGCGCTTCGTGCAAATCGACAGTCCGTTCTTGAAAGTCGACAACGTGTTGGTGCTGCCGACGTGTGTGACCGCGCAGCCCATCTTCGGCATCGACATCGTCCGACCCGGCGTCATGGCGCAGTGGGTGGTGGCCCTCGACCTCTCGCCGACCTCGAATGTGGACGAGCCCGGCATCGCCGAGGCGCTCGGTCCCGATTGGCATCCGTCGGCGCCAGAGCCGGCGCGTTGGGCGCGCGATCACTTGTCCGCTTCAGCGTTCGTCGGCCGCTTCGATTATCTGCCCATCGATCTCGACCTCCGCATTGGGATGATGGCGCGGGCCTTCGTCGACCTCGCGGTGCGTCGCTCGGTCGATGACCAAGTCGCGCGTCTCGAACAACGGGCACGTTATGTTCGCGGCCATCGTGACGACCAGCACGGCATGAAAGTGGTGCGCAAGCTGCTCGGAGGTCGCTTCGTCGACGAAGTGCTGTTCCCAGCCTGGCTAGCGCCCGTAGCTCTGGTCGATGAGCCCCGCGATGCGCGTCTGCCACCGGGTGTCGAGCGTGGTCACTCGCTTGGGGTATGACGGGGCGAGCACGCTGCGGGCCGCGAGAGCCGTCGACACGAGAATGCTCGCCATGAGCATGTCGACCATGCGTCGCTCCTTATCGATGATGCCATCGAAGCTCGGCTCGCCCATCTTGGCAACGTAGACGCGCCGTCCGTCCGCGAACGTCAGCTCGAGCGTGCGGTGCTCGGGCAAGAGATCCATGCCGAGAATGCGGGCGCGCACGCCGGCAACTTGGCCGCGGACAGCCGCGACCAACCCACGGCGATCGATCTCGCCTTTCGAAGCGCAGTTCACCACGTAGGCACCGTCGGGCATGGTGGCGAGCAACCCGAGATCGAGGGTGCCGTCGACGCCGGCGCACGAGAAGTAAACGCCCGCCGCGGGAAGCGCGTCACGTGGTCCACGGAGGGTCGCGCGGAAGCCGTCGGCCACGGCGCGATCGATGCTCGCTCGTGCCACGTCGACCGCTCCGAGGAGCGGCAGACGTGCAGCGTGCAGCGCCTTGGCGACGCCCGGTCCGATGCTCGCGCCGTATCCGAGGGTGATTGCGGGGCGTTGCGCAAGGCCCGGCAAGCCTAACCTTTGCAGGTTTGCTTCGGTGTGCCCGACGATCCAGCGGCCCACGACGTCGCTCTCGTAGCGCGTCTTGATTGCCGCATCCGCTATCGTGAACACGTCCATCGGTAGTCTACCTGCGAACGGTTTGAGCACTTTGAGGCCGCCCATCGTCACCTCGACGTAGGCAACCGGCACAGCGGCGCTGCTCGCGGTGGCGAGCGCTGCTTGTGCCGTGTCGGGACCGTCGCCGACGATGACGAGAGGCCGGCCGGTGCTCGCCGCCTCGCGCTCCCAGTCCACCATGTCGGCCGTCAGGGCTGCGACGTGCTCTTCCGGTGTCCGCAGGCTGTCGCCGTGGCCGCCGTCGCTCGAGAACGCCGAGCTAGCCATCCCGGCGATGACGATAGGCGAGCTCGAAACGCCCTTGCCGCGCAGATGGTCGATGATTCTGCCCATGCCGTTGGCGAGGCTGATGAGGCTGTGGGAGCGGACGCCGACAGCGACTTTGCGATCGAGCAAGGGCTGCAGGAGGCCTGCGTCGTGGAGATCCTGGGCGACCTGTCGGGTCACTGGGAGGTCACCGAGGTGCCGCGATTGGTCTTCGGCGGCGGCGGCGATGATGGCCGGCTTGCGTTCGTACGCGAGTCGGCCGACGAGGAAAGCGGACCGCTGCGCTTCATCGGTCGCGGCAGGAATGGCGGCAAGCCGCGCGACCTCGTCGTATGGCGCGGCGAGACAAGCGTCGATTCCTGCGCGGGCCGCAGCGAGCGCTTCGGGAGCAGTGCTGCCGACCGCGGCGACTCCGAGCAAGCGACTCGCTGCGTCGTTTCGATACGCCGTAAAGCGTCGATGCTGCGCCGGGTCGTTGCAGCGCGTGCGCAGGTCGTCGGCACGCTGTGCTCGCTCGAGCTCGGCCGCGACACTGCTCGCCGGCGCTCCGCCTGCGGTGGCGCGCCGCGCCAGCATGCTCGCGTAGTTTGCGCCGAGCCAAGCACCGTCCATGTCCGAGGCAGCGACTCGGGGATCGACGGCGCCCATGGACGTCAACGCGTCAGTTACAGCGACGCCGATGAGGCCCGCGATCATCACGTCAGCGAGCGGGCGATTCGCGGCGCCGGTGACTCCGATGCCTTGGTCGGCGCCGACCTGAGTGAGCCGAGAGGCCAAGGCCTCGGCGAGGATGGCGCGGGCGAGCGGGTCGGGGAGGGCGGGGAGGTCACGTAGCCCGAGGCTACCGCCACGCTGAGCTGCCGTGGCGTGCAGGACCTGGAAGGCGCGAGCTGCGCTGGGCGAGCGCACCGAGACATCGGCCTGCGCGAGATGCCAGCACAGGTCGTATGCCGAGGGCAGACGACTAGGCGCAGCGATCGACATCGTGGTTCCGCGCCGAGTGGGCGAGCGATAGTCTCGCGGAAGGGACGAAGCGCCGCAGATTTTCGCGGTCGACGATACGCACGCCGGTCGGTTCGACATGGATCGCGCCAGCCGTCTCGAGGTCTTGCACGGCGCGAATCGCCGAGCGTCGAACCGCGCCGCAGCTCTTGGCCAGCTCGTCGCGCGACATGGCGACCCATGAAGCGTCGCTTGCCGACATCACGGTCGCGAGAGCATCGCTGTACGAGAGGAGGAAGTGGGCGATGCGGCCGACGACGTCGCTGAAGAGGTTGTGCTGTGAAAGTCCGATGGTCACGGCGAACTGAGAGGCCATCGCGGAGAGCCAGGCGAGCGCGAGCTGGTGGTCGTCGTCGAGAGCGGAACGGAGCACCGAGTAGGGAACGATCGCCACGACACATTCGGTGAGACACTCGGCGTGTCCGCCATAACGTTCGCCGCCGGCGAGCCGCTGGAGGTCGCCGATGTGATTGGGCGCCGCCATGAGCTTCGCGGTGAAGGCGTTGCCTCCGGCGTCGACGTGGAAGAGACGAACCACGCCATGGAGTACCCAATGCACGTCGCTGATCGGAGCTCCGGCGGTGCAGAGTCGCTGGCCGGGATCACAAGCGAAGTAGGAAGCTCCACGGACCAAGGAGGTCACCGTCGCCGGACGGGCGGCCTCGAACAGCGGGTAGTTCGCGAGGCGCATCTGGTGCGCTCGGACGTCGCTGGGATCGAGAGGCTTCATGGTCAGGGTATCGGCACCATGAAGCCTCTCGGCGCCATCCATCAGCGGCGATACACCGCGATCTCCTGTGCCACTCCGGCAGCAGAGAAGCGCACGAAGTAGCCCTGCTTCGGCGCTTGGAAGGCGAAGACGTCGTTCACCACGATGTCGCGCGGCTGAATCCGGCTCTTGCCGGGCTGATCGGCGAAGCGGCCCAGCGCATCGACCACGGCGTTGAACTGCGCCAGCACTTCTTTCTGTGCCCAGTCGCCCTTCGCGGTCCAGGGCTGCGGCATGTTGGCCGGGAAGTCGAAGCCGGCGGCACGCGCGAGGGCCACCTTCTGCGCCAGCGAGCCGGGAGCTTGGCTAGCCGTCTGATAGGTCAGCAGCAGGTCCCACTGCTTCACGTCGTTGATCATGGGGGGGAGGCCGGCAGGTGGGATGAAGATGCTGTTCATGATGAGAATCCTCGAGTGGCCGTCAGGCCCGCTTCGTGCGGGCGATGAGGCGAGCAATGTTTCGGATGGGCGAGGATGAGCGATGCGGATCGGCCCAAGTGCTCGAAACCATGGGTGAACTCGGGCTCTCTTGGGTGCGTGTGTCTGCTATCACGGACTTTTGGCTCGCCGAGGTGTGACATGTGTCGCACCGCGCTCACGGACGCAGAAACGACGAAGGGGCGGTGACGCAAATCGCATCACCGCCCCCCGTGTGTTAGCCCGTAAATGCCCTAGTTAGCGACCGCGTGCCCGACCCGACATGACCGCTTTGGCGGTGCGGGCTTTGGCTTCCTGGCGCGACTCGTCGAGCTGCTTCTCGCCCTCGGCGGCGCCTTTCTTGAGCATGCCGATGGCGGTGAGCCACAGCTTGCGCTCCTCTGCCGGCATCTGCTCGCCGGTTTCGGAAACGTGCTTCGCCAGATTCACCGCAAGCTGCTCGTAGGTGTTCACGCCCTGCGCCGGGCGCATCGGCTCGACGTCGGCGAGGAGATCACTGTCACCCGGCTCGGCGTGCTGGGCGAACAGCTGGCCGGCGATGCTGCGGATGAACTGGATGATCTCGAAGATGAAGCCGTCCGGCTCGCCTTCCTTCAGACGAACGCCGTCGCGGATCGCCAGCTCGGCGAGGGCGCCGGTGACGATCGAGAGGCGCTTCGAAAGCTCCTCGTGACGTGCTTCGCTGACGACGGACTCGAAGACCTTGTCGGTGTGCGCCGACATGCTCGACGAGAAGGCCGCCATGACGTCCTCTTGGCGCTCGATGCCGGCGTCGATGGCGACGGCTGCGGCCACCGAGCGGAACTGCGGCGGGAGTGCGCGGTAGACCGAGGCGGTCTTGGCCGGCAGAGTGTCCGCGAACTGCGCATTGCCGATGGCGCGGAACGCCTCCGGCGGATGCGACGACGAGCTGCCGAGCATGGCCTGGCCGTTGAACGCGCTCTTCTGCGAGCGCAGCATCGCGGCCTTCAGCTCCGCGACCAGGTCGCGGTTGAAGGACTCGATCATCAGGTCTTCGCGCTCTTGCGGCGTGCCTGCGTCCGAGGCGCGGCGGATGATGTCGAAGAACATCGCCAGGTGCTTGCCGGTGCCGCGGTGCATGGTCGAGAGCTGGTCGGCCGTGGCTTCGGCCTCGCGAGTGAGCTGCGAGAAGAGTCCGCTGGCGCCGCCGGCGGTCTCCTTCATCAGCTTGGCTCCGAGGAGATCGATGAGGCGCTCCTCGATGACCTCGACTTTGTCGCTTGCGCCACCGGTCGGCAGGAATGCCTGAATCGATGGATCGGCCATGACCTTGCTCATGAGGTCATCGAAGCCCGCGGTCTCCGCCTGCAGCCCGCACTGGCAGCCGGCGCTGTGAGCATGGTCGGTGACCTTCTCGGTCTTTGGTGCGCTGCGCATCATGTTGCCGGTGAGCACGCCGAGCGCGATGCGGGTGAAGGGAATGCCGTCGCGAATGTGGCCGAGCTCGTGACCGACGACGTCCTGGAAGACCAGCTTACCGATCGGGATGATCTCCGCACCGGGCGTGTTGGCGGGTACGGCCTTGCCGTCCTTGATGCCAATCTTGATGAAGTCCCGGGCTTCGCTGTCCCAGCACATGCGCACGAACGCGTCATGGACGACGACGCGGGGCGCGTCGAAGTTCGCCATGTACACATAAGCGTTCGGTGTCAGGCTCGGCGTCCGCAATAGCGACAGGTCCGGACCGGCGCCGAGGGCGTCGGCGACCTCGCGAGCCGCGAAGTAGAGCTTCTCGAGCTGCTTGTCGGTGTTGCCCGCCAGGAGCTCCTTGTTGATCTCGCGGCCGGCGAAGGTGGTCTCGACCTCGCGCTGCTGCGCCGCGATGTTGCCGAGGATGCGGTGGATGATCGGCTCGAGCTGCATGGTCACCGGATGGGCGCGAACGACGTTCACGACCTCGCGGTACCAAGCGGGGCGAGCCTTGCGGACGCCATAGACGAACTCACCAGCGCGCGACGCGACGTTGAGCTTGCCGTAGAGCTCCTCGAGCTTGTCTTGGTCGAGGCCGCCGACTGGGCGCTTCAAGCTCTCCTCGAGGGCCTTCTTCTTGGCTTGGAGCTGCTCGAGCGTCATCTTGGGTGCGGCCGGGCCGCCTTCTTCGGCGCCAAGCGCGCCCGGAAGGCCTGGGAGACCCTGGAGCCTGTTCGCGATGCTGCCGAGCGCGATCTTCAGCGCCTCCGGCGTCAGCGCGTTCATCGCCTGCTGCATCGCCTTCATGCCGCTCGCGATGTCGGGGATGAGCTCGTTCGGAACGGTGAACTTGCCGGGCGCAACCGGCTTGGCAAAGCTTGCCCAGGCGCTGAGCAAGAAGCTCACCTGCGCCGAGCTAGCGGTCTCGCCGAGCAGCTTGAGGACGCCTTCCTTGCTGGCCTTCTGTTCGTCGGTGTCGGTGGCGAGCTGGCCTTCCATAGCGGCGCGGGCGCCGAGCACCATGGCCTGGATGGCATGTGAGCCCATCGCAACATGCGGTGACGGAACGATTGCGCTCTGCGGAACGTCGACGCGGCGGGTGAACATCTCGGCCGCGAGGTTGTTCAGCGGACGGAGCTTCGCGATGGCTTCGATCTTCGTAAGCTCGGCTGCGAGCTCGGGAGTGACTTCGGGCGTTTTGTCGCCGAGCACCTTGGTGTCGATGATCTCACGAAGCTCGCGGCGCGCCTGCAGAGCTGCCCGGGCGGGGTCTTTCGTCTTCGCGGTGGCGTCGGCGATCAACTGACTCGAGATCGGTTCTTTGGCAGAGGCGATGGTCGCGAGGGGGCTGACACGCTCGAAAGACGTCACGAAAGGCTCCCGGTACTGAAGGGACGAGAAAAAGGCGCAGATGGGATATCGGGCGCGCTTTGGCCGAGTTGCCTGCGACTCATTGCTGTAACTTCACAATTTCTCTCAGGGTGTTGGCTGGTGACCCTTGAGAGGCGAAGTTGCTGAAATAGTGGGTCGGGAACCCTCGTTTGGGCCCTAAATACCGTGCCACGACGTCGCATGTACCCGCTGAGATCGCGTTCGCATTGCTCTTTGTGACACCGCTGTGCTACGCCGCGCCCCGCATGCTTCCGCACTTTTTCAGCCAGGTTTTAGGTCAGATCGTGCTCGCCCAAGCCGCGAGCGGCCCCATGAGCCAGATCTCCAGCTTCGTGATGATCGGCCTCATGTTCGCGGTGGTTTACTTCCTGCTCATCCGCCCGGCGAACAAGCAGCGGCGCGAGCACGCCGAGCTCCTCACGGCCTTGAAGAAGGACGATGAGATCGTCACCAGCGGTGGCATGTGGGGCAAGATCATCGCCCTCGACGACAAGGTCGCGACCATCGAGATCGCCGACAAGGTGAAGGTCAAGATGCTGCGTGACCGCATCAGCGGACGCTGGCCGACAGCGACCGCCGCCGACACCAAGGCCACCAAGGCCGAAAAGCTCGAGAAGTCCGATAGCAAGGCTGCGGAGGCCGCGCGATGAACAGCAACTGGGTGCTTCGTCTAATCCTCGTCGCCGGCGTCATCGCCGCAGCGACGTACATGCTCTATCCCTCGGTCGAGTACTACGGCCGCGCGACGCAAGAGCAGAAGGACGACCGCGACGTCTTCTGCAAGTCGCTACCCGCGTGGTCGCACTGCAAGATCTTCAACTTGGGTCTCGACCTTCAGGGCGGTGTGCACCTGGTCATGACCGTGCGTGTCGAGAAGGCCATCGAGCAACGCCTCGACCGCGTCGCCGATGCGCTGCGCGAAGGCTTGAAGAAGGACAACATCGCCTTCACCAAGCTCGAGCGGCCGCGTGACCGCAGTGAGCTCGTGCTCGAGCTCGCCCCCGACGCCAACGTCGAGGCCGCGCGCACGTTGCTGGCGCGCGACTTCACCGTGTTGAACATCGCGAGCCGCGATAGCTCGACCATGCATCTCGAGCTCGTGCCGCAAGAGGCCGACGCGGTCCGTACCAACGCCGTCGACCAAGCGATCAACGTCATCCGTAACCGCGCCGACAAGCTCGGCGTCACCGAGCCGCAGATTGCGAAGCGCGGCACCGACAGCATCCTGGTGCAGCTCCCGGGCGTGAAAGATCCGGAGCGCGCCATCGACGTCATCGGCCGCACCGCGCAGCTCGAGTTCAAGATCGTCGACACCGAGGCGACCGCTGCCTTCGACAGCATCACCGATCTGCCCGCGGGCGTGGTCAAGCGTGAGGACCTCATGGAAGGTCCGAACGGCCAGAGCCTCCGCGAGGTCTACTTCGAGCTGCCAGCGTCCGAGCGCGCCGCGGTGAAAGAGATGCTCACCTCGAAGATCCCGCAGAACCGCGACATCGCCTTCGGCCGCATCGGTGAGAAGCGCGGCGCCGCCTCGCAGCGTAACGAGACCTTCCGCACCTACGTGCTCGACGCGCGCGCCGGCATCACCGGCGACTATCTGATCAACGCCACGGTCCAGCAGGACCAGGAAGTGCGCTCGCGCCACCACGTCGGCATCGAGTTCGATCCCGAAGGCGCGAAGGTCTTCGAGAAGCTCACTGCCGACAACGTCAAGCGCCGCATGGCCATCGTGCTCGACGGCAACGTCAACAGCGCGCCCTCCATCAGCGAGAAGATCGGCGGCGGCCACGCCCGCATCACCCTGGGCTCGGGCGACCCGCGCTACGAGCTCGAAGAGGCCAAGAACCTCGCGCTCGTGCTCAAGTCCGGTGCGCTCCCGGCGCCTGTCGAGGTCTCGGAGAAGCGCCAGGTCGGGCGTACGCTCGGCGACCAGGCGGTGCACGACGGTAGCATCGCCATCATCGTTGGCACCGGCTTCCTCATCATCTTCATGCTGCTCTACTACCGCTTGTCGGGCGTCGTCGCGGACCTCGCGCTGATCCTGAACATCTTCCTCTTGATGGCGGTGCTGTCGCTCTTCGAGGCGACGCTGACGTTGCCCGGTATGGCGGGCATCGTCCTCACGGTCGGCATGGCCGTCGACTCCAACGTGCTCATCTTCGAACGCATCCGTGACGAGCTCGCCGCCGGGAAACCGGTGCGCGCGGCAGTCGACGCCGGGTATCAGAAAGCCTTCAGCAGTATTTTCGACTCGAACGTCACCACGCTCATCTCCGGTGTCGTGCTCATGCAGTACGGCACGGGTCCGGTTCGCGGTTTTGCGGTGTCGCTCATCGTCGGCATCATCTGCTCGCTCTTCACCGCCGTCGTGTTCACCCGCGTGATCTTCGACTTCTTCATCAACCGCCGCCGCGTGCAGACGCTGAGCATTTGAGGCCGAGGTAACCCATGCGTTTGCTTGCCAAGCAGCCCACCGTCCAATGGATGTCCCTGAATCGCGCCTACATCGCGATCTCCGCCGCGATGCTGGTCATCAGCGTGGTGTCGTTGTTCACGCGCGGCATCAACTTCGGCATCGACTTCGCCGGTGGCTACGAGCTGCAGGTGAAGTTCGACAAGACCGTCGAAGAAGAGAAGGTCCAGAAGGTCGTCGAGTCGCTCGAGCTCGGTGACTCGCGCGTCCAGCGTTACGGCGACGCTTCGTCGAACGAGTTCCTCGTCCTGGTTCGCCAGGAGAGCGCGCTCAACGAGGAGCAGCGTACCCAGCTCAAGCACGACATGGAGGCGCTCGCTGGCGGCGAGGCCGGTGTCGGCAACTTCTCGGTCGCCGAGAGCGGCGAGAACATCATCGTCGGCTTCACCAAGCCGGTCGCCGAAGAGCAGGTGAAGACCGTCCTCGGGAAGTACGCCCTCGAAGTGAAGCGCGTGAAGGCCGGTGATCGTACCGACCGCCCCGAGTACGTCGTCGAGCTCGTCTCGGTCGCCGACAAGGTCCAGGCCGCGCTGGTGAAGGCGTTCGAGATCCCCGCCGATTATCAGCTCGTGCAACGCACCGAGTTCGTCGGCCCGCAGGTCGGCGCGCAGCTGCGCAACCAAGGCATCCTCGCGGTCATCTACTCGATGATCTTCATCCTCTTCTACATCGCCTTGCGCTTCGACTTCTTCTTCGCGCCCGGTGCCGTCATCACACTGGTGCACGACGCCATCATCATCATGGGCTTCTTCTCGGTCTTCCAGATCGAGTTCAACCTGCCCATCGTCGCCGCGATTTTGACCCTCATGGGCTACTCGCTGAACGACACCATCGTCATCTTCGACCGCGTTCGCGAGAACATGGTCCGTTTGCGCGGACGCGACTTGAAGGCGTTGGTCGACACCTCGATCAACGAGACCTTGGCGCGTACGCTCATCACGTCCGGTGCGACGCTCGCGGTCGTGCTCGCCATCTTGATCTTCGGCGGCACCGTCACGCGCGACTTCGCGCTGTGTATGACCGTCGGCATCGTGCTCGGCAGCTATTCGACCATCGCGGTCTCCGCACCGCTCTACGTGCTCTTCCGCCAGTACATGCGCGGCAAGACCCCTGCGAAGAAAGACGCGCCTTCGAAGTCGTCGGTGAACGGCGGCCAGGCCACCGCGTCACTCTGACGACGCGAAAATGGTGACAGTCACCATTTTTGCTGGAGCTCTCTAACCAACCGCAGTCGAAAAATGGTGACTGCCACCATTTTTCTCCGGTGATTTCGAGCGGGTAGGGGGGACGAAGAGGTGGGGGCTGGACTCCTACTCTGTAGTCCCTGCTCCTCAGAGCACCGCTCGCCGATCTCACGATAACGCGCACTTAGACGAGCCGCGTGCTTTGGCACGCCGTTCGCTTATGCGGACTTGCGTGCCGGAGCTCTCGGCACTCGAGGTCTACGATGCGCCTCACGTTGGTCGTAGTGTGTCTTCTTGGTTTCGCCTGCTCCGGCACCATCGGTGACCCGGCCGGCGACATCACGCCTGCGACGAACGACTCGGCGCTTTGCACCGGAACGGGCGAGCCCGGACGCGTCACCATGCGCCGCCTGTCGCGCATCGAGTACAGCAACACGCTGCGCGACCTCTTGGGCGACGACATCGACCGCATCGCCACGTTGCCGGCGGACGACCGCGCGCTCGGCTTCGATGCCATCGGCGACGTGCTCAGCACCTCGATCAACCACCTGACCGCATACATCGACAATGGCTTCGACGCCGCCGCGCGCGCCATGGCACGCGACCGAGCGCGCCCATCCGGGACTGCCGCGAAGCTCCTCACGTGCACCCCGGCCAATCAGGACGACATCGCTTGCTACCGCACCATCGTGCACGAGCTCGCGAAGCGCGCCTTCCGTCGTCCACTCACCGAAGGCGAGAAGACGAGCCTCAACTCCGCTTTCACGGATACGCGCGCCGACGGCGACGACTTCGATACGGCGCTGCAGGTCGGTATCGCGACCGTTCTTTCGTCGCCGAGCTTCATCTTCCGTGTCGAAGCGCAGACCGGCGTTGCCGGTGGCACGGAAGCATTGGGCCCTTACGAGCTCGCGACGCGGTTGTCGTATTTCATCTGGAGCAGCACGCCCGACGACAAGCTCCTCGCGGCGGCCGAGAACGGATCGCTCGTGCAACCGACCGTGCTCGCTGCCGAGGCTCAACGCTTGCTGGCCGACAGCCGCGCTCGAAGCTTGGTCGACCACTTCGCGGCGCAATGGCTCGGCTTGGGTCTGCTCGCCGACGCGGACCCGTCGGACGCCGCCTTCGACGAAGAGCTACGCGAAGCCATGGCGGGCGAGACCAAGGCGCTCTTCAGATACGCGCTCGAGCACAACGTGCCGATCACCGAGCTGTTCAGTGCCACCTACACGTTCGTGAACGGCCGTTTGGCCGAGCACTATGGGCTCACAGCGGTAAGTGGTGACGAATTCCAGCGGGTCGCGCTGCCGTCCGGGCGTGTTCCCGGCGTACTCGGTCACGCGAGCTACCTGACGGCGACGTCGCATCCGTTGAAGACCTCACCGGTGAAACGCGGCAAGTTCGTTCTCGACGAAGTCTTGTGCGCTCCACCGGCTGCACCGCCCGCGGACGTCGACGTCAAAGCCGGCGAGGTCGACCCGAATGCGCCCAAGCGCCAGCAGCTCGCCCAGCATCGCCAGGACGCTACCTGCGCAAGTTGCCACATGGTGATGGACCCCATCGGGCTCGCTTTCGAGGGATTCGACAACGTCGGCTTACCGCGCACCAAAGACGAGATGGGGAACGTCGTCGACGTGAGCGCGACGTTGCCCGACGGCGAGGTCTTCGCCGGGCCAATCCCCTTGGCCGAAGCTCTCGCGGCGATGCCCGACACCGTTTCTTGCTCGGTCGAGAAGATCGCGACCTTCGCGTTGGGCCGAGCCGTCAAGCGCGTGGACCGCTGTGCCATGGACGCCATAGCGGAGCAGGCCGTGAACAGCCGTTACGGAGTGACCGACCTCGTGGTGGCGGTTGCGACCAGCCGCCCGTTCACCGCACGCAACACGGCGCAGTAGGAGCACTCCCGATGCAGATCTTGAAACGATGGCAGCTCTCGCGACGGACGTTCTTGCGCGGCACGGGCGCCGCGCTCGCCTTGCCGTTGCTCGACGCCATGCTGCCGGCGGTGGCCAAGGCGCAGACGGCGCCGCCGCTGCGTTTCTTGTTCTACTACGTGCCCTGCGGAGCTCGCGTCGACACCTGGACGCCGACGGGAACCGGCCTGACTCTCTCGTCCACGCTGTCGCCACTCGCGAGTGTGAAGTCGCACGTCAACGTCATCGCGAACCTGTGGAATTACGGCGCCGAGGCGCAGGCTGACGGCGCTGGTGACCACGCGCGCGGCACCGCTGCGTTCCTCACCTGCGCGCATCCCAACAAGAGCGACACCGATATCCGAAACGGCATCTCCATCGACCAGGTGATCGCCAATCGCATCGGCGGCCAAACCCAAATCAAGTCGTTGCAGCTCGGCCTCGAATCGGGTGCGAACTCCGGTAACTGCGATTCGGGTTACGGCTGCTCGTATACGAGCAACGTCTCTTGGGCGAGCGCCACGAGCCCGCTCTCGAAGATCACCGACCCGCTCGCGGCGTTCAACCAATTCGTGCTCGAGCCCGACGAAGATGCGTTGGCGCGCGCTCACGCCCTCGGGCGCCGGCAGCGCGTCGTCGACCTCGTGCGGGCGGATGCGAAGCGCCTGGAGACGCGTCTCGGCGTCAAAGACAAGCAGAAGCTCGACCAGTATCTAACGAGCGTCGACGAGCTCGACAACCGCCTGACGACTCAGCGCTCAGATCTCGAAGGCGGGGCCGTCTGCGAGGGGAACCCGCCGGCTTCGGGCGGCGACACGCTCGCGAAGGTTCGCCAGATGGTCGACGTCATGGTGCTTGCCATGCAGTGCGACGTCACGCGCGTCATCAGCTACATGCGCGGCAACGGCGGCAGCAATCGCTCCGGCTTCGTCTCTGGAGTCGGTGAAGGCCTGCACGACCTGTCACACCACGCCGGCGACCAGTACAAGCTCGATCAGTACCAGAAGGTCAATCAGTGGGACGTGCAGCAGTTCGCGTATCTCGTGCAGCGCATGGCCGAAGTCGATGACGGGCAAGGCAAGCTCATCGACAACGTGCTGGCGTTCTACTCGAGCGAGATCGGCGACGGCAACGCGCACAACCACGACAAGCTCCCGGTCATCCTCGCCGGTCACGGCGGCGGGATCCGAGGGGATCGTTACATCGTGGCGCCAACCAAGACGCCGGTGGCCAATCTCTTCGCGACGCTGTCGAACATCGTCGGCGCGGGGACGCAGTTCGCTGATTCGACCGGGATGCTGTCGGCCCTCACCAGCTGATGCTGGGGATGACCCCTCGTCCGCGAAAGCGGATGTAGCCGACGATCGCGCCACGATCTCACATACACATACACGTGCGCATTTTTGTTTCGCGCGCGTGAAAGAGGCGCTATGCTTTCGGCGTCGGAGGTTTCGGCTTCCGACGCAGTCGCTATAGCGGTCGGCAGGCTCTGCAGATCATGTGGCGACTGGTGGCGTGACGACCGGCAACCCTCACGGTTGGCTACTGCGAAGAACGGCCAGTCATCACACCACCACTCGGCACACGAGGCCTGGGGAATCACCCCAGCCTTGGGTGCAGTCTTACCTGCATAGCTCTCGGATCACGCCCTGGCAACGAACAAAGTCCAGCCGCGTACTAAGTTCCGAAGCCGCCTACTAAGTGCCCGATTTTCTTCATGTTTGCCCGTTCGATCGGGCCGATGATCGTGGTCACTAGGCGGCCTTTGGCGAAGAGCTCCCGGGCCACCCGCGAGACGCTGTCGGCGCTGACTTGGCGCATCCGCCGAGCCTCGTTTTCGAGCATCGCGAGGTCGAGGGCGTCGCTGCGCGCCGAGCCGAACAGCGTTGCCGCGCCGAAGTAGTTGGCGAGCTCGGTGGTCGAATCGATGCGGTACTCGAGCTCGTGCAAGCTGCGCTCGCGCACGTCGTCGATCTCGTTGTCGCTGACGCCGTCGCTGACGAGCTTCTCCAAAACATCGAGCGTCGCGGCGACCGCCGAAGCCGCGCGACGAGGCGCGACCTTGAGCTCGATGTCGTACAGCCCGCAGTCCGCATAACAATCGAGACCCGTGGTCATCTCGTAGACCAGACCGCGCCGCTCACACACCGCCTGCTGCAGGCGTGAGCCCATGCCGTCATCGAGGATGCGGGTAAGGAACTGCAGTGCCATGAAGTCGTCGTGCACGTCGGGCATGGCCTCGAACGTGAGCTGCACGGAGAGCTGCGAGCTCGAGACACTGCGCGTGATGAGACGGTCGCGATCGGTAAAGCGCGCCGCGTCGCCATCCGTCGTTGCCGCGCCGGAGGGGAACTTCGCGAACGCCTCGGCCGCAATCGCCACCACATCGGCGGCCTTCAGCGGGCCGGCGACGCACAACACCGCGTTCGGGCCGACGTAGTGTCGCGCGTGATGCGCCTGCACGTCGCTCACCGCGAAGCCGTTCAAGCTCTCCACCGAGCCGGTGATGCGGCGGCCCATCGGGTGGCCGCTCCAGATGTTGGCGCGCGAGACGTTGTTGATGTTCACGTCTTCGCCGCTCGCGTCGAGGTCGGAGCGCAGCTCTTCTTCGATGATGTGGCGCTCGACGTCGAGCTCCTGGAAGACGGGCCGCGCGACCATGTCGGCGAGCACGTTCAGAAAGCCACGCACGCGGCTCGGGTGAACCGTCGCGGTGAGCTGCGTGTGATCGCGCCAGGTCGAGGCGTTCAACAAGCCGCCGCTCTTTTCGAAAGCGCGGGCGAGCGACAGCGAGTTGGGGTGACTGGCGCTGCCGCGGAAGAGCATGTGCTCGACCATGTGCGACAAACCCCACTGCGCGACTTGCTCGTGACGTGAGCCGACGCGCACGAAGAGCGCGATGTCGCTCGAGTGCAGGTAGGGCTGCTGGATGGCCACCACCTGCAGACCGTTATCGAGCGTCGTTTTCTCGTAGGCGAGCATGGGGAGACGCTGATGTTAGTGGGTGGGTCGGGTCAGTCAATAGGACGAGGCGGCGCTATCTGCCCTAAATTTGAGGACTTTTGTCGCCGGGCGGGGGATCCCGAGCCTTGACGGGTACTTGCGGACGTTAGCCGGTCGGCAGGGAGAGCAGAACCCGGGTGCCTTTCGGGGCATTGGCGGCGATGGCAATGGTGCCGCCGTGCTCGGCGATGATCTGCTGCGTGAGCGATAAACCGAGACCGGTCCCGCTCTCTTTGGTCGAGAAGAAGGGCTCGAAGACGCGCCCGCGCAGGTCGTCGGGGATGCCGGCACCTTCGTCGACCACTTCGATGATCGCGCTGCCGTTGTCGCGCGCGGTGCGGACCTTCATGCGACCGCCGTCGGGCATGGCTTCGCGACCGTTGCGCACGATGTTGAGCATGCCTTGGCGCAGCTGACCGGGGTCGACCATGGCGCGCGGCGGTGGCGATGCGAGCTCCAGCACGACTTCGATCTTCGCCTGCTTCATTTCTTCGCTGAGCATGCTGAACAAGTCGCCGACGAGCTGATTGAGGTCGGCGTCGCGCAGCGCTGGGCGCGGTAGGCGCGCCATCTGCAAGTAGCTCTCGGTCACCGCGGTGAGGCGCTCGATCTCGCCGGCGATGGCGGTGAGCAGCGCTCGCGCTTCCTCCTTGTGAGCGCCTTCCAGACTCGCGTCGAGCTCGTCTTGCAGGAGCTCGGCGTTGAGCCCGATCGCCGAGAGTGGATTGCGGATCTCGTGCGCGACTTGTGCGGACAACCGGCCGACGGCGGCGAGGTGCTCCGACGCGAGGAGCTGACCCTTCAAGCGCACGGCGTCGGTGACGTCGTCGCACACCCAGATGAAGCCGCGGGTCGCGCCGCTCTCGTCGACGTACGGAGTCATCGTCACGTCGATCAGGCGCTCGCGCCCGGTTTCGTGAGGGACCGGCACGCCATCGTAGCGCGCGACGGCCTTGGCTGCGGCCGCCCGCTCGCGCTCTTCGAAGAAAGCGGGATTGCGTGCCTTGAGCGCTTTGCCCAGCGGGTGATCGTCGATGTCGAGATCGGTGTCGACCGCGAGACCGAAGAGCTCGCGCGCCGCGCGATTGCTGCCGATGACGCGGCCAACCGGGTCGGTGACCACGACGGCGGAGCGCAAGCTGTTCACCAGATTGTCGTTGTAGAGCTTGAGCAACGCGAGCTCGTGCTCGGCGCGCCTCGCGCTCTGGGCCGCACGCTCGCTGTCGCGCAGTCGTTGATTGGCGAGCGCTTCGTTGTCGGCGATGCGTTTCGAGAGCTCGCCTTCGCGCTCGGCCAAGGCGCGCTCTTCGCGGGTCGTCGGCGCGACGGTGTCGCCCAATGCGAGGCGGCGCAGGCGGCTGACCGGCCGCAGCGTCAGGTAGGTGCCGATGGCGACCCACGGAAACAGCGCAAGCCACACCCAACGCGGAACGAGGGCGCCATTGCTGCTCGCGCGCCGGGATTGCCAGTCGAGCGCGCGACGCACGATGGCGCTGGTACGTCGCAGATTGGTGCCGATCTCGGCGGCGGCTTGTTCGACGTCGTGCAGCGCGGTGTTGGTGACTTCGAGGTCCTCACCGTCGAGCGAGTCGAGCAGGGCGACGAAGCTCTGGCCGACGTCGGGCAGGCGGGCCCGTGAGCGGTCGAGCTCATCGGCGGCGCGCTGCATGTCGGCACGCCAGCGGTCATCGGCGCCAGGGACGGTGGCGCGCAGTAGAGCGGCGCGCGTCTCGATGAGACTGCGTTCCATGTCTTCGGCGTAGTGCTCGGCGCTGTAGGCGACGATGGGCACGCGGTTCGCGAGCCGCGGATCGAGGACGGCTTCGCGAGCGCGAGCGACAGCGCGTTCGTGGTAGTCATGAAGGCGTGTCAGCACTTGCTCGAGATCGCTGCGGCTCTGCAGCACCGCGCTGACTTGCTGAGCGAGCCGCGTCCGATCGACCCAGCTCGCGCCCGCAAGCGCGGCGGTCAGCGCCACCGTCAGAAGTGGTGCCCAAAGGATCTTGAGGCGGAGGTCGATTGCCACCGCTGCCGACGCTAACACGCAGGCTGAAGCGGTGACAGTCTCTCCGCGGATTCATCCTTTGATTCTAAAGATTTAGCGCCTGACACACCGTCCCAGGGGCCATCGCCGATACTCCGGTTCGGAGGGGCGTGTGTCCGCTCTATTCGACCCACGATTCGTCCTTAGCGTGGTGACGCTGTTGGTCTCTGCCCCAGCATTGGCGGGGAAGGGCCGTATTGCGCTGCATCCCGTTGTGGTCATCGGCGGCAGCGTTCCCGAGGGCGCTGCCGCTTCGATCACACAGGCCGTGGTCGATGAGCTTGCGTCGGCGGAGCTGCAGGCCATTCTGGTCCAGGACATTGCAGCGCGCGACGCAGTCGCAGCCCCCGCGGTGACGCCCGATCCGAAGGCGGGGCAGAAGCTCGACGAGGGCCGCAAGGCCTTGCAGAAGCTGCAACTACCCAAGGCGATCAGCGCGCTCGAGTCCGCGGTCGCCGGGTTTTCGGGGGACGATGCGCGCACCGCGGAAGCCGCGCTGCTCTTAGCCGAGGCCCACTACCGGCGCGGCGACGAAGCCAAGGGCCGCAAGGCGCTCGAGCGCGTGGCACACGCTGCTCCTGAAACACGCCTCGACGCGAAGAAGTACCCTCCGGTTTTCATCAGCGCTTTCAGAGAGGTTCGATCGCGCGTTGCGAAAGAGTCGAGGCCTGCCGCGGTCCCATCGGCGCCTGGACGCGACCTACGCGCGGGCATCGCAGCCAACGCTTGTGATGGTGGTATGCGCGCCCGCGCCATCAGCATCGCCCGCGCTCCTGCCGCCGATGTCGTGGTGCTTCTCGGTATCGCCCAGGGGGATCGCTTCTTCACCGTCGGTGGCTTTGCCGGGGATGTCCGCACCAGTCGCTGGGTGGCGCTGCCGGCGCTCAAGGTCGACGCCGCGATGCTCTCGGCCACCATCGAAGGGGGAAAGCTCGCGCGTGAGCTCGCCGCGCTCGTCACGCGCTTTCCGCCGAGCAAGCTCGAGGGTGAGGTCCCATTCGTCGACGCGGTGGTCGCGCCTCTGCCTGCGGTGGCGGCGGGACCCGAACCCGTAGCCCCGGCCGCTGATCGCCGGCCGCTGAACGACAGCACCGCGTTCGAGCGCGACACGGCGCTCGCTGCTGACCTCGCTGCCCTCGACGGGTATCCCACCCAGTCGGCTTATGACGAGACGCCCTTCGCCACCCGCACGAGCTCGGAAGTGCAAGGCGGGAGCATTCTCGGGAAGTGGTGGTTCTGGACGGCCGTGGTCGCTGGTGCCGCGCTCGCCGGTGGCGCGACCTACTATCTCATGAGCCGCGACCGCCCGAGCGACACGCTTTCCCTGCAGGCGGCCTGGTGAAGCACCTCCTCGTCATCACCTGCGCTGGCCTGGCGGCCTGCGGTGGCGGGGCTGCCTTGCAGCTCGAGATCCATCGACCCTGCAATGGTCCGTCGCTCGAGAGCAACGGCGTCGCCTGGGTCGAGCTCGCGGTCGCTTCGCCGGAGCTCGAAGCGCCGGTGCGCGCTACGTTCGGCGCCGGAGAGGCGCAGGGTAGCCTCGAGAACATCGACGCGGTGTCACGTGCGACCATCGCGGTCGCAGGGCGTCTCGCCAATCGCGACGGTGGCGTCGGCTCGGTCGTCGTCGCCGGAGGCGTGGGCTACGTCGATCTGGTCGAGAACCAGGAGCGCGTCGCGCTGGTCGCGGGTCAGGTCCGTACCTTCATCCGCACGACACCCACCGCCGAAATCGACGCGGCGTGCACCGAGCAGACGCTTGCGCGCGCCTCCCATTCGGCTTCGCTGCTCGACGATGGCCGGGTGCTCCTCGCCGGTGGCGCCGATGACGACGGCCCGGTGAGCTCGACGGAGATCTACGATCCGCGCGAAGGCACGTTCGCCGCTGGCCCAGCCATGGCCACGCCGCGCAGTGGCCACGCAGGGACCGCGCTCGCTGGGGGTCGGGTGCTGCTCTCCGGCGGCTTCGATGCGAGTGGCAAACCGGTCGCCTCTGTCGAGGTCTTCGACGGCAAGGTGTTCCTGCGGCCGATCGGCATGGATGATGGCCGCGCGTTCCATTCCGCGACGCTCCTCAAAGATGGTCGCGTCCTGATCGCGGGCGGGATGGGCGGTGCTGGGACGGTCCTGCCGAGCACGGTCATCTACGACCCACGCAATGACAGCGTCATCGACGGTCCGAGCCTGAAATCACCTCGCGCGCGCCATGCAGCGGTGCTCGTCGACGACGCCATCGTCGCCATGGTCGGCGGCATCGATGAAGTCGCGACCGTGGGCGTCGTCGAGTTCGTCGACGTCGAAGGCGACATCAGTATCGCTGGTCCGATATTGCGGACGCCACGCAGCGATGCAGCGGTCGGCTACCTGCCCAACAAGAGGGCGATCGTCGTCGCTGGGGGTTACGCCGAGCGGGTCGCCGAGCTCGGCCGAGGCACTGCGATCACCGGCATCGAGGTCATCGACGTCGAGAATGAACCGAGCGACAGCACCATCGCTTGCTCGGACGCGCAGCTCATGACCGCGCGCGCCGCCGCTACCATCGCGCCGGCATCTGGTGGTCTCTTGATCGCCGGAGGCTCGGTCGGGCCAGGCGACGTGAGCAACGAGGCCGAGCTCCTCACCTTCGACGCCGGCCCGTGCCGACCGACCATCGACCCGGTCGGCGACTTCTACGCCAGCCGTTTTGCCGGCGCTGCGACCCCGTTGATTAGCGGTGACATTCTCGTCACCGGTGGGGCTACCATCACGAAGGGCTCGCTTTCACCACGCAAAGCAGCAGAGATTTTCATCGTTCCACGTAGTTGAGGTTGAATCATGGCCATCGTCGTCGATCGTGAAGGACTGGAGGCGCTACGTGCGGCACGCGGTGGCGCCGGCGCGCCCGACGACGTGCACGACCTCTTGCGAGACGCCGACAAGGCCAAGCGCGGCGGCAACTTCGGGGAGGCCGAGCGCCTCTTGCAGGAGGCGTTGCTCATCGATCCATCGCGCGCCTCGGTGTGGACGATGGTCGGCGCCCTCGAAGACCAGCTTGGCGAGGTCTCGGTGGCACGTGAAGCCTACCGCGCCGCGTTGTCCCTCGAGGACGACGACAGAACTGCGCTGGCACTCGCGCGGCTGCACAGCTCGATTGGCGAATGGGACGACGCGATAGCGGTCGCGACCCATTTGTCGTTGAACGGACGAGACGAAACGACCCGGACCATGGCGACCCGCCTGGCCCATGAAGCGAAAGCGCGAAAGGCTGCGAGCTGATGCGACGAATTGGTGGCAACGAAGGTCCTCGTGAACGGCAGCAGATCGGCGAGGCGCCCGCGCCCGCGCCCGCTTCGCGAGGTGGGGCGCGAGTCGATACGACCCCGGCTCTGCCGAACGCGCAGCCGCTTCCCTCCAGTGCATCGGACGTGCGTCCGCGCAACGCCGCGCCCACCGTGGGCCCCGACGGCGTCGCTACGGGTATGCAAGACATCGTGTCCGCTTTGAAGGACACGACCCCGGCCTTGATGCCGATGTTGACCGCACCGCGTCGCGATTTGCAGGGCGAGGTCGTAGGTCACCTGCGCCGCGTCGTGGGCCGCAAGAACAAGCTCGAGGCCACGTTTTATCCCGACGACCGCCGCATCAAGCCGCTCGTTTTGCACCCGCAGGACGCGCAGGGCATCGCCGAGGGTGGCCGCATCAGCATCCAGGCGAGCGAGGGCGGGCTGCAGCTGGTCACGCCGGGCACCGAGAAGGTGTTCAGCATCGTCGGCCGCGTCGAGCGCGATGGCGCCGGGCTCGCGGTGGTGGCGCGTGACCCCAAGGCACCTCTCCAACGCGTGCCGCTCACGGGCGGCGACGATTCGTTGCTCGGTAAGATGGTGCTCGCGCACATCGAAGAGCCGCTATCGCAGGGCCGCACCGCCGAGCTCTCGCAGGTGTTCGGCGAGAAGGACGCTTGGCGCATCAGGTTCAGCGAGATCGCCGTGCAGCGCGGCGTCGAGGGAACTTTTTCGAAGAAGTACCTGGCGCAGCTCGAGCAGCTCAAAGCCAAGTTCAATCCCGACAAGATCGATGGCTACGTCGACCTCACCGACAAGCCGTTCATCACCATCGACAACCCGTATTCGATGGACCTCGATCAGGCCATGTGCATCGAGGATAGCAAGACGACACCCGGCGCGAGCGACGTCTACTACGCCATCGCGGACATCAGCTGGTTCTTCAAGCAGTCCGGCGGCGACGAAGGCGCCATCAATGAGCGCGCTCGCCGCCTGCAGACCACGACGTACATGCCGGGCGTCGACATGCCCGTGCTCCATCGCGTGCTCTCCGAGGACTTGATCTCGCTCGGCCCGGACGTGAAGCGGCCGTCGATCATCATCAAGTACACAGTCGGCGCCGACGGCAAAGTCATCGGCAAGCCCGAGTTCCTCGACGCAGTGATCAAGAGCCAGCGCAAGACCAACTACGGCCTCGCGCAGGACTTCATCGACGGCAAGGCCAAGGTCGAAGACCCGGTCTTGGTGAACGCGTTCAACCGTTTGAAGAAGGTCGGCGGGGCGCTCCTCGAGCAAGCCAAGGCGCGCGGGATGATCACCGCTCCCGAGGGCGAGCGCTGGGCCAACATCGACGAAAACGGCGAGCTCGTGCTCGAGCGTCGCGGTCAGCGGTGGATCGAAGAAGCGAACGCGCAGATCTCGATCACGGCCAACTCGCTCGTCGGCGAGTTTTTGGTCGAGCACAACGCGCCGGCTTACCACCGCGTCCACAAGGCGCCCGACGAAGGCCGCATCGCGCTCGCGCGGGAAGCCGTGCGGACCCTGGGCGTGGACTGGCCCGACAACGTGACCCCGGCCGAGATGCTGGCGAAGCTCGACAGGTCGATGCCGAAGTACCGCGCCGTGCGCAACCTGGTGTTGCGCTCGCAGCCGCGCGCCGTGGTCAGCGCCGATCCCACGAGTCACGAAGGCTTGAAGCTCGCGCACTACGTCCAGGTCACGGCGCCGATGCGCCGCGAGCGCGACGGCCGCAATCACACGTTCGTGCGCCAGGTGCGTGACGGCCAGACGCCCGACACCAGCCGTGGTGCCGAGGTGCTCGACTTCGCCGCCATCGCTCAGGAGCGCGACAGCCGCGTCGAGCGCGAGATCCGCGACACCATCTCGGCGAAGGCGCTCGAGAGCTTCGGCGGCAAGGTCCTGAAGGGCGAGATCACCTTCCTGTCGCCGCGCGGCTTCGAGGTCTACTTCGCCGAGGCCGACATCTCCCGTTTCGTCGAGCTGCCTGGCCGCAACCGACTCGAGGCGAACGGCACGGTGCTGCGCTCCGATGGTGGCAATCCGATCACCATCACGCTCGGCGACACCATGGACTTGCGCATCGGCAAAGTGGACGCCATGGCGGGCAAGGCCGAGGTCGTGCCGCTCACCGAGGCGCAGCCGATCGAGAAGAAAGGCAAGCCCCAGCGCACCGGCGTGGCGCACACCATCGGCGAGATCCGCGGCGATGGCTTCACGACACGGCTCGTCGGTAAGCGCGTCACTACCGAAGGCGTGGTCAGCGGCGTCAATGGCGTTGGCTTCTACGTCGAATCGGCGAACCCAGAAGAGGGTGGCCTCCTGGTGCGCACCCGCGGCGCGCGCGTCGCCGTCGGCGACAAGGTGCGTTTCACCGCGACGGTCCGCGAGAGTCACGACGCCAACAACGAGTTCGCGCGCTCGCTGGTCGAGCTCGTCGAGGCGACGCCGGTGGAGCGCATCGGCCAAGGGGAGCTCTCGCCCCCGGTCGATCTCGAAAAGCTCGGCCCGCCACCTGCCGACGCTGCCGGTGCTACCGAATATTGGCGCAAGCTCCTCGGTCGTCGCATCTCGGTGCCGAAGGGCAAGTCGTTGAGCCCCTCGAATCGCTTCGGTGATCTCGTGGTGCTCCCTGAGTCATGGAAGCTTCCTGCCGACCGCTTCAGCCGCTTTGGCGGAATCCTCCACCGGGAAGGCATCGAAAACTTCACCAAGGTGAGCCTCAAGTTCCGCGAGCAGCAAGCGGGCAGGCCGGCGCCGCTCTCGGTTGGCGCGGTGCTGTCCGGGATGACCGGCATCGTCGGCTACCGCTCGGGTGACTTCCAGGTGGAGCTCACCCAGCCGCCGCGCATCGACAGCAATCCGCCGCTGACCAGCGAGGTCACGCGCCTCGTGGGCGACGCGGATCACTACACCATCGCCAGCGTCAACATGCTCAACATCAATCCGTTGGAGCAGGAGCGCGCCAAGCGCCTGGCGAAGCGCATCGTCGAGAGCTTGAAGTCGCCGGACGTCATCTCGGTGCAGGAGATCCAGGACAACGACGGACCCAAGCAAAGCGATGTCGTCAAAGCGGACCAGACCTTCGAGATGATGGTGCGCCTCATCAAGGAAGCGGGCGGCCCTGCGTACGATTACATCGACGTCCCGCCGCAGAACGGCAAAGACGGCGGCGAGCCTGGCGGTAACATTCGCTGCGGCTTCCTCTACCGCAAGGACCGCGTCAGCCACGACCCGGCGAGCGTGAAGCGCCTGGGCGAGGGCGAGGCGGCCTTCATGGACTCGCGCAAGTCGTTGGTCGCGCGCTTCAAGTTCGGTAACGACGCCTTCGAGATCATCAACGACCACTGGGCGTCACGCCGCGGCAGCACGCCGTGGAACTCGTCACACCTCCCGCCGATCATCGGCGGCGAAGACAAGCGCAACGGACAGGCGCTCACGGTGCGCAACCGCATGGAGCAGGTCCAGAAGGCCGAGCCCAACGTCGACATCTTCAAGGTCGGTGACTCGAACACCACCGAGCAGTCGTCGACCATCAAGGAGCTCACGAAGAACGGTCTCGCAAACCTCACGATGGAGCTCATCCCGCGTGAGGACCGCTTCGACTACAACTACCGCGGCACCCAGCAGGTGCTTTGCCCGGTCGTCAGCACCGCCGGTGTGCTCAAGGAGGGACGCGTCGAGATGCAGTACATCCACGCCAACTCGGTGAGCCCGCTCGACGATTCTGACCACGATCACTCGATCATGCGGATCAAAAAGCGCGGCTGACGCGACGCGTTGGACATCACTCCGTAAGTGCCGTCATGGCACCAGCGGTTCGCAAACCGTGGGGCGCCGCCTCGCGATAATCGAGCTACGTCACGGAGGATCCGATGTTCGGCCAAGTGTCTGTCGCAGCTCTCGAGGAACGTGCCTCCGCCGTCGCGCGACGGGCCGACGAAGCACCCGCACAGGAGATCTTGCCGCAGGCGCGCGAGACCCTTCAGGGCTTGGAAGCCGAGCTCGAACGGGACGAGGCCGAGCTCGGCGAGGCCGAGAAGCGCTACTCGGCGCAGTTCTGGCCGTTGAGCCGCTACGTCCCGGGCTACACGGCGAAGAGCTACGCCAGCGTCAATCTCGCTCCCCAGGAACGCGAAGTCGCGGGTGACCGCGCCGCCATCGCGCGGCTCGGGGCCACGGTGAGCCGGCTCAATCAGCGGGTCGATGAGGCGAGCTACTCCGTCATCGAGCGCCGGATGAGCAGCTATGATGTTGCTCGCGGCCGCGCAGTGCTCGCGTCGATGGACGGTAACGGGAAGGCGCTAGAGCTCTTCTCCAAATACGCTCGAGGTCAGAGCGCCTCGGCCGCACCCGCGGCGTTGATCCTCGCGCTCGGAGCGAGCTCTCCTGGCGCCGTCGATTCGTCGAGCATGTATGCGACCCTGCGACAGAGTCGCAGCCTGACCACCGCGACGGCCGCCTTGCTCGCCGTGCATGGCAAAGACCCCGCCGGGATCCGCGGCGTGGAAACCTCGGTCGGCCAGGGTATGCACCCGACGGCTGCCGCGATCCTCGCGACGGCGCCCAATGGGCCCACCAGAAACGACATCTACACGCGCCTCAGAGCGGCGAACTGGGACGAGTCACTTGCCGCGCAGACCGCGGCGGCAGCAGCACGCGCGGGTGTGCCTACCGAACGTGCGCTGCGCATCGCCAACAAGCTCTTGCCTGCGTACGGAGCCGAAGCCACGGCGACACTCGCCTCGGTGGTGTTCGCGACCAACCGCCCGATCGACCAGGTGACCGCTGCTTATGATTGGTTCGCCGGCCGCGGCCGCGACGACGGTGCGATTGCAACCGCGGCCTGGGCGCTCCAGGGCAACGATCATCTGCTCATGGCGAGCCTCACCGCGCTCCGCTATCGCGCCATCGACGATGGCTCATTCGTGATGAGCGTGGCGACGACGATGGGCCCGGCGCGCTAGCCCACGTCCCGCTCGCGCACGAAGCTTCCGAGCAAGTTCGCGGGTCGGTGTCGGCGCGAACCTCGCAATAAAAAAATGGTGGCAAAAAATGGTGGCAGTCACCATTTCTAGAAAAGGTGGCAGTCACCATTTTCGACCGCGACTAGAACGGCGCCTTCGATACACCGGCATTGTTTCGCGCCATCCGTTCCGCAATAGCGTGGTCAACGCTTGCCGCTAAGGTCGGCGCGTCAAGCCCGTCGGCAAACCGCGGCGGGCGGTTTCGTTGGGGGGGCGGCCTCTCGTACGAGCCAGGTTGACGCGCCCCGTCCACGCTTCGACGTTCGAAATAAACTCGTCGCTACCGAGGGGCCGACCGGTTCGCGTGTAGCGCCGTAGACGCTCGAGCTCGTCACTCGCGACGTCGGACGCAAGGAGCTCAGACCACGCGTCGACTAGACCAGCATAGGCAGAGCTGTCGGTAATGCCGTCGTTGACGAGGCCCAGGTGGGTGCTTGCGCTGGAATGCGCCCATGCGTCAGGTCTGACCGCGAGTCCTGCGCGTACGGGGTTCATTGCGATGTATCGCGCTGCCGCAATAGCGTGCCCCGGCTCCATCGCGGTCGAATAGAACCTGGCCTGCCACAAGTGGCCGGCCCACTGACGCTCAGCGTTGATTTCGCGGGCGTAGCGCTGATGGACCTCGCCCATGCACCGAGCAAGCGCCTTCACATTGTCGGGGACGAGGACGAGATGCACGTGGTTGGGCATGAGGCAGTATCCCCACACTCTGACCCCCGACCGCGGAGCCCACCATCGCAGGAGCGACAAGTACCTTGTGTAGTGCTCGGCGGAGAAGAAGGTCTTCTGCCGGCGAACACCTCGCTGGGTGACGTGATGTGGAAACCCGGGGACGACGACGCGGCCGATGCGTGGCATTGAGACTCCCAGCGTCCACACAGCGAAATTCGTGCCCGAGTTTCTCCGAGGCAGAGTGTCGCTCGCGCCAGGCAGTGTCGCATCTTGCGACGCGAGAATGCGGCCGGCAGGTGCGCGGAAATTGGTGACTGCCACCATTTTCGAAAATGGTGACTGCCACCATTTTGGCGCGAAGCGTCGGCGCGGGGGCGTCGCGGCGGACCGAGTGGCTCGCGGTCCAGCGGCGCGCTATAAGGCTCAATGGCCAAGAGAGTGTTGTTGTGCGCGGCTCTCCTCGCTGCGTGCGGGACCTCGACCCCACCTCCTCGTGACTGCGAGAGCCGTACGACGTATTTCGTCGACGCCGATGCCGACGGGCACGGCGCGGCGGCCGGCGTTGGTGTCGAAGCGTGTGACGCTCCTGCCGGCTACGTCACGTCGCACGACGATTGCGACGACGCCGCCGCGAGTCGTCACCCTGGGGCGCCCGAGCTCTGTGATGCGGCCGATGTCGATGAAGACTGTGACGGGGCGGCCGATGACACCGATTCGGGTGCGGAGGGCAAGACGATTGCTTTCGCGGACGTCGACGGAGACGGTCATGGTGACGCGAACGACACGGGTGCCGCGTATTGTGACCCACCGGCGGGTATGGTCGCCGTCGCCGACGATTGCGATGACGCCGCTGCCGCCGTTCATCCAGGTGCGGTGGAGGTGTGCGACGTCCTCGACGTCGACGAAGACTGCGAGAACGGCGCCGACGAAGGCGACGTTTTTGTAGAGGGCAAGACGCTCTACTGGCCCGACGACGACCACGACACCTTTGGCAACGAGCACGTGGCCGGCGTTTCGTACTGCGACGCACCAGCGCACTTCGTGACCGATCATACCGACTGCGACGACGCGCTGGCCGGCGTCAACCCCAGCGCCACCGAGGTCTGCGATGGCGGTTCACGCGACGAAGACTGCAATGGTCTCGGCGACGAGGCTGACCCTGCCGTGACCGGGCTCGTCGATGTTTTCCTCGACGCGGACGACGATGGTTACGGGGCAGCAGGGAGCGCACCCATCGGACAGAAGTGCCTTCCCGGGTTGCACGAGTCGATCAACGACGACGACTGCGACGACGACAACTCCCCTGACGTCAACCCCGGGCAAGCCGAGCGTTGTGACCCCGCGGACATCGACGAAGACTGCGACGGCGCGGCCGATGACGCCGACGCGCAGGGCGGCATCTCGGGCGTGCCGTATTTCGCGGACGCAGATGGTGACGGGCATCGCGGCACCGCTGCGGCTGGAGAACGCTGCGATCCGACACCCGCGGAGAGCTCACCCGGTGATGACTGCGACGAGGCAAACGCTGGTGTCTTCCCCGGCGCTCCCGAGCTCTGCGACGGTCTCATGAACGATTGTGCGGCAGGCGCGTCGTGGACCCTCGCTGCCGAAGACGGCCGCGTGACGCATTTCCCGGTGAGCGGCGCGGCCTCTGACATCACGAGCGCGTTCTCCACGGCGACTTACAGCTTGCCGGCGAACGGCGAGGTCGTGGTCTGTCCCGGCTTGTACGGGACGCGGCTCGTGCTCCCAGCCGGCGCGCTGACCGTCCGCTCGCGCGGAGCCAACAAGGCGGCAGCCGCGGAGACGCTCATCGTCACCAACACCGGCTCGCTGTTCCGCGTGCAAGGCGCGTCGTCGTTGCGCCTCGATGGGCTCACGCTCGCGGGCGGGCGAGGCACCTTCAACGGCCAGTACACCGTCGGCGGCGCCGTTTATGTCGACAACATTGCGGGGAGCCTCGTGGTCTCCGACTCACGTCTCATCAACAACCAAGCTCTGGTCGGAGCGGCGATCGAAGGGCGTGGCTCCATCGCCGTCGACGGCTGCGAGATCGGCGGTATCGGCATCGGCTTGTACAACTCATCGGTCTCGGGCGGCGCCATCGGCATCACGGATGGAGAGCTCACGGTCACCAACAGTGTGCTGTCGGGAAACAGTGGCAGCGGCGGCAGCGGTGGCGCCATCTACGCGCGGTACACGACCATCACGATGACGAACACCAGTATCGAAGGTAACTCGGCTGACGCGGGCGGTGGAATCCATCTCGACAACTCCACCATGACCATGAGCTGCGACACGGCGACCCATCCTCTGCAGGGCATTCGTGCGAACGCTGCTTCGAGCGTGACTTTCGGCGGCGCCGGGCTCTCGTTGTCCAACTCGTCGTTCACCGCGAACGGCTGTTACTTCGGCGGCCCGAACGGCGACGAAAACCTCCAAGCCGGCGCCACCGACGACGACATTCTCAACTACAGTGCCGGTAACGCTCACTATGACTTCGACGGCGTCTACACGACGGTGAGCTGCGACACGTTGGGCTGCGTCGGTACACGTGACCCACGACGCTAGGCGACTTCGCGCTCTCGCAGGAAAGCGCCGAGGACCTGAGCGGGGTCGGTGTCGGTGCGAACCTCACGATAGTCGATGCCTGCCTCGCGCAGCGAACGCGAGGTGCGCGTCAGGAACTCGCGCATCTCTTTGACGTAGGCGTTGCGCAGGGTACGCGGGTGGATGAACAGGCGACGGTCGTCTTCCATCGACACGAAGGTCGAAGGGTTCTCGTAGGGAAAGTCGATCTCGACCGGATCGAGCAGGTGCAGCAACGCGATGTCGTGCCGACGCGCCGCGAGCCGGCGGAAGGCGTCGAACAATCCGGGGTTGGGGTCGAAGAGGTCGGAGATGATGACGAGCAGCGAGCGTCTGCGGCTGCGCTGGCCGAACTGATCGAGGGCGCCGACCAGCGAGGTTTCACCGGAAGGCTGCAGCTGCGCGAGCAGACGCATGACTTCAACGAGGTGAGCGCTCGTCGCGCGCGCCGGCAGCTCGTCGCGTACCGTGGTCGCGAAGGTCACGACACCGCTGGCGTCGCCTTGGCGCAACGCGAGATAGCAAAGCGCCGCCCCGAGCTTCTTGGCGAGCTCGAGCTTGGGCTCGCGCTCCGGCCCTGCGAAGGCCATCGACGCCGAGCCGTCGATGAGCAGCTCGAGCGTGATGTTGGTCTCGTCCTCGAACTGCTTGACGTGATATCGGTCCGTTTTAGCGAACGCGCGCCAGTCGATATGGCGGATGTCGTCGCCTGGTGAGTAGAGCTTGTGCTCGCTGAACTCGATGCTGCTGCCGCGTCGCAGAGACCGGTGCGTGCCTGCGAGAGCCCCGCTGACGATTGTGCGGGCCGCGAGCTGCAAGGTTTCGATGTCCGAGAGCAGCTGCGGCGAGAGCTCGAACGTCGGATCGCTCAAACGACGCCCTCTAGAACCTTCGCGACGATGTCATCGGCGGACACCTTGCGTGCCTCGGCGTGGAAGTTCGTGAGGACGCGATGGCGGAGCACAGGGTAGGCGAGCGCCTTGATGTCGCTGCCGTCGACCACGGGTCGGCCGTCGAGAATGGCGCGGGCTTTGGCGGCGAGCACGATGTGCTGCGATGCACGCGGACCCGCGCCGTAGGTGACGAACTCCTTCACCTCACCTGGGGCCTCGGGATCATCGGGACGGGTGCGCCGCACCAGGCGCACCGCGAGCTCGATCGACGGCTCGGAGATGGGCACCCGCATCACCAGATCTTGGAATGCGAGAATCTGCTGCGGCCCGAGGATTTTCGCGACCTGCGCGTGCGGCGCCGAGGTGGTGCGGCGGACTATCTCGGCTTCTTCGACGGCCGATGGATAGTCGACGTGCAGCATCATCATGAAGCGGTCGAGCTGTGCCTCGGGAAGCGGATAGGTGCCTTCTTGCTCGATGGGGTTTTGGGTCGCGAAGACGTGGAAGGGCGCGTCCAGCGGATAGGTGCGGCCACCGGCGGTGACTCGTTGCTCCTGCATCGATTGCAAGAGCGCCGCCTGCGTCTTCGGCGGCGTGCGATTGATCTCGTCGGCGAGCAGGATGTTGCAGAAGACCGGACCCTTGATGAAGCGGAAGGCGCGGCCGCCCGAGGCGTCGCTCTCGAGGATGTCGGTGCCGGTGATGTCCGACGGCATGAGATCGGGCGTGAACTGGATGCGGTTGAACGACAGGTCGAGGACGTCGGCGAGCGTCTGGATGAGCAGCGTCTTCGCGAGACCGGGCACGCCGACGAACAGCCCGTGGCCGCGCGCGAACAACGTGATGAGCAGGTGATCGATGACCTCGCGCTGGCCGATGACGCGCTTGCCGATCTCGGCATGGATGCGGTCACGCGCCTGGCGCAGCTCGGCAACACGCTCGCGGTCACCGGCGACCGGCACGGGAGGAGGAGATGCTTGCGAGATCGGAATGGCCATGTGCGTCAAAGCTCGCTCAAACGGGTTTCAAAGCCAAGTGCAGAGCCGCTCCAAACACGGTTAGCGGCACACCAACAGCGAGGCCCGATCGCGCTAACCAGCTTACCACCTCGTCGGTGCGGCTGGGCTTGAAAGGAAGCCTCAATTCGGGCGGCAGGGCTGCCTCGGTCGCCACGAACTCCTTGGGGATCCTCCCTGAGCTTATGTTGGTGTCGATCATGCGCATGCGCACGCGTCCGACCACGTCCCAGCCGGCCGGGGAATCGGCGACGACCTCGTCGGCAAGGAGGAGTAGGCCGCCTGGGCGGACGCTGCGGGCGAGGGACTCGAGGACTTGGCGCTTCTCGGCGTCGTCCCAATGGTGGAGCGCGAACGAGCAGAGCACGAGATCGTAGGAGAGCGGGCGGGTGATGCGCGCCAAGACGTCGGCCTTGCGGAAGTCGTCGCAGATGGTGGCCACGGCGCGTGAGCCGACCACGGCTTGCGCAGCGGCGAGCATTTTGGGGGCACCATCGACGAGGGTGACGCGTGCTTCGGGATGACACGCCGGAGCGACCGCGACGATGGCGGAGCCCGGACCGCAGCCGAGATCGAGAACGTCGCGCGGCCGCAAGTCGAGCGTGCGCACCGACTCGAGCATGGCGTTCAGACACGGCACATAGCCCGGCACGATGAGTGGCCACATCGTCGCGTAAGAGTCGACGATGCGGTCATAGCGCTCGAAGCTCGTCATTCGGGCGGCATGGTGGAGCCCGTAGGTCGCCAAGTCAACCGGGGTTACTTGTTGGCGACGCCGTGTTTTTGCTCTTCGGCCTCGAGCGCGTCGAACGCGGCCTTGGCGCGCTGGCGCACGGCCTCGACGGTCTTCTGTGGCAGCTCCTTGGCCTTGGCGAGTGACGCCGCGACGATCTCGAGAGGGTAGGCGCAGCCGTAGCCGTAGGTGCTGCGCTTGCGGTGCTGCGGCCCGATGCCATTGGCGTCGTACCAGAAACGCGTGACCACGACGCCTTTGGCGACCGCCTGGTTCGACGACACGGTCATCGATTGGATGGCCTGCGCGTGCTGGTTGGAGAGCTCCTCGAAGTAGTTCGAGACCAGGCTGGTCACCGTCGTGGCGAGCTGAGCGCGAACGTCTTCGACGACGTTGGCGAAGGTCTTCTCGGCCTGGAAGGTCGGCTGCGAGTAGCCGACGGCGCAATAGCGGCCGTCCTTGCGCTTTCCCGCCTTGGCGATCCACTTGGGCACGTTGTCGGGTGAGATCACCGCCGCTTCTTGGGGCTTCTTGCCGTCGAACGCTTTAGCGGACACCTGGAAGGTCTCGGCCGCCTTGTCCTTGGGAATGCAGGCCCAGCCGTAAACGAAGCCCTTTTCGCCGTACGGACCTTTGCCCTCGTCGTCGGTCCAGTACTCGACCTCCGCCGCGCCATCGACCTGCGCGACCAGCTCCTCGTCGACATGCACGACGCGGGCGTACTGAACGTCGTCGCCGGCCATGGTGGCATCGTCGATCATCGCTTCTTCGACCTGCGTACCGATGATGCCGGCAAGGTTCTGTACCGCGCGCTCGCGAGCGTTGATCTTGGGGTAGGGCGAGTTCTCGAAGCCGGCACCCGAGATGCCCAGACCGCAAAGATGCGTGTCGTCGCCCTTCATCGAGCGCACCCATTTGGGCATCGATGCATCGTCGGCCTTTGGGGCGGGCGCAACGGGCTTACCGCCGGTTGGGCCGCAACCGAAAAGGGTGATGAGCAGGAGGGAAGACACACGAACGACGCACCGGGGGGAGTGCTCTCGCATCGAAGTAGGAGAATACGTTAGTTTCCGGCGCCGTCCCAGTGACAAAGGGTGAGTCAATGCAACTGCGCGTCTTGGTGGTGGGTTTGGGCTTCCTCGGATTGGTTGCGTGCCGCGCGACGAAGCCGGGTACGCACGTCGAGGTGATGGACGAGGGTGGCACCAAGGTTTACGTCGCTGGAGCAGCTGGGCCGGGCATGAATCAGGGCCTCGCTTGCGACACCGCGGTGAGCCGCTCGGTGGCCGCCATCGCGTTGCGCTTCACCCAGGACAACGACGATATCCAAGAGGCCGTCGCCAAAGATGTGGGTGCCGAGGATGGCCGCGTCTTCCTCGAGCGCTTTGCTCGCGCCAAGATGCAGAGCGCTGCCGTCCAAGACACACGCTTCGACCCTTCAGACCACATCTGCATGGCCACCGTACGTTGGACGCCGCCGGTCTTCGTGAAGGACGCGGTGAAGGCATACGCGGAAGAGGTGAAGGCCGAGGAGTACGCGGCCATGCATCCGAAAGACGAGAGCGCGCCCGTGCAGCCCGCTCCTGCGCAGAACGTGCCGCCGACTGCGTCACCAACGACGCCGCAGCCGAGCGGCGCCACGACGCAGCCGACCCCGCCGCCGCAGCCGACCTTGCCCGAGTGTCCCAAGGAGAAGAGCAAGCTCGCGAAGGCCGACGAGGCCATGCAGAAGGCCAAAGACGAGCTCGATGAGTGCGTCCGCCGCACCAATGGCAACACCAAGACCTGCTCGCGCTATCAGCTCTACGTCGACCAGGCTTCCGCCAAGCAAAAGAGCGCTCAAGAGGCTCTGACTCGCTGCATTAGCCGGTAGGCGCGGGAGCCGTTACACTAGGGTTGCCATGGCAGCCCCCAAGCCCGAACGCCCCACATTGCGTGAGCGTGTCTCGCGCATTCCCGTGCTCACGCCGCCCGAAGTCGACGCGCGGCTCACGGCGTTGGGTTATCGTGGGCAGACGCACGCCCGGCGCGCGGCGTCCGTCATGGCGTACAGACACGTGCGCCGCTTGCAGCGGTTGTTCCTCGAGAGCTTGCCCGCGAGCGACATCGCGGCCCGCGAGAACTACCTGTTCATCGGGCCGACCGGCTGCGGCAAGACGCATCTCGTGGAGCTGTTGTTTCGCGACGTGCTCACCGTGCCCACGGTCACTGTCGACATCACCCAGTACAGTGAGACCGGTTACATCGGCGAAGACGTCACCATGATCTTGGCGCGCTTGTTCGAAGCCGCCGATGGCGATCTCGGTTGGGCGGCGTGCGGGGTCGTTTGCATCGACGAGTTCGACAAGCTGGCCTCCAGCCGCTCGAACGCGCGCTTCGCGGGGGAGGGCACCACCAAAGACGTGAGCGGCTTCGGGGTGCAGCGCGGCTTGCTCACCTTGCTTGCGGGCAGCGAGGCACAGTTCCCCGCCGACTTCGGCTATGCCCAGCTCGCGCCGAAGCTCACTCTACCGCTCGCGGGCCTGACGTTCGTGGCGTGCGGCGCCTTCAGCGGCTTGAAGAGCACCGCCGATTCGATGAGCGAGCTCGAACGCATCGGCTTCGGGCGCGACGTCGACAAGCGCGACCCCGAAGCCATCGCCGTGAAGTTCGACGCCGAGGTGCTCGAGCACACCGCTGCCTTCGCCAAATACGGTTTCTTGCCCGAGCTCATCGGCCGCTTCACCCGCGTCGTCGGCTTCGCGCCGCTCGACGACGGTACGCTCGCCGATATCCTGCGCGACAACGTCATCGCCGGGTACACCCGCGAGTTCGCGAGCGAGGGTTTGACCCTCACCGTCGAGCCAGCCGTGCTCGAGCTCGTCGTCAAGCGTGCCTTGAAGCGCGAGCTCGGCGCGCGCGGCTTGCGCATGGCCTTGGTGCCAACCCTCGAAGAGGCGGCCTACAAACATTTCGGCACAGGACAGGAACGTGAAGTGACCCTCACTGTCAAAAACGACACCATCGTGATTGCCGGCGCGTGATCGACGAGCTGGTCGCTAGAGCGTTCGTCAGGCTCGAGGAGCTGCAAGCTCTCGGTGCACGCTATTGCGGATCCCCGGGTCACCTCGCGGCGCAGGAGCTCCTGCGCTCGTGGCTACGTGGTGCCGACGAGACGCGCGAGCATCGCTTCACCGAGCCGTTCTTCGGCAAAGACGTGGAGTGCGTGAGCTTCTGGGCGCGGCTGCGCGGTGAGCGACCCGGGCGGCTGCTGCTCATCACGCACTACGACACCCGGCCTTGGGCCGACCGCGACCCCGTCGAGCCGCGGGCGCCGGTGCCAGGTGCGAACGACGGCGGCTCGGGCACGGTCCTGCTCGCCGAGCTCATGGCGACGCTGCTCGCGAACCGCGATAGGCCCACGGTCGACCTGTTGTTCTGCGACGCCGAGGATTGGCACGAGATCGACGGAAAAGAGGTTGGTCTCGGAGCCGCGCGTTTCGTCACCGCGATGACCGACGACCAGCGGCCGGATGCCTGCCTCGAGGTCGACATGGTCGCCGGGCGCGACATGGTGCTCGACGTCGACGTCAGCTGCCAGCAGCACGATCCGTCGTACGAGCTCACCCTCGGCCTCTTCCAACTGGGGCGGACTCTGGGCTTGCCCGCTTTCAGCATGAAGAAACCTCATCCCTACAAATGGATCTCCTGCGACCAACTGCCGTTCATGCACGCGGGCATTCCCGCCGCGCTTTTCATGGATATCGACTATCCGGAGTGGCACACCCGAGCAGACACCATCGAGGCCTGCTCGCCGGCATCGTTGGCTCAGATCGCCAGGGTGTTGTTAGAGTGGATCTATAGGTAGAAGGCTTGTAACGTCCGACGCGGCCCATGGAATACCTCGAGTACTTCCAGCTCACCTCCGAGCCGTTCTCGAACGCTCCGCTCTCGCGCTTCTACTTCGCGAGCCGTCAGCACACCGAGGCGTTGAACCGGCTCATGTACGCCGCGAGCTCGATGAAGGGGCTCGCCATTCTCATCGGCGATATCGGCCACGGTAAGACGACGCTTGCCCGCCGCATGCTCGATGCGTTGCCGGAGAGCGAATACGAAGCGGCCATGCTGGTCATCGTCCATGCCGGCATCACGCCCAACTGGCTGCTCAAGCGGATCGCCTCGCAGCTCGGGGTCCCCGAGCCGGCCGACGACAAGCTCACCATTCTCTCGCAGCTCTATCAGCGGCTCTTGCAGATCTACCAGGCGGGCAAGAGGGCGGTCGTCATCATCGACGAGGCGCAAATGCTCGCGAGCCGCGAGCTCATGGAAGAGTTCCGCGGTTTGTTGAACCTCGAGGTTCCGGATCGCAAGCTCATCACCTTCGTGTTCTTCGGGTTGCCCGAGATCGTGCGCAACTTGCAGCTCGATCCGCCGCTGGCGCAGCGCATCGCGCTTCGCTACCAGCTCAAACCGCTCACCGGCGACGACACGGCTGCGTACATCGATCACCGTCTGCGTATCGCCGGTGCCAAGCGCCAGTTCTTCCCGGCACCCGTGGTTCAAGAGATCCACCGGGTCACCGGCGGCGTGCCGCGCCTCATCAATACCGTCTGCGATAACGTACTCCTCGAGATGTTTTTCGCGAAGCGCCGCCTGGCCGACCTCGACCTGGTGGAGCAAGTGGCCTCGAACTTCGGCCTGCCCCAAGATCCGGCTGCCATCGGTGCCGTGCCGCCGCCCATGCCCATCGAAGAAGAGCTCGCGCTCGACGGGGCTCCGGGGCACGACGCCATCGTCGCCGTCCCGCGGCATCCCGACGAGCTCGAGTCGCCGGCACCCGGTGACGACGACGACGTCCCCAGCGCGGTGACCATCGACGAAGCCACCGATATCGCCGCCCGCGTCGCCGGCGAAGCCACACCGGTTCCGCCCGAGGTCGACGACGACGAGGCGCCCGAGCCCGACATGTTCGCCAGCAGGGACGTTGCGGACGTCGAGCAGCCCGCATACATGGCCTCGGCGAAGCCCAACGACATCGCCGACCCGCTCGCATTCCTGCACGAGCCGCTCGTGTCCGAGCCCGAGCCGGAAACCGCGCCAGTCCTGCCGGAGCCCACTGGGGACGAGCCCGCGCCGTATTACGCCGAGACTCCCATCCTGCTCGACAACATCGTCGAGCCGCCGGCGGTCTCCGAGAGCGCGCTGCCTGCCTACAGCAACGGCGAGCACGAGACGCAGGTGCTGAGCAGCGAGCTCGCGAATCTCGATATCGAGGTCGTCGAAGAGGGCGCGGCGTTGGGCTTCGACGGTGTCGGCGAGCCGGACACCGATCTCGACGCCATGACGCCCGCGTCCGAGCCGCTCACGCAGGCTGCCGAACCGCCTCCTCCGCCCCCATCATGGCCGACGCCGCCGCATCAGGTTCCGCTCGCGCGGATCACGCCGGTCTCGCGTCCCGCGCCGATTGCCATCACGGAGAAGCCGATGCGCAGCCAGGTGTCACCGGCTTCGCTCGCGGGTCCGTCGTTCGGGGCGCCGGTCGCGACGCCATCGTCGTCGCTCTTGAGCGAGGTCGATGCCATGCTGAGCGCCAGCTCGGAGCCGATGACGCCACCTCCGCCACCCGTGGCCAAGCCCGCCGGCGGACCCCTCAAGACCTCGACGGGCCGCACCATCGATCTCTCCGAGATCGACGACCTGCTCGCCGACATCTCGAACCTTACGAAGAAGTAACGCTGACGCGCTGCGACCAGTAGTAGACCGCCTCGGCGAATTGCTGGGCGGTGTAGGTCGCCTTGGTGCCGCCCGCTTTCTCGAGCATGTTGCGCGCCATGGTGAGCGGGTGCATGGGCTCGTCCGCTATTGCGGTTGCCATGATCGAGACGATGCCCCAGTCGGACGTGAAGTCGGGCTCTTCGGGGAGGAGGAGCGCGCGGCTGTAGAGCACCACCGAGGCGAAGCGCACCTCGTCGGCCTCGGCCGCCGTGGTGACACGCACGTACGGATCTTCGTGGGGCCGGCGCCGAGTCACTTCGGCGGTGAGCCGCATGCCGTCGCGCAGCGTCGCGGTGACGCCGTGGAAGCGCTCGGGGGCCATGGGCACCACCACGACCTCGTCGAGGTTCGACCGCCCGTAGCCGGGCCTACGCTTGGGCCAGGCGCCGTGCACCGCTTGCACGAGCTCGCCGCGATTGCCCCAGTACCAAGTGTGGCCCGAGCCCTCTTTGTGGCGCTCGAGCGCGAACTTCGTCCAATCGATGGACGTCATTTCGATGCGACCGCTGCCTCGGCGCGTTTGAGCCCGTCTTTCAGCGTCACCAGCATCTGCGCCAGCTCGTCGACGCGGGCACGCTCGCGGGCCACGACCTCGGCCGGGGCGCGCGCCACGAAGGCTTCGTTACCGAGCTTGCTCGTGAGCTTCTCGCGCTCGGCTTCGGTCTTGACGATCTGCCGGCGCAGTTTGTCCGCTTCAGCGGCGTAGTCGAGAAGGTCGGCCATCGGCACGATGACCTCGAGGCGATCGGTGACCTTGGTCGCGGCCTGCTCGGGCGCGCCGCTCCGGTTCGCGACGATCTCGAGCTTCTGCAAACGGGCGAGCGCAATGATCGACGCGCGTTGCTCCTCGAGCAGCTTGCGGTCGTCCGCCGAGGCCGCGACGATGATCGCGTCGATGGGGCGGGTCGGACCGAGGTTCTTCTCGGCGCGGATGGTGCGAATCGAGCTGATGCCGCTCTGCACCAGGGCGTAAGAGCTTTCGAGGGCCGGATTGCGCAAGGCCGAGAGCTCTTCCCCGGGATACTTCTGCTGGCCGATGAACTCGGTCGTCCGCTTGATCGGCAGCTTCTGCCACAGCTCCTCGGTGATGAACGGCATCACCGGATGCATGAGGCGCATGGCGGTCTCGATGACGTGCACCAAGGTCGACTCGGCGACGCGTTTCGATTCGGCGCCCGCGGCGTCCTCGTTCATGAGCCGCGCCTTCACCAGCTCGATGTACCAGTCGCAAAGCTCGTCCCACATGAACACGTACATGGCGTTCGCGGCTTCGGCGAACTTGTAGGCATCGAAGTGAGCGCGCACGTCGCTGACCGCGTTGGCGAGCCGCGATAGGATCCAGCGGTCCGGCTCCTCGAGCTTTGCCTGCACCTCGGTGAGTGGCGCGACGTTGCCGCTGACGCGCATGAGCGCGAATCGCGACGCGTTCCAGATCTTGTTCACGAAGGCGCGGTAGCCGCCGATGCGGTCCGCCGACAGGCGAATGTCACGACCCTGCAACGCCAAAGCGGTCAGGGTGAAGCGCAAGGCGTCGGTGCCGTGCTCGTCGATGACCTTCAAGGGGTCTACGACATTGCCCTTCGACTTCGACATCTTGTTGCCGTGCTCGTCGCGCACAAGGGCATGGATGTAGACGTCCTTGAACGGCACTTCGCCCATGAAGTGCATGCCGAACATCATCATGCGGGCGACCCAGAAGAAGATGATGTCGAAGCTCGTGATCAGCACGGTGGTCGGGTAGTAGCGCCCGAGCTCCGGCGTCTTCTCGGGCCAGCCGAGGGTCGAGAACGGCCAGAGTGCCGAGCTGAACCAGGTGTCGAGCACGTCGGTCTCGCGCGTCAGCTCGACCGGCTTCTTGTAGTGCGCGGTCGCAATCTTCCGTGCCTGCTCTTCGGTCTCTTCGACGAAGCAGGTGCCGTCGGGCCCATACCAGGCGGGGATCTGATGGCCCCACCAGATCTGCCGCGAGATGCACCACGGTTGGATGTTCTTCATCCACTCGAAGTAGGTCTTCTCCCAATGTTTGGGGACGAACTGGGTGCGGCCGGCCTCGACGGCTTCGACGCACGGCTTCGAGAGGGTGGCGGCGTCGAGGTACCACTGATCGGTGAGCCAAGGCTCGATGACCACGCCGCTGCGGTCACCGTACGGCACCTGCAGCGTGTGATCTTCGACCTTCACCAAGGCGCCGGCGGCTTCGAGATCGGCGACGACCTGCTTGCGCGCGACGAAGCGGTCGAGTCCGCGGTACGCCTCGGGGACGTTCTCGTTGAGCTTGGCGTGCTTGTCGAAGATGTTGATGACCGGCAGGTTGTGACGTTTGCCGACCTCGAAGTCGTTGAAGTCGTGCGCCGGCGTGATCTTCACGGCGCCGGTGCCTTTCTCCGGATCGCTGTAGGTGTCGGCGACGATGGGAATCTTCCGTCCGACGAGGGGGAGCACGATGTGCTTGCCGATGAGGTGCTGGTAGCGCTCGTCGGTGGGATGGACCGCCACCGCGGTGTCGCCGAGCATGGTCTCGGGGCGGGTCGTCGCCACGACGATCGATTCGCTCGAGCCCTCGATGGGATAGCGCAGGTGCCAGAAGTGGCCCTTGGTTTCGCGCTGCTCGACCTCGAGGTCCGAGATAGCGGTCAGTAGCTTCGGGTCCCAGTTCACCAGCCGCTTGTCGCGGTAGATGAGACCCTTCTTGTAGAGCTCGACGAAGGTTTTGCGCACCGCCGCCGATAGACCCTCGTCCATGGTGAAGCGCTCGCGCTTCCAAGCCACCGAGTCGCCGAGGGCGCGCATGCCCTTGGTGATCTGACCGCCGGACTCCGCCTTCCACTGCCAGACGCGCTCGACGAACTTCTCGCGGCCCATGGCGACGCGACCCGGCTGCTTGGCCTCGCCCAGCTGGCGCTCGACGACCATCTGCGCGGCGATGCCGGCGTGATCGGTGCCGGGTTGCCACAAGGTGTCGTCGCCCAACATGCGGTGATAGCGGATGAGCGTGTCTTGCAGCGTGTGGTTGAGCGCGTGCCCGATGTGCAAGCTGCCGGTGACGTTCGGCGGCGGGATGACGATGCAGAAGGGCGAACCTTTGCCCTTGGGCTCGAAGTAGCCGGATTGTTCCCAGCGGGCGTACCAAGTCGATTCCGCCTGCTTCGGGTCGTATGCCGTAGCGAGGGTGCTGTCAGTCATGTGGAAAGCCATCTACGCGGGCGTGACCCACGCGAGCAAGGGCGCCGAGTGCTCTAACGACCCTGGTCTTTGAGCAGCTTGTCGAGGTGCGCCCGGACGATGGTCTCGGCGAGCTCGGGCACGATCTCCCAGGCGATGCGCTCGATGACTTCGCGGGCGACGGCCTTGATGACGTCGTCGCTCATACCGGCGAGCTCCGGCGGGAGGCTCGCGCGGGCCTGTGGCGCGGCGGCCGGGGCTTGCGCTTGGGCTTGCACCGGCGCTTGCTGCGGGCGGGCCTGGCCCAAACCGAACGGATCGCGGGACGTCGTCTGCGGTAGCGGACTGCCGATCGAGGTCGCGGCGGCAGGCGGAGGCGTCGGACGTACCGGGGGTTGAGCGGCCGGACGCGCGGGCGGCGGGCTGTCGGCGAGACCACCGAAGTCCATCTCGAGGCTGCCGAGACCGTCGGCCTGACGGGTTTGGACCGGCGCTTGGGGCGGCGCCGCGGGGCGTTGAGGCGGGGCTGCGGTCGGGGCCGCGGGACCAGCGCCGAATGGCGATCGCGACATGGTGGTCGGGGCGCCTTGCGGGGCGGGTGGCGGTCCGGCTGGACGAGCCTGCTGTGGCGGGGCCATCGGCGGTTGTGCCGGCGGCGTCCGCTGTGGCGGAGGCTGACCCGCAGGTGTGCCAGCGGCAAACGGGCTCGCTGGCGCCTGAGCCGGGGCGCGCGGTGGAGGAGCGAACGGCGAGCTCGGTGGCGCGGCGGGACGCTGTGCCGGCATTCCGGGCGGAGCGCCAGCGGGCGCGGCCGTGGGAGCGACTTGTGGACGCGCAGGTCCGCCCATTGGCGCGCCGAAGCCACCGGAGGCGGCAGGTGCGGCTGGGGGCGGCGTGGCGGGCTTTGCCGCCGCAGGTGCGGCACCGGCTTGCGGAATCGAGCGGATTGCGGCTTGGACCGGCGCGCCCAAGATGGTCTTCACGCGGTCGAGCAGCGCCTGCGACTCGAACGGCTTCATGACGTGGGCCGTGGCGCCGACGCTCTGGGCGCGGGCCTCGTCGATAGGCTGGAAGTTGCTGGCGAGCAGCACCACCGGGATGCCCTGCGTGTCGGCGTCCGCTTTGATGGCCTGGCAGACCGCGTAGCCGTCCATGCCGGGCATGCCGACATCGACCAACGCGAGCTGGGGCTTGAGCGATTTGGCGGTCGCGACCGCGGCCTGACCGTTGTCGACGGCGGTCACCTGGAAGTCTTCGTTGGCGAAGACGATCTGCACGACCCGGTGCATGGTGGAGCTGTCGTCGGCGAGGAGCAGTTGGTAAGGCATCAGTGAGGAGTCCTTCAGTGGGTCCGATTCAACAGATTGTTCTCGATGGAGGCGTGCAACCTCTCGAGATCGAGGAGCCAAAACGTCTCGTCAGCGGTCACGGCAGCACAACCTGGAAGAGGCTGACCGAGACGAGGCGGATTGACTGCTTCCTCGAGGCGATAGTCGTCGACGACGCGGCCGGTGCGCTCGACGCGCAAGCCCAGTGACGCTCCGTTGACGCGGACGACGGCGAGCTGGCAGTCGACGCCGTGGTCGCCGGTGGCGACGAGGTCGAGCACGGGCACCAGCTCTTGTCCGTCATCGAAGAGACCCGCGTAACCCTGGCAGGTCATGGGCACGGGCCAAAGTCGACGCGACCGTTCTTCCGACGAGCCGACGACGCGGTCGAGATCGGCGACGTGCACCGCGAACCAGACGCCCGCGGCTTGGAAGGTCATGACGGGTCCGGTCATTGCACGCGGCGTTTATACGTTGGCTCCAAAGGGGGGTCAAATAGCCTGCCGGCTTCGCGATCGATTCTGTTCACAGCCCAATCAAGCTGCGTGGCGAGAGAATCAGGGTGAGACCACCTGGGGCGCGCAGCGCTCCTTCGAAAAGATCGGGCCGCAACAGGCCGAGCTTGGGCACCGCGACGGGCGTCCCGCGCAAAGCCTCGTGCGCCACGCGATCGACGCCCAAGAGGACGATGTCGCCGCGCGAAGAGCTCACCACGGCAAACGGCGCGACCAAGCGACGCTTGCCCGCAAACACCGCCGCCAGGTCGATGACCGGCAAGCGCTGCCCACGGAACGGTGTCGGCTCACCATTGAGCACGTCCGTGACCACGCCGTGGACCGCGCCGGCCGGCAGGGCGAGGCGGAAGTCGCCGACGGTGATCGCGATGTAGGTCGACGTACTTTCGTTCATCACATTATCGGGCGAGTCGTTTGCCCGCGCCTTTGCCCGCGGCTAGACTGCGCGCAATGTTCGCCAACTGGACGCAGCCACGATGGCTCGCGGCACTCGTCATGCCGTTGCTGTCTCTCGCCGGCTGCCAAGACTACACCTTCGACTTCCGCAAACCAGAACGCATCGAGGCGCAACGGCTCAACCAGCTGGTCGCCACCCTGACTCCGGTCGACATTCTGTTCGTGATCGACAACTCGCCCACCATGCGCGAGGAGACCGACGAGCTCAAGAACAACGTCGAGCGCTTCGTGACCTCGCTCGCTACCGAGGGTGTCGATTTTCAGATCGGCATCGTCACGCCGGACGTCGAGTGCAACTTGCCGACGCGCCTGTGCACCGGCGGGGCAGGATCGTTCTCGAACTCGTGTTGCGCCCTCAAGACCGGCCTCGCCACATGCGCCGACCTCGACAACAACGGTGACTCGATCTTCGAGACCAGCGATTGCGAAGCCGGTCGCTTGCAGGGCAGCACCGCCAACGGCACGCGCGTCTTCACGCCGCCGAGCGAAGCCGACCGTCCGCAGTGGACCGCCGAGTTCGTGCAGGCGATCGAGTTCGCGCTGCATGGCCTCAAGGGCTCGGCGTTCGAGAGCGGCATCCAGGCCGCGGCACTCGCGGTTGCGTGCGCCGTGGGGCATCCGGACTGCAGCAACGAAGCGACCGGAAACGCCGGCGCGGCCCTCAACCTGAACAACGGCTTCATCCGCGCGAACGCCGACTTGGTTCTCATCTTCTTGACCGACGAAGACGACTGCAGCGCCGGCGACCGCACCATCTACTTGCGTCCCGACAATCCGAGCAGCTCTCTCGATCAGGCCGCGCACTTCTGCAGCCCCGACGAGTGTTACGCCTACTACAACGAGGGCACCGACCAAGACGGTGACGGCCTCGACAACTGGTCGGATCCCTCCGGCCCCACGATCGCGAGCCGTCGCTTGCGCTGCGGTAATACCGGCACCATCGATCGCGTCGTGAACCCGCCGCAGCTCCGCGATGTCGGCTTCTTCATCGACAGGATCTCGGCCTACAAGTCACTGCGCCAGGTGCGCGCCGCCGGCATCATCAGCGCCGTGCAACGCAGCGAAAACACCGCATTCGAAGGCTCCGCGTGTTTCGTCGCCGATGGCGGACCATCGGCCGTCTGCGGGTGCGTCGCCGGTGCCAACGACTTCTCCTGCGAGGTGACCGCAGCGAACGGGCAGGGCACGACACGTTTCCCGGCACGCAGCGACACCCCTGGCGGTCCGGTGAGCCCGACTGCGAGTGGTTGCACCGCCGCTCCGGGCAACCGTTACGTGATGTTCCTCGACGAGCTCGGCAATCGTCGTCAGAGTCAGGGCTACGGTCGTGACGTCCTGGTCGACTCGATTTGCCGCACGCGCTACGACGCGACCCTCGACGCGATCGTCAACAACGTGATCATTCCACGCTGCTTCACGCTCGGCGAAACACCGAGCTCGCCTGACTTCCTGACCGTCACCTTGAATGGCGAGACGTTGCCCAACGTCCCGGTAGGCAGTACGCGCCCCGGCTGGAGCTTGGTGGAGAACTCGCGCCAGGTCTGCCTCGAAGGCGGCTTGCGCAAGAGGGTCGGGGATCGTTTCGAGATTCTCCAAGTCACGGCAACGGATCAATGAAACGTGCGCCGCAGTCCAAACGTCTGCTAAGCTCTTGCGCCATGGTCTACTTTTGCAGATCGCGCCGTCGGCTGGCTGCCTGCGCCGGCATCGTCGCGAGCTTCGTCGCGGCCGCGTGCCAGACCTACGATTTTGCCTATCAACCGCTGCAAGATCGCCAGGGCCGGCACCTGCGCTTCGAGGTTCAGACGCCTTCGCGCGCCGACCTCTTGTTCGTGGTCGACAACTCGTCGTCGATGACCGAAGAGCAAGCGGCGCTCACGCGCTCGTTCGATGCCCTCATCGAGGCCTTCGGCGACACCGACACCAGCTACCGCGTCGGTATCATCTCGAGCGACGGCGTTGGCTTCACGCAGGACTGCGACGGCAACGACCTGCCGCCGGAAGGCGGCGCCAATCCTGACAATCACGGCGCGCGCGGCAACTGCTCGCGTACCGACGTCGAGTTGCGTCGGCCCCACGACGGCGCGCTCGGCCGCCTGCTCGCGGCCTATGATCCGGTCGTCCTCGACGTGAGCTCGCCGCTGTTCGCCGACCTCGACACCGACCAGCGGGCGGCGCTCGCCAAGCTCTTGCCCAACAGCGCGACGACGCTGCCGGCCGGCTTGCCGAACAACGTCTACTCGAACGGCACCGCGGGCGTTCCGTGGGTCATCGATCGTGACGTCATCCGCCGTGACGCATGCGTGGCCGCGGGCTGCGCCGTCTGCGACAAGACGGACAGCTGCTACATCGACAAAGCGGAGCCTGTCGCCGGTGCTCTCGTCAAGGCGTTCTTCGCCAGCAACATCGCCGGCCTCGGAATCGCCGGTATCGGTTGGGAAGAGGGGATTCGCACGAGCCTCCTGTCGGTCGGCGTCGATGCGCGTGCTCCTGCGGGTGGCGAGCTGTCCGCTGCGGCGGCCATCACCGCTCCTGGCCGCCCCAACAGCCACGTTGGTCTCGACCAGAACTTCCAGCCACGCGAGCAAGCGTGGATCCGCGACGACGCCGCCCTCGGCATCATGTACGTGACCGACGAGCAAGACTGCTCGATGCCGCTCCTGCTCTGGCAGAACCGCGCCAACTACGAAGAAGACGCGCTGCCGCTGCCGCAACCGCTGGGCTCCATGTGCTACCAGCCGGACGCCCAGTTCAGCATGCTGTCGACCACCTCGATGGCGAACCTCTTGAAGCAGAAGAAGGGCAACTCGAACGGCCGCGTGGTCATCGGCACCATCGCGGCTCTCCGCAAAAACGGACCGGAGATCAATCCGACGCTGTCCGGCGTCGCCAACGATTGCATTGCCGCCGTCGCGACCGAGCCCAACCTCGCTTGCAGCTGCCTCGAGGGTGAGCCCGACGAGTGGTGTGCCTACACCACCAATACCGATCCGACCCAAGCGCGTTGCTCGGCGCTGTCGGCGTCGCGCTACGTGAACTTCTCCTCGCAGTTCACGCGCAAGACCTACGAGTCGATCTGCCGCGACGATACGCCGGCCTACAGCGACGCGCTGCGTACCTTTGCAGACCTCGCGAAGCTCGCATGCTTCCAGCTCGCCGACGTCGTCCCCGCGGGTTTCGACGACGAGGCCAAGGCCAACAACATCTCGGTGCGCCGAGCCGAGGCCGGCGCCAGTGGCCAGCCGACCCTGCTCACGCGCGTCGATCCCGATGGTACCGAGCCGGGCTGGTATTACCGCGTCGACGAAAACCAAGTGTGCTTGGTCGGCCGCGAGCGCATCATTGGTGATGTCTACGACATCTTCGTGACTACAGTGGATGTAGTCGACTACACCCGCTGACATTCGGCCACCCACCTGCCATCTTGGGCGACGAAAAGCTTATCCGTCTGCACTTCGATTGGTTTAGGTTGGATCCATGAGCACGCCGCGTATCGGCCCCCCCGGCTCACCAGGTGTTCCCGCTGAGACGCACGAGGCCGAAGGCCCCGCGCAGGCAACGCAGCAGCGTGCAGTCGCGACCGCGACCGCGACCGATCACGTCGAGCAGCGGGTCGCGAAAGGCGCTGACCCGCGCCCCCAGCAAGCGACGACGCTCGCGTTCACACCACCGCATCAACCTGAGCGGCGCGAGTTTCTCGGCGGCGACCGAGGCGCTTGGCTGCAGGGCGTTCGCGAGAATGTGCTCAAGCTCGCCGAGAACCGCGAGGCCGGGCGCATGCTGCTCGAGGCGTTCAACCGCGGGTTCGCCTGAAGGTGCCTTAGGCGAGCATGCGGCGGGCGGCGGCGGCGGCTCCAAAGCCGTTGTCGACGTTGACCACGACGATCCCCGAGGCGCAGCTCGTCAACATGCCGAGGAGCGCAGCTAGCCCCGAGAAGCTGGCGCCGTAGCCAACCGAGGTGGGGACGGCGATGACCGGTCGTGCGACTTGGCCGCCGACGACCGACGCCAGGGCGCCCTCCATGCCGGCGACGACGATGACTAGGTCGGCCTCGCGCAGCTGCGGGAGCACCCCAGCAAGGCGCTGGAGGCCCGCGACACCGACATCGGTGAAGCGTGTGACCTTGATGCCGAACGCTTCACAGGTCACTGCGGCTTCGTCGGCAACCGGCAGGTCGCTGGTCCCAGCGCAGACGATGGCGACGTTGCCCAAGGGGGGCGGCGCTGCGTGCGTCACCGTCAGGCACCTCGCCGACGCGTGGTAGACTGCGTGCTCGCGCGCGAGGACGTGGGCGTCGCGCACCGGCTGCAAGGCCTCGGGGTCGACCCGCGTGCACAAGACGTTCTCGCCGCGCTCGAGGAGGGCGGCTGCAATCGCGGCGATCTGGGTGTGGGTCTTTCCGGCGCCGTAAATCACCTCGGTTACGCCTTGGCGCAGAGCGCGATGGTGATCGATGTGCGCGAAGATGTGGGCGTCAGCGAGGGTTTGGTCGTGCAGGCCCGCGAGGGCGTTCTTGGCTTGTGCGACGGTGGTCTCACCGCGCTGCAGGGCGTTCAACAGGGCATCGAGCTCGCGCGGTCCCATGGCCATCGGCCTCCGCAATCGCCAAAGGCGACGATCGGTTCGGACGGGGCATGTACGCGAAGCGTTTGCCTTTTGGAAGGCGGGCGGCCACATTCTCCCTGTGTCCAGCTCTCTCGGCGCGCTGGGGCCAGTCGACCCCGAGCTCCTGCAGCTTCGCGTAAAAACCATGCGGGATCCGCAAGAGCGGATGGTCGCCGAGGCCGTCGTGGCCGCGGCCTACGCTTGTTTGAAGCGCATCCATTCGCTGGACTTCTCGTTGCTCGAGCGTGACCGCGCGAGCGGACCCACGCGCTCTTTGTGGACTGCGACCGAAGTCTCCATCGCAAGCATCTGGCACGCCGTCGAAGAGCTGCAGCACGCCGGTCAGAGCTTGGTGGACGACCACGAGAGCCGTTTCGCAGACGACGACGATTTGTCCTTCGATGTCAGCATCGAAGGCGACGCAGGGGTCGTGGCACAGGTCGTCGCGTCGTCGCCGTCCTCTAAAACGGTCATCGACCGCATCGGCGAAACCGTGTGGGCGACTAGCTTCGTGTTGAAAAGCGAGATCGACGGCTTTCGCAAGCGCCTACCTTCTCTGCTCAAGGTTCCCGATGCGTGGGAGCTGCTCTCCGATCTCCAGGATCACGTCGGCCATATCCGAGCGGCCTTGCAGGCCATCCTCACGGGCATCTACGCCAGCCTCTATCCCGACGCCGCGACGAGAGCCGTGGTCGGCGCCAGCGAAGAGCAGGACATCGAGCTGCTCGCCGCTCGCGAGCTGCGCCAGCGCATCTTCGCGCTGCGCGACGAGATGCTGACCCTCGAAGCCAGCCTCTCGAGCGCGCCGACCTCCGAGTGGCTGGCGTTGCTCGATCGTGTCGTTGGCTTGCTCGACGCCTTCATGTTCGGGCCCGGCTTCGCGTGGATGCGCGCGAGCGACAAGCGAAGCTTCATCAAACAACACCGCAGCATCAGCGAGATTCTCGAGCTTTGGAGCCCGTTGCGCGCGACGCCAGCCCGGCGCGCCGTGCAGAACCTGGCGCGCTACCTCGAGGCCCTCGAGGTCATCAACCAGCGCGAGTGCTTGGTCTTGCACGACCGGGCGGCGCTCACCGTGGTCGTCGATAAGCTCGAGAAAGCCAATAGCGCCCCCGAAGTCGCGCGCCGCGAGTACATCGCCGCAGGCCTTGCCGCTTTAGCGGACGCCCAGGGCCGAGACAAGACGCTCGACCAGCTACTCGAGGCCACGTTGGCGCCGGGTAGCATCGTGCCGACGACGGAGATCCTGCAGCGCGCGAAGCAACTCTTGGCGCGTCTTCAGCACTAGTAGAGCTGCGGGTCGCAGGCACCGGTGCCGGAGAAGGGGATGCACACGCCCCAGGTGTCGCCCGCCGCACCTTCTTGCCCGCAGCAATAGGTGGCGCCACGGCCAACGCTCGCGCCGCAGTCGTCCTGGTTGTTTGCTGGACTGGGGAGACTCGCGTCGCAAAGCTCGACGCACTGCGAGCCTGCGCACGTCAGGCCGAAGGTGCGGATGTCGCCGCCGGAGTCGATGTAGCTCTGATTGGTGGCGCACGGCTGGTCGATCACATTGCAGAACGTGCCGATAGGCTGGCCTGCCGGCTCGGACGGTAGACAGGCGAGGCGGCGTTGGCCCTCGCGGCCCAGCGCTTGGCAGAAGGCCTCACCGGCGCAATCGTCCTCGTAGTTGCCGTCGACGAACGTCGCCGTGCAGGGGGTGATGCAAGTGCCCGCCTCGTCTTTGATCTGGAGGCATTCGCGATCGATACCGCAGTTGTTCTCCGCGACGGTGCATTCGCTGCGCTTGCAGTACCCGGTCTCGCGCCCCACGGGAGAGCAGACCTCGTCGTCGCGGCAAGCGCTTGCCGAATAATAGTTGGCGCCGCAGGTTTCGAGACACACGCCTTCGATGCAGGCCAGGCCCTCGCCGTCGTCGCACGGGGCTGTGACCGAGCAAGCAAAGCCGCGGCCATGGCGGCCGGACCCGCCCGGATTGTCATCGCCCTCGCAAGCGACGAGCGACGAGCAGAGCAGGGTGGCGACGAGAAGACGTGACATGCGGTTCTCCGCGATAGCGTAGCACGAGAAAACGAAAACGGCGGCACAGAGGCCGCCGTTCGGTTCGTACTCAGGACCCGACGCTACGGGTTATGTGTCGTCGTCTTCCTCTTCTTCGAAGTCGTCGTCGTCATCATCGTCGTCGTCTTCGTCGTCATCCTCGTCGTCGTCATCCTCGTCGTCGTCATCCTCGTCGTCATCGTCGTCTTCGTCGTCATCATCATCGAAGTCGCCGAAGCCTTCGTCGTCGTCGAAGCCGAAATCCTCGTCGAGGTCCTTGTCTTTGCCTTTGCCTTCCTCGTCGTCGTCTTCGGCGTCCTCGTCGTCGTCACCGCCGCCTTCGCCGTCGTCTTCGAGGTCGCCGAGCTCTTCGTCGTCGCCTACCTCGTCGTCATCGTCGTCGCCGTCATCATCGCCATCGCCATCGTCGTCGTCATCATCGCCGTCGCCGTCATCATCGTCACGGTCGTCGTCGTCGAGCTCCTCGTCATCGTCGCGGGCTGGCGCCTTCTTGGCTGGCGCCTTCTTTTTGGCCGCGGCGAAAAGCTCCTGCAAAAACATGAATGGCTCCCAACGGGTCTAGCTGTCCGAGCAGATCTCACCAGGTGAGACGGAAGCGCCAATTAGCGTGCTACCCCGAGGGTAGGCAAGGCCAAATTCGGCGTTCCAGGGCACGAAAAAGGCACACATCGGACTGCAGAAATTCCGCGCTCGTGCCGTCATCCTCTTGCAGTGCGGCGGTGCACGCGCCAGAGTGGGATCGTTAGATCTTTTCGTAGAGCGCCAACCGAAAGCAGGCCATGGCCGACAAAAAGAAGCCCCTAGAAAACATCGGTATCGAGCACGCCCTTACCAAGCCTGGTGAAGGCGACAGCATGATCGTCATCCCCGACGAGCTGCCGGTACTGACGCTCCGCAATACCGTCCTTTTCCCTGGCTCGATCGTGCCCCTCGGCATCGGACGACCGAAGACGGTGCGACTCGTCGAAGAGAGCATCAAGGAAAACGGGCTGGTCGCCGTGGTCGCGCAGCGTGACCCCGACGTCGACGACCCGGTCCCTGCCGATCTTTACGGCATGGGCTGCGCCGCTCGTCTGGTGAAGCTGGTCAAAGCGTCGAAGGACAACTTCAGCGTCGTCGTCCAAGGCCTGTCGCGTGTCCGCCTGACCGAGTACACCCAGTCGCTGCCGTACCTGCGGGCGCGCATCAGCGCCGTCGAAGACATGACGACCAACCAGGTCGAGGTCGAAGCCTTGACCATGTCCCTCAAGAAGACGGCGCGCGAAGTGCTGCGGCTCATCCCCGAGCTGCCGCCGTCCGCCGCCGAGCTGCTCGAGCGCGTCGACGACGCCGGCGTCCTTGCCGACCTCATCGCCTCGAACGTCGAGGCCACGGTCGACGAGAAGCAGGGCGTCCTCGAGACCGTCGAGCTCGTATCGCGTATGCGCCGCGTGCTCGAGCTGCTCTCGCGTCAGCTCGAAGTCCTCAAGCTGTCGAACAAGATCAGCTCGCAGGTCAAAGGCGAGATGTCGAAGACGCAGCGCGAGTACTACCTGCGCCAGCAGCTCAAGGCGATCAAAGACGAGCTCGGCGAGGGCGACGACAGCGACGACGATTTGGCGGAGCTCGAAGCTCGCGTCAACGACGCCGGTCTCCCTGAGGAAGCCGAGAAGGCGGCCCGCAAGGAGCTACGCCGTCTGCGCAACATGTCGCCGTCGCAGGCCGAGTACACGGTCGCTCGCACCTACGTCGAGTGGCTGTGCGATCTGCCGTGGGCCAAGTCGTCCGTCGACAAGATCGACCTCAAAGAGGTCCGCGAGATCCTCGACGCCGATCACTACGGCCTCGAGAAGCCCAAGAAGCGCATCATCGAGTACCTCGCGGTGCGTAAGCTCAAGAGCGACATGAAGGGCCCGATCTTGTGCTTCGTCGGTCCGCCCGGCGTCGGTAAGACGTCGCTCGGTCAGTCGATCGCCAAGTCGATGGGCCGCAAGTTCATCCGTGTCGCCATGGGCGGCGTGCGTGACGAAGCGGAAATCCGTGGTCACCGCCGTACCTACGTCGGTGCGCTCCCGGGGCGCATCATCCAGGGCATGAAGAAGTCGGCGACCAACAATCCCGTCTTCGTGCTCGACGAGGTCGACAAGCTGGCGCACGACTTCCGCGGCGATCCCGCGGCGGCGTTGCTCGAGGTCTTGGACCCCGAGCAGAACCACACCTTTGCCGACCACTACATCGACGTCGCCTTCGACCTCTCGAAGTGCTTCTTCATCGCCACCGCGAATCAGCTCGAGCCGATTCCGCCGGCGTTGAAGGATCGTCTCGAGATCCTCGAGGTGCCCGGCTACACGCAGGAAGAGAAGCTCGAAATCGCCATGCGGCACTTGGTGCCCAAGGCGCTCGAGGACCACGGCTTGAACGGCGACCGCGCCGACATCCCGAAGGACACCTTGATCGAGCTCATCGGGTCGTACACGCGCGAGGCCGGCGTGCGTAACTTGAAGCGCGAAATCGCTTCGGTTTGCCGCGCGGTCGCGGTCGACTTCGCGGAAGGCAAAACCGAGAAGCGGCTGGTCACGAAGGAAGATCTCGAGACCATCCTCGGCCCGCCAAAGTTCATCAACGAGATGGCGGAGCGCACCGAGCTAACCGGTGTCGCGACGGGTCTCGCCTGGACGGCGGTGGGCGGCGACATTCTCTTCATCGAAGCCACCAAGTTCTCCGGCAAGGGTTCCATGACCCTCACCGGTCAGCTCGGCGACGTCATGAAAGAGTCGGGTCAAGCGGCGATGTCGTTCGTGCGCTCGCACGCGGCGCGTCTCGGTATCCCCGAAGACCAGCTCAAGAACTTCGACTTGCACGTGCACGTTCCGGCCGGCGGCATCCCCAAGGATGGTCCTTCGGCGGGCGTCACCATGCTGACCGCGCTCGTCTCTCTGCTCACCGGCATCAAGGTGCGCAGTGATGTGGCGATGACCGGCGAGATCTCGTTGCGCGGCAACGTGCTCCCGGTTGGCGGCATCAAGGAGAAAGTGCTCGCGGCCAAGCGTGCCGGCGTGAAGCGCATCATCCTGCCGGAGCGCAACAAGAAGGACTTGGTCGAGATTCCCAAGCAGAATCTCGAAGGCATCGAGTTCATCTTCGCGCACCGCATGGACGAAGTGCTGGAGAACGCGCTCGAGCAGTCACCGATGGCGTTGGCGAAGGCCAACCCGGTGGTACCGTCGGCGCCTCCGACCGCGCCGAACTAGTTGATCGGTTCACTTTGTGTGTCCGCGTTGGTGGCGTCGTACTCGGCGCCGCTGACGCGGGTCCATATCGACACCGACGAAGTCCATCACACGCCGCAACTCGTCTACGTCCGTGACGAGAGCGCCGGCGCGCTGAGCCTTACGCTGCAGGGCGAGGGACTCCAGTACATCCTGCAGATCGATCGGGCGGCGGGCTTCGGAGCGCAAATCTCGGGGCTCATCGGGCTCGCCGAGCTGGATTTCGTCCAGACAATTCTGACGCCTGGGGGCACCTCCGCAGAGCAAAGGGTGTCATTCGATGGCGTCGTTTATGGCGGCCAGGCACGCTTGTATGCGGAAGTCCTGCATGGCGGTGGCAACGGACGCCCCCATGCCCTGACCCTGTTCACGAACTTCCGCGCTGTGCGCTATAGCGGCTCAGACGACGGCCTGGCGTTCCGCTCTGCTGCTCAGACTCAGCTCTCCGCGGGTCTGGGCTTCATGGCGGAGCTGGTCTGCGGCCCGTATGTTTCGCTATTGCCGTATGCCTGGTTCTCGCCATCGCTCTATCGCAACAAGCGGGTCGAGGGGCGGGACATCACGCTGCGAGACCGCGACGGCTTCAGCGTGTCGCGGCCCCTGCGCGTGGGCGTCGATGTCTGGATCTATCCCTTCGGTGCCGGCTCGAGCACGCACGTCTCGGCGAGCATCATCGCGTCGCTCATCGACACCAGTGGCAACGGCGCGCAGGAGACTGCGGTCGTCATCGGCTGGACCTTCTAGGCGCGTGCCCGTGTCGAGTGGTCGAGCACGGCGCACAGCGGATCGATGAGCTCGCGCTCGAGCTGCCTTGCCGCCTGCGTCGCGTGAATGTGATCGCGCAGCGTCACTGCGAGGACGCCGAGCTCACGCACCCAGGTGGTGAGCGTGTCAGGGAGGAGCTTCGAGCCGACATTGCGGAAGCGCTCGATGTCGGCCGGGGCAAAGGCAAGCCCGCCGTCTCCGCTCCGCAAGACGCCGACGAGCTGACCGGTGAGCACTATTCCATCGTGGGTAACGCCGCGCATACCGTACATACCCAGTAGGGTGGCGTGTGGGTTTTGGTGGTTCGCTGCAGGTGCGGACAGCCGGACGTTTATTCGTCTTTTTTCCGCCGACCGCGCATGTACGTTCCCACGGTGCTTGGGTTTTTGGGCGCGATGCCGGTAGTGGTCGCGGTGGGCTGCTCGAGCTTGCGCCGCTCGGCCTTGAGCAGCTGCTCCACGGCGTTGCCGCGGGTCCCGCCAATGCCTTCCGCCTGCACGTGGGTCTCGAGGACGCGACAAAGCGGCTCGATGAGCCCCTGTTCGATCTGGTTCGCTGCTCCGGCCGCCATGACGTCGTTGCGGAGGGTGATCGCGAGAGTGCTGAGGTCCCGGATCCACAGGAGGAGGGCATCGGGCGCAAGGTCGCTCCCGGCGCGGCAAAACTGCTCGATGTCGCTGCTGGTGAACCCCAAGCCGCTTCCGGAATGGCGGAGCGCGCCGACGAGCTTACCCGTGAGCGGGTGCGTGCCGACGGTCAGCCGCCGCTCCCCATGATTTTTGCCATGGTCTGCTGCGGGTCGCGCACCCCGGCGTCGCGGAGCCGTTGCAACAGCGCTTGACCTTGGGGCGAGCGGACGGCGCTCTCGTGGTTGCTGCGAAAGAGCTCGAAGTACTTACCGTCGCCACGGTTCAGCACTTCGTCGGTCGAGGCTCGCACCTGGGCGCCGAGCGCCTGGATCTCCCGTCGGAGGTCTTCAGGAACGGTGCCTTTCGCGGTGACCCCGCGTACGTCATCGCGGATGCGGCGGCCGAGGTACTGTTCCCAATTTTCGCCGTTGCGCAGCGCCGTGGCGAGTGCCGGGTTCTCGCCTTCGATCGTGCGCAAGAACTCCGCCTGTTTGTCGCCCGTCTGCTCGAAAGCGCGCACACCCATGAAGTCGACCGCGTAGCTGCGCCGGTTGAATGCTTCGGCGATGCGGCCGTACTCGCTCGGCGAAATGCGGCGGTGCTGCTCGGACCCGGGAGCGATGGCTGCGGTGTAAGCTGCTTTCGGGGTGATGCGGTCGACCACTCCGAAAATGGTGCCATTCGATTCCGCCGCCGGCAACCGTGGCTTGCACTAGCTTAGTGGCCGACCTCCTGACACGGTGCCCTGATGGACCCGAAGCTTCCCGGTATCGCCAACATCGACGAGGCTTTGCAGGCAGCCCTCGAGGCCAAGAGCCCGGGCAAGCGCTTCGTCAACCGCCTGGCGCTCGAGACCAGCCCATACCTGCTGCAGCATGCCCACAACCCAGTGAACTGGTACCCGTGGGGCGACGAGGCGTTCGCGCGGGCGAGGGCCGAGAACAAGCTCGTGCTCGTGAGCATCGGCTATTCGACGTGCCATTGGTGCCACGTGATGGAGCACGAGTCCTTCGAAGACGAGGAGATCGCGGCCTTCATCAACCAGCACTACGTGGCGGTGAAGGTCGATCGCGAGGAACGACCGGACGTCGACGCCGTCTACATGAGCGCGGTGCAGCTCATCAGCGGACAGGGCGGTTGGCCGATGACCGTCTTCACGACCGGCGAACGTCAGCCGATTTTTGCGGGTACGTATTTCCCGGCGCGCGACGGTGACCGGGGTGCGCAGGTGGGCTTCCTATCGCTGCTGCGAGAGGTCGAGAGGCGCCGCCAAGAGAAGCCCGCCGAGCTCGAGAAGGCCGCGGCGACCCTCACGCGTTATCTCCAACCCGAAGCTCCTCCGACTTTCGACTTTCCGCGCGATTCGTTGTTGTCCTCTTTCGCGGACGAGGCGAAGTCGCGGTTCGATGCGGCGTCCGGCGGCTTCGAAGGGGCACCCAAGTTCCCGCGCCCCGTGGTGCTCGATACCTTGCTGCAGGTGTGGGGACGCACCGGCGACGCGGACCTCGCGACCATCGTCACACGCACCCTCGAAGCCATGGCCAACGGTGGCATGTTCGACCAAGTCGGTGGCGGCTTTCACCGCTACTCTGTCGACTCGATGTGGCTGGTCCCGCACTTCGAGAAGATGCTCTACGACAACGCCCAGCTGGCGACGACATACGTCACTGCCGGCCAGGCCTTCGGACGCGAAGACTTCTATCGCGTGGCGCGCCGCACTCTCGACTACTTGTTGCTCGAGATGCGTGATGCGCGTGGTGGCTTCTACTCGGCGACCGACGCCGACAGCCTGACGCCCGACGGCCACCTCGAGGAAGGCTGGTTCTTCACCTGGACGCCGGACGAGCTGACTCGCGTGCTCGGCGCCGATGAAGCGCGACGCGTCGGCGCGATCTACGGCGTGACCGAGAGCGGCAACTTCGAGGGCCGGTCGGTGCTGCATCTTCGCGGAACTGGCGATGTCGAGGCAGCAAACGCCAAGCTCTACGAAGCGCGCAAAGCGCGACCCGCCCCACGTCTCGACGACAAGATCATCGCTGCATGGAACGGCCTCGCCGTATCGGCTTTCGCGCGCGCCGGCTTCGTGCTCGGCGAGGAGCGTTATCTCGAGGCTGCGCGGGGGGCGGCGCGATTCATTCGCGACGACATGTTGGTCGATGGGCGCTTGCGGCGCACCTTCCGTGCAGGTGAAGCGCGCCACGCGGCGGTGCTCGACGATTACGCGTTCGTCATCCAGGGGCTGCTCGAGCTGTTCGAGGCGACGGGTGAGGTCGAATGGTTGGACTTCGCGCGTGGTCTGCAAACCGCGCTCGACCAGCACTTCGCGGACGCCGAGAGCGGAGGGTACTTCTTGAGCGCGTCGGATGCCGAGGTCCTCATCCGCCGCGACAAGCCCGACTACGACGGTGCCGAGCCCTCCGGAAATTCGGTGGCCTGCCGTAATCTCCTGCGCCTGCACCAGCTCACCGACGACGAAGGCTATCAAGCCAGGGCCAAGTCGCTTCTGTCCGCTTTCGCGTTTCAGCTTCGGCGTGCGGTGTTCGCCGTGCCGGCGATGCTCGGGGCGCTCGACTGGTATCACGGAGATCCGCTGCAGGTCGTGGTTGCCGGAGCGGAGCGCGCGGCGATGCTCGACTTCTTGCGTGGGCGCTTCTTGCCGCTCGCCGTGCGCGTCATCGCGGGCCCCGACTTGGCGCTACCGAAGCTCGCGCTCCTCGACGGGCGTACCGACTTCAAGCCGCAAGCGGTCGGCTACATCTGTCGTCGCGGGGTGTGCGAGCTGCCGGCCGAGACGCCGAACGCGCTCGGTGCGCGCCTCACGCCTGGGGACTAGGTCGCGGCCGCCTTCTCGTCGGAAGGATAGTAGGGGAGCGCGGGTAGCGCGGCGGTGAGGAGAATTCCGCCCGAAGCCAATGGGAAAGGATGCGGCAGCCCGTCGGCGCGCGGCGCAAGGTCGGGATCTGCCGCCGCGCACACGCCGATGACAATCATCGGGGTCGTGGGTAATTCGTCTTGGCCGGCAGTGTCAGTCAGGTTCGGGGCAAACAGCGCGATGCGGCCACTCGCTGGATCACGGCGCATGTTGAGAAGAGTGAGGGCCTTCGGCGCCGCAGTCGTCGCGTCGTTGCCACGAACGCAGACCATGTCGGAGAAGCCGCGGTGCTCTCCGTCACGCAGACCCCAGATGCGGTAGTCGTGATCGGCTTCCTGGATGTTCTTGTAGACGTCATACATGCCGTCGACGTCGACACCCTGACCTTGCGAGTTGGTATTGAGCACCGAGGTACGGCTCGGGAGGTGCTGCAGGTGACGCGCTTCGAGGCCGCTCTCGCTGTTGGTGGCGACGAAGACGAGACCGTGTGGTTGGTCAGCGAGACGGCGGCCTCCGGCGATGATCTCCGGCACCTCCGGATGAATGGTGATGCCGCGCGCCGCGGCCCATGCGACCGTTTCGGGGCTCGGGGCATTGTCGACGACGACGAGGTTCTCGGGTGCGAGATCGGATCCGAGGAGCTGCTGCGAGATCGACCGCCCCATCTTACCCAGGCCCATGATGACGGCGACTGAGTCCTTGAGCGGCGCGCCGTTGTGCCGGCGAGACGCGTCGTCGCCGTGCGCCACGATTTGCGCGCCGATGAGGTCGAGCTCCATCTGCTTGGGGATGCTGTTGGCGGCATCGATGCAGAGGGCCTTCGCGAGCTCTTTCGGATATTTTGCACGGAGCTCGGCAAAGGCGCTGTGATCAGCGGCGTTGTGGAGCACGAAACGGATGTCGCCGCGCTCGATGCGCTTCAGCACCGCGCGAGGGAGGTCCATCCCTTTCAACATCGGGCCGGCGTTGACGACCACGACGATGCCCGGGGTCATGAGCTCGGCGATGATGTCTTCCGGCCGGTCAGCGGTGAGGTTGAAGTCGCGGCCGGGTGTACCCATGAGCTGTGACAGCACCATGTTGAAGAGCGGACGTGCGCCTTTGTCGCCACTGTAGCCGGAGGCGCGGTAGCCGCCCGACGTCAGCCCGAGCGCCTGCATCATCGGGAAGAGGGGCATGGTCGCGCCGGTCGCGTGACCGTTGTAGATGACGTGACAGCCCGCCAGGCACTGCGCGCCGCGGCTCACGAGCATGAGGTTCAAGGCGAGCGTGCAAAGACGCGAGTTGATGCCGAGCTCTTCGCGGAGATCTTTTCGTGCCTTGCCTTGTTTGGTGGTCGGGTCGACCTCGAGGGGCGCTGTGAGCAGGTCGACGATCGCGCGTTGGGGTGCGAGCGCGCCGACGCGGAGCTCGGAGCCGCCGTTCATGATGTCCGCTAGAGTGGTCTTCGGAGCTTCGTCGGCGAAGAACTCCTTGGCGTAGCAGAGCAGGCGGTAGGCGTGACGCTTGTCGATCTTGGCGTTGTCGAAGGCATCAGCGTCGAGCGTCGGTCCGCTGCTGAGACGCACCCCTTCCATCAGTTGAGTGCGGGCCGGCCCCCTGGCTCTGAGGAGAGCCAACGGCGAGGTTCGATAGTCGGAGGGCCGAATCGTCATTCTGGTTCGAGGGTTATCGGCTGCGGGTGACAGAGGTTGTCACTTCTCTGTGATCGGCCGCACTGCCGCATGGGCAGGCGTGGCACGCGATGCTGGCGCTGGAAGTTGTCGGAGCATTCTTCTATACAGATGATCAGCGGAACAATTGTTCAGTGCCGCTGCGCCGGAGGAGCTCAATGCTGCTGCATCTGAAGATTCGAGATTTTGCCATCATCGACGAGGTCGACCTCGAGCTGGGGTCCGGGTTCACAGTCGTGACCGGCGAAACGGGGGCGGGAAAGTCGATCTTGGTCGACGCGCTGATTCTTGCTCTCGGCGGGCGCGCGAGCGGCGAGGTGGTGAGAAATGGCTGTGATGCCGCAGAGGTCGAGGCGCTCTTTGATATCAGCGCTCACCCGGTAGTGCAGGCCCGCTTGGAGCAACGCGAGCTCGTGGGCGACGATCCATCGACCCTCTTGGTGCGGCGGGTCATTGGCGTGAAGGGCCGCGCCAAAGTCATCATCAATGGCAGGCTGTCGACGCTCGCCACCCTGGCCGAGATTGTTCGCGGGCTGGTCGACATCTCCGGTCAGCACGAGCAGCAAAGCTTGCTGTTCGTCGAGAACCATCTCGCCATCCTCGATGACTTCGGGCAGCTCGCCGACAAGCGCGAGGCTTACCGCGAGCAATACGAAGCTTGGCACGCGGCAGCGGCGGAGCTCCGTGGGTTGCAGTCCCGCAGCGATCGCGACCTCCAGCGCGCCGACTTCGTGAAGTTTCAGCTCGACGAGATCGAGCGGCTGGCACCGCGACCCGGTGAAGACGAAGAGCTCGAGGTCGAGCACAAGAAGCTCGCACATGCGCAGAAGCTGAAGTCGGGCGCGATCCTCGCGGAGGCTTTGCTCTACGGGGAAGACGGCTCGGCCTTCGACAAGCTCGGGAAGGCTGCCGCGGAGCTCGAGGCGCTCGCGCGCATCGACGAGGAGCTGACGCCCGTGCGCGAGGCTCTGGCCGGCGCGCAGCGCGACCTGCAAGACGCGGCTCGGACGCTGCAGCGTTATCTCGATCGGGTGAGCGATGATCCGGAGCGTCTTGCGCAAGTCGAAGATCGTTTGAACGAGCTCAGGCGGCTCGCACGCAAACATGGTGGGGCCCTGGCTGACGTCTTGGCTCGGCGCGCCGAGCTCGAACGTGAGCTCTTGTCGCTCGATCACAGCGACGCCCGGGTTGCCGAGCTCACCGCGCTTGCCGCCGAGAAGCTGATCGTCGCTGAGCGCCTCGCGGCCGACTTGAGCAAGGCGCGTCGCAAAGCGGCAACACAGTTCGACCAGCGCGTGTGCGCGGAGATCGCCGAGATGGATCTTGCGGGCGCGGTGCTGGCGACGCAGGTCTCGGTGCGACCGGTCGCCGCAGGCGAAGGGCTCACCGCGACCGGCGCCGACGACGTCGAGTTTGCCTGGGGGCCGAACCGCGGCGAGCCACTGCGTCCGCTTGCGAAGATTGCGAGCGGCGGCGAGCTGTCACGTTTGATGCTCGGGGTGAAAACGGTGCTCGCGAGTCGCGACCTGGTTTCGCTCTACGTCTTCGACGAGGTCGACACGGGGCTCGGTGGCCGCGCGGCGGACGCCATCGGCAAGAAGATCCAGGCGGTGGCGCGTGGGCATCAGGCGATCACCATCACACACCTGGCTCCCATTGCCGCTCGAGCGGACGTGCACATCTGCGTGCGCAAGGAGTCACAGGGCGACCGCACCGTAGCGACGCTCGAGAAGCTCAAGGGAACGGCACGCGCCGCCGAGATTGCCCGCATGATCGACGGCTCGCCGGACTCGAAAGCGACACGCGCGGCGGCCAAGGAGATGTTGGCGCGGGCGGTGGCGTGAAATGTTTTGGCTAGTGGGGCGGATGATCCGATGGGTCATTCGCCGGTTCGGCAATCGGCAATCGGCAATCGGCTATCGCTGCAGCTCGGCCATCGCCAGAATCGAATAACCGGCATCCACGAAAATCGTTTGGCCGGTGATGTTGCGCGAGAGGTCGGAGCCAAGGAACGCCGCGAGGTCCGCAACGTCGTCTTGCGAGACCGAGCGGCGCATCGGTGCGACCGCTTCGTAGACGCGCATCATGTCGTCGAAGCCGGCGATCTGTGAGGCGGCGATGGTCTTGATTGGGCCGGCGCTTATGGCGTTGACGCGGATGTTCTTCGGGCCGACGTCGGCGGCGAGCTCGCGTACCGAATGCTCGAGCGCCGCCTTGGCGATGCCCATGAGCTTGTAGTTCGACACGACGCGGTTACCGCCGAGGTAGGTCATCGTCATGATCGAGCCACCGCGGCTCATCTTCGGCGCTGCTGCGCGGACGACCGGGATGAGCGAGTAGGCTGACGCGGCGAGGGTGGTCGAGAACTCTTCGAGGTTCACGCCGCTGATGGGCTTCGCGAAGCTATCCGGGTGCGAGTAGGCAATCGAGTGCACGACGATGTCGATCGGGGTTTCGATCTTCGAGAAGAAGGCCTCGGTCTCTTCGGGGCTGGTGACGTCGCAGCGCTCGTAGAAGGGGACCGGGATCTCGTTGGACTTCACCAGCTGGAGAATGCGGCTCTTGAACCGCTGCTGGTAACCGAGCGAGACGCGCGCGCCGGCGGCGTGAAGGCGTTTGGCGATTGCCCAGGCGATCGATTGTTCGCTCGCGACACCGAAGACCAGCGCGTGACGACCCTGCAGGTTGATCATGGCGCGGGGATATAAGCGGCCGAGCAGTCGCTGGGCAAGCAATGGGCGCGGGCAGGGGACCCGCCACGGTTAGCAAGTGGCGAGCCCCGCCCGAGCGACTGATTAGCGGCGACGGCGGACGACGATGTCCGGCTCGTTGCCCACCACCGGGGCCGGGACCTGTTCGGCTTCCGCGGCGAACTTGCGCAGGCCCTCGCCTTCGAAGCGCAGGCTGATGTCGACGCCGCGGCCCGCGATCTTGCCCCCGCCAGCCTGGCTGAGCTCGGCGCGGACGGTGACGAGAATCGATTGAGCCTCGAACGCAACCTTGGCCGACGAGGCCTGAACGATCATTTTGCGGCGCAGATCGTGCCCCGTCTTCTTGATGTAGGCGTCGCGAAGCTCACCCAAGAGGTGCGCGTTCACGTAGCCCTGCGCGGCGACCTGAAGCTGCGCCTTCGGTAGGCGGCGGAGGCTGGTGATGACATCGGTGCTCAAAGGGGCGTGGCCGTTGCTGATGACGCGGCCGTTGCCGTTGATCATAGACATGGAATCTCCAAAATTTCGTCGATGGCGTGCTGCCGACATTCTCGGAGCGACCGACGCGGTGTTGCGTAGGAGGGGTGTGCCAGAGGGGTCGTGTGTAGGGTGCTAGCGATCAACCCGTGAAACGCATTGGCGAACGCCATGGGGGATCGTGTACGCTTGCGCCGATCCACGCCCATCTCGCGGGGCAGCATGGGGAACTCTTCGGTGCGAATCGTCTCAGTTTCTCAGACCGACGTTGGTCGCGTGCGTGAGCAGAACGAGGACTCGCACCTCATCGACGATCGTCTGGGGCTGTTCGTGGTTGCCGACGGCATGGGCGGACACCTCGGCGGCAAGACGGCCTCGAGCCTCGCCGTGAAGACGGTGGGTGAGAGCATCACTGCGAGTGAGCAGGCGATCCTCGAAGGTGCAAGCGCGACACCCCTCGAGACCTCACCGGTCCCGCGCATCTTGGCCGACGCTGTGCGCGCTGCCTGTGCGGCAATTTTCGAGACCGCCCAGGGCGACATCGATCTCCAGGGCATGGGCACGACCGTCAGCGCCATGATGCTCCTGTCGCAGCGCGCCTTCATCGCCCACGTCGGCGACTCGCGGGTTTATCTCCAGCGCGGCGAGCGGGTCATCCAGATCACCGACGACCATTCGCTGGTCAACGAACAGATCAAAGCCGGTCTCATCACTCGCGAGCAAGCCCGCGCAAGTAGGCTGAAAAACATCATCACCCGTAGCGTCGGGTTCGAGCGGGACGTGGCGGTCGATACCTTCGCCTTGCCCCTGCAGCCGGGCGACAAGTTCCTTATGTGCTCGGACGGATTGGCGAATTTCGTCGACGATACGGAAATAGGCCTGGCCCTGGCGCAGCTCGCCTTGGATGACGTGCCGAAAGCGATGATTGCGCTCGCCAATGAGCGCGGCGGTGACGATAACATCACTGTGGTTTGTTTGGCCGCGATCGAGTAGGAAGGGCTCTAGCGTCTTCCGCGGGTGGGCGGAGCCCAGAGCGGAAAGCACGAAAGCGTCGTGGAAAAGAAGCAAAGCCGCTCCTACACCGTGATGATCGTCCCTGAGAGATCTTCTCAGGTACGGCGGTACACTGTTCCGCGCGCCTGGATCACTCGCAGCGTCGTTGGCGCGCTCGGCTTCATCGCGCTCTGTTCGTTCTTGCTCGTCCACTATGTCGGAATGATCGCCGAGGCCGGCGAGAACCGCGCCCTCAAGAACGAGAACGTCAACCTGAAGACGCGCCTGCGTACCGTGCAGGAAGAAATCGCGCGCATCGACGGCGCTCTCCAGCGCATCGATCAGCTCTCCTCGAAGGTCCGCGCGATCACCCAGCTCTCCGATCCCGAGCGTAATCTCGCCATCGGCCCGCTCGAGTCACGCAGCAGCAAGCCGGGCGAGGTCATGTACGCGCCGGGCGAGCGCACCGACTACGACTCCGAAGGCATCGACTCCGCCTTGGCGCTCCGCCTCATCGACAGCAAGGTCGAGTCGATCGAATCGGGGGCGCTGCGCCAAGAGGGCGCGATGCGCGAGCTGCACGAGTACTTCTCCGGAGAGCCCGGACTTCTCGCATCGATGCCGTCGATTCGTCCCTCTGCTTCGAAGCTTTTGACGAGCACCTTCGGCGAGCGCACCGACCCGTACACCAACCACCGCGTCATGCATAAGGGCATCGACTTCGCCGCCGACCACGGCAGCGACGTGATTGCTCCAGCGGACGGCACGGTCATCTTCGCGAGCGAGCGCGGCGGCTACGGCAAGACCCTGGTCGTGAACCACGGTTACGGCATCCAGTCGCACTTCGGCCACCTCTCGGACTTCAAGGCGACCGTCGGCCAGCAAATCAAGCGCGGCCAGGTCATCGCTTCGGTCGGCAACACCGGCCGCTCGACGGGCGCGCACCTGCACTACGAGGTTCGCTTCTTCGGGGTGCCGCAGGATCCTGAGAAGTTCATTTTCGAGTAGGGCGCTCGGCTTCTCGGCAATCGGCAATCGGCAATCGGCAATCGGCAATCGGACGTCGGACATCGGACATCGGACATCGGACATCGGACATCGGACATCGGACATCCGACACACCGGCAAATCGGTCATCGCCCGCAAAAAACGCGCATCCTCACCACCCCCCTCGTCGATACTGCATCTGCGATGTCGAATACCGCTACCCCCAAGCCCAATCTCGTTACCGACTTCTTCAACGGCGGTACGCTCAGCTACCAGAACGATGGCCAGGGTGACGCCCCCAGTCTTGCGGCGACCGTCGAGCACGAGCTGCTCATGGGCACCGCTCCCGACTCCATCACCTACCGGCCTCTCACCGCCGTCGAGCAGCGCGCCGTCGACGACGCCGTCGATGCCCTCATGGCGAACACCAACCGCGGTCTTTCGGGCTTGGCCCCTCCCAGTGAATCGGGCGTGCGCTTCCGCCGCCAATAAGTTGCCGAGATCCACGCCGCGCCTTATGCGTTGAAGCGTGGTCCAATCCGGCCGTCGTATCGTTCTTGCGTCGCGCTCGCCGCGGCGGAAGCAGCTCCTTGCCGGCGCGGGCTACGACGTCACCATCAACGCCGTCGACGCCGACGAGAGCTGGCCGGACGGTCGCTTCGCTGCGGCACTCCACGCCATCTGCCAGCGCAAGATCGAGCACGCCGCGCCGTACGACCTGCCGACTGTCGCCGCCGACACCGTGGTCGTTCTCGGCTCGCAGCGCTTCGGGAAACCCGCTGACGCGGACGAAGCGCGCAACGTTCTCCAGACCCTCTCGGGGCGCGAGCACTGGGTCATGACCGGCTTCTGCGTGCGCTTGCGCAACCAGGAGATCGCTTCCGTGGTGACGACCCGCGTGCAGTTCCGCGACCTCACCCTAGGCGAGATCGACCACTACATCGGTACCGGCGACCCCTTCGACAAGGCTGGCGGCTACGGCATCCAGGGCGAGGGCGGAGCGCTCGTCGAGACCATCGTCGGCTCGTACACCAACGTCGTCGGCTTGCCGCTCACCGAGGTGCGGGGAGCCATCGAGCATCTGGCCATGGGAGGCGGAAAGTGAGCCTCGCGCAGCGCCTCGCCGATGTCCGCGGCCGCGTCGCCGAGGCTGCTCGCGTCGCCGGTAGGGCGCCCGAATCGGTGACCTTGGTCGCCGTCAGCAAGTTCCACCCCGTCGACGCTATCGTCGAGGCTCACGGTCTCGGGGTTCGCGACTTCGGTGAGAACATCGTGCAGGAGCTCGTCGAAAAAGCCTCCGCTGTAGCGGAACGCGGCCTCGAGGTTCGCTGGCACTTCATCGGCCGCTTGCAGCGCAACAAGATCAATCTGCTCCTGCGCAATCCGCTTTACCGCATGCACACCATCGACCGCGCCGAGCTCGCCGACGCCGTGGCGCAGCGCGCTCCCGAGGGCGGTCTCGATGTGCTCGTGCAGGTGAACATCGGCCGTGAGCCGCAGAAGGGCGGGGCGCTGCCCGAAGAAACCGAAGGGCTCGCGCGTCACGTCCTCGGCCTCTCGAGCCTCCGCTTGCGCGGACTGATGGCCATTCCCCCGGACGGTGTCGACGCCGCGTCTTACTTCGCCGAGATGAAGACCCTGGCGCAGAAAGTGCGCGCCTTCGCGCCCGACGCCACCGAGCTGTCCCTCGGCATGACCCACGATTTTCCAGCCGCAATCGCCGCCGGATCGACGCATGTTCGCGTCGGCACGGCCATCTTTGGATCACGGGAGACCTGAATCATGAAGCTCACGCCCATCGACGTGCAACAGCAGCAATTCAAGAAGGCTTGGCAGGGGTTCGACCGAGGCGAGGTGCACAGCTTCCTCGATATCGTCGCCGCCCAAATGAGCGAGCTCTCGCGCGAGAACAACGAGCTGCGCTCCGAGATGAAGCGCGCCAAGGCGGAGATCGAAGACCACCGCACCCGCGAAGAGACGCTGCGCGAGGCCATGCTCACTGCTCAGCGTGCCATCGACGAGATCCGCGACCACGCCAAGAAGGAGGCCCAGCTCACCGTCAGCGAGGCCGAGCTCCGGGCCGAGCGCATCCTGCACAACGCCCACGCGCGTGTGACCAAGCTCGCCGACGAGGTGCATGACCTGCAGCGCCAGCGCCTACGCGCCATCGAGGAGCTGCGTGGCATCGTCAGCACCCACTTGAAGCTGCTCGAGCTCGCCGAAGAGCAGACGCGGGAGGAAAGAGCCGAGGCCGGTGCTTCCGTGACCGTGCTCGAGCGCCTGCGCGCACCCGCGCCGCCGCCGCTCGGCGAGTCCGCCAAAGCGACCGAGACCCGCGCGTGACCACGGCGCCGCCTTGGCTGCACCAGCACGGCGACGACGTGCTCATCGACGTCGCGGTGGTGCCCAAGGCGTCGCGCACGCGCATCCTCAACGTCTACGACGACCGCTTGAAGATTCAGCTGGCGGCGCCACCGGTCGACGGCAAGGCGAACGATGCCTTGGTCCGTTTCCTTGCCGAGACCCTCGACATGCCGCGCGCCCAAATCGAAATCGTCGGCGGCGCCGCCAACAAGCGCAAGACCGTCCGCATCAAGAGCGCCACGATGGTGAGAGTGATGATCAAGCTCGCGCCTTGAGCTCGCGGCGACGCCGAGAATTTGCGAAAGCGGACTGGCCCATTGCATACCTGGCTATGCGCATCGCCCAAATCTTTCCGCTTCTCGTCGCAACCTTCATCGCTACCCCGGTCGCTGCTCAAGACAGCGTGCCCGCTCCAGCGGAGATCGCCGGCACCGCGCCGACGGGCTCGCGCAAGCAGTTCCCGGCGCTCGGCGGCCACCTCGGCTTTGCGGTTCCCATCGCGACCGTCTCGAAGAACACGACGGTGATGGGCGACGACTTCTTCTCGCTCGGTCTCACGCCCGGCCTCACCGTCCATCTCGACGACAAGTGGGCCATCGACTTCGAGTTCATCGCCTTCAACGAGATCAAGAACACGCCGTCCGCGACCACCTTCGTTGTCGACCCAGGTGTCATCCGTAAATTCGACGGCTTCGTCGCTGGCTTGCGCGTCGCATCCCGCGTCGGTGCTCCGACCAACGTCGGCATCGTGCCGATCATCGTCCTGCCGGTTCGCATCTCCGAGACCCTGGTCTACTTCTTCGAAGCCGATTTGCCCGTGTTCTTCACCGACAACGGAGCGGGCGCGCAGGCCAGCGCGACGTTCCTCTTCCAGTCGGGCTTCGGCTTCTGAATGACCTAGGCAATCGTTCGTGCGGCGGGAGGATTCGGAGTAAGCTCTCGGGCCATGCCCAAACACGCTCGCGTCGTCCTCCTCGCCGCGTTCGCTGTATCGTGCTCCGTCGATCTGGCGCCGCCCGCCGATGTCGTCATCACCTGTCAGGGTAACGAGGAGTGCCCAGCGGCGTACCGCTGCTCCTCGCAGCTCGGACGGTGCGTTCCCGGTGGGCAAGAAGACGTCCCGCCGCGTGTCCTGAACCTCACGGCAGTCGTCACGCGTGGGGCGGGCACGGCGGTCGAAGCGGCGACGGTTGGGTCGACGGTCCGTGTGACCTTCCAGGTCGACGAAGAGCTCCTCGAAGCGCCGGTCGTAACGCTCACGTGGCCCGACTCGGACGATGGGCGTTCGCGACAAGGGACGGCAACCGCGACCTCCACCGGGTACGAGATGGTGACCACGATCGCGGACACCGATCCCGCTGGAGCCGTTTCGATCTCGGTCATCGCCATCGATCTCGCGAGCAACGTCGGCAACGCCGAGCTGCCGCGGCAGTTCACCGTCGACAAGACCCAGTTCTTGCTGAGCTCCGTGAGCTTGCGTCCACGCTCGCCGGTCCCGACCGAGCTTACGGCGATCGGTGTCGACGTGACCGCGGCGCGCAACGAGGCGCCAGGGGACCCCGAGGTCGAGGCCCAGATCATCTTCAGCAAGCCCCCGCGCGCGACTCCGACGGTGATCCTCGAAGGTCCGGGCGGCGACATCGTGGGTGTGGTGTCCGCGCTTGCGTCCACGTCGTATTCGGTCACCTTCGAGGTCGGCGACGACATCGCCACCGCGCCGAACGGTGACGTCTTCGACCTCTCGATCACTGCTCTCGATGCATCCGGAAGCTCGTGGACATTGGCGCCGAGCGTCGCGCTCCCGACCATCGTCATCGATACCGAGCCGCCAGTGATGCCGACGAGCCTGCGTTTTCTGCGGGCGCCGTGGGGTGGCGGCGACGCGCTGCCGGAGCGGACTTTCGCGGTCGAGGGCACGACTCCTGGTGCCCTGGTCGGTGTCGCAAGCTCCGGGGATCTCGATCGCCTCTTCGTGCATGACGTCGAAGGCGCGGCGCGTGCGCGTCTCGGCTTCGCATCGCTCGCGGCGAGCGGAGCGCTGCCGGGCAACCGTTTGCTCCTTTCTACCGCGGACCGACTCGAGGTCTTCGCCATCTTGGTCGACGCCGCTGGCAACGAAGGGCCGGCGCTTCGCGTCACCGACGGCCGTTGGATCGCCACGTTCAAAGGACGCACGACGGGTAACGACTTCTTGAACCCGCATCGTCTCACCGCCGTGTCGGAGCCGGGCAGTGCGTTGTCGGACGGGCTCGCGACCGAGACCGGGACGGCCGACCTCGCGCGTGTCGTTCTCGCCGACGGCGACAGCTACACGCACAGCGTCGGCTCTGGCCTCTGGCGCTATCGCCGTCTCGGCTCACCACCGGCGCAGGCCGCTGGTGGTGCGGTCTACGTTCCCTCCACCGACAAGGTCTTGCTGGTCGGCGGCTCGAGCGACGACTCGGTGTTCCCCAACATGTGGGACTGGGACGGCCGCGACTGGCGTGAGATCGACCTCATCGGCACGTTGTGGCCGAGCGAGAACTTCGGCCCGGCACTGGCGCACGACTCGGCGCGTGACCGAACCGTCTACCATGGCGGCACCGCGACCTCGGATCCGCTGCAGCGGACATGGGAGTACGACGGCACGACGTGGTTCGATGTCACGCCGACCACCCCCGGTCCGGCCGCAGTGTTCGCGCCGATGGTCTTCGATTCGGTGAACGGCGTCAGCGTCTTGTACGGCGCTCTCGAGGATCCGGTCGCTGGTGTATGTGCGGGCGGAGGAGCTCCCGAGCCGCTCGTCGCCAAGTGCTTGTCGACGACGACCTGGCTGTGGGACGGCTCGACGTGGGACGGCGTGCCTTGCACCAACGGCAATTGCCCGACGGCGCGCGCCTTCACCTCGATGGCGTTCGATCCCGAGAGCGCGCGCGTCGTCCTCTTCGGCGGCACCACCTCTCTCGCCGGCGGCACCAATCTCGGCGACCTGTGGGAGTGGGACACCGCGACGCGCACCTGGAACGAGGTCACCCCAGCCAGCGGCTTGACGGCCTCTCCGCGGCGCTCACCGGTCATGTCGTACATGGGCGGCTTCGGTGGCGTGGTCATCTGGGGAGGCTGCGAGGCCGGCGAGTTCTTCGACTGCGCCCCTGACGCTGACGGGTCCGACAACGTCGACGACCTCTTGGTGTGGCAGGGCTCCGCGGCGACTCCGCACTTCATCGCGGTGTCGGTCGGCATTCCTCCGAGCTTGCCCGGGCCCCTGGTCAGCCGTGGCGTCGCTCAAGCCACCTACCTGCCGGCGCGCGACCGCATGTTCGTGTTCGGCGGCGTGCGTCAGCTCAATGCCACGCCGATCGCCGATTGCAGTCCCACCTATGACCGCGCTTGCGACGGCGTCGACCCGGGAGAGAAAAATTCGGGCGGTCCGCTCGAGCGTTGTGTCTGTGCTTTCGAGACCGGCTGGATGCTCCAGGCCACGAACACGACGCCAGGGAGTGAAGCCGGAGAGTGGCGCCAGGTCGCGGCGCCGAGCTTCGTCCACTCACCGACGACCGCGTTCGCCATGACGTACTCGCCGACACACCGCCGCACGTACATCTTCGGCGGCCGCACGGAGGGCGATGACGACTGTGACGACGACGCCGACAACGACTCCTCCAAGGAATGCCACAGCATGTGGACCTGGAACGGTATCTCGGTGCGTCCGGAGAACGTGGTCGGCAGCTCGAACATCGTCGACGCAACGAGCTGCGGCACCTTCGATGACCCGGCACCGTGCGGACAGTCCGAGCGCGCATCGACCTTGCTGCCGTTGCGCCACGACATCGCCTTCTTCGATCAGCCCGAGGCCTTCAACGGCGTCGCCTACAATCGCGGACTGTGGCTCTACCACGGCGGCGGCGGTCCGCCGTACTTCACACCGCCGCCGTCCGAAGCGACCAACGCCCAGGCGCCTCCTGACACGCAGGCCTACGCCATCGCGACGTCGGTGACCGGCGTGACTCCCGGCGTCGACGAGACCGTGTACCTCTTCGGTGGCTATGTCGGCTCGGCGACGTGCGCGGTCTTGAACAGCCGCTACGGCGTTTCCGGCGGCACTCAGTCGTACGGCACCAGCTCCGGCAGCGGCTGCCTCTCGCGCGCGCTGTGGCGCTGGAATCAGGGTGTCTGGACGTTGTTCTTACCGGCCACGGGCAACGATGCCTGGCCAAGCCCGCGCGCGAAGGTGAGCATGGTCGAAATCGGTAGCGGCCGCCTCCTGCTGTATGGCGGCTGCAACGTCATGAACAACACCGAATGTTCCGCCGCGGCGGCAACGCCGGTGAACGGCGATACCTGGGTGCTCACACCGGGGCCGACCTGGACCTGCGCATCGGGCACGAGCCCCACGTGCCCCGCGCCAACTGCCGGCGACCCAGGACCGCTCAACGGCTCACGTCTCGCTTGGGATCCCGAGTCGTCGCGCGTCTTCATGTTCGGTGGCTCCTCGCAGGCCGACGGGCCCGGTCCGAACGACGTGTACAGCTGGCGTGAGAACGACCCACCGGTCGTGCCGGTTCGAGGAACCTGGAGCACGGTCGCAGTCGATGGGGTGAAGCCGCTGACCCGCAAGCGGCACGGTCTCGTCTACGATACGGATCGCAAGGTGCTCATCGTGGCGGGCGAGGGCCGCGTGGGTGAGATCTGGGAGCTCGGCTTCGACCGCGGCAACAGACCGGTGATGGTCTTCGATTTCGCGCTGCGCGCCGCGGGGTTGTCCGAGGTGCCCGGCGTCGAGCGGGCGAGCGACGTCGTCGAACGTATGCGTTTCGTCGCCGACGTCACGGCAGCGGGCTTCGCGGGGCCCGACCCAGTCGACGGCGTCTTCGTGCAGATGTGGAGCAGCCCGCTGGCACGTTGGTTCGACATCGGTCAGTCCTTCGAACCTGGTGGACCCTTCGCGGGAACCTGTGTGTTCGACACCGACCCCGTCCGCTCCGGCAGACAGGTCGTCTGCACACTTACCGAGGATGAAGCCCGCGCCATGGTCTTCGCCGGTGACGAGCATGTCTACGTGCGTATCGCGCCCGGCGGTGGGGTCGGGCTCGATGGCGAAGAGTCGGTGCTCTCCTTGGACGCGGTCCGCCTCGAGGTCGAATACGCGCTGCCTTGAGGCTCAGTGCTTCAGCGCCGCGACACCTTCGCGTTGCACCTGCTGCGACAGGCGCCCGAGCCCGTCGTAGGCGGCGTATTTATAGGCCTCGGAGAGCGTCGGGTAGTTGAAGACGTTCTGGATGAAGTAGTCGAGCGTGCCGCCGAGGTTCATGGCGCACTGACCGATGTGGATGATCTCGCTGGCGCGGTCACCGATGATGTGGACGCCGAGGAGCTTCAGGGTCGCGGTGTCGAAGACGAGCTTCAACATGCCGGACTCCTCGCCCATGATCTGTCCGCGCGCGTTGTTGGCGAACATTGCCTTACCGACCGCGTAGGAGAGCTTCTTCTCTTTGCACTCCTCCTCGGTGAGCCCGACGCTCGAGACCTCGGGGATGGTGTAGATGCCGAGCGGCCACTGGTGCGCGAGGCGCTCTTTGTAGTGCAGCTCGAAAGCGTGGCACATGGCGACGCGCGCTTGTTCCATGGAGGTGCTGGCGAGCGCCGGGAAGCCGATGACGTCACCAGCGGCGTAGACGTTGGGGACGCTGGTTTGGAAATGTTCGTTCACGGAGAGCGCGCCACGCTTGTCGACGGCGATGCCCACCTTGTCGAGCTCGAGACCCGCGGTGTTGCCGTTGCGGCCGGCGGCGAACAAGAGCGAGGTGACGCAGAAGTCTTCGCCGGTGGCGATCTCGACGGCGAGCTGGTTGTCGTCGAGGCGTTTGACCGCTTTGACGGACTCGCGCATCAGCAGCTGAACGCCGAGCTCCATCATCTGTTGGCGCAAAACCTCGACGATCTCGCGGTCGAGAAAGGGGAGGATGGTGTCGCGGTTGTCGAGTAACACCACGCGCACGCCCATGGCGGCGAAGATGGTGGCGTACTCGCAGCCGATGACACCGCCGCCGATGATGCAGAGCGACTTCGGCATCGCCTGGATGTCGAGGATGGTGTCGCTATCGAAGACCTGGGCGTCGCTCCACGGCAGGTAGTCGGGACGAAAGGGCGTGCTGCCGGTAGCGATCAAGACCTTGTCGGCGGCGATGTCCTGGGTCTCGCTGCCGCGCGTGACGCGCAGGGTGTGCGCGTCGAGGAAGCTCGCGCGCCCCTGGATGACGTCGATGCGGTGGCGGTCGCAGTTGCGGACGATGCGCTCGACTTCGCGTCGCACCACCGCGTGGCGGCGGTACATGAAGTCCTGCACCGAGACGTCGCGCTTGATGAGGTAGTTCACGCCGTACAGGCCGCGTGATTTCACGCCCGACAAATAAAGTGACGACTCGCGCAGCGTCTTCGACGGCAGGGTGCCGGTGTGGACGCACACACCACCGGGCTGTACACGCGACTCGATGATCGCGACGCGCTTGCCGAAGTAAGCGGCTTGCGCCGCGCCTTTCTCACCGGCTGGACCAGAGCCGATGACCACGAGATCATATTCTGGCATGGACGCATGGTACCTCATCGCGGATACTCGAGGCACATGCGCAAGTCACTCCTCGTGGCCTTGGTCGTTTGTGTTCCCTCCCCCGCGTTAGCTCAAGACATCAACGAAAGCTTCAACGACATCGGCACGCTCTCCGGGAGCGGGTGGGTCACGACGAACGCCAGTGTTCCCGTCGGCTCCGATAACTGGTTTCAAGGCAACACCTCGGTCTTCAATTCACACAGCGGCGCGACTAACGCGTACATCGGTGTCAACTACAACAGCACGGGCACCGTCGGCACGATCAGCAACTGGCTGATGAGCCCCAACCGTACGTTCGGCAATGGCTCGACCATCACCTTCTGGACGCGCAAGGTCTCGCCAGACAACTACGCCGATCGCCTGGAGGTGCGGCTCAGCACCAATGGTGCGAGCATCAACGTCGGTGTCGGCAGCGGTGTCGGCGACTTCACGACCTTGCTCGTGTCCATCAATCCCAATCTGACGCTCGGCGTCTATCCGACGGCCTGGACGCAATACACGATCACGATCAGCGGCCTTCCGGCCCCGACCTCGGGCCGCATCGCCTGGCGCTACTTCGTCACCAGTGGCGGCTTCAGCGGCACCAACAGCGATTACATCGGCATCGACGACATCTTCATTGGCAGCACCTATTGCGGTGACGGCTCGGTGAACGGCAGCGAGGCCTGCGACGACGGGAACGCCAATCAGGACGACGGTTGCCTCGCCAACTGTGTGGCGGCGAGCTGCGGCGATGGCTTCGTCCAGACCGGCGTCGAGGATTGCGACGATGGCAACAGCGACGACACCGACGCCTGCATCACCGGCTGCATCCCGGCCTCATGCGGCGATGGCTTCGTGCAGACTGGTGTCGAGGATTGCGACGACACCAACGTCGATGAGACCGACGCTTGTTTGTCGACCTGCGAGGCCGCGAGCTGCGGTGACGGCTACGTGCAAGCCGGCGTCGAGGAGTGCGACGACACCAACGGTGATGACACCGACTCCTGTGCGGGCTGCATGAACGCGCGCTGCGGCGACACCTTCGTCTACGCCGGGGTCGAGGACTGCGACGACGCGAACCTCGACGAGACCGATGCGTGCCTATCGAGCTGCGTGGCCGCCAGCTGTGGTGACGCTCAGGTGCACGCGGGTGTCGAGCTCTGCGACGACGGAAACTCCGACGACACCGACAGCTGCTTGTCGACGTGCGCGGCCGCGACCTGCGGTGACGGCGCCGTTCAAGCGGGCGTCGAGGCGTGCGACGACGGCAACGCCAGCAACACCGATGCGTGTCTCGTGACCTGCCTCGCCGCGTTCTGCGGCGATGGCTTCCTACGCGACGGTGTCGAGACCTGCGACGACGGCAACAGCAGCAACACGGACGCTTGCTTGAATACGTGTCTACCGGCGAGCTGCGGCGACGGCTTCTTGCGTCCGTCGGTCGAGCTCTGCGACGACGGCAACACCAATAACGGCGACGGTTGCTTGTCGACCTGTGTGCCGGCGCGATGCGGCGACGGTGTCGTGAACGCGGGCGTCGAGCAGTGCGACGACGGCAACTTGGTGACCAACGATGGCTGCCGGAACACCTGTGTCCTCGCGACGTGCGGCGACGGTGTCCTTCAGGTCGGCGTCGAAGAATGCGACGACGGCGACAGCGACGACACGGATTCCTGCCTCTCGACCTGTAAGGTGCCGATCGCGGTCGTCGACATCGGTGGCGATGACGGTGAGCCCGATCCGGACACGGGCGAGGAACCGCAGTCTCCGGCGGAGGAAGCCGAGGGCTGCCAGGCCGGTCCGAACGCGGGCGTTGGGGCGCTGCTGGTGATGGCGATGTGCCTCACGCGGCGCCGCCGGGCTCGCTAGCCGACCTCGACCTCACCCTGACCGCGGGCGCGTGCTTTTCCGAGCATGTCGTCCGCGATAGCGACCAGGTCGGGCGCGCTCGTCGGCAGCGAGCTCGCCGGGCGCTCGGCGGTCGGGAAGCCCAGGCCACCGATCGAGGCCGACATCTGCACGCCGTGGTAGGCCTTCGTGGCGATGGCCGCGCGGACGCGCTCGGCGACATCGCGCAGGCGCAGGCCGATGGGCGTGCCTTCCTCGGGCGGCAAGAGCACGGCGAACTTGTCCGAGCCGTAGCGCGCCACGAGGCCGTCGGCGCGGGCCACGTCTTGGATGGTCATGGCGATGTCGATGAGTGCACGGTCACCGGCTTCGGCGCCGGCCGCGATGTTCACGCGCTTGAACGCGTCGACGTCGAGCAAGAGCACGCCGGCCTGCATCGAGGCGCTGACCTCGCGCATGACCTTGCTGAGCTGTTGGATGAAGTAGCTGTTGTTCGGTAAGCCGGTGAGCGGATCGTTGGTTGCCCGCTCGAACAGACGCGCGTTCTCGATGGCGGCGGCGGCGTGGTCGGCGAGCATCTCGAAGGTGCGCCGATTGGTGTTGGTGAACACCTTGTCGAGCGAGGTGCGGCCGTCGGCGTAGATGACGCCGAGCGATTCGTTGTCGGTCGCGAGCGGTACGCACACCATCATCTTCAGGCGCAGCTCGTCGATGGAGCGGCGCGACGCGAGGTCTTCTTGCGTCGCGGTGTCGGTGGCGAAGACCGGCTTCTTCTCGCGGAAGACGCGGTTCGCCATCGACGAGATCTTGGTCTCGGATTCGTTGATGTCCTTGCCGGACGCGGTGCGGCCAACGCGCTGCACGAGCTTACCGAGGTCGCGATCCTGCAGGAGCAGGAAGCCGCGGTCGGCCTCGCACGCTTCGATGAAGGCGTCGGTGACGAGGGAGAGCAAGCGGTCGAGGTCGCGCGTCGCGAGCATGCTGCGGCTGACCTTGAGGAGCCAAATCAGCCGTTCGTCGAATGATTCCTGAGCCATCGGGGGCCGGTATACAGCGACGCCGGGCCCTTAGCCAGCGGGCTCGACGTAAAGCGTCATCAGGGCGCGTTCGAAGACGTCGACGTGGTTGGCATAGTCGGCCGCAGGTGCGGTGAAGCTGACGTCGATGACGTAAGGGGCGAGGTCGAGCAGCACCCCGAGGCGCCGGCGCGGCTCGGCAAAAAGGGTGAAGCTCACGGCGTAACAAAGACCCAAGGTGTCCCCGGCGATGCAGGGGGCATAGGTCGGGGGCATGCTGTCGCCAATCGCCGGGTGCTCGTAGGCGGTGCGCAGGAGCTCGGCGAAGCGCGTCTTCTCAGAGGGCCGCGTCGCCTGAATGGCGAGCGTCGTGTAGTAGGCCGGCGAGCCTTCTTCCCCGCCAGCGACGACGCCCGTCGTTGCCCTCGTCGTGTGCCAATTCGGGGGAACGGCGACCGCGACGCCGGCCTCTTCGTGCACCAACCAGCCTTCCTGAGGCCAGGGCACCGGCGCGGCCTTGGGAGCGCAGCCGAGGAGAACGGCCGTGCAGGTGGCGAGCAGCATGCGCACGACCGGTGCCTACATCACGACCGGACGTGCTACAACGTATGGAATGGCGGATGACGATCGACGCGTCGAAGCGCGCTTGGGCCTCATTGGCCGCGGTGCCGGGACGACCCCCGAGCGCATCGCCGAGCTCGAGGCACGCGCCCGCGAGCTCGACAAGCTCAACAAGGCCAAACCCACGAAGTCGTTCGCCGCGATGGTGAACACTCAGGCGAAGCCCGAAGAGGAGAAAAAGCCGGCCCGCAAGAAGACGGAGCGCGAGCTCAAGAGCACGCCGCGTCCGGGCCTTGCGCATCCTGGTCAGCGCCAGACCTTCGGCCGCGAGGACGCAAAAGACGACACGGTCGTCTTGAAGGGCTAACTAACGCGTGAGCGAGGCCAAGGCGTTGGCCTCGCTGACCCGCGCCTTGGCGGCGGCGAGCTGGCGGGCGATGGCCGCGTCGATCACGTCATCGCCGGCTCGGTCGTAGCTCTTCTTGGCGTGCGCTTTTGCGGAGCTGCCCTCGTCGGCAACGATGACGACGGCGGCGGCGGCGACTGACATGGTGAGGCATCCGGCAAAGAGCGCGGCTAAGATGTTTTTCATCGATTCGTTCCTGCTGCGGCTCCACGTGTGTGGAGGTAGGTTCGATGGTAAGAAGGCGCCGCCAGCTCGTCAAAAAAGCTGCCCCTGAATGTCCGATGCTCAGCTCTTCGGGAAGTATCGATTGGTGCGCCGCCTCGCCTTCGGCGGCATGGCCGAGATCTTCCTGGCGCGTCTCGTTGGCGACCAAGGGTTCGAGAAGACGCTGGTGCTCAAGCGCATCCTGCCGCAGTTCTCGAGCGATCCCGACTTCACGCGCATGTTCGTCGACGAGGCCGTTTTAGCGGCCAGGCTCACGCACCCGAACGTCGCGCAGATCTACGACTTCGGTGAGGTCGACGGCATCTATTTCATCACCATGGAGCTCGTCGACGGCGCCGACCTGCGCCGCATCATCAAAAGCGCCTTCGAGCGCGGCCGCGGCCTCTCGGCGGTCGAGGTCGCCGCGATTGGCGAGGGCATGGCGCGCGGGCTCGCCTACGTGCACGCCCTCGAGACCGAAGACGGCAAATCGCTCGGCATCGTTCACCGCGACATCAGCCCGCACAACGTCATGCTGACCCGCGGCGGCGACGTGAAGATCATGGATTTCGGCATCGCCAAGGCGGCGGCGCGCGCGACCCACACCGCGACCGGCACCATCAAGGGGAAGCTCGCGTACATGGCACCCGAGCAGGCGCTCGCAGAGGAGCTCGACAAGCGCGCCGATCAGTACGCGGTGGGCCTGACCCTCTGGGAGTGCCTCGTCGGCCGCCGCGTCTTCGACGGCGATAGCGAGCCCGAGCTCTTGAGCAAGGTCGCAGCCGGGAGAGTGCGCGACGTGCGCGCCGAGAAAGCGGACGTACCAGAGGCGCTCGCACGGGTCGTCATGCGCATGCTCGCGTCGAAGCGGGAGGACCGCTACCCGGACATGCGGGATGTCGAGCAGGATCTCGCGGCGTTTCGCTTCGGGTTGGGGGCGGCAGGGGCGGTGCGCCTGTCCGGAATAGTGGACGACCTGGTGCCGAAGGAGACGCCGAAGCCCGCGGCGACACCGGCGCGGAGCACGGCGGTGCTCGAAGCCGCGGCGCCAGGCACACAGTCGTTGCCGATGGAGAGTGGCTGGTCGGCCGACGGCGAGACGGAAGCGACCCGCGCCGTGGCGCCGGCCGCGGTAGCTCCGGCAGCTCCTACGGTCCTCTTGCCGGAACGACGCAAGCTCGGGGTGCGGCTCGTCGCCTTGCTGGTGACGCTGCTCGTGGCGGCAGGAGTGGCGACCCTCGCGGCGCGGATGGTCGCGGCACGGCGGGCGCAGCTGACGATTGCGAGCGAGCCGCCGGGAGCGGCGTTGTGGTTGGTCATGGATGGAGAAGCGTTGCCGACGGGATTGGTGACGCCAGCGACGCTCGCGGATCGGGGAATGGGGGACGAGGTCGTCTATCGCCTGGAGCTTGCGGGGTACGTGCCGATGCAGGGGAGGCTGGAGATTGAGAGCGCGCGGCAGACGGTGAGGCAGACGCTGACGCCGATTGCCGAGCAGCCGAAGGCGGAGGGGCGAGGTCTGACTCCCGATGACCGAGAGCCGATTTCCGATGGCCGATCGCCGATGACCGATAGCCGAACGCCGATAACCGATAGGCCGATGACCGATAAGCCGATGACCGAGATTCGGAAGTCGAAGTCCGCCAAAGAGGATCGCTCCCGCAAAGGCCAAACCGGCTACCTGTCATTGCGCTCCCGCGGTGCCTGGGCCGAGGTCTTCCTCGCCGGCAAGAAGCTGGGGACGACTCCGCTGACCCGGGTCGAGGTTCCCGCCGGGGTCATCACCTTGCAGCTCAAGAGCCCCGCCGGCGTCAACGAGACGATGACCGTCGACGTTCCGGTGGGCGAGCACATCCAGAAGACCATCGAGCTTCGGTGACTCGATCCCCGAGGGTGCGCTATGAAGCGCCTCCCCATGTTGCGACGCATCGTCGATTTTCTGAGACAACCCGCGGTCTGGCGCTACGTCGTCGGCCCGTTGCCGTTCGTCATCATGCTGGCGGCCTTTCTCGAGAAGCGCTTCGGCATGGAGCACGCGATCATCCCGGTGGTGATGGCGGTGCTCTATTTCCTGCCGCAGACGCGCAAGGCGTACCCCTATCTCTTCCCGTTCTTTTTCTTCTGGGCGACCTACGACGCGCTACGCGTCTTCACGCCGATCTTCCACAACCTCCATCCTCCGTACGTCGCCGGGCCATATCTGCTCGAGAAGCTCTTGTTCGGCATCCCCAGCGACGGCGCGCGTATCACGCTGAACGAGTTTTTCGCGACGCACACCAACGTGGCGGTCGACTTGCTCGCGGCGTTTGCCTACGCCGCCTACTTCTACGAGCCGTTCATCTTCGCGTTCTATCTGCTCGCGAAAGACCGTCCGCTATTGCGACGTTATGGTGTGGCGTTCCTGACGGTCAACTACCTTGGCTTCTTGACCTACTACACGCTGCCGGCGGCGCCGCCCTGGTACGTCGAGCTCTATGGTCTAGGCCCCGCGAACCTCGCGACACCGGCCAACGCCGCGCGCCTGAACGCCGTCGACGACTACTTGGGCGTCATGTACTTCCACAACCTCTACTCGAAGTCGGCGAACGTCTTCGGCGCCTTGCCGTCGCTGCACGCGGCGTACCCTCTGCTCATCTGGCTGTACGCGCGCAAAGTGTTCTCGCCGCTCGTGCACGCGCCGCTGTTTGCCTACTGGCTGCTCGTTTGTTTCTCGGCGATCTACCTGCGCCACCACTACGTCATCGACGTGGCGCTCGGCTCCATCTACGCGGGCTTCGCGTTCTGGCTGATCGAGCGCATCGCCAAGGCGTGGGGCTACGTTACGCCGACTTCTTCTGCAGGAAGTGCGTCGCAGCCGTCGTAAACGCGAGCATGCCGGTGCGCATCGTTGCCTGGGCGTCCGGCAGGAAGTCCGCGGTGTGCGAGACTGGCGGGGGCAGGCCCTGTTCGCGACGCTTGTCGAGCACCTCTTGCGGCGTCGCGCCGACGAAGAAGAACGTCGTCGGCACCGAGCGGTCCGTTTTGGCGTAGCGCGAGAAATCCTCGCCGGCCATGATGCGCGGCATCTCTTGCACTTTGACCTTTGCGCCGGTGAGCTGCTGCTGCCAGACGCCGACCAACCGTTGCGTCAGGCCTTCGCTGTTGATGACCGCGGGGTAGGTCTCTTGCGCTTTGGTGATCGTCGGTTCCTTGGGAGCACCGGCGCTGATCGCCGAGCCCTTCGCCGAGCGCGTGATGCCGTCGAGCAGGGTCTTCTGGATGCTCGGGTCGTACGAGCGCACCGTGAGCTTCGCCGTGCCGCTGTCGGCGATGATGTTGCGGGCCGTGCCCACCTGGATCTGGCCGGTGGTGATGAGCGCCGGCTCACCCGGGGTGATGTTGCGCGCCACGACTTGGTAAGTCTGGTTGACGAAGTTGAGCAGCATCGGCACCGGGTCGATGGTCGCTTGCGGCGTCGAGCCGTGGCCACCGCGGCCGTGCATGGTGACGTCGATAGAGTCGACCTCGGCCATCATCTGGCCGGTGCGGGTCGCGACGACGTCGGGGGTCGCCGGGCCGTAGCAGTGCAAACCAATCGCCGCGTCGGGCGTTCCGAACTTGTCGTAGAGGCCGCTCTCGACCAGATACTGCGCGCCGCCCAGCGCTTCCTCGGCGGGCTGCGCCACCAGCATCAGGGTTCCGCTCCAGCGGTCTTTGAGCTGCATCATGATGTCGGCGAAGCCCATGAGGTTCGTCGTATGCACGTCGTGACCGCAGGCGTGCATGACGCCGACCTCGGTACCGTCGGGCTGGGTCACCTTCTTGGTGCTCGCGTAGGGGACGTTCGTCTTCTCGATGATCGGCAACGCGTCCATGTCGGCGCGGACGAGCAACGTCGGGCCTTCGCCGTTCTTGCAGATGGCAATGACGCTCTCGAGCGGCTTGCCGTTGGGGTACTTGCCGAAGTTCTCGGTGACCTCGTAACCCAGCTTCTTCATGCGCTCGGCGACGATGCCGCGGGTGCGCGACTCCGAGCCGGCGAGCTCGGGGTTCTGGTGGATGTCTTTGTACGTCTCGAAGAGATCCGGGAGGCGCGCTTCGATGAGCTTGGTGATTTCCGGCACCGGGACCGGCGGTGCGAAGGCCGCGTCACGACCGGCGATAGCAGCGGCCGCCAGGGGGTACTGAGCGAAGGGCGCCTTGAAGGCCGGGCCGGTGCAATTGCACAGGTGGTTGCCGGCGCCGTGGTCGAAGGTGTCTCGACCAGTGCCGTCGTCACACTGGATGGCCTTGGGGGCCACCGGCTCGCTCGAGGACGTTGCCTGGAAACGCTTGCCACCGATTGAGTCGACCATGGCTTACTCCTTCTTCTGCAAGAAGCTCGTGGCCACGGTCGTGAACGCCAGCATACCGGTGCGCAGCGTATCCTCCGCGGTGGGTAGGAAGTCGGCCGTGTGCGTGACCGGCGGCGGCAAGCCTGCCTGCTGGCGGCGGTCGAGCTCGGCCTGGGTGCTGGCACCGACCCAGAAGAACGTCGTCGGCACCGAGCGGTCCTGTTTGGCGTACCGCGAGAAGTCCTCGCCGCCCATCGTCGTCGGGTGCTCGCGCACGCCGATGTTTTCGCCCGCGAGCGTCTCCTGCCAGATGCCGACGAGCCGGTTGGTGAGCTTGGCGTCGTTGATCACCGCGGGGTAAGTGTCTTGCATCTTCTCGATGTCGGGGTTCTTCGGCGCGCCGGCGGTCGTGGCGACACCCAATGCGACGCGGCTAACGCCGTTCAGCAAGGTCGTCTGGACCTTGTCGTCGAACGAGCGCACCGTGAGCTTGGCGAGCGCCGTGTCGGGGATGATGTTCGACGCGGTTCCCGCCTGCACCTGGCCGACGGTGATCAACGACGGCGTACCCGGCGTGACGTTGCGCGAGACGATGTGATTCGTTTGCACGATGAAGTTTCCGAGCATGACGACCGGATCGATCGACGCCTGAGGTTGTGAGCCGTGCGCGCCGCGACCGTGCAGGGTGACCGAGAGCGCGTCGATGGATGCCATCATCGGGCCGACGCGGGTCGAGATCAGATTCGGCGTCAGGGAACCGAGGACGTGCATGCCAATGGCGGCGTCGGGGGTGCCGAACTTTTCGTAGAGCCCACTCGACATCATCGCGTTCGCGCCGCTGATCGCTTCCTCCGCCGGTTGGGCGACGAGCATCAGCGTTCCGCTCCAGCGGTCTTTGAGCTGCATCATGATGTCGGCGAAGCCCATGAGGTTCGTGGTGTGCACGTCGTGACCGCACGCATGCATGACGCCGACTTCGCTGCCGTCGGGCCGGCGCACCTTCTTCGTGCTGCGGTAGGGGACGTCGGTCTTCTCGATGATCGGTAGCGCGTCCATGTCGCCGCGCACCAGCAGGGTCGGACCTTCTCCGTTTTTGCAGATGGCGACGACACTCTGACACTCGGTGCCGTCGGCGTACTTGCCGAAGTTCTCGGTGACCTCGTAGCCGAGCTGCTTCATGCGCTCGGCGACGATGCCGCGCGTGCGCACTTCCATCCCCGACAGCTCGGGGTTCTGGTGCAGGTCCTTGTAGACCTTGAACAGGTCCGGCAGGCGCTCTTCGATGAGCTTCTTGATCTCGGGAACGGGGACGGGCGTGGCGAACGCGGCGTCGCGGCCGACGAGGGCCGGGACGACCAAAGGCGCCAAGGGTCGGGGAAACGCACCCGTGATGGCTTCGACCCCGGTGCAGTTGCACGCGGTGTGGGGGTCGAAGACGTCGGGGGAGGAAACGGCGTCGCAACGGAGAGCTTGCTTCGCAACGGCCTGCGCGCGGAGGAGGGGGGCCGTGTTAAGGTGCGGTCGTTTGATTTCAATCATGGCGTGCTTTTCGGCCGGGTGAGCGACGTGTTGCGTGAGGAGCAGCTAACAGCGTGGGTCGAGGCGCTCGAAAAGCGCTACCTCTCCGATGTCACCTTCCAGGAAGCGCGCCGTGCCCTCGAGGCACTCTCCGCGATCTACACGCAGAAGCGCGATCGCTTGGCCAAAGGCGCAGCCCTGGATGGCCGCGGAAAGAGGGCGGCTTTCGCGTTTTTCTACGGGCCGCTCCACTTCATGTTGGTGCAACGTGTCGTCGAGGAGCTTGGGCTCGCCGCGAGTGCGCCCGGGCACATCGTCGACGTCGGCTGTGGCACTGGCGTTGGCGGTGCCGCTTGGGCCGCCCTCATCGATCCGAAACCCCGCGTCCAGGGGATCGACGTCGATCCATGGGCAGTCGCCGAAGCACGCTGGACCTACGGTTACTTCGGGCTCACGAGCCAGACCGCCAAGGGCACCGCCGATGGCACGCGCTTCGCCGATGGCAGCGGCATCATCGCCGCGTACGCGGTGAACGAGCTCGACGACCAGGCGCGTGGGCGTCTCTTGAAGAACCTCGTCGACGCGAAACACCGAGGCTGTCGCGCCCTCGTGCTCGAGCCCATCGCCAAGACTACGTCGCCGTGGTGGCCCGAATGGGTGTCCGCTTTCAAAGACCTGGGTGGCCGCGACGACGAGTGGAGCTTCCCGGCGGAGCTGCCGGCGCGCCTGCGCTTGATGGACAAGGCGGCGGGGCTACGGCACGACCGGCTCAAGGGGAGGACGCTGTCGTTCTGATTGCGCGGACCTACGCGGTTGTGACACCTCAAGGACATGCTCCTTCGCTTCGTCGTCACACTGTCCGTGATGTCGCTGCCGCTCGCGTGCACTAGCTCGAGCATTCGCCCCGACATGCAGAGCGCGTTGAAGCCGCTCGCGGGCAAGCTGCCGCCTTGTGAAATCGACGTCCCGGCGTCCGAAGTGAACGTGCAAGCCGCGCAGGGCGACTACATCGGGTTCCAGAACGGGGCCGTGACCTCCCCATACACCGCGGATCAATTGCGCAACGAGGTTGGTGAGGCCCTCGGCCGCTTGTGCGCGTTTGGTGACGGCGCAAAGCCGGCGCGGTTCCGCCTGCGTGGGAGTGTGGAAGGGTCCAACATGTCGATGGTCGCAACCATCGTCACCGGCATGAACATCCTCTGGGCGTTGTTCTGGCTGCCCACCGGCGGTGGCGATGCCGAGCTGATGCTCGACTACGAATATGACGGCAGGGTGTACTCCGCTAAAACAGCCAAGTCGGTGACCACGGGTTTTTGGTACAACCAGATGTCCGCCGACGCGGCTTTCGTCAGCGGCATCGACGCGCTGGCGCACGACATCGCCAAGCAGATGGGAGCAACGCCATGAAGCGGGCTCTCGTGATCGCCGTGCTCGTGATCGCAGGCTGCATGAGCGGTCAGACGCAAACACTCACCGCCAAGTCCACGGCCACACAACGATTCGCTAGCACCTGGGACGAACGTGGGGCCGCGATTGCCAAGACGGATCCGGATGCACCGCCCCTGCGGCTCGACGCGACCATTCTCGTGCTCGAGCTACGCGCCCTCGGTGGAGTCGATGCCAGCGTCGGGACGCTGATCACCAAACAGCTCCTGGCCCGCCTCGAGGAAGTGCAGGGCGTCAAGACCGTGAGCGTCGAGGACATCGACACCATGCTCAACGTCGAGAAGCAAAAAGACGCGCTCGGCTGCACCAGCACCGCGTGCGCCGCAGAGATTGGTGGCGCCCTGGGCACCGATCACGTCGTCTACGGCCAGGTCGGCCGGCTCGGCGACCAGTACAACCTCAACCTGACGGCGGTCGCGAGCAAGAAGAACGCCGTCAGCGCCCGCATGTCCGAGCTCATGCCCGCCGACGAAAACGAGCTGGCCAAGCGCCTGCCGGGCATCGCCCGGGAGCTCGTCAACAAGATCGCCGGGAGTGGTAGTGCGCGTTAGCGGACTGGTCGCGTGCCTCGCTCTGACATCGAGCGCCTGCGTCTCCTCGGCCATCGGCCCGAACTTGCACGAAGCAGTCCAGCCCTTCAAAGGCCAGCTGCCTCCATGTGACATCGACATCGAGGCCTCCGAGGTGAGCATCGACGTGGTCTCCGGGCAATCGGTGGGCTTCTTGGCACCGGATGGCTCGAAGACGCCGTACCCGACGTCGCTCCTACGGCAAGACATCGCCGATGCCTTTGCGCAGGCCTGCAACAAGATGGGCAACACGCCGCCGCAGCTCGCGCGCTTTCGTCTTACCGGCAACGCCACCGGCGAGAAGATGATGATCGAGCTCTACGCGGTCATTCACGTGTTGTGGGTGATCCTGCCGCTACCGCTCGGCACCGGCACCTCCAATCTCGAGCTCGCGTACGACTACGGCGGCACGGTCTATACCACCAAGGTGCGCAAGAAGGTGCTCGCCGGCATGTTCTACAATCAGATGCCCGCCGACGATGCCTTCGTCGACGCCATGACCGCCGCTATCGCGGACATCTCACGTCAGATAAAAGCCGCGGGGGTGCCGCGATGAAGCGCCTGGTGGTCGTCGCGCTCGTGCTCTTGGGCGCTTGTCGTCACGGGACGCCCGAGAAGCTGAGCATCAAGGCGGCGCGGACCAGTCGATTCGCGGACCCCTGGGGCTCCGAGCCGAAAGCTACCCAAGCACCCCAAGCTCCGTGAGCTTCGCCGAGAACCGTGTGATGTCCTCGGCCTTGAGCACCGCGCGACGCCGCAAGTCGTCGAGCTGCCGCGAAAGCTCGTATTTGCTCATGCCGCCGCGGCCGAGCAGCTCTTCGGCGACCACCGCCACGTCTTCGATGGCGACGCGCCCCTCGGCGTGCAACGCCATGGCGGTCTGGAAGTAAGTGCGCGTGCCGGTGACCCGGTTGCCGAAGCGACGGAAGTAACGTGGGTCGAGCTGGTCGCGGTGCATGGTGATGAAGATGCGGCGCACGCCCTCGCCACGACCGAGCTTGCGGGCGCGCCAGGCGATGCGCAGCGCCTCGTCGCGAAACACGCCTTGCTTCATCATGAACTCGTAGAGCGGCCAGTTGGCGATGTGGCCTTCGATGATCTCCGAGAAGATCGAATAGATGGCGACATCGCTCTCGGCGTCGTCGCCGAACATGGTGAAGGTCGCGCCGCGCGGGAGCTTCGGCCGCAGGTCCATGAGCGCGAGGGTCTTGTAGCCCATCTGCTCGCGCAGACGCTTGAATCGGCCGGGCCTGACGTTGCGCAGGTTGTCTTTGAAATAGATGCCGTCGATCTCGACCCCGTCGAGCGCGAACTTCTCGAGGATTTTCTCGCGCACCTGCGGTGGCGAGGCAGAGACGAAATAGATGGGGCGCACGCCGTTGGGCCCGCGTCGCAGCGCTCGCAATAGCGGAGTGGCGCCAGGGTAGGCGACCTTGTCCTTTGCGGTCTGCCGGATGGTGCGCACGAGGTCGCCGAACGATTCGAACTTGGTGCGCAGGTAGGTCTTGTCGAGGTCCCAGACGAAGACGTCACCGGCGTAGTCCTCGGGTACCGGCACGCGGAAGTCGGTGGGCACCACCACCATGTCGATGGGTGGGTCGCTCTTCTTGCGCTTGGTCTTCTTGCTCGTGGCCGAGGTCATGTCCGCCGGCGCTCGAACCCGCCGACCGCTTCCTCGATCTGCTCGGCAACACCGCCGCGGACACCTTTGGCGGCGACCTTCACCGCGTTGGTGATCGCGTGCTCGCTCGAGCGGCCATGCGCCTTGATGATGAGACGTTTGAAGCCGAGGAACGGCGCGCCGCCGTATTCACGGTAGTCGGTGACGCTCTTGAGCTGGGTGAGGCCGCCAGAGAGCAGAGCCATGCCGACACGCCAGGTGAGCTTCTGCTTGAAGGCCCAGGCGCCGAGGTTCTGCAACGCCTCGCCCATGCCTTCGGCCATCTTGAGCACGACGTTGCCGACGAAGCCCTCGCAGACGATGACGTCGGCGATGCCGTTGGGAATGTCGGTGCCCTCGACATTGCCGATGAAGTTGAGCCGTGACTCTTCGCGCAACAGGCGGTGCGCGGTGGTGAGAATCTCGTCGCCTTTGCCTTCTTCGCTGCCGACATTGAGCAGGCCGATGGACGGCTGCGGCACCTTGGAGATGCGGCTCGCGTAGGCGTGACCCATCATGGCGTAGAAGAGGAGGTCTTCGGCGTCACTACGCAGCGAGGCGCCGACGTCGAGGATGAGCGCGAAGCGATCGTTGCTGAACGAGCGCTCGCGTGTCGGATGCACCGCCGCGAGCGCCGCCTTCTTCACCCCGGCGATGCGCGGGATGTGCGTTGCGGCGGACACGACGAGCGCGCCGGTCGACCCGGCGGACACCAAGGCATGCGCCTCACCCGCCGCGACCGCTTTCGATGCGAGCACCAGTGACGAGTCGGTCTTCTGGGTGACCGCCTCGCGCGGGCTCTCGCCCATGGCGATGACCTGCGAGGCTTCGCGCACCGTGAGATTCGCGGGGTCGTGCTCGATGCGATCGAGCTCGGCCTTGATGAGATCGCCACGCCCGAAGAGCTGGATGTGGATGTTGGTGCCGCGGCTTAACGTCGCGGCCGCGCGGACCGGCTCCCGCGGTGCGCCGTCACCGCCCATGGCATCGAGGGCGATGACGGGCCTTTCGAGAGCGCTATTCACGCGGCGGACCGCTCCGGCCTTTCATCATCCCGGCCTGCGGCCTCCTGTGAGGGCTGGTGAAAGACCTCCGTTCGGCGACGTGTCGCGTGGCGCTGTATTCGTGCGCGCTCCGCTCTGGGCTCCGCCCAACCGCGGAGCGCTGTTTCTGGCTCACATTTTCCGATGTAGCGCTGCATCGAAGCGCTACGCAATGCTAAGGTGCCGCCGCGATGATCACCGAGGCGCAGGTCGCCGAGCTCTACACCCGCTATGGCCACGCCATCTTCGTGCGGTGCTTGAAGCTCGTGGGCAACGAGGACGAGGCCCGCGATCTCACCCAGGAGACATTTTTCCAGTTTTTCCGCTCCCGTGGCCGTTTCGAGGGGCGGTCGTCGCCGTTCACATTTCTCTACCGTATTGCGACTAACGTCTCTGTGGACAGGTTGAGACGACGCAAAACCGCCGGAGAACAGCTTTCGACCAGCGTATTGGCCGAAACGCCCGGTTCCAGCTTGGCACGCGAGGCCGAGCGGAAGATGTCGTCCGAACGCGATCCTGCGACATTCGACACAATCCAGACCCTGGCGAGGTTGACGTCCGGCCTCGACGACGAAACTTTGACCATAGCTGTCATGAGCCATGTCGATGGGCTCACACAGGACGAAATCGCGGAAGCGCTCGACCTGTCACGCCGCACCATCGGCAAGAAGCTCAAACGATTCATAGAATACACGCGCCAACGCGCGGGCATCGAGAAGGTGGAGTGGCCGTTGAGTGGGGGAGCTGGCGGAGCGGGGCCGGAAGACGAGCCGCGAGAGGGGCGCAAAGCCCATGGCTGAGCTGACGGGAACCATGACCACCCCGGTCTCTGACGTCATGCTGGCGCGTTACGTCGCTGGCGACCTGCATGGGGAGCAGCTGGCGCGGGTCGAGCGTGCTCTCGGTGAAACCCCCGGGCTCGTCGAACGGCTCGAGCGCATGAAGAGCGAGCGCGCGGCCTTCCTCGCGAGCGCGCCGGCGCATCAATTCGCTCACCAGGTGGTGACGCGCCTCACGGTCGAGCGGCCGACGCAGGCGAAGTGGCAGGTCTGGTGGCTGTTGCCGCCGGTCACCGTCGCCACGGCGTTGCTCTTCGGTGTGGTCTACCAGCGCGCCCTGGGGCCGCAATCGCTGTCGCGCCCGGCGGTGGCCACCGACGAAGCCTATCAGCTACCCGAGGAAGCCAAGCCGATAGCAGCGGAGCCTGGTGCCGGTCTCGCGGCGCCCGAGCGCAAGCTCGAGGATGCGAAGGAAGCAGCCGAGACCAAGAGCCAAACGCGCGACTCGGCCGCTAAAGCGGAGCCGGTGGCCGGTCGTGACGTCGCCAAGAACAAGGGCTTGGTCACGGGCGGTGGCGGCGGGGCGCTCGACGCCGACAAGCAATCGCTGCGCCGCGAGGACCGCGAGCACGCTCGTAAGAAAGACGCTCCGCTCGGTGACCTTTCGGGCGATGGGCTCGGCCAGCAAGCGTTCGGTGCGGGCCGTGGCGCCGAGGGCGTCTCCGGCGTGAAGGGCGGCTCCGCGCAACCACCACCACCCGCGAAACCGTCGCCGATGCAGCCTGCTCAGGCACAACCGTCGTCACCGCCTGTCTGGGCGGCGCCACCTGCTCCTGCGACCGAAGCCGTGCAAGCCGAGCGGCGCGCGGAAGCCAGGCCCGCCGACACCGCGGTCGAAACCGAGACGCGCGACCGGGAAGCGAACGCGAAGACACCGGCGGCGCGTCCCGCCACGGAAGCACCCGCGCCCAGCACGGCATCGTCAGCCGGGCCGGCCGCTCCCGGCTCCGCCGCCGCGAAAGCCAAGAAGGCCGAGGCGCCCGCCAGAGCCGACGAGAAGTCGCGCGGGAAGAGTGTCGAATCGGCAAACGAGGCCGACGACCGTGGCGCCGATATCGTCGCGACCACCGTCGGGATCAGCCGCGATGTCGGCGGTCGGCCGCGCGCTCTTGGTCCGGGCGAGGTCGTGGCGAGCGGAACGCTGCTCAAGATCACCGCGCAGGGCGGCCGTTACGTCACCGTCATCGGTGTGCGCCGCGACGGCGTGCCCTTCGTGTACGGGCAGACGGAGTCGACGTCGGGTCAACCGGTGGTCGTGCCGATGCGCTTGCGGCCCGCGAGCTCTCGCATCTCCGAGGCGTTGTTCGTGGTGGTCGGCGACGCGCCGGTCGCCGGCAAGCCGCAGGTGAGCGAAAGCAAAGACGCGGCCCAGCTGCCGCTACGTCTCACGGTGGCGGGGGCGCAACGGCGCTTCGTCCTCACTGTGTCCGCTTCAGCAGACTAGGCGACGCGTACTTTTGCGTACGTAAGTGCTATCACGGGCAGGCTCGCGCCGGCGGCGCAGTGGTGCGCCTGTCAAGCAAAATCCCCAGAATTTGCAGTCGATCACTGACGATCGTTCTCGGATCGCTGGGCTAGATCCTCGAGATCATTCACTTGATCGCGACAAAAAATTTGACCGTCTGATCGGGCCAATCTATTGAATGGAACATGACGCTGCTTTCCGATTCCGAGTTGCGACGGTTGGAGAAGAAGCACGCCGTCGGCATCAGCTCGCGAGCCATCGTCGAAGCGTTTCAAACGAAAGGCGCGCGCTTCAGCGAAGCGACGCTGCGCAAGTACGTCCAGCTCGGGCTGCTCCCGAAATCGCACCGCGTGGGAATCCGTGGCCGCCATCGCGGCTCGAGCGGTCTCTACCCGGTGACCATCGTTCGCCTGGTCAACGACATCAAAGCAGCGCTCGACGCCGGCTCGACGCTCGACGAAGTGCGCGTCGGTCGCGTCGGCCTCGAAGGTGAAGTCGACACCTTGCGCCTCGCGGGCGAGCGCGCGCTCGCGCGCTTCTACGAAGCGGCCGAGACACATCCCGACCGACCCATGCGTCCTGGATTGAAGCGTGAGATCGAAGAGCACCGCCGCGCCATCGAGAGCGCGACCCGCAGCCTCGAGCGCTTCGCCTCGCGCCTCGCGCGACGCCCAGAGCGCCAGCAATTCGCCGACCGTGATGAGCGGGAGGCGAGGGCGTGAACGATCGTCAGTGTGCGCGAAAGCGTGCAATGCATGTTCTTCGCGAGTCAGTTCGAAGGTAAGAAGGAGTCACGGCTTCGTTGCGCGACGAAGCCTGGGCTCCGTGGGCTCCTGAAAAAGATTCAACGTTCGGAGGGGTCATGAACGTGAGAGCATCCTGGGATGTGCTTCCGGCGGACGAACAGCTAACCACTGTCGTCGAAGATCCTCGTAAGCGTCCGAAAACGATGTCGCGGCGTGAGATGCTCCGCGAGCGTCGCCGGCGTGAGCGAGCAGGTGAGACGGTCGAGGTTCTCGACTACGACCGTCCAAAGGTGCGCTCCGAGTGCAAGTCGGGCCCCCGCCCGTGCTTGTTCGTCTCGTGCAAGCACCACCTGTACCTCGATGTGAATCCCGAGACCGGATCGGTGAAGCTCAACTTCCCCGACAAAGAAGTCTGGGAGCTCGAGGAAACCTGCGCTCTCGACGTCGCCGAGCGCGGGGGCATCACCCTCGAAGAGGTCGGCGAGATCTTGAACCTGACGCGTGAACGCATCCGTCAGCTCGAGGTCACTGCGCTCCAGAAGATGAAAGACGACTCGGCAAAACACGAGCTCGACGCCTTCATCGGCTGGGACCCTCGCCGCGACGACATCGAACCCTGAAAACAAGTTCTTGCGTCGCTGTAACTTGGCGATAATGTGCGGGTTATAGTGTCTGCTCTCGGTCGACATTTCGTGCGGTCTGAGTGGGAGGGCCGCCGATATCCCGGTACATTCCTCGGCACGACATGCGCGTGACGTGCTCCAACTGCTCTACCTCCTTCGAGGTCGACGACGGCGAGATTGGGCAAACCGGAGCTCTCGTTCCGTGCCCCAACTGCGGCTCCCAGGTCGCTGCGGTTGCTCTCACGCCCGCGCTGCAGGCCTACGCTGCTACGCCTTTGACGGGTACCACCATCACGCTCGGTGCCGACGAGCTGGCAGAGCTCGCGGAGGTCGAGGACGATGCGTTGTTCGAGCTCGATGACGACGAGACGGTCGCCGAGGTCTTCGCGCCCGCGGCCCCGGGAGAAGCGGCGCGTCCTGCGCCCTCGTTCGACATCGATGCGCAAGACCTCACCCCGGGCCGCGCGCCCAATCCCTTCGCGGCCGCGTTCGATGCCCAGGACGCCGCGGAGGAGACTCCGCCTCCGCCGGTAGCCGTACGTAACGGTGACTATCCGCTGAGCGATGACGACACCGTCGTGGGCCCGCGCCGCCCCGCGATGGCGGAGGAGCCCGCGCTCGAGATCGACGTCAATGCGAGCGACCTCGACGTCGAGGTCGATGAGACGCCTGCGCCTCCACCCGATCTGCCGTATGGCCAGATGCCCGCGATGCCGGAGCTCGAGCCGGTAGACACGGGAGTCGATCCGAATGACTTCGAAGTCTTGGGTGGCCCGGCGTCCGGACCCGATTCGACGCTCATCGTGCGCAAGCGCCGAGCTCCCGACGAGCTCGCGGCCTTGGACGGTGAGGAGGGCGGTCCGCCGGAGCGCACGCAGCCGCGGGTCGTGCAACAGACGAATCCGCGCCCGATTCCCGGTGACGGCGAGACTGATCCAGGTCGCGCCAATGTATCGTTTTCGCGGACACGCGCCTCGGCGACACAAACCTATCTCATCTGGGGAGGCATCGTTCTCGGTGCCGCGGTGCTTGCCGGTGGCTTCCTCTACTGGCGCGGTCTGCCGATTGCGCCCCCCGAGGTGCCAAATCCGCTCGAGCGGCGGGCAGACGATTGGCGCAAGAATGGTCAGCCGCTCGCCGGGGTCGATGACGCGGCGGCGGCGGTCATCGAGGGGCTCGCCTCGGGTACCAACGCCGGCCGCGATCGGGCGTTGGGTGCCGCGCGCGCTGCCGTCGTCGCCGATCCCAAGTCGCCCGGTGCCGTCAGTCTCTACGCCCGGGCGCTCGCAGCCCGTGACGAGACGCTCGATCCGACGACGCTGAACGACGTGCTCGCCGCCATCACCTCGGTCGTCGGAGATCAGCCGAACAGTCCCGAACGTCCGAGTCTCGAGACCTCGCGCGCCTGGCTGTTACTGCGCGCAGGTCGTCTCGACGATGCCCGTGAAGCGGCCGCACGCGCCGTCGCGACCCGCTCCGACTACGCAGGCGCGCAGGTCGTGGCTCTTGCCGCGTCGGTTTCTCTCAAGCCCGAGCACGCGGCGCAGCAGCTTGCCCCGTATCTCAACACGCCCGAGGTCGCGAACGACGCCCGCTTGTGGCTCGGCGAAGCTCAGCTCGCCAATGGTCAGGTGACCGACGCCATGGCGACCTGGCGCGGTGGCCTCCGCGACGTGCCCACCGACGCAGCTTTCATCGGGCGCCTGGCCCGCCTCCAAGCAGATCTCGGCGACTATGCCGCCGCGAGTGATCTCCTCTCGCAGAACGTCGCGCGTGGAGCCGCATCGCTCGGTGACGTGCTCACCCTGGCGCGTCTGCAATCGCGTGCACTCCACAAGCCAAAGGCCGCGCTCGAGACCCTCGACGCAGCCCTCAAGGAGCGCGAGAGCCAGCCGTTCGCCGTCGCCCAGCTCGTCGCCGAGCGCGTCACCGCCGCGCTGTCGGTGAAACCGGCGCTCATCCCTGCCGATGAGATCGGCAAGATGCTGGCGTCGGCCGCGTCGGCCTCGCCGAACGTGCCGCAGCTCATTTACGCCGCTGCTCTCGCCGACATTGGCGCAGGGCAGGCGCAGAAGGCCATCGACGCCCTCGAGTCTGCGCAAGCCTTGGCTCCGGATTCACCCGAAGTGGCCTTCGTGCTTGCCGCGCTCACCAAGGCGAACGATCACCCCGTCGCGAGCGACATCGTGGCGACGGCTCTGAAGGAACGCGCCGACTACATCCCGCTCTATTTCCTCGATGCCACTATCGCGGCCGAGCACGACGAGAAGCCGCGCGCCGTGACGGCGGTGCGCAAGGCGCTCACCTTCGACCCGGGTCTGTACGTCCAACACACGTTGTTCTCGGCTTATGGCGAGCCGATGCCGGTCATGCTCGACGTGGCACGCTCGCTTGCCGAGCACTCGACGCGCTTGGACAACACCATTCTGAAGGGCGCGGCGGGTGCGCTCTACGTGCTCGCCAACGACCAGAAGAACGGTCCGCTTTGGCTGACCAAAGCCCTGCGTAGCGACCCCAACGACGTCGGTGCGCATTTCTACAGCGCCATCCTGAACCTGCGCCGCGGCCAGAAGAAGCCGGCACGGCTCGACCTCGCAGCTGCCGAGAAGAGCGAGCGCCGCCAGCCCATGGTGCGCCTCTACAAAGCCAGGGTCTTCGAGCAAATCGGCAAGTATCCCGAGGCCACCAAGATCTACCGCGACCTGGTCGACCAGAACCCCTTGAATGCGGCTGCCTTCGTCGGACTGGGGCGCGTCCTGCGTATCCAAGGCGATGAGCAGGCGGCCCGCGATGCCGGCCGAAAGGCGTTGGCGGTGCGACCGCGCGATCGCGAAGCCCTGCGGCTGCTCGTTGCGGACAGCGGCGGCAGCCGGCGCGAGAGCACCACGACCCGGCCGCGGCGCTGAAAAGCCGTCGCTGAGCGCCCGAGAAGGCTTGTAGAGCGTCTCATGGAGCGCTACGTACTCGCGCGGTGAAGCTCTCGATTTTGGTCGTCAGCTACAACGTCCGCGAGCTCTTGCGGCGGTGTCTCGAGTCGACCCGCGAACACGAGGTCATCGTCGTCGACAACGCGTCGAGTGACGGGACGGTGGCCATGGTGCGCGAGGCCTTCCCACAGGTGCGTCTCGTCGCCTGGGACGAGAATCGTGGCTTCTCGGCGGCCGTCAACGCGGCGGCGCGCGAAGCGACTGGCGATGTCTTCCTGTTGCTCAACCCGGATGCCGAGCTGCCAGCCGGTGCCACCCGCAGGATGCTCGCCGCGCTCGCGTCGCGCTCCGACGCCTGGGCGATGGGCTTTCGCCAGGTCGACGCTCAGGGAAACTTCCAGCTGGCGATGGGCCCGAAGCCGGGCTTGCTCGTGGAGCTCGGACGTAAGCTCGTTCAAGACCGGCTCGACCGCGGCGACATAGCCCTGGGCAACATCATCGACCGCTTTGCCGAGGCCGGCCCGGTGGGTTGGGTCGCGGGCTCGAGCCTCCTCGTGCACCGACACGCCTTCGAGCGCATCGGCGGCTTCGACGAGCGCTTTTTCCTCTACTTCGAGGACATCGATTTCTGCGTGCGTCTGCGCGCCGCCGGCGGAGTCGTCTATTACGACCCGTACATCACCGTTGTCCATCATCGCGGACAGTCGGCACGCCGGCACAAGGCACAGGCCACCGCCGCGTACCGCGATAGCCAGCTGTGGTTTTGGGAGAAGCATCGCGGGCCGTGGACGCGCCGCCTGGTGCACGCCTATTTGCTCGCCAAGCGCGCCGCGCCTCGGCAGCTCACCGGATGAAGCGCGTCGTCCACGTGATGGCTTCGGGCGCGCGCGGTGGCGGCGCCGAGCACTTGCGTGGGCTCATCCGCGAACAGAAGGCCCTCGGCTGGGTGCCATGCGCCGTTGTCGGTGATGACGGACCACTCGCGAACCAGCTCGAAGCGGACGCCGAGCGCGTCACCACTCTCGATCTCATGCGCTCGCGCTGGGACGTCGGAGCTCCGCGCAGACTCCGTCAGGCCATCAACGCCCATGCGCCCGATCTCGTGCATCTCCACGGGACACGCGCCGCCTTCTTTGCGGGGCTCACGCCGTCGCTCTTGCCCAGCGTCTACACCGTGCATGGCTTGTCCTACCGCAAGCAGGGAGCCGTCGCGGTGCGCGCAGTGGGGCAGGCAGCCGAGGCGCTCGCCTGTACGCGCGCCACGCGGGTCATCACCGTGGCTCGGGCTGACCTCGACGACCTGGTCGCCAAGCGCTACGTGACCCGCGGCAAGATCACCCACGTGCCCAACGCCATGGACCTCGAGCGCTTCAAAGAGCACGACCGAGGCGAAGCGCGGCGCCGCATGGGCGTCTCGCCGGACAGCTTCGTGGTCGCGACCGTCTCGCGTCTCGTGCCGCAGAAGGCGGTGGCCGACGCCATCGACGCCTTGGCGCGCGTCCGTGACGTCTCATTCGTGGTCATCGGCGATGGCCCGGAGCGCGCCGAGCTCCGGACCCGCGCCGCTGGCCGTGGTCTGCATGCGGTCTTCCTCGGCGCCCGCGACGACGTCCCCGAACTCCTCGCGGGGGTCGATGTCTTTCTGCTAGCCTCCAAGTGGGAGGGTGAGCCGATCGCATTGCTCGAGGCTTTGGCCATGCGTTTGCCGTGCGTCGCCACGGCGACGGCGGGCTCTCGGGAGATCCTCGAGGGTAGCGGCGCCGGGCTGTTGACGCCGGTCGGTGATGTCGCGGAGCTCGCCGAGGCTCTGAACCGGTTGCGTTACGAGCCCGAGCTACGGCGCGAAATGAGCGCAGTCGCCCGTGATGTCGTTCGCCACCGCAGCTTCAGGGAGAATGCCCGCAGCGTGCTCGACGTCTATGGGACGGTCTTCCGCTAATGCGACGGTCTCATCTTACCTCGGTCGATGATCCCGACTTCGAGTCGGAACGGCGCGCTCGTACCGCGCCGACCGGTAGGAACCGTCTTACGCAAGCCGCCTGGCTCGCCGCCCTGGCCGCGGCGCTCGTTCCGCTCACCACCCTGGCGCAGGTCCGGCTGACGTACCTTGCGGTACCGGCGGTGCTCGCCCTGTCGAGCCGTTGGTTGGGACGCACCGCGCGTTGGGCAGCCTTGGCGGGCTGCGGGCTTCTCGCTGGCCTCGGTGCCGCAGGCATTCCGCCATCGCCCTTGCTGCTGTGGGTGTTCATCGTCTTGGCTTGCGCTGTCGCTTTAGCGGACGAGCCGCGTGCCATCCGCGTCATCGTCGTCCTGGTGACCGCCATCACCGTGGTCCTCGTCCGCCGGGTGCTTGCCCGCGCGGGTTGGGCCGATGAGGACGGCGCCATGACCCAGCTGGCGACCGGTTGTTTCGCCGCCACCGTCGCCGCCTTTGCCTTGTTGTGGCTCACGCGGCCGCGCGCCGATAGTAGCGGCCAGCCTCATGTGTTCGCGCTCGCTGTAGGTGCTTGCGCCGCGATTGGCGCCGGACGCATCGTCATCGAGCAACGACCGGTGGTCTTTCCGCGTTGGGTCCCTCGCGCTCACACCCTGACCGCAGCCGCACCCAATCCCGGCGCCGGCGCTTTGCTCGAGCTCCTGCGCTTGCAGAACGCGGGTTTCCGCGACGCCGCGCTCGCCCGGGTAGGCGTGCTCGTGAGCCACGGCGCCGACGTCGCGACCCTCGAGGACGCTTGCTACGTGGGCTACCGCGAGCCGCAGCTCGCCGGGAGCTGGGCGGGTCGGATCGCTTTGGGAGAGCTTGCGTGCAAGGCGGTGCGTGCTTCGTCGCCAGAGCATGGCGCCGCAGGCCTTGCGCGCGAGGCCGAGCGGCTGCGTGGCAGCGAGAGAGCGACCCTCGAGCACTTGCGCGGCGATCTGCTGATGGTCGCGGGCAACATCGGGCCGGCGCTCGATGCCTATACGCGTGCCTCCACGGCCGGCGATGCATGGGCGGCGAGCGACGCGGTGCGTGCGCTCCTCGACCGCGGTCGCGCCGAAGAAGCGCGAGCCTTTGCCGCCAAGCAGCCGGCTGGCGATAGGGCACACGCGCGGCTCGCGCTCTGGCTCGGTGAAGCTGCTGCTGCCTCGTTCGAGGCGTGGAACGAGCTCGCCGACTTCTCGACCTTGGCTCCGTTATCGCGGAGAGGTGCGGTGCTCTCGGGATCGGGCCGCGCCTTCATGATGGTCGACTCGGAGAGCGGTCGCGAGAGCCTCACCGCGGTGAGCGAAGACCTCGCCGCCTTCGCGGTGACCTTGCCCCTGCCTCCGCGGCGGGAGGTCCCCGAGACCTTGACCCTCGAGATGAGGGCACGACCGGCATTTCGTATCGACCTGACCAACGCGCAGGGCCAGCGCCTGGTTTTCGCATGTGGTCTCGGCGGCACCGATGCCGCCGGCGAAACCACCGTCGATCTCGGCGAAGCCTGCCTGAGCGGCGGGGCGATCACCGTGACGCCGCGGCAGTGGCTCACCGGCGAGCTGACCGGCATGGACCTGGTCGGCGGCTTCTCGGCGTATTCCATCCGCGCGGGCAACGGGCCGCAGCCATGATCGAGCGTCTCAAACATCTCGACCGCACCGACGTGCACGGGGCAGCGCTGGTCGCGTTCGCGGCGCTCGTACCGGTAGGCGAGGGTGTCGCTTATGTCGCGCTCGGGCTCACGGCGCTGATGTGCGCGGTGTCGTGGAGGCAAGCGCTGCGTGCCCTCATCGATCGACCAACGACACGCGTGATGCTGATCGCTTTCGCGGTCTGGTTGGCCTGCGGTCTCTTGGCCGTCGGGCTGTCGGGTCACGGTTGGCTCCGGCCCGCGGAGCTCGGTCGCTGGCCGCCGCTGCTTGCCATCTTCGTCGTCGTCGCCAGCGCGCCGCTGGTCGGTGACGCGTGGCTCAAACGCGCCGCCTTCGCGTTCACGGTCATGCTCGCGGTCGCGAGCGGCTTTGCGCTCATCCAATATGGCTTCAACGTGCGCCCTGGTGAGTTCCTGACGCGCAGCACCACCGTCGCTGGTCAGGCGCTGGTGCCCGGCGAGTCACGCACCGTGGCAGGTGGCTTCTACTTTCACCGCTTGAAGATGGGCCACGTGTTGCTCGTCGGCCTCGCCATCGCCTGTGCGCGGCTCTTTTTCGGCGGGCTGCCGCGTCGCCGGTGGATCGCCGAGGCGGCTTTGGGCGCCGTTTTCGCGGTCACCTTGTTGCTGACCTTCACCCGCGGCGCGGTCCTCGGCGGCGCCATCGCTGGAGTCGCATGTTTGCCCTTCCTGCGCGGGCGATTGCGGGTCGTCGCGGTTTGCGTGCTGGTCGCGGGCGTCGTCGTCGCATTCGCGATGCCGGGGGTGCGGGCGCGCATGCTCTCGGCGGGGAGCGAAGAGGCGAGCGCGACGCGCGGTCTCGTTTGGTCCCAAGGCGTGCGCATCATCGCCGACCACCCCTTGGGAGTCGGTCTCGGCAACTACTCGGCGATCGTCGGCCGCTATTACGACGCGGTGCGACCCGAGTTCACCGTACGCACCTATCCGCACAGCATGGTGCTCGCTGCTTGGGCAGAGACTGGGCCGGTCGGTCTCTTCGCATACTTTTGGGCGTGGTCCGCTTTCGCGGTTGCGTGTGGCCGACTGCTCTCGAGCAAGGCAGCCGAGTCCCAAAACGTGAGGCGCATCGCCGCCGGATGCGGGTTGTTCGCGATCACGGCCCTCGGCGTGGTCGGGCTGACGCACGATCTGCTGTACCACAACTCGGTCGCTCTGGCGTTCGCCGGTGCCATCGGAGTGGTGCTCGGGCTCATCGACGAGCCGGTGGTTCGGGGGCCGCGACTCGCGTGACCCGTGTTGCTCTCGTGCACGACTGGTTGGTGGCGCACCGCGGCGGCGAGCAAGTGCTGCTCGAGCTGGCGCGCGCCTTTCCTTCGGCGCCGATCTACACGCTCGTTTACGACCCCCGTGACGTGCACGCGGAGCTCACGTCGCGCGACATCCGCGTCAGCCTCATCCAGAGCTTGCCGGGCGTGCCGCGGCGTTTTCGCCGCTACTTGCCGCTCTTTCCCAAAGCCATCGAGGCCTTCGACTTGTCGAAGTACGACGTCGTGCTGTCGACGAGCCATTGTGTAGCCAAGGGCGTCATCACCCAGGGCACGCACGTCGCGTACGTCCACACGCCGATGCGCTATCTCTGGGACCAGCTCCCGACCTACATTCCGCCGTGGGCCGATACGCGCATGACCGTCAAAGCGGTCACTATGGCGGTATCGCCCCTGCGCCGCTGGGACGTAATGAGCGCCGCGCGCCCCACGGAGCTCGTCGCCAACAGCAACTACGTCGCCGAGCGCATCGCGCGGGTTTGGCAGCGCGAATCGCGCGTCGTTCACCCGCCGGTGACCACCGACTTCTTCCGCCAGGCGCCGGAGCGCAAGCGCGAGGGCTATCTCGTGGTGAGCGCGCTCGTTCCCTACAAACGCGTCGAGGTCGCGGTCACCGCGGCGGCTCGCGAGGGGCTGCCGCTCACGGTGATCGGCGTAGGCTCGGAGCTCGCCCGTCTCGAGCGCATCGCCAAAGGCAAGGTGCGCTTCCTCTCGAACGCCTCGGCCAAGGCACTTCGTGAGGCCTACGCGTCCGCCAAGGCGCTACTGTTCTGCGGCGTCGAGGACTTCGGCATCGTCCCGGTCGAGGCTCAGGCGGCCGGCTGCCCCGTGGTGGCGTTGGCGAAGGGCGGGGCACTGGAAACGGTCGTTGACGGGGTGACAGGGGTCTTATTCGACAGCCCGGAGCCGCGCTCGCTCCTCGCCGCTATCGAGCGTTGCGAGGCCATCGATTTCGACCGCCAGACCCTGGAAAACCATGCGGAAACCTTCTCGGCCCGCCGTTTTCACCTCGAGATGCAGGCTGTCCTCAGGTCCCACAATGTCGCCTATGAGCGACCAGTATGACACAAATGTCGCAGCAGATGGCGGCAACAATCCCCGATCCTACGCGAAAACGGGGCTTTGCCGTTCGGCGTGCAAGTTGCTAAACGCTTGCGCGTGAAAGAGGGCGGGCCTAGTCCGCGTCTCACCTCAAGCATGCTGCGTCGACACCATAGATTCTTCCAATCCGTCCAAGTCGTCCGCGACGCACTCCTCGTCGCCCTGGCGTTCTATGGCGCGCACTGGCTTCGCTTCTCGTTCCCCGAGCTCATGCCGTTCCAAGAGGTCTCGCCCGTCAACGAGACTCTCTGGGTTGGCGCCGCGCTCATCTTCGTTTGGCCGGTCGTCGGCTGGGCGAGCGGCCTGTACGTCAGCCGCCGCACGCGCAGCATCACCAGCGAAGTCTTCGACTGCTTCAAGGTCGCGCTCATCAGCTTCTTGGTGATCGTCACCTTCACGTACTTCGTGCGCGACGTTCGTTTCTCGCGTGGCGTCCTCGTGTTGTGGAGCGCCTCGTCGTTCGCGATGGTCTCGCTCGTGCGCGTCACATCGCGCGGCGGCCTCGGCATCTTGCGCGCGCATGGTTACAACCTGCGCCACGTGCTCGTGGTCGGCACCGGTCAGCTCGCGCAACGCGTGGTCTACACGGTCGGTCAGCATCAGTCGCTCGGCCTGCGCGTCTCCGGCATCATCGCGCTCGACGACGAGCGTGGCCGCATCGGCGAGATGATCGACAGCATCCCGGTCTGCGGCACCGTGGGGAACCTCTCGAAGATTTTGAGCTACGGCACCATCGACCAGGTGCTCGTCGCGCTCCCCATCGAGCAGCTCGGCGCCCTCAAGACCATCATGGCGACGCTCTCGCAGGAGACGGTCGACGTCCGCGTCATTCCCGACTTCTACCAGTACATGACCCTGTGCGGCGGCGTCGACGAGTTCGCCGGTCTGCCGTTGATCAACCTGCAAGCGACGCCGCTGGTCGGCTGGAACTTGGTGATCAAGCGCCTCTTCGACACTTCGATGGCCGCGCTCGGGCTCCTGGCTGGCGCGCCGTTGCTCGCCATCATCGCGCTCATCGTTCGCTTCAGCGGACGAGGCCCCGTCCTGTACGCCCAGGAACGCGTCGGCATGGATGGCCGTACGTTCACCATGTACAAGTTCCGCACCATGCGCGCCGATGCCGAAGTCGACGGCGCCCGCATGACCGAGCCCGGCGACCCGCGCCGCACCGCCATCGGTGCTTTTCTGCGGACGCTCTCGCTCGACGAGCTGCCTCAGCTTTGGAACGTTCTGCGCGGCGACATGAGCCTCGTCGGTCCGCGTCCCGAGCGTCCGTGTTTCATCGAAGACTTCAAGCGCGAGATCCCGCGCTACGCCCTGCGTCACAAGATCAAGGCGGGCATGACCGGCTGGGCCCAGGTCAATGGCATGCGCGGCAACACCAGCATCGAGAAGCGCATCGAGCTCGACCTGTACTACATCGAGAACTGGTCCATCCTGCTCGACTTGAAGATCCTGCTGCGCACGGTATGCGGCGGTTTCCTTTCGCGCAACGCGTACTAGTCGCTGCGACCCTGGTCTGACTCGACCCATTTTGCTAAGACGCGGCCTCCAATGTCCGAGCCGGTCCCATTCCTAGACCTCTCACGTCCGCACCAAGCGCTCGCCGCCGCGTTGGCCGACGGTTTCGCGCAGGCCGTCCAAACCACCGGCTTCATCGGCGGCAAACACGTGGAAAGCTTCGAAGGTGACTTCGCGCGCTTCTGTGGTGCCGACAAGTGCGTTGGCGTCGCCAACGGCACCGACGCGCTTTTCGTCGCTCTCAAAGCTTTGGGCATCGGACCCGGCGACGTCGTCTTGGTGCCTTCGTTCACGTTCGTCGCGACCGCTGAAGCGGTCAGTATTCTCGGTGCGACGCCGCGCTTCGTCGAGGTCGACCCGCGCACCTACACCATCACTGCCGAGACCCTCGCCAAGGCCGACCCCACCAACGTGAAGGCCGTCATCCCGGTGCACCTGTTCGGCCAGTGCGCCGACATGCAGCCCATCATGGCGCTCGCCAAGAAGCAGGGCTGGAAGGTCCTCGAAGACGCCGCGCAAGCCCATGGCGCCACCGACCATGGCCGCACCGCCGGCTCGCTCGGCGACCTCGCCGCGTTCTCGTTCTATCCGACCAAAAACCTCGGAGCGATCGGCGACGCCGGCGCCATCACCGGTCCCGCGGGGGACGTCCTCGAGCGCGCTCGCCGGCTCGCGAATCACGGTCGTCTGGGGCGCTACGAGCACGCCGAGCCCGGATACAACAGCCGCCTCGACTCCATCCAGGCGATGGCGTTGAACCTCAAGCTCCGCCACCTCAAGGACTGGAACGCCCGCCGTGCCGCCATCGCGGCCATGTACGATGCGCAGCTAGCGGATGTGCAAGGCGTGACGACTCCGGTCGTCCGCAATAACGCATCGCACGTTTACCACCTCTACGTCATCCAGGCCGAGCAGCGCGAGCGTCTCCAGAAAGCACTCGACGCCGAGCGCATCGGTCACGGTGTTCACTACGGTCTGCCTCTCCACCTGCAGCCCGCATATGCTGGGTCCGGCCAAGGTAAAGGTGCCTTGCCGGTCACCGAGCGAGTTGCCGAACGCGTCCTGTCGTTACCGATGTTCCCCGAGCTGTCCGAATCACAAGTCGATCGCGTGGTGCGCGTCGTACGCGCGCATGCACGCGCCGGGAGCTAGTCCATGGCCAAGATTGCCATCGTTGGTGCCGGTTTCTGGGGTCCGAATCTCGTCCGTTCGTTCGCGGCGCAGCGTGCCTGCGCTGAGCTCACGGTCTGCGATAGCGACCGTTCTCGTCTCGAATGGATCGGTGCGCGTTTCCCGCAAGCCAAGCTGACCAGCGACTTCGATGCAGTGTTGAAGAGCAACGTCGACGGCATCGTGCTGGCGACCCCAGTCACCACCCACTACGACCTTGCGCGCCGCGCCCTCGACGCCGGCAAACATGTCTTCGTGGAGAAGCCTCTCTGCCAGTCCGTCGAGCAGGCTCGCCGCCTCGTCGATCAGGCCGAGCGTGCCGGCCGGCATCTCATGGTCGGACACACGCTCGAGTACAGCCCCGCGGTCGCCAAGGTGGGCGAGCTCATCCGCGCCGGCGAGCTCGGCCAGATCTTCTTCATGTCCAGTCAGCGCGTGAACTTGGGCGTGTCGCGCCCGAACACCAGCGTCGTCTGGGAGCTCGCGCCACACGACTTCTCGATTCTCTTCAACTGGCTCGACGAGGCGCCGACCATCATCTCGGCAGTGGGCAAGGACTACTCGCGTCGCGGCGTCACCGACGTCGCTTTCATCTCCATCGAGTTCGGCTCGGGAGTCGTCGCGCACCTCGAGGTGAGCTGGCTCGCGCCCTCGAAGCTGCGACGCACGACCGTCGTCGGCGAAAAGAAGATGGTGGTGTACGACGACATGGAAGCGGTCGAGAAGGTTCGCATCTATGATCGCGGCAGCGAGCCGAAGGAGCACGAGAGCTTCGGCGAGTTCCAGATGTCGCAGCGCACCGGCGACATCCTGGTGCCGCGGCTCGCGACCGACGAGCCCATCATGTTGCAAACCGCCGAGTTCCTGCAGGTCGTCGACCAGGGCCGCCGGCCGCGCACCGATGGGCGCAACGGTCTACGCGTCGTCGAAGCGCTCGCCGCGGCGACACACAGCCTCGAAGAGGGCGGCGTTCCCGTCCGTATCTAAGGCGTCTTCTGGGCCGTGTTGAGAGCGGCCTGCTGCACCTTGATGGTGCCGAGGAACTTCTCGGCACTCTCGCGCTGACTGTTCGCCATCGCGGCACAGGCTGCGATGGTGTCCTTGGCGAGGGTCAACGAGCGCGGGCCGCCGGCGATGGAGCCCAGGCGCGGCGCAAAGAATGCGTCGACACTCTCGACGGCCTCCGGGCTGCAGAGTGTTTCCACGTGCTGTGGGAGCACCGACTGCTCGGCAAGGCTCGCGCGCGCCAAGAAGGCGTCGAAGTTCGTCTGCAACCACTTCCATGCTTGGTCGCGGGTCTCGCGATGCGCAGCGATGGGCTGGAACATGCGCTGCAGCTCGTTGATGCGCAGGCGCCGGTCGAGCAGCAGGGCCAAGCTCTTGTCGGCGAGCGCCGGGTCGCGCGTCACGGCGAGGCCGAGCACGATCTCGCGACGCAGCACGGGGTCGGTCACGCTCCCGAGAAGGTTCGCGGCGCGCTCGTGCGTCGACGGGCCACCCGCCTCGATGGCGGCGCCGAGCGTCACTGCGAGCATGTCGGGCTCGGTGATCTTGGCTAGCGGCTGTCCTTGTTCGAGTGCTTGCAGAGCTTGCTCGCCGCGCTTTGCTGCCTCTTGGCGCACGCCAGGGTCGCGCGCCACGTTCGTGAGGAAGCCGGCGACCTTGATGCGCGTGAGATGCGCTTCGTCGCTCTCCTTGGGAGGCACGACGAAGATACTCGTGGCGCGCCGCTTGTAGAGCTCACGGCCGAAGACCTCCGCGTTGGTGACCAAGGTGTCGGGCGCGATGTCGTCGCGCACCGTCTCGACCACCCGCATCGCAATGCCCGCCACTCGGCTGTCCGCTGACGCCGACAAGTTGGTGGCGAACCGCAGCGCCGCCGCCGCCGAGACTCCGCCGCTGCGCAGACCGGCGATGACGTTGTTCGCGAGCGCTACGATCTCAGGGCCATCGAGCTTGCGCACCGTCGCCGCGTAGACCAAGGCGTCGAGCGAGGTGTTGTCCATGGTGAAGCGGTAGTAGCCGCCACCACGCGCGTTCGGCATGAGCCAGCTTGGACAGCCGCGCCCAGACACCGTGACGTTGGTGTCCGGCTTGTCGAGCATCCAGCATTCCTGACGGGCGCTGGCGCCGCCGCTTTCGTAGCGGACGCAGACCGGGATTTGCCACGCGCGGTCCGCTCCCTCGCTGACGCCCAAGGGCAGAGCGCGTGACTGCTTGATGGAGAGGCGCGCCGCGGCTCCGGCATTGCATCGGACGTTGGTCTCGACCAGCGGCAGCCCGTTCTGCTCGATGAATCCGCGCATGGCGCCGACGACGTCTTTTCCGGTGCCTTCGGATACCGAGGCGAAGAAGTCGTCCGCTGTAGCGTTGCCAAAGCGGAACTTGGTCAGGTGGATCTGGACTGCTTTGCGGAAGGGCTCGGCGCCGACGAAGCTCTCGAACATCGTCAGCACCCCCATCCCTTTCTGATAGGTGATCGAGTCGAAGGCGTTGAAGATGTCGTGGTTCGTGGTCACCGGCTGGCGCACCTGGCGGGCCGACGGCAACCAATCGTCCTCCATCGCATGGTGGACGGCGTCGACGCGGTCGAGGCTGGCGCCGAGGTTCGGGTTCCACGCCTGCACGACGCGGTGACCCATCCAGCTGGCGAATGCTTCGTTCAGCCAGATGTCGTCCCACCATACCGGGGTGACGATGTTGCCGAACCACATGTGCGCGAGCTCGTGGGCGATGACGTAGGCGCTCTCGCGACGTTGCAGCACGGTCGCGGTCGCCGGGTCGAGCACGAGGAAGAAGTCGCGGAAGGTGATTGCCCCGACGTTCTCCATGGCGCCGTACGCGAAGTCCGGCACCGCAATCATGTCGAGCTTGCCGAAGGGATAGCCGATGCCGAAGTAGGTCTCGAGCGCGGTGACGAGCTGGCTCGTCGTCGCCAGCGCTTCCTTGAGCCCGGCGCCCTTGCCTTTGACGGCGATGCCACGCAGAGGGAGCGGCTCGCTGCGCGTCGCATTGGCGGGAACCTTGCCGCCGTCGACGACGTCGAATTCGCCGACCGCGAAGGTGATGAGATAGGTCGGCAGCTTCTCGGTGACCTTGAAGCGGGTGGTCTTCAAGGTTCCGCTCTCTTGCTCGGAAGCGATGGCGGTCGTGCTCACCGCCACGTGTTCGCGGCGGGTGATCAGCGTGATGTCGAACGGCGTCTTGAAGCGCGGCTCGTCGAAGCTGGGAAAGCACAAGCGTGCCGAAATGGGCTCGAACTGAGCGAACGCGTAACGCTTGTCTTGCGCCGCGACGGTATAGAGACCTTCGAGATTACCGCCGTAGGTGGCTTCGTAGCCGAACGAAAGAACGATCTCCTGCGGCTCGATGGTCCTGTCGAAGCCGACATAGGCGAGGCCTTTGCCCTCGAGCTCGCCATAGCGGACGGGATGCAGCTTGCCGTCGGCGAGCTTGACGCTGGCGCTGGCGACCCGCAGGCCTCGGCCATGGATCCAAATGTGATCGCGCGGCTCATTGAGCTTCACCTTGATGCTGACGTTGCCTGCGAACGCGTCCCGGTCGGGATCGATGGCGAGCTCGATGGTGTACGCGGTGGGCGTTGCGTACGCCGGCAGCTTGCCTTCTGGCGCGTCCCGCGTGTCGATGATCGCGTCGACCGGCTTGCCGGTCGTTACCTGAGGCGTGGTGCGCTTCGACGAGCTGCACGCGGCTGTCGCGACGACGAGCGACAGGCCGGCGATGATTGTGCTGCGACGCATATGGTCGTACCCCCGGAACACCTTCACTGCGGCTCGATAACAAGCACCGCGTCCGCGAACAAGCACGGCCAGGCCGCGTCTCAGGCCGGCCGGAGATGGCCCTTGGCGGCGGCGAGGGCGTGCCCACAGAGCTTGTAGAGGAGGCGGGCGCCAACGTTCCCGTCCCATTGTTCGGTGAGGTCGGGGCTGCTCGCTACCTCGACGAGGTCGAAGCCCACGAGGCGTCTGCCGCTCGTGCGAATCGCAGCGAGCAGTGCCGTGGCCGCGTGGAACGACATGCCGCCGGGGACTGGAGTGCCGGTGTTCGGGCAGAGCGCTGGATCGAGACCATCGATGTCGAAGGACACGTAAACGTCCGACGGCAGCTCACCCACGATGCGCTCGACGAGCTTCGCGAATGGCTGGCCGGCCTGGGCATGCGCTGCCATGGCGTAATCGGTGAACGCCACCTGGCGTCCGCTCGAGCGGTCGATGATGCCCATCTCGCTCTCCGCCACGTCGCGCAGGCCGACGTGGACCAGCTTCTTGGCGGGCAAGCGGTGCACGACGTTGTACATGACCGAGGCGTGCGACCAGGCGAAGCCTTCGTATGCTTCACGCAGGTCGGCGTGGGCGTCGATATGGAGGATGCCCATGTCGGGGTAGCGCTCGAGGTGCGCGCGGATGCAGCCATACGGCGTCGCGTGGTCGCCACCGACGAGGCCGACCAGCTTTCCGCGAGCCAGCCACGCGCGCGTCTCTTCGTAGACCCAGCGGTTCAAGAGCTCGCCACAGCGGTCGGCTTCGACCCGCGCCACCGTCTTGTCTGTTTCGGCGGACGCGCCGCGGGCGGTGTCGACCGCGCGGCTCGCCTCGGCGTTCCAGCGCTCGATTTCGACGTTGGGAGGCAACATGGCGATGCCGGCGGCATAAGGCCGGCCGGTCTCGAGGTCGAAGAGGTCGACTTGGTGGCTGGCGCGCAGGATCGCATCGGGTCCGAACCGCGTGCGGCGGCCGTAGCTCGCGGTGGCGTCGAAAGGCACGGGGATGAGCACGAGCCCGGCTTCGAGCGCGGGCACGTCGAGGCCGAAGACGCCGGCATCGGCGCTGGTGGGGCCTTCGGGATCGAATGCCATAGTCAGGACGGTAACTAGCGGCCGGGTGGGGCGCAATGCGAGAACTGCCCGCGTGGAAATGCCGCTGACTCAGGACGCGATCTTCGCGGGACGCCTGCGACTGTGGCAGCCGGCGCGCGGTGCTGGGTATCGCTTCAACCTCGACCCGATCTTGCTCGCGGGCTTCGCGCGGCCGGCGCCACACGTGCTCGAGCTGGGCGCGGGTTGTGGTGTCCTCGGTCTCGCGTTGTTGTACCTGGGAAAGGCCGAGCGCCTTACCGCCGTCGAGATTCACCCCGAGATGGCGGAGCTCGTCCGTCGCAATGCGCGCGAAAACGGACTGGACGGGCGCGTGACCATTCTCACCGGGGATCTGCGTCGGCTCGAGCTACCGGTGGCCGACCACGTCGTTTTCAACCCTCCATATTTCCGTGCCGGAGCGGGACGTGGCGCGCCGAATGATGGGCGCGACATGGCGCGGCACGAGCGCCATGGCGGGCTCGGAGACTTCGTCAGCCGCGCGCGCGTGAGCTTGGGGCCGAGCGGTTTTGCGAGCGCCATCGTGCCCACAGAACGATCAGCGGAGCTGCTTGCCGCATGGGGCGCGACCGGCGGCGTGGTCTCACGCCGGCGCAATGTGTGCTCACGCGCGGGCGATGCCCCGCGTCACCTGCTCTTCGAAGGGGTCACAGGCCGCGCCACGCTGGTCGACGAGCCAGAGCTCGTCGTGCACCGCGATGGCGTACGCGACTTCACCGACGAAGTCGCGGCTTGGATCTCTGGAGAGCCTTAGCTGGTCGCTGCCGGCGCCGGCTGATGCGTGAGCTGCCGGACTTCTTGCTTGAAGCTCTCGAGACTCGCGGCGATTGCTTGCTCTTCGACCGACTCGGCGGCCTTGGCGGCCAAGGCTTTGGCGGCGTTCAGCGTCGAGCGTCCGAACAGGAAGGTGCCAATCGCAGCCACGGCGCCGACGCCTGCGGCGATCCATGTCGTCGGTTCGGTGAGCGCAGCTCCCGCGCCCAAGAAAGCAGCCCCGAGCGTCGAGGTCGCGATGCCGACGGCGGCGCCGGTGATACCGGCGGACACGAACGTCGCGGCCGCTTTGATGCCGACGCGAAGGTCGGATGCGGTGTTGAGCAGCCACTGCGGCGCTTGCACGCCCAAGCCGAGACGCGGGATCTGCAGGGCGTTGCCGGCGGCCTGGCGCAGCGTGGCGAGCGAATAGAGACCGGACCCGGTGGCGAGCGCCGCCGTGACTCCGGTTGCCAGCGTCAGGTTCGCGGGAAACTGCTGGAGCAGACCGGCGTCGAGCGCGCCCGTGCCCAGCACGTAGGCGACGGCCGCGGTCGAGCCAGCGACGACCGCCGGTCCAATGACGTTGGCGACAGCCTGACGGGACCGCGTGTGGACTTCTTCAGCCGGCGGCTGGACGGGAATCTGGACCGGCAGGTGCAGCGGCTGGTCCGTACGCAAGCCCAGCTCTCTCAGCGTGGCGACGGGAACCTCGAGCTGTTTGGTGATGACCAGAGGTGCGGACGTAGCTGTGGCGATTGCGTTGGACATTTGCCCTATCATCGGCGGGCGTTTTTCGGGGTTGTGCCATTCGCCATGGCCCCCTGGCAGCGGCCCCGCTGGGCTACTTGTGCCGGTCGTAACGCAGCGCTTTTTCGACGACGCGGGCCACGGCATCACGCACGTCATCGTCTTTGATGCCCGATGTGACGGTCTTCGCCGCGGCGACGTCGTCGCGATGCGGCGCCGCTTTGGCCCAGGCAGGCTTCTCCGTCTTCACCGGCGCGTAGACCCGGCCGGTGACGATCTTGAGCTCCTTCACGAGGTCGCCACCCAGCGCTTTGTTGACCTTCGTGATGATGCCCTCGCGCAGGTAAACCAGCTCATTTTGCCAAGCAGCACTCGCGGCTTTGACGATCAAGGTGCCCCGGCGGAAGGTGTCGGGCTCGGTGCGGTTCGCGATCTGCTCACCAACGGCCTCGCGCCAGGCGCGGCTGATGGTCATTCGGCGGGCGACGTCGGTCAGACCGAGCGATTCGAAGGCCTCTTGGAGGGCCTCCGACATGCCGGATGGGGGATCGTGCCGTCGATTCACGCTCCTGCTTCTACCGCAGCCGTCGCTCGTCGTCAGGGTTGCGAATGCATAAGGCATGTCTTATGTATAGAGGCATGGATGACTCAGAGGTCTTTCGTGCCCTCGCGCACCCGACTCGGCGGGCAGTGCTGACGCTGCTCGCCGACGGCGAAAAGACGGTCTCGCAGCTGCACGCGGGCTTCGACATTTCCCAGCCGGCGATGTCGCAACACCTGGCGGCGCTGCGTTCCGCGGGCTTGGTAGCCGAGCGCCGTGAAGGGCGAAACGCGTACTATCGCGCCGAGCCCGCGGGCATGGCGCCGCTCATGCATTTCGTCGAGCAATACCTCGAACAGCACGTCGACCGCTATCGCGAACACTGGCCGAAGCAGCTCACGCGCCTGAAAGGCGTGCTGGCGAGGATGGACCAATGAGCGACGAAAGCTACGTAACGAGCGAATGCGATGTCGATGCGCCGCCGGAGAGGGTCCGCGAGGCGCTCACCGATCCCGAGCTCGTCGCCGACTGGCTCGACGACGTGGTGCCGGGGGTCGGTCCGGTCGAGCGGACACTGGTGGAATCGACGCCAGAGCGCGTGCGCTACGCACTTCACAGCGACGACGGTGAGCGCGCCGTCGATAGCTATGTGACCTTCACGCTGACACCGCTGCCGGGTGGAGGCACGCACGTGCGGCTCGTGCATGACGACTTCCGTGTCCGCCCGAGCGAGCTCGTGGCGATGCGGAGGGCCGCATGAACGGCCTCATTCCCATGGTCATCGAACAGTCGGCGCGCGGTGAGCGCTCCTTCGACATCTACTCGCGCCTCTTGCGCGAGCGCATCATCTTCTTGAACGGCCCCATCGATGACAACGTCTCGGCGGTGGTCTGTGCCCAGCTGCTGTTCTTGGAGTCTGAAAATCCAAGCGAAGAGATCGCCATCTACATCAACTCGCCGGGCGGCATGGTGACGAGTGGCCTCGCCATCTACGACACCATGCAGTTCGTGAAGCCGCCGGTTGCCACGGTCTGCGTCGGTACTGCGCGCTCGATGGGCTCGTTCTTGCTGATGGCCGGCGCGAAGGGCCGCCGCATGGCGCTCCCCAACGCCAGCGTCATGGTGCACCAGCCCTCGGGCGGCTTTCAGGGGCAGGCCTCCGACATCGCGCGCCATGCGGAAGACGTGCTGAAGACCAAGCAGCGTTTGAACACGCTCTACGCCAAGCACTGCGGCCACACCCCCGAAGAAGTCGAGCGGCTGCTCGACCGCGATTGTTTCATGACCGCCGAGGAGGCCAAGGCCTGGGGCATCATCGACGGCATCTACGAGTCGCGCGATGCGCTCGAGGCGGCCAAGCGGGCAGGGTGATTGGCGCGGCCGAGAGCTACGAGCGCAGGCGTTCGGCTTGCTGGCGGTCGAGGACGTCGCGTGCGTCGCCTTCGCCGAGCGCCGCGATGTCTGCGGCCGCGAGCTGCAGCGGATTCTCCTGGTCGCCTTCGTAGTGCGAGCCGAGCTGGCTGAGCGCGACGCCGGTTGCGTGAGCGGCCGCACCCTCGAGGTGCGCCGCCGAGACGTCCATTTGGACGTGAGCAACCAGAAACTCCACGAGGGTTTCCAGGGTCTCGATGGTCTCGATGCCCACGGTCGTGAGCGCGGCGGTGAGCTCTTCGCGCGCGATGTCCGCGACCTTGCCCAAGACGGCAAGTGAGCCGCCGTTGTCTTGGATGTCGGCGAGCTGGCTGTAGATGCGTGACATCGCGTTCGCGATAGCGGGCTGGACCTTCGCGAGTGGAACGCCATCGATCGTCGCGGTCTCGACCGCGTTGCTCTGGCGAGCGTCTTCGGTCTGCCGCGCGAGCAAGGCTTGCATGCGCTTCCCCGCCTCTTTGAGCATGTCGATGGCGGCATCGAGCTGCGCTTGCGCGGAGGCAATGGTCTCTTTCGCGCCGCCGGACTCGCGATTGGCGCGCTCCTGCTGCTGCTTCGCGAGCTTGATGTGGTAGGCGACGTACTCCTCGGACATCCACCCCTTCTTCACCAGGAACGCCTGCACTTTGACGAGCGCGGGGTCGGCCGCGAGCAACGACTTCGAGAGCAAGTCGCGCCCGGCGGCGCTGGTCTCGTTCCTCACGGCGGTCAGCATGGCGCTGCGGGCTTGTTTGACGGCGAGGCGCGCGAGCATGCCCTGCGCTGCGAGCAACTGCATCTGCGTTTTGATGTTGTCGTTCGGGTCGACGACGTTCAAGCGCAGGAAGGCGGCGTAGAGGTCGTCGGAGGAGAGCGTGCCGGTGGTCCCTTGGAGCGCAGCCTCGACGTTGGCGGCAAAGGTGGACGCCGAAAGGGCGGTCTGCCGGTCCCACGTGCCCGTTGTCGCGGATAGGGGGGCAGCGGTCGTTCCGGTGCTGACGCTCTGAGTCGTGCTGCGCTCGGCGCGGTCGACGGTTGCTGCGCTGGTCGGACGCGTGGCCGCGGCTTGCTCGGGACCCCGGTTTTCGCCGGCGGGGGCGTTGGACGTGAGGCGCGAGCCCTCATGGCCGTCGAGGCGGATGGTGCGGGTCATGGCGTACCTACACACCGGGCAAAGCCGCGGGACGGCAAGCAGATCTGCCGCGATGGCAGGTGGGCTGTCGGTGGTCTCCCCGACAGCGCATGACGTTTCGAGTCATGTCGAAATGTCGTTGACAGCGCAGCGTCGATCATTCATTTTGACATTCGTCGAAACGTCGAAATGTTCTGAAGGGAGCCTCGTCACATGCGCCTTACGTCGACCAAGACAGTTGAAGCCCTCGGCGCCCTCGCTCATGAACATCGACTTGCGCTCTTTCGCTTGCTCGTCCAGCGCGGCGACGAAGGTCTCTCTGCCGGTATCTTGGCGGAGAAGTTGGGTGTGCCGCCTTCGTCGCTGACCTTTCACCTACAGCAACTCTCGCACGCGGGGCTCATCGCGCAGCGCCGCGACGGCCGACACATCATCTACGCCGCTGACTACGAGGCGATGAGCGCTCTTGTGGGCTACCTCACCGAAAACTGCTGCGCCGACGGGACTCCGCCGAAGCCCGCCAAAGGCGCCAAGTGCTGTTGAACGCCAAACCCCAGCCCGCGGCCTCGGCCGCAAAGGAGTAGGTCATGCTTCGGATGCACGTTCATGTCGGTGTGAAGAATCTCGAGGAGTCGGTTCGTTTCTATTCGTCGTTGTTCGCGGCTCAGCCCACGGTTCATAAACCCGACTACGCCAAATGGATGCTCGACAACCCACGGGTCAACTTTGCGATAAGCGCGCGCGGTACCGAGCCGGGCATCGAGCATCTCGGCATCCAGGCCGAGAGCGATGAGGAGCTACGCGAAGTCTACTCGCGGCTCGCGAAGGCCGAGGCGCCGGTGCTCGAGGAAGGCAGCACCGTCTGCTGCTACGCCAAGAGCGAGAAGAGCTGGATCGACGATCCCCAAGGTGTGTCGTGGGAGACGTTCCACACGACAGGTGAAAGCACGGTCTACGGTCACGAGCGCACTGAAGCGGCGTGTTGTGTGCCGACCGTGGAGAACGCGACGGCCGAGGCCTGCTGCACGCCGTCCGTCAAAGCCGACGCGGTACCGGGCGGTGGTTGCTGTTGACGATGAGGCGCCTGGCATACATCGACCGATACCTCACGGTTTGGATCTTCCTGGCGATGGCGGCCGGGCTCTTGCTCGGCCGCTTCGTGTCGACAGTCACTGCCGCAATCGCGAACCTGCGGGTCGGTAGCACGTCGCTGCCGTGCTCAAGGCGCGCGGTCAGAACCATGGCCGTGCATCGGCGGAGGCATCGACATGAAAACTGTGATCTTTGCATGCATCCACAACGCGGGTCGTTCGCAGATGGCCGCAGCGCTGTTCAACGCTGCCTCGGACTCTGCGAAGGCGCGAGCAGTCTCCGCAGGGACTCGACCAGGCGAGCGCGTGCACCCCGAGGTCGTGACCGTCATGCGCGAGCTGGGGCTCGATCTCGCAAACGCGAAGCCGCAGAAGCTAACCGACGAGCTTGCGCGCAGTGCAACGCTGCTGATCACGATGGGGTGTGGTGACGAGTGTCCGGTCGTGCCTGGGCTCGAGCGTGGCGATTGGCCCCTCGACGATCCAAAGGGACAGCCCAGCGAGCGTGTGCGCGAGATCCGTGATGACATCGCGCAGCGGGTAAGCGCACTGCTCGAGAACAACGGTTGGCGCTAGCGGCTGGCGACGCGAAAAAAGGCGCCTTGGCCTGTCACGATCCGCCCGGCCCGCGCCATACCAGCAGACACTCACTCCCGTGCACCGCGCGGGTAAGAAAGGAATCGTCGCATGCGTCGCTTCATTCTGGTCGCTGCTCTAGCAATCGCGGGCTTCGGCGCCGCAACTTCATTCGCGTCGGACGACTGCCCATGTGACCCGGAGGACTGCCCCTGTTCTCCGTGTCCGTGCCCGCACTGACCTGCACGCGGACGGGCCGGCGCCTTCATCGGTGCCGGCTCTTCGTGGAGATCGACCATCGCCTTGACTCCCTCAGAGCGCGCCGAGTTGAACGCGGCCATGCGACGGCTCGCTGAGGGCGAGCGTGCGTCCTTCGACCGCGTGTTCGCCGTCCTGCGCGAACACCTCTCGCGATGGTGCGCAACGCTTTGCCCCAGTGAAGCCGACGACGTCGTGCAGAAGTCTCTGACGACGATCTTCGCGCGCGCTTCCAGCTTTCGTCCTGACGGCGACGTCATCGCATGGGCCTTCGCAATTGCGGGGTGGGCGATCCGCAGCCTCAAGCGAAAGCAGGCGCGGCACACGTCGATGAACGAGCTACGGGTTCATGCCAACGGATCGAGTCCGGAGGAGCAAGCAATCGAAGCAAATCTGCGTGCGACCCTGGCGCAGACCGTGGCGACTCTAAGCGATGCCGATCGGCGCGTCATCGCACAGCTCGCGCAAGCGCGAGGTCCCCGAGACACAAAGACGAGAAAACGGCTTTCGCGGGCGCTTGCGCGCCTGCGTGTCGCGTGGAGAAGACTCCATGAACAATGATGAGGCACTGCACGCGCAGGTCCGCCGCGCCTATGAGGTGGGGCGGGTGAATGACGCTTGGCCGACCGCTAGCATCGTGGTCGCTCTGGCAGCCGCGACGACGGCATTTCATGGCGCAACGCCAATCGTGTTCGTTCTCGCTGCCTTCGCGCTCGTATTCGCCGCAGCCTTGACGTGGGTTTCGGGAAGCGGCCGGCGCGGTGTGCTCGTCGGCGCGGTTGCTGCTGTGATGCCGATCTTCGGAGCCGAAGTCGGGCGCTCGTGGGGCCACGTCGCCATTGCCGACGTCGCTTGTCTCTCGTGGTGCGTATTGTCGTGCGTCCTCGGGGGCCTGTTCTCTGCGGCCGTTGTCGTACCGTGCTCCGGACGCTATCGCGCGAGCCGCACCTACTGGCTCTCGGCATATGGTTCAGTTCTCGTGGTGGGCTCGATGACGTGCGCCTGCGCGGGGTTTCTTGGGGTGGTTGGTCTTGTCGCGGGGGTGAGTGTCGCAACGGTGCCGGCTGTTGTGGTCTTGCGCCGAGGGTTGCGCGCCGCCGTGTAGTGGCTCCCGAGCTAAGGACTCTAGAAGCTTGCTCGAAAATGTGCCCGGTCATACACGCCACGTCATGGGGTTTGAGCTCGTGCTCCGGTGCGTCGCCGCCATCGCGTTGGTCGCGACCGCGCTGCGCGTGGCTGCGTGCTATCGGCGGCATGTGGCGAGCTACCCTGCAATGCTGTTGTGCTGCGGCCTGCTCGGCTACCTCCTGGCTCCGTACGCGGTAGCCCATGATCGCAATAGCGTATTGTCCGTCGTGGCCATCACGTTGGCGACCGCAAACCCACCGTTGATCTGGTTGGTAGCGCGCGGGCTGTTCCGAGAGCGTGCCAACATCACGTGCGTGCACTGGGGCGCCATCGCGTTAGCGGTCATGATCGGGGTGGCGTTTTCCTACGGCACACCTGTGATTCTCGTAGGCGACGGCGCAGAGATTGGGCTCGCGCGCCTCGTTCCTCGCGGCGTCGCCCTCGGTTTCTTGTTCTTTGCCATCCTCGAAGCGCTGCGAGAGGGCCGGGCTGACTTGGTCGAGCCGCGCAGACGTCTGCGCAGCCGCCTCGTTAGCGCAATCGCCGTCTACGCAGCGGTTGTGACAGTCGTCGAAGTCGCGCTGCGTGGCGAGTCAGCTCCCGTCGCGCTCCAACGGTTGCATGTTTCGCTGCTGACCATCGTTGTGCTGATTGCCGCGGCGCTCGTTATTAGTCGCGGCGATACCCTGTTTGGCGGGGCGCAGCTCGTCGTCAATCCGCCCGCCGACCCTTTGCTCGCGGAGCTGGATGCATGGATCGCGCGTCGCGGTTTTTTGATACCGGGCCAGAGCATCAAGCAGCTCGCGCGCACCCTCGGCACGCAGGAATACAAGCTACGTCGTTTGCTGAACGGCCAGCTCGGATTTCGGAACTACAACGACTTCTTACACCAACACCGCATCCGCGAGGCGTGTGACCGGCTCGTCCGCGAAGGACCGAAGCTGTCGATTCTCGAGCTGAGCTTCGACGTCGGTTACGGCTCGCTCGCTACCTTCAACCGGGCGTTCAAGGATGTCACTGGGGTCACTCCGACCGAGTATCGGCTGCGCCACGCGGACGCTAAGCCTGCGGACTCCAAGATCATTTCATAATTGAGGAGCGTTTTTTCGGCTTCGCGGAGCGAGCGATGACGGAGGCGGTGCAAGCTCGGTTCTCTATCGGAGCCAGCATGCATTCTCGCTCGGTCGTTCTCTTACTCATCATCTCGGGCCTGCTCGCTTGTGCCTCGAGCCAGCCGCAGTTCCTTGCCCGTGGGGTCGTCGGGCTCGAGGAGGTAACGGCGTCTGTCGATTCCCAGCTCGCTGCCCACTACCTCAGCTCGTATCTCACCGGTCGCACCTCCGGCGCAGCGCTCGACACTGCCATCGACGCACTGCTTACGCCGCTCGAAGAACGCCCCTTGTCGACCGATGCGCTGGTCGAGCTTGCCCGCAGCAGCTCGAACGACTTCGCGGCGCTCTATTTCGCAGAACGCCTGACGCGGGAGCATCGGGAGATCAAGCAGCGCTTCCTCGACTACTCGAGCGACCCGCCGCCAGCGGCAGCAACCGCGGCGTCGTATGTCATCGTCTTCGTTCCGGGCTTGTTCTACGAAAGCAAACCCGAGACGAAAGGAGACCTGCGCGATGCCGAACAGCTCGTGCGCTCGCTCGGGATTGCGACGGCGCGCGTCGCGACCGCGGAAGCGGACACCGTGGAAGCCAATGCTCGGCGAATTGCAGACTTCGTCATCGGGTGGCGCGATGACCGCAGGCGTCTGATCTTCGTGAGCGCGAGCAAGGGAGGGCCTGAGGTTCACTATGCCCTCGGAAAACTCATCAATCCGCTTGCGGCACAACGGGTGCGCGCTTGGGTGAGCATCGGCGGTGTCCTGCGGGGATCGCGTCTCGCCGACCTACATCTTACGCCGCCGCGCTCGTGGCTCACTGGCGTCGCAGGGTGGTGGGGAGATTTTTCCTGCGACATGGTAGCGAGCCTCTCGACGTCGACAAGCGCGACGCGTTTTGCCGAGGCCTCGCTGCCTGCGCACGTTACGGTGCTACACTACGTTGCCGTGCCGCTGTCGGGAACGGTTACGCGTCCGGTCCAGGGCTCATACGCTGCCATGCAAGCCTACGGCCCCAACGACGGTGTGACGTTGCTCACCGACGAGCTATTGCCGGGCAGCCGCGTCATCGTCGATGTCGGCCTCGACCATTGGTACGCCGACCCGCGCATTGCAGCGAAGACGGCTGCGCTAACTCGGCTTGTCATGGACCTCTTGGAGTAGACGCCCACTCCGTTTTGCGGATTGTGCGTCGTCGCACGCTCAAGTCGCCCAGTATCCTGCGTTTCCGTGCGACTTCGGGCTGTGTTCGACTTCCTCGGACTGGTTTGTGGTGCCCCCGACAGGAATCGAAAGGCCCTGTTAACGACCTGTTCTCAGGGCGATTCTTGGCGCCGCGTCGATGCGGCTACCGTCATAGTTACCGTCACGGGACAGATCTATCGCTTGCGGCGAGGTGGCTTGGGAATCGACCGTTCCGACTTCACCTTGTCACCAGCCGCATGCTTGGCGCTCTTCGTTGCGAGCTTGACCTGCTTGCTGCGGCGGCTGCTTTTCTTCGCCTTCTTCTTGCCGGTTCCCACCCACGTTTCGTTCAGGAGCGGCCCCCACGGGTCCTTCGCACTCGCGTCTGTTCGGTAGCGCGGCCCGCCCATTTCCCAATCCTGATGAAGCGCACAATGAAGGCTGCCGCTCATCCGTGGCTCCGTACATTGCCGTTTCATGCATTTCGCCATGCACCTTCCCCATCGCGATTGTTATCGCCGTCCGGACGAAAAGACCGACCCCCAACAATACTGCGAACAATAGGCATCGCTGTGCCCTGACGAGAGCGGTCGACTTGGCCCTGACAACCTCCTGCAAGGCCTCGAGCTGTTTCGGCCATTGGATCGCGTAGTCAAAGAGAAGGTTCGAAAGCTCCTCCGGCTCGCCGGACGACTGAAGCTCCCTGGCAAGCCGAAGCAATTCACCCGCATTGGGCCGGCTCGGAAACGCTCGAGGTTGGAACGTAGATGTAGCCAGACCACCAGCACCGACCAGCGCAACCACGATTGCAAAGACGAGCGTCAAGCCTGTCGCATCGAAGATTGGCAGATCGGCGTCCGCGCTCAGCATGGCGAAGCACACCGCAACGAGGGCGCCGCACAATGCGAGAATGTTTTGGCCCTTGCCCTCGGCCGCTCGTAAGTCGTCAATGCGGTCTTCGTAGTCCGCGCTCAGCGCGACGATGGCCGTTCGCCCAAGATCGAGCTTTGCGGCCGTTCGTGCTTCGGTGTCCGCCACGGGCTCCTCCAACGGGTTCGAGCCAACTGCAAGTCCGCGGCACCAAGTGATTCACAATCGTGCGAACCGATACGCCACAGCCTAGGGCGTCCGCTAAAACACAGCACGCGTCACGAGGCAAGCCGCGGAGCCATCGACGAGTCCCTCGGCGAGGGGGTTAGGTGTCATACTTCGACTTGACCAATGCGTTCACTGCCGACGCGACGGACTCGACAAGGTCTACGGCGTTGGTTGCGTCGTCCCTGGTGATCCGATCGCTCGTAGCTCTATGGACCACGTTGTGGCGCTGCTCCGTCAACGATTGCAGCCGCGCCGACGCACCCTCCTCGACCAGGGCGTCGACGCCCCCCTTCGTTTCGAGTCCCAGGTAGCCTAGGACACGAACGACAGCTTCCGGGCCTTGGAACGACTTCTCATCGAGCCAGGCGCTGAGCGCACCGCGAAAAACGTCCTTCGCGTCCTCGCTTGTTGCCGCGAGAGCGACCCGGAGAGCGAGCCCAGGGTCTTCCTTGGCGATCTGCTTGAGGCCCTCCTGCAACGACTTTCCCTCGGGACCGAAGCGAGGCACGATCTCTAGCACGACGTCGTGCAAGTAAGCGTCCAGTGCGCCCACCGCGAAGACGATCGCTCCGCGCAGAAGTTCCTTCTCGTCCTTCGTCGGCTGCCCGCGTTCTCGTCCTTCTGCACCGTGAAAGATTCTGATGAATGCGCGGGCCCGCTTGATGTTGGCCGCGAACGCCTTAAAGGCTCCCGCCTGCGTGCCACGCGCTACTGTGTCCCCGGTGCTGGCCTTTTCCTGGTCCATTGCTCCCAAGCCTTGTCGCTATAGCAGACACACGGCATGCCTGAGCCGTTGCGGACGCAGGCAGGCACGTTCGTCCTTTCAGCCGATGCGAATGAACCCTTCTTGGATGGCAACGGCCTTGGTCAGTTCGCAGGCCGCAGCCCACGAGCCCTTCGAGCGACCGAACACAGCCGCGCTCGACTTGCCTTGCTCCTTGTAGGCATCCAGCAAGGCGCCGACGACACGAGCACCGTACTTGTCCCAGAGAGTCGCCATGTCCGCCTTCCAAGCACCGTCGAGGACGAACACGCGGAAGGCAGCGACCACCGGCAGAACATAGGGGTCGGCGAGCGTCATCGAGCTGCGATAGCCGCTGAGCAATGTCATCGGCTGGGGGCTATTGCCCGACAATTTGGTGATCACGCCGAGCTTGGCTTGGTCGCGCGCCTTCTGCCCGCTGCTCGATTCGTAATACTGAACGACAAGCTCCTCGAGCCGCAGGATATCCGGCAACAGCGGCGCCACGTCGAAGAAATGCTTCTGGTCGTACTTCTTCACCAGTGACCCGATCGACGTGTACGCGGCAACGGGATGCGCACTCTCTTGCGCCGGGAACAGTCTGTTATTGAAGAGCGCAAGGCGACGCACGACATCGGTAACGTCGAATTCGGCCTCGGGATTCTCGCCCGGCTTGAACGCGACGAGCGGCCTCGCCTCCTCGGGAAGGTACCGCTTCAGATCGGACCAATCGCCGTTGAGTTCCCGCAGTGCGTGCAACGGCACTTTCTCTGAGGTGTTTCGCGCTTTGGAGATGCGAGAGATCTCCTCCCGGTCATCCTTGCCGATGCCAAGGCCGACTGTGACGACGACGACGGCTTCGTCGGCCGCGCGCGGGTATTCGCTGGGGTTGGCGAGCGCTTCCTGTAGCGCCTTGTACGTGTGTCCGCCATTGAGGATGCCGTGGCCGGGCATCTCTTCGTCGGTCTCGGCCTCGTGGCACACGAGTTCGACCGAGTCACTCTCGGCGCGAAGGCTCTCTGCCACGAGCATGATCCCGTTGTTGTTCAACACGAACGCTTCAGGATCACTCGCCAGGGTTGCGAGCATCTCTTTCGCGGGCTTCTTGTCCAGGCTGGCGAATCGCGCGTTCGGACCGTAGGTGAACGTCCTCGGCAGGTCTTTCAACCGAACCGTCAGGGTCCAAAGTTCTTTGTTTCCGAGGCGAAAGGAACGGCAGGACTTAAGGCAGGCAAAATCGTACTTCTGGATACGCATAAGAAATTCCTTTTTGGACCAACAGGTCCGTGTGCTCGTCTGAGCACGCTCATCGTGACGCGCCGACCCTCGAGGAGGAGACGCACCGTGCGACAGCACGGATGAGTTTTCGTACCACGACCGCGAACTGGCGGGTTGATAAATTGCGTCACGGTGACGCGACCTCACCTAGATCTGTTTACGTTTCCCGGTCTTACGGTACGCGAGAAGTTGAATGTCGGTGATCGTCGTCAGGCTGCCGTCGAGGCTTTTCACCTTCTGGACCGCGGCTTCGGTGCTTGGCTCCAGCCAAATAAGCTCTTGCATCCCCGCAGGTGCTTCATGACGCCGTGAATCCTCGATCACGATCACGTCGCCCACGACCAGGGTTCTGCTCTCGTCGATGTTCATAGAGCCACCTCCTTCGAGCATCCGTTTTAGCGAAAAGTCCAGGGTGGCGTCATCTTCGCTGGAGCGAGCCTGTGCGCTCCCATTCACGCAGCAATTCGCGGAGGGCCCGGAGTTGCTCGCGCGCCAGCTTACGCTGTCCTCCGCGATCAGCATTGCGAGAAGCGGTGGCCTTACCTGGGTCGCTTCGTGGCCCCGTCGACTTCTCCCAAGGGCGCCATTGACGAATCGCTTCGCGCTGTCGCGCTTTCCGTTCCGCTGTCCAGCCATTCGCCATAGCGTTCTCCCAATAGTTCGTTTGGCGCAGTTTCCGATCCCTCCGCGCGCGACGGCGCCACCTGGGCTGTCACGCCATTGTTAACCTGCTGCGGGCCATTCGAGATGTTTGCCTGGCGGGTGACGACGAGTGGGGGATTTTTGATTGCCGCCAGCGTCTCGAGCGTGGCCCGGCATTGACCTTGCGCTTTGAGGCCCAGCCGCAGGTAGCGCTCCATGCCGTCGACGTACTCGGCGCGAGCCGCACGCACGCTCAGGTCGGTGAAGATCGAGTTCAGCGCGACGGCCTGCGCCATGAGGATGTTTTCGACTTCCGCGAGGCTGCCTTGCCGCACAGCCTTGAGCGTCTCCGAGAGCACGGCCATGGTATCGGTGAGTGACAACTCGCCGAAGGTGGCGCGTGAATAGTCGACGCTGAGTGTTGCGGCGGTGGTTGAGGGCGACGTCGCGATCAGCGCGATAGCCCGGTCGCGAGAGACGTCACCATGGCCGGGTACCGTCAGGGTCCGAGACTTCGGAGGAGCGCCGCTCTCACCTGGTGCGTTCCGCTTCCTGCTGCGCTTCGATGAGCCGCTCACGTAAACGCTTCCCGTCTGTGCTGATCTCCACGCGCAGAATCCGCAGAAGCCGCAGAAAGGAGGCTTGGGTGAACGTCATAGACAGGGCTGCGGGGACGTCCGGGCCCAAGTCGTTCCATCGATACGCGCGCACGCACGAAGCCCCGGTCCTCGAGAACGGCGAGTGCGCCGCGCAGGTCGTCTGCCTTCTTGAACCTTCCTCGCGGCAAGCTCGAAAACAGGTCTCGAGCCGAGAAGGACGAGCGCCCCCAGCGCGAGAGGTACTCGAGCAGCCAACGCGCATCTGCATTGGCGGGGTCCTGTCCCATCTCGCCATACGCCGCGATGGCGTGCGCCGTAGCGTAGCGAGCGACGTCGACGCCGGCTTTCATTGTCCCGGCATCGACCAACGTAGCAGCCATCTTGTCGGCATACTTCACCGCATGGATCAGCCCAGCCAGGCGGACCGCGAGACCCGCCGCTTTCCCCGCCCAGTCGGCGATGGCGCACAGGGCGCCGGTGCTTCGCATCGTCGGCTCAAGCTCCTGTTGGTAGGCGAGCAGGATAGCATCCGCTGCCGCCGACAGACGCACGACATGCGGCTCTCCGTCTTGGCGGTGTTCGAGGTTGAGCAGCGCTTCGAGCGCGGTATTCCACGAGCGCCGGACGCTGTCGGACACCGGGGGAGGGTTGCAGTCGCGGTAACCGACGGTGCTCGCGGGAAGCGAGTAGAGAAAGCGAGCCGCAAGGCCGCGGGCACGGGCGCCAGGGATGTCCGCCATCGCGCGCAACACATCCGGCTGAACGGCGATCGCCATCGTGAGCGCGGGTCGCGGCAGGTTGATCGGCTCGGCGTTGCGCCGGTTAACTTTCACGGCATCGCCAGCGTGTCCCTTCAGATACAGCTCGAAGTTTGGCGCGCCGTTCTTGTCGTAGCGACCCGCCATGAGGGCGAACGGCCCCGCGCCCTCGGCGGACATGACGGCAACGCTGCCTTGATTCATCGCCATAAGCGCCGCGAGCGCCTCGGGCGTCGCGTCGTCGGCGGTGATCTGTGGTGCTCCAATGAGCGGCGTCAGCGCCAGCTCTGCGGCGACCTGTTCGGCCTGACTCTGAAGCTCACCGCGCTGGGCCATGTCATCGGCCTTGGCGGCATCCTTCACCAGCTTCTCGTGACGCGCCTCGAGCACCGCGCGCTTCGACTTCTGCGCCGCGATTGCCGGAGCCAACCGTTCAGCCTCGCGACGCTCCCAGGCTCCCAGAGGTGCGATCACCTCGCTGAACACGGCGCTCTTGCGGTTACCTGGCGGGAGCGCGACCGCGACGAATACGCAGAACGGTTCGCTCCAGCCCGTGCGCGCCTCGATGCGCGCCTTCGTGCCAACCGCTGCGGCAACTGCGGACAGTCCAAACAGGGCCGCCGCATCGACCGGCGTCTGCGTCGCCGTTGCTACCGCGCGCGCGAATGCCATGAGCGTCGGCGCCTCGATGTCGGGAAACGCCGGCACGTCGTACTCACCAAACGGGGTCGGCATTTCCCATTCTGTGGAGTCGTCGATCGGCTCGGATTCGTCGAGGCGAAAGCCGTTGACGCCGACACTATTCAAGTCCGCTACTGCGCTCATGCGTTTCTCGACTTCGGTTGCCAACGGCGACAGGGGCATCGTCCGCTGAAGGTGCTGGCGATATTGGCCGCGTAGGCTTCGCCTTGGTTGTCTCGGTCCGTGGCGATCAGGATTGGCGTTCCTCTCGGAACCTTCGCTGCGTGCTCGGGAGTCCAGGCGCCGCTGAAGATGCCGAAGACTGCGGGCGCATCGGCGCCGCGCTGCGTAACGCCCGCAAGCTGAGCGGTAAGCCAGTCCGGCGTGCCTTCGGCGACAACGACTCCGACACGGCGCACGTGCACAGCCATGGTTTCGTCCACGTCGTAGGTGTCGTCCTTCAAGAGGCGATAGGCCTTGCGGTCCGCCATGACGAGCGCTGTCACGGTGTGGCCGCTTGGCGTCAGCTCTTTGATTCGAGCGTGGGAGGTGATGTCCCGAGCCCGAACGCTGCGAACGACTCCGTGCGCGTCATAGAGCGGGACCACCAAACGATGACCGCTGTCGCGCCAGGACCGCATGCCGGTACGCGCCCACGTGGGCAGCTTCGCATCCGTCGAGAGAACCGTTACGGCGCACAGCTCGGCCACCGCGTCCGGCTCGAGGCCGCGCGACCTGGCCCACGCTTCGGCAGCTTCGGTGCCAGGGGTGCCGAGGGCATGGCATGCGCGCAGCAGCGACGCGATTTCGTCGGCGGGGGGATAGGTGCCGCTCGTCTCCGTCGCTTCCCGCCGCACCGCGAGGACCTGACGAGGGTGTTCACCGATCAAGCCCCAGTTCCGAGCCGCCTCGAGCACGCGCCTCGCATCCGCACCCGAGGTGCGACCGTGCAAGCCAATCGCGTGACTTACGAGGCGCGCGGCGTCGCCACGAGCGTCGCACTGGAAGCACGCCCATCCGTGACCGTCCAACGTCACCCCGATGGCGCCGCGCTTGTCCTTGCGCTTGCGGTGCCTCGTGACTGCGCCGCATTGCGGACACGGGCCATAACCCCGACGTCCAACCTTGCTGAGGCCAATGGCTTGCGCGGTGCTCGCGATGCCGAGCGCCCGCAACTCGTCGAAGGCTTTCATCGAATCGGCTCCACCGCGTTGGTGCGCTCGATGAGCGCGCGGATGTCCTCGACGCGCCACGCGGTGGTGCGGGGGCCGAGCTTCACGGGCTGGGGGAATCGGCCTTTCTTGATGCCGTCCCACCACGTCGACTTGCTGACGGGGATGATCGGCGTGTGTTCTCGGTCGCCGATGATCTGCTTCAGACGAAGATATCCCGCAGCGGGCAAGGTGTGCGCGGGGTGGCTCACGTCGCACCCCCATCGTGCGCTTTCGCGGCATCACGAGCGCGCGCGAGTAGCGCCGCCTCCACGGCGCCAATGTCGAAGGCGAGGGCCGCGCCCAACCTCACGCTGGGAATGATGCCCGCCTGCGCATCTCGACGAAGCTGCGCGGCGTCCGCATCGCCGAACCTGCGTCGCAGGTGTCTGACTAGTGCCCGAAGGCTTACGAGCTGTTGCATGGTCGCGTTGTCGCGCGACGCGCGGGGCCCAGCGGGGGGCTAGCTGGGGGAAATTCCCTTTTCTGCGAACGACAGGCGAGCGATGCCCTCCGCGACGATGATCATCGTGCCCCACGCGGGGTGCATCTGCGCCCGATGCTTGCCGTTCTTGCCCTTCGTCTTGCCTTTGAAGATGTCGCGCAACCGAAAGCGCTTGGGGTCGCGTTCCGAATTGGGATCAAGCTCTTCGGCGAGCGTCTCCTCCGCGATGGTAGGCGTGCCTCGCGCCCACTCGCGCCAAAGCAGCGCTATGGCCGCGGCCTGCCGTTTGGAAAAGCGATACGACTCCCCGCCGTGCGTCACCGAAGTGAAGTCCGATGAATGAAGAGGCGCGCTCTTGGTCGGCGCCAGCGGGACGTCCGTTTTAGCGCCTGCCGAGGTTCGCCCTAGCGTCTCGAGCGCCGCGCGGATCTGCCGGGCGGCTCGCGCTTGGATCTCTCGTGGGTCAATGACGTCACTCGCCCCCGCGACCCTGTATTGCCGATCGGGATTGGCGCCGGAGCCATAGTCGCCATCGTGAAAAACTTGGTCGAGGGTCCGCGGCGTCCATTCGATGTCTCGAATTGCCCAGACGTCGGCGACGTGGGCCTCGCCAGGGCAAGTGCGCCAACCGCTCGTCTGTTGCAGCTCGTCTCGTTGAAGCTCAAGGCCTCGAAGGTCAGCTTCATCGACGCCGAGGATTTCGCGAACCGCGTCCCGATCCAAGGTCCGAAGGTCGGACTTTACCTGCCGCCACGTGTCCGTTTCAGCGGTCGCGCTCCAGGGCACTTTTCGACAGGCCAGCCAGTCGCGACCGTGTTGCAGCTCGACGCCCAGACGGGAGGCTAGCTGCGTTAGGTGGGCGCGCGCAGCCGGTATTGTCCGTTCAAGCATTTCTTGCAGCCATTTGGCGCGGCTCGCATGCCGCTGACCGGGATGCAGCAGATGGCCGAACGAGGCGTGCGGTGCGGTCAACACGGCCCGGTCGACGGCGACGCCGGCGCGGGATTGGGCTGCGAAGCCAATCAGCCGGTTAAGCGCCGCAGTCTGCTCTTCCTCGACTCGCGCCCTCAACAGGACAGAATCGAAGAGCTCGGGGTAGCCTCTCGCTTCCATGGCGTCGAGTTCTGCCGCTTCGCGCGCCTCCTCCGGGTCGGCGATGGCGTCATCGATTTTCAGCGCACCAATCCTCGCGGTGTGCGCCGCGAGAGCACGTGCAAAAGCAGTGGCCAGTACATCGCAGCCCGCATGAAGCTGGGCGATGGCCTTGGCCGGGGTGTCTGCCGGCTTGGCGGATTGTGCGATGCCAGAGCGATAGCGGCTGACTGCCGTCCGCTGAAGCGTATCGTCCGTAACCTCGGCGCCATTCTTCAGGCGGAAGCGGTTGCGTTGCGGCTCACGAGCGAGAATCTCGCTAAGCTCGGCGTCGACTAGATCGGCAATCTCGGACGCCACCCAATGGTCGAGCGGGTGCACCTTCTCGTCACGGCAGTGCGCAATGTCGGCTGCCGCAAAGCCGGGCAAGAGCGCAGCGACTGCATGATCATCGGTTGCGTCGTCGAGCCCAGCGATGGCGTCGTCGACCTCGAGACGTAACTGAGCGTAAACGCTTTCCAGCTTGAACCCGTCTGCCGCCCACCAGGGTTTTGCCTTAGCGGCCGGCAGTAACGGCTGGGTCTCTCGAGGGGGCCGTGGCTCATCGGCGATCAGGCGACATCCTAGCTTCCGCGCGACGTCGATCAGGTGCGCGGACGCCCGGGCGAGCGTATCGACCCGTGCAGGGATCGCCTGAAGTCGCCTCGCGTAGGTGCTGTCGGAACCCCGGCTTCGCAACAGGTTCGAGAAATGCTCGAACGGGGCAGTCAAAGCCGCGCGGTCGACCGTGACACCCGCGAGGGCTGCGACGACGGCAAGCTCGTCAACTGCCGCCCCGTGCTCTGCTTCCAAGCGCGTCCGTAGCGCCGCCATCTTCCACAACTCGGGCGAGCCTTGTTGGCGCCGCGCCTGTGCTTGCGCCTCGGCACGAGCCATTGAGCGCTCGTCAGGCGGCAAGCTCGAATCGGGCTCGACGATGGTGATCGGCGCGTTGAGCGCGGCCACGGTCTTGGCGAGCGCCGCGTGCATCTCGGTAAGACTGGACTGAAGGCGATCGACGACGCTCTGCGCGTCACCGCGAGGTGTATCATTCATCTGCGAAACTCCGGCTGCGGGCTCGGCGGAGCGCGGGAGTTTCGCATACCGCGCTCTACCGAGACCCGCGCGCGACGGTGATCAAATCGTCGCGCTGATCACGCCGAACATACGCGGCCCGTCCGACGAATCGGGCGAACGTGCCGCTTCGACCGCAGAATCGGCCAGGAGCCGGCTTGGCGGGCCCTGCTCAGACCCTGTTCTCAGGGACGGCCAAGCAGTTCTGCGGATTGTGCGGCTTCTGCGGCAGGGGCTAGCCGTGGATTTCGACGCGTGCGCCCTGCGCGCATCACTCCTGGCCCTAGGGCTTGGAGAGAGCCTCAAAAACGGCGAACGCTTCGCAGTAGTCTCTGTGGGCGCGGTGGAGTTCCAGCCAGGTCTCCCCGAACTTCTCGGCGTCACCCGACGGCACTGCAGCATGCGCGGTCATCGCGGCCTTCAGTCGCACCAGGCAATCACCGGCGTGTCTTGCTGCTTCAGTTCGATCCATCTTCCCGCTCAACGCTATCGGATCTGAATCGCATCAGCCTTCTCGCCATTGTCGGTGTTGATGATGGTGTCGTCGCAGGCGACGACTTCTTCCGTAGGGAGCCATAGCGAGGTGTCGACAGCGTCGACCGGATCCACCCTCCAAACCGAACCATCTTCCAGCACGAGGATCTCGCCATTCATCGACACCTTGTCGAGCCAATGCCCGCTATCGCAGGCGCTTGCGCGACGCCGGGGAGCGGCCGGCGCTAGCGGTCGCCGCGCTGCCGCATCCAGCCATTGCCCTCGGTCTTTGCAGCGCAATCGCCATCCCTTAGCCGCCCCATCAACACCGAGAAGGTGGGGCACTCCGCGAAACAACGCGTCCATGTCGTTATCTACCAACGGAGCCTCAACCCTAACAGGCGATGAGAGGCGAACGGCCACAACAATGTCCTTTTGCAGAGCGAAGACAGCGATGGCGGCCGCCGGGGGAAATCGCTGTGCGTCGAGCGAGGCGTTGAGCTCGCTTCCAACGAAGAACTGCACGTCAACCTTCGCTTCAGGGGTGAAGCCGCCGTCCGGTACGGCGATCGAGACAAAGCATTTGTGCGTTCTCGCTGCGCGACAGAGGCGCGGCACGATTAGGAACACACAGAGTCCTACGAGCACCCCGATAATCCGGCGAGCAGCCATCCGCCAAAACGTAGCATGTTGCGCCACCAAAGCGAAACCGGCGAGGCCGTCATGGGGTGCCTATCGTGAACGGCGCTTCAGCCGCACCGCGATAGCGCATCGAGTATGCTTTTCCTCGGGGAGAGTGGAGCACTCGATGCTTGGTTTCGTTCTAAGCTTCTTGATGGGCATCGGTTCAGCGGGCATGCAGCCGGCGAACGCATGTATTGAGATCGAAGACGCGACCCCGATGGCGTGTTGTCGTATCTGCACAACGGGAAAGGCTTGTGGCAATTCCTGCATCAATCGGCAGCTCGAGTGTCATCAACCGACCGGCTGCGCTTGTGATGGGTGACGGCGGCCTGGGCTACACCGCGGGGATCATGCGCACGACTTGACGGCCACCGGCGCGAAGGTCGTCAAGGTGATCCGCCCACGCCTGCATCATCTTGCGACGCTCGGGCAGGTGCTCAGCGTAGTTGTACGCGGCGCGCACGGCGTTGCGCTCAACGTGGGCGAGTTGGCGCTCGATGGCGTCGCGGTTCCAGCCTTGCTCGTTGAGTAGCGTCGACGCCATGCTGCGGAAGCCGTGGCCCGTCATCTCGTCTTTGGTGAAGCCGAGGCGGCGCAACGATGCGTTCACCGTGTTCTCACTCATCGGGCGGAGCGCTGTGCGGACGCCGGGGAACAGGTAGCGGCCGTGGCCGGTGAGTGGGTGCAGCGCGCGAAGGATGTCGACGGCCTGCCGCGATAGCGGAACGATGTGGGGGTCGCGCATCTTCATCTTGGCGGCAGGGATGCGCCACTCAGCCGTGCCGAGGTTGAATTCATTCCACTCTGCGTGTCGAAGCTCGCCGGGACGGACGAAGACAAGGGGTGCAAGGCGGATCGCGCATCGAGTAACGGCCGAGCCCTCGTAGCCATCGATGGAGCGCAGCAGGTCACCGACTGCCACTGGATCGGTGATCGAAGCGAAGTGCTTTTGGCGAACAGGCGCGAGTGCTCCGCGCAGGTCGCTCGACGGATCGCGGTCAGCGCGACCGGTCGCGACGGCGTAGCAGAAGACGCGCCCGCAATCTTGAAGGGCGCGGTGAGCAGTTTCGGTCACGCCGCGCGCTTCGATCCGGCGCAGCACGGTGAGTAGCTCCGGTGCGGTCACGTCGCCTATGGGCCTCGCTCCGATCCACGGGAATACGTCGCGCTCGAGGCGACTCTCGAGGCGCTCCGCATATTCGGCGGTCCACGACGGGGAAAATTTCGCGAGCCACTCGCGCGCGACAACCTCGAAGCTGTTGGCGCTGCGATCTGCGCGCCCGGATTTTTCGAGCTGCCGAGCGGTGCCCGGATCGACACCGTCGGCGACTCGGCGGCGCGCATCGTCGCGACGCTCACGCGCTTGTTTCAGCGAGACGTCAGGGTAGACGCCCATCGAGAGAGTCTTGCGTTTGCCGGCAAAGCGGTAGTCGAAGCGCCACCAACGCCCGCCTGCGGGAGTGACCAACAGGTAGAGCCCACCGCCGTCCGTGACCTTGAACGGCTTCGCGCCGGCCTTAGCGTTGCGCACCTTCGTTTCAGTCAGGGCCATGACGGTAACTCCCACGCCGGGTCGAGTTACCGTCAGAGCTACCGACTGTTACCGTCGGATGTCAATGTACGCCGCCGGACCTGACCGAACCATCAAGCCGCGCAATTTTCAGTACTTACGGCGGTTTGCGGACTATCTCGGACGTCGCCGGACTGTTGTATGGTGCCCCCGACAGGAATCGAACCTGTGGCTTACAGGGTTTAGGAAACCCCAGCTCTATCCATCTGAGCTACGGGGGCACGCCCGCAGGATGTAGAGGCGGCGTCGCGCGGGGTCAAGCGAGCTCCGTCGGCGGCGAACTCAGCGCCCCGCAGCTCGCTTCACGAGCACGCACACCGATTGGCCCAAAGAGCCGGTGCTTTCGACGCGTGTTCCGTCGTCGAGCACGACTGGCGCGGCGAGCGGAATGTGCGGGGTGTCGCCGTTGAAGGTCGCGTCGATCGATAGGCCCAGATGACTTGCCCAAGCGCCGAGGCAGTCCTTGCTGATGAACTGATTGAGATGAATGCGCGTGCCGACGTGCGCGACGTTCCTTTCGAACACCTGCCAGTGGTTGGGGACGGCGAAATCCAAGAACGACAAGACGATCTTGCCGCCCGGCCGCAGCACGCGCGCCGCTTCGCGTAGGTAAACGAAGGATTCTTCGTGGAGGAGGTGCGTGAGGACCGAGAAGAAGCAAACGAAGTCGGCTTGGCCGTCCTTCTCGTTGATCGAAAGCCCGTTCGCTGTCTCGAAGCGCCACTCGGGACGCGCTGCGACGGCCGCGGCGTGGGCGACGAGCTCGGGGACGACGTCGATCCCGAAGTACCTGCCGCGTTCGAGATACGACGACAGCGGCGCCGCCAACCGCCCCGAGCCGCAACCGACGTCGATGACGTAGCTCTCCGGCGTGAGACCGACCGAGACGAGCAGGTCGCGCTGCATCTGACCAAAGGCTTCGAACTGACCCCCGACTGCCATCTTGAGCGCAGTGCTGACGTCTTTCGAACGCAGCTTGAGATGCGCGACGTGCTCGCGATAGCTGGCGTTGAAGTCGAGGCGATTGAACGCCATCGGCAGGCCGAGCCAATCCTGCATTTTCGACGCGGTCTTTGCCCGTGCCCACACCAGGAACGCGCGGGGCTCCCTCACCGCGTGGCGCACTTTGGTTGCAAATGGCAACCGCTCGTTCTCCGTCTCACCCGTCATGCGCGCAACTTCGCCTCGTGGGTCGCCGGATGCAAGGCAGCGAGGCTAAGCGAGATCCGCGGCCGCTCGGCGTACCGCATCGAACATCCAGGCGAGCCCTTCGTCCATCATGGCGGACTTGGGAGCAATCACGCGAATGTCGGCGCGACCCCAGGGTGAGGGGGCGGGGAGGACCTTGATGGCGAAGCGCGCGGCGTGGGCTTCGACGAGCCCGCGGGGGACAGCCGCGACTAGGTTGCTCTCGGCGACCGTCGCGAGCGCGAGCATGAAGTTCGGGACGGCAAGGGCCACGCGACGCTTCTTGCCGAGCTTCGCGAGCTCGATGTCGACGACGCCGCTCGGATCCCCGGTCTGGGAGACGACGACGTGGCTCTCGGCGCAATACGCGTCGAGCGAGAACTTCCTCGCCAGCCTGTGACCTCTGCGCACCGCGATGACGAACTGCGCGACGTAGAGCTTCTTCGAAACGAAGCGCGGCGGCGGATCTTCGACTGTCGGCTGCACCGCGAGATCGATGCGGTGGGCGTCGAGGTCCTCGAAAGCGGTGTAGGGCATCGAGGCGGTGATGCCGAGGTCGATGAACGGACCTTCGCGTTCCATGAGCCCGAGCAAGGGTGGCAACATGGCTGGGGCGACGCCGTCCTGCATGCCGACGAGGAAGCGTCGATGCGCCCGCTTGGGGTCGAAGGGGTCGGCGCTGCCCACGACTTGCCGCGTTCGGCTCAAGATCTCCGCGATGGGCTCGGCGAGCGCCAAGGCACGCGCGGTCGGCACCACACCCTTGGGCGTCTTCACGAAGACTGGATCGTTGAGCAGCCCGCGCAGGCGCGCGACGGCGTGGCTCACCGCCGATGGTGACAGGGCCAAGTGTTTTGCTGCGCGCGCAAGATGGCGCTCGCGGAGCACCGCCTCGAAGACCACGAAGAGGTTCAGGTCCGCCGAGGCGAGATTAATTTCCTGCATCATGTTCATGAAATCATAGCGTTTGATGCATCACACGCCAGAACGCAAAGTGAGCTCACGGCACGGAGCACAGCAGGCCCGGGCTGGGAGGTTCGGCATGAAGGTCTATCATTATCTTTTGGCTCTCATCGGGCTCGCGGTCGTGGTGGCGAGCGGCAAAGCGCCGGCGGTCACGACTCCGCGCAGCGCCACCGCGGTGGTCGCGTTCTGGCGTGAGGCGGGTCCGGCGCTGTGGTTCGCCAAGGATGCTGGCTTCGACCAGAAATTTCGCGAGCGCTTCGCCGTCGACTACGAAGCGGCGGCGAGTGGGGCGTACGAGAGTTGGCTTGCGACTCCGGAAGGAGCGCTGGCGCTGATCATCTTGCTCGATCAGTACCCGCGCAACTCCTTCCGCGGCACCTCGAGGATGTACGCGACCGACGAGCTCGCCCGTTCGTATGCGCGGCGCGCCATCCAGCTCGGACACGACGAGGCCGTCGAGAATGCCTTGGCGCTGTTCGTCTACTTGCCCTTCGCGCACTCCGAGTTTCTGGCTGATCAGAACCGGTCGGTCGAGCTTACGACGCGGTTGGGTGAGCGGCATCGCGAGCATGCGGAAGGGCATCGCGAGATCATCCGGCGCTTCGGCCGCTTTCCTCATCGCAACCCGATCCTCGGGCGTGCGATGCGGCCGGAAGAGCAGAAATTCCTCGACGACGGCGGCTTCGCGGGCTGAGCGGGCCGCTTCTTCGAAATACCGGCGCGCCGGCTACGAGCCTTTGGGCACTCCATAGAGCACGTAGTCGGCGTAGCCGCGCGCCCCTCCGCTATAGTGGTTCCAGTCTTGCTTCTTCTCCTGGGCGTAGCTCATGCCGGTGTAGAGATTGAGCGCTGGGTTCTGGCGAATGGCGGAGAAGGTGAGACCACGGAACTCGGTGGGTCGCAGGCGCTGCATCTCTTCGAGCGCGATCGGCCGCACCTGGACGAGGCCGCAGGCGCCGGCGGAGTGGGCCGCCCAATACTGGCCGCCGTACGACTCGAGGTCCATGACGCGGTAGATCTTCTCGATGGTCACACCGGTCCGCTCGCTCACGAACTGGACGAGCTCGGTGTAGACCTCGCGCAGCACCCGAACCGGGGTGCCGGGCGGATACTGCTGCATGATCTCGCGCCCGACGATGTCGAGCTCGTTGATCAGGTCGGGTCCGTACAGAGGTTGGAGACGGGCGTAGAGGCCGAGCGGTCGCTGCGCCGCGCGCTCCATCTTCGGGTCGAGGATGCCGCGGCGCTCGATGCCTTCGTCTTGCTGCAACGTGCGCAGCTTGTCGTGGATGTTGCCGGCGAAGCCTCGCCCGAGCTCGATGTCCTCGGCGGTGCGCGAGTCGACGGCGCCGATGCGCGGCAGCTCGTAGCCGCGCTCGCGGTAGATGTCCGCCACGACCTTGGGCAGCACGTAGTCATCGACTCCGTATTGGACGGTTCGCGTTGGGCGTGCGGCGGTGCGCTTCCCGGGGACGTCCGCTTTCGTGGACGAGCGCGGCGCCGCTGGTTTCGGCTTCGCGGCCGGGCTCGATCCTTGGCGAACGACCTTGCCGGTTTTGGCGCTGACGACGGTGGGCTTGGGCTTGGCGGAACCGTCCGCTGGCGGCGGATCGTTGCCCGCCGCTAGCAAGACGATCGCCAGCGCACCTGCCGTCAGACTGCTCACCACCAGCGTAGACCCTCGTAAAACCGATAGTTTCGCTCAACATACGCGGCGACGCACGCCCGAGGCTGGCACGCTCTTAGCGTCCACGATTTCCCTGACCGGATCGAAATTCTGTTGCTATACTCGAGTGTTGGCTCCGCTTCGGGCGGTTTGGGACGGGCTCTGGAGTGTGCACGTCATGAACAAGTCGGAGTTAGTGGACGAGATCGTCACGAAGACCAACCTCCCACGTAAGCGTGCGGAGGATGTGGTCAATTTGGTGTTCGACGAGATGACGGCGGCCTTGGCACGCGGCGATCGCATCGAGATCCGTGGCTTTGGCAGCTTCGTCAGCAAACACCGGCGAGCACGCACCGGGCGCAATCCGCGCACCGGCGCGGCCATCCCGGTCGTCGAGAAGCGCTTGCCGTTCTTCAAGGTCGGCAAAGAGCTGCGCGAGCGCGTGAACTCGAAGGCTGGGCCGAAGCCGCCAGCCTAGAACACATGCCCGAACGTTAGCAGCACGTCGATGGTGCTGTAGTTCGCTGGCCGCTCGCCCGTGGTGCGCGCGAGCTCCCACGCGCCGAGGACGCCGACCATCCAGTTGGCGCTCAGGAAGTAATCGGCGCCGCCGCCGGCGCGCAGACCGAAGCTCGTCAAGTTGGTGCCGAGGACGTCGTAGAGACGGCCGGCCGAAACCTCGAGCTGCACGTAGGGTGAGATCGGAAGCTGGCCTCCGACGATGCGATAGCGTCCGCCAACGCGGAGCCGCAGGGGAATCGTCCCAGCGAGACCGGCAGCGACGCTCGCGACTCCGGAGATCTCGGGAGTGATCACGTACTCGCCGATGCCGTTGAGCATGAGATAGCCGCTCGACATGCCGAGCTCGGAGCCGGTCTTGAACGAGGGGCCGATGCCGCCACCGATCACGATGTTGCCGGGCTCCATGGTGCGCGCCGATGCGGTGTCGGCGGCGATCGAGACACCGACGCTGACTGCGAGCAGGAGCAGGACACTTGGGCTGCGATGCATGATAGTGGTCGCGCGTAACATGGCCCCACGATCCGGTCAAACGCGCGGCGACGACGGTGCGGGTGTCGCAACGCCGAAGACGGCGATGCAGCGGCTCGAGCGCTGGATGCCGGCGGCCGTGCGCAACGTGATCGCGACGCTCGCCCAGAACGGTGCGCGGGCGGTCTTGGTCGGTGGTGGTGTGCGCGATGCTTTTCTCGGCCGCGCCGCTCCCGATTGGGACGTCGCCACCGATGCGACACCGGACAAGGTCGCGAGCTTCTTTCGTCGCGTCGCCCGCACCGGTGAGCAGCACGGCACCATCATGGTCCTGACGGGTGACGTGCCCGTCGAGGTGACGACCTTCCGCGGCGAGGGTCCGTATCTCGATGGCCGGCGGCCGAGCCACGTCGTCTTCCTCACCGAGCTCGAGGCGGACCTCGCACGCCGCGACCTCACCATCAATGCGATGGCCTACGACGTCGTTCAGCGCCGCATCGTCGATCCCTTCGACGGCCTCTCCGATCTGCGCGCCGGCCGCGTGCGTTGCGTTGGCAAGGCGGCCGAGCGCTTCGCGGAGGATGGTCTGCGCCCGCTGCGCGCCGCACGGTTCGCGGCGACGCTCGGCTTCGACGTCGACGTGGAGACCGCGTCGGCCATGCAAAGCGCGCTCGCGACCTTCGAACGCGTTGCCTGGGAGCGCAAGCGGGTCGAGATGGAGAAGCTGCTCGGGCAGGGGGTGCAGCTCGCACGGCCCATCGCTTTGCTCGAGAGCTCGGGCATGCTCGGTGTGCTTGCGCCCGAGCTCGTCGGCGGCGACCGCCACCACGATCGGCTGCTCGATCTACCACGCGATGCTTGGCTGCGTTTTGCTGGCTGGGCTTGGCTCGCTGGCGTCGATGCAGTGCTGGCGAGCACCATCGCGACACGCTGGCGTGCGTCGAAGCAAGACGCGCGTCGCGTCGAGCAAGCAGTGGGCGCACTGATGACTCTCGACAAGGCGACGCCACCGCGCGGCGCCGAGCTGCGCCGATGGGTGGCACACCATGGATGGCCCGGAGCGAACGATGCCGGTGAGCTAGCGCGGATTCTCGCCGCGCCGTCTTACCAACGATTCCCAACAGCGTTGCGCCGCCTCGCTGCTGCGAAATCACCACTCGCGGTCGCCGATCTCGCGATTAACGGCACCGATCTCGCCGCGCTCGGGTTTGCGGGACCAGCCATCGGCGCCACGCTCAAGAAATTGCTCGGCGTCGTGCTCGAAAACCCTGGACACAACGTTCGGGATACCCTCCTCGAAGCTGCCCAAAGGTTGTCCACAGCAGATAGCCACACGTAGATCCGCGAAATTCGTATGTGACAGCAGTGCGACTTTTGTCTCTGCTTGATCATCCTAACAACTCTTCACAAACGCGGATTGCACAGCCTTTTCAGGTGCTTAAAAGGACTTTCGAGGCTCACAAAAGACCTCGACGAAAAGGTGTCATATTGTAGGTGCGCGAGGCTTTGCAGTTCCTGGGTTGTGGAAACCCTGTGAATAACTGTGGATACGGATCTGCCGTGACGACAAGCATTTACCTCGACCATGCGACGGCGACGCAGCTTCGGCCGGAAGCAGCCGAAGCGATCCGTCACGCCGCTTCGTTGGGCGGAAACCCGTCGAGCTTGCACGCGGTCGGGCGCGCTGCACGCCAACTCATCGACGAGGCAGCGCAAAGCGTCCGCGGTTTTCTACGCGCCGGCGAGTCGACCGTGGTCTTCACCGGCAGCGGCGGCGAAGCGAACGAGCTCGGTGTGCTTGGCATCGCGCGGGCGCAGCGCACTCGTGAGGGCAGGCGGCGCATCTTCGTCGGACCCGATGAGAGCAGCGAAGTCATGGCCGCTGCGGCGCAGCTCGCACAGGAAGGCTTTGCGATCGAGCCGCTCGCCGACTCGCGTCTCGGCGACGACATCGCGCTCATAATCCTGGCTCTCGATCAATTCAGCAGCGGCAGGCTCAACGCCAGCGCGCATCTCGCGAGCACCGCCGAGCGGCTCGCCATCCCTTTGCACTGCGACGCGACGCGAGCCGCAGCGACCATGAACGTCGACTTCTTGGCCACGGGTGCGACGACGCTCTCCTTGGCATCCGAGACGATTGGCGGGCCTCAAGGGGCCGGAGCGCTCGTGACCTTGAAGGGAGCGGCGCTCACGCCTCTTTGGGAGGGCGGTGGCCAGGAAGGCGGGCTGCGCAGCGGGTCGCAGGCAGTCGCGCTCATCGCGGGTTTCGCGGCAGCCGCCGCGGCGACTGCTGCAGCGACGGTTCGCGCGGTCGACGCCAAGGCGCTCGACATGTTGTGGGCGGCTCTCGATGTGCCGGTCCTCGGCGGCCCTCGACGACCTGGGGTCTCGTGCGCGGCTTTGGAGCCGGCGCGCGCTGACCTGTTGATCCGCCTAGCGGCCGAGCGCGGGGTGACTCTGGGGCGGGTGCCGCGCGGGGTCCGGGCGTCCTCTGGCTGGACGACGACCACGGAAGACCTGGCGCAGGCCACGATCGCACTTGCCAGCTGCGCGCCAGATCTTCAGAAAGCCGCCTGAGTCGGTAAGGATACCCCATGCGTATCGTCGTTGCCATGAGCGGCGGAGTCGATTCGTCGACCGTCGCTGGCCTCTTGGTCGAGGCAGGGCACGAGGTCATTGGCCTCGCGATGAAGACGCACGCCGAGGCGCCCAAGCACAACCGCGCCTGCTGCACACCCGACGACATGCGCGACGCTCGCACGGTTGCAGATCATCTCGGCATTCCCTTCTACGTTTTGAATTACGCCGAGCTTTTTCGCGAAGTGGTCATCGGCCCCTTCGCCGAGGCGTACACGCGCGGGCGCACTCCGAATCCCTGCATCGAGTGCAACGACAAGGTGAAGTTTCGGCCGCTGCTGGCGCGCGCGAAGCTTCTCGGAGCCGAGAAGCTCGCCACCGGTCACTACGCGCGCGTCGAAGACGGGCAGCTGCTGCGCGGCGTCGATCCCAAAAAGGACCAGTCGTATTTTCTCTATCGTCTGGACCGCGAGCAGATCGGTCAGCTCATGTTCCCGGTCGGCGGCATGCACAAGGACGAGGTTCGCGCGCACGCGACGCGTCTTGGCCTACCGGTCGCGGAGAAGCGCGAGAGCCAGGAGATCTGCTTCGTCGGCGAGGGTGGCTACGCAGCCACCGTCGAGACGATTGCCGGCAAGGGCGGCGCCGCCGGACGCATCGTCGATGGCAGCGGCAAGTCGCTCGGCGAGCACCAGGGCGTGCATCACTTCACCTACGGCCAGCGTCGAGGCTTGCGCATCGCCGCCAGCGAGCCGCTGTACGTTACCGACATCGATTCCGCCTCCGGGACCGTGCGTGTCGGACCTCGCCACGAGCTCGAGACCGAATCGGTCATCGTCGACGGCATGCGCTGGACCCAAGAGCCGCCTGCAAGCGACGAGGTCGTCCTCGTGCAGCAGCGCTATCGTGAGGCCCCGAAGGCGTGCCGTGTCGAGCTCCTCGATGCCGACCGCGCCCGCTTGTGGTTCGTCGAGAAGCAGCCGCGTGGTGCGCCTGGGCAGGCCGCCGTCGTTTATCGCGATGCCGCGGTCCTGGGCGGCGGCAGCATCGCGTCCGCTGAAGCAGACAGGATGCGGGCTGCCCCGTGAGTCTCGAGACGTTGCTCGGCTACACCTTTCGTGACCGCGCCTTGCTCAATCAGGCGTTGACGCACTCGACGTACGCCAACGAGCATCCCAACGAAGGCCCGCCCAACGAGCGTCTCGAGTTCCTCGGTGATGCGGTCATCAACCTGCTCGCCGGCCGTCTCTTGTTCTTCCGCTTACCGAACGAGTCCGAAGGCGAGCTGACCCGTCGCCGTGCCCAAGTCGTCCGCCGCGAAGCGTTGGCCGACATGGCGAAGGGGCTCGAGCTGCCCGGCAGCCTCCGACTCGGTCAGGGGCAGCGAGCCACCGGTGGCGTGACCACACGCGTGCTCGCCGATGCGTTCGAAGCGCTCGCCGCCGCCGTGTACTTGGATGGCGGCTACGAAGCCGTCGAGAAGGCCTTCAGCCGCTTGCTCACGGATGCCATCGAGGCCGAGGTGGGGCCCGTCGACTTCAAGACCCAGCTCCAGGAGGAGTGCCACAAGCTCGGCAAGCCCGCGCCGGTCTACGAGGTCGTGCAGGTGACTGGGCCCGATCATGCGCGCGAGTACAGCTGTCGCGTGCTCATCGATGGCGCTTGTTATGGTAGTGGGCGCGCTTCGAGTAAGAAGGTCGCCGAGCAGTCTTGCGCCGAAGAGGCGCTGGCGGCGCTCAAGGGAGCTGGGTCGTGAGCAAGCGCGTGAAGAAGGGTCATCGAGCCGGTTTCGTCGCGCTCATCGGCCGCCCGAACGTCGGCAAGTCGACGCTCACCAATCGTCTGCTCGGCCAGAAGATCAGCATCGTCACCCCGAAGCCGCAGACCACGCGTACGCGCATCCAGGGCATTCTCACCATGCCGGAGGCGCAAATCGTGCTCGTCGACACCCCTGGTCTGGGCGGCGGGCAGGGCGCGTTGAAGACCGCGATGCAGCGGGTCGCCGGTGATGCCGCAGCCGACTCGGATATCGCCTTGGTCATCGTCGAGACGCGTGGCGACACGCCGCAGATCACCGACGCCGACAAAGACGTGCTCAAGGAAGCGCGCAAGTCGCGCGGTAGCATCGTCGTCGCCATCAACAAGGTCGACCAGGTGAAGCGCAAGGACGCGCTGCTTCCGTGGCTCGCGGCGCTCGGGCAGGAGATCGGCGACGTGCCGTTGATCCCCATCAGTGCGCGCACGGGAGACGGTCTCGACGTCCTCGTGAAGGAGCTGGTGAAGCTGCTGCCGGAGAGCCCACAGCTTTTCCCGCCGGACGAAGTGACCGACCAGGCCGAGCGCGTGCTCGCCGCCGAGCTGGTCCGCGAGCAGCTCCTGTTGCGCACGCGCAACGAAGTGCCGCACAGCGCCGCGGTGGTCATCGAGCAGTTCGAAGACGAGCGCGATTCCAAGGGCAAGGGCATGTGCCGCCTCGAGGGGCGCATCTACGTCGAGCGTGAGTCGCAGAAGGCCATCGTCGTTGGCAAAGGCGGGCACCAGATCAAAGAGGTGTCGACGGCCGCGCGCAAATCGATCGAAGAGATGCTCGGCTGCAAGGTCTTCCTACGACTGACGGTGCACGTCGACCCCGACTGGACCGCAAACCCCAAAGGCGTCCAACGCCGCATGAGTGACCAGGGCCTATGAGCGACATCTCTGTACGAAGGCAGCTACCGCTCATCGCGCTGGTCGGCCGTCCCAATGTCGGCAAGTCGACGCTGTTCAATCGCCTCGTGCGTAAGCGCATCGCGCTCGTCGACGACCAGCCGGGCGTCACGCGCGACCGGCTCTTCGGTGAAGTCCGCTTTGACGGAAAGATCGCCCGCATCGCCGACACCGGCGGCCTCGATGCCCAGGCGACCGACACCGTGATGATGGGGGTTCGTGGTCAGACGCGTGCAACCATCGAAGAGGCCGATGTCGTTCTCGTAGTGCTCGATGCGCAGGTCGGGCTCACGGCCGCGGATCGCGAAGTCGCCGATGTGGTTCGCAAGGCCGGCAAGCTCAAGTACGTCGTCGCCAACAAGATCGACGTGAATGATCACCGGCCGCGCGTTGCCGACTTCGCCGAGCTCGGTGTCGACAGCATCTTTCCCGTGAGCGCTGAGCACGACCGCGGCACGGAACCGCTCCTCGAGGCGGTTTTCGGCGCCATGGACGCGCCCCTGGAAGAATCCGTCACCGTCGACCAGGCGCCCATCGAGGTGACCCCCGACGAGGGTGAAGACGATACCCCCGAGCCGTCACGCATCGAGTGGAAGGGCGGCCCGATCCGCGTCGCGGTCATTGGCCGGCCGAACGCCGGCAAGAGCTCGCTGGTGAATCGCTTGCTCGGCGAAGAGCGCCTGCTCGCGACCGACGTTCCCGGCACCACGCGCGATGCCATCGATGTGGCAATCGAGCACGAGGGAACCCAGTACGTCTTCGTGGACACCGCGGGCATGCGGCGCAAGCGGTCGGTCGACGACAAGCTCGAGAAGTGGTCAGTGTCCGCCGCGGTGCGCTCGCTCGACAGCGCCGACATTGCATTGCTCTTGCTCGACAGCAGTCTGCCGCCCAGCGAGCAAGACGCGCGGATCGCCACGCTCGCGCACGAGCGCGGCAAGGGGTTGGTGATCGTCGCCAACAAGTGGGACCTGCCCAAAGAAGATGCCTTCAAGAAGGATTTCGACGCCGCGGTCATCCACGAGATGAAGTTCGCGACCTACGCGAGCATCCTCAAGGTGTCCGCGAAAACCGGCTGGAAGACCGAGACGATTTTCCCCGCCGTCCTCGAGGCGCAGCGCGAGCGCCACCGGCGCGTGACGACCGGCGAGCTCAATCGCTTCATGAACGACGTCGTCGAGCGCAACCCGCCGCCGGTGCAGAACAGCCGCAAGGCGCGCATCTACTTCGCGTCACAGCCCCTGGTGCGCCCGCCGACCTTCATCTTCACGGCGTCGAAGCCCGACGACATCCACTTCTCGTACCAGCGCTTCCTGCAAAACCAGCTACGCGAGCGCTATGGCTTCCACGGAACTCCAGTGTGGCTGAAGTTCCGCCGGAGCCGCAAAGAGCGTCCATAAATCGAGTGACAGTTACCTTTCGAGAAAAACGGTAACTGTCACTGCTTGAGTTACTGGCCGTCGGGCTGGTCGGCGCCGTCGCCCTTTTTGCTGCCGAACAGACGCGACAGGAACGAGCGCTTCTTGCGTGACGGGGATTCGTCATCCTCCGTTGGCTCGGCGCCGCCGCTGTCCGCTTGAGCGGCGCGGGGGGCGGCGGGCTCGCTGCGGGGCTGACGGGGCTCGTGCGCTGGGGCGCTGGCGTTGCTCGGGGCAGCGCTCGATGCCGCGGCGTCGCTCGCCATGCTGGCGAGGATCTCGTGGGCCGAGACGACGTTGCTGTCGCGGCCGCCACGACCTCTGCGGCCACCGCGTTCGCCACGACCGCCGCGCTCTCCACGTTCCGCGCGCTCTCCACGCTCGCCACGGCCCTTGCCGCCGCGCTCGCGCTTCTGGAACTGCTCGGGATCGAGGAGCTCGAAGGAGGGCATGTCCCAATCACGGGCCGTCGCCATCTCTTCGCCGTCACCGCTCTTGGCGGCGCGTTCACCACGCTCGCCACGTTCGCTGCGGTCGCCGCGCTCGCGTTCGCCACGGCCTTCGCCACCACGTCGGCGGCGCTTGCGCTCCTTGGCTTCGCGGCGCTGCTCGGCCAACGACTCCTGGCGCTCGGTCTCTTCGCTCGGCAGGACCAGCTCGAGGTCGGACGGATCGATGATCTCGTCTTCGTCGTCGGGCGTGAGCTCGTAGCCTTCCGGCAGCTCTGGCGGACCGAAGTCGGGCTCCACCTCGGGCAGGACCTCGGCGTTCGGATTGGTTTCGAAGGTGTAATCGGCGTGACCCGGCATGTGCGCCTTGTCGGGCACGATGTCGACGCGGATCTCGTAACGCTGCTCGATCTCCTGCACGGCCGACCACTTCTCGGTGCGAAGAACGTTGGCTGCCTCACCGTCGAGCAAGACCTTCGCCGAAGCGAGGTCGCCGCGCGATGCGCGATCGCGGAGCTTACGCAGCACCGCGACGGCGTGCGACTGCGCGTTCAAGACGTGGCCGGTGCCGCCGCAGGTGACGCAGGTGCGGAAGACCGAGGCACCGAGCGCCGAGCGGATGCGCTGGCGGGTGAGCTCGAGCGTGCCGTTCGGCGAGATACGGCCGACTTTGACGCGCGCCTTGTCGAGCTTGAGCGCTTCCTTGATGGCGCGCTCGACCTGCAGCTGGTGCTTGCGCACGAACATGTCGATGAAGTCGACGACGATGATGCCGCCGAGGTCGCGCAAACGCAGCTGACGCGCGACTTCTTTCGCGGCGGACATGTTGGTTTGCAGCGCGGTCGCTTCCTGATCCTTCGACTTCTGCTTGCCGCTGTTGACGTCGATGGCGACGAGCGCTTCGCAGGGCTCGATGACGATGGAGCCGCCGTTATCGAGCTCGACCTTGCGGGCGTAGATCTCGTCGAGCTGCGGCTCGATGCGGTAATGGTGGAAGATCGGCCGGCGCTCGACGTAGCGCGACAACACGCTGCGCTGCTTCGGCATGACCATGCGCACGTATTCGACGGCCTGATCGTAGGCCTCGTCGGCGTCGACGATGATCTCGCTGATGTCGTTCGACCAGTAGTCGCGGAGGGCGCGGATGATCGCGTCCTGCTCCTTCAGGATCAGGGCAGGGGCCTTGGCGGCCTTCGCTTCCTTCTTGATGTTGTCCCAGGTGCGCGCGAGCACCTTGAGGTCGCGATTGAGCTCGAGCTTGGTGCGATCACGTCCGGCGGTGCGGATGATCACGCCCATGTCGTCGGGCACGTTGAGCTTCGCAGCGGCATCGCGCATGCGGCGGCGCGCCTCGTCGTCTTCGATCTTGCGCGACACGCCCGAGCGCGAGCTGCCCGGCATGATCACGGTGTAGCGGCCGGCGAGCGACAGGTACGTGGTGAGGACGGCGCCTTTCTGGCCGACTTCGTCCTTCTCGACCTGCACCAAGATCTCTTGGTTGCGCTTGAGCAGCTCGTCGATGCGGTAGTGCTTGTCGAGGTCGTGCTTGTTCGACAGCTTCGGGTCGACGTCGTTCGCGGTCAGGAAGCCTTGCTTGTCGGCGCCGTAGTCGATGAAGGCGGCGTTGAGCGCGGGCTCGACCGCCATGACGACGGCTTTGTAGATGTTGCCCTTGTTCTTCTCGACACCGCGCGTTTCGATGTCGAAGTCTTCGAGCAGGCCTTTTTCGTTGACGATGGCAATGCGGACCTCTTCGGGGTCGAGCGCATTGATGATCATTTTGCGTGTCATGCTAACTTCGTTTGGTTGGAGTCGTTCGGTCTAGTCGCCGCCGAGCATGAAGCCCAGCCGAGCGTTAATCGTCGAGTACGCCGGATTCGTAAAAAGGTCGGTTCCACCGACCGAGTAATAACGAAAGACGATCCCGGCGAAGAACCAGCGGGTGATGCGGACATCAGCGCCGATTCCGAAAAAGAGGTCCCACGTAGGTCCGTAGGTGCCTCCGTTCGCGGCCCTCAAGTACACGTTCCCGACGCCAAGCTCAAGGAAGGGCGTGAGCCAAAGTACGTCGATATCGTAGCGGCCACCGACTCCTAGGGCTCTGGCCATGAGGGTGGGGTCGCGGTTCACGAACTCCTTGTGATCGTAGTTGGCGGTGAGCTGGAGGCGCTCGATGAGGCCCACGGCAATGGAGCCGCCGCCCCCGAGAGGCGCCCAGTTGGTGACCCCACCTTCATGGAGGCCGGCGACCCCGCCCTCGAGGGCCAGGCGCAGGTCCCCGAGCCCGGCATGGGCGGTTCCCGGCAAGATCATCGCCAAGCACGCCAGAAGCACTGATAGGTCTCGACGAGACACGCCCTGGGAGTATACGAAGCGCCGACATCAGGCCTAGCGGAGATTCGTCGTGGCACGTTTGTCGGTTGGTAAGAAGAAAGACAGCGAAAACCAGTCCCGCAAGGACCTCTTGAAGCGCGAGGACGCCTTCACGACCGCCGCCGAGGGCAGCGTCGAGTGGGCCAACGCCAACAAGAAGCCGCTGGTCATTGGCGCCGTCGTGCTGTTTGCCGCGATCGTCGTCGGCGTCATCGTCGACAGCGTGATGGCGACCAAAGCGGAGTCGAACGCTCAGGCGTTCGCCAAGGCCACCAAGCTCATGGCCTCCAAGGTCTTGCCGGCAGACAGCACCGAGACCGCCAATCCATCGGCTGACCCGCCGGTGTTCGCGAACGACAAGGACCGTGACCTCGCCGCGCGCGACGCGTTCCGCGCAGCCGCGTCCGAGGCGCGTGGAAAGTCGGCGTTGCTGTCGCGCTTCATGGTCGCTGACCTGACCGCCAAGGTTGGTGAGAAAGAAGCGGCCGAAAAAGAGCTCGCAAGCCTGCTCGCCGACGTGCCGGCCGATGATTCGCTGCGCTTCCTCGTGGTCGAGCGCCTGGCGTTCTTGCAGGAGTCGCGTGGTGACAACGCCGCGGCGCTCAAGACGCTCGAGACCTTGAAGGGTGACGCTTTCTACGCCGACCGCGCTTCGCTCCAAGCGGCGCGCATCGAGCTCGCCACGGGTGACACCGCCAAGGCGCGCACCCGTCTCGAGAAGCTCAAGGCCGATCATCCCAACAAGCCCGTCGGCACCGAGGCCGGGGATATGTTGATGGCCATGGGCGTCGTCCCCGCCGACACGGCGACCAAGGACATGCCGTCGCCCGCGAGCGCTGATCTCACGAACACGACCCCGACGACCAAGGCGGACTAGAGCGTGTCGCGAGCTCTGTTCGTAGTGTCCGTCGCAGCGGTCACGACGGCGAGCGCCGCTTTCGCGGCCTCGTTCTCGCCGGCCGAGCCCGACGCGCAGCTCTTGTCGCCGCACAAGGGGAAGTCGGTCGAGGCAGGGAAGGGCGTCGTCTTCGAGACGCGCTGGCGGAAGTCGCTGGTGCGCACCGGCTTGAACCGCGACATCACCGCGAGCTTCGGCAGACCCGCGATCTCCGAGCGCCACGAGCGCGTCATCGTCGGCACCGGGGAAGGGTTCGTGCTGGCGCTCGACCTGCGCAACGGCAACGAAGTGTGGCGCCACCGCCACGGCGCGCCTTTCGAGACCGCGGCGAACATCGTCGATCTCGGCACCAGCGGCGTTCGCGGCATGGAGCTCGCGCTCCTCGGCGGGCGTGACGGCAAGCTCCTCGCGTTCGAGGTTGGCACCGGCAAGCTCCGCTGGGAGATCCCGATCGACGGCGACATGCGCTCGCCGCCCCGGCGCATCGGCAGCGAGCTGCTGGTCACGACCTCGACCAACAAGGTCTACGTGCTCGACCCCGCAACGGGCGCGGTGCGCTGGACGCGCGGTCGCCCAGCGCCGACGGGCCTCACCGTGTTGGGCCACGCCCGAGCCTACGAGCAAGACGGCATCGTCTTCGCGGCGTTCTCCGACGGGTACGCTGAAGCGTACGCGCTGGAAGACGGACGCGGCATGTGGTCACGCCCGCTGTCGCTACGTGGCGGCGACTTCATCGACAGCGACGCCGACCCGGTGGTCATCAACGGCCGCGTCTTCGTCGCGTCGTACTCCGACGGCATCTACGCGCTCGAGTCGCGCGACGGTACGACGGCGTGGACCAAGGCCGCTACAGCGGTCACCTCACTCGGAGCCCACGGCGACACTTTGCTCGCCGCCAGCGCCGACGGTTGGTTTTGGGGCTTGAGCTCCGCGACCGGTGACCTGTTGTTCCGGGCACGCTTGCCCATCGGCCCGCCGTCGCGCCCCATCGTCGCGGGCGATGCCGTGATCATGACCGGCGGCGAATCGCTGCTGTTGGTGTTCGACGCCAAGAACGGCAAGCCGCTGCAGGCGACGGCGATGGGCGGCATCGTGGCGAGCGAGCCGGTGCTCGCGGGCGATCACCTGGCGCTGATCTCGAGCCTCGGAGACGTCGTCGTCATGCGACGAGTCGGGGCGCCGCGTAGCTAGAAAAATGGGGACAGTCACCATTTTTCGAGTCAGCAACCGCCAGTCGAAACCGCCCGAAAATGGTGACTGTCACCATTTTTTAAGACCGCCGGAAAATGGTGACTGCCACCTTTTTCCTTAGCGCGTGTGGCGGATCACTTCGCCCTCGACCATGAACACCACGTCTTCGGCGATGTTCGTCGCGAGGTCGGCGATGCGCTCGAGGTGACGTGACGCCGACAGCGTGTGCACGCCGAGCGGCACCGACGACGCGTCTTTCATCATCAGCTCCTCGAGGAACTTGAACATGCGCTTGTGCATGTCGTCGACGTCTTCGTCATCGCGGACGACCTTGCGTGCCAGCTCGCAGTCGCGGTTCACCAACGCGTCCAAGCTCTCGCGCACCATGGCGCGGACGCGCTCGGCCATCGTGAGCAAGTCGCCCGGTGGCACCACCGGTTGCGCCATCGCCATGTCCCAGGCGCGGTCGGCGATGTTCACCGCGAGGTCGCCCATGCGCTCGAGGTCGTTGTTGACCTTCATGACCGCGACGATGAAGCGCAGGTCCGTGGCCATCGGCTGATAGAGCGCGAGGAGCTTCAAACACTCCTCTTCGATCTCGAGCTCGCGGCTGTCGATGAGATCATCGCCATTGCGGACCTCATCGGCGACGTCGGCGCGGCGGTTCACGAGCGCGGTGATCGCCTTGTTGGTGGCCTCTTCGACGAGGGCGCCGAGGCTGAGCAGCTCGCGCTTCAGGTGAGCGAGGTCGCGCTCGAGGTGTTTCGTCATGGGGCCGTCATTTCACGATGGGGCCGGTTCTTCAATCGTCAGCCGAAGCGGCCGGTGACGTATTCTTCGGTGCGCTTGTCGCGCGGGCGCGTGAAGAACGTCTTGGTCTCGCCAACCTCGACGAGCTCGCCTTCGAGCAACAAGGCGGCGACGTCCGAGATGCGCGCGGCCTGCTGCATGGTCTCGGCGACAACGACGATGGTGCAGGTCTCCTTGAGCTCGACGATGAGGTCTTCGATGCGGGCGCTCGACGCGGGGTCGAGCTCGGCGCAGGGCTCGTCGAGGAGGAGGACGTCGGGCTGCATCGCGAGGGCGCGCGCGATGCACAGGCGCTGTTGCTGGCCCAGCGTCAGCACACCGGGCGAGTCGTTGAGGCGGTCTTTGACGTCCCGCCAGAGGCCGGCGCGCGTCAGCGAGCTCTCCACCAGGCCGTCGATGTCTTGCGGCCCGGCGATGCCATTGACCTGAGCGCCCCATGCGACGTTGGCGCCGATCGAGCGGGGGAACGGCGTCGGCGTGCGGAAGACCATGCCGATGCGCCGGCGCACTTCGCCGGCATCGACGCCAGGGCCATACAGCTCGCGGCCGCGATAAGCGACACTGCCGCTGACGCGGGCGCCGGGTGCGAGATCGATGAGCCGGTTGAATGTCCGCAATAGCGTCGTTTTGCCGCTGCTCACGGGGCCCATCACCGCGGTCACCGTCTTCTCGGGGGTGTAGATGCTGACGTCGCGAAGGGCGAGCTTGGGACCATAGTGCACCGTCATGTGACGGGCTTCGAGGACGGCGCTCGTGGATCTGGGCTCGGGCATCGACAGGGAGGGCATGATGGGCGGCGGGTGCCTGGGAGGCAAGCATCCAGTGTGCACCTCAGCGGTCCGCCTGCCGATAAGGCCTGCGATGGTTAGCCCCTTGACGAAGCCCCCTGTGGCGACGCCAGTCCCCCCGACCGCGGCGACCCCTCCAGCTCGGGTTCCTGGGCTGCCCAGCGCCTCCCAGCTCATCGGCATGCAGGTCGCCGCGACGGTCGTGGGCATTGCCGGCGGCGTCGCTGCCTGCGTCGTTGCCCAGAACACCGGTTGGGAAGGCGTCGCGCCGTACCTCCTCGGGGCGGGAGTCGCCATCGGCACCAATCTCTTGCCGGGGCTCGGCCTCCTGACGGTCCAGCTTGGGCGCCGCTTCAGCGGCCACTCGTGATGCGGACGGCGCTGGCTCCCGCGGATGCGCGGCCGTTGGTGCTCGTCGACCTTCCCTCGACCGTTGGTCGCGAGCTTGCTCCGGTAGCGACCGTCGCGCAGGCGCAACGGGAGATCGCCTCGGCCCGGGCTCTCGGCGACGAGACCCGCGCGAGCCACGGCCGGATGACCCACGGTCTTGGTGGGAAGTACACGCGCACCGTCGCACAGCGCTACAGTCGGCTCGTTCCCGGCGCATACGAGATGACGGGTTGTTGGGTCGCCGCGATGCACATCGGCGCGTTTGGCGGCATGGAATTCTACGACGTCAGGGACGCCGGCCGCGCCATCGTGATGCTTCCTGCGGTGGAACGCCCCGCGCTCGCGGCGGCGGTGGTCGACGTCATCCGCAATAGCGGCAGGCCGATGACGGATGGGGCGGCCAGCGCGCTCGACGCGCTCGGCCAACGCTACGTTATGCCCACGGCTCCCGCTGAAAGCGTCGCTGCAGGGTCCCCGCCCACAGCGTAGCCGCGACGTGGACCATCACGACGACCGCGACCGCCGCGCCGGCAATCTCGGCGCTGCTCTTGCCGCCGCTGACCACCGCTCGCATGGCCGCATCCGGCAAGGTGGGCCAGGCGTCCTCGCCGCTCGTGACCAGACCGAGCATGACCAGTGGGGCGGTCGCGCCGAAGGTGCGCGCCATGGTGGTGAGCACGCCGCCCGCGATGCCGCGCATGGCGAGTGGCAATATGTGATCGCGGACAGTCTGTAGCCGCGTCGCGCCAAGTGCATACGATGCCGCTCGCATTGCATCGGGTACCTGCAGCAAGGCGTCGCGCGTGGTCAGCATGATGCGCGGCATGGCGAGGATGGAGAGCGTCAGAGTCGCGGCGACGAAGGCTGGCAGCTGGGGGAGGCCGCTGACCAGGCGCATGCCGACGAGACCGAAGATGACCGAGGGGAGCGAAGCCAGGCTCTGGACCGCGCCGAAGAACAGGCGCGTGAGGCGCGGCCGATTCATGGCCTCGCTTACGTAGATCGCTCCCCCGATGCCGATGGCGACCGAGCCGATGGTCGCAACCAGCGACACCATGATGCTGCCGGTGAACGCAGCGATGAAGGCGTCGGAAGCGTCGTCACGGCGGCCGAGTGTGCCGCCGATATCCGCGAGGCCCTGGCCAATGGCCCAAATCACGACCGCGAGCAGGGCGAGCAACGTGAGACCGCCGACCGCAACGCACGCCGCCAGCACGATATTGCCGACGCGACGGCGCTGGTCGCGGACCGGAGAGCTCGCGAGCGCGTCGCTCATGTCCGCTCCCGCGGATAGAGGCGCATCGCCAGGCGATGCAGCACGAGGGTCATGGCGACGAGAAGTCCGCCGACCACGAAGACATCTTGCTGACTCAATGCCGGCCCGCGACCGAGCGCGGCCCGCAATGGCTCGGCCGCGAGAGTCGTGGGGCCACTCGGCACCGCGAGAGCAATGACCACGCTCTCGCCGATGGCCCGCACCAGAGTCAGCAGGACGGCGCTCGCCATGGCGCGCGCGGAAGCGGGAAGCAAGATGTGCAGCCAGGCTTCGAGCCGCGTGGCCCCTAGCGCCAGCGCAGCGTCGCGCATGCCTTCCGGCGCATTGCGCAGAGCCGTGTCGAAGACACGTGCCACGAAAGGCGCGAGCAACAGTCCCAGGGCGAGCGCGGGGACATGCGGTGAGTGGATGGCCCGCTGCATGGTGATGGCGAAATACGCGAAGACGATGGGAGGCATGGTCGCGAACAAGGCCAGCCAGGGGCGGATCGCAAGACGCAGGGCCGGTGAGGCAAGCTCACGCAGGGTCACAGCCGTTGCGAGCCCCAAGGGCAAGCCCACTGCCAGCGCGACGAGGCTCACACTCAGGGTGCCGCGGCACAGCGCCAAAACGTCCACCGAAACGCGGTGATCGCCGAACACGAAGGCGATGCTCTCACCCGCCACGACCGCGACAATGGCGACTGCGAGGCCTATCGCCATGGCAGCGCACCCCGCGAGAACGGCGGTGGGCAGAATTTCGGAACGCCTCGAGCTCATGCAGCCCGTCTCATGCCACGAAGTGGGTGGAAAACGCCCGCGGCTTTCAGTAGGCTACGCCGCCAATGGTCGAGAAACGTCGCATTCGCGTGGTGAGTGCCGCCATCTGCAAAGACGGCAAGTATCTCATCACCCAGCGGACCGAGCGCGCCGTGTTGCCGCTCAAGTGGGAGTTCCCTGGCGGCAAAGTCGAAGAAGGCGAATACGAAGACGCGGCGTTGCGGCGTGAGCTGCGCGAGCGTCTGGGTATCACGCCCGATGTCGGCGCCCTGATCTCGACGACCATCCACGAGTACGACGACTACGTGGTCGAGCTGAAGCTCTACGAGTGCAGCCTGGGACCGCTCGCGCCGCGCAAAGGTTCGGTGCGCGACATGCAGTGGGTCCGCTCAGGCGACTTCGACAAGTTCGACTTCACGCCCGCCGATCAAGAGTCGATGGACGTCTTGCTCTTCGGCGAGAAACATTAGCTTCTCGCCGAAGGGTCGCGTTTGGCCCGTGATGCGCGCGACTCGAACGCCATAATGGCATTGCGAGGCGCGGAGTCGCCCTAGGCGTGGGCGAGAACCCAGTCGCCGACCCTGGCCATGAGCTCGGCGCGATTGGTTTCGTTCAGGATCTCGTGAAATTCGCCGGTGCGCACGATGACAGTCTTGTCGGGGCTGTCGAGCGCTTGCGCGAGCGCCGCGTTGGCCTGGGGGGAGGCGACGGGGTCGGCATCGCTGTAGGCGTACAGCAGCGCCACGTCGAGCCGGCGAAGGGCGCGGACACGGGCTTGAGCCTCGCGCGAAGCGCGGAAGTAGCCGGCCGTGACCGTCGAATAGATCATCGGGTCGCGGCGATAGGCGTCGACGATAGCGGACTCGTGCGACAAGCCTTCCGGCGGAATACCCGAGGGTAACGCGATGCGCGGGGCCAGCCGTGCCGCTAGGTGGCCGACGCCGAGCTTGAGCTTCGGCACCTTGAAGGCGACCTCGAGGAATGGGTTCGAGAGGACCAACCCGCGGATGTCGGGCTTGCGTGTCGATATCCAATCGAGCGCGACGAGGCCGCCGTTGCTGTGAGCAAGGACGAAACGGGGCAAGCCGCGACCCGCGTGCGCCGCCGTCATCGCCGCGAGAGCCGCGTCGGCGTCGGCGTGGTACTCGCTAAAGCGGTCGACGAAGCCGCGCTGACCGGCCGACCGTCCGTGCCCGCGCAGGTCGACCGCCAGCGTATCGATGCCGCGCTCGGCGAGGGTGAGGCCCAGCTCGCGATAGCGTTCGCCATGCTCGGCATAGCCATGAACCACGAGCAGGGCGGCGCGCGGCTCCCCCAACGGAGACCAGCGCTGGGCGAAGAGCTGGGTGCCGTCGTCGGAGGTGAGGGTGAGCTGGGTGCGATTGGCGCTCATCGCGCGAACAGATCATCGATCGACGCCGCCAGCAAGTCGGCCCGTCGCTTTGCCAAGAGATTGTCGGGCGCGAGCTCGGGCTCACCGGCATCGGCGGCTTTGACCTCGCTCAAGAGGCGGGCGAACAGCTCGCGATTTTTGGCTTCGATGGCGTAGGTCTCGGCGTAGCGCAGCTTCGTCGTCAGGGTCTCGGGCGCAAGCGTCAATGCCTTGTCGAAGTGCTCGCGGGAGCGATTGAGGTCGCCTCCGGCGAAGCCCGGAACCCGAGCGAAGAAGGTGCCGAGCTCACGGTCGGCGGCGGCGTGCTCCGTTTTGGGTGCGACCTCGAGTACGCGCTGCATCGCCGCGACGAGGCGGCCGCGATACATGAGGAGCGCTGTGAAGCCCTTGTCGATGCCGTAGTGCGCGAGGCTCGTGCCGTAGACCGCGAGCGCGTCCATCTTGTCGGCCTCGACGGACTTCACCGCTTCCTCGATGCTGACACCGCGCTTCACGGCCGCGGCGAACGCGGGTGAGCTCGCGAGCAAGCCCCGTTCCGCCGTGTCGATGGCGCGCTCGAGCGCGTCAGCCCGCTGCGCCATGTCCGCTGGAGCACGCAGGTGAAAGTCCGCGAGCGTGACGTAGGCGCGCGACAAGGCGAGTAGGGGCTGCGGATCGTCCGGGCGTGATTCCGACAGGCGCAGCCAGCAATCGATGGCGCGGCCGAGCGAGGCGCGGTCGGTGCGTCCGGCCCAGGCGGCGCGCGCTTGGGCGTCGAGATCGAGCGGTGCTCCGGCGCCAGCGTTGGCGGCATCGGCATCCGCGGCTGGCACCGCGGCGGTCGTGTCCGGCGAAGGCGAGGGCGGCGCGGGCACGGGGCCAGGGCTGCAACCAGCGGCTGCGAGTGCGGCAAGCGTGATGACGCGGAGCGACCTCATGGGCGTGCGAAAGCTAGCACGCACGCGAACTTAGCGCGACGCGAAAACGCGGGCGCGTGGCTCAGCCGTGGGCATGCTCCTCGATGTCGTAGACGTGCATGAGGCGGCGGGTCCGCACCACGCTGTGCTCGACGTCGACGATGAACTCACCGGCGAGGGTGATGACCTCGAGCTGCAGCAAACCGTCCGCGAGGATGGGCCGCACCACGAGGTTTGCGTCGTCGAACAACGTGTCGAGGCCGCGGCACACCGTGGCGGCGCTCGGGTCGTGCTCGGCGAGCTGCGTGAGGTGGTCCGCCACCAAGCGCTTGGCGCGTGCCAAGTGCGTGCGTGGGTCGCCGCCGTCACGGACCGTGAAGTCGAACTTCTCCGGGAGTTGGAGCGCCAGCCCTTCGAGGTAGCGCACGCAACCGCCGTCGACCACGACCTCGAGATTGCCGTCTTCGACCGGCACCTGCTTGCGGCTGTTCGGATCTTGAACCAGCGCCCGCAGGGTGACACGGCGAACGTCACCGAAGCGGCGGTCGCCCAAGACCTGGAAAGCGATTTCACTGCGGTTCGCAAGGGTGGGCAAGGTCCGCGCGAGCCCAGCGAAGGCGGTGGCGCTCTGCTCCTTGATAGCGGACAACGAGGTTTCGAAGAGCTTGGCGCTCTCGTTGGGTCCAGCGACCGTGAGCGGCTGAGTGGTGATCTTGCGCCGCACCGCTTCCTGCTGGACGTCGGCAAGGATACCGTCGGCGAGCTTCGGCTCGACCTTGCCGATGTGCGAACGTACGCCTTCGAGGATCGCGCGCAGGCAGTCTTCGGGCGATGGCGACTTGTTGGTCACGAAGAAAGGCGCCTTGGCGACGGCGCCCAGCATCAGGTCGCACGCTTTGCGCATGCCGACCGACTTGGCGAGGCGCTCCGTGACCGACCAAACCATGCCGGAGTAGACGAGGCTGCGCTTGTGCTCCTGCCTGAGACTGGGCTCGAGCGCTGTGTCGTTGACGAGCGTCCGCAGCGGCCCAGGTGCTCCGGCGTTGCCCTCTTTCTCCGCGAGATAGGCGCCGAGGTCTTCGCTGATGTTGGGATTCTCGAAGTGCAGCGCGGCGAACAGGTCGCCGACGGCTTCGTGGAAGGGCTTACCTTCACCCGCGGTGTCGCTGTTTACGCCGGGCGCGACATGATCGAAATAGCCGTGGGCCAGCTCGTGGACGAGGATCTCCTTGCACGAGACCAGGTGAAAGCGACCCTCCGCCGTACCGAACACGTAAACGTTCGACCCGGGAATGTAGCCGGCGTTCTCTTCGCTCATCGCATTGGCGATGATGCGCACGAGCCCATTGTTGTTGGTGCCGTCCTTGTAGACCGACGCCAGATCGATGCCGTAGCCCGCGAGCCGGCGCAGGAACGTGTCGGCGGTGTGCAGCGCTTGCACCTGGTCGAATCCGTCTTGCGTGACTTTGGTCTCGCCCGGCGCGAACGGTTGCTGCCCGTTCACGGTCTTCAAGACCGACGAGCCGCTCACGTGCACCAGCTCGATCTTCAAGCCATCGACCGAGAGGCGCACTGTCCGCTCGAGCGACACCTCGGTGACCTTGCCCTGGCTGGTGATCCGATTCTCCTTGGCCCACACCAAGAGATTCCCGGGGTTCACTTCCTGAGTCTCGGCGCCGGGGTTCTCCGCTGCCGCGCGACGCGCCTCGGCGAGCCGCAGATCGAGCGCGGTCGTGGTCGATTTGTCGACGACGGCCGCGACGCTCGCGGGCGATGCCGTCCGCTGCTCGTTGGCGAGCCGGACGAAGATGTCCTCGAAGCCTGACTTGCTGCGAGGACGGGCATGTTCCGGAGGCAGGCAGGCCCCATCCGCTTTGACGGATGGAGCCATTCGGTGCCGGGTTTCCGAGAGACGCGTATCGACTACCACGCGGACTCGCCTTCCTACTGCAAGGGAGGAAACGCTCTGGTCGCTGCTGCTTTAGGCCTTCTGCTTCTTCTCGGGGATGAAGTCGACGAACATGAGGCGTCGAGCCTCGACCTTGTCGCTCTGATGGTCGTAGATGAATTGGCCCGCAGGCGAGGTCAGCATGAGGTTGATCTTGCCCTTGTACATGACTTCTTCGATCTCGATCTCCGCCTCGTCGAAGAAGCGCACCTTGTTCGCCGCGAAGTGCTCCTTGAGCTGCTTGCTCTCGAGCTGACTCTTGACGAACTTGTCGATGGCCTCGCGGGCCTTCTTGATGAGCTCGGCGCGGTCACCAGGAATCGGCGTGAAGTCGAACGTGTAGCCGGCGTTCTCGAAGATGCGGCGGCCGCTGCCATCGAACGAGCTGACGTCCTTGTCGGTGGCGACCATCGACATGAAGCCATCCTGCACCTTGTACCGCTTGCCGTCCGTCGGGCTCACCGCGGTCAGCTGCATGATGAGCTTTTGCGACTTCAAACCGGTCTCGGGATTCACCCAGCCGAGCTCGCCGACCGCGGTGATGTCGCAATCCTTGCGCTTGCCCCAGATATTACCGATGGCCGCGATGGCTTCGTCGGAGCTGCAGACGGCGGCGTTGCCCTGGAGGCCCAGCGCGAGCTGCGTCGACTTGGCGTCGGCGTCCTGGCGTGGCGGCTCTTGCCAATCGGCCGTGATCATCTCGCGCTTCACGCCTTCGTTCTTGATCGCCTGGATCATGAACTCGACTGTGGCCGCATCCACGAGACCCGGCAGCGCATCACGCATGCACTTGGCGACGGCGTCGAGAAAGTCCTTCGGCGACGGCGACTTGGTCGTGAAGTAAAAGCCGGTCTTCAAGGCGACATGGAGCATGACGTCGCAAGCGCGCTCGAAGTTGCCACCGAGCTTGGTGCCGAGCTGCTGGGTGACACGCCAGCCGAAGCCTCCGTAGGCCTCTCCGCGATCGTGGACTTCATTGCCCGCTTGGCGGAGCGTCTTGTCGTTGTCGAGGTTACGTAGCGGCTGGCCCGGCTGCCCCAACGCGTTCCCGAAGTCTTCCGAGAGGAAGGGGTTGCGCGCCATGAGCGACGCGGGGAAGTCGCCGAAGTAGCCTTCGTGGATGGCGCCGCCTTCACCCGAGAACATGTCCGGGTTCTGCTTGTCGCCGCGGTTGTGACCGGTCTCGTGGCGGGTGACGTCATTGTCCGACGCCAGGTGCCAGCGACCATTGTTGGTGCCGTAGTTCTGGTCGTTCGCGGTCGGGCTGTACCAAGCGTTGAGATCGGTGCTCGCGTTCGCCTTGCTGCGGATGAAGCCGTTGTTGCGCGGCGCGGCCCACAGCTTGTTGTTATCGATGCCGACCTGCGAATGCAGCCAGTTGGTGTAGACGCCGTCGGCGACGAGATTCGCCTGATCGAAAGCGTCACGCGTGACCTTCGAGCCGTTCTCGAAGGGCTGCTGGTTGTCGATGGTCTCGAGCTGGGTCATACCGGTGACGTGCACCCACTGGGCGCGGACGCCGGCTGGGCTCAAGGTGACGCCCGGGAGCTTCACGATGCGGGTTTGGCCCTGGCTCGTGTGGTTGTTCTCACGTTGCCAAACGACGACGCTGTCGGCGGCCACGGCGCGGGGATTGTCGACTGCGGCGAGCTCGCGGAGGGCACGGCCGAAGAAGGCTGCCTCGCCAAGGTTCTGGAAGCGCTCGGTGCGGGGCGCGAACGCGATCGGACCGCTGCTGCGGACGGCGGAATCGCGGTTGGCAGGCTTCGCGACCTTGAGTTCTGTTGCTTGGGCGGGTGCTTCCCCGGAGCTGACGGCGGCTGAGCCTGTGTTCTTGATCTCTCCGCTGCCTTTGATGCTTTCCATTGGGTGCTCCGTGACGAAGTTGTGTGGCCCGCGATTATCGGCATCGGCCCGTCACGGTTTCGTTGCAGTGACGCTGATTTGCGCCGTGATGGCAGTACGGCGTGTCAGTGTCGTTCCGGGCTCATCTAGCCACGATCGAGATGTCGCAACGATGGCGCGCAACCCCAAGGACTCGCGGCCGATATTGAACCAGCGAGCCTCATGAAAGCCGGTCGTCGTTCGGACGGTCGGGCCCCCAAGCTAAAAGTTGAATCAACGCATGAGCGCTCGCACGGCGAGGGACGCGATGTCTTTGTCTCAATTGCGTAAAGCCTTCGGGCGCACGGTTCTCCTGGGCGGCGTGTTCCTTTTGATCGCCATCACGGCGGCGTGCGGCGGAACGAGCCTCGAGAACGATCCGTCCTTCGTTGCGGGCGGCGATTCGCAACCACTCGCCGCGCCGAACGTCATCGCGGTGACACCGACCGTCTGGTCCGCTGGTACGACGGTCAAGGTGCTGGGCGGCGACTTCATTGGCCCATCCAAGGGCACCGTCATGGTGCGTTTCGTCGGTAGCTATTCCGGCAGCGACGGCGGCGGCAGCGGTAGCGTCGACATGGAAGTCAAAGCGGTCTATCGCGCCTCGAACCGCGTCGAGTTCGTCTTCGAAGCCGATGACACCCCGGCAGGCTTTGGTCTCTCGGTTGGCTCGTTCACCGGCAAGGTCACCGCGACGAACGTCAGCAAGCGCAACGAAGAGGCCAAGTCCGAGCCGGTGACGACCACGGTGCAGGTCGGTCCATCCATCGTCGTCAATCGTGTCTCGCCGTACTCGCGGTCCTGCGACACGTCGCGTGCGCCCGGCGTCCTGAACGGCGACCTCGTTGACATCGATCTCTCCGTGACCGGCATGGGCTCGGGGTCGGGTTATGCGCCGATCGGCCTCACCGCGGCCTACGTCGCCGTCGATGACCAACCGCGTGTCGTGGAGTCGAGCATTAGCGACGGAAATTCCACGCTCCTCACCATCGATCCGGGCATGCTCTCGCCCGGCGACGATCCCGAGACCTTGAACGACGTGCGCACCAGCCGTGACGTCGGCGTCAGCATCACCGCGACCGACGGCGCCGGCAATCAGATCCGCCGCATGGTGGTGTTCACCGTGCACCAGCCCTACGAGGTCTATTACGACGGCAACGTCGAGGTGACCGAGGTGTACGCTCCGCAAGCGGTCACGGGCTGCCTGCCCGGTGGCATGAACGGCAACAGCTTCAACTACAGCGAGAGCACCAACGAAGGTCGCAGCCGTGGCTACTCGTTGAGCGGCAGCTTCGGCGTCAGTGTCTGGATCTTGAACGTTGGTTTCGGCTTCGGTGTTTCGAGCAGCGTCTCGAGCGGCTCGGGCACCGGTTTGGGCATCAGCCGCAGCGTCTTCCCGCACTGGTTCGGCGCCTTCTTCCGCCAGACCTCGAAGCTCCTGCGCACCGGCACCATCATCCGCTATGACGAATGCGGCGGCAGCCGCGAAGTAGGTGAAGCCTACGTCACCGATTGGACCTGGGCTCCCGGGTTCAACCAGAAGCAGGGTCCTTGCCCGCCGTTGCCGGAGCCGCTGTTCTCCGAGCCCGGCACTGTGGAGGATTGATGTCCCGCTTCCTCATTGCGGCGATGACCTCGTCCGTTCTGGCGGTTGCTTGCGGTGATTTGCCCGAGCCGACGGTCAACAACACGTCGACACCCTCGGATCAGCGCCAGACCCAGTCGCTCAAGCCCGAGCCCGCGACCATAACGACGCGCACGACGATGTCGGGCTTTTCGACGCTGCCGATTCGTGGCAGCGCCGAGAAAGAGGCCACCATCATTGTCGAGGGTGGGGCGGCGCCGACCGCGGCCGACGTCTCGGGCACCGGTAACTTCTGCGTCGACGTGGCTCTCAAGGAAGGTCGCAACGACCTCAAGATCTTCGTGCAGCGCCTGAATGATTCGCGCTCCGACGTCGTGAGCTACCGCGTCACCTACGACCCGTCCATCAACGAAGAAGAGGAGACGCCGGAAGAGCCGACGCCGCCTCCGACCGGTCAGGTGCGGGACGTCGCGGTGCGCAAGCAGGTCGGGGCGAGCGTTGCCGGCTCGGGCATCAGCAACATCACCGACGCAGACGACGGCACCTACGCCAACTTCTCCGCGTATCCAGCGCTCTACATCGATCTCGGGACGACCTATAACATCCAAGAGATCGAGATCGTGTGGGCGGCGAACGCGACCACCGACGGCACCTACGCCGACGAATACGACGTGATGACGAGCTTGCAGAGCTCGCCGACGCGTCCCATGGATGCTTCGACCACGGGTTGGTCGGTCGTCGCCTCGGTCGTCAACGGCGACGGAGGTGAAGACACGTTCCAGGTGGGCACGCCGATCAGCGCCCGCTGGGTCGGTATCACGGTCAACAGCAACGCGACGTCTTGGTACTCGTGGGACTGGAGCGTCAACATCGCGTCGATTCGCGTGCTCGCCCCCGAGATCATCACTGGCGGCGGCGGTACGGGGAACATCGGTCCACCTACGTGCGAAAACGGCGACTGAGCTAGCCACGTGACCGCTATCGCGATCGCACTGACCGCCTTGGTGATCCAGGCCCAACAAGAATGGGTCGAGATCACCATGGGGCAGCCGTTCACCGACGACATCACCTACGTCGGTACGCTCCCGGGCACCGAGGAGCTGTGGATCGGCACGGTGTTGGGCGAGGTCTACCGCAGCTTGGACAATGGTACGACCTGGGAGATCGTCTTCCAGCCAGTCTCGTACGACAACTTGCTCGATCTCAAGACCCGCCAGCTGCGCACGCCACAGCTGAATCTCGATCTCTTGCGCTCGCTCAACGGCAATATCCCTGTCCGCGATCGCGTATCATCGGCGCAGCGCTCGCTCGACCTCGCTGGTAACTTGCGCAGCCGCCAACGCTTACCGACAGCGAAGGTCTTGGGCTCGCTGGTCGCCAACGAAGTCCGCGATCCCGGACAGATCAATCAGATCGACCGCTGCTTCGACTACATCTTTCTCAACGCTTCGAACGGAATCTTTCGCGCCGCTCCTGGTGAGCCGCTGCGCTTCGAGATCATCGAGACCGGCCGCAATCTCGGCCTCGGCCGCGTGTCCTGGCTCTCCTGCAACCGCAAGCGTCCGGGCCACATGATCGGCAAGACGATCACAGGGCAGATCCTCGAGACCTACGACTACGGCGACTCCTGGTTTCAGTACGTGAACCCGTTCGTGCTTTCCCACAAAGTCAACACTGCCGGCTTCTACGAGGGGCGCCTGCGTATCCTCGCCGGTGGCCGCCTGTTCCGCGAAAGCGAAGACCGGCGCACCTACGAAGAAGAGTGCGTCTTCATGTACGACAGCAAGGACGCGGAGCCGGCCTGGACCTGGCGTACCGACGGTCCGGCGTTCGGTATCACCGGCGACGGTGTGACGGTCTGCGATCACAATCGCTTCCTGCGGATCCGCGACGAACGCTTCGCGCACAAATCGATTGCTTGGTTCCAGATCGAGGGCGCACATGCCGAGCACATGCTCGTCGCCACGGTCGACGACGTGTATCTCTCGCACGACGGCGGCAAGACCTTCGACCTCATCTTCACACGCCCGACTCAGCGCAGCATCGACCTCGTCCTCGTCGACGACCTGCGGACCTTCGACGGCGCCATGATCTGGATGGGCAACGTTTTGCTCAAGAGGGTCGACGTGGCGCGCGGGGTGAGCGAGACCGCGACCGACGTGCAGGAGCTCTTCAACAAAGCTCCGATGTGGGAAGTCATCGAGATCGCACTGCGGCACTATCAGGTCGATGCCGCCCAAGTGGCCGCCCGACGTGACGACGCGCGGCTCCAAGGCCTCATGCCGGTCATCAAGGCCTCGTATTCGTATCGCGACGGCAACGGCCTCACGTTCTTGAACGACATCGTCCGCACCGGCTTCCAGAACACCGAGATGCGCATCACCGAGCGCTTCCCGGAGAGACACAACTGGGGCGTCGTCATCGCCTTCGACCTCGCTGACCTCCTGCGCTCCCGCAGCTCGACCGACCGCAGCTGGGCCGACGTCGAGCGCCTCCGCCGGAGGCTGACGTATCGCTTCGAAGATGCGTATACGAAGTGGGCGAACACCACCTTGCAGCTGAAGCGCGAAGGCTTGGATGCCAAGCAACGCACCCAGCTCGAGGTGCAGAAGCGCGAAGTGGCCGCCTACCTCAACTATGTGACGGACGGATATTTCGACGTTTTTGGCGGGAAAGCCGCGCTCTGACGCGCTGCTCTACCGATAAGGTTCTTTCTAGGAGCTGGTCATGAAGGTCATCCTTTTCGTTTACATGAGCCTGGCGCAGGGTGCGGCCGACGCCCCAATGCCGAGCGCCCCAGCTGACGTCGAAGCGGACGTTGACCGCGCCATGCGCGTCCTGGCCCAAGATCCGCCAATCGCCGAGGTTCAGAAGGCCGCGGTCGAGTACTTCCGCGTCGCCCAGAGTGACCTCAACTACTACCGTTTGGTCTCGCGCTTGCGCGCCGTCCTGCCGACCATCAGCGGTGGCTATACCTATCAGAACGACGAGGCGCTGACCCTCGGCAACGACCGCATCGCCACCGGCGTGGGCTACGACCCTTCGAACCCGCAAACCACCACGAACGGCAACACCATCGGCCGCGCCTATACCGCGGGCGTGAGCTGGGGTCTCCAGGGTCTCATCTTCGACTCGTCGCAGCTCGACACGTACGCGCTCGTCGGTATCCACGAAGACCTCATCAAGGAGGTCACGCGCCTCTACTACACGCGCCAGCACAACATGTTGGCCTTCACGCTGGCGCCTCCGGGGGATGCCCGCGCCCGCGCTGCGCTCATCGTCCGTACCCGCGAAATCGAGGCCATGCTCGACGCCCTGACCGGCAACGCCTGGACCAAGCTCAAGACGCAGTACCGTGGCACCGCTCAGGCTTCGAACACGGCATCGCCCGCACCGCGTCCGGTGCAATCGAACGCCGTGCCCGCGGGCTATCAGCCGGTTCCGCCGCCCCCGTCGGGTGGTGCTCCGGCTTCGCGCGTTCGCCGCTAACCGTTAGCGGCGACCCTCCAAAGCGGGCCGCGCTCTAGCGACGCCCCAACGCACACGATCTTCGCCCTGGCCGCGTCCCGACTGGGGCGAAAGTGTTTCGTGTTGCTCCGATGACGGGTCGTCACGTGTCACCGCTACCGCAAGCGCAACCTCGGCGAGATTAGGACGATAAGGCGGATGGACACTTTGGAAGACTTAGGGGATCCCCTTGCAATTCCCACTCGTTGCCCAAGCCCTTAGCAACGCCATGATCAGCGGTGAGCAGCCGCGTGTCATCGGCACGCGCTCCTCGGGCTCGTCCTCGCCGGCACAGGTCGATGTGCCGAACACGTTGGCGCCGGTGCTGTCACGCGCCCGTCATCACGTCGCCGAGCTCGAAGCTTTGGTGCCGAAGGGTGAGCCGTGGCAGGGCTATCGGCAGTTCCGCGTCGTCGAGATCATCGACGAGGCGAACCGCCAGCGCAGCTTCAGCCTCGAGCCGGTCGACGGCAAAGAGATCGCCGGGTTCAAGCCCGGCCAGTACCTGATGTTCCGCGTGAACCTGCACGGCGTGGAGCAGGTGCGCTGCTACAGCCTCTCGGACGCTCAGCGCCCCGACCGTTATCAAGTCACCATCAAAGACGCGGCCGAGACCGCCGAGGGTCACAGCGTCTCGGGCCACTTTCACAGCCTCGAGGTCGGCGCCGTGCTCGACGTCTCGGCGCCCAAGGGCCAGTTCGTCTTCGACCTCGATGAGCGCACGCCCGCGGTGCTTCTCGCCGGTGGCGTCGGTATCACGCCGCTGCTCGCGATGGTGAAAGAAGTCGCGCGCACCGGTTCGCAGCGCGAGATTCATCTCTACTACGGTGTGAACGCCCCCGGCGACTTCGTACGCCCGGAAGAGCTGCGCGCGATTGCCGCCGAGCACCCGAACATCAAGGTGCATCTCGTGTGCTCGCGCCCCGACGGGCGCACCTCGGGCTTCGCGATCGATCACAACGGTCGTATCTCTCTCGACCTGCTCAAGGAGACTCTCCCGAAGCAGCGCTACGAGTTCTACATGTGCGGACCGGCCGGCATGATGTCGTCGCTGACCACCGGCTTGCAGCAGCACGGCGTGTCGGCGCGAGATATCCACTCCGAAGCGTTCGCAGCGGGCCCGGCGGTCACGCCTAGCGCGCGCGAGAAGGCGCTCGGCGTGAGCGACGTCCAGCCCGTCGAAGTGTTCTTCGCGCGCACCGGTAAGAGCGTGTCGTGGGATCCGAGCGCCAAGACGCTCCTCGACCTCGCGAACGCCGACGGCAAGAAGATCGAATCCGGCTGCAAAGCGGGCTCGTGCGGCATGTGCTGCGTGAACCTGAAGAGCGGCGAGGTCGAGTACCCGAGCGGAAGTCAGGTCGACCCGGGTGAGGGCAAGGTCTTGCCTTGCATCGCCCAACCCAAGAGCAACCGTATCGAGCTGGACGTGTGACCCCCATGACCTCAATGCCTTCCGTTTCTCCCGAAGTTCTCCGCCGTGCAGCCACCGAGGGTGTGAAGCTCGCGGAGCAACGTCTCGTAGGCGCCGACGGCACCATCAAGGTCGCCGACGAGCGGGTGCCGCAGGCTCTGCGCGCCGTGCAGCAGGCCATGGCGGGCGGCTCGGAGATCGAGCGCCGCACCGTGGCTGGCGCGTTCTCGCAGGCGATGACCGAGGAGCTCGCGGCACGGTCCGCTTCAGCGGCCAAGGGTGGCGCTGCGCCCGGTTCGACGGCGCGCGTCGCGTTGCGCACCAGCGAGTTCCACAACGTCCGCGGCGAGAAGATCCGCGTCGAGCGCTCGGAAGAGGGCATTCGCTACTATTCGGTGGGCAAGGGCGGCAAAGAGGTGGCGCTCGCCTACAACCCGTTCACCGAGCGCGAGAACGCCGGCATCACGTACATCCGGGCGTTGCTGAGCCCCAAGGAGAACCGGCGCATCCGTGCCGAGTTCAAGCGCTTCAAGAAGCGCATCAACGACATCATGGCTCAGGTCACCGACAAGGACCTGATGTGGAGCTTCAGCCGTCTCGACAAGGTGCGTCTGCTCGAAGGCATCTCGCGTCACGACGGTACGCCGCTGGTGAACCTGTGGCCGCACGGCACCAAGACGTCGCAGGTCGATCCGTCCGACTTCGACGACTCGACCATCCCGCGCGAAGACCTGGCGCTCTTGTTCAAGGCCGCGATGGACATCGAGCTCCCGGCGTCGATGTACAGCTTCGCTTCGGCGGCGCCGCTGCACGACTACTTCCACGACATCGCCCACTTCATGGGCTCGACGCTGAGCGAGCGCGTCACCGCGAGCGCGCTGCACGGCAACGGCAAGAAGCGCCACGAGACCGCGGTCTGGTCGCAAGAAGAAGAGCGCCACGGTCACGTGCTCGATGCTGTCTACAACGGCATCAAGGTCGAAGGTGAGCCGGTGCTGCACGCGCAGCTCTCGTATCCCATCGTCCGTGACGTCACCGCGAAGGGCGCCAAGCAAATGATGCTGCGCCGCGAGTTCGCCGAGATCGTCGCGGGTACCGCGTACCTGGTCTTGAAGGGCAACGCGAAGCCCGACTCGAACGCCGACAAGGCGCTCGACGGTATCTTCCGCGACGAGCTCTATCACTCGATCCTCATGCAGGCGGGCGTCAAAGCCGCCTACAATCCGTCACGCTTCGGCAACGTCGTCATGATCTTGCACAACGCCCTTCTGGCTCGCGGCGACACCGCCACCGATGAGGTCCGCTATCGCGTTCCAGAACCGTTGCTCGTGCTCGAGACCGCTTATGCGTTCATGGCGATGGAGAAGCGCATCCATCAGTTCATGAAGCAGTTCTCGATCGAAGACCTGCGAAAGGCGGTCGGTCCGGTCTACGCGACGGAGGAGGCTCTGCAGGCGGCAGTCGACCGTGGTGAGCATGCTCGCACGCGCCACTACGAAGTCGAGCAGAACCCCGACCTGTCCGAAGCCGAAGTCGCGGCGCTGGTGAAGCGCTTCCCAGATCGCTTCGATCTCGCGAATCGCAACATCCGCGAAAGCGAGCTGGTGAAGATCCTCGACCTCTACAAGTCGAACCACCTGGCGCGGCCGACCTACTGGCTCGATCGCAAGGACTTCAAGGACGTCGCGACCACCGACGGCGCGCGTGTGCTCGAGCGGAAATACACGGATGGCTCGTCGTTGACGCTGACCTTCACCAAGGCCGGAGAGCTCCCCTGGGTGAAGATGGACACCGGCGTCTTGCTGACCTTCGACCGATCGATGGCCGACATGACGTTCCGCGAAATCGGCGCCTTGATGGCGAGCGACAGCGCGCAGAGCTTCGCCAAGGGCTGCGACGAGTCACCCGACCTCGAGCGTACCGACAAGCGGGCTTGGTTCACGCAGCTGGTGCTGAACTTGAGCTCCCGCAAGACGTATCAGGCTGCGCCGCTGACCATCGTCCGCGACGTGACCTTCATCTAAGCGGCTTTCGACTGCTGGTGCACGAGCACGATCTTGCCGACCGACTGGGCCGACTCGATGAGCTTGTGCGCCTCGCCGACATTCTCGAAGGGGATCTCGGTGACGCCGGGGCCCCTGAGCTTGCCTTGCTCGATCCATGTGAGCATGTCGGTCATGCCTTCTTCGAGCAGGTCGAGGCGCTCGAAGAGGAACGAGACGTTGAAGCCGACGACGCTGCGGTTATCGACGATCATCTTGAACGGGTTGAACTTCGGCGTGCGCAGCATGCCGAGCCCCGCCTTGATGTAGTTGATCCGGCCGCCCGCGGTGGGGAGCAGGGAGTGCGAGCCGTAAACCACTAGCTTGCCAGTGGCGCGCAGGTGCTCGTAGCTCTGCGTGTAGGTGGTGTAACCGTTGGCGTCGAAGACGGCGTCGTAGCCATCGGGGGCCTCGGCGCGGGCGCGTGCCCAGAGGTCTTCCTTGCTCTTGTCGATGACGACATCGGCGCCGAAGTCCTTGGCGAACTGGATCTTGTGGGAAGCGCCGACCACACCGACGGTGCGGAAGCCGGCGATCTTGCAGATCTGGAGCAGCGCGGTGCCGACGCCGCCGGCTGCGGAGTGGATGAGCACCGTTCCGTTTTTGCGGATTCTCACGAGCTGATGCACCGCGTGGTAGGCGGTCATGTAGACGCTGGGGAAGGCTGCGGCCTGTTGCTCGGTCATGCCGCGCGGGATCTTGAAGACCTGATGGGACGGGACGCAGACGTGCGTCGCGTAGCCACCGAACCGGCTGACGCCGAAGACTTTGTCACCGACCGCGTGCGTGGCCTTGGGGCCGACGGCGATGACCTTACCGGCGAACTCGAAGCCTGGTGTGATCGGCCAGCCAACATACTTCTTGGCAGACTCGTACACGCCCCAGCGCACGCAACAATCGGCGTAGTTCACCCCGACCGCGGAGGTCTCGACGACGATCTGATCGCCTTCGGGCGTCGGCGTCGGATGATCTTCGATGAGGAGCTTCTCGTAACCACCCGGCGAATGGACGACGACCTTCTTCATGGGTCGCGGCTCTTACTCGAGTGGGTTGCGGTCGACAAGTCTCGACCTGGCAGTGGCCCCTAGAAGAAGTAGCTGGCGCGGAACGAGGCGCGGAAGTTCGATGGGGCAACGTAGTAGGCGGCGCTTCGAGGCGTGTCGTTCGCGCCGCTCAAACCGTCGATGATGCTGCGGGCGCCGGGGGTGAGAAAGAGAAACTCGCCACCGAGCACGAGATGGTCGGTGACGTAGACCTCGAGGCCAGCGCCGCCGTGGTACGAGGCCTCTTGGCCATCGACGTCGAAGATGCGCGCAATGGAGCTGTTACCGACGCCACCCTTCAAGTAGGCGCCGACCGGTGAGGTGGGGACGATGTAGAGCAGGGCGCTCGCGTTCCAGGGATTGTCGAAACGCACCGGCGCGTCTGCACCCGAGCCGAACGGAGAGTATCCGAGCTCGACACCCAGGAAGCGCAAGAGCTTGAGCTGGATGCCGAACGTGCTGGCCACCGAGCGCGTGTTGCCGTCGGCGTCATCGCTGTTCTGGCGCATGCCCAGGGACGTGTTCACGCCGTAGGCGAACCACGACTTCGCGTCCGCTTTAGCGACTGTCCCATATCCGAGCACCGCGACCACAACAGCACCAGCGAGCCCACGCATCGTAACCTCCGGGGAGAGAAGTGCGACGCGCGTGCCAATGCCGGCTGCGCCCGGAGACGCCACTGCGGGCCTTTTCGTGCTGTTCCACCGGTGAGTGCGTCGTGACCCAGGGCGAGGCGTGCTCAGGAGCTTGAGAACGTTGGTCGGTCCCGCTATACCCGCCAGCTTCTCGTGTCGTACCAAATGGACTTTTGGCCCGAGGACGTGGTCCCGGGGCGGCTTACTTGGTCGGTGACGCGCGACAAGCGTCTACGTACGTGCCTGCGCCGCTACTACCTGCATCACTACGCGAGCCGCGGTGGTGGCAACGTCAAGACGGCCGACCGCGAGACGCGCGAGCTCTACGTGCTCAAGCACCTGCGCAACCGCTACATGTGGGTCGGCGAGATCGTGCACGAGATGATCGAGCTGGCGCTGACCGCGGTGCGGCGCGGTGATTCGGTGCCCGTCGAACAGCTCGCCGAGCGCGGCACCCGTCGGATGCGCGCGCAGTACTCCGAGTCGATCCAGGGGATGTACCGCGACAACCCGGTGTTCAAGTACGCCTTCTTCGAGCACGAGTACCGCGAAGAAGTAAGCCGCGATGAGTGGCGAGCGCAGCGCGACCGGATGGAAGCGTGCCTGCGCACCTTCGAGAATCTCCCGCTGGTCGATACCATTCGCGACACCCCGGCCTTTCGCTGGCTCGCCCTCGAGTCGGCCGCGAGCTTCGAGCTCGAAGGCGCGACCATCGTCGTGAAGCCGGACTTCGCCTACCGCGACAGCGATGAGCGCGTGGTGCTCGTCGACTGGAAGACCGGCAAGCCCCGACTCGACGACGAGAAGCTGCAGCTCGCGGTCTATGCGGCTTACGCCAAGCGCGCTTGGGGCGTCGCCGACATCACACGCGCGCTGCTCGCGTATCTCGAGACCAACGACGTCGTCGAGATTCAACTCTCGGATGCAGACCTCGAGTGGGGTGAGACCCAAATCCGCGAATCGGTGAAGCAGATGCGTGAGCTCTCCGCCGGCGAGCCGACCATCGAGCGCTTTCCGATGACCGACGACACGTCGAAGTGTGCGCTCTGCTCGTTCAAGCGGGTTTGCCAGCGCTAAGGGCGCGTCAGACCACACAAAATGGCGTTTGGGCTCCACACTCGAGACCGCGGCCCCGAACGATTCCTCACTGGAATCAATGGGTTGGGTTTTGGCGCGGTGCGTGCACGAAGCAGTCGGTGCTCTCGCGCCGCCTAGCTCTCCCGCTCTGTCTGCTCCTCGTCGGTTGTGGCGGCAGTGTGAGCGGTGGCCCCGAGGCTGAAGGCCTCGACATCAACGACGATCAGACGACCGTCGACAACGGCGACGACGACGCGCCCGTCGAAGAGCAACCGCCCACGCCGATACCTGTCGCGCCGGTCATCACCACGCAACCGCTATCGCAGACAGTCACGGTCGGCGACCCGTTCAGCCTCACGGTGGTCGCCATGGGCACGGCGCCGCTCAGCTACCAGTGGTTCAAGAACAGCACGTCGCTGGGCGCTAGCCACAGCGCTGCGACCGAAGGCGCCGCCGAAGCGCAGCTCAGCGACGCAGGCGACTACTATGTCGTGGTCACCAACGCCGCCGGCAGTGTCAGCAGCGCCGTCGCAACCGTGACGACCACCGAGCCCGTCCCATCCGGCGGTCTCGCGAGTCCCACCAACACCAAGCGCCCCATCGGCACGCTCTACGACAAGAAGGGTTTCTGGGAGTACCTACCCAAGGACTACGGCGGCTCCGTGCCGCGCCCGCTGCTCGTCTTCTTTCACGGACTCGGCGAGGATGGCTCGGGCAGCGACACCGATCTGAACAAGGTGTCCACCTGGGGACCGCCGCAGCTCATCGCCGAAGGGGATTGGCCCGTCGACCGGCCCTTCGTCGTGCTCTCACCGCAACAGCAATCGGGCTGCCCATCCGCCGACGACGTCCACGACTTCCTGGAGTTCGCGCTCGAGCACTACGACGTCGACACCAGCCGCGTGTACGTCACAGGCCTCTCTTGCGGCGCCATCGGTCTCGCGAGCTACTTTGCCAAGTACGGTAGCGACGCCATCACCGCGGCGGTGCTCATCGCGGGCGACATCACCCCAGCCTGGAACGCGCAGGGATGCGACCTGGTCGCCGAGATGCCGCTCTGGGTGTTTCACGGCGACGCGGACAACACGGTGAGCTACGCGGGCGACCACGCCACTGTGCCCAAGCTCCAGTTCTGCATGCCGGTTGCACAAGTGAGCTACACCATCTATCCGGGCGTCGATCACATCGAGAGCTGGGTGATCACGTACGACCTGAGCGCCGGTCATGACATCTATACGTGGATGATGGCGTTCACCCGCTAGCTAGCGCGCTACCACCAGATGCCGACGAAAGCGCCGAGCTCGGTGGGGAACACGTCTTCCTCGAGGCGCTCGCCGTTCGAATCGGGTTGGCCAACGCGGATCGTCTGGCGAATGATGTTCTGGTAGGCGCGGATCTCGAAGCTGAAGTGAGCCGTCGAGGTGCGGCCGAGGGTGGCGCCGAGGACGGCGTACGGCGCGAGGCCGAAGCGGACCTCGTCGACGCTCATGATGCGGGGTGACAAACCGCCGCCGATATAGGGAGCGAAGTCGCCGTCGGAGAGCCAGTAGGCCGCACCGAGCTCGAGCGTCCAGCCCGAGATAGCCGGGTCGCCGCCGCGGCCGTTGATGCCGAACATCGCGCCGGTCGCGATGTTCATGAAGTAGTTACGCTGCTCGAGGCGCAGGTCGTAGACGATCTGGAAGCCTTGGTCGAACTGGTAGCCCTTCGCGACCGGCACCAACATGCCGACGCGGAAGCCGCCAATGCGGTTCGCCTTCTTGCGCTTCATGCCCTCGGCTTCTTTGTCGGTCACCGTGTCGACGGTCTCGTTCGAGGTGACCGCCGTATCGGTCAACAAGGCGCGGGCGATGCGCTCGCTCGCCGGTTGCATGTCGTCGAGGGTCGCAAGCGTCATCTGGCGATGGCGACGCGAGCCGCCGTTGACGTCGATGAGGTCCGCAGAGAGCACCAAGCTCTTCTGCAAGCCGACGAGACTCGACTCGACGTACTTGTCGGCTCCGAGAGACTGCGCCGCTTGCTGGAGCGACTTGCCGCCTTGCAGCGCTTCGCCCGCTTGCACCGGACCGATGACTGCATCGCTGCTTGCGGCCTTGAAGCCTTCGGCGAGCAAAGCGCCAGCCGCGTCCGCCTCACCGGGCGAAACGTTCGTCGTTTGCGGCGGGAACACCACGATGGTTCCTGCGTGGGCTGCCAAGGGCAGGGCGAGGGCGGTCAACGCAACCAGCGAACGCAACATGTTGGGGTCCTCCCAGAGATCTCCGTCAGTAGTAGACGTAGAGCGCGAGCGCTGATTCAGCGGAGTCGCGCCACAAGCTTCCTCTTATGCGCAGAGCGACGTTCGGTGACAGAGAGAAATTTTGACCCACCTCGACCGCGGGCACCCACCGGCCGGCACGCGTATCACCGAGGACGTCGAAGCGGAGCTTGCCCTCGATGTGGCTTTGCCAAAACGAGGTGACTGCCATCGCGGAGCCGAGAGCCACGTCGGGACCGATGCGGTAGTTGGGATGGAGCTTCGGACCGCCCCAGACGTTCAGGTCGAAGAAGCCGTACCAGACCTCGCCACCGAGGAAGTGCGACCCGAAGGTGTATCCGATACCGCCGTTCAGCATTGCGGCGGTGCAGCTCCAGTCGTCGCAGTTGCCGAGATCGCGCAGGCGCTCGGCACCGAAGCTGACACGCCACGACGGTAAGCTCACCCAGCCGCTGTGAGGCGTCAGCGACGTGATGCTCACGATCGCCGCGCGGTCCAACACGATGCCGTGCTCGGCGTCGCGTCCCTCTCCGCTGTAGCGGTCAGGGCGCAGGCGCAGCACGATGTTCGGCAGCTCGATGTGAGAATAGGGAACGAAGCCGTTCGGGCGGTCCAAGAGATCGTGCAACGATCCGCGCCAAGCGATCTCCCCGAAAACACGGCCGCGGTTCGTGATGCCGGACGCTACGCCGAAGCGCATGCTTTCGTGCTCCGACTCGGGCTCCGCGGTCGGGGGCGCGACGACGACGGGAGGTGGATCGACACCGACCTTGCCGCGCTCCCGTGCAAGCTGCAGCTCGCGCTTTTTTCCGGGGCGTGCCGCTTCGGTGTCCTGGTTGGGCGTGAAGCCGATCTCGAACTTGTGGTAGTCCGCCGCAGCGTCCAGCACTAAGGCGCGGCGCGGCAGCTCGAGATCCTTCAGGACGCTCGGGTCCCATTCGGGCGCTTCGACGAGCTTGCGCGCGAGGTCGACCTCGTCGCCGGTCATCAGCTCGTAGCGGGCGTTCATCGTGCGCGTGTGCGAGGCACGATAGAGCCGTGGCGCGCGCAGCTCGACGTTCTTCAAGGTCGTCTTCAAGGTGTCGGTCGGGATCGCATGCACGGGGAAGTCTTCGCGCAGGTGCAGCGACGGACGCGCCACCTCGAGCAGCGACAGCAAGTGATACGAGCAGTTCTCGCTCAGGAAGTAGTAGTCGAAGTGCGTCTGATCGAGCTCCCACACGTGCGCCAGTAGCCGCGCCAGCTCGTCGTCCGTCAAAGCGAGCGGGTACTCCCAGAGATCCCGCGACTCCATGTTCGAATACTCTTGGACCTTCACGTAATACGGCAGCGCCGAGAAGCGTCCGGGGAAGCCGCCGGTGAGCCCGAGGATGGTGTACGCGAACGGATTGGTCGTGGTGGGGTAGGCCGCGAAGTTCAAGATGTTCGCGAGCAGCGCTTGTCCCTGGGCATCACGCCGGTCGACGCGCAGCATCGTGTGTCCGAACATCGATGCGGGGGCGTTCAAGAAGGCCGAGGCGAAGATCATGGTCACGCCCGCCGGCGCGAGCGTGGCCCGCCATTTGGTGTAGGCCGGGCAAGACGGTGTCGGAGCCCCATGGGCGGTCAAGGCGAGCGCCGCGTCGAGAAACGCAAAGCGGGCGGGGAAGGTGCAAAAGGGGCTCGCGTCGAGCGCTTCTTCGCCGCTGCCTTCCAGGGGCTCGAGAAACGCCGCGATGTTCGCCTCGAGCTCCGCCTGCGGATCTTCCTTCCCCTCCGGAGACAAGAAGAACGTCGGCGAGTCGGCATCGCTCTCGTCGCCACCGGGCTCGGTGTGCATGAGCAGGCGCCACTCGCGGTGCTCGGAGAGCCGCAGCTCGCGCGAACGCGCGATGAGCTCGTGCTTGTCCGCGACAGCGGAAGACGCGAGCAATGTGAGCAGGAGAAGGGCGTTCACGGCAAAAAGCGAACGGGGTCGCCCGCGGCCAAAGCCAACGAGCGACCCCGTGCGATTCTAGTCCAGCTTACGGCTTAGAGACGGGTGCAGCTGTTCTTCAGCGTCTCGTTCGCGCGGGCCTCGGCCTTCATCGCGTCGAGGGTCGCCACCGGCTCGGCGCCTTCGGTGAAGATGACTTCGTGCTTCGACTGAGCCACCTGGAAGAGCGACTCGTGCGCCGGCTGCTCACAGCCGAGCAGGGTCGCCATGGCCGAGAGGTACTCGCCCTTGCCGGCCGCCGCGTCGCGCATGAGGCTGGCGTAGTTCATCTTCACGAACGCTTCCTGATCGACCGAAGCCGAGCGGCCCATGTCGACGCAGTTCGACGTACCCGACGTGATGCCGAAGGTCTGGGTCGCGAACGTGCCGTTGGTGGTCGCCGCGAAGATCTGAACGATGCCGGCGTCATCGCCGAACACGATCGAGCCCAAGCCGCAACCAGCCGTGCCGTAGGGAGCCGCAGTGGCCACCGACGCCGCCAGACCAACCACCGATACCGCAAGAACCCCGAGTAGCTTACGCATGTCTGTTCCCTCTAAATGTGGATGTCGTACGTCGCGCTTACCAACGCGACTGGCGCAGAGCTAGCAGCGCTTCCCAGGCAAAAGCAAACACTTAGCAAGCGCGGGACCTCCTTGCGCCATCGCCTTGCACTGCTTATAGAGGCGCGCGTGTCGCTTCCCATCGTTTGCCGACTGCTGCCCGTAGCGTGCGTGCTGACGCTCATGGGAACGACCGCGTGCCGTCGCGAGCTGGTCGGCCGACCCGCGCCGGCCGCCGACATCTATTTCCCGCTCGGCATGACCATCGCACCAGACGGCCGGACCGCTTACGTGATGTCGACCAACTGGTCGCAGCGCTTCAATACCGGCTGGGTTTCGGTCATCGACCTCGACATCCTAGCGACTGGCGAAGCGGCAACCCCGGCCGACGCGATCATCCAAACGCTGCTGGTGCCGTCGCTCGGCGGCGAGCTGTCCATGTCCCCGGACGGGACGATGCTGGCCGCTGCGTTCCGCAATAACAATCAAGTCATTCTCTTCGAGGTCGGCGCCGACGGCACGCTCAGCTGCGGTGACGCTAGCTCCGAAGCGGGGCTCGATGCCGGCGACCGGCGCACCGACTGCGATTCGCGTCATGTCTATCGCTTCGTGCAGAACGGCATCGACGACGGCTTGATCATCGACCAGTTCAGCGATCCGTACGGCGTGCGTTTTCTCCCGACGCGCGACGGCCAGCCGCCGACGCTCATGATCGGCTACCTCTCGAGTTACATCGGCCTCGGGATGGTCACCTTCCTCGACGTCGACACCAGCGCCGAGGTCGAGATTCTCGGCAACCAGCGCTCCATCGAGCTCTCCACCGGCACCGGCTTCACGGTACAAACCACCGCCATCGTCGCGCCACGGCCGGCCGCCACGACCACCAGCGAACGCTTCGTCGCGGTGGGTGCGCGGGCTTCCGCGGGCGGCGTAAGCTCCGCGACCATCTTCGGCTTCGACTTCGACCGCTACGAGTTCAGAGCGACCGAAGACACCGATTTCGCGAGTGTCGATTTCAACAATCGCGCCCGCATCGCCCGCATCGACATCCGGGCGCAGGCTGGCGGCTTCACCTTGTCCGACCTCGCCTTCACCAGCAATGGCAATCGCGCGTTTGCGGCAGTGAGCTTCTCTCAGCCGACCGCCGGCAGCTCGGACAGCATCCTCATGCTCAATGCCTCGCTCCGCAGCCGCAACATCTTGCGCGCCGACGACACGCTCGAGCTGGTGCAGCGCCCCGAATACGACGTCATCGACGCGCTCGCGGTCCCCGGCACCCCGCAATCGGTCACCTATATCGAGCGCACGACGGGTGAAGCGCCGCTGCTAGTCACCTCGACCTTCAACGACAACGCGCTGCACTTCGTCCGGGTCGGCGAAACCAGCCTCGATTCCATCACGCGCATCGACCGCAGCGTCGGCTCGGGCCCGGTCGTCGTTCGCTACGCCCGCTTCACGCCGTCCTTCGACAGCGTGCCTCACGACTTCGTGCTCGTGACCGGCTTCCTCAGTCACGGCATCTACATGTTCGACGTCACCGGCCCGGACCCCAGTGTTTGGGCGTCCTCGCGCACCTTCGTCGAGTCCGAGCTGGCCGACGGCCGTAGGTTCCGCTGATGCGCAGGCTTGCCTTGTTCGCCATCGCGGTCATCAGCGCCGCAGCTTGCAACAACAACTTGCAGCTCACGACGACGTCGCTCGCGACTCCCGTTGGCCTCGCGGTCGCGGGCACCGTCGCGCCGCATCTGTTCATCGCCAACGCCGATGAAGACAGCATTCAGGTCGTCGACCTGCCTCTCAACTTCAACGACACGCGTTTCGTTCGTGCCCCCAATCTGTATTTCCCACTGCGCATCCCGGCGGGAGCACGGCCAACGCGCCTCGCCGCCAGTGAGGATCTTCGCTACGTCATCGTGCTCGACTCGGCGACCAACTCGCTGACCTTGATCGATGCCGACGCTTACACCCAGGCGTTCGATCTGACGGGCAACGAAATCACCATCGCGCTCACCCAGCGCGGCGCGGTGCCGACCGACATGATTGCCGGGACCCAGCCTTGCCCGGACGGCGGCGGACAAGATTGCCTCGCGCGCGTCTACATTTCGCTCGCGGCGAGCGGCGTCGTGCTCGTCGTCGACCTCAAGACGTCACTCGATAGCGCCGGGAACGTGGTCGCGGGTCCATTTTTCGTGCCCGTCCGCGCCTACGATGTCGGCGGCGGTCCTCAGCGCTTGGCAGCGTCGTGGGATGGTCGCTTCGTGTACGCGACCGACGATGCCGCGACCGAGGTCGTACGTATCGGTGTCGGCACTGGCGCTGCGAGCATCGAGCGGCGCGACATTGGCGGCGTCGGTGGGCCCATCGCCGTATCCCGCGACGATGACGTGCTGTTGATTGGTCGTCCGCTATCGCGCGACGTCGTGGTCATGCAGGGAGCCGGTGACGCGACCTGGTCGGTCTTCGACGCCAACCCTTCGTACACGCCTTTGCCTCGTTGCCTCGAGAGCTGCGGCTCGACGACTCTGGTTTGCGTCGAGCCCAACGTTTCGGACGAGGACATCTGCGTCGACGACACGGGCGCCATCCGCCCCAGCGGACAGCCGCTCTACACCGCGATCTACGTCGACGGCGCCCCGAGCCTGATCACCACGCTCGGTAACAGCGGTGGCCACACCTCGCTCACCTACAGCTGCAACGACGGCGACTTCGACCTCGATAACGACGGCCAAATCAGCGAAGAGGAAGACCAGCGCAACAGCTCGATCAGCGTGAGCTTCGGCGAATACGCCTTGGTGGTCACCGAAGGCGACCGCTCGATCGGCGATGTCTACTGGATGCCGCTCAAGACGGCGACCGGTGCTCCGCTCACGCCACAGCTCGCGAGCGCGGGGTGCGGCAGGCCGGCCCTCGATATCGATGTCCAGCTCGTTCTCAACGGCGGCGATGTCGATGACTTTGCCCCGTACCAGATCGGCAACTACATGGCCGACTGCGTGGAGACACCCGACCGCGCGCGTTTCACCTGCGCCCGCGACGCGAACGGTGGCGGCGTCGTGGTGGTCGCCGGCAACATCCCGGTCTTGGCGGCCCAGAGCTCGGGTCCGCTACAGCGTGAAGGTCGCTGGGACTTCACCTGGGAGGGCGTCCTGCCAGGGCTCGACCGCAGCAATGGCGGCGGTCAGCTGGTCTCGAGCACCGTCTTCAGCGACGTCGGTCTCCACACCGACGACTTCCAGCGCGTGAAGGCCGGCGACATCCTCGAGATCCTGTCGACACCGACATCCGCTCCTGACTGCGTCGCGACCATCGGTGAGGACACGCGTGTTTGTCGCTTCGAGCGCCGCATCACCAGCTCGGTCGTCCCCTCCGAGGACGGTGAAGACCGCGGTCAGCTCACCTTCGACCCACCGATCGAGCCCAGCTGCTTCCTCACGGGCGGCCGCATCGCGTACCGCATTCGCGCCGGTGACCAGTTCCTGGTCAATCGCCAGGGAGCCGCGGTCTGGCGCGTCGGTCTCACGGACCGCTTCGGCCCAGGTGGGGACGTCGCGACCACCGAGTCCATCATCTTCGAGCTGCGCGACGACCTCCTGACCAACTACGTGGAGCCGGCGCCCGAGCCCGGTGCGCCCGTCATCGGGTCCTGCAACCGTTATGACGAAAACGGCAAGGTTCTCCCGACGAACGGCCAGAACCAGCTCTTGTCCCGCGACGTCCGCTTCGCGGCCATCGTCCGCGACGGCTTTCGCCCGTACCTGACCGGCCGCGCCTACGCCTCGAGCGGCAGCACGTTGGGGTCCGCCGGCAGCATCCCCGGCGACATTTTGGTCTACCAGGAGCCGCCCGACGAGCTCGGCCCCCGCCATCCGAAGGTCTACATCACGTATTCGGGCAACGACACGCTGGTCGGGTTCGATCCCACCAACGCCGATGACGCGTCACGCGGCGTCCCCGGGACCCAGATCATCCTGCGAAACTGACCGCCGTGGGCCTACGCCCATTAGGCTTGCCAATTCGCGTTTCTAAGTGCTATAGCGCGCGGCCTCTAAAAGTTAGAGACGGAGATTCGACGACAATGGCTGTTATCCTGCGTATGGCGCGTCATGGCACGAAGAAGCGCCCGTTTTACCACATCGTTGCCGCTGACTCGCGCCACAAGCGCGACGGCCGTTTCCTCGAGCAGCTCGGCAGCTACGATCCGCTCGCCGCGACCCAGCTGAACGTCGACGCCGAGAAGGCCAAGAAGTGGCTCGCCGCCGGCGCCCAGACTTCGCCCGTGGTGAAGCAGTTGCTCAAGCGCGCTGGGGTCCAGTGACCGATGAAAGACCTCGTGGAGTACATCGCCAAGGCCTTGGTGGAGCAGCCGGAGTCGGTGAGCGTCGAGACGGCCTCGGGCGACGAGGGCGAGGACGTGATCGAGTTGCGGGTGGCTCCGGAGGACCGGGGTCGGGTGATCGGCAAGAACGGCCGGACCGCCCACGCGATTCGCACCTTGCTGTCCGCGATTCAGCCCGAGGGCAAGAACACGACCCTCGAAATTCTCGACTGAGCGAAGACCCCGACTGGGTCCGCTTTGGCGTACTTGGCCGCGCACACGGCGTGCGCGGCGAGGTCCGTCTCACGCCCGACGATCCGTCCGTCGAGCTCCCGGACATCGAGGTCGTACGCCTCACCCGCAAAGGCGCGACGCGTGATGCCACCATCACCGCTGTCCGCTCCGGCGGTGACGCGTATCTCGTGACCTTCGAGGGCATCGCCGACCGCGACGTGGTCCGCGAGCAGCTCACCGGCGCCGTGGTGGCGATCCCCAAGTCTGCGATCGCGCCGCTGCTCGCCAAAGAAGCCTACGTCTTCGAGCTCGTCGGCGCCGAGGTGCGTGACGAAGCCGGCAAGAACCTGGGACGCGTGGGCGCCGTTCTCGCTGGGGCCGGCCAGGATCTCCTGAGCATCGACACACCGGATGGCGAGCGGCTGCTGCCCATGGTTCCCGACACCATGCGCGGGTTCGACCGCGCGAATGGCGTGCTCACGGTCGCGCCGATCCCCGGCCTTTGGGAATGAGCTTTGCGCTCGAGGTCATCACGTTGGTCCCCGAGGTCTGGACAGCGCTGACCAGCGAGCGCGCGGGCCTCACGGGGCGCGCCTTCGTCGACGGCGAAGCACGGGTGACCATCCGCAATCTCAAAGAGTACGGCCATGGCAAACACCGCCAGGTCGACGACGCGCCGTTCGGGGGCGGGGCTGGGATGGTCCTCGCGGTTCCCCCGCTGCACGCCGCGATTCAAGACGCGCGCAAGGCAACGCCCGGCCCAGTCATCCTCATGGGCCCACGCGGCGAGCGTTTCACGCAAGCGATGGCGCGCGAGCTCGCGAGCGGTCCCGGCATGACCCTGGTGTGTGGCCGCTACGAAGGCGTCGACGAGCGCGTCCGCGGCTACATCGACCGCGAGGTGTCCGTCGGCGACTACGTGCTCTCGGCCGGCGACCCGGCGGCGTGGAGCATCGTCGACGCCGTGGTGCGTCTCGTGCCCGGTGTGCTCGGCAACGCCGCATCCATCGAAGACGAGTCGTTCAGCGCCGGCTTGCTCGAATACCCGCACTACACGCGGCCGGTGAGCTTCGAAGGCTCGGAGGTGCCGGAGATTCTGCGCTCGGGTGATCACCGCAAGATAGCGGCGTGGCGCAGAGAGCAGGCGAGGGTGCTGACCAAGAAACACAGACCCGACTTGTTAGACCGACTGCCGACGGACGAGTGACGCGCGATTCGTTTTCCCCGAATCCACACACTCATGATGCGTCACTCGCCGTCGCTTCAGTCGCACGGGTTTGCTGGAGGCTAGAGCTCGAAGCCCAGCGAGGCGCGGGCTCCCCAGTTGTGCAAGTCACCGGGGCCATCGACGCCCGGGTTCTGGTTGGTGAAGAGGTTCGAGTTGAGCGCGTAGTTGTAGAGCCCGCGCACGTCGAACATGAATCCACGATTGTGGAACGCGAGGCCCAAGCCCATGGGGATCTCCACCACGTTGTCGTCGTTGCGGATGTTCGAAACATTGAACCGCTCGCCCGCCAAAGCGTAGTGCTTCCAGCCAGCGCCGCCGAGCAGGTAGGGCTGCCAGGCCGTGGTCGTGAGATTCAAGCGCGCAAGGCCCTGAACGCCGGTGCCGATGAGCTTGGTGTTGCCCGAGAGGCCGAAGGCGTTGATGTCGTTCACCGAGCCGACATAAGCGGCTTCGAGGCCCAGGAAGGTGCGGGTGCCGAAGATGAGGCGGGCATCCCAGGCGCCGCCGAGCTCGGTGGCGTCGCGCACGGCGCTGGCCGTGAAGTTGGTCACACCGCCACCCAGGAGGAAGCCGATCCCCGCGCGGCTCGCTGGACCCGTCTTGTAGGTGTGCTCGCGCGCGTAGAGCTGATCGTTGCCGCGCGCCGGGGGAATCACCGTCGCGTCGGTGCGGCCATTGGCCGGATCGATCAACACAGCAGGCGCCGGGTCGGTCGTCGTCGACTGGGTGGTCACCGTCTCGCCCGTCGTGAGGTCGGTGCTGGTCGTGGTGGTTTGCGTCGTCGCGGACTGTGCGTGAGCGACCTGTGCGGCTGCGGAAAGCGTCAGGGCAGCGGCCAGGCAAGCAAGCTTCTTCATCGGACTATCCCCCATAGTGGCGTCCCCGGTGTGTCCCGGGGTTGTGCTTGCCGGCGGTGCAGCGGTCGTGCCATGTGGGTGTGATCGGCTGCAAGCCCGTATTTTCGCGGTTTCTAGCGCGATCGCAGGGGTTTAGGTGGTGGCAAAGGGCGCCAGTTGGGCTTTTTTAGCCCGTTCTTGCTTGCTTTTTTCGATTCCACTGTGTTAGCTCCGCGCCTCGTTTTGGGAGTAGGCCGTTATGAACATCCTGCAGAGCATCGAAAAAGACCAGATTCGCCGTGAGGCCAACTTCCGCGCCGGTGACACCGTTCGCGTCGGCGTCCGCATCAAGGAAGGCGACAAAGAGCGCGTTCAGGTGTTCGAAGGCGTCGTCATCGCGCTCCGCCATGGCGGCAGCCGCGCTTCGTTCACGGTTCGCAAAGTCTCCTACGGCGTCGGCGTCGAGCGCGTGTTCCCGCTCAACAGCCCGTCGATCGACAAGATCGAAGTCGTCATCGCCGGCGATGTCCGCCGCGCCAAGCTCTACTACCTGCGTGACCTCGCCGGTAAGGCCGCCCGCTTGAAAGAGCGCGAAGGTGGCGAGAGCACCACCGAGGCTAGCGCCGAAGCCGCCCCGGCGGAAGCTCAAAGCTAGTCGGGCGCGCTTCGCTCGTAAACAGCGAAGCGCATCAAAGACTTGCGCTGATCTCGAGCCTCGCTCGAGAATCACTCCGTGCTCTGGGTCGACCTGGCGCTGCAGGCCTTTCGTGACGTTCGCTCGCAAGCGACGCTCACACTCCAACGGGGTTACAACGCCGTTGTCTGCGATAGCGTTGTGCCCGAGACGGCACTCACCGCCATCCTCGAGCTCTGCCTGCCTTCTGGGAACGGCGAGCAAGGGCGCGGCATCATCACTTTCGTCGGCCGCGATGGCGCCACGTACCGCGTGCTGCGCGACTTCGCGACCGCGGGCGCGCAGCTCTTCGTCTTCGACGGCACACGCCGGCAGTTCGCGGCGATCGCCGACGGGGCTGCCGCCGTCGCCGAGGCCTTGGCTCCCCAGCTCGCCATCGAGAGCCGCGACCTCCTCGCCGACACCTTCACTCTGACCTCGGAGCACATGCCCGCGAGCGAGACGCCGCGACCACCGAACCCGGCCGCGCGCGCCCGCCTGACCGCCGTGGAAGCCAAGATCGCGACGCAGACGCGTGGCAAGCAGCTCGAAGCGCAACTCGATGCCATGACCCAGCGCAAGCTCGAGGTCGACGACGCCATCAACGGCAAGGCGGTGAGCGCCGATCGCATGAAGCGCGCCGACGCGGCCCTCGCTCCGTACGCGCAGCTGACCGTTTTACCGGACAACTTCCTCTCCATGTACGAGACGGCGATGGAGAAGGAGCGCCACAAGCGCGCCGATCTGGTGCGCTGGCAACAAGAGCACGACGAGCACGAGCGTCTGGTGCGCGCCGCCGAAGAGTCACCCATCCTCAAGGACTGGCGGGTCATCGCCGGCCTGTTCTCGGGAGCCGCCGCCGTCGGCCTGGGCCTGTGGCTCGGTGGGTCGCTGCGCTACATCGCGTTCCTCGACATTCCGGCTTTTGGGCTTGCGACCTTCGCGCTCTGGCAGAACTTGTCGCACCGGGAGGCGCTCGCGGTCGCCAAGAAGCGGCTCGCCGCGAGTGACCGCCGGCGCGACCAGATCGAAAGCCGAGACGTCGAGCTCATCGCGAAAGCGCACGAGCTCGCCGCCATGGTCGGCTTCAGCTCGCTCGACGAGGTGCGCGAGACCATCAAGGCGCGTGATGTTGCCAAGGCTGAGGCCGCCGAGGCGCGTCGCCTCTATCAAGAGGCCGAAGACGATCCCGAGCTGCAGCGCTTGCGCGAAGAGAAGGTGGCTCTCGACAGCGCCACCCAAGCCGTCGAACGCGAGCTCGCCACCATGGGCATGTCGGGCAGCGACGTCGGTGTCTTGCAGGCCGAAGCCGCGAGCCTGCGCCGCCTCCTCGGTATTCGCGAGGAGCGTGCCGACGAGCTCAGCCGCACCTTCGAGGTGGCGCTGCGTCACTTCGGGGGCGATGCGACCAACACCGCGATGATGCTCACGCAGCGGTCGAGTCAGTTCATCCAACATCTGTCCGCGAAGAAGCTCACCCGCATCGAGGTCGACATCGACGGTACGATGTCCGTCGTCGGAGCGGCTGGAGTCCAGCCTCCCCAGCTCTTGCCGGCTCCTTGGCGCGAGCTCGTCATCCTGGCGGTCCGCGGCGCCCTGATCACGGCGCTGCCGCCCGAGCGCCGCTTGCCTCTCTTGGTGGGACCGTTCGAGCTGTCGACGCCCGGCGGCGACGATTTGCTGCGCCGCTATCTCGGCGTCATCGCGCAGGCGGGGGTCCAAGTGGTGCACTTGCTCGACCGGCCGCAACGCGCCGAGGGCGCGCCCAACGTGACGCGTTTCGTGGCCCGCGCATGACGCTCGAACGGACGACCACCATCGGCCGCGCATTCGAGGAAGCGGCTTGCGAGCACCTGGCGAGCGCGGGCTACCGCGTGGTGACGCGTAACTTTCGCGCTCCTGGTGGAGAGATCGACATCGTCGCTTGGGAGGGAGACATCCTCTGCTTCGTCGAGGTTCGCGGCCGCGCCGATCCACATTTCGGCGATCCCTTGGAGACGATCACGCCGGCGAAGATCGGACGCATCATCCGGGCGGCGCGCGGCTACCTGGCGGAGCTCCCGCAGCCGTGGCCGCTCATGCGTTTCGACGTCATCGGCTTGAGCGGCAATCCACCCGCAGAAGTGCGTCTGGTGCGCGACGCCTTCGATGACTCGCGGGTTGGCCCATGAGCACGCTCTTCGTGGTGGCGACGCCCATCGGTAACCTCGCCGACGCGACCTTTCGCAGCGTCGAGTGTCTGAAGGCGGTGAAGGTCGTCTTTGCCGAAGACACGCGGCGTTCGTCACAGCTCTTGTCGCACTTCGGCATCTCGAAGCCGTTGAAGAGTCTGCACGAGCACAACGAGCGGGCGCGGGCGCGCGAGGTCTTGGATGCTTTAGCGGATGGTGATGTGGCGTTCCTCACCGACGCCGGTACTCCCGCGGTAAGCGACCCAGGCGCCGAGCTCGTGGCGATCATCGCTGCCGACGGTCAGCACCGCATCGTGCCGATCCCAGGGGTCTCGGCGCTCGCCACCGCGCTGTCCGTCGCCGGTTTCACGGAAGGCGCGGTGACCTTCCTCGGCTTCTTGCCCGTGAAGGGCAGGGAACGGACCGAGGCGCTCGCCCAAGTGAACGCGAACCACGGCATCATCGTGCTCTACGAATCGCCGCACCGGCTCGCCGACACCCTCCGTGAGCTCGCCGAGGCGCAGCCCGATCGCCGCGCCGTGGTCGGACGTGAGCTCACCAAGCTCCACGAGGAGCTGGCGCGCGGCACCCTGAGCGAGCTCGCGCAACGCTTCGCCGGGGAGACCAAGGGCGAGCTGACCATCGTCTTAGGGCCGGTGGCGGCCGTGCCGGTGAGCGCCGATGCCCGCCAGATGGACGAAGCCATCGCGCGTGTCCTTGCCGCGGGGTTGTCTGCCCGTGACGCCGCCACCGCCGTGGCCGCGGTTCTCGAGCTGCCGAAACGCGAGGTCTACCAGCGGGTCCAGGAGCTCGCGAAGAGCAAGGGTTGACACCGGACCCACCCCCGTCCAAGTAACGCCGCCATGAGCGAATTCGTGCGTGTGTCCGTGGATGGGGCGGTCGCGGAAATCGTCATCGACCGGCCCAAGGCGCTGAATGCCCTGAACCCCGATGTGCTCGCGGGCCTCGACGCCGCCTGCGCGACGGTGGAGGCCAACAACGACCTGCGCTGCGTCATCATCACGGGTGCCGGCGAGAAAGCTTTCGTTGCTGGAGCGGACATCGCCGTCATGGCCGGCATGACGACCGCTGAAGCGGACGCCTTCGCGCGCCGTGGTCACGCCATCATGCACCGCATCGAGGCGCTGCCGGTTCCGGTCATCGCCGCGGTGAACGGCTTCGCGCTGGGCGGCGGCTGCGAGCTCGCACTGGCCTGCGACATCATCTACGCCAGCGAGACCGCGAAGTTCGGTCAGCCCGAAGTGAAGCTCGGGCTCATTCCTGGCTTCGGTGGCACGGTTCGACTCGGCCGCAAGGTCGGTTATGGGGCGGCAGCCGAGTGGATCTTCAGCGGCGAAATTTACGACGCCCAGACCGCCGCGAAGGTCGGTCTCGTGCAGAACGTCGTCGCGCCCGGGGAGCTCTTGGGCAAGGTGAGGGCGCTCGCCGCAACCATCGCCAAGCGCTCACCGGTCGCGGTCCGCGCCGCCAAACACGCCATGCAGGTGGGGATGGGTACGGACCCGCACACCGCCGGCACCATCGAAGTCCTCTCGTTCGGCCAGCTCTTCGGGACCGCCGACATGCGAGAAGGCACCAAGGCTTTCGTCGAGAAGCGCGAGCCGGCGTTCACGGGGAGGTAAGTCGTGGAACTGACGCTCAGCGACGAGCAAAAGCTCCTGCAGGAGACCGTGCGTGAGCTCGCTAAAGCGGAGCTTGCGCCCAAGGCCGCACAACACGACGAGAGCGGCGAGTTTCCGACCGAACAAGTGAAGCGCATGGCCGAGCTCGGGCTCATGGGCGTCGCGGTGCCGACCGAATACGGCGGCGCCGGCATGGACACGGTGGCGTACGCCATCGCCATGGAAGAGATCTCGGCGGGCGACGCCTCGTGCGGCGTCATCATGAGCGTCAACAACTCGCTGGTCATCGACCCGATCATGAAGTTCGGCACCGAGGCCCAGAAGAAGAAGTGGCTACCCAAGCTCGCGAGTGGTGAGCTCTTGGGCTGCTTCTGCCTCTCGGAGCCGGCCACGGGCAGCGATGCCGCGGCGCAGACGACCACGGCGGTGAAACAAGGTGACCAGTGGGTGCTCAAGGGCACCAAGAACTGGATTACCAACGGCAACGAAGCCGACGTTGCCATCGTGTTCGCGATGGCGGACCGCAGCAAGGGTGTGAAGGGCATTCACGCCTTCATCGTGCCCTGCGACGCGCCCGGTTTCGTGGTCGCGAAGAACGAGCACAAGCTCGGTATCAAGGCCTCGAGCACCTCGCAGATCAGCCTCGACGACGTGAAGCTGCCAGCCGACGCCTTGCTCGGTAAGGAATTCGAAGGCTTCAAAGTGGCGATGTCGACGCTCGACGGCGGCCGCATCGGCATCGCCGCGCAGGCGCTCGGCATTGCCCGCGCTGCCTACGAAGGCGCACGCGCTTACGCTCTCGAGCGCGAAGCTTTCGGCGGGCCGATTTCGAATCTCCAAGCCATTCAGTTCTATCTCGCCGACATGGCGACGCAGATCGACGCCGCCCGCTTGCTCATCTGGCGTGCCGCGACCTTGAAGGATCGCGGTGTCCGCTTCAGCAAAGAAGCCTCGATGGCGAAGCTCTACGCGAGCGAGATGAGCGGCCGTGTCACCACCAAGGCGCTGCAGGTCTACGGCGGCTACGGCTACGTGAAGGACTATCCCGCCGAGCGCCACTTCCGTGATGCGCGCATCACCGAGATCTACGAAGGGACGAGCGAGATTCAGCGTCTCGTGATTGCCCGCGCGGTGCTGAACGGTGAGTGACTTCAGTCTCAGCGAAGGCCAGGAGCTGCTGCGGGCGTCTGCGGAGCGTTTCGCGAAGCAGCGGATCGCGCCCGGCGCCAAGCAGCGCGAGCACGAGCACGCGATTCCTCACTCCGTGGTGAAGGAGCTGGGCGAGCAGGGCCTGCTCGGCGTCAACATCCCCGAGGCCTTGGGTGGCGCCGAGGCTGGCGTCGTCGGCTATGCGCTGGCCTTGCGCGAGGTCGCTAAAGCGGACGCATCGGTCGCCGTGACCATGGCCGTCACCAATATGGTGGGTGAGGTCATCACCAAGTTCGGCACGCCGGCCCAACGCGAGAAACACGTCCCGAAGCTCGTGAGCGGCGATTACTTCGCCGGCGCCTTCGCGTTGAGCGAGCCGGCGTATGGCTCCGACGCGGCGAATCTGCAGACGCGAGCGAAGCGCACTAGCAAAGGCTGGGCGCTCACCGGCGAGAAGGCCTGGATCACCAGCGGCGACGGGGCAGGGGTCATCGTCGTCTGGGCTCGTACTAGCGACGAAGGCGCCAAAGGCATCACCTGCTTCCTCGTCGAAAAGGGCGCGCCGGGTTTGTCCGCCGGTAAGCCCGAAGAGAAGATGGGGCTCATCGCGTCGCACACGGTGTCGCTCGCGCTCGACGGCGTCGAGGTCGGTGAAGACGCGGTGCTGGGGGAGCTTGGCGGCGGCTTCCGCATCGCCATGACCGCGCTCGACGGCGGCCGCATCGGCATCAGCTCGCAAGCCATCGGCATGGCGGCGCGCTCGCTCGAGGTCACGCGCGAGTACGTGACGACCCGCAAGCAGTTCAAGAAGACGCTCGCCGAGCAGCAGGCCGTGCAGTTCATGATCGCCGATATGGCGACCGAGCTCGACGCCGCCTGGCTGCTAGCGCTGCGCGCCGCGTGGTTGAAGGAGACCGGGCATCCGTTCAGCCGCGAGGCGGCGATGGCCAAGGTCTTTTCGACCGAGGCAGCGAACCGAATCGTCCGTGACGCGGTTCAACTCCATGGTGGCTACGGTTACATGGAGGAATCGGAGGTGGCGCGGCTGTATCGCGACTGCCGGGTGACCCAGATTTACGAGGGCACGAGCGAGATCCAACGTATGGTCATCGCCCGCGATTTGCTCCGCGGCGGATGATCGCGTGTCGGTGTGTGGGCATGGGGGAGCGCCGATTTTGCTCCACTTTCTCCGGGTAATAGCTCCGCGCGAGTGCTAAAAGACGAGGTACTTCAGGGTTACCTCGGTCGGGGAGAGTCGCAGTGTACCGGACAGCCACGACGCGCCGCTTGGCGACGCTACAATACGCCACTGCCCTCGTCGGCCTGCTCACCGTGGCTGCCTGCTCAGGCAATCTGCCACTCCGCTATGGCGAAACGCTGTGCGATCCGCAGCATCCGTGCCCCGACGGCATGATGTGCGCGGACAGTATCTGCGTGCCGGATACGCGGCCCGATCTCGACGTCATCGCGCCCACCGACGAGTTCGAAGGGGAATGGGACAACCCGTTCCCGAGTGACGGCAACGAGACCATCCCGAACAACTTCTGTCGCTCCGATGAGCAGTGCTCGAACGGCGAAGCCTGCGTCGATGGCGTCTGTCGGCGCACGCCATGTTTCGGCGTGACCTGTCCCGGTGCCGGCGATGTCTGCGCGTTCCAGTGCATCCCCACCAGCGCCTCCTGCAACGACGTCGATTGCGTCGACAACTTCGAGCATTGCGTCAACGGTGACTGCGTTCCGTCCTGCGATATCGACCCTTGCGAAGACCCCGGGTGCGACCCGGTCGGCGATCCCAACTGCGTTGCCGGCGACTGCGTGAACGGCACCCTCTGCTTCGGCGGCTTCTGCCGCGAGATCACTCCGTGCGGCGACGATGGCGACGCATTCTGCGGGGCTGGCTTCATCTGCTCGCTCGGCTGCAACACGCCGAGTCTCTGCGATTCGATCAGCTGCAACGCCGGATGGACGTGCACCATCCAGACCGACGGCATGGGCGTACAGTTCCCGACGTGCGTCGGCAGCCCGTGCTCGGGCTTGTCGTGCGGTCCGGGCGAAAGCTGCATCGGCGGCAGCTGTATCGACACTTGCGAGTTCGTGCCGTGCGCCGACGGCGGTCGTCAGTGTGCCAGCGACGCGCAGATCTGTTGCAACGGGGTGTGCTGCGCCGAGGGCGAGATCTGCCGCGTCATCCGCGACGACGAGCCAGGTGTCTGCTTGCGTCCAGAAGGCGTTTGCGACCCGCCATGCTCGGCCGACCAAGTGTGCGTCGCCGGCGAGTGCTTGTGCGCCGAGTATCCCAACCCACGTGAGTGCGGTGGCCTCGAGTGCTGCCGTTCGCAGACCTGCGACAATCCGTGCGACCCGAATCCGTGTGCGACCAACCCCAGCAATCCGCTGTGCACGGTCGATTGCACGATCACCGAGGGCTATCGCTGCGTCAACGACTGCGGTGGCGTCATCTGTCCGCTATTGAATACGGTCTGCGAGCCGTCGTCGGGCAATTGTTTGTGCGGTACGCCGGGCGCGACCTGCAGCGGCACCCAGTGCTGCGTCGACAGCGACCCGTCGGGGGCCGTCAACTACGTCTGCGGCGATCCGTGCAGCCCGAATCCGTGCACCCCAGCGGCCTTCGGCTCGAACAACCGCTGCAACCGCGATTGCACCCAGCCCACGGGCTTCACCTGCACCAATTACTGCGACGGCGTCGTCTGCGGCGCCAACATGACGTGCGATCCGCTCGACGGCATCTGCAAGTGCGGTAGCGACGGCGCTTGCAACGGCGCGAACAACTGCTGCGTCAACGATGCGGGGACGCTCGACTGCCGCGATCCATGTGTTCCGAATCCTTGCGGCGCCGAAGCATGCACGCGCAACTGCGCCCAGCCCGGCGGTTACCAATGCGTCAACAGCTGTGCCCCGGGCGCTTGCAGCACCGACGTCCGCAATCCCGACTGCAATCCCAACGGCGGCGCTTGTAGCTGCCAGAACGATTCCACGGGTCAGTACAACATCTGCAACACGTCGACGTGCTGCAGCGACGTCGGCACGTGCTCGAATCCTTGCTCGCCCAATCCCTGTCCGACGGCGAGCGACCCCGGCAACGAAACCCGTTGCGTCGCCAACTGCCGCGTCACTGGCAACGACTTCGACTGCGTCGACCCGTGCGCCGGCAACACCTGTGCGACCGCAAACACCGGCCGCAATCCCGACTGCCGTCCGGATCCAGGCAATCCGAACGCGCCCCAGTGCTTCTGCGACGACACCGATCCCGACACCGTCTGCGGCTCGGGCACCTGCTGCGAGACCACCGGCTGCGTGAATCCATGCACGCCGAACCAGTGCCCGAACGATCCGGGAAATCCGAACGACGACAACCCTGCGTTCACGCGCTGCAACGTCGTATGCAACGACACCAACAACTACGCATGCGCGAATCCGTGCGCCGGTAACACCTGTGCCACCGCGAACGGTGGCCGCAATCCGCAATGCCACTCGATCAACGGTGGCCAGGATCCGCAATGCTGGTGCGCGGCGTCCTCGTCGGTGTGCGCGGCGGGCCAGTGCTGCCTCGGTGCGGGATGCGCGGACCCGTGCGCCGGCAATCCGTGTGGTGGTTCGGGCCGTTGCGATGTCAGCTGCACGTCGCCCGGTGGCTACGTTTGCACGCCGCTATGCACGACCGGCAGCTGCCAGGCAGCGGCCGGCGGCCAGAACCCGATCTGCGACCCCGACCAGCGATGCGAGTGCGTCGGTGACGATGTCTGCACCGGCAACGAGTGCTGCGTCGACAACACCGGCGACGGCACCCGTGACGGCTGCTTCGATCCATGCGCCGGTAACCCGTGCGGCTCCACCGGCATCTGTACGCGCAACTGCTCGGTGCTCGTGGGCTACACCTGCAGCAACCCCTGCAATGGCACCAGCTGTCCGCCGCAGAACCCGCAGTGCGATCCAACGGATCCGAACCCGGCAACACGCTGCGGCTGCGGCACCGATACCTGTGTCGGCGCGGAATGCTGCATCGCCGGCGTCTGCGATGATGCTTGCTCGCCCGACCCGTGCACGACGGCTCCCAATACGCGCTGCACCGCCGGTCCGAGCGCCTGCGCGCAAGCGTCGGGCTTCGTCTGCAGCGACCCGTGCAGCGGTAACAACTGCGGGACGGCGCAAGCCGGCTTCAATCCGCAGTGCCGTCCGTCCGGTGCCACCGGCGATAGCGCGCAATGCTTCTGCTCGTCGGCGAACGCGGTCTGCCCCGGCGGACAGTGCTGCGACAAGGGTGGGGTGACGGGTTGCGACAATCCTTGCGCGCCGGATCCGTGCGGTTCGACGGGCCAGTGCGCGGTCGACTGCACCGCGCCCAATGGTTACGTCTGCAATCCGGTCGCGTGCGCGCCGGCGTGCGTGTCGCCGCTCACGTGCAACCTGGCCAACGGTCATTGCATGTGCGGTACCCAGGACGCGTCGACCATGAGCTGCGGCGCGCCCGCACAGCCGGCGGGGACGTTCCCGAACGCTTGCTGCGACGATCCTCCCGGTGGTCCGGTCACGCTTGCGTGTATCGCGCGTGAGTGTACCAGCGGAGCTCAATGCGCCGCCGTGCCGGGGCAGGGTGCCGGGTGCAACCAGTGCAATCCTTGCACGGGCTGCAGTACTTCCTCGGGTGAGACCGGTGGCTGCATCAATCCTTGACCGCGACAATGGGAAGAACGTGAGCTTGAACCGCTACATCGCTATAGCGGCCATCGCGACGGTCGCGTTGCTTGGCGTGGGATGCGCCAGCGACGACGACGTTGGCAACAGCTGTCCGATGGAGGCGCCGCCCAGCACGGGTGGTAACGAGACCGGCTCGGCGTACCCCCGCGACGTCGAAGTGAACACCGCCTTCCCATGCGACTCGCTGACCTGCGTCAACACCGACGGCCGGCCGTCGTACTGCTCGCGCGAGTGCCAGTCGGATACCGGCTGTCCTGGCGCATTTCAGTGCGAGGAGATCATCGGGATTGGTCCGCTCGCGGGGCGCAAGTACTGCGTGTGGCGCGGTTGTCGCGCTCAGCTCGAGTGCGGCGACGTGAAGAGGTACGACTGCATCGAAGGCAACTACGGTCCGCTCAACCCACCCGGGCTTTGCGGCCTCATCGGTGACGAGCCCACGGACACCACGGACGGTGCCCCATGAAAGCCTGGAACCTGCTCTCGCCCGCGCTCGCCTTGGTGGCTGGCTGTCAGACCTATCCCTTTTCTTTCCAGACCAACCAGCGCGTCGAAGCCCGCAGCTATCAAGAGCAGGTGTCGACGTCCGACAAAACGGACATCCTCTTCGTCATCGACAACTCTCCGTCGATGGCCGAAGAGCGCGCCAACCTGCAGCAGAACATCGGTCGCTTCATTCAAGTGCTGAGCCGGTCGGTCGTCGACTATCAGGTCGGCGTCATCACGCCCGACGCCGACCGCGTCCCGGGGCCCGCCTGCAGCCCGTGTTGTGATCTCGACACCGACGGCAACGGTCTGCCCGATTTCTCTGGTTGCGATGGCGGACGTTTGGTGGCCGCCGACGGCCTTCGTCGCGTGTTCCCGCGCCCGGTTTCGGATGATCCCGAGGAGCTGCAACAGAAGACCGAGGCGTTCATCGCCGACTTCAACGAGGTCATTGGCAGCTTGGGTGACGGCGGCAGTCCGTTCGAGCGGAGCTTCGACACCATGAAGACGGCGTTGTCGCCGGACAGCGAAGTGGCGGTCCGGGCGCTGAACTTCGGGTTCCTGCGGCCCGACGCTGCCCTGGCGGTCATTTTCATGACCGACGAGGACGACTGCACGCACGCCGACAAAAATTGGTACACCCAGGCGGGGCGTGATGACTCGGACTGCTACGTCGACCCAACGGCGCAGCCGGTGAGCGAGTTCGTCGACTTCTTGCAAACCTTGAAGGGCGGTAGCATCGATCTGGTGCGCGGTGCCGCAATCGTCGGCTCCGTCGAAGCCGTTGCCGCGCCTTTGGGCTACGAGGCGGCCGGCTGCTTCACCGACGCCGAGTCGTTGCCATCGAACGAGTGTGGCTGCTGGAGCACGCGCTACGTCCCCGACCGCACGACCTCCGACCCGGACGACGAGCTCTTCTGCAATCTGATTGCCGGCGCCCCGTACGACCAAATCGACGAGCGGGTGCCTGATCTCGGAAGCGGGCAGGGCGGCTGCTCGACGCTCCCAGGCGGGCGGTACATGGCCTTCCTCGAGGAGATCAACAACCGTCGCATCGCTGCGGGCTTGAAGCTCGGTGTCGTCGCCGACTCGCTATGCCGCGCCGACTACGGTCCGACCCTCGAGCGCATCGCCATCGACGTCGTCAGCGACAACTGCTTCCGCCTCATCGAGCAGCCGTCCCTCGACTTCGAGAGCATCCGCGTCGTTCGTAACGGCGAGGTCCTCCCCGAAGTCGACGAGGACAGCGACGAGAGCGGCTGGATCTACAACGTCGACTCGAACCGTGTGTGCCTCGCGAACATCACCAAGTCGGTCAACGACACCTACGAGATCACCGTCGTCTCGGGCACCAAGGGCTTCGAGGAAGAAGAGTAATGACCTTCCGTTTCTCCAAGGCCCTGGCCGCCCTGTCCGCTTTCGCGGTGGTCGTCTGTGTGAGCGTTGCGCACGCCCAAACCGCGCTCGTCGACCCCTCCCAGCTCGACATGCAGCTCTTCAAGCCGTCGATGGACAGCGCCGGCCTGCTCAACCTCAATGTCGGCGGCACCGGCGGTCACCTCACGACGCGTGGCGGTATTTGGGTCGATTACTCCCGCCGTCTCCTGCGCACCGAGATCGACGGCACCGACGTCAAGCTCGGCGACGTCATCAGCCAACGCCTCGACGCGACCGCGATTGCGACGCTCGGCATTCTCAGCCGCTTCGAGATCGGCGTCGCCATGCCGTTCAATCTCTATCAGTCGGGTCTCGACACGCCGCTGGTGCGCGACGTCATCGGCAAGCAAGAGCTCAGCAAGTCCGGCGTCTCCGACCTGCGCGTCATGGCGAAGGGGAGCTTTCTCACCGAGAACGACCATCGTCCCGCGCTCGCGCTCGTCCTCGAGGCGAGCGTGCCCACGGGTGACGCGCAGGAGCTGCGCAGCGAGCCCTCGTGGACCCTCATCCCGCAAATCGTCGGCAACAAGCGCCTCGGCGCTTTCAACGTGGTCGCAAACCTCGGCTATCGCCATCGCAACGAGAACGCGCGCATCTACAACATCGGCCTCGGCGACGAATTCATCTACCGCGTCGGTGGTAGCTACGCGATCCCGCGCCGCGGCGGGCCAGCCCTCTACAGCGTCATCGCCTCCCTCTACGGCCAGACGCCGACCAACGACATCTTCGGCTTTGGCGGCGGTGACCGCGCCATTTTGAAGAACAGCATGGAGGTCGCGGTAGCGGGCGCACGGCGCATCACCTCCTCGGTCGGTAACTTCCGCATTAGCGCCGGCGTCGGCTTCGGATTGCTGCCGGGCTACGGCTCGCCGCAGGTGCGCGGCATCCTCTCGTTCGACTTCTTGAACCGCGAGCCGTTCGACGACGACGACCGCGACGGCATCGTCAACGTCAACGACAAGTGCCCGGGCGTCGCCGAAGACGCCGACGACTTCGAAGACCAGGACGGTTGCCCCGAGATGGACAACGACCGCGACGGCATCGAAGACATCGACGACGAGTGCCCGAACAAGCCCGAGGACAAGGACAACTTCGAGGACTTCGACGGTTGCCCTGAGGTGAGCGAGCTCGACGGCGATACCGACGGTGTCGACGACGCCCACGACAAGTGCGCCGACAGCAAAGAAGACTTCGACGGCCACGAAGACGAAGACGGCTGCTTCGACGCCGACAACGACGGTGACGGGCTCACCGACATCTCCGACCTCTGCCCCGAGGAGTTCGAAGACCAAAAGACCAGCGAGGACAAAGACGGTTGCCCGTCGGGCCTCGAGATGCAGGCGCTCGCGGTGCTCGACCGCAACGCCATCAGCACGACAGCGCCGATCGAGTTCACCGACAGGGGAGGCGTCGCACCGCAGTCAGCGGGCGTCCTCAACCAGGTCGCGCTGCTCTTGCGCGAGCACAACGAGATCGTCCAGCTGACCGTCCAGGTCACGCCCATGAAGAACCTGCCGGTCATGAAGAAGCAGGCCGAGCGGCGGGCCAAAGCGGTCGCCGACTATCTCGTGGCGCGTGGCGTCGATCGCTCGCGGCTTCTCACAGAAGGTGACAAAACCGGGCCAAAACCGGGTGATGTGCGCTTCATCATCACCAAGCAAATCTCGGTGCAAAGCCCCGGGGCGCCGGAGCCTAAGTCCGCGCCACCAGGCCCAACCAGCCATCCGAGACCCCGCCGGCCGAAGTGAGCTTGCGGGATCGTCCGCCCAAAGGTCAGACGAACCCGCGTTGACAGGGGCTAACTGGCCGGCCAGCTTGCAGATATGGAGTTGTTCGGGCGAGGGGCTCAGCGCCACGTGATTTACGTCGACAACCACGCGACGACGCGGGTCGACCCACGCGTGCTCGATCGCATGATGCCGTACCTCACGGACGACTATGGCAACGCCTCGAGCCGCAACCATGTCTTCGGCTGGAAAGCAGAGGAGGCCGTCGAGGTCGCGCGCGGCCACGTTGCCCAGCTCATCGGCGCAACACCGCGTGAAGTCGTCTTCACGAGCGGCGCTACCGAATCGAACAATCTAGCGATTTTCGGAGTGGCGGAAGCCCTTGCCGAGCGCGGGCGGCATATCGTCACCCAGGCCACCGAGCACAAAGCGGTGCTCGACGTCGTGTCCGTTCTAGCGGGACGTGGGTTCGAGGTGACGGTCCTCGACGTCGACCGTCACGGCCAGGTCGATCCGCGCGACGTCGCCAAAGCGTTGCGCCGCGACACCGTGCTCTGCTCCATCATGCTGGCGAACAACGAGATTGGGACCATCCAGCGCTTGCCGGAAATCGGCGATGTTTGTCGAGCCGCGGGCGTTTACCTGCACACCGACGCCACCCAAGGTGTCGGCAAGATCCCCTTCGACGTCACGACCGCCCGAGCGGACCTCGTGTCTTTCTCGGCGCACAAGATGTACGGGCCGAAGGGGATAGGCGCACTATACGTTCGCCGCCGCGATCCGCGCGTGAACATCCAAGCGATGATGTTCGGCGGCGGTCACGAGCGTGGGCTACGCAGTGGCACTCTCAACGTGCCCGCCATCGTCGGCTTCGGTGAAGCGTCGCGCATCGCGCTCCTCGAACGGGATGACGAGGCCGTACGTATCCTCGGTCTGCGTGACCGGCTGCAGGCCATGATCGCCGGCGCCATGCCCAACATTCGCGTCTTGGGACACCCCACCGAGCGCCTGCCCGGCAACTTGAATCTCGTCATTCCGGGCGCCTCCGCGGAGGAGCTCATGCTCGCCATGCCCGATGTCGCGTTCTCGAGTGGCGCGGCCTGCGCGAGCGTTCAACGTCTGCCGTCACACGTCTTGCAGGCCATCGGCCTTCCACCCGAGGTGGCACAAGGCTCGCTGCGCTTCGGTATCGGCCGCTTCAACACGCTCGACGAGATCATGCGGGTCGCCGAACGGGTGCTGGCGTCGCCCCACGAAGCCGGGGTGATCTTGCGTCCCGAGCCGGTCGCCGAGCGCCTGCATTGACGATCGAGGGTGCGCCGGGGCACTTTAACGGCGCATGATCAGCGTCACCGAAAGCGCCGCCAAGAAGGTCCTCGCCCTTGCCCAGAAAGAGGGCAAACCGCCGGTACTCCGCGTGGGCGTGCGCGGCGGTGGCTGCTCCGGCATGAGCTACTTCATGGACTTCGACGACTCGAGCCGCGACGGTGACGAGAGCCTCGAGGTCCTGGGCGTGAAGGTCGTCATCGACCCCAAGAGCCTCAAGCTCATCGACGGTACCGAGCTCGATTACGAGACCAAGCTGCTCTCGGGGGGGTTCAAATGGAACAACCCCAAGGCGAAGCGAAGCTGCAGCTGCGGTGAGTCATTCACCTTCTAGGGAACAAATGGCCCCCGATCCGCGTGTAAGCGCGGTGGCGCAGGGTCAGAGCCACAGGCCCTCGGGGGAGAACACCGAGATCGACGACGTGACGCTCGAGCGAGCGAGGCGCGGCGATCCGTCTGCCCGTGAGAGCTTCGTGAAGCTATACGAGACCCGCGTCTACGCCCTCGTGGGCCGCTTGCTCGTGACCTGTCCAGCAGAGGTCGACGACGTGGCGCAGGAGGTCTTCGTCCGCGCCTTGGGGGCCCTGGGTCGCGTCGAGAGCCGCGGCGAGGCCAAGATCTCCACGTGGCTGCTGACCATCGCGACGCGAGCGTCGATCGATGTGCTTCGGCGGACGGCACGCAGCGAGCGTCGCCATGGAAAGGCAGCGGCCGACACTTCGTCTTTCCCTGACACCGAGGTCTTCGCGGACATGGTAACTGCGCGGGATCTCGATACGCGTATTCGCAGGGTGCTTGGCGAGCTTTCCCACGATCACCGCGCTGTACTGGTGCTGCGCGCCTACCACGATCTCGATTACGGCGAGATTGCCGAGGTGCTGGGGATCGACGAGGGAACGGTGAAATCGCGTTTGTCACGCGCCAGGACGGCACTCAAAGCCGAGCTCGAACGTGAGACTGTACGGAACGCAGGTGGAAAAGCATGAGCCAGGCCGACGATTTCAGCGATGAAGAGCGCGAGCTGCTCGACCGCTGGCGTGCGCCGACTCCACCGGCGGACTTCGCGACCCGCGTCGTGAGCGAGCGGCATCGCGGCGGGTCGCTTGTACGCTATGGCGTAGTGGCGGCGGCCGTCGTGCTCGGCGTGACCGGCATGGTGTTGCGGAGCCGCGGCGACATCAGTGGCATGGTGCAGAGCAACACGCGCAGCACCATCCACATCGGCAAGCGCGCCACGGTGGTGGCCGAAGCCGGGACCATCCTCGAATATCACATCGCCAAAGACTGGCGGGGCGACGGGGCGGGCGCGGCCTACGTCGAGCAACGTCAGGGCACCGCGTTCTACCGGGTCGAGCGCGGCGACGCCTTCGAGGTGCACACCGTCAACGGCACCATCCAAGTAACCGGTACCTGCTTCACCATCGCCATCGACGAGAGGACCGGCGTGCTCGTGACCGTGCACGAAGGCAGCGTCGCGACCAGGCCCGAGCTCACCGACATCATCGAGCCGGTGCTCGCCGGCGAGTCGGTCTTGCTCAAGGAACGCAGCGTCGTACCGACCCACGCCTCGGCAGCGGCGATGGCGGCGCCGCAGATCATGCACTCCGGACGCTATAGCGGAATGGCCGACCTCGGCGACCACGTGGCGCTGATGGAGCAGACCGCAAAGCTGCGCGACCAGGTGCGCGCTCTGCAGAATCGCCTCGCCAACAAGTCCAACAGCGAGCGCACCTACGGGCTCGACCACGACGAGCTGGTGCGCCTCGCCGATAACTGCGAGCTCTCTTGGGATACTCCGCAGGTGCAGGTCGGCACTTCACCGAAGCTCACCGACGACGACGCGCGGGCCCTGGGGCTCAATCCCGAGCAGCGCCGCATCGTCGAAGAGACCATGGCCGAGGCCAATGCCCGCATGGTGGGCATCCTCCAGGCGACCTATGTCGCGGTCACCGGCGACGAAAATGTCTCCGCGGTCTCGGCGACGGCGTTGCTTTCGGAGATCGAAGACAAGACGAGCACCGCCGAGATGCAGCGCATCTATCAGAGGCTGGCGCAGGAGCGCGCTGGCTTGCCTCCCAAGGGGGCCAAGCCCGACGGGCGCGAGGCACAGATCGAGGAGCTCTACCGCGCCTACGTGACCATGGGGGACGACCTGCAGGGCGTTCTCGCGGCGCGTTTGGGGGCCGGGCTCGCCGAGCGAGTGCGCGACCTCCGGGACGGCTTTTCGAGCCGCCGCCACTCGTCGTTTGGCTGCCCGTAGCCTATAGTCGGGGGGTGACGAAGGTCGCACTATCACCATGCGCGCAGCTGCATCACGCGGCCGCGCCCGGCAAGCCGAAGATGTCCGCCAACGAGCGGCGCACGGCGGTCGTGTTGGTGCTCACCGCCATCACGATGGTGGCGGAGATCGTCTGCGGCGGGCTCTTCGGCTCGATGGCGCTCCTGGCAGACGGCTGGCACATGGGCAGCCATGCGGCGGCGCTCGGTATCACGCTCTTTGCCTACGCCTACGCGCGCCGGCATGCCGACGATCCGCGCTACTCGTTCGGTACCGGCAAGGTGAACGCGCTCGGTGGCTTTGCCAGCGCGGTGCTGCTGGCGCTGGTCGCCGTTGGCATGATCTGGGAGTCGGGTGCGCGCTTGTTCTCACCCGTGGCCATCGACGCGAACGACGCGTTGATCGTCGCTGTGGTGGGTCTCATGGTGAACGGGCTCAGCGTCTACCTGTTGCGAGATGATGGGCACCACCATCACGACCACGGGCATGACCATGGACACGACCATCATCATCACGCGCAAGATTCGAACCTGCGTGGCGCTTACCTGCATGTTTTAGCGGACGCGATGACGTCGGTGCTCGCCATCGCCGCGTTGCTCGTCGCCAAGCTCTGGCAGGTGGACAGTGTCGACCCGCTGGTCGGTGTCGTCGGCGCGCTAGTGATCATGAAGTGGAGCTTCGGCCTGGTGCGCACGACCAGCCGTGAGCTCCTCGATGCGGACGTACCTCCGGCGATGCTCGAGCGCGTCCGCACCACCGTCGCGAGCGTGCCCGACACCAAGGTCGTCGATCTCCATGTCTGGCGCCTGGGCCCCAACCACCACGCCGTCATCGTTTCGGTCGAGAGCGACAACTCGCCCGAGGTCTACAAGAGGGTCCTGGCGGGTGAGGCCGCGCTCAGCCATGTGACCGTTGAAGTGAACCCGCGCAGGCCTTAGACAGCTCCGATGACAATGGACGCATCCGTACGGGCCCTGGTGCAGGGCGTAGTGGCCGCCCCGCCGAGCTTCGACCCCGAAGGCTGGATGGCGCTCGTTCCCGGTGGCCCATCGGCTGAGCTTCGCGCCTTGAAGGCCGAGGTCGAAAAGACCTTCGATGACGGCCTCGGCGTGAGCCCCGCGCCCGCATCGCGCATCGAGGCCCTGAGAGCGGAGCTCACGCGCCGCGAGGTGACCGGCTTCATCGTGCCGCGCGCTGACGAGCATCAGAACGAATACACACCCCGTTGCGCCCAGCGCCTGCGTTGGATCACCGGGTTCTCGGGGTCCGCCGGAGCTGCGGTGGTCCGCTTGGACAAGGCCGCCGTGTTCGTGGATGGCCGCTACACCTTGCAGGCTGCCGCCGAGGTCGATCCCAAGCTCTTCGAAACCCGCCACCTCGTCGATCAACCGCCGAGCGAGTGGGTGACCCAGAGCTTCAAGAAGGGCGAGCGCCTGGCGTACGACCCGTGGCTGCACGGCAGCGACGAGGTCGCGGCGCTCGCAAAGGCGTGTGAGAGCGTGGGCGCGACCCTGGTGGCGCTCGATGACGACCCCATCGATGCGGTGTGGCGCGAGCGCGCGCCCGCTCCGCTATCGCGCGTGCGTGTCCACGGCGAGCAGCTTTCGGGCAAGGCCTCGAGCACGAAGATTGCCGAGCTCGCCAAGACGCTGCGCGACAAGGGTTGCACCGCGACCGTCCTGTCGAATTGTGATTCGGTTGCTTGGCTCCTGAACATCCGCGGCGAAGACCTGCCGAGCACGCCGTTCACCTTGGCCTACGCCACTGTTTTCGCCGACGAGCGCGTCGACCTGTTCATCGACGAGCGCAAGCTCACTCCCGAGGTTCGTGGCCACTTTCCCAAAGCCGTGACGGTGCGTCCGTATCGCGACGCCGCCAAGGCCATGGACGAGCTCGGCAAGAGCGGCGGTACGGTGATGATCGACCAGGCGCTGACGCCGGCGGCCATCGTCGATCGCTTGTCGAAGGGGGGAGCCAAGCTCAATCGCGACGGCGATCCGGTGCTGCTGCCCAAAGCGCAGAAGAACGCCGTCGAGATCCAAGGCGCTCGTGACGCGCATGTTCGCGACGCAGCCGCGATGGCGCGCTTCCTCTTCTGGCTGTCGCAGCGCGCGCCCAAAGGCGAGCTCGACGAGCTGACCGCTTCAGCGGAGCTGCTCGCGACCCGCCTGCGTGACAAACGCTTCCGCGACGAGAGCTTCGAGGCGATTTCGGGGGCTGGCCCGAACGGCGCCATCGTGCACTACCGGTCGTCGCCCAAGACCAATCGCAAGCTCGAGAACCCGAGCATCTATCTCATCGATTCCGGCGGTCAGTACGACGACGGCACCACCGACGTCACCCGCACCGTGGCGGTCGGCGTACCCACGGCGGAACAACGCGAGCGCTTCACGCGCGTGCTCAAGGGCCACATCGCGATTGCGACAGCGCGCTTCCCGGTTGGCACCACGGGCTCGCAGCTCGATGCCTTGGCTCGCATGCCTCTGTGGGAAGTCGGTCTCGACTACGACCACGGTACCGGTCACGGCGTCGGTAGCTATCTGTCGGTCCACGAGGGGCCGCAGCGCATCTCGAAGGTGCCGAACCGCATCGCCTTGAAGCCCGGCATGATCGTCTCGAACGAGCCGGGTTATTACAAAGCGAACGCGTATGGCATCCGCATCGAGACCCTGGTCGTCGTGACGCCCGAGCCCAAGAAGGCGGGTGAGGAGCGCGAGATGCTCGGCTTCGAGACCCTGACGCTCGTCCCCATCGACACGACGCTGGTCGCGACCGATCTGCTCAGCGACAAAGAGCGCGCGTATTTGAACGCGTACCACGCGCGCGTGCGCACTGTCGTTACGCCGCTGGTCGAGGCCGATGTCGGGGCCTGGCTCGCCAAGGTGACCGCACCGGTTTAGCGGACGACTTCGATGCTGCCGCGAGCAACGCCTCGCTGCACCAGGCCCAACTCTTTCGCGACGCTCTTCGAGACATCGAGGATGCGGCCGCGTACGAATGGCCCGCGGTCGCTGACCGTGCACGAGGCTTCACCGCCGCCGTCGATTCTCACGTCGAGCTTCGTTCCGAAGGGCAGGGACTTGTGCGCGCACACCGGGCGGTTGGGGTCGTAGGGCTTGCCGTTGGCCATGAGATTGCCGGCGAGACCGTCGTGATAGAACGAGATCAGTCCCTGTTCTCCCGACATGGACTGTCGTCCTCTGGATCCCACCGGTGCAGGACGTGTCGAAGCACAGCCAGTCGCAACGACCGCAACAACCAGAGCAGCAAGAACACGGTGCATGCTCCTTAGTGTGCAGTCAGCGCGGACGCTCCGCTAATGCTCGGCGTCACTTGTTTGGGCGCGCCCCAGTAGTCCACCTTGGTGGCGCCCGAGACGTGGGCGGTGAGTCGCTCGCTCGCGAACAGTTTCACGGCACTGGCTCCACTCGCCGCGATGGTGGTGTCAGCGCTCTTCAAGCCCTGGAGGTCGAGGTGGCTTGCGCCCGACGCCGCGAGGGTCAGCGTTTTCACCTCGCCGGTGCCGACCAGCTTGGTCGCGCCCGAGACATCGATGGCGAAGACGTCACCGCGCACGTCTTCGAGGCGTGCGAAGGCCGCGCCTGAAATCTTGAGACGCTTGAGCGCGGGTAGGGTGAGCGTCACCTTGGGTGCGTTCCTGTCGTCGTCGTTGGGCTTGTTGCGGATGCGGACCTCGTTGCCGTGGGCCTCGATCACGAGGCGTGGCTCGGCCTCGAGGATGTAGGTGTCGCCACGCTTCACGGTGACGTGGACGTTGCCTGAGACGTCGAGGCTATCGACGGCAGGGGTTGGGTTTGCCGCCAGCAGCAGCGAGAGGGCGAGGCAGTGCATGTGGGCTCCTTGTGTCCTCTCCTACGTGGGTGAGCACCCACATATTTCACGTCATCTCATCTTTGCTTGCGGCCTCCTGGGCGCGGGGCAAACTCGAAGGAGATGCGGATCACCCCGTTCGGACGCTACGGCGTCATCCTGGTCGCTCTGACTCTGACGTTGGCCCTGGGGATCGGCAAAGGCGCATCGGGCATGCTGCTCGTCGCGGGTGCCATCTTCGTGCTCGCCTACGAGAACATGCGCCGGCCGCTCGTCGAGCAAGGGCTGCGCCGCACACCGTGGTTCGTGCCGCGACTGATCATGCAACCAGACACGGTGATACTCGACGGGTTGATCACGCCACGCACGGTGCGCTTCGCGGACATTCGGCGCGCGCGGCTGGTCTATCAGGAGTCGTTCGATGCCCTCGTCGGCGTCGACGATACGCTCTGTCTCGAGACGAGCGGCGGCGTCGTGCAAGTAGCCCGGAGCAGCGAAGGGTTCGATGCTCTGATGTCGCGCCTGCGTGAAGCCGGGATCGGCGTGCTTATGGTGCGGGCGCGCAACACCGAATAGAGTCCGTCGCCATGGGCGAGACCTGGATTGGTGGCCGCTTCGAGCTGGGCGTCGACGAGAGCTGGGACGACGAGGACGACGAGCCGTCGCCTCACGTGGTCGTCTGGATCGAAGAGAAGAGCCGCGCTGTCCTCGCGGTGGTGGCCGTTCCAGCGGACGAGCCCATGGAAGCAACGGCGGTGATCCTCGAGGCTGCGATGCGCGAGCCCGACTTTGGCGAGCCGCGCCGGCCGAGTCAGCTCAAGGTGCAGAACCCGGAGCTCGCGACGTTCCTCGGTCAGCGTTTCAGCGACATCGAGGTTCTGACGACGCCGACCCCCGAGGCCGAAGAAGCGCTCGACGAGCTCTACGCGACGATGGGCGACGACGCAGACGGCGCATAGCCGAGGTCGTGTACGACGCTGGCGAAGGTCGCACCGACGCCGGCGTCGATTCGCAGGCTCGCATGCGGGTCGCCGCGTGTGATGCCTCGGTTCACGATGACCACGGGGAGCTTGCGGTCAGCCGCTGCCTTGACGAAGCGATAGCCCGAGTACACCGCGAGCGACGAGCCGGCGACGATGAGCATCTCGGCGCCGTCGAGCAGAGTCCAGGCGGCGCGCGTGGTGTGGTCGGGCACATTCTCGCCAAAGAAAACGACATCGGGCTTCATCGGTCCGCCGCAGGCTTCGCAAGAGGGCGGTACGAAGCGGGCGACCTCGTCGGGCGAGAGATGAACATCGCCGTCTGGTGCGAGCTCCCGAGCCGCGGCGCCGGCCTCGAGGAACCCGGGGTTCTCCTTGGCAATGCGCGCCTGAACGCTTTCGCGGTCAACGAGGCGAGCGCAATGCAAGCAGCGCGTCCGGTGGAGCGAGCCGTGAAGCTCGACGACGCGGCGCGAGCCCGCCTGGCCGTGCAGACCGTCGACGTTCTGGGTGATGACGCCGTGGATGTGGCCTGCCTGCTCGAGGGCGGCGATAGCGACGTGCCCGGCGTTCGGAGCAGCGCTCGCGAACCTTCCCCAACCGACGGCGCTGCGGGCCCAGTAACGCTGGCGGCCGCCTTCGCTCTTCACGAACTCCTGATAGCGCATCGGCTCGCGGGCGCGCATGACCCCGGTCGGGCCGCGATAGTCGGGGATGCCGGACTCGGTGCTGACACCGGCACCGGTCAGGACCACCGCCCGCCGTTCACGCAGGAGGTCACGAAGAGCTACAACGTCGCGCACGCGAAGATGATGCGCCTACGGCGCAATGGCGGCAAGCACCGCGTCCCGCATCTGCGGGCTCGAGGCCGAAATGAGGCTCCCGCTCTCGAGAATGCCTTTGCGCTCGCCGCGGAGGCTCGCGGTGACGCCACCGGCCTCCTCGACGCAGGGCACGAGCGCTGCGATGTCCCAGGCCTTCATGACCGTGTCGATCGCAAAGTGCAGCCGCCCGCGTGCGACCAAGCCGTGCTGGCCGCAATCTCCGCAAAATCGGAACTTGCGCGTCTTGGCCGCGAGCTCGGCGACTTGGTAGGCGGGTAGACCCTTCGTGGGAAAGACGCTCGAAGCGTGCAGGCCGGAGGCCGAGCCGATGCTGTCCTTCAGAGCGACCCCAGGGCTCGTTTGCAGGCGCGTCGCTTCGACGCCTGGAGCAGTGAAGAAGCAGCCGCTCCCTTTGGCGGCATAGACGGTCTCGCCGATAGCGGCGTGGTGAATGACGCCGACGACCGGCTCGCCGTCCTCGACCAAGCTGATGAGCGTGCCGAAGAGGGGCATGCCCAAGGTGAACCAGGCGGTGCCGTCGACAGGATCGATGACCCAACAGCGCCCGCCCGTGAGCGTACCGCCGTGCTCTTCGCCGAGGATGGAGTCGTCGGGCCGCGCGCGTGCGAGCTCCTTGCGTACCGCGGCCTCTGCCGAGCGGTCGGCTTCGGTCACCTCGGTGCCGTCGGCTTTGATGTCGACGCTGACCTGGCGGTAGCGCGGCAAGATCTCCGCTTCCGCAACGCGGGCAAGCTGCAAGGCGAGCGCCAAATCTTTCGACCAATCTTTCGCCATGGCGCGGAGCTTGCGCACAGCTTGCGCGCGCATGCTAGACACTCGGCGTGAGCCGACCCATCGATCCACTGCTCGCAGCGTACGACCCCGAGGCTTTTCGGGCGCAGGGGCACCGCCTGATCGACGCGCTGGCCGACTACCTCGGAACGACGATGCGTGGCGACGGACCGGTGTTGCCCGATGCTCCGCCAGAGCGGACAGCCGTCGACTTTGGCGGACGGTTCCCGGAAAAGCCTACGGGAGAAGACCTGGTTGAGCTCGTTGCGCGCGTGCTCGCATCCTCGAATCACCTGCATCACCCGCGTTACATGGGCCATCAAGTGTCGACGCCGCTGCCCATGGCGATTCTCTGCGACATGGTCGCGGCGCTCACCAACAACGGCATGGCGGTCTACGAGATGGGGCCCGCTGCCACCGCCATGGAGAACGCCGTCGTCGGTTGGATGGCCGAGCGCCTCGGGCTCGATCCCGAGAAGGCCGGTGGGCTGCTCACGTCCGGCGGCTCGGTCGGCAACCTCACCGCGCTGCTCGCCATGCGTCAGGTCAAAGCCGGGCACGACGTCTGGGAGCAGGGTGCTGGCGCGAAGCTCGGGGTCTTGGTCAGCGAGCAGGCACATTATTCGGTGGCGCGCGCCGTCCGCATCATGGGCTGGGGAGCCGGCGGCATCGTGCCGGTCGCGACCGACGCCCGCTTCCGCATGCGCGCCGATGCGCTCGAAGGGGCGCTCACCAAAGCGCGCGACCGCGGCATCACGGTCATCGGCGTCGTCAGCAGCTCGTGCGGCACGTCACTCGGCGCCTTCGACCCGCTCGAGGCCATCGCCGACTTCTGTGGCAAACACGGGCTCTGGTTGCACGTCGACGGTGCGCACGGGGCGGCCGCCGTGTTGACCCCGAAGTACGCCGAGCTCCTGCGTGGCTGCGAGCGCGCCGACTCGGTCGTATGGGACGCGCACAAGATGATGTGCATGCCGGCCCTCGTGACCACGGTCATCTACCGCAATGGCGGACACGCCGATCAGGCCTTCGCGCAGCAGGCAGCGTATCTGTTCGGCAAGAACGTCTTCGACAGCGGACAGCGCACACTCGAGTGCACGAAGCGCATGATGAGTCTCAAGGTGTTTGCGACACTGCGGGCGCTCGGCACCGACGCCATTGGCGCATACGTCGAACGCATGTTCGACATGGGCGGGCGCTTCGCCCGACTCATCGCCGAGCGGCCCGGCCTCGAGCTCGCGGTCGACCCCGATTGCAACATCGTTTGCTTCCGCGCGCGCCGCGAAGGCTCGAGCGGAGCGGACCTCGACGCCGTGCAGGCGCGCGTGCGCAAGCAACTGCTCGACTCCGGCGAGTACTACATCGTCCAGACGAAGCTGCCCGCAGGCGTCTTCTTACGGGTCACACTGGTGAACCCATTGACCAGCGAGGCGGACCTCACGCGCTTGCTCGACCGCGTGCAGCAGCTCGCAGCTTAGTCAGTCGCCGTGCGTTCCGATGTCGAGCACGGCCTTCCATTCCCCGAGGTCGTTCTTGCGCCAAATCGTGACGTAGTTGCCGGTCGCCCGTTGCTCGGTCTCACCGCCGGTCTTCTTGGTCCAGGTGTACGTTCCCCAGGTGTAGCCGAGGGCGCCGTCCGCTTCGGCCTGGACCGGCTCCCAGATGAGCTGACAGTTCTGGCCGCAACGCATGGTCTCGGCGACGGCTGCGTCGCGCCCGTGCAGCGGGGCATTGTTGCGGAAAGTGACCGCGTCGGCGTCGAACATCGCGGCGAAGGCGGTTCCCATGCCGCTGCGCGCCGAGAGCTGCGACATCTGGCGGTCGAGCTGCGTGATCTGAGCAGCGAGCTCGCCGCGGCTTGGCCCTTTGGGCTTCGGGGGGCTGGAGGTCGTGGCGCACGCGGCTAGCGTGACGATGAGGAGCGCAGCGAGTCGTCGCATGGGCCTTGGTGTAAGCGAGCAGTCAGGGCCCCGGCAAGCCGAGTGATCGGTGTTCAGCGGTTGGACGAAACAAACGCTCGCCCGGGACGATACAGAGCCACCGCAACCGCAAGAGGTGTGTCTCGTGGATATCCGTCGCTTTGGTTTCAGCCGTTTCACCAGCAGCCCAACCGATGGTTCGCCGTCGGCCAAGAAGTCCTTCTTCAACCTGAGCCGCAACGAGCAGCTCGAAGCCGCGCGTCCCGCGGTCGTGACGACCCTGGGGATTGGCACGCCGGTCGTGTCGGCTGCGGCCGCGGTCGTTCTCGGATTGAGCGCGGTGGGAACGCTCGGCGTCCTGGCTGGCGGCGTCGTTGCCGGCGCGCTCGCCGCGGGCATCGCGCATCTCGCCATGGGTGGCGACGCGACCATCCTTCGCTAGTCGTGGGGCCGGTCCTGTCGGATCGGCCACTTCGATTGCCGGCCCGTGGCCGACTCTGGTAGTCGCGGGCTCGTGCAAAACCTCGCAGACCGCATCAAGGCCTTTTGCGCCGAGCGCGACTGGGAGCGCTTCCACGCCCCCAAGAATCTCGCCATGGCGCTCACCGTCGAGGCCGCCGAGCTCCTCGAGATCTTCCAGTGGATGACGGAAGACGAAAGCCGGGCGTTGAGCAGTGAAAAGCTCGAGAGGGTGCGCGAAGAGATCGGCGACGTGATGATCTTGCTCACCAACCTGGCGACCCACGTAGGCATCGACCCGATCGAAGCGGCGCACGCCAAGATGGACGTCAACGCGGTGAAGTACCCGGCCGACAAGGTCCGCGGGAAGAGCCTCAAGTACGACGAGTACGATGCGCGATAGACGCGACGGCAAGCGCTTCGGGCGTCCGATGCGCAAGGGCCCGCCGCGGGGCGACGGCCCTAGGCGAGATAGCGCGCCGCGCGGGCAGCGCTTCGAAAAGCCGCCACTTTCTCCACAGGTCACGACGCTTTGGGACTATCCCTCGCAACATTACGGCGACGGGGAGCAGGGGTCGAAGCACTACGAAGGTGCGACGCCGTCGTATGTCATCTGGAACGTGCTGCACCGCTATAGCGAGCCGAACGATCTGATTGTCGATCCGTTTTGCGGCAGCGGTACGACCCTCGACGTATGTAACGACTTAAATAGGCAGGGCCGGGGTTTCGACTTGGCGCCGACCAGGCCGGACATCCAGCAGGCCGACGCGCGCAGCTTGCCGTTGAAGTCGAAGTCCGTGGACCTGGTCTTCATGGATCCGCCGTACGCCGACAATCTGACGTACTCGGACGACATGCGCTGCATAGGAAAGCTGCCCGCGGATGGGCGCTACCAGAAGGCGATGCGCTTGGTCTTGGCGGAAGCCGCACGTGTGCTCAAGCCCGAGAAGGTGCTCGCAATCTACGTCTGCGACGTCCTGAAGAAGGCGAAGAACTTCTACGCGCTAGGCTTCGAGCTCTGGGGCCTGGCGCAGGAAACGTTCTTGCCAATCGACATCGTCAGCGTCACGCGACGCAACCGAACGCTCCAGCAGGGCAACTACCGGAAAGCTGCCGACGAACAGGGCTTCTACCTGCGCGGCTTCAACTACTTGCTGCTGCTGCGCCGACGCCCCTGAGAAGCGACCAGGAACCTTCTTGGATCCGGCGCGCCTGTGGATATGTGGATAACCGCAGGCGACGCCGCAGATGAAAAGTTTACATAATATACATTATCAGACATGCGGACGGGGCAAGCGGGGCGCGGCTGTCCACAGGCGCTGGCAGCTACTGGGCGTAGGATCGCGCCAACGCGGTCATCTGGTCGATGGCGTCGTCGTGGTCGTACCGGGTGCCGTCGCGTTCGACGAACAGGAAGTCAGCCTTCCGCGAACGCATCTCTTGCAGCGCAAGCATGGCGTTACGCAGCTGTTCCCGGCGCTCTGCCGGATCGGACGAAGGCGCATAAAACACGCGCGAGAGGTTTTCGTTGCCGGCCTTCCAGGCGCTCACCTGAGCAGGCATGTCGACCAGGTGCGCCGTTTCGGCGAGCCCCTGCGGGTTGCCGGCTTGAATGCCACCGATGCGAGAAATGGATTCGAGGGCCATGGGCACACACCCCTTATTTTCGAACTTCGCGTTGCCTCTTGTATCGGCAGCCCATGGCAATCGTTGCGTCGTTCTACGGCATCCGGTCCACGGCGGCGCGCTGCGCGGCCTCGAGCTCGGCGCGGACCGCCGCCTGCTCGATCTCCATCGTCGCTGTTTGGTCGACCGGTTGCTGCGGCCGCCCACGCCAATGTTCGGCCACGGCAAATGCCACCAAGAGCCAGAAGATGCCGATGAGCCACCCTGCGATGACGTCGCTCGCGAAATGGACTCCCAGGAACACGCGGCTCACCCCGATGACCAGCACGACCATGCATGCGCCGTAGCCAATGGCGAATCGCCGTCGATGGCTCGCCAGGTCTCGGGCGATCGCATACGCGAGAAACCCGAAGACCACCGTGGCCCCCGTCGTGTGGCCGCTGGGAAACGACGGCGAATGCGCCGTGGCGATGGTCGTGAAGACCGGCCTCGCCCGCGCGATCCAACCTTTGCCCGCAGTGGTCACGAGCTCGACTCCGATGAACGCGATCCACATCGGCCCAACGATCCCGCGCCGACGATGCGCCCATAGGAACGCGGTGGCGACGATGACGCACGCGATGAGCGTCGAGGTGCCGCCAAGGTCGGTCAGCGTCATGACGGCGCGCACCCGCTCGTCGCTACGGTACGGCGCAAAGCGCTCCATCATGCGGTCATCGAACGCCACGACCCCGTGCGAGCTGCGCACCAAGTCGACCATGCCGAACAGCGCAAAGGCGATGTACAGCGCGAGCAGCACCATGAGGGTCAGAGGCAAGCCGCTGAAACGCTCTGGCGTCAGCCGCAGCCAAAGCACCCGGGCTGGTCCCGGAAACCGCTCGGCGAAAGCAGCGACGACCGGATGCTCACGACCCCAGCTTTGCCACCGCGGCCAGCGCGCCCGACACGCCCTGCTGGTCGCCATCGCAATGCGCCACAACACGAGCTCGAGCGCCCACAGGATGAGCAAGCCGATGCCGAGCTCGAGGACGACGCGCATTACCCCAACTTAATTCTCCATGGCGCCGTCGTTAATCCAATCTTCGACCATCTCGATGAGCGCGTCGTCGAGCGCCGCTTGGTTACGCGGCATGCGTAGACCGCAGGTTCCGGTAGCGCATCCCGGCGCGTTATCCATCGTTCCGCGCAGCTTCCGAATCAGGAAGCTGTTCGTGATGTTGTTCGGCTCGACGTAATCGAGCGTGGTCGGTGCCGTGATGGCCGGCACGTTGACCAAGTTGTCGTAGAGGTCGGCGATCGGCAGATCGGGGCCGAGCTCGAGGCCTGCCGACGGCGAGCCCGTGTCATGGCAGCCCGAGCAGTACACATCGAAGATCTCGTCGCGAATCTCGGTCAACGTCGGAGCTGGCGGCGGATCCATGTCCATCATCATGTCGCCAGGCATCATGCTGTCACCGTCGCCAGGTGCGGCATCGCCGTCGCCGTCGCCGTCACCGGGCGCCGGGCCCTCGCCGTCATCGGTCGGCGCGCCATCGTCGAGCTGCAAGTCATCGACGTTGTCGAGACCGTCGATCCAGGTAAGCAGGCAGCGCTTGTCGGCTGATGAGAGGCCGGCTCCGGTTGGCGGCATCTTGTGATACGTGCAGCCGTCGATCTCGTCGACGACGTACTTGTAGAGCGTGCTCGACTCGGGGTCGGCGGGATTGACCAAGAGCTCTTCGGGACAGGAGCCGATGAGAGTCGAGAAACGTTGGCCCATGTTCGGAGAGCTGAGGTCGAGCGCGGCGCCGATGCCGTTGTCCTTGCTCAAGTGACATTGTTTGCAGCGCGAGGACGTGAGGAAGCGCGGTGGGTCTTCGTCGCCAAAACACGAGCGCAAGGTGCTCGCGCCGAGGCGGTAACGCTCGACGTCGTCGAGCTCGCCGGCACAACTCCAAACGATGACCGTCGTCAGGGCCGTGAGGACAACGCCAATGGCGATGCGAGGCCCGGTGATGCGCCCTCCTATCGTCATCGCTCGTTTCCTCCCATGATGTAGACGAAACACAGGCTCGCGGTCAGATATTGATCGAGAGCACCACCAGCCACGTAGGTGTCACTGACCTCGGGCTGCATATTGTAGAAGTACCGCACGTAGCGCACCGTTCCGTCTACTGCGAACGACTTGCTCAGCGATAAACCGAGCGTGACGTGTCCGTCGACGCCCCCCGTCTGCGAGTTCGGGAAATACTGCGTCGTGACCCGGCCACCCGAAAATATCGTGCGATAACCGAGACCTGCGGACACATCGAGGAACGAAAGTGGGAACCGAGCTTCGGCGCCGTAGCGCAGGAAGCTGTAACGAACGTCGGGGACCTCGAAGGCGCGTTGGTCGGCAATGTCCGCAAATTCGAAGCGGTAGTTCGAAAAGCCATAGGTGAGCTGAGGGCCGAGGCCGAGCCTCTTGCTGACGCGAAAGCGCGAGTGCAGCCCGACCTGCCAGGTGCTCCACTCGTTGTTCACGCGCACGTCGCTCGCTGACGTCACCGTTCGGAACGACGACTGCACGCCAAAAGCACGCGCATAGGTCGCGTACCAGCCAATGTTCCGGAGCCCCGTGACGTTGGTATTCGCGAACGGATACGCCTCGAGCTCGACCAGCGCGAGCGGTGCCAGGCCGACCGTGTAGTCGCGCAGGTTCGCCGTGATCGGTTGGTTGTAGGCGAACTCGCGATGGGCGCCTTCGACTCCCACCTTGAAGATGAACGGTGAGCGCATGCGGCGATCGAAGAGATGGACGCGTGGGCCTGGATCCTCTTCGACGACCGCCATGACCTCGGTCCGCCGGCCTCGGTCGTCGTCGTCATCGTCGCCCTTGTCGTTGTCCTCGCTCGCCGAGCTCACCGGGGGTGGCGCCCCAGGCTTGCCGGGTTGATTCGCGCCACGAGCCGACTCGAAGTTCGCGATCGCGTCGCCCAGGCTCATGCCGCCCGAAGGCTGAGCCGAGGGTTGGCCCGCCGCCACTTGGCCGCCGCTGCGCGGCATCGTCTGGAGATCGTCGATACCCGGCTGCACGAGCGACGCGGCGTTGGCGAGCTGCCACGACAGGGTCGCGCGCCCGCCGCGCTTGACCACCTTCGTGACCGGGACGCTGCCGTCGACGAGCACCCGTCCGCTTTTGTGGACGACGAGGACGGCCGCGGTGTAGCCCTGGCTCGCGCTACCGCCGACGTTCGCGTAGACGACGGCGTCGACGCCCGCCTTCTTGCCGACGCGCTTCATCGCCTTCACGAGGTCGCTTTGGCGTTGCGGGCGGCCGAATATGCGCTGATCGGTGGCGCTGACCGAGGCACGCACGGTCGATGGGACGGCTATCGCGACCTGACTTGCCAGCGTTTGTTTGAGCGTGTTGTCGAGGTCACGCGCGTTGGTGCCTTCGACGATGATGGCGATGGAGAGCGGACCCGTGTCCGCTGCGACGGGCGCAGGTGCGACCGCCGCCGGGGCCGGCGTTGGCTCGCTCAACGGCGTAAGAATCGGAGCCGGATCTCGCGGCGCTGCGGCTGCTGGCCTTCTCGCCGGCTTCTTCGCGCGCGCCTTCTTCTTGGTGGCGGCGAGGCCATCCGAGCTCGCTGCCATCACCGCGATGGCAGACAAAACGACGCACATGGCGCCGTACCTGCGTGTCAGCCTTCCCGACACCACGTCGCACTACTCCTGAAGGGGAATGATTCCCGCAGTGTAGCGCGACGGGGCCGGCAATGCTCGACCTTTCTCGTCGTTAGGCTGCAACGGCGAGACGGCTGGCGACGTAGTCCGAGATGAGCTGGCGATCGGATTCCGCAATGCGGACGAAACGAACCGCGACACCCTCGACAGTGCGGGCCTCTTCGCGAACTACCTCGCCGACCGCCCAGATGACCTCTTCGCACTCGGGTAGCTTGATTTCGAGGCCGATGTGACCGTTGGCGTCGAGCTCGGGCTCGAGGAGCTTGAACAGGTAAAGCCCGCTCTCGGAGATGTCGCGAACGCGCGCCATGTGGGGCTCATCGCCGACGATCTTGTTCACGTAGATATCGAGATCGGTACGACGATGGCGACGCGTCAAAGCCTGGACATTGCTCGTCTTCATGAGGCCCTCCGTAACGTTTGCGGCAGAGCGGTATCGCGCAACACCACCCCGTCACTAAGCACGGTAAGGTCCGCGACCGTTCGGGTCAAAAATCCGGCGCCGTTTTCGCGAAAAAGTACGCCAACGCGATCAAGCGCCGCTGGCCGCCCTGAGGTGACTCACCGGGGGCTCGGCATCGAACGCCGTGTCCACGAGATCAGCGAAGATCTTCGCGACGGCCACATGTTTGTAGCGCTCGCAGCGGTTCGCGAAAAACGCCACACGGTGCACGAGATTGATGCGCGGCATCGTCTCCGCCATCTCCGCGCGATAGCGCTTGCACACCTTCACGATGACCTTCCGGCCCTCGCGTGGGAGCACCTGGATGGCCTCGCTGAACATCAGCTTGCCTTCGTATGGCACGAGCCGCGCTTCGAGGATGTCGCCCGACTCGAGACCCGCGGGCTTGCGGCGCTCGTAGACCTGCACCTTCGCGGTCTTCTTGTTGGTGTCGAGCAGATCGACGAGCGACATCTGCTCGTCTTTGGCGCGCTTGAACTCGAAGAGCGACGGCCGCGTCGTTGCGAACCCTTGAACGCGTGTCTTGTCCTCTGGGGTTGGCAGCTCGGCCGCTTTGGTATCGAGGTAGACATCGACCGGGCGTTTACCGGCGGCGGCCTTGGCTGGTCGGTCGAGCACGTACCACTCGAGGAACGCCGCGATGCGCCGCTCGAACGCGCCATCACTCTCGAACAGGTCGCCCGTGCGATGAAGGAACTCGGCCTTCGCCTCTTGCAGCTCGTCGGCAAGCGGAGCTTCCGAGGCGAACCGCACCACTTGCTCGTAAAGACCGTGAAACATGAAGCGCTTGGCAGCCCCGCAGACTTAGGCGTTTGAACGTTTGTACACCACGCGGCCGCGCACCACCGTGCATTCGACTCGGCCACGTAGAGATCGCCCGACGAACGGCGAGTTCATGCATTTGCTCAAAAGCGTCTCTCGCGCAAGCAGCCACTCGGAATCGGGCGCGATGACGGTCAAATCGCCGGCGGCAAGAGCCCCTGCCCCTTGAGCATACGCACCGAGGACCTTTGCCGGGCCGGTGGTGAGACGGGCGACGATGGTCGGCAAGTCGATGCGCTTCTCGCTGACGAGAGACAGGCAGAGCGGCAGCAGCTGTTGCAAGGCGATGGCGCCCGGTTCTGCCTCGGTGAAAGGCAGGTCCTTCTCGAGCACGCTTTGCGGCGCGTGGTCCGAGGCGACTGCGTCGATGGTGCCGTCGACGAGGCCTTCGATGAGCGCGTCACGATCACGCGCCCGCCGCAGCGGTGGCGACAAGCGCAAGCTGGTGTCGTAGGTGGCCAGTGCCTCGTCGGTGAGCACCAAGTGATGCACCGCGACGTCGCAGGTGACCTTGGTGCCACGCTTCTTGGCGATACGGATCTGCTCGACCGCTTCAGCGGACGAGACGTGGGCGACGTGGAGCTTGGCGCCGGTGTAGGCTGCGAGCGCCAGGTCTCGCGCGATGGCGGTCTCTTCGGCGACGCTGGGGATGCCGCGCAGGCCGAGCCGTACCGACATCGGACCTTCGTGAGCGATGCCGCTGCGCGCCAGCGTCGGGTCTTCGGCGTGAGTCATGACCGTGAGGCCGAAGTCGCTCGCGTATTCGAGAGCGCGTCGCATCAGTCCGGCATCGCGGACCCAGGTGTCCCCGTCCGACAAGATGACGGCCCCGGCCCGGCGCATTTCGCCGATGAACGCCAGCTGCTCGCCCTTCAGCCCCGCGGTGATGGCACCGGCAACGAGGATCTTCGCGAGCCCTGCCGCTTCACCGCGCCGGCGCACGAAGTCGACGATCTCGCCGTTGTCGACCACCGGTTTGGTGTCGGGCTGCGTGACCACGGTGGTGATGCCGCCCGCGACTGCCGCGGTCGCACCGGTAACCAGGTCTTCCTTGTACTCCTGCCCGGGCTCGCGCAAATGGGCGCGCAAGTCGACGAGGCCTGGGAGCACCAGCATCCCCGTGGCGTCGACCACCTCGTGGCTCTCGGGCTTCACGCTGCCGGCGGGCTGGATGCGCGCAGACGACGACGCGACATTCTCGACCAGCACGTCGCGTACCCCGTCGAGCCCACTCGCCGGGTCGATGACGCGGCCGTTTCTCACCAGGAGGCTCATGCCGCTTCGCCTCCGAGCACGAGGTAGAGCACCGCCGCACGTACCGCGACGCCGTTCTCGACCTGATCGAGGATGACGCTGCGCGGACCGTCGACGACGTCAGAGGAGAGCTCGACGCCGCGATTCACCGGCCCCGGGTGCATCAGAATCGCTTCGGGCCGAGCCCGCGCCAGGACCCGTGAGTTGATGCCGAACTCGATGGCGTATTCGCGCAGCGACGGCAGCAGCCCCGCGGTCATGCGCTCCTTTTGCAGGCGCAGGGCCATGACCACGTGAGCGCCGTCCACCGCCTGGGCGATGCTGGGCACGATCTCGCATCCGTAGGTCTCGGCGAGCTCCGGCGGTACGAGCGTGCGTGGTCCGGCAACGCGGACACGCGCACCGACCTCTTTCAAGGCGATGAGGTTCGAGCGCGCGACCCGCGAGTGCGCAATGTCGCCGCAGATCGCGACCTCGAGGCCCTCGAGCTTGCCGAAGCACTGGCGCATCGTGAGCAGGTCGAGGAGCGACTGGGTCGGGTGCTCGTGCTGACCGTCGCCGGCGTTGATGACGCGGGCCGCGACCCGGTCGGCGATGTAGTGCGGCGCCCCGGATGCCGGGTGTCGCAGGATGATGGCGTCGCACTGCATGGCATCGAGATTCTTCGCGGTGTCGAGCAGGGTCTCGCCCTTCTCCGCGGAGGAGCCGCTGCTCGCGATGTTGACGCTATCGGCGGACAAGCGTTTGGTCGCGAGCTCGAACGACACGCGCGTGCGCGTCGACGCTTCGTAGAACACGCTGAGCACGGTGCGGCCGCGCAGCGACGGCACCTTCTTGATGGTGCGTCGCGAGATGCCGCGAAAGCCTTCGGCGGCGTCGAGGATGTGATGGATGGTGCTCGCCGAGAGCCCGCGCATGCCGAGGAGATGTTTGCCGGCGATCATCGCCCATCCCCTTTCTTGTGCGCGCGCTCGCTTACTTCGACCTCGTCTGCCGCGGCGCCGCCTTCGGTGAGACGCACGTCCACCCGTTGATTGGCGCTCGTGGTCACCCGGTGCCCTACGAAATCGGCGCTGATGGGCAGCTCGCGCAGACCACGGTCGACGAGCACCGCGAGCCGCACGGCGCGGGGCCGGCCATAGTCGAGCATGACGTCGAGAGCGCTGCGCACCGTTCGCCCGGTGTAGAGCACGTCGTCGACGAGCACCACGGTGTAATCGCGTGGCGCAAAGAGCACGTCGGTGGCGCCGATCTCCGGCCAATCGTTGGGACCGAAGCCGTCGTCGCGATAGAGCGTGATGTCGACGAAGCCGAGCACGACCTTGTCCTGGCCGACCTTGGCGCGGAGCCGCTCTGTCAGGCGTCGGGCCAGGTGCTCGCCGCCGCGGCGGATGCCGACGATGGCCCAAGGTCCGTCGGTCGAGCGTCCAGCAATCTCGTCCGCCATGGCGTCCAAGGCCGTGGCGATCGCAGCTGCATCGAGAACGCGGCCCATCAGTAGACCTTCAATCGCTTGGCTTCCACCTGGATGACGAACGGCATGTATCTGGTGCGGTTCAAGACCTCGAACTTCACCGGAATGGCCACGCGCACCTCGACCAGGACCGTGTCCCCACCCTGCACTTGCTTCACCGCGACGTCCGAGCGCGTGAGGGTCAAGTCGGTCCGGTTCTTTACGTTGAAGAGGAACTGGTCCACGCCGTTGGCCACGGTCTCGGGCTGCACGAGCTCGCTGTTCGCGAGCTGAATCGCCTCTTGCTTGATGCGGTAGTACTTGAGGGCCATGCGCCCGTAAGCCAGGCCAACCACGACCAGGCCGGCGCAGAGAGCGAGGAAGACCAGCGTTCGCAAGCGGATAAAGCCGCGCATCAGCGAGGCCGAGGGTTATGGGGTTGGGGGGACGCTGTCAACGCAAAGAGCGCGATCTAGGGGCAAATCAGATCGGCGGGTAGAACGGGAGGCACGTCGTCCATCGCGTCGATCCAGGCCGCGAGCACCAGCATGGCGTCGTCGTCCGGGATGAGGGTCGCGAGCGGTGGCATCTGCCCTGCCCCGCGAATGCCGGCGCGCTCGCTGATCAACGGCGACGTGCCGCTCGAGCCCGGGACGATGAAGTCGCAGAGCTCGCTGTCTTCGAGGCTCGTCGCGAAGCGCATGTCGGGAAAGCGACCGCCGTTCGCGCTTCCGCTGTGACACTGGCTGCAGTTGGCGGCGAGCCAGCTGCGCGCGCGCAGGCCACTGGAGGCGGCGGCGTCATCGAGTGGGGCCAAGACCGAGGCTGGCGTGCTGCTGATGGGCGTCGTGAAGAACCCCGCCAGCTCGAGCGCGGCGATCTGGTTTTCGAGGCCCGCGCCGTAGTCACGGTCGCGATCGACGTTCTCCGTGCGCAGGCCGAGCACGAAGCCCCCGTTGGGGGTGTGGCACGTGTTGCACGCCACACGGTCGGGAAAGACATGCTGATGTGGAGCGCCATTCAACGTGTAGTCCGCGACGAGCTCGGTGTCCGGTCGCAACGACGCCTCGGTCGCACCCGCGTTCCAGATGTAGCTGAAGCCCTTCCACACCCCCTGCGCGCGTTGCACGAGGAAGCGCGTTTCGATGGGCTTCACGCTCGTGGGGTCGCCAGCCACTTCCTGCAGCTCGAACTCCTTGATGAGGATCGTGCCGACCGGAAAGCTCCATGCCGCGCTCGCGTCGGCGTCGATGGTCGTGGTTCCCGGCAAGATGAAGTAGCGCTTCTTCTCCGCCCCATCGGACCAGAACGGGACGCGAAGGTCATAGGGCACGGCGGCGTCGATCAGGGTCCTGCTTGTGACGTCGCTGTAGCAGCCGGTATCGGTGAGCGTCGGTGGCGCGCTGTCGGTGTCGTCGATCGCGACGCGGTGAATCGTTCCGTCGTTGTGCAGCGCGTAGAGCTCGCCAATGTCGTCGTAGCCGAAGCTCGTGATCGGCGCGCCGGTCGTCATGATGCGATTTGCGGTCCACGTGCCCATGTCTTCGTCGAGGCGGAAGATCTCTCCGGTCAGGTAGTCCGCGAAAACGTATGCGCCTGCGAGCGAGGGGATTTGGCTGCCGCGGTAGACGAAGCCACCGGTGATCGAGACCCGACCCAGGGTGTGACCGTATTCATGGATGGGATCGGTGCAAGTCGGGCAGCTGCCAGAGTACGCGTGCGTTCCCTCGCGTAGGTTCCAGCCGTAGTTGTTCCCGGGCTCGATGATGTCGACTTCCTCCCACTCGTATTGACCGACATCCGCGAGGAAGATGCGTCCACTCGAAGGATCGAAGCTTGCTCGCCAGGGATTGCGCAGACCATACGCCCAAATCTCCGGCGCCGCGCCCGAGGTGGCGACGAACGGGTTGTCCGCTGGAACGGTGTAATGGAGCGGACCGTCATCCTGCGATGGGTCGATGCGCAGGATCTTTCCCTGCAGCCGCGACAAATCTTGCGCCCAACCGTCCGGGTCACCACCGCCGCCGCTGTCTCCCATGGTGATGTAGAGATAGCCGTCGCCATCGAAGAAGATCTGTCCGCCATTGTGGTTCGCGCGCTCGTTGGGCCGCTCGATCTCGATGACCGTACGCCCACTGTCCGGGTCACAGGTGAGGATTGCGTCGCGCGTGCAGGTGTAGCGCTCGATGCGCGAGTCCTGATCGTTCGCCGACCCGGGAGCGTTGATCGAGTACATCACGTACAGGTAGCCACCAGAGACGTCGAAGTCAGGCGCGAACGCGAAGCTGTGCAGGCCCTTCTCGCCGTTATTGAAGACGCGGTCGCCGAGGTCCATCACCTCGTGCTCGTCGCCAGCCGCGTAGTCTTCGCGCGGGAAGACGAGGATCCGTCCGCGCTGTTCGGAGAGGACGAGATAGCCCGTGACCCCTGGAACCGGCGCCATGTACGTCAGCTGGAACGCGGACAGTCCCGAGAACACCGGAGTCGCGACCGGCCCCGCGAGGTCGCAGCTGGTGTTGATGTGCCGCTGGAGTCCGGTCGATGAGCCGTCGCCCGGCAGCGGGTCGCCGAGGGTGTCGCCTGGATCCTCGTCTTGGGCGTCCCCGTCGCTGCCATCGCTGTCGGCAGCGTCGTCGTCGCCGCCGCGGTTGTGGTTGCCCTCGCTCCCACCGCAAGCAGTGAGCGCCAGAGCGGCAAGGATGAAGATTCGAATGCGCATCGGCGCCGGCACCATAGCCCGTGAGCGACTAGCGCACTACGACCTCGTGCACCGCGGACATCGTTCCGCTCGTCTCGAGGCGGGCCGTGAACTTGTGGTTTCCCTGCTGGAGCGGCCAGAAGGCGCGGTACGGCGCATCGACGGTGATGAACGGTTGCTCGTCGATGAGAAACGTCACCGGCCCGGCCGCGTCGTCGACGCGCGCCTCGAGCGCTAAGGCCTGGGCCTCGCGCGGTGCATCGACGTCGATGTGCAAGGTCTCCGTGCGCGCCGGGCTCATGAGCGTGACCTTCGCTTTGGGGTACTTCACCGGAGGCGCGGGACAACGCTCGGTCGAACGCTCGGCGATGCCGTGCCCGGTCTCGATGGCCCAGCGGTCGTACGGGCTGGGATAGACGGTCACGTCTTTTGGCTCGGCGTCCGCGAGCACGCAGCCTTCGGGCACGAGCAACCCGTTGGTCGGGTCGACCTTGGCATGACGATGCCAGGTGCAGGTCTCTTTGGGCTCGGTGCCAGCGACGAAGATCTCGTCGAGTCCGCCATCGCATGCAGGCCCGCGCTTCATGCCGGAGACTGCGCACACCTGCATGTGTGTGAGGCCCTTCGGCTCCTTGGGAGCGCGCGATTGCCCGTTGGTCATCTCGTTCATCAGACGGCGCCACATCTGGCCAGCGCCCTCGACGCCGCTGACGCGCCGCATCGCCTTGCCGGTTGGATCTCCTACCCAGACACCGACGGTGACCTGATCGCTGAAGCCCACGGTCCAGTTGTCGTGATACCCCTTGCTGGTGCCGGTCTTCACCGCGGTCCAGTAAGGCGTCGTGAGCACGCTGCCCTGGCCGAATTGACCGGCGCGGGCGTTCCCGTCGCTCAGCATGTCCGCGATGACGTAGGCGACGCGCTCGTCGAGGATGCGGCGCTCCTCCTGGACCGGAGGCTCCCCCCGCAACAGCCGATACGGTTTCCACAGGCCGCCGCGCGCGAGCGCCGCGTACGCGTTGGTGAGGTCCACGAGGCGCACCCCGCCACTCCCGAGCGCGAGCCCGAGACCGTAGTAGCCGGGCCGGCGCGTCAAGGTGGTCAGACCGGCGCCGGCGAGCATGTCGGCGAAGGGGTCGAGCCCGGTGCGTGCCAGTGTGTCGACGGCGGCAATGTTGAGGCTCTGGGCGAGCGCTTCGCGATAGCGGACAGGGCCGTGCGGTTTCTGATCGTAGTTCTCGGGAAGGAACACCCCCCAAGTGTCGGCGAACGGGCGCTCGACATCGCTCGCGAGCGTCGCGGCGGTGAAGCCTTTCACCAGTGCGGCCGCGTAGAGGAAAGGCTTGAGCGCCGAGCCTGGTTGGCGCACCGCGGTCGCGGCGTTGTACTGGCCCCACAAGGGATTGTTCTCGAAGGCGGCGCCGACCACCGCGAGGAGGTCGCCGGTCGCGTTGTCGATCACCACCGCGGCGGCCGAGCGCCCTCCTCGCTTGTAGAGGCGTGGTGCTTCGTCGGCGAGCAGCTCCTGCACGCGGTCTTGCAGCGTCGCGTCGATCGCTAGACCGATCTCGCCGGCGGGTGTCGCCCCGCGCGCGCGCAGCTCGGTTTCGGCAAGAGCCACCGCGTGCATCGCGACCTGAGGCGCCGCTTCGGCCTTGGCGACGAGCTTTTCGTCCAGTGCACGCTCGACCTGCCCCATGGTGAGCATGCCGTTGCGCTCCATGGCCTCGAGGACCTGGGTGGCTCGCGCCAGCGCCCGCTCGGGCGATGCTGCGTACATCGTCGGACCTTTGGGTAGGCCGATGAGATAGGCCGATTGCGCGACACTGAGCGTTTTAGCGGACGATCCGAAGTAGCGGCGCGCCGCGGCCTCGATGCCGACGGCGCCATTGCCGAATGGGGCTCGATTGAGAAACGCCGCGAGAATGGTGGGCTTGTCGAAGGTCCGCTCGAGGCGGATCGCGAGATGCGCCTCGCGCAGCTTCTGCCACAAAGACCGTCGTGGCACTGGCCGCCCTTGGAGCAGGGCTCGCTCGGCGTTGAGCAAGCGCGCCAGCTGCTGAGTGATGGTCGAGCCGCCGCTGACGACGCGCAGGCTCGTGATGTTCTGCTTCACCGCGCGACCGATGGCTATCGGGTCGAGACCGATGTGGTGAAAGAAGCGCTTGTCCTCGACCGCGACCAAGGCATCGATGACGTGTGGCGAGATGGCGTCGAGATCGACCGGGGTCATGCGCGCGCCCTGGCCGCCGACGCGCTCCGCCAGCAGTCTGCCATTGCGGTCGACCCAGGTTGCCGACTCGACGGCAACCGTGGCAAGGCGCTCCTTGCGCACCGGCACGAAAAGCGATCCGAAGAGCACCGCGCCAACGCCGACGAGGAACGGCACGGACCAACGCACCCAGCGCGAACGCCAGATCAACGTCGTCTGCAGGCGCCACCAGCGCCTTCGCCACAGATTCCCACCAGTCGAGCGACGTCTCGCGCGGCTGTCTGCTTCCTCTGACTCTGACTCGGACACTACTTCGCTTTCGTTGGACCCTCGGCCTTGGGAAGCACTTTGATCTCTCGACCCTCTGCTCGTCCACGGATCTCGGGTTGATACATGCGTTCGACGATCGTGCCCGGCGCGTAATAGTTGCCGGGGGTCGTCGCGCGCGTCAGGTATTTCAGCTTCACCGGCCAGCGTCCGCCGCCGCTGTTCCACAGGTAGCGGAACGAGTAGTCGGTGCGGTCGTCGCGCATCTCGCTATAGCGACTGCGCCACCACGACCAGTCATTGCCTCGACCGGTCATGACCTCTTCCATCTCCTTGTCGGCGGTGGCGAGGTTGGTGTCGACGGGCTCGAGGCCCGCGGGGAGCGGATCGCTCACCACCACCATGCGGCCGTCCTCGGCGACGTCGATGTTCAAGCTCACCATCACGTAGTCGCCGACGCGGACGGTGTCGCCGATCGGCTCACCCTTCTTGTTGGTGTACGTGCGGGTCACCGTGAAGCCCTGTGACTGCTGTGGCAGACGCGCCGTCGCTGGGTAGGCGAAGCTGAAGAAGCCACCGAAGTAGAGCGGGCCGTTGCCGCTGTTGGTGAGCACGAGGTCGTAGCTCGGCTTCACCTCGAGCTTCTCACGCTTCACGCTGTCGATCTTGTCGCCAATCTTCTTGGCTTCGGCGAGTGATTCACTCCCGAGCTTCGCGGTCGCGACAGGCGCCCTGCCCTCGAGCTTCATGATGCTCGCCGCTTCCGCGAGCGCGAGCAGTGTCTGCGTCGTAGCCTGGGTCGTGTAGTAGTCCTGCTCGCCGTCCATGTTGACGAGGCCGCGAACGATCATCGGCACCTTGGCGTCGGTCGGCGTCACCTGCAGCATGGCCCGCAGTGCCAGGGCGGTCGAGCGCTGTCCCGAGTCCCAGGCCCACCAGTAGCGCTCCGGATTGTCGGCAGCGAAGGTGACGATGCCGTTCTTCTCGGTGCCACTGCCGGAGATCTCGGTCATGAGCTTCGCGACCTTGGTCTCGCCGGCTCCGGCGCGCTTGTGGATCGCGCGCACCAGCTCCGTCTTCGAGAACAACGGCATGCCCGAGCGGCCCTCGAACATGGCATTCTCACGCGCTGGGTCGAAGCGACCGAGCTCGGCGAGAACGCGCAGTGCGCTCGCCATTCCGGCGTTGCCGTCCCAGCTCTCTCCGTCCGCTTTCATGGACGCGAGCTTGTTCTGCAGGTACTGCGCGGCCGGGTCGATGGTCGTGTCCGGCACGCTGTAACCGTACTTGCGCGCGACCAGCATGGCGTCGAGAGTGAACGCCGTGAGGTAAGGATCCGACCCGTGGCCGCAGCCCGGGTAATAGTCGAAGCCGTTGTCACCGCATTTGTATTTGGGAACGAGCTTCACCCACTCCTCGACCCAGCCTTTGATCTTCTCGCTCGGGATCGACGCGAAGTTGAGCTTCTCGGCGAGCTCACGCACCGCGATGAGCGGCATCACCTTGCTGGTGCGCTGCTCGAGGCAACCGTAGGGATAACCTACGAGGCCGCGCATGCGTTCCTCGAGCGACGCCACCGGCAGCCCGCTCATGTTGAGCTCGAACTTGGTCGGCCGCGCGCCTTCGGGAAGCGTCAACGTGTGCGTGACGCTGCCGCTATCGAGAACACCGGCGATGCCGACGGTCTCGGATGGCTGCACGCGCTTGACGGGCAGTGTGAGCTGCACGCGGTCGGCGAACTTCTTGCCGTTCGCCTCCATGGTCGCCTTGAAGATGACTTCGCTCGCTCCTTCGATGTCTTTCGCGGCGATGTTGAAGCGGAAGGGCTCGGTCGCCTTCCCCTTCACGGTGCGTGTCAGCGTCTTCTCGCCCTTCACGTTGAAGAGCTTGTCGTCGATCGACTCGATGGCGACCGTGACCGCCGAGCCGTCGGGCAACATGTGGTTCACGACGACGCCGGCATCGATGCGGTCACCGGGGCGCACGAAGCGCGGCATTGCCTGGCGCATCATCAGTGTCTTGTTGACCTTGAATTCCGCCGAAGCGGACCCGAACTGCGTGCCTTCGGTGACCGCGACCGCCATCACGCGGTAGGTGGTGAGGGTGTCCGGCACTTTGAAGCTGTGCGTCGCCTTGCCAGCGGAGTCGGTGACCAGACTGCCAATCCAGGTCGCGACCGGATTGAAGTCCTTGCGCAGCTCGGCGTCGTTGTCGCCGCCGCCACCGCCGCCGTCTTCCTCACCCTTCGCGGTAGGCTGGATGAACTTGCGGCGCCCGAGCACGTGCATACGCGTGTCGAGCGAGAGCACCGAGTACATGCGCTCCTGGAAGAGGCTCTTCACGATATCGGGCGTGCGGTAAGCGGTGAGCATGAGCACGCCTTCGTCGACGGCGTACAAGTTCACTTCGGCGGACGTCCCCTTGCTCTGGTAGTCGGCGGTGTTGACTGTGACGCTCACCTGATCGCCGGGCTCGTAGAATGGTTTGTCCGAGGCGAGCTGAACCTTGAGCACGTTGCGCGTCGGCTTCACCGCGACCTTGGCGTAGCCCAGCGCGTAGGCCGGCTTGTCACGCTCGGGGTCGGGGGAAAGGCCACCCTCGGCCTTCACCCGCCCGCGCACCACGGTCGCCGAGATCCAGACGTTCGGCGCCCACTCCGGGGGGATCGGGATGTCGACCACACCGTTGGTTCCGAGTGGCATCACCTTGCGCCAGAGGATGTCCTCGCGCTCGACGGTGATCATCGCCATCGAGTCCTTGAAGGGTGACGCGATGGCGATGCGCGCGGTCTCACCGGCTTCGAGCTCGGGCTTCTCGGGCATGATCGATACCTGGTTCCCGCTGTCGCTGCGGCCCGAGTAGTAGTCGGGGTCACCGGTGACCCAGAACCACGACGAGGCACGCACTTCACGCTTCTTCTCGTCTTTGGCGGAGACGCGCAGGCGCAGCGAGCCTCCGTGCTCGGCCGTGTACTGGCAGCTCAGCACGCCGTTGGCGTCGGTCTTGCCTGTGCACACCGCGGGCATCTTTTTGCTCTCGTGCTGGTAGTCCCAGTACATGAGGCCGCCCGGGCCCTTGCGCTTCACCGAGTACCAGCGCTCCTGCTCGCCGTTGACCGTGACCTCGACGCCACCGAGCGGTTGGTCGGTGGTCGAGACGACGACGACGTCGTAGGTGAAGAGCTTGCCCTTCTCGCGGAGGTAGCCCTTCGGATCGATGCCCACGTAGAAGCTCGCCGGGTGCACGTCGACGGTGGTTGCGCTGCTGACGCTCTGGCCGCTCGCGTCGTCCACAGTAGCGGACACGATGAGCTTCTCGAGACGGGCGTTGCTCGAAGCGTCCTTGAGGACGCGGTCGAAGGTGAAGCTGCCGGTGTCGTCGAGAGTCGCGTCGCCCTCGTCGAGGAACTCGGCGTAGTCGGAACGCTCGTCGTACCAGCTGTGATAGTCGTAGTCGCTGAACTCGGCTTGCGGATAGCGCTTGCTGTCGAAGCTCGAGCTCTGACGGCGCAGCGTCCAGTGGGTGGTAAGGCCCGCGGCAGGCGCGCCGAATAAATAGTCGGCGTTGACGCGCGCGTGCATCTTGGCGCCGCGCATGTACTGAGGCTTGTCGGTCGCCACCGTGACTTTCATCTCGGCCCGGCGGAACTCGCCGACGCGGAAGCTATCGCGCAGCATGTCGTCACCGACCTTGGCGCGGATCTGATACTCACCGACGCGGGCATCGGCCGGGACCACGAAGCTGCCGCTGATGGTGCCGAACTTCGAGAAGGTCTGGTCACTGACGAAGAGCGCGTCTTGAGCGCCGCCTTCGTCGCTGTACATGTCCTCTTCGAAGACCGCTGAAGCAGTCACCGCGCCATTCGGGGTGGTGAAGCCGTCGGGCGACTGTCGCCGCGCCACGACGCGATAGTAGACGGTCTCGCCCGGACGATAGATACCGCGCTCGGTGTAGATGCTGCCGACGAGTCGCGCCCCACTCTTGGGCGCGCTGCTGCCGCCGTTGCGGAACTTCGACCAGACGAAAGCCTCGTCATCACCCGCTTTGGCGGTCACGAAGACCCCCTTCGACTGGAGGTTCGGCACGCCGCCATTGCGCGCGACTTCGGCGGCGCGGACGACGGCGATACCTTGAGCGTCGGTTTTGGCGTGAGCCGCGGGCTCGCCGAGATCTTTCGCCTTCTCGTCGACGATGTAGATATCGACCTCGGCGTTGGCGATCGGCTTACCATCGGAGAGCTTGGCAGCCATGACCACGAGCTGCTGGGTCGAGTATTTCGCTGACAGACCGATGTCGGTGACGTTGAGCAAGCGCAGCACCGGGCTGCTGACGCGCGCGCCCTTCTGATCGAGCGGCGTGTTCTTGAGGACCACGATGCCGCCCGCGCCCTTCAGATACGGGTCCAGCGGCACGTTGACCGTCGACCAAGTCTCCGCCTCCGGGACGCTGATGCTGTTCGCTACAGCGTTCGGGATCTTGATCTCGGTGTCGTCGGTCGCGCCCGGGAAGCGTTGCGAACTCTCGTTGCAGACCTCGGTCCCCGCGTCTTCGTCCCAGTAGCAGTCAGACTCGTAGTAGGCGTAGTAGCTCTCCGACAGCCACCACGGCAGCTCTTGCCACGCCACCTGGTCGGCGAGGTCCTGCGCGGCGATGATCTTCCATGCCTCGCGGAACGGCAGGCGGGCACCCTCGACCTGGAGCTTTGCGGTCTTCCAAACCATCTCCTCGTGCGCCGGCTTCTCGGCCCGCTCGAGCACGTTGAACATCGTCTGATGCGCAAAGCGCGGCGCGGCGTCGCCGGTCTTCAGGGTGAAGGTCTTCGGCTGCGCGAGCGCCTGACCGAAGGCGTCGACGATGCCGCCGCCGACGGTGAGCGTGTATTCGGTATGCGCTTTGAGGGCCGGGGTCGGCTCGATGCGCACGATGCGGCTGCCGTTCGCCTGACCCGAGCAGTTGAAGGACTCGACCGCGGGGACGATGGCGATCTTGGCGAGCGCTTGCTGGCAGTCGACGGGAGTCGAGAACTCGATGGCCAGCGTCGACGGCGGCACGCACAAGGCGCACGTCGGTCCGCTGATGATGGTGAGCGCCGGATAGGTCGCGGCCTGTAGGGTCTGCGCGCTGCTCGTGACCTTGCCCGCACCGGTCAAGGCGACGCCCAAGCCTTTGGCGAGGTTCACCTTGAGGTTCGTGTGCTCGGGCCATGGCGAGCTCGGTGTGATCAAGACGCGGTCGGCGGTCTCACCCGCGGGGAACGTCAGGGTGACCGGCAAGGTCTTCGCGCTGCCGCCGCCTTGTGGCTCGCCCTGCACGGTGATCAGCGATTTGAGAGCGGAGACCTTCTCCGGATAGCGCAGCGTCAACACCAGGTCGTCGTAGAGCCCGAGCAGCGATACCTGCGATTCGCCGTCGCTGACCATCTGTCGCGGACCCGCTCCGTCCGCTTTGGCGGCCTCCCAGTCTTCTTTGCTGTGGGCGACCTTCTCGAGCTCGGCGCCGCCGTTCTTCTCGCTAGTGAACGCGAACGAGTAGCTGCTCTTGAGCACGGCCTTGCCGTCGAAGGTCCGCAGGCCGCTGTCGATCTCGACCTCCACCTTGGTGGCCGGCGGCACCGGGTCGGTGAAGGCGAACGCTAGCGAGTTCGGTGTCGGGAAGGTGACCTTGCCCGCGAGCTTGGGCGTGATGTCGATGTCGAGCCCCTGCGCCTTGGCCTCGGTCACATCCGGATCGACGATGGGCCTATTGAAGTGCACCTCGAAGTAGGTCGGCAGACCGCGCAAGTCACCGGTCGGCGACGCATGCGTCACCTCGAGCGACTCGCCCGAGTGACACGCCGCAAAAGCGGACACGAGGACACAACTAACGAGACCAGCCCGCAACCAACGGAACAGGTTCAACGGAAGACGCATGGAAGGACGGCTCCTGGGAGGTGGCCACCATACTCGAGGTCCCGAGGTCGGGTGTACGTGAAAAAGACCCACGCAAGCCCGCCCGACTACCCAGCAACCACGGGCCTCACGCTGCTATTCGCCGACTGCGCTCGACCGCCTCCGCCACCCTGTCAGCTCCGCACCGGTGCGGAGTCAGCCACGCTGCGAATGCCTGACGAAATGTCGTCCTGCGGCCGCTCGCGAGCTCGCATCACGAGTGGCGTCAGCGTCCCCGGATACCGCGCCAGGAGCTCCGCACACTTGAGCCGCCGCGCCGCGCTGTCCTCATGAGGAGGTACGTTTTGGCGGTGTCACGCTAAGCACCACCGCACCAGTGCGGAGTCACGCAATCATTCCTGCTACAACACGGCATGCGAAGGGCAACCCTCATCGTCAGCATGCTCGCCTTCGCTGCCTGCGCCCATAGCAAGACCAGCGTGAACCCATGCCAGGTTCCTTCGTTTGTCCAGCCCATCGATTGCTGGAGCAAACAGGTCAACCTGGAGACCTTGGTCGCGGCCGACTTGCCCGTTGCCACGGACTCGCCACTGTCTGCTGACGAGATCGAACGTGTCCGGCGGCTCAATGCGCCGGGCCTGCGCGCCTGCGCCGCGGCAGCAAGCTTCGCGGGATTCGATGCGGCCGGTCCTGTCGGCCTTCGCGTCTGGGTCGAGCGCGACGGCTACGCGAGAGCCGTGCGCATCGTTGGTGACGAAAGTTTGGCTCCTGGCTACGCACGGTGTCTCGCGATGTGCGTGAGCACCTGGCGGTTCGCAGCGCACGACGAGAGCCTGCGCATTGCCGAGATCGAGCTGGGCCCGAATCGCATGTCTGGGCCTTACACCGCGACGGAGTGCAGTCTGCAGAGCGCCATACTGAAGCGAGGAGCGGCGGCGATGTTCACGTGTAGCGCTCACTTCACGCATAGCGACACACGTCTGCTCGTGCACCTCGACGGCAACGGTAACGTGGCCGACGTCCGCGTTCCCACGGACCACGACCCATCGAACGAGTTCACCCGTTGCTTGAAGGGCATGCTGCAACGCCGCCCCTTTCGGAACCCGTCAGGTCACGACGTCTTCTGGCGCGTCAATTTCCGGCACCATCCGTAGCCGCTCACCCCAACATCAACGCCGGCCGCGTTACGCCAAACAACTCGATCGTCGACCCCGTAATCGTCCGCGCCGCATCGCTCGCGAGATACACCGCCAGCGACGCCACATCTCCCTGCGTCACGCGCACCCGCGGCCCGGCTCCCTGCGCTGTCGGGCTGTCTGGCTCGATCGCCCCTGGAGCAATCGCGTTGACCCGGATGTCGTGGGGGCGCAGGGCTTCCGCTGCCGCCTTGGTGAGGCCTTCGAGCCCGAACTTCGAGGCGCTCTGCGCCGCGCCGTTGGCGTCGGCGATGGCGCCGTGGACCGAGGTGATGTTGATGATGCAGCCGCCGGCTTTTTGGGCGACGAAGGCGCGGCCGAAGGCTTGGGTGAGCACGAACGGGGCGGTGAGGTTGGTTGCGAGGGAGGTGGCCCAGTCGGAGGCCGTCAGGTCGAGCAGTGGCTTGTAGACCCAAACGCCGGCGCAGTTCACCAAGATGTCGACGCGCCCGAAAGCCTTGTTCGCTTCAGCGGTCAGCTGCTGAGCCGCGTCGGGGCCGTTGACATCGAGAGCGAGGCCGCGCGCTTTTTCGCCGGCGGCACACAAGCGCGACACCGCATCACGGACGGCGTCCGCTTTTCGCGACACCACCAAAACGCGGGCCCCGGCTGCGACGAACGCGTGCGCTATCGCGTAGCCAACGCCGCGACTGCCACCGGTAATGACTGCCACCCGGCCATTCAAGACCGGCTGGTCACTCAATCCACGTTCCCAAACGTTTGATGTCGAGGCCGTCTTTGCCCCACGACCACCAGACGAACATCGCGCGGCCGAGGACGTTCTGGAGCGGCACCATGCCCCAGGCGCGGCTGTCGTACGAATGGTCGCGGTTGTCGCCCATCACGAAGATCTGACCCTCGGGTACCTTGCGTGGACCCCAGTTGTTCGAGCGCTGTGACACCGCGGGGTCTTCGAGCACCGTGTACGTCTTGCCGTTGAGATGCTCGGTGTACGCGACGCTGTGCTGCTGGCTCCAGACCGAGCTGTTGGTCTCGCGGTCCCAGACGTCGAGATTGCCGCGCGCCTCGCGTGCGACCTCGACACCATTCACGAAGACGACGCCGCGGCGAACTTCGACGCTGTCTCCGGGCACGCCAATGACGCGCTTGATGAAGTCTTCGTGAGGCTCGTTCGGGAAGATGAAAACGACGACGTCACCGTTCTTCGGCGGCGCGAAGTCCACCATGCGAATCGACGTGAACGGAACCCGCAGGCCGTAGACCCACTTGTTCACGAAGATCTGATCGCCAATCGCGAGCGTCGGGATCATCGAGCCGCTCGGGATCTTGAAGGCCTCGAGGACGAACGAGCGCAGCAGCAAGGCGACCAGCACCGCGACGATGATCTGCTCGAGCGACTCGCGCCACGCCGGCTTGCGGTACGACCCGAGGTCCGCGTCGATGAGCTCGCTCAGGTGATCGCTAGCGCGGGTGATGTGCTCGGCGTTGTCGCCGCGGGCGAGCTCGGCGGTTTCGTCGGCGCTGCCGCGGATGGCGCCGCGTGTGCTCTCGGAGACGCCGTTCTTGGCGCGCCGCAAGAGCTTGTGCGCCTCTTTGACGCGTTGGCGCGCCAGGCGCCGTGCGTCGCGCAGCTTAGGGTCGAGCATGAATGGGACCGATACACCCGACATCGTTATCCTTGATGCTGACCACGATTTACCCGCTCCCGGGGCTTATGCTGTACCGGCGCGTGTGTCCGCAAGCCCGCGGCGCAGGTCGGGTATTTTCCCGCGATCAACAGCCATCATCGGGCTCGCCGTTGCAGTCGTCGTCGACCCCATTGCCGCACCGTTCTTGGCGAAACGGATTCGCCTCGGCGAGGTTGTCTTCGCAGTCACACGGTTCGTCGCTGTTGGCGGGACCGGTGCCGCATAGCCGATAGCCGTCGTTGTCGAAGTCGTCCTCGAAGAAGCTCTCGTTCATGACGATCTCGAGGTCGCGACGGTTATTCTCCTGGAAATCGAGCTCTTGGCCGACCGAAACCACCGGTTGGCCGTCCTTGTAGCCCTCCGCCAGAAGGATGATCTCGAGGCCCAGGCCGACGCTGGGGATCAGGCGCACGATCAAAGGGTCGATATTGATGTCGCGATCGCGCGTCTCTCGCTCGATTTGATCGACGATTCCTTCGCGACTTCGCGCATTTAAGACCACTCTATCGACGTCGCGGATTGTCGACGCGACATTCAAGTAGATCTCTGTAGGTGCCGTTGGGTCCTTCGCACACGCCGACAGGGTCAGAAACGTAAGGCACCAGGCGCCTACCCGCATGGCCCGCAAGATGGCGTGTGAGGCTCATCCGCGCAAGAGATGGGCGATTCCACACGTTTGGAGTATTCTAGATGGCCATGTCCCGCTCCCTCCCCCGCATCGCTCACGATGAGCTTCTCGGCGACATCGACGTCGACCGCATGGAGCACGTGATGAATAGCGAGGTCGAGGCCATCCGCGCCGCTGCAGGACGCCTCACCGCGTCGCCTCAGAACGTCATCGATCACTTCACCCGCAACAGTCCGCAGACCGTGCTGGTCGCGATGCGCGACCGTCTCCAAGGCGACGGCTTGAAGAGCTTCACCGACGCGGTGCGCGCGGTGATGTACGAGCCCGGCCAAACGGTGGTGCCGCAAGGTTACGCCATCGAAGTGTCGGACCTCGGCGCCGTGCGCTTGGTGCGTGTCTCGCACGGTGCGGCTGCTTGAGGCTTTTCCTCGCCTTGTCCGCGTTGTTCGCTATAGCGAGCTGCGCGCACACGACGGCGAATGGTTGCACCGAATACAAGCCCTGGTGCATCGGCGGCCAAGAGGTCTGCACCACCGACGCCCGCGGCTGTCAGGTCTGTTCGTGCGAAAGCACGCAGCGCGATGGCCAGGTCGTGCCCGATCGCGTGTCCGATCCGCGCGCACCCCGCTGAAGGAGTCGTGCATGAGGCTCTGGGTGAGCTGTTTGCTGTTGGCGCTCGCAGGCTGCGCGCACAGAGATCCCGATGCTTGCGGCAAGCAGGCGCGCTTTGCTTGCGCAGACGGTGGTCAGCAGGTCTGCGACACCGACGCGCGCGGCTGCAAGGTCTGCGCTTGCGAGCAGGGTGTCGGCCCGCGTCAGATCGGTCCGAACGACGCGCCGAACACCATCAACATGCCGCCGCCCTGATCAATCAGCGCGCAGCACTGCCAAGAACGCTTCCTGCGGCAGCTCGACGCTACCGACCGCCTTCATGCGCTTCTTGCCCTCTTTCTGCTTCTCGAGGAGCTTGCGCTTACGGCTGATGTCGCCGCCGTAGCACTTGGCGGTGACGTTCTTGCGGTACGCTTTGACGGTCGTGCGCGCGATGATGCGGGTGCCGATGGCGGCCTGAATCGCGACCTCGAACTGCTGGCGCGGGATGATGTCCTTGAGCTTCGAGCACAGCACCTGTCCGCGATCGAAGGCGCGGTCCTTGTGGACGATGATGGAGAGCGCGTCGACGACCTCTCCGTTGATCATGATGTCGAGCTTGATGAGATCCGCCGGCTGGTAGCCCGCGAGCTCGTAGTCCACTGAAGCGTATCCACGCGAAGCGCTCTTGAGCTTGTCGTAGAAGTCGTAGACGACCTCCGCGAGCGGCAGCTCGTAGCTCAGCATGACGCGGTCGTGGGCCGCGTACGTGAGGTTGATCTGCTTGCCGCGGCGCTCCTCGCACAGCTTCATCAAGTTACCGACGTACTCTTGCGGCACGTGGATGTTCGCCTTGATGAGCGGCTCTTCGATACGGTCGATGGTCGTGGTCGGCGGCAGCTTGGCCGGGTTGTCGACGCGGGTCATGGCACCGTCGGTGGTGTAGACCTCGTAGACGACGGTCGGCGCGGTGGTGATGAGGTCGAGGTTGTACTCGCGCTCGAGACGCTCCTGGATGATCTCCATGTGGAGCAATCCGAGGAAGCCGCAGCGGAAGCCGAAGCCGAGCGCCTGCGAAGTCTCGGGCTCGAAGCGTGTCGCCGCGTCGTTGAGCTGGAGCTTCTCGAGGGCGTCCTTGAGCTCTTGATAGTCTTTGCTGTCGACCGGGAAGACACCCGCGAAGACCATCGGCTTCACGTCTTTGAAGCCGCTGAGCGGCTCCGCGGCGGGATTTTCGGCGTAGGTCATGGTGTCGCCGACCTTCGCCAAGTGGATGTCCTTGATGTTCGCGACGATGAAGCCGACCTCGCCGGCCTTGAGCTCGTCGAGGCGCAACGCGAACGGGTTGAAGGCGCCGACTTCCTGCACCTCGAACACGTTGTCGTTGCGGAACATCTTCACCTTGGTGCCCTTCTTCACCACACCGTCGACGATGCGGCAGAGCACGATGACGCCGCGATACGAGTCGAACCAGGAGTCGAACACCAAGGCCTTCAACGGTGCGTCGTCGTCGCCTTTCGGCGGCGGAACGATCTGCACCACCTTCTCGAGCAAGTCGCGGATGCCTACGCCCATTTTAGCGGACACGGGCGTTGCGTCGCTCGCGTCGAGGCCGATGTCGGCTTCGATCTCTTCTTTGGCGCGCTGCACATCGGCGCTGGGGAGATCGATCTTGTTGATGGCCGGCACGATGTCGAGGTTGTTGTCGAGCGCGAGATAGACGTTCGCCATGGTCTGCGCCTCGACGCCTTGGGTGGCGTCGACGACCAGAATGGCGCCTTCACAGGCGGCGAGCGACCGCGACACTTCGTAGGTGAAGTCGACGTGGCCGGGCGTGTCGATGAGGTTGAACTCGTACTTCTGGCCGTCGTTCGCGGTGTAGCCCAGGCGGACGGCCTGAGCCTTGATGGTGATGCCGCGCTCGCGCTCGAGCTCCATCTTGTCGAGCATCTGGTCTTGCTTGGTCCGTTCGTTGACGGCTTCGCAGACCTCGAGGATGCGATCGGCGAGAGTGCTCTTGCCGTGATCGATGTGCGCGATGATGGAGAAATTACGGATGTGCGACCGGGACGTCATTTGGCCGGCGCGTCATACAGGAACGACCTGGCTTCGTGAAGGCTAGCGGTAGCTAATACCGATGGGCGATGGATCGAACCGCTCGGAGAAAGTCGACAGGCACCCCGCCACGCGACTTCATATCGTTCACACAACGGTTGTAGGCGATGCTGAAGCCATCGTTGCGGCTGATGGTCTCGAAGCGGTCTTCACCACGTTGGCGGCCGAACGCCAAGTCTTGCACCTTCACCGGGGCATTGCGATCCGCGAGGTTATACGTGCGGCGAACGTCGAACGGCGCGCTGGCGATGGCGCCGAGGTCGGGGTTCGCGGTGTGCTGGAAGGAGAGCTCGTTGCCGTTGCGCGTGACGGTGGCGCGACCAACTGCGGGGGACCAAGTACAGGTATGCGTTTCGGCCATGGCGGGCTTTTCCTCGTACAAATCGGCCAATATCGGCCGTTCTGTAGCTAGTATCGGCAGCCGGTGCGGCCGGTTGCGTCAATCGCCGCTTTTTCGGCGGAATTCGCGGCGACAGCCCAAAAATGCCCCAAGCGCATATGTACGAGGTGCCCAACGCCATCTCCACCAAGACCTGGAACCTGCGCGCGGCGACCCCCGAGGGCCGCAAGTTCACCGAAGGGCTTGCGGGGAATCGCCTGGCGAGCCGCGAGTCATCGGTTCGCAACTACGTGATCGGTGTGCACATCGCCGTCGATCGCGAGAAGGCCTTCGCCACGGTCGACATCGACGACTTCGGCACCGGCCCACTGAACGCGGTCGCCGCCACCACCATCATCGGCGACGTGCAGCGCGCGCTCCTCGCAAACCACCGCGCCTACGAGGTCACGATAGCGGACTCGCCTTCACAGGCAGGCCTACGCGCCGCGCTCGAAGCCCATCTCAAGGACGCGAGAGCCGAGGCCTATCCCACGCAGCTCCATGGCGAGCCGGCGACTTGTTTCGTCGTTCGACTCAATCGACCAACTTGAGCTGACCGGGCAGCTTGTCGGCGTGCTGCTTGAGGACGAGGTCGATGCCTTCGCGGATGTATTCGGCGACCGGCACCTTGGTGCGCGCGTGGAGCTGCTTGAGTCGCGCGTGTTGCTCCGGCGTCAGGTAGACCGTCGTCGATATCTTCTTGTCGGACACGCCGCGGACCCTACGAGCGCGGCCCCTCGAGTGTCAACGCTCTGACGCCCCGGGCCGTCCACCGGCACCTACATCGAGCGTGAGGTGGCTCACATCGTCGAATTTTCGATCCATTTCTGTTTTTTATAGCGGACAACGCGCGTGAATCCGGCCAGCGCTCTCGCCGTCGCTATGCCGGGCGAACGACTCACCCTTCGCCCAGCTAGGAGCTCGGTCAGATGAAGCGCGGAGCGATTACGCTAGGCTTTGCATCGTTGCTGTCGTTCACGTCCAGCGTCGCTATGGCGGACCCGGGGAAACACGACGGGTTCTACATGCAGTTGCAAGGCGGCCTCGGTTACTACAGCTCGTCAGCGTCGTCAGGCGGGGTCGACCAGTCGTATTCTGGTCTCACCGTCCCCGCGGCTCTGCTCCTCGGGCGTAGCGCCTTCATCGATGGGCTCAGCATCGGTGGCGGTCTCATCTTCGATACCGCTCCCTCGCCGGGTGCAGAATTCAACGGCACCGACGTCAATGCCGACTTCAAGCAGTTCCTCATCGGCCTCGTGGGCTTTGCCGACTACTACCTGCAGCCCGAAGGCGGCCTCCACCTCCAAGGCTACGCCGGTTGGGGTGGTCTCGAGACCTCGACCGCGGGCGGTGTCGGCGGCAGTGACCCGACCGGTCTCATCCTCGGCCTCGGCGCCGGTTATGACTTCTTCATCTCCGACGAGTGGAGCTTCGGCGTCATGGGCCGCCTGAGCTACGGAGCGTTTTCGATCGGCGGCGTCGGGTTCTCGACCATCGCGCCGGCCGTCGTCGCGACGCTCACCTACAACTAAGCGACGCCTTGCAGCCCGGCGACTTCTGCCGCACAACCCAGTGATGCGGAAGTCGCTCGGGCTGCTGGTCTTAGGCATGTTCATCGGCTGCGGTCGCGCCGGCAACGCCCCCAAGGCCGCGGTTCTCGAAGCCACGTCCGCCGCGACGGACGACCGCGAAGCCTACGCCAAGGAACGCAGCCTCGAGCTCAAGAGCTTCGACCTCAATCGCGACAAGAAGCCCGACGTCTTCAAGTTCTACCGCGTCGCCCCCGACCCCGCCGCTGCCGGCCAGAGCGTCGAGCAACTGGTGCGCAAGGACATCGACCTCAATCACGACGGCAAGGTCGACGTGATCCGCCTCTACGACGGTAAGAACCAAGTCACCGAGGAGCGCACCGACCTCGACTTCGATGGGCGCTATGACGAGCTCGCGTTCTTCGAAGCGGCGCAGCTCGTGCGCAAGGAGATCGACCTCGACTACGACGGCAAGCCCGAGATTGTCCGCTACTACGCGGACAATAAGCTCGGCCGCGTCGAGACCGATCGGAATGGCGACGGCAAGGTCGACGCCTGGGAGTACTACGAAGGCGGCAAGCTCGAGCGCATCGGCACCGACAACGACAACGATGGCGTCGTCGACAAGTGGGAGCGGCGGACCACGGGCAGCGTGCCTGCTCCGGAGACCGTGCCGGCACCACCAGATCCCGAGCTCACTCCGCCTCCGGCGCCCAGCGCCAAGCCCTGAGCCGAAGTCAGGGCGTCGGTGGGCAGAATCGAGCAACAGCCGCGACTTGCTAGCCGAAAGTGCGCGTTACCATGAAAACCACCGCCACCAAGGCGCAGGCGTCCCAAAGCCTGCCCGACAGTACTCCTGCGTGCAGTCGCGACTGCAGCGCTTCTCGAGACCGTATCACCGCCTTCCAGGAACCGGGCCCCAACGCGCCGCGCGCCATCTTCGCTCTCGAAGATGCGCAGCAACAGCGCGGTGACGCCCACTTCCACGAAGATGGCTACGACCGCTGCGGCGGACGCGACACCAGCGTCTAGCGCTTACTCGCCCTTCACGACCCAGCCCGCGATGTCGGCGGCCACGAGCTGCTGCTTGGCGAGGGTCGCTGCGTCGGAGCTCTGGAATACGCCTAAGCGGACACGGTGCCAGGTGCCCTTGCCGGCGATCTGCGTCGCCACGACGTACGGCGAGTAGCCTTTGCGTTTGAGCGACGCCGCGTACGCGGTTGCCTCGTCGGCGGTCTGAAACGAGCTCACCTGGATGGTGTACTCGCCACTCTTTGCCGGACCTTTGGCGAGCGCCGCGGCGATATCGGAAACGGGCTCGGGTGCGGGCTCCGGCGTGACCACTGGCGCGGTCACCGCTGGCGCCGGCACGCGTGGCGGCTCGACGGCGTCGGTCGCGAGCTTGGTGGTGTCCGGCGCGCGCGTCTTCTTGGTGGGCAGGGGCGAGGCTTCGGCGACGGTCGGACGCTCGCCATGGGTCTGGGTGAGACGTGCGTAGTATGTGAGCTCGTCGTGCAGCTTGTGCTCGGCATCAATCTGCTTGAGCGGATCCGTTGGCGCCTCGTGCTGCGCGGCGCTGAGCTTCTCGGCCCGGCGTCCGACCATCACGCCGAGCGCGAAGGTCATGCCGAGGGCGACCATGCCGCCCAGGGTGAGCCAGACGATTTGCGAGCGCGCGCTGCCCAGATGCGTTTGGATCTTGCGTACGTCTCTCACGACTACTCCGTTGCGTCGTCCAAGCTCATGCGCTCCGGGGCGGAGACGCCCAGGATGCCGAGCAGTGCTCGAAGCGTGACCCGCAAGCCCTCACAGAGGAGCAAGCGCGCCCGCGTCTTCACTGGGTCCGCCGAGACGACGCGCTCGGTGGCCTTGTACTGCGAGTAATAGCTGTGGAACTGCGCGATCAGGTCTTGGATGTAGTGGACCACCTGATGTGGCTCGCGGTTCACCGCCGCGTCGACGACGACCTCGGGAGCGCGCAGCATCGTCTTCACGAGCGCGATCTCCTCGGGGATGGTCAGCGCATCGAGCGCGCCGGGGGTGTAGACGGCCTTCGGCACGCCCTGCTCGTCGGCCTTGCGGGCAATCGAGCACATACGCGCGTGACCCATCTGGGCGTAGAACACCGGGTTGTCGAGCGTCTTCTTGGTGGCGAGCTCGAGGTCGAAGTCCATCTGGGCGTCGGAGCGGCGCATGATGAAGAAGTAACGGAACGCATCCGGCCCGACTTGATCGAGAACTTCGCGCAGCCACACCGCGGTGCCGAGGCGCTTGCCCATGCGCACCGCTTCGCCGCCGCGCGAGATGCTGACGATCTGGATGAGGATGACCTCGAGGGCTTTCATGTCGTAGCCGAGCGCGCCGATGCCGGCACGCACACGGGCCACGTAGCCGCCGTGGTCGGCACCGAGCACGTTCACCAGGCCGACGAAGCCACGTTTGAGCTTGTCCTCGTGATAGGCAAGGTCCGCTGTAACGTACGTGGGACGTCCGTCTTCGCGGATGACGACGCGGTCCTTGTCGTCACCGAAGGTGGTCGAGCGGAACCAGGTCTTCCCCTCTTCCATGAAGATGTGACCCGCCGAATCGAGGCGCTTCACGAACGCCGGGAGACCGACGCGCTCGGAGAGCTCGCGCTCGCTCACGAATGAATCGAAGCGCACGTTGAACGCCAGGAGATCGTCTTTGATGCGCTTCATCATCAGGGCGATGCCGCGGGACTTGAGCTTCTCGAGCCACTCGCTCTCGGGCTTGTCGAGGAGCGCTTCGCCGACTTCGGTATGCACCGCGCGGGCGATGTCGATGATGTACTCGCCGGGATAAAAATCTTCGGGCGGCGAGAACGGACGTCCGCAGAGCTCGGCGTAACGCAGGTAGATCGAGCGGGCCATGACGTCGGTCTGATTGCCGAGGTCGTTGATGTAGTACTCGCGCGCGACCGAAAAGCCGGCGGCGTCCAAGAGCGATGCGACGACGTCGCCGACGACCGCGCCACGACCGTGACCGAGGTGCAGCGGACCAGTGGGATTGGCGCTCACGAACTCGACGAGGATGCGCTTGCCCTCGCCGTGATTGGTGCGCACGAACTTGTCGCCGGCGGCGAGCGCCTCGGCGAAGCTCTCCATCACCGCTTTCTGGGTGATGAAGAAGTTGATGAAGCCGGGACCCGCGACCTCGCACTTGGCGATGAGACCGCCGCCGTCGCCGACTTCGCGCTGGATGAGCGTCGCGACCTCGCGCGGATTCTTCTTTGCGGTCTTGGCGATCAGCATCGCGATGTTGCACGCGAAGTCACCGTGCGCGGCCTCCTTGGGCGGCGACAGCGCGATGGCGGGGAGGTCGCCGGTGAGCGCACCCGAGGCTTGAAGGCGAGCGAGCGTGCCTTCGAGGTGCTTCGCGAGCTTATGTCGAATCGAGACCACCATGACCCTTAAGACCTTCCTCGCCCAGCCTTGACCACGCGATCGTAAGAGCGCGGCTTAGGCTGGTCAAAAATCAGGCGTGAAAACGCGCGGCCAAATACCCGGATAGACAAAGCAAAGCGAGGCTCGTGGTGATGAGCCACCAGCCGAAAACCCGAGGCGACATGGTCGTCGCTCCGGCCAGCGTGAACGCACCCGAAGCCTGGGCCGGTGCCCTGCCCGCTCGACGCACCAAAACGATGCCGCCGATGAGCACGAGGAGCTCGATGAAGCTCACGAACGCCAGCAGAAGCGCGGCGCGTCCTTGCATGGCGGCGGCCCTAACATGCGCGTCCGGCGCTGACCAGCCTAGCTCCTACAACGCCTCGACCCCACGCCAGAGACCGCCCTCCGCGTCGCCGATGAAACAGGCGTGCGTGCCGATGTCGACGCAGCTGACCACGCGGAGCGCCGAAGGACCGACGAGCCGGTAGAACCAGTGCTCACCGTCTTTGGTCTGGGCGACGATGCCTTCCTGGGTGATGAGGCCCGGGTCGTAGACGCCGACCGCGGTGCACTGCTGATGCGAGTGGCAGTGTGCGTCATAGAAGACGGCGTTCGGGAGGTACGGCACTTGCGCGAAGGTCATCGCGCTGGTGACGGCTCCGGAGCCTTGGCGCACGCCGCCCGCGCCCGCGGCGACCACACAGTAGCTCCCGCTGCCGTAGGTGCAGTCTCCGCCCGACGCACCGGTCGGTCCGTTATCGAAGAGGCTGAAGCTAGTGAATGGGTAGGAGCCGATGAGCAGACCGCCTTGCCCGAAGATGATCACGTCGTTCGAGGTCTTGCGGCCGCGCATGGCGTTGTACTGGAAGTCCGCGCCGGGCGGGAACGTCGCACCGGTCGAGCCGAAGGCGCTTGCGACCATGCCCAGGGTGTACGCGACGGTCTGACTCCCACTGCCTGAGTACTCGATGCTCGAGCACCCCAAGGCGTGCGTCGGGTTGCCGCAAGCGAGCAAGCGCGTCGGGCCGATGGCCGGCTGATTCACCACGGGCGGGCCGATGCGTCGCACCACCGGCGGGGTCGGCGTGCCGTAGATGTTGCCCACGTAGATGGCGTTGCAGGTGCCCTGCCGCGCCGCGAGGCAATCTTGCTCGACACACTGCACGCTGCTGATACCGATGTTGGTCGCGGTGTCGCCGTCGATGGTGCCGTTGCACGCGAGGCCCGTTGCCATGGCGCCGCTGTAGTCGAGCACCGCGTGCGTCGTGGTTTCGTCGCGCATCATGCCGAGCTCACCGTCGAGGCGACCCCAGATGCTCATGAAGTGCGAGATTGCCTGGATGGAGAGCATGCGTGCTCCGGGACCTGGCCCGGTGAAGACTTGGTCGAACTCCATCATGTCGCCGCGGATGAAGCTCGTCGCGCTCGTCACCTTCGCGTAGCCGGCGCGCTCGACCGAGATGGGGCCCGAGAGCGCCGTGTCGGGCACGATGACGCGAATCTCCGTGGCGATGAAGTCGGTGATGGTCGCGACCACGTCCTGGCCCGCCCCTCCACCTTCGAAGCGCACGGTCACGTCACCGACGTTGCTGCCGAAATTGGCGCCGCTCAAGACGACGCGTGGCTGTGGCAGCGCGTGGGGAGGCGTAAAGCCTGCGAGCGTCGGAGTCGCGGTGGTCGTAGCGCTGATCGGCGCCGAGAGATCGCCGACGAGTGTCGGCCCACGCGAGACGCGGATCCTGAAGGTGTAGGTCGCCTGCGGCGTGAGCCCGGTAAACGTGGTGCCGGTCGCGTTGCCCGGAAGCTCCTGGCCAAGCGAGCTTTCGTCGACCACCGACACGTTCGCCTGCGACCGGAAGACGTCGACGTCGGCTGCTCCCACGAATTCATCCCAAGCCAGCGCCATGGTCGTGTCCGTGATCGCGGTGATGCGGAAGTTCGCCGGCGTCCCCGGCTTGGTCATGGCCTGGCGGATGGAGCTGGGCGGGCTCTCTTGGCCGTTGCCGACCGCGGTGACGTAGAACAAGTAGTCGGTGTCCGGCGTCAGCCCGCTGACCACGGACGGCCCGGTGACGTTGCCGTGGAGCGGATACGGTTCGGCGCCGGGGGTGCCGTAGTAAATGTTGAACGTGCAGCAGCCCGCAGTGCCCGCGTGGTCCCAGTCGAGCTGCACGCTCGTCGAGGTCACCGCGCTCGAGGGGATGACGTGGAGATCGGGCGCCGTAGGTCGCGGGCCGCTGGAATCACCCGCGGGACCGCTGTCTCCGTCGCCATCACGGTCGCCCGGGCTGCCGTCATCGGTGCCGTCGTCACCACCGACGTGGTCATGGTCACCGGTGGCCTGATCGTCGGGCGGTTGGTCTGTGCTGCTGCATGCAAGGCCAAGGACCGCTATGGAGAATGCAAACGCCGGGGTGAGACGCTGCTTCATGCCCCGACCGTACTCGATAACGTCCATGGACCCAACCACTGCCGCAATTCTGAAAGCCCGCGCCCTCGATGCGCTGAACGCAAACCCATTTCGAGCACCGCTCTGGCTGCCCGGAGGGCACGCGCAGACGCTCTACCCCCACCTACTGCGCCGGCCGTTGCTCCCGCCCCTGACGCGCGAGGAATGGCCGACGAGCGATGGCGATACACTCAGCATCCATCACGTCGCTGGTCGGGCGGAACTGCCGCGCGTTCTCTTGGTCCACGGCCTCGAGGGCGGCCTCACCTCGAGCTACATCAAAGGCCTCGTCGTCGCCTTGGAAGCGCGCGGTTATCCCGCCACGGTCATGGAGCAACGCTCGTGTGACGGCAGAATGAATCGAGCGAAACGTCTCTACCACTTGGGAGAGACGACGGATTTGGCGCACGTCGTCGGCGAGCTCGTGCGCCGAGAGCCGATGCGACCGCTCGTGCTCTGCGGGTTCTCGCTCGGTGGCAATCAGGTGCTCAAGTGGTTGGGTGAGACGCCAGCGGTGGTGCCACCACAGGTGATCTCCGCCATCGCGGTCTCGCCGCCATTCGACCTCATGGTGTCTGGTCCGCACATGGATCGGGTGCTCTTCGGCCAGTACACCAAACACTTCCTGCGCTCGCTCATTCCCAAGGCGCTGGCGAAAGCCGAGCAGTTCCCAGGGACGCTCGACGTCGAGCGCATTCGCCGCGCTCGCACCTTCCAGGAGTTCGACACCTACGCGACCGCAGCGCTGCACGGGTTCGCCGACGCCCACGACTACTGGACGCGGGTGTCGAGCGCTCAGTTCCTGCCGCGCATCGCGGTGCCGACCCTGCTGATTGCTTCGGCGGACGACCCCTTCAATCCGGGGAGCACCCTGCCCCGTGAGATCGCCGCCCGTTCGCCCTACCTCATCGCGCAGCTCACCAAGCGCGGTGGCCACGTCGGCTTCGTCACCGGCTCGCCGCGGCACCCACGTTTCTGGGCCGACGAGCAGATCGTCCGCTTCTTAGGGTGCGTCGCCGCGCCAGATGCCGCCATCGCGGTCACCGATGAAACAGCGGTTGGCCACGCACGACACCACGCGTAGGTCGCGCTCGCCCACGAAGCGATAGAACCAGTGGCCGCCGTCGAAGGTCTGGGCGACGACGCCGCGCTCGGTCGGTAGCCCGATGTCGATGCCACCGACGGCGATGCACTTGCGGTACGTGGTGCACTGCACGTCGTTGAACGTGGCGTCGGGGACGTCGGTGACCGCCTCGAAGTCCGCCGAGGTGGCGACCGTGGAGCTCGCTCCTTGCTCGAGGCCGAACGCGCCGAGCGCCATGGCGCAGTGATGGCCAGCCGCGCCCGAGGCGCAGTCCCCACTCTTGGAAGACGCGCTGCCGGTCAGGAACGACGCGGGCAAATTGCCGAACGGCGCCACCCAAGACCCGACATAGTCGGTACCGATGGTCATGACCGCGTCGCTGCCGGGCCGCCCGCGAAGGCACGTGAATGACACCGGCGGAGGCGCGACCGTGGTTGCGGCGAATTCGGTCGTCGTGAAGTCCGTGGTGTAGGCCGCGTACGTGGTGCTCGCGACAGTGCTGGTGAGGCTCAAGCAGCCGAGCGCGTTGGTCGCATTGCCGCAGGCAAGGAGCCGCGTCGGTCCCAAGGCGGCACCGGTGGCTGGCCCGATGCGCTTGCGCACGATGACCGGCGAGCCGTCGAAGGCATCGCTCAAGCGGACGGCATTGCAGGTGTCGGAGCGGGCAACGAGGCAATCGTCCGCCACGCACTGGATCGAAGAGAGGCTCGTCGCGGTGCCCGTGTCACCGGGATCACCAGCGCAGTCGATGGCGCCTGTCATTGCCGCCGCATAGTCGACGGCGACGAAGTCGCTCCCCTGCGTCGTCCGCAGAAGCGTACCATCGGCACGTCCGGCCAGGGCGCGCGTGGTGCTGACCGTGTGAATCGAGGAGATGGCCACGCCCGCGCCTTCCTCGAGCCGCTGGAGCACGAGCACCGGGCCGACATCGAAGGGCTCAGGCGAGGTCGCCTTGGGATACAAGAAGCGGCGTACCGAAATGGGCCCGCTCTTGGCGCCAGCGGGCACCGGCACGGTCACGCTGCCGTCGGTCACCGCCGAGGGCACGACCGCACGCTCGTCACCCGGCCCCGCCTCTCCTTCGAAGATGAGCGTCACTTCGCTTGCGACGGTGCCGAAGTCCGCGCCGGTCACCGTCACGTCTTGGGCGCTGACACCGTGGTCGGGCGAAAGCGTGGTCACTGTCACCGTTCCCAGTGTCGTGGCGCTGATCGGGTCCGAGAGGTCGCCTAGGCGGAAGACGCCCTTCTCGACGTTCATCCTGAAGGCGTAGGTCGATGCGCTCTCGAGGCCGTCGATGACCGCGAACGTCGTGCCCGCGCCGACGTGCACCGACGGCGAGGTGTCGGTCACCTCGGTCGCGCCCGGCGCGGAGCGATAGACGTTGAAGCCACTGGCGCCGACGACCGTGTCCCAGGCGATGATCACGCCGCCGCCGCCGATGCGGTCGACACGGAAGCCGGTCGCTTGCCCGGGCTTCGTGAGCACCGAGCGCGTGGGACTGGGAGGACTCTCGAGGCCGTCGCGCACCGCAATCACGTAAACGTAATAGATGGTCTCGGGCGTGAGGCCGGTGACGCGCGGAAAGTCGGTGCCCTCGCCCACGAAGGTGAATGGACCCGTCTGTGCTCCGCTATAGTAGACCCTATAGGTACAGCAACCCTCGGGCGCGTCGTGGAGCCAGCGAATCAGCATCGTCGTCGAGGTGACGTCGTAGACCTGGATGTTGAGCTGCGGTGAGGGCGGAGCGAGCGGACCCGTGTCGCCCAGATTGTCATCTGTGTCCTGGTCGGTGGCGTCATTGTCGGTGCGGTCGTCGACGACCAGATCGGTGTCACCGCACGAAACGATGTTTGCGACCCCGAAAGCGGTCAGGGTCACCACCACCAGGCTGCGAGTCATCCCCGAAAGCCTACTCGAGGAACGATTCGTAGACCCGGATATATTGTTTCGCGGTCACCGCCAGCGAGAAGCGGTCGAAGCTCTCGCGCATCACGCGCTCGAGGACCCTGCGGCGGGCGTCGTACGGCAGGCGGTGGAACTCGATGGCACGCAACATGGCGCCTTCCAGCGCCTCGGGGCTGAACTCTTCGAAGACGAAGCCGATGCCCGTGTCGTTGTCGAGGTCGAGTGGCAAGACGGTGTCCGAGAGACCACCCGTCTGCCGCGCCACCGGTAGCGTGCCGTAACGCGGACCTTCCATCTGCGGCAGCCCGCAGGGCTCGTAGAGCGAGGGCATGAGCACGAAGTCACTGCCGGCCTTGCCGATCTCGCTCAAGTCTTCGCGGAAGTAACGCTGCGAGATGCGGCCCTGCGACGCCAAGGCGAGCTTTTGGAACTTGCGCTCCATGTCGGGCTCGCCGTTCGCGACGATGGCGATCTGCGCGCCGTGTTGGTCGACCATGCGCTTCGCTATAGCGAACAGGAGCTCAGGGCCCTTCTGGTCGTAGAGGCGCGACGGCCACAAGAAGATGGGTGCTTGAGGTTCCTGACGCAGTCCCATGCGTTCCTGGAAGAGCACCTTGTTCTGCGACTTTTTCTCCATCACGTCGGTCTCGTCGTACGCCGTGATGTGTTTGGCGAGCCGCGGGTCCACGGTGTCGCTGGGCGCGTTCAAGATGCCCAGGGCACGCCCGTTCTCGTCCTTCACGCGGATGGCGGTGCGCACCGAAGGCGGCACGATGTTCTGGAACTCGCCGCGGGTGATCTCGTGCAGGAAGGTCGGCGACACCGTGTTGACCACGTCGGCGGCGTGAATGCCGCTCGCCGTGAAGTCCACGCGGTTGCCGTTCCAGTTGTCGCGGTACGCCTCAGGAAAATTTTCCATGTAGAGGTGCGCCATGAAGCGGCGCACGTCGATGCCCATGCGATCGATGGCCGCCGGCGAGTCGTACTCGGTGAACACGTTGTGCAGCGTGAAGATACTCTTGATGCGCTTCTCGCGCGCTGCGGCGGGCACCAGCCCGGTCATCCAGTCATTGCAGTGCACGACATCGGGACGCAGCTCGTCGAGGAGCTGATTGATGATGTAGCGCTGGAACGCCTCTGCCCTGCGGACGCGCGGGTGAGCCGCACTGTCTTCGTAGACCGCGTGCAAGTTCGAGAAGGCGCTGTCGGAGACCAGGTGCACGCCCTTGCGCTGAAGTAGCGGCACCAGCAGATCGAGCTCACGCGCCGTGACGTTCGCGAAGTCGCGAAACTTGGCATCGTACTTCGGCAGCACGACGTGGAGCTCGAAGCGCTCGTCTTCGTGGAGATAGCGAATCAGCCCCGCAGAGATGTCGCCAAGACCACCGCCCTTCGCGCGGATGGTGTGCGCCGCGTTACCCATTCCCTCCGGGAGCTCGGTGATCTCCGGAGTGCAGATGAGAATGCGTGGCCTTTTGCGGCGTCGTTGCATGGAAGTGAGCGCGGATGCGTATCGTAAGACGTACCCTGCCGCAGCGCTCGTAACAACTCCACGGTCTTGCTGCTAGCCCACCAAATTTTCGGACCGCGCCGCGAGAGCTGCCTCACCGACGTCGGCGGCATCACCGAGGTTGCGTCGCGTGCTCGCGCGGTTGCGGGTCTCGGAGTCGAGCGCGATTTGCTGGCGGCGGTCGCCTTCGATGGCCGCGACCCGCACCAACTCGGCAGTGCGACGCGAGACGACGCTGGGGTTTGCGCCGTCGCGCAGGCGTCGGGCTCGCGAAGCGTCAGCGACCTGCGCAAAGCTCACGCCGGTCGAGACACCCTCGGGGCTGGTCGACGAGCCGCTGTCGGCGCGGCGGTCTTGAATGGCGTAGTTGTAGTTGTGCTGGGTGACGCCTTCGCGCTGGCCCCGCTGGTTGATGAAGGTCGCCGTCGCTTCACCCTTGAGGGTGTACTGCGCGGCCTGGCGGCCAATCTCGCGGTAGGTGTCGTAGGATATGGCCGGCGGCTCACCGCCACCGTTGCGACGCGCGGTCGCGGCAGCCCGCATGGTCTGCAGTGCCTGAGGCCGGTCTTCGGGAGTATAGGCGCCCGCGGCGGCGAACTGGTTCACCGCGTTGCCCTGGATGCGCGCGAGCTCGCGCAGGTACTCCTCGGGCTTGAGGTTCACCGGCAGCCGACCGGTCGCGATGAGGTTCGTGATCTCGGTGGCTTCGCTCATGCCACGGAGCGCACGTCCGACCTCGCGGATGGCGGCGGCACGCTGGGCGAGCTGCGGCGCGTTGGCGCGCACCCAGTTGGCGACGTCGGGCGGGAGCAACGCCGGGTTCTCCGTCATTTGACGGATCACTTCCGGGACCATGGCGAGGCGGGCTTCGCTGTTCGGGAAGGCGATGGTGCGCTCACCCGCAACGTTGGTGTCGGGCTTGACGCCGTTGAGGCGCAAGATCTCGCGCGCCATGAGCTCGTCGGCGGCGCGGGACAAGGCCCGCATGTCGACCGGGCGATTGCCGTACTGCTTGACGAGGTCGCGGAAGAAACGCTCGTGGAGGCCGGCCAAGGCCGGATAGCGCTCCATCAGGCGCTCGCGTGCCGTGCTCAGCTGACCCGTGATGGTGGTGACCGCTTGCCGGTATTCGCCGGGCACAATCACCGCGTTCCTGGTGTTCGACTGCTCGAGGAGACGTGGAGTCTCGGCGGTGACGTTCGAGCTGCTCACCCGTTCGAGCGCGGCAGCAGCACCCGCTTCGAGCGGCGCCAAGGGAGTGTCTTGGGCAGCCGACACACCGGCGATGACCGGCGTGAGCGACGAGCAGGCATTGGAACCGGGTGCGACAGGCGTCGGGTCAGGCGTCGCGCCCCCCCGGTTGCCGCGTGGCGGCGACAGCAAGGTGACGCCGTTGACCTCGCGAACGCACTGACCAGTCAGCTGGGCTGCGACCTGCTGGGCACGCGCCACCGAGGCTGGCTCACGCGAATCGGTTGCTGCAGCTGCAGGCTGGTCGCCCTCCTTCTTCTCGGGAGGAGTTTCGGCTGCCGCTGCGGGCTGCTCGCGCCTGGCGGGGATCTCCGGCGGCGGACGACGTGTCGGGATTGCGGGTATGGAGGGCTGGTCTGCCATTCAGTGTTCCGTAATCCGGGTAGATCCCCTCAATGTCCATTATCGGAGTCCGCGACAAAATCGTTGCGAAAAAAAGCTCACGAAAGCTGACCGCCTGTCACAACCAGTGGATTTTTCTGGCGATTTGCCGATGCTCTCGCGTCACTTTTTCAGGCAACGATCATGACAACAGAGCCGATACTTAGATCCGATGCGGGGAAGTCTATGATTGCACCCTCGGGTCGCGCTCTTGCCGGCGCCCTCTCCGGCACCTACCCCTCGCCGGTGGACCGCCTCGACTCCACCCATCTCTCGGCGTGGCGAGAGCTCGTGCAACAGCCCGTCACGGATACGGAAATTGCCGACGCGCAAACGTACCTGCGCAGCGTCCAGCAATGGGGCCACGACAACGGCATGAACGACCCGGACGTCCGCGCTCGTGTTGCTCAGGCTGGCTTCTATCTGGCCTCGGTCCAAGAGGCGTATGGCCGCATCCAGGTGAGCAACGCCGTTCGCGACAACCGGCCCGAGCTGGTGGGCGCCTTCCTGCGCCGCAACTTCGATCGTGAAGCCGTCGCCAGCGCTCTCAACTGGGGCGGCACCGGCATCAACCGGGTGGTCAGCGGCCTCGACAGCGAAAGCCGCCGCTCGATGGCGCAGGTGCTCGCGCAGTCGCCCAGCATTCCGAGCATCAACACCGCGAGCGTCAGCCAGCTGCGTGCCGCCTTGCGGAGCCCGGCCGATCGCGCCGCCTTCGACCAGCGCTATCCGGAACGGCAGCTCATGCAGGGAACCATTCTCGTCTGAGAAGGTGGTGCGCGGTGCAGGATTTGAACCTGCGACTTCCACCGTGTGAAGGTGGCACTCTACCGCTGAGTTAACCGCGCACTCGGAACTGCCTGAAGGGCGCCCGATATCGCAGAGCGCCCCTTTTCAGGTCAAGAGGCTTCGCGCTGTTCGCGGCCGGTTTACTCGACGATGCCCGCGGCGCGGTCGCGCTCGGCGTTCCAGGCGGCCCAGTCGTCGCCGGCCATGGCGAACGACTCGACCGGGCTCATCTCGCCGGCCTTGGTCACGCGGATCTGCTGCATGGCACCGGCCACGAGCTCGGTCCACTGCTTCTGCGACACCTCGGATGGACCCGGAACCTGAACCCGCTTGGCCTTGGTGTGGCCGGCCTTGGCGTAGATGGGAGCGTTCGAGACCAGCACCTGTCCGCTATAAACGCGCACGGTGGTGTCGCCAGTGGCGGTCTTTTCCGCCGCGAAGCGCGTGCCGCGCACACCTGCGACCGCGTTCTCGGTGGAGACCTGGAAGCTGGAGTCACTGCCGAAGAGCTTGGTGACCGAAGCCCAGACGCGACCGAAGGTCAGCGAGAGCTTCACCTTCTTGGTGCCGCTGTCGCCTTTGGCGAACTTGGCTTCCTCGAGCTTGAGCTCGGAGCCCGGCGCAAGACGCAGGATGGAGCCGTCGGTGAGCTTGGCCTCCAGCTTCGCGCCTTGGGCCGTCTTCAGACGGTCGCCGTCGTAAAGCGGCGAACCGACCGCCAAAGCGGAGCCACCGTTGCCGCGCGTCACCGAAGCCTCGCCTTCGAGGAAGGCGACGCTGCCTGCTTGCTTCTTGTCGGCGGCGTGGGCGCTGAAGACCGCGAGGGTCACGAAGAAGCCGACGAGCGCCGCGATGCCGAGCGCCACCAGGGCGACGACCAAAGGATGCCGGCCACTGCGTACGCCCTTGGGACGGGGGCGGCTGAAGCTCGACATATCCGACTTCTGCTGCGGCATCGTGAAGCCGTCATCCGTGGACAGCGGCTCCGTCGATCGACGCAGCGACGGGGTAGCGACGATTGGGGTTTCCTTCATGACGTGCTCGTGGCCTTTCGGGATCGTTTGACTACTTGAGGGCCGCGGTCACCGAGTTGGCGGTGACCTCTTGGACGTCGACCGCAAAGCCCGGGAAGGTCTTGGTCTCGAGCTCGTCGGCGAGATCTTGCGCCGAGCCCTTGAGCTCGACCTCGAGCTCCGCCGCCTTGTTCTTGAACGAGAGCTGGCGGACGTCTTGGACGCCGCGCACCTGCTCACGCAATACCTGAGCGATGCTGCGCAGGTTCTTCGACTGCTTCACGTTGGTCAGGTTGAGCGTGATGGTCGCTGGGCCGCTGACCTCTTGCGACCATTGAGCCATGATCTTCTCGAGCAGCTCGTCGGCGGTCTTCTCCGCCGCCTTCTTGAGGGCTAGCGTGCCGCCGGTCGTCGGGTCGACATGGCCCACGGCTTCGCTGCGGGTCGCGGTCGCGAGGATGCGGCCGGTGTCGAGCGAGAGCGCGCGGAGCGAGATGTTGGCGCGCGCCGAATGCATCTGCGTGCCCATGATGGTGCCGACGTCGGTGGCGACGGCCTTACCGACGATGACCACCTCGGCGCCGCTCTTGCCGGCGAACTCCTTGATGGCGTCGTTGGTCGGCTCGGCGCTGGTGGTGGCCGGGCCCGCGCTGATCTTGCCCTGGAGAGCCTGGCGGTCGACGAAGCGCACGCCCTTCTTCATCCAGTGATCCATGAAGGTGTTCTCGGCCGCGTCGAGGTTGGTCGAGAAGGTCTTGTTACCCCACCAGAAGTTGGCGTCGCCCTGACCGATGTTCTGCTCGGCGATCATGATGAGCATGCGCGGCATGTTCTTGGCGCGCAGCACGTGCATGATGCCGTCGACGTCGTTCTTCAGGTTGCCGCTCGAGACCTCGGCGTCGACGTTGACCGTGTACACGCCCTGGTCTTGTTTCTCGCTGGTGATCTTGTAGTTGCGCACGTAACCGCGCGCCTTGCTGAAGACCTTGTCGGAGAGCAGCTGGAAGTTCTGGGTCACCGTCTCGCTGGTGATCATGGTGCCGACCGACTGCTCGACGGCCTTGCGAAGAGCGTCGTCGACCGCCTTGTCGCGGGCATTGGCGACGTCGGTGCCGATCACCGCTGCCTGACCCATGGCGCTGACGCGCTGGGGAGCGTCCGCTTTAGAGGCCACCTCGGCCTGGGCTTCCGCCACCAAACCTACGAGCACGGCCGCTATGACACCGACTCGGGTCGACCACTTCGTTGCGCTCATCCGCCTTGCCTCCAAGTATGCAGTTATCGTTTCGTCGCGCTGATTAGTCGGTGACGATGATCACCTTGCCGAGGCCCAACACGCCCTTGGCGCTCGCGAGCTTCACGGCGTCATCGGCGCTGACCACGACATCGGCGCTACCGGCCTGCGACAAGCGGACGCCCTTCACGACCAGCGGCTTGCCGGAGACGCGCGTGTCACGCGTCGCTTGCTCGATCGACTTGCTGTAGCTCGCGACGCCGCGTTGCACGAGCGCGTCTTTGCCGACCATCGTCGGGCCGTAGAGCTCCTTGCCACTCTCGTCGACGAGACGGGGAGCGAGCGCCGGGGCGACCTTCAAGCCCTTGGCGTTGACGATGACGCCGGACGGGCCAGCGCTCGCGTCAGCGGGAGTCGGGGCCGCGGCGGCCGCGGTGCCGGTCGGCAACAGGGCCTCGGCGAGGACGCCGTCCATCGGCACTTGCACGATGACGTCGACGCCGCCGTCGGAGTAGTACTTGGTGTCGACGACCTTGAAGTTGCGCACCACGCCTTCGACTTTGGCCTTCACCTCGGGTGACGTGTCCATCGCCGCGCCGGCCGACTGGCCACCGCTGATGCGCACGCCCTTCACGGCCTCGAGGATGTTGCGCAGTGCGTCCGCTTTAGCGGCACGCTCGGCGCCGAGCCGTGCCACCGCGACGTTGGCCGCCTTGAGATCGGGCGCGCCGCTGCCAGTCGCGGTTATCGTCTTGTTCGTCCAGTCGATCTGACCGTGCCCCACCGTCTGCGCGACGGCGTCCTTGGCGGCCTCCTCGGCGATTGCCGAGATGGGCGCGAGCGTGAGGGTCATGCTGAGGATTGCTGCTTCGATGAGAGAGCGTGAACGGTTCACCGCGAGCTCCTTGCCAACAACGTAGACGGCCTGATCGGAAGCAAGCTTCAACTAGGTTCAACGTGCGCGCAACAAGAACCTGACGGTGTTGGTGCGATTGTTGCGTCGGTTTGTGATCCCTCTCACGAACGGGCCTGTGGATTGTGCGCGGGGTCACGCGGCGGGTGATCTTTTTTCGATGTGGGATGTCGGAATCGGTGTGGGTCGATCGTCTTCCCCATGAGGAGATGACCATGGAGACACCATCCCAGATGCCCGAGGTGCGCGGCGGTATCGCCCCGTATCTCGTCGTCGAGAACGCAGCGGCCGCGGCGGAGTTCTACAAGAAGGCCTTCGGCGCCGAAGTCGTCGCGCACATGGAGCCGGACGAGAAGGGTCGCACGATGCACCTTCACCTTTACGTGAACGGTGGCTCGCTCATGCTCTGCGACCCATTTCCCGAGCACGGCGCGGGGTTCGTACCCCATCACCGCGGCGTCAATTTGCTGCTGCGCGTGAAGAACATCCAGGCGGCGTGGCAGCGCGCGGTCGACGCCGGCGCCAAGGTGATGATGCCGCTGCAGCGCATGTTCTGGGGCGACGACTACGGCGAGCTTCGCGACCCGTTCGGCGTGAGCTGGTCAATGGCGGAGACTCCGAAGTAAGGGGCCAGACATGCTTTACGCCATCCTTTGCTATCACCAAGAAGACGTCGTCACCTCGTGGACCAAGGAGCAAGACGACGCTGTCTTGGATCGCCTCAAGGTCGTCGAGGACAAGCTGACCGCCGAAGGCCGCATGGGCCCGGTGGCGCGCTTGCTGCCAACCACAGCGGCAACGACCTTGCGTAAGACCAAGAGCGAGCCGCTGGTCATCGACGGACCGTTCGCCGAGACCAAGGAGCAGCTCCTCGGCTTCTACATGGTCGAGTGCCGCGACCTCGAGCAGGCGTTGGAGACGGCGCGCGAGCTCGCCAAGGCCAACAACACCGGCGGTGCCTACGAGGTGCGGCCGGTCGGCATCTTTAGAGCCGGATCTCCCAGATGACGGATGTGTCGTGGATAGAGCAGACGCTCGGTGGAGCCCGGCCGCAGGCCGTCGCCGCGCTGCTGCGATACTTCCACGACCTCGACGTCGCGGAGGAAGCCTTTCAGGAAGCGTCGCTGCGCGCCTTACGCAACTGGGCGCAGAATGGTACGCCGCGCGACCCGGTCGGGTGGCTCATCATGGTCGGCCGCAATGCCGGCATCGATGCGACCCGGCGCGTCAAGCGCGAGCAACCGCTCGACGACGCTTCTGCTTTGTCCGCTGAAGAAGACAACGAGTCCAGCATGGCGGATGCCATCGACGGCGCCGACTACCGCGACGACGTCTTGCGGCTGCTGTTCATCTGTTGCCATCCCGAGCTACCGGCGACGCAACAGATCGCAGTGGCCCTGCGCGTCGTTCTCGGTCTGTCGGTGCCGCGCATCGCGCGCGCTTTCCTGGTGAGCGAGAGCGCCATGGAGCAGCGCATCACCCGCGCCAAGGCACGCATCGGCGGCGCCGGAGTCCCCTTCCAGCCGCCCACGGTGGCTGAGCGCGCCGAGCGCCTCGCCGCGGTGGCGTCGATGGTCTACCTGATCTTCAACGAGGGCTACTCGGCTCCACACGGCGACGACGAACGTGCCTCGCTGTGTGACGAGGCCATCCGCCTGGCTCGCCTGCTCTTGCGCCTCTTCCAGGCCGACCCGGAGATGATGGGGCTGACCGCCCTGCTCCTCTTGCAGCACTCGCGGGCGGACGCGCGACGGGCTGCCGATGGCTCGGTGGTGCTGCTCGAGGACCAGGACCGCTCGCGCTGGAACTCGCGCATGATCAACGAGGGCCTGGCCCTCATCGACAAGGCTTTCCGGCACGGCAAGCTGGGGCCCTATCAGCTCCAGGCAGCTCTCGCGGCGGTTCATGCGCGGGCAAAAACGCCCGCTGAAACGGACTGGCGTCAGATGGAGGCGCTGTATGCGTTGCTCGAGCGCGAAATGCCGTCGCCCGTCGTGACCCTGAATCGCGCCGTCGCTGTTGGTAAGGTGCAAGGGCCAGAAGCCGCGCTCGGGCTGGTCGAGCCCTTGGCCGAGCGCCTCGATGCTTACTTCCACTTTCACGGAGTCCGCGGTCACTTCCTGAAACAAGTCGGACGGACGCGTGAGGCACGCGAGGCGTTCACACGAGCCATTGCTCTTGCTGGCTCGCCGGCCGAGGCGGCGCACATTCGCGGTCTACTCGACAGCCTCGCCTAGGGGAGCTCGTAGGCGCCGATGTCCCAGCCGTCGCGCGCTTCGTAGTCGATGTCGACGGATGGGATGATCTCGCTAGCCAACGCGGTTCCGGCGTCGATGCGCGTGCATGTCGCCGTGGATGGCGTGTCGCAACCGCTGGACACGATGTTGCCGTCGACGCCGACCGGGTCCTCGCAGATCCCTTCGACCAGCATGGCGCAGGTCGCGCCTGCGCCGCTCACTTGGAAGTCGTCGGTTTGGACGGTGACCTGCGACCCGGTCGCGAGGACGTTGATGCCGTAGCTGCCGGCGCTACCATCGGCAGCAAACACGTCGTTGATGAGGCGGACGACGCCGCTGCTGCCGATGCGAATCGCCGTCGCGCCGACGCCGGTGGTGGCGATGTTGGTGTGGAGAATGGTCGCGGTGCCGGCATCGATGCCGAGTCCAAACGCGGTGCCGGGCGAGCTCGTCACCTCGAGGAGGCTGTTGACGATTCGCAGTGAGCTGCCGGCGTGCTCGATGGCCTGGCTCACGTCTTCGACTCCCGCCGCCGAGATGCGCGCGGCTCGGATGTCGATGTCCGCGCCAGCGAACGTCTGGATGGCCGTTGCGTGAGCCCCCTCGGCGTGCAGCACGCTCTCGCCGACGACCAAGTTGCCCGTGCCGCGAAAAGCCACTGGTTGCTGGGTGACGTTGCCGGGCGAGCCGGCTTGGATCTCCGACTGCCAGATCACGGTCGCGTGGTCGTCTTGGACCACGGCGCGGTGGCTCACACAGTCGGAGCCCAGGACCTTGGCTCGCACCAGCACCGCGTCGCCATCCCTCACGGCGATACTCGTGCAAGTGGCTGCAGCGCTTTCGACCGCGATGTCGAAGTCTGCGAGCTGCGCACCGCCGTTGCCGACGGTGAGCGCAGAGCAGCCCTCGCAATCGCTCGTGTAGAACAAGGTCGCGTTGTGGATGAGGACGTTCTCGAGCACGACCCCCGTCGTGCTCGTAAAGCTGGTCGCCATCCGCGAGGGCGAACGCAGGAACCACCCCGTCGCATAGCCGCCGAAGATCCGCACCGACGATACCGTGTCCGGCATCGCGTACTGACCGGCGGCCACGAAGACCGATGAGCCTGGGGGGTAGCTCGCGGCGAGGGCGGCGGTGAGCGTGCAAAACGGCGCCTCGAACGTGCCCTGCTCGTCGTCGCCGCAATCGCTGCTGACGTAGATGCCGTCGCCCGATGTGGCATTGGGCTCCGAGAATCCCTGGCAATCTTCGGCACGGGCATTGTCCGGAAAGTCCACGGCGCCCGGATGCGTCAGCGGATCGCGCTCGTCACAGTCTTCGTTGACCGTCGCGTAGACGTTGCAGCCGACGAACGCACCGTCGTGATCGGCATCGCGGCAGGTGTCGCAGCGTGACCAGACGTTCGGGTTACTCGGGTCGCAATCGGCCCCGTAGTCGCACGCCGTTCCAAACCCGTCATCGTCCGTGTCGCTGCAGGCGCCGCAATCGCTCCAATGGCGGCCGTCGCTGTCGTCGCAATCGTCCAGTGCTTCGAGGCCGCTATAGCCGCTCATGAATGCGCAGATCGAAAAGAGCTCGCCGCCCACCTCGGGGTGACCATCGTTGTCGGCGTCGCGCTTGGCGGTGAAGCATCCGCTATCGCAATAAACGCCGGTCGCCGCGCTGTCGTCGCAATCCGGGCCGAGGCTGCAGCCCTCGCCGTGGAGATCGCCGTCCTCGTCGACGCACGGACCGTCTCCGTCGCTGTCCGGCTCGGCAGGGGCTTCCTTCCCGCAGCCAAAGAGGCAGAGACAAATCAGAAGACATGCAACGCGTCTCGGCGAACCCGCCGCCATGGACTGAGCGTACCCGAAACCCGCGTCACTGGCTCACAGGTCTTGCTGCAGCTCGTAGCGACCGACGTCCCAGGTGGTCGGCCCGGCGAGCGGGTAGTCGATGGGACGCAGGGTGCCCTCGAAGTCCAAGGCGTAGCGGATGACGCCTGCCATGTCGAAGCCGCGGTCGACGCGCATGCAGACGTCGGCAAGGCGACCTTCCACGTCGGCGACGCAATCACTCGACGCGAAGTTTGCGCCGGCGTCGTTGCAGGCGCTCCACAGGCAGTCGTCGACCGAGGCCGCGCCACTGAGCGCGACGATGCAATTGTCGAAGGAGTCGACCGGACAGACGTCGGTCGCGGCGCCGAGCTGGAAGTCGTTGTTGAGCACATCGATCGCAGCGCTTCCGAGCACGAAGATGCCAGCTGACTCGTTGACCCCGTCGGCGGCGAGCACGTTGTTGATCACCCGCACCGCGCCGCCGGTGCCGACATCCACGCAGTAAGCGTTGTTCCCCGCCGGCGTCAGCGTGTTGTGGAAGATCTGAGCGTTGCCACCAGCGACGTTGATCGCCGCGGCGGTGCTGCCATTCGACGTGACGGAAATCGCGGTGTTCTCGACCGCGAGCGACTCACCTTCGGCGAGGATGCCGCGTGCGAAGGCTCCCACGCCGTTGACCTGGAGCTTACTGCCGTAGACCTCGAGCACGGCACTGGCCCCACCCAAGACGCCGTGCGGCTGGTCGCCGTTGACGACGACGCTGCTCTCTCCGATGACCACGTGGGCCGACGTGAAGATGCCCATCGCGCCTTCGGCGGTGCCGGACACACCGACGTTGATGGACGACTTCCACACCAGAACACGCCCTTCCGCGGTGTGGAGGATCCCGTTCGGCGCGACACATGCGGCGCTTGCGGCGATGGTCACGCGCACCAGCGCGACACTGGCCTCGGCGGGGGTGTAAATCGCGGCGCAAAACTGCTGTGTGTTCACCTGCTCGACGATGACATCCGCGAGCGTCACGTCGTCGATCATCGCTATCGCGGTGCACCCTTCGCAGTCAGCGGTGTAGCGGATCTTCACGTTCTGCATGAGGAAGTTCCCGATGGGCACTCCGAAGTTCGTCGCGGTCGAGGTGATCGTCGTCGCCGCCGGCGACGGGTCGCGATTCGTGAACGTCGCGTCGTAGCCGCCGAAGACCCGCTGGTCGTAAATGAAACCGTTGTAAGTGAGCTGATAGTCGCCAGACGCTACGAAGACCGGCTTGAGCTCGCCGTTGTCCGCAAAAGCGGCCATGAGTGTGCAAAAAGGTGCCGCGCGTGTCCCCTGCTCGTTCGTTCCGCAGCCGGGAGCGTCAGCGTCCACGTAGATGCCGTCGCCATCGGCGGCACGCGGCTCACCGATCTCGCAGTCTTCGAACACGCCGCTGTCGGGGAAGTCGATGGCGCCGGGGTGGACCGTGGGGTCGTGGTCGTCGCAATCCTCTTGTCGCGTCGTGAAGGCGTCACAGCCGGAGAAGAACGTGTCGTGGTCGTAGTCGAAGCACGACAAGCAGCTCTGCCAGTTGTCGACGTCGCCATCGTTGCAGTCGGTACCGCGGTCGCAGCCATTGCCGCGGTCGTCGAGGTCGCTATCGCTACAGCCTCCGCAATCCGCCCAGTGGTCGGGGTCCGCGGGCGCGCAGTCGGAGCCGTCCGCCGACGTGCCCGGGCCGACGCTGCAACGATTGAGCTGCTGCGCGAACGACCCGTGTCCGTCGCCGTCGGGGTCGGCGTAGACGGTCAGGCAGCCGGTGTTGCACGCGGCGCCCGTGCCCGTCGTGTCGTCGCAGTCGTCCGCCGTCGCGGCGTAGCCGGCGGTGATGGCGCAGACTTGCACGGCAGCGCCGCCGCCGTGGGTATCGCCGTCGCGATCGAAGTACGCGGTTACGCAGCCGCTGGTGCAAGCGGCCTGGGTGTCGTCGCAGTCGGCGCCGAGGTCACAGCCATTGCCGCGCCCGTCATCGTCGACGTCGCCGCAGGTCGTGCAGTCGCTCCAGTGGCGCTCGTCCTCGTCGTCGCAGTCTTGCTCGGCGGTGATGGGGACGTAGTCCGCGAGTAGCACGCAGCGCGTGACCGCGGGGGCGACCACCGAGCCGCGCCCGTCGCCGTCGATGTCGGGACGCGCCTCGACACAGTCGGCATCACACGCCGCGTCGCTATCATCGCAGTCGGCGCCAAGGTTGCAGCCGGTCCCGTAGTCGTCGTGGTCGGCGTCGATGCAGGTGGTGCAATCGTTCCAGTGTGCCGCTGATGCGTCGTTGCAATCCGCCGAGCCGGCTTTGCCATCGCCGTCGGCATCGACCGCCTCCTGGCCGCCACCGTCACCACCGCAGCTCGCGAGCCCGAGAGCTACGAGCGCCACCCAATATTCGATTTTCATGGTGTCCGACGCTAGCCGAATTCTCCTGTCGTTGACAGCGGACCTCCATCCTCATTATCTCTTCGCGCTTCACGCTGGGTCCCACGCGCTCTCGTGCTGTGGCTCGCCTGGCTGGAGGCCCCCCGCCCATGACGGCTCTGCCCACCGAGCGCTCCGAGAGCGCTTTCGCGGACTTCAAGGAAGCGTTCACCTCCGTGCAAGCGGTTGCGGAAGCGAACCGCTGCCTCTATTGCGCCGACGCGCCGTGTATCCAGGCGTGCCCGACCGGCATCGAGATCCCGGAGTTCATCCGCAAGATCAGCACCGGCAACGTCAAGGGCAGCGCCCGCACCATCTTCGAGGCGAACATCCTCGGCATGAGCTGCGCCCGCGTCTGCCCGGTCGAGGTCCTCTGCGTCGGTGATTGCGTCTACAACGAGATGGACTCACCGCCCATCCAGATCGGCAAGCTCCAACGCTACGCGACCGACATGGCCTTCGAGAAGGGCTGGAAGTTCTTCGAGGCCGGCAAGGACACCGGCAAGAGCGTCGCTCTCATCGGCGCTGGCCCTGCCTCGCTCGCCGCCGCGCACCAGCTCCGCCGTGACGGACACAAGTGCACCATCTACGAGAAGAACGGCTTCAGCGGCGGTCTCAACACCACCGGTGTCGCACCGTACAAGATGCGCGCCGACCGCTCGATTCAAGAGGTCGATTGGATTCTCTCGATCGGCGGCATCGAGATGAAGACGGGCGTCAGCGTCGGCAAAGACATCACCTGGGACGCGCTCGAGAAGAAGCACGATGCGGTGTTCATCGGCATGGGCCTGGGCGTCGACAGCAAGCTCGGCGTGCCAGGTGAGAGCCTCGCGGGCATCCACGGCGCCGTCGACTTCATCGAGAAGATGAAGGTCGGCAAGGTCGACATGACGAAGGTGAAGCGCGCGGCGGTCATCGGCGGCGGCAACACTGCCATCGACGCGGTGCGCGAGCTCGCCGGCCTCGGCATCGAGGAAGTGCTGCTGGTCTACCGCGGTGAAGAGCCCGGCATGAGCGGCTACATGCACGAGTGGGAAGTTGCGAAGCTCGACAACGTGCGTCCGCTGTGGCGGTCGCTGCCCGTCGAGTTCAAGGGCAATGGGGCCATGCAAGCGATGCGCTACACGCGTGTCGACACGGCCAAGAAGCCGATCGCCGGCAGCGAGGTCGAGCTCCCGGTCGACTTGGTGCTCCTCGCCATCGGTCAGGCCAAGCTCGGTGAGCTCGTCGCCGCCCTGCCCGGCATCAAGACCGACAAAGGCCGCATCGTCGTCGACAAGGACGGCTTCACGGGCCGCAAGGGTTATTACGCCGGTGGCGACTGCGCCAACGGCGGCAAAGAAGTCGTGAACGGTGCAGCCGAGGGCAAGGCCGCTGCCATTGCCATCAACAGGTATCTCCATGGTTGATTTGACCAGCAACACCGGTGGCATCATCTCGCCGAATCCCTTCTGGCTCGCCTCTGCTCCGCCGACGAACTCAGGCGATCAGATCAAGCGCGCCTTCGACGCCGGCTGGGGCGGCGCCGTCTGGAAGACGCTCGGCCAGCCCATTCAGAACGTCTCGAGCCGCTTCGGCGGACACACTGTGCGCGGCGTCAAGGCGGCCGGCTTCAACAACATCGAGCTGATCACCGATCGCCCGCTGGAGTCGAACTTCCGCGAGATCATCGACGTCAAAAAGCAGTACCCGAAGCACGCCGTCATCGTCTCGCTCATGGTCGAGACCGAAGACGAGTGGAAAGACATCATCAAGCGCTCGATCGACGCCGGCGCCGACGGCATGGAGCTGAACTTCGGTTGCCCGCACGGCATGTGCGAGCGCGGCATGGGCAGCGCCGTGGGCCAGGAGCCCAAGATCAACGAGCGCATCACCTCGTGGGCGGTGAAGTACTCGACCGTCCCCGTCCTGGTTAAGCTCACGCCCAACGTCGGCAACATCGTGCCGCACGGCATCGCCGCGAAGAAAGGCGGCGCCCACGGCGTCTCGCTGATCAATACCATCAAGAGCATCATCGGCGTCGACATCGACAATTTCATTCCCGAGCCTCGCGTCGACAAGCTCTCCTCGAATGGCGGCTATTGCGGACAAGCGGTGAAACCCATTGCCCTCCACATGGTCGCGGCCTTGGCGCGCGACCGCGACTTCGGCTTACCGATCAGCGGCATCGGAGGTGTCGCCAACTGGCGCGACGCGGTCGAGTTCCTCTTGCTGGGTAGCAACTCGGTGCAGGTCTGCACCGAGGTCATGCTGCGCGGCTATCGCGTGGTCGAGGACATGATCGAAGGCCTCACCACGTACATGGAAGAAAAGGGCTTCAAGAAGCTCGACGACATGATCGGCAAGGCAGTCCCGCAGTACTCCGAGTGGGGCGACCTCAACATGAACTACGAGACGGTGGCCAAGATCGATGCCGACAAGTGCATCGGTTGCCAGCTCTGCATGACCGCATGCCACGACGGCGCGCACCAGTGCATCCATCCGCAGGACGGCACGCGCGTCCCGCGCATCGACGAGTCCGAGTGCGTCGGCTGCAACTTGTGCCAGATCGTCTGCCCGGTGCCGGACTGCATCAGCATGGTCGCGGTGGACAACGGCTGGAAGCCCGGCACCTGGAACCAGTTCACGCGCGGCGAAGCCGAGCTGCGGCCCAAGAAGGGCTCGCACTAAAATGGTGACAGTCACCTTTTTTTAAATGGTGACTGTCACCATTTTTAGTAGCAGGCGTCTTCGGGAACTCCGGCGAGCGACAGGTGCGAGACGTCGGTGTCGAAGTCGCGTGTGTCGTTGACGCGCAGCTCGAGTCCCGACACCGAGTAAACGTAGTCGTCCATGAAGAGGCTGCGTTGTACCGACGACGACGGCTGCTGCCACCAGTTGTAACAACTGTGTCGGCCGCCGTGGTCGACCGAGCCACGTAGCGCGAAGCCGCTTTCGGCGGACACGTCGTAGACCAAGAGCCCATTGAACGTCATGACATCGCCGTAGTTGCTGTCGCCATCGCCGCCTTCGCAAATGACCATGGGCACCGCGAGCTGTCCGCGTTCGCGGAAGAACGTGAAGGCCAAGTGGTTGTCGAGCGCCGCTGACGAGGTGCCACGCGTGCCGATGGACTCCCGATGCGTGAGCCGCGGATTGCGCATGTCGCTGACGTCGAAGATCTGCAGCAGCACGCCAGTGAACCAGGCGAAGTCACCCTGGTCGTCGGCGTCGTAACCGATGGTCAGGAGGTGATCGTCGTCGAGCAGGTGCATGTACGTTGAGAAGCCGGGGATCTTGAGCTCACCACGGACACGCGGCTCACGCGGATTCGAGAGGTCGAAAGCGAACAGCGGATCGGTCTTCTTGAAGGTGACGATGAATCCCCGCGGTCCGTCGAAGCGGACGCTGCGGATGTCCTCGGTCTCGGCGATGCCCTCGATCGCACCGACCACCTCGAGGCGGCTACCCTCTTCTCCCAACACGTACAGCGCGTTGCTGAGCTCGTCGCCGCGTTGGGTCACGGCGACGCGCAGGTAGCCGTCGAGCTCGTCCATGGAGAACTGGTTGACCAGATACCCGGCGACCGCGCCGCTAGCCCGGTAGGTCGCAGGGGAAGCGTCGGCGTGGATGCCCAGCTTGTGCAGGACACTCGTGCTCCCGTGCCACCACCAGCTTCCGAGACCGGTGCCCGAGGTCGCGACGTAGACGCTTTCGGCGTTGGCGTACACTTCGCCCGAGCCTCCGAGAATGCCCGTGGCCGACAGCTCGGTGTCGTCGCCGATCGAGAACGACAGCAGCGTCACCACGTCCATACCGCCGGTGTAGTCGGGGTCGTAGAGGTTGCCGCAGGCGGCGTAGATGTCGTTGCTCGCGATGGTCTCGCCGAGGGCGACGCGCTCGCTGACGATGCGCGGCAACTTCGCATCGATGAACATCGCCTCGATGACCGCGACATTTTTTTCGCGGAGCTCCCGATAGGCGCGCGTGATCTCCTCGGCGCTGTCATCGCAGGCATCGACGTTTGCGTAGTAGCCCACACCGGTGATGTAGGGGCTCGGGAGTGGATTGAACGCCAGCACCGAATGCACCGCGTCTCCGACCAAACGCCCGGCAACGAAGCGTCCGTCGGCGCGGACGGTGCGAACGAGCGCAGGATGCGTCAGGTCGGCGATGTCGAGGACGTGAATGAGGGTCCGGCTGTTGTCGCTGCCGCCGTAGTAGGAGTAACCGTAGTCGCAGACCTGGACTTCATCGGCGTAGACCACCGCCCTCCCGGCGTGGACGAAGAGCTTCTTGGGTATGCCTTCGATGCGAAGCCGCCCGATGACGTGCAGCTCGTTGGCCGGCCATGCGTCGATGATGAGGAGCTCGTTGCCGGAGATCAGATAGATGGTCGAGCCATCGTTCTTCACGAGATCGGGTTCGTCGACGCCGCCAACTTGGACGTTGGTGGTGGTGTACTCGCGCGCCGCGCCGCCGCCATCGCTCGCGTCCTCGTCAGCGGAAGCAAAGCCTCCGAAGCGCAGCTCCAAGAAGCCCGGACAATCGACGTCGAAGACCGAACGGAACTGCTCCTCGAGCTGCCGATCCATCTGCTGAACGAGGTGTTTGCGCACCGCTGCATCCAAGTCGTCGCAGGTGCCGACCGCGGTCAAAGCTGCGCTCTGTGGTGGTGGCGGCAATAGCGGCCCCGGGTACTCCGCCTGACTGCACGCCGCGCACCCCAGCACCACCAGAACCAAATTTCTATTCGCCATCGTCATCCCCTGGCCGGAGAGCGAGGCGTAGCACGCGGTGGGCCAGGCGCTGCCAACATGCGGTTTCGCGGGGTTACGCCCGCTATGGCGTCACCCGATCGCGACACGGATGTCGCATGGCCAAGCGGACCTCGTTGGCACCGGCGAGGCCCACAACTCGGTCGCGGCTGGGCCGATATTGGCGTGTCACCGCCAGGAGAACGCGAAAAATGAGCCTTTCAGTCAATGGTTCCGGACGTGTTGCAGCCGCGGCCAGCCAGCCCCAGACCCTCGAATCGTTCGTCGCCGACCTGGTGAAGTTCGTCGAGACCCAACCCTCGGCCGCTCAGATTGCCGCGAAGCTCCCCGAGGTTCAGGGCAATCCGCTGGGCATGCAGATGCTCATGCAGATCCCCTTCATGGCGCAGGTCTTTGCCGCGGTTCCGGACAGCAAGCGCACCGAGGCGCTCGAGAAAGCGTCGGCGATGCTCGGCAAGTTCCGCAGCGACGTCGCCGCCGGTCGCCAGTTCCAGCTCGCCCGCGATCTGATGGGCACGCAGAACGATCGCATCGGCGCCCTGCTCGCCAGCGGCATCGACACCCCGCTCAAGCTCGACATCGCGTGGGTCTTCACGACGCTGTCGGCCATCCAAGCCCGCGCCAAGTAGCTCTCAAGGGATCGTATACGCGACCTTCAATTCGAGAAGGTCGACAGCGACGCTCGCACTCTCCGGGCCTGCCGGCCATTCGGTGATGATGCGAGCGCGCACCTTCCCCGTGTCGACAGCGGTGCGCGCCAACGCCCCGGTGAGCCCTCCATCGAGCGGCGCCATCGCGAGCACGTCGGCGCTGCTCGCGCCCACCGTCGTCCAGGCGCCCGCCGCGTTTCCCGACCAGAGCTCGGCGAGGACGCCCGGCATGTCGTTGCCATCGTCGTCGAGGCCGGTGCCACCCGCGACCGCTTCGATGTCGATGTTCGTGATCCACGCGGTCTGCACCTGGGCCTGCGCCAGATTGAACGTGCCGAGCGTGGCGCTTCGATAGGCAGGGCCGAACCCCGCGTGGAACATTGCTTCGGTCGCCGGGCCTGGTCCGCTATCGGGGACGAAATGGACCACCTGATGGCGCGCCTTGTCGTAGGTCGACGCGCCGTCGCTGGCGACGAAGACGAAGTCACGGAGGCACTCGGGCTCCACGGGCGCGTCGCAGTAGCTCGAATTGAGCTGTCGCCAGCTCGCGCCGTCCCACGTCCAGGCATCGAAGACGTTCTGGTTGGAGCCGTTCTTGCCGCCGGCCATGAGGATCCGGCCGCGTGCGACGTCATAGGTGAGCAACATGTTGCGCCGTGGCTGCGGCCAGCCGCCGGTTGCGGGGAAATACGTCCACACCTGGGACGCCATCGCGTACTCCCAGAGGTCGCCGTTCTCGCTGCCGCTGTAGATGACCAGCACGTCACGGCCGGCGTCGTAGGCCATGCCGTGATCGTTGCGGGCGAGCGCGGACCCGCTCGATGGGAAAGGGATCAAGGACTGCGTCCACGCCATCTGAGTGCCGAACACGTTGCGATTGACCCAGATGTCTCCGCAGTTGATCGGGGGCTGGTTGAATCCGCTCTGGCAGCTGCCGCCCGTCACGATGAGCCAGCCGCGCGTCGGGTCGAAGGCCATCGCGTGGCGGTAGCGGGCCACTGGGAAGCTGCTTCCACCGGTGCAGAGATCGCCAGGATTCTGGATCCACGTCGACCCGTTCCAGCGCCAGAGGTTGCAGCTGAAGGAGTTGGACGTCGCCCCGGTACCGCCGAAGAGAGCCACGCCGCCGAGAGTCGGCGTACCGTCGAGCGTTGCCATCGCCGTCTGGATGACGCCGGACGGGCCACTCAGTGCCTGATTCCACGCGTTGCCGTTCCATTGCCAGGTGTCCGCCAAGGCGGATCCGCCGAGGCGCGCGATGCCGCCGAACATGACGTCCGTCTTCGAGATCGGATCGTACGCCATGGCGTTCAAGAGCCTGGGCTGTGGTCGGACGGGCGGCACCGGATGCACAGGGCTGCCGCCGTAGAGGTCGTCGCCGTCGGTCGGGTCGGTGCTGGTGCCGACGTACGCGCCGCCGCTCGCGGTGACGCCGGCGTATTCGAAGTTGGAAGGCTCGCGCGTGTGATGCAGCCAAGGCTCCTGCGTGTCCCAGGCGATGCTCGTGGTGAACAGCTCGTGCGGATTGCGCTCGAGGTCACCCGACTCCTTGCCGCCGAAGCCTGCCACCCAGAGGCCATTGCGCACCGCCACGCCACGGTTGTCGTGCGGGTTGCCGGCGCGGTCACGTAACGCGAGCCAGACCTGCGGGTACGTGTTGTTGAGGATGGGCAAGTCGGTCGACGCACCCGAGCCGTCGAGGTCGTCGATGGCCAGCACCGCGCCGAACGCGAGGCTCGAATCGCTCACCACCAGCACCGTGGAGTCTGGCTCGAAGGTCGCGTTCATTGCGAGCCGCGTCGTCTCGGTGGCGCTGCCCCAAGGTGCGCGCACGTAGCGAGTCGTGTCGGCGACGGCCTGCGATAGCGTCGGCGGAGTGCGATCGATGCGCAGCGTGCCGAGGGCAAGGTCCGCCGAGTTGCCGGCGGCGTCGGTGACCTCCGCGATGACGGAATACGGGCCGTCGGCTCGGCCCAGCGCCGGGCGAATTTCGAAGGTGAACAGCTGACCGATGGATGTGCCGGTCGTAAGCTCGGGCGTCGTGAGCGTCTCGCTGTCCATGCGGATGCTCGGCGCGCTGGTGAGGCTCTCGCTGACCACGAAGGTCACGGTGACGTACGGCACCCCGCCCTGCGTCGGGCTCGTCGCCGAGAGCAGCACATCGTTCGGGCCGAGCGATGCGCGCAAGAAGACGTCGCTTCGGGTGATCTGCGGCGTGCCGACGACGATGGGCGCGGTGAGGTCGACGAGGAGCGGCGGTCCGGCTCGGAACGTGGAGTTGCCGGAAGGATCGGTGACCAGCACGGTGACCGGTAGGCCGCCTTCCGCGGAGCCGACGAAGCTCGCGAGCGTACAGCTGTAGTCGAAGCGGTTCGCCGCCGCCGGCGTCACCGAGCAGGTCGGCTCTTGCTCGCCGACACGCACGTTGACCACGAGTGGGTCGTTGCCAAGGTCCTCGCCGAGGGAGAACGTCACGGTTGCGATGTCGAAGCCGGAGACGCCGCTCACGGTGCGCGGCTGGACGTCGGGGTTGACGACGAACTGCGGTGGCGCGCCGTCGACGCTGAGCGTGCCCAGGTCGGTCGCGATGCCGGGATTGCCGGCGCGATCGCTGAAGCTCTCGAGCTGCACGAGATAGGCGCCGTCGGCGAGCCCACTCGGAAGCGATCTGGAGAACGTGTGCTCGGTGAGCGCCACGCCGGTCTGAGGCAAGGCCACGTGGGACGGCCCCTGCATCCCCGCCACGGGAGAGGCCGCGAGCGGCTCACTCATGGTCACGACGACGCCCACGAGCTGACCGGCACGCGCGCTGGTGCGAATGAGCTGTGGCGCACCCGCGACCGTTGGGGGTGTGACGTCGACGGTGAAACAGTCGAGCGGGCTAGATTCGAAGACATTGTCCGCCGCGTCGGTGAGCGTGACGGTCACCGTGACCGGACCGTCGGTGGCGGTCGCTGGGACATCGTAGAAAAAACCGTACAACGGCGGTGTGAAGGTCGCGTCCTGGCGCAGGACGGTCCCATCGCTGCCGACGAGCTCGGGTGGCATGCTCAGAGCGTCAGTGACGGTGATGATGACGCTGCCGACGGCGCCAGCGCCGAGTGGGGTCGTCGGCGGTGTGAACACCGAGAGGACGGGGGCCGTGAAGTCGAGGGTGACCGGGGGGCCGAGCGTGATGCCCGTGGCCTCGGTGCCGCCCCGTCCAACGAGCGTGCAGGAGATCGACGCGGCGCTCTCGGCTGTCGGCGCATCGAGCGACAAAGTGTAGGTGTAGCGCCGGCCATCGACGCTGGTGCGCGTCAGCGGCCTTGGCGGCGCGGTGCCGAGCACCACGATGGGGTCGACGAGCAGGTCGTCGGTGACCTCGAAGCTCACCTGCAGCGGGACTTGCACGCCGATTGCCGTCCGCGAAAGCGTCACGCTCGCCGGAATGACATCAGGCGGCGTGTCGTTCTGCGCGTCGGCGGGCACGCACAAGCCGATGGCTGGTCGACAGACCATGCCATCCGGACAAGCACCGTTTACACAGGTGATTTCAGAGCCAGGGGGTACAGCGAGGTCGACAACACATGCCCCCAAGAGAAGGCACAGCGCGAAGCTTCGTTGCATCGAGCACTACGCTATCACAGCAATGACTTGGCTACGACGCCGTCCGATCCGGCCGGCTAGCCGCTCGCCGTCCGCCACTGCCCCGGCGAGCTGCCGGTGTGTCGCTTGAACGCGCGGCTGAAGGTCGCCTCGGAGCCGTAGCCGACGGCGTCGGCGATCTGCGCGATGCTGGCATTCGTCGTGCGCAGCTTGCGTGACGCGAGCTGCAGGCGCCACGCGGTGAGATAGCTCATCGGCGCGACCCCGAGGTAGGTGCGAAAGCGCTCGTCGAGCACCGATCGCGAAGCTCCAGCTCGCTTGGCGAGCGTATCGAGCGTCCACGGCTCTTGCGGCTCGCTGTGCATCTGCGCCAGCGCTCGACCGAGGACCTCGTCGGAGAGCGCCGCGAGCCAGCCGCGCTCCGTCTCGCTCTGGCGGAGGGCGTAGTCGCACACGCACTCGACGAACAAGAGCTCGGGCAGTCGCTGGAACAACGGATCGCCCTCGGTGCGATGGTTCGCGATAGCGTGCATGGCGTAGTCGATGCTCGCCGTCAGCCACTTGAAGAGGACGCTTCCCTCCTCCGGGCGCAGATGGAGCATACGCGGCAGCGACGCGAGCACCGGGTTCAGCGGCAAGTCGTCGCAGAAGAGATAGCCACAGATCATGGTGCAGCGCGCCCCGCTCCCGCCGAAGCTCAGGGCCGTGAGCTCGTTCCACGGCGGCGGTGGCAGGTGGTCGGCCAGCGGGAAGAGCTTGCGGTAGTCGGGGTCGCCGACGCGATGCTGCTCGGCGTACGGGAACATGACGACGTCGCCAGCGCGGATCGACGTGGCCGCGTCATCGTGCCCGAGCGACAGGTTGCACGCGCCTTCAGTGAACACGTGGAACAGCACGACGCGTCGATCACCCGCGCGCAGGAGCTTCGCAAGCACCTCTGACGGGGGCGATTGATACGCCCACGGCGCCGCCATCTCGGCGCGCAAGAAGAGCGCCCCCGACATTTGCAGGCACTTGAGCCCATCGCGCACCCGTCGTTCGCGCTCGTTCGCGACGGCAACCGTCGGCGGTTGATCGGTCAAGCGATTCGGTTCTGCGGCCATGGTGAGCGAACGGCCTCGACGACAAGATGCCCTTCATCAACGGCTACCACGGAGGAAAGCCATGACCAAGTATGTGATTGAACGTAACCTTCCCGGTGCTCACAAGCTCTCGCAAGCGGAGCTGCGCGACGTCGCCAAGAAGTCCAACTCGGTGTTGCGTGAGCTCGGGCCCGAAGTGCAGTGGCACGAGAGCTACGTGACCGAGGACAAGCTCTACTGCGTCTACACCGCCGAGAGCTCGGAGCTCGTCGCGGAGCACGCGCGTCGTGGCGGCTTTCCCGCCAACCGCATCTCGGCGGTTCGCGGGGTGATCGGCCCAGGCACCGAGGTGGCTTGAGGCTAGCCCTCGAAGGCTTCGTCGGTAATCGCCAAACACTTGTCGATGATGGCGAAGCCTTCGCGCAGCTGCGCTTCGGTGATGCAAAGCGGCGGGTTGCACGTGAAGTTGTTCCAACGCGTAAACGTGAACAGACCGTTCTCGAGGAACGCCTTGTTGAGCTTGGCCATCGCCGGGTGCGCGCCGTTGTAGGGGGCGAGCGGCTCGTTCTTGCTGTTCTTGCGCAGGTCGACCATGCCGAAGAGGCCGATGCAGCGCGCCTCGAGCACCGACTTGTGCTTGGCTTGCAGCTTGTCCATCTCCTCGCGCATCACCTTCTCGAGCTTCGCGGCGTTCTCGATCATGCCCTCTTCGCGCATGACCGTGATGACCGCTTCAGCGGTCGCCATGCCCACTGGGTGATTGGCGTACGTGAGTCCGCCCCAGAAGACATTGTCCTTGAAGTGTTTGGCGACCTTGTCGGACATGCCGACGCAGCCCATCGGGAAGTACGAGCTGGTGAGGCCCTTCGCCATGGTCACCATGTCGGGGACGATGTCGAAGTGCTCGAAGGCGAACATCTTGCCGGTGCGCCCGAGGCCCGCCATGACCTCGTCGCAGATCATCAAGATGTTGTTCTTCTCGAGCAGCGCCTTGAGACCCTTGAGGTAGCCCTTCGGCGGAATCAGCACGCCGTTGGTGCCGGGCACCGTCTCGACGAACATCGCGGCGATGTTCTGCGCACCCTCGTACATGATGACTTCTTCGAGGTAGCGCAGGTTGTTTTCGGTCTGCTCGGCTTCGGTCTTACCGAACGAGTAGTTGTACGGCTTCGGATCCATGACGCGGATGAAGCCGGGCGCGCCGGGCTCGTTGGCCCAGCGGCGCGGATCGCCCGTCAGCTGCATCGTCGCGTTGGTCGCGCCGTGGTAGCTGCGATAGCGGCTCAGGATCTTCTGCTTACCGGTCATGAGGCGCGCCGCGCGCATCGCGTTCTCGTTCGCCTCGGCGCCGCCGAGCGTGAAGAAGAACGTGTTGATGTCGCCAGGCGTGATTTCGGCCATGAGCTTGCCGAGACGCGCGCGCGGCTCGGTGGTCATGCCGGGATAGACGTAGATGACCTCGTCGAGCGCCTTCTTCATCGCCGCGATCACCTTCTTGTGACCATGGCCAATGAGCACGCTCATCAGCTGCGAATTGAAGTCGAGGATCTTCTTGCCGTCGGCGGTGTAGATGTACACGCCTTCCGCCTTGGTGATCGGCAGCGGATTGACGTCCGACTGCTTCACCCACGGCGTGAGCGTGAACTCTTTGGAGAGCCGGACAATCTCTTCGCCTGACATGCTCATGGTGGTTAGCCCATCCACGTGGTGTCGGACTGCACGGTCCACTTGCTGGTGACCTTGCGCGGGCGGGTCCAGAAGTGGAAGCCGTCCATGCCGGTCATGTCGCCGTTGCCGAACTTCGAGTTGTTCCAGCCGCCGAACGCGAAGGGCTCGCGCGGCACCGGCACGCCGACGTTGACGCCGCACATGCCCGCCTCGAAACGCTCGATGCAGTAACGCGCGACCGCGCCGTTCGTGGTGTAGACCGCCGCGGCGTTGCCGTAGGGGTTCTTGTTCTCGACCGCGATAGCGGCGTCGACATTGGGGACGCGCACGACGCTGAGCACCGGGCCGAAGATCTCGTCACACGCGGCCGGCATGTCCGGGCGCACGCCGTCGATGACCGTCGGGCCGATCCAGAAGCCGTCCTGACCGGGCACTTTCGCGCCGCGACCGTCGACCAGGATCTTGCAGCCCGCCTTCTCGGCCTCGTCGATGTAGCGCATGATGCGCTCGTAGGCGTCCTTGTTGATGACCGGGCCGATGTCGACGCCGACCTTGATCTTCTTCGCTTCGGCGACCATCGCGTCGATGATGTGCTGGGTCTGGCCGACCGCGAGCATCACCGAGGCGGCCATGCAGCGCTGACCGGCGCAGCCGTAGGCCGAGGCCACGACGTTGGTCGAGGTGAGACCGACATCGGCGTCGGGCACGACCACGAGGTGGTTCTTGGCGCCGCCCAAGCAGAGCATCTTCTTGCCGGTGGCCGAGCCGCGCGCGTAGACGAGCTTTGCGACCTTGGTGCTACCGACGAAACCGACCGCCTTGATGTCCGGGTGATCGCAGATGGCCTCGACGACCTCGCGTCCGCCATTGACGACATTGAAGATACCGTCCGGCAGCCCGGCTTCCTTGAAGATCTGCGCCAGCTTCATGGCACCGTACGGCACGACTTCCGACGGCTTCAAGATGAAGCAATTGCCGGCGAGGAGCGCCTGCGGCAGCATCCAGAGCGGCACCATGATGGGGAAGTTGAACGGCGCGATGCCGGCAACGATGCCGAGCGCCTCTTGGGTGACTTCGCAGTTCACACCGCGCGACACGTCGATCTGGCCGCCCGCGACCATGTTGGCGAGCGAGGCGCCCATCTCGACGCACTCGATGCCCTTTTCGCAGCTGGCTTTGGCCTCGGCGAACGTCTTGCCGTTCTCGTGCGACACGAGCCACGCGAGCTCCTCGAGGTCGCGCTGCATGAGGAACTTCACGTTGTAGAGGATCTGCGAGCGCTCTTTGATCGGCATGGCCTTCCATGCCGGCCAAGCCGCTTTAGCGGCCGCCACCGCCGCCTCGATGTCCGCTGCACCGGACATGGCGACCTGCCCCATCACCTTGTTGTGACGGGGATTGTTCACCGCCATCGACTGCCCGCCCATGGCATCGCGGAACGACCCGCCAATCCAGTTCCGGCAAGGCACGTACTCGACGAAGTCGTACGACCGGGCAGTAAAGCTCAACGGATTGCTACTCGAGCGGGTCTTGCTGGTGGCTTCAGAGGGGCTAGCGACGACCGACATTTGGGCACTCCTGTGCCGTGGGGTTTTCGGCTTTTGCGTGCCAGACGCATCCGAAAAGCGCAAGGAGCGACGCGCTGGCACCCCCCAACCCAACAACAGTGTCTTGGGGGGCGATCCAGCGCGCTTTCTTCGGGCCGGATGCTACTCGAGCTTGCAGGCCTTGAGCGTGACCACGGCGGTGCGGCACAGGGCCTGGTTGCTCCAGGTCGAGTCGGTCAGCTGGGCTGCGAAGATTTTCAAGCCCTTCGCGGCTTTGTACTGGCGCGCAGAGGTCAGGGTCGCCATGGCCGACTTGAAGGCGGCCTTGCCGACTTCGGCGGTGGCGTAGGAGGCGGCGGCGGCCTCGAGCGTACGGATTGCGACGCACTTCGCTTCTGCGGCGTTCATGCGCTTGGGCTTGATGGTTTGGACGACGGCGGACTTCGACGACAACGCGCGGATTGCGTTCATGGTGGGATCTCTCTGTAGGTGGGATTGCCGACGGCGGGATGCCGCTGCCCGAGGCTTATCGTGCAGAGGCTCGGTGCGTTGTCTTTGTCTTCGGTGACCGAACAACGGCTGCACAGTGACCGGACGCACAACGTCTCATCTGACCGTGATCGGCAGCGGGAAGTTCTTGATGGGCGTGGCCTCTTTGGCGGGCCGGAACGTCCACCCGAGCATCACCTTCTCGAAGCACGAGCGCAGGGTGGTCCGCATGATTTCTGGCGGGCCGACGACCTTGGGATCGGTCGTGTTGCCGTTCGGGAGCACGTACCAGTTGAGCACGAAGGTGTGCTTCGCCGGTTTGATCTCCTTGTTCTCTTTGGCCGTCGTCACGCAGGGACCGAGCTTTTCGACGTTCGCCTTCAAGCCCTTGGCGATGTCCTCCTGGCTCAGGCTCTTGGGCAGCTCGGCCTTCGCGGCGGGCTGCGGCGCGTTTGCCGGGTCGAGGACTAGCTTGTAGCCGCGTTGGACGTAGCCGGCGTCGCGCGGGGGGAAGCGCCAGCGCCCGATGAGACGGGCGAAGCACTCCGACGCGGTCGAGTACGAGCTCTGCGCCGGACCGCTCACCGTGCCACCGGCAGTCGTTCCGTCGGCGCGGACGACCCAGTCGAGGAGCAAGGGCTCGCCGCGGGCGGGTTGCTTCTCCGCGTTCGACCAGGCGCGCTCGGCGCACTGGTAGAGCTCGAAGTCGTGCCCGGTGCGGGCCTTCTCGACGTCGGCGTCGGTCAGCGGCGTCGCCTTGGCGGGCTCGAGCGAGCGCTCGTTCATCTTCGGCGCCGCCTTTTGACAGATGCGGGCCAGGCCCTCTCCGACTCGGTTCATCGGCGCCTTGACGTTGCCGGTGATGTCCAGGCGCTGGCCGGCGCTCAGGATCATGGTGACGCTCGGTGGTCCGCCGACCTCGGGGGTCATTTGGGCCTCGAACAGCATGTCCGCTTTGGCGGCGAGAACCGCTTCGGCGGCGCAGCGGGCGTCGGTGCATGCCGGCTCCAGCCTGGCGATGGAGAAGCCGCAACCTCCCACCAGGAGACCCGGGAGCTTGCTGCGGAGCTGCTGCGCTTCGGGAGCATCACCGTCGGGACCGATGGCGATGACGCGAGGCGCGGCCTGCGCGGCGGCGGCGGAAAAGAAGACGAGGACGGCGAAGAGGTTGCGCATGACGCTCCAACATATATCCGCGGTTTGCCCCTCCCCCAAGGAGCGTGCGAGATCTTTGGACGGCAAAAAGGAGGCCCCATGAAACGCATCATCACGGGCGGTACGGTCGTGACCGCGAGCGACACCTACGCCGCCGACGTCCTCATCGAGGGCAGCAAGATCACGGGCATTCTCCTCCCTGGCTCCGGCCCCAAAGATGCCGAAGCCATCGACGCCAAGGGCTGCTACGTCATTCCCGGCGGTATCGACGTCCACACGCACCTCGACATGCCGTTTGGCGGCACCAGCTCGATCGACGACTTCGAGTCGGGCACGGTCGCGGCGGCCTTCGGCGGCACCACCACGATCGTCGACTTCGCCATCCAGACGAAGGGCAGCTCCATGAAGCAGGCCCTCGACACCTGGCACGCCAAGGCCGAAGGCCGAACCATGATCGACTACGGCTTCCACATGATCGCGACCGATCTGTCGCCGCAGTACTTGTCCGAGATGGCGGACATCGTTCGCGAAGGCGTGAGCAGCTTCAAGCTCTTCATGGCCTACCCCGGAGTCCTGCTGCTCGATGACCAGTCGATCTTCCGCGGCATGCTGCGTGCGGGCGAGATCGGTGCCACCATCTGTATGCACGCCGAGACCGGATTGCCGATCGACGTCCTCGTCGAGCGCGCCTTGGCTGCCGGCCACACCGCGCCGATCTACCACGCCCTCACCCGCCCCGAGGTCGCCGAGGCCACCGGTACCGAGCGCGCCATTGCCCTCGCCGAGATGGCCAAGGTTCCCGTCTACATCGTTCACCTTTCGGCCCAGCGAGCCCTCGAGCGCGTCATGGAAGCCCGCGACCGCGGCTTGCCTGCTTTCGCGGAAACCTGCCCGCAGTATCTCTTCCTGTCGGAGGATGATCTGCGTGGCACGCCGGAGAATCCGTTCGAGGGCGCCAAATACGTCTGCACTCCGCCATTGCGACCGGCGCATCATCACGATCACCTGTGGCGCGGCCTACGCAACTACGACCTCCAGGTCGTCGCGACCGATCACTGCCCCTTCTGCATGAAGGGCCAGAAGGAGCTCGGCAAAGACAGCTTCGCCAAGATCCCGAACGGCATGCCCGGCGTCGAGACGCGCTTGCACCTGCTCTACGAGGGCGTGCGCCAGGGTCACATCGGTCTGAACCGCTTCGTCGAGATTTCGTCGACTGCACCCGCCAAGATCTTCGGCATGTATCCCAACAAGGGCACGATCGCGGTGGGCTCGGATGCTGACATCGTGGTGTGGGATCCCAACAAGAAGTTCGAGCTTTCGCACAAGAACCTGCATATGAAATCCGACTATGCGGCGTATGAAGGCAAAGTGGTCACTGGTGCCCCCAAGACCGTGCTTTCGCGCGGTGAGACCGTGATCGCGGACACGACGCAATTGGTCGGTAAGAAAGGTCGCGGCAAGTTCCTGCGACGAGGAGGATTGGGTGTCTGACGGCAAGCGTTTCGCGGCTGGATTGTTGGTTTGCACCTCCATGATGGGCTGCGCCTCGTTGGCCGGCTCCCTCTCTGACTCGTCGTCGCGGCGACCGCTATCGGACTGCGCGAGGGGTCTGGTCGAGCACGGTTACCTACGCGAAGACCAGACCGATAAAGCGGACGAGTACTGCCGCGAGTATTCGCCGGCGCAGCTCGCCGACGCGCAGCGTGCCGTCGATAGCAAGCAGGCCCCGACCTTCACGCAGGCGCTGGCCTTCATCAAGCGCGCCCCGCCGCCCCCCGAGCCGGCCCCCGTCGTCGTCGCGGTGACGCCCGTCCCGCCGCCCCCGGAGCCTAAGCCCGAGCCTACCCCAGAGCCCGCGCCCGCTCCCGAGCCGGCTCCTGCCGCGTCGACCGCTCCGGCGGATATCCTCGCGGTCGCTGGTGCCTACGACGACCTCAGCACCTTCGTGAGCTTGCTCAACGAGGCTGGGATGACCGAGCTCATCAGCCAGCCGGGCCCCTTCACCGTGCTCGCGCCCACGAACGCGGCGCTCGCGAAGTTCCCCTTCCTCGCCAAGAACAAAGAGCGCCTCAAGAAGGTGCTCTCGGTGCACATCGTCGAGGGTGACGTCACCATCAACGAAGCGCCCGAAGCGCCGGCCAAGCCGAAGCGCCTCACCACGCTCGGTGGCAAGTGGTTCCCGATGCGCGCCAAAGGCGGCGTCGTCTCGATCGGCCGCGCCAAAGTCGTGCGCGCCGACGTCGCGGCAGCGAACGGCAGCATCGAAGTGATCGACGCCGTGCTGCTGCCCTAAAACACGTCGCCCGGCCGAGCGCGGTGAGGACGCAACTCGCTCACCGCACCCGACCGGGCGTTGGTGGCTTCGCTCACCTGTAGGCGATGTCGAAGTCCTCGGGCGAAATGGTGACGCTGCCGTCGGCGGGCCGCTTCTGCTCGCCGTCGATGGTCCTGCGGTAGTTCACGATGGTGCAGCTCCTGGTCACCGTGCCGGCGCCGTCCGGAGAGTCGATGACCGTCTGCAGGCTGTAGAGGCACACGACGTTGTCACCTGCGACGGTGGTAGGCGTCGCGAGGGTCTCCACCAAGCGGACGTTCTCCACGTCGAACTCGAAGCAGGTGGTGCCCGGGGTGTCCGCGCTCCGCGGTGCGCTCGGCGCCAGCGAGCTGTAAGCGTACGACCAGTCGGCGTTCGTCTCGGGATAGACGGGGTTCGTGCCGGTGCGGATCTCGTGGGCGTCGGTGATGCCGTCGCGATCGGTGTCTTGGGTCAGGGTGCGCGCGTCCAAGGGGTTGGTCCCGACGTGGAGCTCGAGATCATCGGGGAAGCCGTCGCCGTCCGAGTCCGAGGATGATGGGTCGTAGCCCAATGAGGCTTCGGCGCAGTCTTGGAGACCGTCGCCATCACGGTCACCGTTGCCGACCTCGAGGCACTGGGAGCGACATAGGCCCTGATTCGGGAGGAGCTCGAGGTCGACGCGGTCGCTGCAACCATCGCGATCGAAGTCCGCCTCGGTGGGATGTGGGTCGTCCAAGTCGCGGATCCCATCGAGGTCACTGTCGGGCCACAACACATCCTGCCAAACGACGCGACTCAGATTCACGAGATAGAAGTCGCGCGACTCGAAGCGTCGCTTGATCTCCGTGAACGCGATGTTGAAGTTCAGCTGATCCTCTTGCAGCTCTTGGAACGTGCCGTTGCCAATGTCCGCCATCGGCTGCAGGAAGGCCGAGGGGTCCCCGTACTCACAACCGCTGACGAAGCCGTCGTAGGTGAGACGTGTGGTGCTGAGCTTGAGCTGGAACGGATGCCACGTGGTCGCGAGGCGTAGGAGCGATTCGGTTGCCGCCTGCACCGATTCGATCGGGATGCACGGGTTGGGCTCGCCGTCCGAGAGGAACTGTACGTCATAGCGGGTACGGGAGAGCTCCGATGCGGTGAGCGAGCGCATGTCCTCCTGGAGGAACTCGGTCGCCTCGCGCAGCGCTTCGATGTAGTTGGTGGCCTCGAGGTCCTCGCGCAGCGGCGGAATACCCGTGGTGATCAACGTCGTCATGTCGGACATGAACGTCGGCGTGACCCGTTCGGCCTCGCTCGAGAAGCGGACGATGCCGAAGGAGATGCTGGCGTTGGTTCCGTATTCTTCGATGACCCGCTGCACGGCGTCGGCGCGGCGATCCATCGGGTCGCTGGTGGCGTTACTGCCGGAGACGTCGATGACGAACAGGATCTTGTATGGGAACGTGACCGACGCTGGCTCGACCGTGCAGGCGTCACCCTGCACGTGAACCACGTTGTCCTCGACCGGCGGCGGTGGGTCCATGCAGGGCATGACGCACAGTTCCGCGCTCGTGCAGGCGCACACGTTCAGACCAACCCAGATGAGAGGCAATAGGCCGCGTGAAGCCATAGGCGAGGTGCTGCACACCGCGTACCACAGTGTGTGCCATCGCCTACGGGCTGCAACACCTCGAAATCATTGAGGGCGTCGCGAGCGCTCGCCGAGCGACATGTTGTCAGCGCTCACCACTTTTGCGGACAAGCGACGTGCGCGCTCCCCACTACGAGCGTCGGCTGTCGACGCTCCAGATGCCCGCTCCCCTGCACGCGATGTACAGGAAGATGAAGCACAGCAGTAGCGCAGCCATGCCCTGATTCATCGTCGGGAGGAAGTTCTTGTCGAATTGAAACTTCCAGTGGAACTGGATGTACGCCACCGCCATCTGACCGCTGCAGATGAACGCCGCGATGACCGTGAACAGCCCGATCATGATGAGCAGCCCGCCGACGATTTCGATGCACCCGCCGATCCAAATCTGCGAGCCGACCGGCGGCATCGGGAACCCGTCGATGACCGGAATGACCTTGGGCACGCCAGCCATGACGAAGCAGAGTCCCGACACGATGCGCAACAGCGCGTAGGCCTTCGCTTCATGAGGGGCGAGGAATTTGCCGAGCATGTCGTTCTCCTTGAAACCTAGGTCTTGACCAGCTCGTCGTAAGCTTCTGGGCGCCGGTCGCGGAAGAACTGCCACGTCTGCCGAACTTCGTTGATCATGTCGAGGTCGAGATCAGCGACGATGACTTCGTCCTTGTCTTCGCTGCCCTCGGCCAAGATCTGTCCGCGCGGATTCACGAAGTAGCTGTGACCGTAGAACTTGCCGATGTTCCAAGGCGCCTCGGTGCCGACGCGGTTGATGGCGCCGACGTAGTAACCGTTGGCCACCGCATGTGCCGGTTGCTCGATCTTCCACAGGTACTGCGACAAACCAGCTACGGTCGCGGACGGGTTGAAGACGATCTCGGCGCCGTTCAGGCCGAGGCAACGCGCGCCCTCGGGGAAGTGTCTGTCATAGCAGATGTACACGCCGATGGTCGCGTACTTGGTCTTGAAGACGGGATAGCCGCCGTCGCCGGGCTTGAAGAAGAACTTCTCCCAGAAGCCGCTGGTCTGCGGGATGTGCTGCTTGCGGTACTTGCCGAGGTACTTGCCGTCGGCGTCGATGACGGCGGCGGTGTTGTAGTAGACGCCGCGAATGTCCTCTTCGTAGACCGGCACGACGATGACCATGTCGTGCTTCTTGGCGAGGCCCTGCATCACTTCGGTGGTCGGCCCCGGAACCTTCTCGGCGGCGGCGTACCAGCGCTTGTCCTGGCTCGGGCAGAAGTACGGTCCGTTGAAGATCTCCTGGAGGCAGAGGATCTTCACGCCCTTCTTGGCGGCCTCTTCGATCAGCGGGATGTGCTTGTCGAGCATCGCCTTCTGGATTTCGGCGACGGGCTTCGACTCGTCATTGATCGGGTTTCCGCACTGAATGAGACCGCAACGTACGACGGACGTCTTGGACATGAGGGGCTCCGGAATTCGATTAGGGGGCAGTTGCTACCTGGGGCCGGCCCAGCTTGTAAAGGCCGCGCTTGCCCACGTAATACACCGCCGCCGCCAGCAAGAAGCCGGTGAACCAGGCGTACACGTAGAGCGCATCCCAGAACGGCGCGACGTCCTCGACGGCATGGGTGCTGTGGAGGAAGCCCAGCACGTTCGGTAGAACGCCGATCACCAACGCTGTCATCGATGCCCAGCTGACACCGCGATAGCGGCCGGTTGGTCGATACAGGTCGGGCACGTCGAGCTCGGTCTTTCGTAAGATCCAGTAGTCGACCACCATGATGCCGGCTATTGGGCCGAGCAGCGCCGAGTAACCGATGAGCCAGTTGAAGATGTACGCGTCAGCGGACGCGAGCAGCTTCCAGGGTAACATCAGGATGCCCAGGATGCCGGTGATGAGGCCGCCGGTCTTGAACGAGATGTGACGTGGCGCGAGGTTCGCGAAGTCGTTCGCCGGGCTCACCACGTTGGCGGCGATGTTTACCGAGACGGTGGCGATGGCGACGCCGAGCAGCGCGATGACGGCGACGATGATGCGCACGCCGGGGCTCGCGATGACCTGACTGGTCGGGCTGGTGAGCTGTGCCAGCAAGTGAATCGGATCCCAGAGCTTGCTCACGTCGGTGCCCGCGAGGATGACCTGGGAAGCGCTGGTGATGACGACACCCATGGCGCTGAACGCAATCATCGTGGTCGGCAAGCCCAGGGTTTGACCCAACATCTGCTCGCGTTGGCCTTTGCCGAAGCGCGTGAAGTCCGGGATGTTGAGCGACAACGTCGCCCAGAAGCCGACCATGCCGGTGAGCGACGGGACGAAGACCTTCCAGAACTCACCGAGGGTCGCGAACTTCGAGTCCTGCTCGAAGATCGGACCTAGTCCGCCCGCGCGGACGAGCACCCAGCCCAAGAGCACCGCCGCGAGCACCAGAACGATAGGCGCCGCCCAGTTCTCGAAGACGCGGACCGCGTTCATGCCTTTGTAGATGATCCAAATGTTCAGGCCCCAAAAGATGGCGAACGTGATAGCGGACGGGAGCGTAAGGCCCAAGAGGTCGGCGCCGCCGCCGAGCTCGCCGTAGGCTGGCCAGAGCGCTTCGAGGAAGGTGCGCACCGCCTCGCCGCCGATGTACGTCTGGATACCGAACCAGCCGCAGGCGACGATGGCGCGCAGGACCGCCGCGACGTTGGCGCCGACCGTGCCGAAGGATGCCCGCGCGAGCACCGGAAACGGGATGCCGTATTTGGTGCCGGGATGGGCGTTCAGGAGGATGGGCGCGAGCACGATGAGATTGCCGAGCGCGATGGTGAAGAGCGCTTGCCACCAGTTCATGCCGACCGCGATGAGCCCGCCCGCCATCATGTAGGTCGGGATGCAGTGCGCCATCGAGATCCACAACGCGGCGAAGTTGTAGGTCGTCCAAGTGCGACGAGACGGCGGCGTTGGCGCCAGATCGGCGTTGAACAGCGGACTGGTCGCGACATCCGGGGGAAGCATCGCGAGGACTTCTTGGGTGAGCTGGGCGTCGTGCACGGCGCGGTTTGTAGCGTTGCGGCGCGGCAATCCGCAACTGCGGTCGGGCGCGACCGATACCTCCCCCCTACATGGGCACAGTCGTGAGTTTCGTGCGGGGCATCGAAGCGCGCTCTGAAGACGTCAGCCGGCGGGCTAGTCAAAACCAGGTAACTGTCACCTTTGGGGATGGTCGGGTCGTGGCGCAGCGGGCCATCGCCATTCGGCCGAGCGAGCAGCGTCATGTCGATCTCATGGATCGCTACTGCGCGGTCACCAACGACGCCGAGGTGAGTGGTGTGCCGCTACGCGCCGCACATGATGCGTGGGTTGCTTGTCGGGCTGCCCTTGTTACCGTGGGCATCGCGGCGGCCGGGGTGCTCAGCTATGCCGGTGAGTATGGCGATTGCCGCAAGCTCGCCGTCACCGTCGGTCAGCGGAAGGTCGGCCCGTTCTCGATCCTCGATGGCGCGCAAGCGCGTGAACAGAGCGCCATCGCCGCCGACATCGTACGCTTGCTAGAGCATTAGAGCTCGGCGGTCGTGAAGGTGTCGCAGGTCTTCGGGTCGCCGGTCTCGACGCCTTTCTTGAACCAGCGCACACGCTGCGCCGAGGTGCCGTGGGTGAAGCTGTCGGGCACGACGCGACCGCGGGTCTCGCGCTGCAGGTTGTCGTCTCCGACGGCGGACGCGGCGTTCAAGCCTTCTTCGATGTCCCCGGCTTCGAGCAAACCGTAGTCGCGCCCGGCGTGGTGAGCCCAGACGCCGGCGAGACAATCGGCTTGGAGCTCGGTGCGGACACTGACGGCGTTGCCGCGTGGGCCTTGGCGCGCCTGAGCGGTCTGCTCGAACACGCCGATGAGATTCTGCACGTGGTGGCCGACCTCGTGCGCAATCACGTAGGCCTCGGCGAAATCACCCGGCGCGTTGAAGCGCCTTGCCAGCTCTCGGTAAAAGGCGAGATCGAGATACACCTGCTGGTCGCGCGGGCAGTAGAACGGGCCCATCGCCGATTCGGCCATGCCGCACGCCGAGTCGACGCCGCCGTTGAAGAGCACGAGCCGCGGCTCGCGATAGCCTTCGAGCTGCTTGCTCCAGACGTCTTCGGTGCTCGCGAGCACTTTGGCAACGAACTGCTTGCCGGCGTCGTTCACCGGGGCACTGGCGCTCGGATCTTCGATGCCGGCGCTCGGCTCGTCCGCCGGGCCGCCTTGGAGCACGTCTCGGGGATCGACGCCGAGCAGCATCGAGATCACCGCGACGATGAGTGTGCCTCCGAGCCCGAGCCCGCCCAAACGCATGCCGCGTCCCATGCCGCGGCGATCGACGACGTTGCCGCTTTCCCGATAGCCCCCGAGCTTCATGTTCTCTCCCTGATGACAGACACAGACTAACCATGCTGCTAGTGTCGCGCAGCAATGAGCATACACCTGCTCGACCGGCCGATCTGGAATGCCTTGACGACCCGTTGGGCGCCGCTCGCCTTGGGGAAGCCTCCGGCGCTTCGTCTCGCGCCCGAATACGGTCTGTTTGCGGCTAGCGCCGACGATTCGCAAGCCTCGCTGACCGCTTTGGCGGACTTGGTCGGACCCCAGGGCGAGACATGGTTGGTCGAGATGCACGAGCCGCCCGCCCCGCCGCGCGTCGAGATCGCAAGACGGGTCGAGCTCTATCAGATGGTCGCTCCCAGCCTCACGGCGAGCGACGCCGCGCCCCCTGCCTTCATCGAGCTGGGTGATGCCGACGCCGCCGAGATGATCGCGTTGGCGCTGCTCACGAAGCCAGGGCCCTTCCTGCTGCGCACCCACCGCTTCGGCGGATTCATCGGCGTGCGCGAGAACGGTAAGCTCGTCGCCATGGCAGGCACACGCATGCGTCTGCCTGGCTATTGCGAGGTGAGCGGTGTCTGCACGCACCCCGACTATCGTGGCCGGGGTTACGCAGGCGGCCTCATGCGCGTGGTGGCGCAGCGCATCCTCGACGCCGGTGAGACGCCCATCTTGCACACGTACGCCGGCAACAAAGGAGCAAACGCGCTCTACGAATCGCTGGGGTTCAGCGTACGCACTCCCATTACGCTGACCGTGCTGACCAAGTCTTGAGGTCGAGCTCCCAGGTCTGACTGAGCAAGTCCTTCCCGAACATGCGGTTCGGTTGCTCGTCCACCAGCGCGTAGCCCTCGGCCTCGTAGATGCGATGGGCCGACGCGAGGATGCTCTGCGTCCACAGCGTCATCGTGTGGTAGCCGGCGTCGCGGGCAAAGCGCGTGCACTCTTGCACCAGCTTACGGCCGACGCCCAGCCCGCGAGCCGCTTTCTCTACGTACAGCAAGCGCAGGCGAGCGACGCCAGGCCGTTCGCGATGGCGGACAACGAAGACGGAGCCAAGCATCAGACCGTTGCGCTCGGCGATCCAGCAGTATTCCTTCCCGGGGGTAAATCCCTCGATGAAATCCGCGGTGACCTTGGCGACGAGCGCCTCGTAGCCGTCGTTCCAGCCGTACTCCTCGGCGTAGACCATGGCCTGACGCGCCGTGATCATCCCCATGTCGCCGATGCGGTGCGGGCGCAGGATGACGGGCGCCTTGTTGCTCGCCGCGCCGAGCTTCGTCTCGATGACCTGCATGGCGCTCACCACATCGCTGCGCGACTGCGGATCGAGCGGATCGAGCAAGGTGTCGATGGCGAGCCGGGCGCGCTTACTGAGGTCGTCGAAGAGGCGACGTCCTGCGACGGTGAGCTCGATATGGCTCTGCCTGGCATCGGTGCTCGAGCCGACGCGCTTGATGAGCTTCTCGCTAGCGAACCCTTTCAAGATGCGACTCAGGTAGCCGGCATCGAGGCCGAGGTCGCGACCCAGGTCCCTCGCGGTGGGGGCGTCGCGGTTCGCGATCTCGTAGAGGGTGCGCACCTGGGCCAGGGAGTAGCGGCTCGCGAGGTGTCCCTCATCGAGGGCGCCGATGAGCCGGGTGTAGAAGCGGTTGAAACGGCGAACCTGCTCGGCTTCGTCGGACATGCTTGCCAAAGTCAAGCACATGGTTGCCAAAGTCAACCTTCTCTATTGCCGGCCAGACACTAGCTCTTGGGCAACCGGTTCCTTGCGCGGTCGATACATGCGCCAACATGGAAATCCGCGTCGATCGCACGAGCGTTGCCCCGCCTAGCGCCTCGGACAGCCGGCTCAAAACGCTGACGCCCATCGCCGAATGGTCCGCAGCCCAGCTCACCGAGCTTCGCGCCAAGCTTGGCCTGGTGAATTTCCCGCTGCCGCCGGTCAGAACGGGCGTCGCGCTCTACCGCGTCGGCTACGCCACGCCGGACGTGCGCGGCAAAGAGACCACTGCGAGTGGTCTGCTCGTCGTGCCGCTTGCCAAGGACGAGCCCGCACCCGTCGTGAGCTATCAGCACGGCACCAACGCTGGTCGCAACGCCGGGCCATCGCGCAACCTCAAAGCTTCCCAACACCTCACCGTCATCGCGGTCTATGGTGCCGCGGGTTACCTCACGGCCCTGCCCGACTACTTGGGCTTCGGCGATGCGGCCGAGCCCGATCTCGAGAAATACAAGAACCCGGCGCTGATTCACGTTCCCGGTGCGAATCACGAACGCATCATGCATCCGTATTGCAACGCTGCGACCGAGGCGTCCGCTTGCGCGGACATGCTCATCGCCGCCGGTGAAGCTGCCGAGAAGCTCGGGGTCAAGCTGTCGGGAAAGCTCTTCCTTACCGGCTACTCGCAGGGCGGCCAGGCCACCATGGCGCTTCACCGCCATCTCGAGAACGACAGTGAGCTCAAGCGGCGCTTCAAGGTGACCGCCTCGGTGCCGCTCGCCGGCCCGCATGACATCGTGCGCAGCGTCGAGCGCATCCTCGAAAAGCCGAATCCAATCTTCGGCGCCGCGACCTTTTTGTACGGGACGATGTCACGCGACCACGTCACCAAGTTCTGGCCCAAGGTCACCGACTACATCGCGGAGCCCCACGCCGAACGCGCCTGGATCAACTTCTTCGAACCCGTGCCCGGTCAAGACGAGCATCCATGGAAAGACGGTTTCCAGGGGGTCGATCCCAAGACCCTTCTCGTGCCCGCGGTCTACAACGACCTGTTCGACGGCGTCCGGATGCGTCCAGGCACCGCGTATCACAAGGCGTGCATCGCGAGCTCGGCTCACCTCGGCTGGCGGAGCGATACGCCGATCCAGCTGATCAGCCCCCGCTTGGATGACATCGTTCCGGTCGACATCAACGGCGTCGACATCGCGCGCACCATGAAGGCGAACGGCTTCACCCAGGTCGGCCTGACGCTGGTCGACGGCGATCACCTGTCCGGCGCGCGTGCGGCATTCGCCGGCGCCGTGGCCTGCATGGAGAAGCTGAAATAGGCCCCGTCAGGCGAGCTGCACGAGGTCCCAGAGATTGCCGTAGAGGTCCTTGAACACCGCGGCTGTGCCGTACGGTGCGCTCGTCGGCTCGCGAACGAAGACGATGCCCTTGGCCTTGTAGGCGGCGTGGTCGCGCGCGATGTCGTCCGTGTGCAGGAAGAGAAACACGCGGCCGCCGGACTGGTTGCCGATGAACTTCTCTTGGTCGGGCGTCGCAGCGCGGGCCAATAAGATCTGCGCGCCGCTCCCGTCCCCCGGTGGCGCGATGATCACCCAGCGCTTCTTTTGCTCGGGGACCTCGCTGTCTTCGATGAGTGTAAAGCCGAGCTTGCCCACGAAGAATGCGATGGCTTCGTCGTAGTCGCGGACGACGAGGGCGATGCGTGCGAGCGATTGGTTGGTCACGCGGACGGTGAGTATGCGAAGGTCGTGCTCGATGCCAGTGGTTGGCCCGAGGGTGCGGCATGCTCCGCTATAACGACAGCCTCCAGGCTCTGGCGTTCGGTTGGGCCCTGCTCGCAGGCTTCGTCGACGCCATCGGCTTTCTCATGTCGGGTGGCCTGTTCGTTTCGTTCATGAGCGGGAACTCCACGCGTCTGGCGATCGAGCTCGGCGCCGCGAGCGGCTTGATCGCTCGAGCAGCGCTACTCATCGGACTATTCGTGCTCGGTGTCGTCGGGGGCGTGGTCGCCTGCGCGCGTATCGAGGTCGTGCACCGGAAGGTCACCGCGACCGTCATGGTGACGACCTTGCTCCTGTGCGCCGCAACCCTCGAGACTCTTGATGAGTCGGGGGCAACGGTGTGGGTGCTCTGCGCGGCGATGGGGGCCGCCAACGTGGTCTTCCAGCGCGAGGGAGACGTCAGCGTCGGCGTCACTTACATGACGGGGAACCTCGTTCGACTGGGCTATCGTCTCGCTCACGCGTTGCTCGGCAAAGACCGCGCTGCCTGGGTTCCTTACTTGCTCCTGTGGATCGCGTTCGTCACAGGAGGCGTCGCGGGGGCGCTAGGATATCGAGTGTCGACAGCGCTGTGCTTGTGGCTCGCCACCGCATTCGCGGCCCTGCTCGCCGTCGCCGCGCATCGACTCACGCAACGCGCGCCCTGAGCAGCTACTCCCACTCGATGGTCGCTGGTGGCTTTGACGACACGTCGTAAACCACGCGGTTGATCCCGCGCACCTCGTTGATGATGCGCGAGCTCATCTTCGCCAGCACTTCGTACGGCAAACGTGACCAATCCGCGGTCATGCCGTCGGTCGAGTCGACACAGCGGATCGCGATGGTCTCGTCATACGTGCGGTCGTCGCCCATGACGCCAACCGAGCGGACCGGCAGCAAGACGGCAAACGATTGCCAGACCTTGCGGTAGTAGTCGGCCGCGATGATCTCCTCCTCGACGATGGCGTCGGCTTGGCGGAGCACGTCGCAGCGCGCCTGCGTCACCTCGCCGAGGATGCGCACCGCAAGCCCCGGACCGGGGAACGGTTGCCGGTAGCACAGGTGATCCGGAAGGCCGAGCTCGGCGCCGAGCAAGCGAACCTCGTCTTTGAAGAGCTCGCGGAGCGGCTCGACGAGCTTCATCTTCATGCGCTCGGGCAAGCCGCCGACGTTGTGGTGCGACTTGATGACCGCCGACGGACCCTTGAAGCTCACCGACTCGATGACGTCGGGATAGAGCGTGCCTTGAGCCAGCCAGTTCGCACCGGGGATGCTCTTGGCTTCGTGCTCGAAGACCTCGATGAACTTGGCGCCGATAATCTTCCGCTTCTTCTCGGGATCGATCACGTCCTTCAAAGCGGTCATGAACAACTGGCGCGCGTCGACGACCTTCAACGGAAGGTGCAGAGCTCGCCCGAAGATGTCCTTCACCTGCTCGACTTCACCGCGTCGCAAGACACCGTTGTCGACGAAGATGCACTGCACTTGGTCGCCGATGGCCTTGCCCAAAAGTGCAGCGACGACGGATGAGTCGACGCCACCCGAGAGAGCGCAGATGACCTTTTCGCCCTTGGGGATGTCGGCGCGGATCTTCTTGATCTGACCGTCGAGGAACGAGCCCATCGTCCATGACGGCGTCAGCCCGGCGATGTCGAAGAGGAACGACTCGAGGATCTTGATGCCGCGCGGGGTGTGCGCCACCTCGGGGTGGAACTGCAGACCGAAAATGGGCTTCGACTTGTGCGCCATGGCCGCGAAAGGCGTGCTGTCGGTGCTGGCAATCGACACGAAGTCCGGGGGTAAGCCCTCGATGCGATCGCCGTGGCTCATCCAGACTTCGAAGGGCTCGCCGGTCTCGAACGCGTGCAGCAATGTGTCCGCTTTGCCGGTCGTGGCACGGGTTCGGGTGACCAGGGCGCGGCCGTACTCACGATGGTCGGAGGCGACGACCTTGCCGCCCAAGAGGTGCGTCAAGAGCTGCTGGCCATAACAGATGCCGAGCAACGGCCCGTTGCGCTCGAGGATGGCGCGGTCGACCTTGGGGGCGTTCTCCCCGTAAACGGAGGACGGACCCCCGCTCAGGATGATGGCGGAAGGTGCCCACTTTTCGACGTCGGCGGCGGACATCGAGTGAGGATGAATCTCACAATAGACGCGTAGTTGGCGGACGCGCCGGGCGATGAGCTGGGTGTACTGCGAGCCGAAATCGAGAATGAGGACGCGCTGGTCGGCCATGCCCCTGGCAATCGCAGAGACGGCCCGGACTCGCAAGCGTTGAGCGAAGGGGTCGGCTTCGTGGTACAGAAATTGGGCACATGACTCGTCTCCGCTTGGGCGTTCTCACCCCACTCCTCGTAGCTCTTGGTCTCGCCTGCGCCAGCGGTGGTGGTGGCGGCAGTGGCAGCCGCTCCAACATGAGCGGCGACGAGCTACGCTCCAAGGGCGACATCAGCGGTGCCTACTCGGCGTACTTCAGGGAAGCGCAGAAGAAGCCGGACAACGAAAAGGTCCACGTGAACCTCGGCGAGGTCGCGGTCGACCTCAAGAAGTACGACGAGGCCGTCGTCGCTCTCGAGAAGGCGAAACAACTCGGTGCCGGCAACCGCGCCACAGTCGCTCTCGCAGCCGCCAAGGCCGGCCAAGGCAAGTACGACGAGGCGTCCGCCATGATGGACGAAGTCCTCCAGGACGACGACGACGCCGAGAACTTCTACAAGGCCGGCAACATCAGGCTCGCGGCGCGTAAGCCACGCGATGCCCAGCCGTTGCTCGAGACCGCCGCGAAGAAGGACAAGGGCAAGCTCGAGTATCAGGGCGGCGTCGGCCGCTGCCAATCGGCGCTCGGACAGCACGACGAAGCCATCAAGACCCTCGAGGGCGTGCTCAAGCAGTACAAGAAGCAAGGCGCGGTCGCCGCCGAGATGGAAGTCGCGCTCGCGAACTCGATGGTCGCCACCGGCCGACTCGAAGAGGCTTTCCAGAAGTACCGCCACGCCGCTGGTATGGATCCGCGCAACGGCGAAGCGAACGCGCGTTATGCCGCGATGCTGCGCGAGCGCGGTGACGTCGAAGGTGCCATCACGGTGCTCAAGGCGGCCGAGTCGAAGCAGCCGCGCTCCGGCATCGTGCAGTACCAGCTCGGTCTCGCCTACCGCGACTTCAAGCTACGCGACCAAGCGGTCGTCGCCCTGCAGAAGGCCATCCAGTACGACCCGAGCCTCGGCGAAGCCTACGCCCCGCTGCTCGCCATGATGGAAGAAGACAAGGTCTCGACCGACAAGCTCTACGGTACCCTCGAGGCCGCGGCGAATGGCGCCCCCGAGGACTTCGAGTTGCAGATGCGTTTCGGGAGACTGGCCGAAGGCAAGAAGCAGTACGCTAAAGCGCTCGCGGCCTATGACCGCGCCGTCAAGGCAACCCCCGGTAGCGTCGACGCCAACTTCGCCCTCGGCTCCATGCAGGTGCAGATGGGCAAGATCGAAGACGCCAAGCAGTCGTTCGACGCGCTCCGTACCATCGATGAGATGAAGGCAGCCGACTTGCTCGCGCTCATCGAGAGGGCGGCGGTGCAACAACCGCCCCGGCAAGCCCAGGTCGATGCTCCGCCGAAAGCCAAGGGCAAGGCGAAGCCGGCAAAGAAGGCCAAGGGCAAGAAGAAAGGCCGTTAGCCATGAGCGTCCTCGCCGTCGACATTGGTGGCAGCAACCTCAAGTTTCGCACCCAGCATCACCGGAAACACGTCTCGGTTCCGTCGGGACCCAAGTTCACGCCGCGTCAGATGATTGACGCGATAGCGGAGCACACCGCCGGTTGGAAGTTCGATCGGGTGACGCTCGGCTATCCAGGTCCGGTCGCCAACGACCGTCCCCTACTCGAGCCGCACAACCTTGGCAGTGGCTGGTCGCGCTTCGACTACGCCAGGGCATTCAAGAAGCCGGTGCGGATGATCAACGACGCCGCCATGCAGGCCCTCGGCGCCTACCGTGGCGGCCGCATGTTGTTTCTCGGGCTCGGCACTGGGCTCGGCTCAGCGCTCGTCCTCGACGGCGTGGTGCAGCCGATGGAGCTTGCCCACCTCATCTGGCGCAAGGGCAAGACCTACGAAGACCACTTGGGCGAAGCCGCTCTGCTCGCCGAGGGCAAGAAGGCGTGGCGTAAAACGGTCGCGCGCGCCATCGAGGATCTCTCGGCCGCCTTCCTGGTCGAATACATCGTCATCGGCGGTGGCAACGCCAAGCGTCTCAAAGACGTGCCGGACAACGTGTACATCGGCAGCAACGCCGATGCGTTCGTGGGCGCCTTCCGCGTCTGGGATGACCACGTGGTCAGCCCGCGACGGATCTCGCCGCGACTCGCTGGTTAGCCGGCCATTTGGCGTTCGCGGTGCTCGAGAAACGCGTCCAGGCGCTGCACGGCGGCGCGCGGACCCTCGAATCGGTAGCGCGGCCCGTCGAACAGCTCGACACGGATCTCGCGGGCGATGCGTGGGCGGACCTCGAGCGGCAACGTGTCGAGGATCTTGGCGAGCTGCGAAAGGTCATAACGCCCGAGGTCGATGACGGTGATGTACTCGACGTGGGCCGCAGCGAGAGCGGCGCCGGCTAGCGGGAGGCCCTGCTCCTTGCGCCATGCTACCAGCATGGCCTTCGCCTTCGCGGACAGGTCGGCGCCGTTGGTGTTCAGCGTTTCGCCAGCGAAGCGCGCGAGGCTGTAGGCTGCGACGTCCAGGGCGGCTCCCGAGCGCAGCTCACGCGCGAGGTTTGCGAGGGGGGTGAGCATTTCCTCGGTGATGCTGTCACCGTGCAGCGCGCGCCTCGCGTCCGCTTCGAGGTTGCGCCACTGCTCCGTCGCCAGCTCGTATCGTGTGGTCTGGTGCTGCCAGGTGAGCGCTTTCAGCTTCTCTTCGAGGTCTCGTGCTTCATTCGACAACGTGGCCTTGGTGAGTTGCCACTTGCAGCCCAGGAATGACCCAAGCGGCACCAGCGCGGTCGTAAGACCGGCCAGCGCCGCTGCCATCGGCTGTCCGTGGGAGACGGCGCCAATGGTGAGAGCAAGCCCCACTGGGGTGGCAAACAGGGCGAGCCACGTGGTGGCGTTCCAAGCGTTGCTCTCGCGCGCCATGGTGTCGCGCACCGTGACCTCGCTGCGAAAGTAGGTGTCGCGAACGGGCGCTGGCGCCAAGGGAGGGGTCTGCGGCGCGAATTTGGCCTTGATTGCAGCGCTTCGCTCGGTCGCTGCCTTGGCGACGGTGCGGCATTCCCGATAGTCGAGAAGGACCTGTGGCTCGGATTCGACGGGGACGACAGCGAACGAGACGAGAGGCGGCTTGTCGGCGAGCAGCGTTTGCATCGTGCGGACGTATCGGCAGGCCGGAGTGCTCGGTGCGTGCGCAAGTGGCACCTGCCCTGCTGGTCATGCTCTGCTCGCGATTCCAGGCAACATCGCGGTCGCACCGGCGATAACTCGCAACGAGAACGAAGACCGAGGCGGGCTTTGTTTCGTGGGTGCAGCATGGCTGGGAATCTGAAAGCAGGAGAGCTGACCGCACGCGTCGATGCCCTCCATCGGCGCGTAGGTGATGGAGCAAACGTCGACGAGGCGCTCGTCGCGGAAGTCGACGGGCTGGCCGCTACCGCCGAGAGCGAACGCGACGTCGACCAGAGCGAAGCCCGCGCAGCCGCCACGCGTCACGCTGCAGTCTACGGCCCGTACTGGAACAGCGCCCTCAACCCATACAACTGGATTACCGACACCGAAGGCCGAGCCCACGCCCGCGCAACCGTTTGGCCGCTGGACGCCGAGGTCGCCGAGGACGAGGCCCAGCTCGCACGCGTGAGAGGCATCCAGGAGACCATCGACAAACACACGATGGGCGTCGAGCAGCGCGAGCTCATCGAAAACGCGCGGGCGCTCAGGAATCAGCTCGGCACCGACGTCGGTGCGGCGCTCGCCCAAACCATGGCCTCCACCGGCATGTCGCGTGGCGACGCTATCGCGGCCTTCCGCGTGTTCAACGAGCGCTTCGGCTCGGACACGTCCGCGGAGCTGGTCGGAGCGCTCGCCCGTGTGAACCAGGAGGCCGGTGCAACCCCACCGGTCACCAGCGCCGAGATGTTGACCACCAGCCGCTGGTTCTACGACCAGCAATATGTGGGGAGCGACGCCGCCCCGACGCTGGCCGAGACCTTCTACACGCGCTTGCAGGCGGCACGAAGGACCGGGGGCGACACCAACGAGGCGCAGATCCGCGCGAGCGTCATGGCGGACTATCGCTCTTTCTACGCAATCCAAGGGGCCGGCAGCGCGACGTCGGCCGTGCTGACCAGCCTCGTCGGCTCGCATGCGCCAACGCGCGAAAGCGTCGCCGATCACTTCAAGTGGTTTTATGCACAGCGGAGCATTGGCGAGTCCTCCGCGTTGGTGATGACCGCGCTGGTCGCTCCGTACGACGGTATGGACACGCGCGATGCCGAAGAGCGCCGTCGCGAGGTGCTGGCGGATCTCGAGGTCGTCAATAATCTCAAGACGAGCCGTGGGTCGCTGAGCTCCGACAATGTTCCCGCTGCCCTGGCCGCCTACCGTGACCCGAACGTCGACTTTACGCAGTACATGCTACTGGTCTGGTTCTTCACGCACGTCTTCGACGGGAGCTCGAGCACCGCTTTCGCGGGCGCCGCGACGGAGCGCTTCCGGCGCACGGACACCGCGTCGCGCATTGGTCAGGTGTCGGCCTTTCAGGTGCGCACCCCGCGCACCAGTGTGCCTACCGCTGGGATCCGAGTTGGCTCGGGTTCGACGCGTGCGCCTGTCGCAACCGGGGCCGCGAACCGCAGCGCGGCGGTCGCAGGCTCGACCGCAAGTCGCGCAGCCGCGAGTGCCAGCTCTACCGCCAGCCGGGCGGCCGCCAATGCGAGTGCCACCGCGAGCCGCGCAGCCGCCCAAGCGAGCGCGACCGCCAGTAGAGCGAGTGCCAGCGCCGCCCGAAGCTCGGCGGCGAGCAGCGGCAGCGGCCGTCGCTAACCTGCGGAGACTCTTCAGCTCCGGTAGTTCGGCGCTTCTTTGGTCACAGTCACGTCGTGGACGTGCGACTCGCGCATGCCCGCTGCCGTGATCTGTACGAACTTGGCGTTCTTGTGCAGCGCCGCGAGATCGCCAGCGCCCAGATAGCCCATGCCCGACCGTAGACCGCCGACCAGCTGGTACACACTCTGCGACAGCGGACCCTTGTACGGCACCATGCCCTCGACGCCTTCGGGCACGAGCTTCATGGCCTCTTTGATCTCGCTCTGGAAGTAGCGGTCAGCGCTGCCCTCTTGCATGGCGCCCAGCGAGCCCATGCCGCGGTACGATTTGTACGAGCGTCCCTGATACAAGACGATGTCGCCGGGCGACTCGTCCGTTCCAGCGAACAGCGAGCCGATCATGACACACGAGGCGCCGGCCGCGAGGGCTTTGACGACGTCACCCGAGCTGCGCACGCCGCCGTCGGCGATGATGTGTTTGCCCTTCGATCGCGCCGCTTCACCACACTCCATGACCGCGGTGAGCTGCGGCACGCCGACGCCGGCGACGACGCGGGTCGTGCAGATGGAGCCAGGGCCGATGCCGATCTTCACGGCGTCCGCTCCAGCGGCAATCAAGGCAAGCGTGGCCTCCGCGGTCGCGACGTTGCCGGCGATGACCACGAGATCGGGGTGCTCCTTCTTGGTGGCGTTCACTGCCTCGATGACGCCGCGTGAGTGGCCGTGCGCCGTGTCGACGACGATGACGTCGACCCCTGCTTCACGCAGCGCCGCGACGCGCTTGCCTCGGTCGTCACCGACACCGACGGCGGCGCCGACGCGGAGGCGCCCGAGCTTGTCTTTGCTGGCTGTCGGGTGACGCTCGGCTTTTTCGATGTCCGCGATAGTGATCAGGCCGCGCAGCGTCCCGCGGTCGTCGACGACCGGCAGCTTCTCGATGCGGTACTTCTGCAGCAGCGCCTTGGACTCGTCGCTGCCGATGCCCTCGCGTGCCGTCTTCACGTCTTTGGTCATGACGTTGCGCACCTTCTCGGTGGCACGGCTCTCGAAGCGCAGGTCGCGGTTGGTGATGATGCCGACGAGTCGTCCGCTCTCGACGACGGGGATGCCGCTGATGTCGTGCCGCTTCATGAGCTCACGGGTCTCGCCGAGCGTCGCGTCGGGACCGATGGTCACCGGGTCGACGATCATGCCCGACTCGCTCTTCTTCACCCGCAGGACCTCTTTGGCCTGAGCCTCGATCGACAGGTTCTTGTGGATGAAGCCGAGACCGCCTTCGCGGGCCATCGCGATGGCGGTGGCGCTCTCGGTCACCGTGTCCATGGCGGCGGAAACCAGCGGGATATGGAGGGTGATGTCCCCCGCGAGGGTGGTCGCGACCTTGGCGTCCTTCGGGAGTACTTCGGAGTGCTGCGGAACTAGCAGGACGTCGTCGAAGGTCAGCGCTAGCGGAAGGGCGTGATTGGCCATAGCAGCGCATAGCCTCCGACGACGTCATCGTCAACGGAGCGGGACGATCCTGCTCAGTTTTCCGGGTAGTTGGTCCAGCCAGCGGTCCAGTCTTGCGCACCCACGCCGCCAATGAAGGTCGCGCTGGTGTCGAAGAACCCGTCCGCCGGCGGCGTTTCGCCGGTGAGGAATGCCGCCGGCTGGAAGGTCGGCGCGGTGAGGTGGGTGCTCGCCGCAGGGAGACCCGGGTCGACCATGGCGTTGTCGAGCGCGTCGCTCATGAAGACGACGGCCTCCTCGAAGCCGTTGTCGTTGTTGGCGCTGCCGCTGCTCTCGTCTTGCCAGTTCACGCCGCCCGCGTTGTTCCAGAACACCGAGCTGCGTACCGCGAGGCGCACGCCGAAGCCCTGAGTGGTTGCGCCATCGCGGACATCCACGGCCGAATTCTTGAAGCTCGTGAAGATGTGGTTGCCGTAGATGCCGGCGGTGCCGCGGCGTAGAACCGCGCCGCGCGACGACGTCGGAGTCGACGCACTGCCGATGACGGTCGCGTTGAAGATGGTTGGCTCGGTGCGCGGCAAGGCGTCGTAGCTCTGTCCGTCGGGGCGGTTGTCCGACTCGTAACCGTTCGGGTCGGAGCTCTGGCCGTTGATGTGCTGGACCACCATGAACTGGGCGCGGCCGCTCCAGCCGAAGTCGGTGTCGAAGCCGTCGTCTTGATTCTGCGAGCTGATGACGTGACGCAGATCGGCGGTGCCGCCGAAGAGCTCGACGCCGTCGTCGGAGCCGCGGTGCACCTGCACGTAGTCGATGAGCGTCGTGTTGCCGACGCCGCACAGGGTGAGCGCGTTGAACTCCTTGTCCGTGGCGTAGGTGAAACCCGCGAACTCGATGCGGACGTAGCGCAGGATGCCGCTGTCGTCGGCGATGTCGTCACCACCGTAGTCGCCGGTGGTGTCGGACGCCGGAAGCGCCTCGAAGTGTGGAGTCGCCTCGTTCACCGGAGCGTTCCCGAGGATGAGCAGACCACCCCAGTCGCCGCCGGTGCGCGAGCCTTCGTCTTTGGCGCTGGTGAAGACGATGGGCTGCGCCTCGGTGCCGTCGGCGATGATGCGCGCGCCACGTGGGACGATGAGCGCCGCACCGGTGAGCGCGCGGATCGTCGTCCCCGGAGCGATCTCGAGAGTCACGCCAGCGTCGACGGTCACGTAGCCGCCGTCATTACGCGGCGACAAAATCCACTCCCCCTCGGCGAGACGCGTGTCCTCGGTCACGTTCAGGTTCAAGCAGTTGCTGATGCCGGCGCAGCCGCCCTGCCCGTCGTTGAGCCCCACCTCGGTACCGCTGCTGTCTTCGCTGCCGCACGCCGCCATCGCGGCCGCGAGCATTCCCGCAATGATCACACTCTTTCGCTGCATGACATCCCTCTTTCGTTAAAGCGCCCACTCGAGGGTCAGGCTGAATGCCGTTCCCGGGGTGTAGCGATAGATGAACACCTCACCGCGCTTGACGCGGACGTCCTGCGCGAGAAGGTTCGAGCCTGCGAGCTTGCCGACGAAGCGTTCGGCGATGCGTTGGGTCACCACGAGGTCGAGCTTGTGAAACGGCTGTTCGAAGGCATCGGGTGAGCCCGCGACACCGACTTCGGAGATGCGCTTGCCGAACACGTTGTAGAGCGCGCTCACTTGCGTGCCCGTGCTCTCGAAGCGGCCGCCGAGCTCGACGTTGACCACGTACGGCGACTGCCCCTGCAAGGCGCGCTTGCGGTTCGTGCCCTCGGTGTTGCCGCTCAAGCGGACTTGCGAGTCGATGAGCGAGAGGTTCGCCGCCGCGAAATACGGCGCCAGCATCGGCGAGAAGCGCGCGAACGATGCGCGCGCCTCGAGCTCGACACCCAGGGCACGTGCACCGTCGGTATTGACGTAGGTAATGTCGTCGCCGGCTGGCGTCGCGAACACCTGTTCGATCGGATTGTCGAAGCTCTTGTAGAACGCGCCTGCCGCGAGCACCTCGGTGCCGCTCGGGAACATCTCCCAGCGCAGGTCGGCGTTGTGGATGCGCGTGTCGTCGAGGTTCGGGTCACCGCTCGAGGAGCGGCCGCGCGAGTAGTCGAAGAAGACGGTCGGCGCGAGCTCGCGGAAGGTCGGGCGCGCCAGCGTGTAGCTGTAAGCGGCGCGCAGGTTCATCGTGTCCGTTAGCGCGTACACGAGGTTCATGGCTGGTAGGAGGCTGCCGACATTGCGAGTGGTATGCGTGCGGCCGATGGCGAAATCGTTACCGGTATCGATCGTTTGCGTAGCGTATTCGTAACGAGCGCCGGCGATGATCCTGAACGGCGCCAGCTTCACGATGTCGGTCATCGCGTAGCCCGCGAAGATGGCGCGGTCGGCGCTGTAGGCATCGGCTGCCGTGGTGACTTCACGGAAGCGCAGGATGCTGCCGACGTTGGCGGGATTGAAGAGGTTCTCCGGCGACTGCGTGAGGTCGTCCGTCGTCGCGTTGCCCGTAGGCTCGTAACGGAAGCGTCGCGACGAGAAGTCGCGCGTGGTCGCGGTCACTAGGGTGCCGACTTTGACCTTGCCGAGCGGATACGCGAACGCGATGTCGGCCCCGCCGTTGTACGTCCAGTCGCCGAGGTCCGCGTAGTAGTGGTCGGCCTGGCCGAGACTTGCGCCGACGAACACGAAGTCGCCGCTGTCGGTCGACTGGAAGATGGTGTCGCGGCTGTCGGGCTGGTTCTGTTTGGTGTTCGAGACGTTCAGCGTCCAATTGAGCGTGACGCCGTCGGCCAGGAGATGCTCACCCATGAGCTGGGTGAACACGAGAGAGCGCTCGGTGAAGCGCAGGCTCGTGCGGCGGTTCACGAACGACTCGCCATTGGGCTCGATGAGCGTGGTCTCGGCGATGTCGTCGGCCGAGTGGGTGTAGAAGCTCACCAGCGTCAGGCGTTGCGTTGGCGACAGCGCCCAGCCGACGTTCCCGAGAGCGCCGAGCTGCGCCGACTGGATGCCGGTGGTGAAGCGACGCTCGTCGGCTTGCGACGTCCCGGTGACGTCGGTGCGGCGCGCGACCGACTCGCGTCGCGTCGTCTTCATGCCGTAGTTGGCGCTCACCAAGTAACCGAGGGGCTTCCCTGCGAGGCTCACGGTGTCGCCTACGACCACCGCGACGCCGCCGTTCGGCAAGGCGCTCTTCGTCGTCGGGGTCCAGACGTTCTGGAAGTCGCGACCGATGGCGTCGGCTTCGCCGCGCGGCAGCTGCTCGACCGAGCGATTGCGCGGCACACTGTCGGGGAGCTTGCGGGTGCCGTCGTCATAGCCAAGGAAGTCGAGCTTGCCGCCGTCGTACGTGGGCGTGTCCTGGAAGGTCGTTGCCGTGTCGCCCGAGACGCCGAGGCGAATGCGCAGCGTGAACTGGTTGGGGAACTCGCGCGTTTCGATCTGCAGGAGGCCGCCCGCGAAGTTGCCGGGGATGTCGGGGCTGAAGGTCTTCGAGACCGTCAGGTTCGCAAGCAAGGTCGCGGGAAAGAGATCGAGCGGAACGCTCGCGACATCGGGGTCGGGGCTCGGCAGCGGCACGCCGTTGAGGAGGGCTGCGCTATAGCGTCCACCGAGGCCACGAATCAGCACGTAGCGGTTGTCTTGCACCGTGGCGGCGACCACGCGCTTCACGGCTTCACTGGCGGTGGCGTCCGGCGTGCGCGCGATGGCCTCGGCGCTCACCGAATCACTCACCGTTGCCGCCTTCTGCCGGCGCACCAGCTGCACCGCGTCAGTCGCTCGGTCGGCGGTGCCGACGACGATGGTCTCCTTCTGAACCGTGGTGCTCTGTTGCTCTTCCTTGTTGCCGAGCGCGACGTCGAGGCGCGCCACCTCGCCGAGATTCACCACGAGGTTGGTGAAGCTGCGCGTCGCCTTGCCTTCGTAGAAGACGCGGAGGTTGTAAGTGCCGGGAGGCAAGTCGAGGAAGTAGTTGCCCTCGAGATCGGTGAGCGCCTTGAGCTGGAGCTCGACGACCGTGACCTGCGCTTCGATGAGCGCTTCGCCATTGTCGGCGTCGACGACGGTGCCGCGCAGGCGCCCTAGCCCTTCGGCCAACGGCTGCGCGTCGTCCGCCGCCTCGGTGACATCGGCCGGCCCTTGCGCTGCCGGTGGGATGCCGACATCGGGAAGCGATGCGCCGCCGTCTTGAGCAAGGGCGGTCGTGGTCTGCACGAGCAACAGCGCTGCGAGAATGAAGTGGCGTGTGGTGGTCACGCGCGAGGAATTAAAGGGGGCGCGTGTCGAGTTGGCTGCGCGTTTGTGACACTCAGTGTCTTCGCGGTGCCAACTTCTACTGCTGGATCGTCGGCTCGGGAATGACCGCGATGGTAAGCGCACCAGCGCCACGCGCCGTATCCATGAGCGTCACGGCGGCGCCATAATTGGCACCATCGTCGGCATCGAAGAGCATCTGTCCGTCATTGCGGGCAGAGAGCTCCTGCTGCAGTCGGAAAGCGAGCTCGGGGCCGGGCACCATGGTGTCGTTGATGCGCACGGTTCCGTCTCGGTCGAGCTTGAGCACGAGCGGAGGCAGGGCCACGGGCGGCGGTGTGCCCTCCTCTTTCTTGGGCACCGCGACCTCGAAGGTCTTGGTGAGCAGAGGTGTGACCACCATGAAGATGATCAGGAGCACGAGAACGACGTCGACCAAGGGCGTGACGTTCATCTCGGGCTTCACGCCCTTGCCACCCTGCTGAACGCTCATGCCCATGGGACTAGTCCACCCTTTCGTCGACGGTCAGCGACACGCCGTTGAACCCGACACCGCGCGCCATCGCGAACAAAGCGCGCGCCTTACCGTAGGTCAGCGTCTTGTCGACCTTGATGACCAACGGACGCTCTTCGTCGCGCGCGTGCTCGGCGGTCAGGCGGTCGCGCAGCGCCGACTCCTCGACCACGTCACGCTCGACCAGGGTGCGGCCGCTGGCGGTGAGCGTGAGGGTCAAGGCCTCGACGGAATTCTCGCGATTGACGTTCTTCGCCTTCGCGAGCTCGACCGCCTCGCCCGCTTCGAGCTGCGGCGCGATGACCATGAAGATGATGAGCAAGACCAACACCACGTCGACGAGCGGCGTGACGTTGATCTCCGGCTTAGGCCGCGTTCGAGGCTTGGCGCTCATGGTTGCTCCGCTTGCCGAAGAACTCGAGGTGGTCGAGGAGCTGGCCCGACGAGGTCGTCAGGTTCTTCTCGATGGTGTCCGCGATGCCGGAGAGGCGGTTGAATAGGAGCACCGCCGGGATCGCGATGAGCAGGCCCAATGCGGTGACGACCAGCGCCTCGGAGATGCCGCCGGCGACCGATGACAAACCACCCGAGCCGGTGGAGGAGATCTTGGCGAACGCCGCGATGATGCCGACGACAGTGCCGAGCAGACCGACGAACGGCGCGACCGAGCCGACGGACGCGAGCGTCGAGAGCCCCCGGCGCAGGTCGTGACCCGTCTGCTCGTGCTGGCGCGCCATCTCGCGGCGCACTACCTCGACCACGGCCTCGTCGTTGCGCAGCGAGCGGCTGGTCGACAGGAAAGTGTCGAGCACGGGACGCAACATGCGGGCGAGGTGTGAGCCCTTGTAAGCCGCGGTGCGGTCGCGGAGCGCGCCGTAGTCGCCGCGATGGATGAGCTCGGCGGCCTCGCCAGCGAACGCCCGAGACTGCTGCTTCGAGCGCGCGTAAGCGATCGAGCGCTCGATGAACACCGCGAGGCTCGCGATGCCCATCGCCAGCAACGTGAAGGTGATGCCCCGCGCCATCCAATCCATTTCATGAAAGATGCGAACGATATCGAAGCTCATCTGACGACTCCTTGTACGTAAGTGATTGGGAAGATCCGGAAGACTGGAACCGCGACGCCGTCGACCTTGGCCGGCGTGAACCGCCAGCTCTTCACCGCGGCGAGCGCTTCACGTGCGAAAGGATGGTCCGCCGTAGCGGTCTGCGTTTGATTAGCGATTTTGACCGTCACTTTGAGCACCTGCAGGTGCGAGACGGTGCCGTCGGTCTCGATGACGCCTTTCAAGATGACCTTGCCTTCCCAGCCGTTGGCTTCGGCCTCTGGTGGCATGCGCGGTGCCGCGTTGTCGGAGCTCGCGACGGCCGGCTCGCCATTCTCCGGGAGGTTGATGGCCGCCGTGCCGGTGCCGCCCACGGTTCCGGCGCTACCGACGCCAGTGCTCCCCGTGGGGGCCGCGGTTGGTGCAGCGGCGACGGGGGCGTCGAGCGACGGCACCTGAGCGACGGGCGCTGCTTCGACCGGAGCTGGCGCCGGAGTCGTTGGTGGCGCGACGTCGGCCTTGGTGAGCGTCGTCACCTTCGGCTCCGCGATCGGCTCGACGCGGGGCTTCGGTGGTGGCGCGGGCGGCGGCGGTGGTGGTGGCGGCCGATTGAACGTCACCTCGACTCGTTTGGGCGCTGCCGTCGGCACGGCGGCTCGTCCTGCGAACACCAAGGCGAGCACGATCAGCCCGCCATAGGCGCCAACCGCGGCGCCGGCAGACGTCGCCATGCGACCGCGACCTTCGCTTGCATCGGTCTTCTGAAAGGCCTCGAACATTGCATGCTCGAGTTAGGCGCCTCGCGTGACGCGATGATGACGACGACGCCAAGCCTTGGCGACGAGAATGTGGCGCGATCGAGCGGCTCTTCAGTTTTCGAGGAGATGCAACGCCGTGTCGGCCTCTTTCACGAGCATCTCGAGCTCGTGGAGATCGTCGTAGGTGTCATCGAGGTCGCCGTTGTCGCCGTAGGCAACCAAGGCGTGACTGTGATCGGGCGCGATCGGCGCCAAGAGGAAGGTCGCCGCGGCTCCCAGTCCGAAATAGCGGGCAAGCTCCGACGCACGTGCGTCGTTGTTCGACAGGCCGTGGACGAGGCCCTTGGCCTTGGCGTGTGCGGTCACCTGCGGCAGGTCTTCGAGCGCACCATCGGCGCGCGATGGCGTAACGCCGCCGTAGGCAACGACCTTGAAGTTCGTGCCCAGGCGCTCGAACACGACGACACGCTGGAAATAGTTGAGCAACGCCTGAGCGACCGCGCGACCGACGCTGCGTACCGTCTCGGCCTCGTAGATCTTCTCGACCGCTTCGTAGAGCGAGCACTTCTCGATCGCCGGGAACGACGGTGGCGACGCGAGTGTTGACCGCTTTGGCGGAGCTTCTGCCTTCGGCGCCGTGGCGACGCTCAGGGTCGGCGGCCGCGCGCGCCCCGAAAGCGTCGGCGGCGCGGTGACACCGCGCAAGCTCGGGTAAAGCTTTCCGAGAGTTTCTTCGATCTCGGTCTCGAGCGCGACGTAGGCGCCGATCGCGGCCTTGGCGTGGAGCGCCACCTCGTGCAGGTGGTTCAACACGCGGCCGTCCGCGACAGCGACACCCAGCATCTCCCCGTCCCAAGAGTAAGGAACGACGCGCAGGCGGTGGGCGACCTCGGCGGGCACGCGCTTTACCGCCTCCTGAGAGGCCCGAATCAGCAGTCCCCGCGGCAAAGCGGGCACTGCGAGCTGCTTGGCGAGGATCGCGAGCAAGCGGTCGGCTTCGACGTAACCCAGGGTCAAAAGGCAGGTGCCCAGGAGGCGATTGTTCTGCCGCTGCAGGCGTAGGGCGTCATAGAGCTGCGGCCGGGTGATCAATCCTTCGCGGACGAGGATGAGGCCAAGTGTTTCGTGAGAGGACACGGGCGGTATTGTGTGGCTTTTTCCGATCTCCTGCAAACGTTGACGGTTCCACCCCATTGCGATAGTCCCGCGCCGACTGAAATGGGCTCACGCTTACGAGCGTCCAATCCGAGCCCAGACCGGAGAATCGTGCGCTATGAAGCACCTCAAACTGCCCTTCCTTGCCGTGGTCGCCTCGTCCCTGCTCGCCGCGACCGCATCCGCCAATGACAAGGTCGGCTACGTCGACATGGCTCGCGCCTTCAACGAGCTCGAAGACAGCAAGCAAGCCAAAGAGCAGCTGAAGAAGGACTTCGACGGCAAGCAGAAGCAGCTCGACGAGGCCCAGAACAAGCTGAAGGCCAAGAAGGACGAGTTCGACGCCAAGTCCGCGATGATGAAGCCCGAGGTCAAGCAGCAGAAGCAGGACGAGCTGCAGAAGGACTTCGCCCAGCTGCAGCAGACGTACATGCAGCTGCAGCAGGACCTGTCGAAGCGCGAAGGCGCGCTGGTGCAGGACATCACGCGCAAGCTCCGCAAGGTGGTCGAGAAGCTCGGCGACCGCGAGAGCTACAGCATGATCCTCGATATCGGTGACGGCGTCCTCTACTACAAGCGCCACCTCGACATCACCGACCAGGTCATTCGCGAATACAACAAAGAGTACGGCACCAGCACCGCTAAAGAAGCCGCCGCAGCCTCCAACAAGAAGTAGCACCCATGATGACGGTCGGAGCGTTGGCCGGGTTGGTCGACGGTGCCGTGATCGGGGACGCTACACGTGAGATCCGCGGCGTCGCGGATCTGACGAGCGCAGGCCCGAGCGACATCACCTTCCTCGCCAACGCGAAGTACGCGAGCAAGGTGGCGACGACCCGCGCAGGCGCTGTCATCGTCATGCAGGCGCTCGAACGAGCGCCCTGCGCGCAGCTGGTTTGCGCCAATCCCTACCTCGCGATGCAAACCATCGCCCAACACCTGAACCCGGCGCCGAAGCACCCGGCGGGAGCGGAGCCCGGCTCGTTCGTCCACAAGGACGCCCGCCTCCACCCCACCACCGTCGTTCGCGTGGGCGCGGTCGTCGAGGCCGGTGCGGTGATCGGTGAGCGCACCATCATCGAGCCACTCGCGTACGTTGGCCGCGACGCCAAGGTCGGAGCCGACTGCTTGCTGCACCCCGGCGCCAAGGTGATGAATCGCTGCGAGCTCGGCGATCGCGTCATCGTGCAACCCAACGGTGTCATCGGATCGGATGGTTTCGGCTACGCCCCCGACGCCGCCGGCAAGCGTCACAAGATCCCGCAGGTCGGCATCGTCATCCTCGAGGACGACGTCGAGATCGGCGCCAACAGCACCATCGACCGAGCCACCTTCGGCGTCACCCGCATCGGCCGCGGCACCAAGATCGACAACCTCGTGCAGATTGGCCACAACGTCGCGACCGGTAGCGACTGCGTCATCGTCAGCCAGTCGGGAGTTGCCGGCAGCACCACGTTGGGAGACCGTGTCGTCATGGGCGCCCAGACCGGCGTGACTGGGCACGTGACCGTGGCGTCCGATGTCACTCTCGCGGGCCGCGCCGCGGCTGCTGGCCGCATCGCCGCCGCTGGTGTTTATGGTGGCACACCGGCTATCCCGCACGCCAAATGGGTGAAGAGCATGGCCGTCGTGGCGATGCTCCCGGAGCTGCGCAAGCGTGTGCGCGAGCTCGAACGCAAGATTCTAGGTAAGTACGCGAGCGCAGAGGGTGTCGATGGCGATTCATCCGACAGCAGTCGTTCATAAGGGCGCCGAGATCGATCCGACGGCGGAGATCGGCCCGCTGTGCGTCATCGGCCCGCGCGTCAAGATCGGCCGCGAGACCAAGCTGCTCTCGCACGTCGTCGTCGACAACGACACGACCATCGGCGCCAAGAACGTCATTCACCCGTTCGCCGCGCTCGGCGGACCGCCCCAGGACCTCAAATTCAAGGGTGAACCGGCGCGTGTCATCATCGGCGACGAGAACGTCATCCGCGAAGGCGTGACCATCAACATGGGCACCGCCGGCGGTCACATGGAGACGCGCATCGGTAGCCGCTGCCTGCTCATGGCTTACGCGCATGTCGCCCACGATTGCATCATCGGCGACAACGTCATCATGGCGAACTCGGCGACCCTCGCCGGCCACGTCACGCTCGAGAACGAAGTCCGCATGAGCGGACTGGCGGCGATTCATCAGTTCGTGCGTATCGGCCGTGCGGCATTCCTCGCCGGCGGCGCCATGGTCTCGCAGGACATCCCGCCGTGGTGCATCGCGCAAGGCGACCGCGCCGAGCTCGCGGGTCTCAATGTCGTCGGCTTGAAGCGCGGCGGCTGGAGCCGCGAGCGTCTGGGCGCGCTGCGCGAGAGCTTCAAGATGATCTTCTACCCCGAGCGCACACGCTCCGAGGGCCTCGACCGCGCCGAGAAAGAGCTCGCCCCCAAGAGCGAGGACGTCGCCGAGCTCGTCGCTTTCATCCGTGCCTCGAAGCGCGGCGTGGCCTCGGCCCGGCCGATCGGGGCGAACGAGCCGGACGAGACGTGAGCAGTACCGAGCCCGTCGACCGCATCGGGCTCATCGCGGGCAACGGAACCTTTCCCATCTTCTTCGCGCGTGCCGCCAAGAAGCGTGGCCTCAAGGTCATCGCCGTCGGCATGAAAGGCGAGACCAAGCCCGAGGTCGCTCGCGAAGTCGACGCCATGACCTGGGTGAAGGTCGGCCAGCTCCGGCCGATGATCGAGGCCTTCGTCAAAGGTGGCTGCACCCAGGCCGCGATGGCGGGCGGCGTGCGCAAGACACGCCTGTTCGAGCGCGCCCGTCCAGACTTCCTCGCCATGAAGCTGCTGGCTCGCGCCGCCATCCGCCGCGACGACGGCATGTTACGCGCGGTCGCGCAGGAGTTCGAGAAGGCAGGCGTCACCATCATCGACTCGACGGTCTTCATGCCGGAAGCCCTGGCGCCCGAGGGCGTGATGACCAAGCGCAAGCCCGAGCCGCGCGAGTGGCAAGACCTGCGCTATGGCCTCGTCATCGCGCGTGAGATCGGCAAGCTCGACATCGGTCAGACCGTCGTCGTGAAAGACGGCGCCGTCGTCGCCCTGGAAGCCATCGAGGGCACCGACGCATGCATTGCCCGAGCCGGCGAGCTCACCGGCAAGAAAGGCGCGGTCATCGTGAAGGTCGCCAAGCCCAAACAAGACATGCGCTTCGACGTTCCGGCCATCGGCCCGAAGACCCTGGTGTCGATGCGCGACGCCGGCGTGCGCGTCCTCGGTATCGAGGCGGGACGCACGCTCATCCTCGAGCCCGAGCAGTTCGTGAACGAAGCCGACGCGGCGGGGCTCGTCGTCGTCGGGCTCACGAGCAACGAAATCATCACGGCGGCGGCATCATGACAGGCAAAGTTCGCGTCGCCGTGGTCGGCGGCGGTCACCTCGGCACCTATCACTGTCAGAAAATCGTCGCCGACGAACGCGCCCAGCTGATCGGTGTCATCGATCCCGTCGAAGAGAAACGCCAGAGGCTCGGTGCTCTCCACAAGGTGCCGGCGTACTCCACCCTGGCGGATCTGCGCGACACGGTCGATGCCGTCATCGTCGCGACTCCGACGCGAACTCACTCCGCTATCGCGCACGAAGCCATCGAGCGCCAGTGTCACGTGCTCGTCGAGAAGCCAATCACCGCGACGATGAGCGAAGCAACCGCGTTGGTCGAGGCCGCGGCGAAGCGTGGGCGCGTCTTGCAAGTCGGGCACACCGAGCGCTGGAACCCGGCGGTCACCGCCGCTCTCGCCATGGTCGACAAGCCCGGCTACATCGTCGCCGAGCGACTCGCGCCCTTCTCCGGCCGCAGCACCGACGTCGACGTCATCCTCGATCTGATGATCCACGACCTCGACATCGTCGGCGCCCTCATCTCGGCCAAGCTGGTCGAGGCCCGCAGTGTCGGCGTGCCGATCATCACCAGCGAGATCGACATGGCGGCGGCGCGTCTCCAGTTCGAGGACGGTACCGTGGCGCAAATCTCCGCTGGCCGCGCGAGCCTCGAGCCGGTGCGCAAGATCCGCCTGTTCACCAAGGAGCGCTACGTCTCCATCGACTGCGCGGCGCGCGAGGTGAAATCGGTGCGACGCTTGCCGCCCGAGCCCGGAAGCACCTGGCCGCAGATCTCCGGTGAGCCCGTGGAAGTGCAACAAGGCGACGCGCTGCAGTTGCAGGACCGCGACTTCATTCGCTGCATTCTCGAGAACGGGCGGCCGCGGGTCGACGGCCCCGCCGGCATCCGCGCGCTCGAGCTCGCCGAAGCGGTCAAGCAAGCTCTCACCGCTCCTCTCTCCTAGGTCGCGGCAGCAACGAACGAAAAATCCCTGGGACATTTTTCCCAGCGTCTTCGGTGGCGCGCCTGCTGCGGCCGAGAACTCTTCTCCCCCTACCAGGAGAGAGAACGATGTTGGCTCCCATGATCATTAGCCGCCGCATGCAGATGCTTCAGGACATCAACAACGACGCGGCCCCAAAAAAGCGCGACGCGGCCCGCGCCGAGTGGGCCGAGGCCGTGCGCGAGAAGACCGTGCTCGTGGGCATGATGGCGAACCCGTTGTTGTGGAACCCGTGGGGACTCGCCATGGTCGGTGGCTACGCCGCCGGCAAGATGATGACGAACTACGCCCGGCTCAGTCGCTATCGCGGTTGAGGCTTCCGGACCAGCGACTGAACACCGGCCCTTGCTCGCCGCTACTCGTCGACAGACCGAGGAGATGCGGCGGCAAGATACCCTCCATCTCGCGCAAGCGCTTGAGGGTCCAGTGCGCGTCTTCGCGGACCAGCCACCCCTGTGTTTCGATCGACTTGAGCGCACGGGTGATGGTGCGGCGGTTGACACCCAGATGCGCCGCCAAGGCGACCGGCCCGATGGGCTCGGCGATGATCATCGCATCGCCGGTACGCCGGCCGACCCGCGCGCCGTGGTCGAGCAGCAAACGGAGGAGTCGCGTCTCGACGTCGTAAATCGCCATTACCTGAGCGGTGTGGTTCGCGAGCAGATGGCGAACGCATGCGTCGCGGTACATGCGGTACGCGACCGCCGGGTTCTGCGATAGCCGAGCGTAGGCGGCGTTCTCGATACCGACGATCGTCGAGTCGACCTCGGCCCTGCCACTGACCATCCAAGGCACTCCCGCGGCCCATTCGGCGTCCCCGAAAATGGAGGGAGCGGTGAGCATGCCGAGTGCCATCGTGGCATCGAGGCGCGCATTTCGCCGGTAAAGCACGACTCCACCGGTCGCCAGGAAGATGACCTCCCTTTGCGGCGATCCCGCACGCACCAGGACGTCCCCTGCACCGAGAATACGGACGCTGCATCGACCGGCTACACGACGCAGCTCCGTATCGTCGACCTCGGCAAACAGGGGGGCACGCCGCAGCAAAGCATAGGCTTCCACGCGGTTGTCTTAACATCGTGAACGGAACAGACCCAATCAGGTTCGCTAGCCCGCACTGGCTCGAGGCGCTGAGCCCGGCGCCCATCGTGCAGGGACCAGCACCGCTCGTAGTTCCTTTCGCGCCGGCGCCGCGCGCAGAGCCGAAGACGACGATCGACCGCGTCACGCGAAACCGCGCGTGGCTCGATGACGCGCAGCGTGCCCTCACCTATCGCCGAAGCGAGGGCAGGCTCGTCGTCGCACGCACCCCGGTACCCGCTCATCAACGCCGCGACGACGTTGCTCGGACCATCGCCGAGCTCGCGGAGCATCCACAGCTGTCGGCCCACGAGGTCTGGCTCCAGGGCGCGGGCGCGCGACGCCGATGCGAATCCGGTTACTTCGCCGAGCTGCGAGCCACCGAGCTCGCCGCGCACCTCGATCGACCCATCGACCGTTTGGGTGACGAGCCCAATCTCTTGCTCGCTGCTCACTTCGCGAGCTTCCTCTTCGGCTTGCCAGAGGGCACGAGCTACGCGTCCGCTGTCGCGGAGTTCAAGGAGACCTTCGGGCCGCGCGGCCTTACCGCCTTCGGCTGGAAGGACTTCTCGACGCACGACGCTGACCTCCTGCGCGAGATCTACCCGTTCATTCCGGAGTGGTCGCTGGGCAAGAAAGGCCCCTACGACCTTCGCATCGATGACTTGCCGCGCGACCTCCGCGTCCGCCTCGCGGCTCTCTCGCAGATCCCCCTCGCAACGCCCCTAATGGAGAGCTACGCCGACATCCGCGGCGAGCGCGGCGCTCTCGCGGGAACCCTGCTCGTGACCACCGAGCACGCTTTGGCGGACAAGGTCGACCTCTTCAGACACCTCACGATGGTTTCGGGGCTCGCCGGCCGCGACATTCGTGTCGCCTGGAAGCCGCACTCGGCCGACCCCGTGGTCATGGACCTGTGCGAACGCATGTTCGGCATCCAGAGCCACCGCGTGAGCCTCGACGCCGAAGGGTTGCCCCACAAGAACCTGCAATGGGCCGCTGAAGGCCTCCTCGAGCAAGCTGTCATCGACGTCAATCGGTGCTGGGCCGGCGGCGAGCCGCGCACGGTCAACGTGCACCTGCAGGGCGTCCGGTCTTGGGGCGTCGTTGGCGAGCTCCGTGAGCGCTACCCGAACGTGCCGATCAACGCCTGCTCCCACACCACGAGCGAGGTCCCGGAGATCGACCGCATGCCCCCTGGCCTCGAGCAGGTGGCGTTGACCGTCATGGCCACCTCGGAGGCCAAGCGACGCTACGAGCGCTTCGTCTTCACGCCGACGCTCATCGGCCTTTTTCCCGAGATCGAAAAGCTCCTCGAGAGCGAAGTCGATGTGCTGCGTACCGGAAGGCGCTTCCTGGTGTACGGCGGCGCGGGCAAGATCATCGGCGGCGCCGTCGTCGACGGCCTGCTCGCGCTCGGTCAATCGATTGCCGTCGTCGATCCCCTTCTCTCGACGCCCGAGGGTCGCCTCCAGCGCGAGAGCCTCATGGCCCGAGGCGTCGACATCATCGACGAGGCGACGCTCGGCAACGAGCTCGCCAAAGAGGGCCTGTTCGTCATCAACGCCACGGACAACGATGCCTTCGGCCACGACGACTACGTGCGCTTGAAGCACAAGACCGTGCTCATGAACCTCGGCACCGGGCAGACGGGTTTCTCGCTCCCTCACCTCGAGCGCTTGGCGTTCGACCGCTCGACAGCTGGCGCGCAGCGTCGTCAGCTCGTCGGCGACTCCGAGCGCAATCAGAAGTCGTACGTTTACAAGATCCTCAACGGCGAAGGCGCGCCAGTGGACGTCGTCGCCCTCGGCGACACCGCGGTCTACAACCTCGGAGACCGCGCGCCGAACCCGCGTTCACTCTCCGCCTTCAACAACCTGCTCATCGTCGAGTCGCTGCATCAAGCGGTGCATGACCGCGAGCGCGGACGACTCGGCCCGCGCGTCTTGGGGTCGGTCCAGGTGTCCTTCACCGCCGGTAGCGACCCGGGGCCGGTCATCGCGTTCTTGGGACGCGACCTTCCCAATCACCTACCCTGGCCCAAGGTTTGGACCGAGCCGACCACCGCGCGTGGCCCGGTGACCTGCGTCGACCTGACGCAGCGACCCGACGAAGCGCGTCGCATCTCGGCGACCTGCGCTACTTGACCTCGGAGCTGCCGCTCTCGCTGCGATTTTCGACGGCCTGAGACTGAACGCCGTTGCGGTCGATCTCCGCGAGGCGCCTGCTCATGCGGTCGTTGTCGACGCGCAAGAAGCGCTGCTCTTCCTTGAGCGCGAGCAGCTCGCTCTCGAGGTCGGAGGCCTTGGTCTCGGCGCTGCTGCTGCCTTCACGCACCAGACGTAGCTCGGCTTCCGAGGCATCGAGCTGGCGCTGCAGCGTCGCGACATCTGTCTTCAGGCCTTCGATCTCGCGCTTCTGATCGTCGAGCGACTTTTGGCGGTCGGCGACCTCGAGCTTGAGAGCTTCCTGGGCCCGGCCGGCGTCTTCGATAGCGAGCTCGCGCTCTCGGATGGTGCCTTGCAGCTCGGCGGCCCGTGTCTCACGCTCGTTGCGCGCCTGCGCCGCTTCGTCGCCGACTTCCTGCAGACGTTTGTCGCGCTCGGTGACCGTGGCGCGCAGCTCCTCGATGCCGCGGGTGGCGTCGCCAAGCTGCGCTTCGAGGGTGCCGGCCTTGCTCTCGAGCTCGCTGCGAACGCGGGCCAGCTCGGATTCGAGCTCGCTGCGGACCCTGCCGAGGTCGTCGGTGGCGGTGGTGAGCTGCGTTTCGCGCTCGCTGAGCGCCGTCCGCGTGGACTCGAGGTCGCGGGTGGTGATCCCCAGCTGGTCGATGAGCTCGACTTGTTTCGCGTCGGCTGCCGCAAGACCTGCCGTGAGCTCGTCGATCTGCTGGCGAGCGCTCGTCAGGTCGTTCTGCGTCGTCGTCAGCTCGTTGGTGAGCGCCGCGATGCGGGCCTCGCCGTCCGCGATGGTGCGAGTCGACGTCTCACGCAGCTCGTTGAAGACCTGCTGCGCGGTTTCGATTTTGCTGCGGAAGTCCGTGAGCAGCGCGTTCTTCTCGTCGCGCTCCTGCTCGAGCTTCATGTTCCAAGCGTCGTTGGCGGCGTCCATCTCCTGGCGTAGCGCCGCGAGCTCACCCTGAAGCTGCGAGTTGGCAGCGACGCCTTCGTTGATCACCGCGTTGAGGCGCGCTTCTTCGCTTCGGAAAGCCTGAGCGCTGCGCGTCGCCTGGTCGCGGACAGTGGCATAACGCTCGACCGCGGAAGCGCGCTCGCTCTCTTTGGCGTCGATGAGCTGATCGACGGCGTCGACTTGCCGCTGCTTGATGCTCCAGACCCAACCCACCCGGGCGAGGTCGCGTTCGAGCTCTCGCACTCGGTCACGCAAGAACTGCATCTTCTTGTCGAGACCAGCGAGGTTTTTGCGAGGCGGTGGCGGTGGCGCCGAACGGAAGTCGACGTCTTTGACCTGATTGAAGACCCGGTGGATGAAGGCGCGGTCTTCTTCGGTGATTTCACCGATATCGGGGAGATTGGCGCGCGCGCGCATCGCCGGCGGCGCGTTGGCATCGGCGATCTGGACGATCTCTTGCGTATCGTAGCTCTCGACCTCGTCGACGGACTCGACGGCGGAAACCTCATCGAGCGGCAGCTCTTCCGGTGCCAGCTCCTCAGCAGGTTCGGCTGCAGCGTCCGCGGAATATTGCGCAGACGCGGCGTCGTCGGTTGGTTCCGTCGCCATCGTTCCCCAATCGTTAACTTACGAGTCCTCCGCCAGCGTACCCGGTTCTGTCTTCTATGCAAGCATCGACTGTAGGTGCGTGCTAACCTCGCGTTGGTGCTCGCGGTCGCCGTCGTTGCCTGGATCTCCATCGCCTCGCCGCCGGCGGCGTCGCCGTGTGCGCGGGTCACCGTCACGGCCTCCCTCGACACCCGCGCGCATACCATCAGCGGAACCGTGGCCTGCGCCCTCTCCCGCGACACCCATCTGCGCGCCGCCACCTATCCCCGGGTCCTGCGCACGCCGGCGGGAATCAACGACGTGCGGCAGCCATGGTTCTACCCGCACGGCTTCGACCCAGCCGATATGGCCCTGACCGACGAGGCGGGAGCCGCCCTGGACGGTGACGGCGCTTGGCAGGACCTCGGACCGCGCCACGCAGGTGAAGTCGTCACCTTGGGGTTCGTCACCCGTGTGCCGCGTCGCAACGGCGTCTTCGGGGAGCGCGACGGCACCTTCTACTTGTTGGGGGGCTGGCATCCGGCCTTCGCCGACCAGGAGAGCCCGGTCGCCGCGACGACAGTCGAGTTTCACGTCACCTCGCCGCGCCGGACCGTCGGATTTGCCGGCGAGACGCCGTTTGGTGCTCGCGCGCCCCGCCGCGTCGACGGCGTCATGGATGCGCGCTTCGTTCCATGGCTGGTCGCCGGTGCTGCATCGGTGAAGCTGCGCGACGCCGCTGTGGTCATCACCCCGGAGGCCGCGCCGCACGGCGAGACGCCCTACGACTTGCGCGACATCTCCGCCGGCTTGGATGCTTTAGCGTCCCGGGAGCTGTCGGAGACGCTCGAGGTCGGTGCCAATTGGGCCGACACGCAGGTTTTCCCACGGCGTCGCCTCATCGTCGTCGTCGCGCCATTGCGTGAGCGCCTCGTCGAGCGCTTCGATGGCGGCTTTGCCGTCTCCAACCGAGCCTTCCACGTGGCGTCGATTCTGCAACGTCTGCACCGCCTATCCATCTGGCGGGCGCAGCTAGCGAGTTATGCCCTTCCCAAGGCGCGGTCCGCTGAAACGGGCACTGACGCATTACCCGCCGAGCTCGTCGCCGATACCGTCGGCGTGATCATGCGTGACGCACTCGCGCGCAATCTCTACCGAACGAACGAGCACGCAGCGCAGATGTTCGAGCACATCGCCATCATCCCCGAGATCGACTCGCTGATCTTCGCGCCGCAAGTCGCTTTCGCGGATGCCTACTACGAGGCCATCGACGAGACCCCCGTCGTGGCCAACCACCTCGACGACTTCGATACGACGCTGCCGCGCGGGAAGATGGTGGCGACCAAGCTCGTCGACCGGGTCGGTGATGCCGGAGCGCTGGCCATCACCCAAGCTTACCTGCCGAGCAGCTCGAACTGGCTCTCGGTGGTCCGCGCGGGTGCTGGCGACGAGGTCATCACCGCGTTGCGCGAATGGTTGGGCCCGACGCCGAAGCTCGACTACGTGCTCGCGGACGTCGAGACCACCGCCGAAGGCACGCGCGTGCGGGTCGACGCCATCGGTCCCGACGCCGACAAGGTGCACGAGCCCATCACCGTGCGTTTGCGTCTTCCCGGCAAACATCGTCTCGAGGCGACGCGCATCGGCCCAGGCGAGCTCTTCTTTCCCGGCAAGGACAAGCCCAAGCTGGTCGAGGTCGATCCGTTCGAGCGGACGGTGCAGCTCGCCATGTTGCCCGGCGAGACCACGCGCTACAACGACCGCAGCACTCCGCGATGGCGTTTCCTCTTGAACGACATCACCGGTCTCTTCCAAATCACCAACCAACAAGTGAGCGCCAGCGCCGACTTTGCGCTGCGCCGCATCGATGACCTGCGTTACGCCTTCGGCTTCAGCGCCACGTACGCGCCGGAGTCGGTCGGCGTCTCGGCGAGCGCGGCCTACAAGTTCGGCAAGGCGGTGACGCCGCTCTTGCTCGCGGACCGCATCGGCGTCGGCATCGGCTACAACCGCCTGCGCGGCGAGTTCGACGACGCGACTCCCGGCGACCTCCTGTCGCTCTCCATCGGCTACGGCCATGACGACCGGCTCAATCCCTACTTCAGCTTCGAAGGCTCGGGCTGGTCGCTCTCGAGCGGCGTCGCCTACGGCCGCGATGACCGCGGCGTCGACTACGTCTTCGGCCAGGTCGGTGCCGGCGTGCTGCACATCTGGCAGCTCGCCCTCGGCCACGCCCTCGTCGGCCGTCTACGCGGCGACTTGCTCATCGGCACGGCGCCCAAGCAGAGCGAGCTCCGCCTCGGTGGTCGCTATCGCGGTGGCCGCGGCTACGAGGTCAACGAGGCCCGCGGCACCGAGCGCATCACCGCGAGCGCCGAATATCGGCACATCATCGAGAACGACATGCGCTCCGACTGGCTCCGCCTCTTCACCTTCACGCGGGTCGAGGGCGCGTTCTTCAGCGACGTCATCGTGCTGCCGGTGGACCGCGACGGCTGCCAGCGCTCGGTCTTCACCGACGTCGGCTACAGCGTCCGCTTCATCGGCGACGTGTTCAACCTCTACACCAGCTCCTTGGGCTTCGACTTCGGCTTCCCGCTCAACCGCTGTCCGGACGAGAGCGACCGCTTTCCGGTCACCATCTACGCGTCGTTCTTGCAGTCGTTCGCGTCGTTTTAGACATCGGCGCGCGAAGAAAAATGGTGAGTGTCCCCATTTTGGGGTGCTATCCAGGTCTCCCATGCTCTCTGTCCCCAAGACGCCTCTGCGCAAGCAACCACGCCAGCAACGCTCTCAGGATGCGGTGGACGCCATTCTCGAGGCGGCCGAGCGCCTCTTCGTCCGCGATGGCTACGCGGCTACCACCACCACTGCGATCGGTCAGCTCGCGGGCGTCGGCATCGGCTCGGTCTACGATTACTTCGCGTCGAAGGACGAGATGCTGAGTGCCCTCGCCCGCCGCTGCATCCTCGAAACCGCCGAGCTCTATGAAGCGGCGCTGGCGGCGCTCGCGCACCTGCCTCTCGCCGACGTCGTGCCGCGCTTGTGGCGTACCATCGCCGCGCGCACCGCAGAGAAGCATCCGCTACGGCGCGTGCTCATCGAGCACCTGCCCCCGACGGCGGGTCAGCACGATCCGGAGATCCAGGAGCGCTATCAGCGCGGCGTCGCTTGCTGGTTGCGCCCCAACCTCGCCGGAGTCGCTATCGCGGACCTCGAAGCGCGCAGCGCAGCGCTCGTTCACGCCATCAATGGCATTCTCGACGCGGCCGCACGTGACCCAGAGAACCGTCTCGCCGATGCGGCCTATGTCGCAGCGCTCGAGCCGACCCTGGTTGCGCTCGTCGAGAGCGCCATCGGCACGTCCCTCAAGCCGTCAACCGCCTGAGACCCGCTTCGGTCGCTGGGTCGTCCGACAGCGCGAGGGCCGCGAGCACCGGCAACGCTCCGACATAGCTGGTCTCGGAGCGCACGCTCAAATCGGCCGCTACCTCGAAGATCATCTGCGCGCTATAGCGGACGCACTTGCCGGTCGCCGGAACGCCGCCGAGCTCGCCGCTGTGAATCCCTTCGAAAGCGTATTCTACGTAGACGCGACCGTCTTTGCCTTCGATGAGCTCGGTCGGCTCGAACTTGCCGCCCGCGAAAGCGGCAAAGACTTCGACGTAGTGCCGATAAAGCGCCTCGCGCGAGCCGTAATACTCCTTGGTGCCGGTGAGAACCTTGAACGCGCCTTCCTGCGACATGGTCTCCAATGTTGCGCGCACGCTGCCGTTCTTCTCGGCATCGAAGTGACGGCGTACGGCGTCGAGAGCGCTGTGCACGTTTGGGTCGGGCACGAAGCGCGTCACCGGTACCGGCTCTTTGGGAGCAAAAAAGCGCTTCACCGTGCTCCACAAGGCCGAGACGCCAATCTTGACTGCCTGGGACGGTGACTTCCTGGCGATCGTGCGCAAGCGTCCAAGCTTCGTGCGTGGGTCGGCAATGTAGCCGAGTTGGTGCAAGAGGAGCCCCGGCTCGGCGCGCACGCTCACGTGCTGCACGTGACCGTCGGCAGCCCAGTCCGCAATCAGGAAGAGCTGCGCCCCGTCCACCTTCTTGCCGGTGTGGCGCAACCAGCCGAGGTCCGCGAGGTAAGTGCCCTTGAGGTCGAGCTGCAGCACGTCACGCCGCCGCGCTGGGTCGCTGAAGGTCGCGGTGACCGTCGCGCTGAGGTCGGGGAACGCATGGCGCAGCGCTTCGATGGCCTTGCCGGCGGAGAGGCGCGCACCGAAGGAATCGAGCGTCATCTCGGTGCTCGGCACGATGTGCGCGAGGATGCGGTCGAGGGTCAGGGAGCCGCTGGATCTCACTGGTGCGAGCGCTCCGAGCCGCTGCTGGCTCACGCGCGGCGGAGAGTCCGGCGCTGGCGCTGCCGGTACCTGGATGTTCGGTGGGGTTGTCGCCCTTGGGCCGTCTTGCACATGGGGAATCATTCCAGCTCCTTCGAGACCCCATCATCGGGTCGAAAGGCCAAAGTGTCGCCTCGGGCCCTGTCACCCTGGCGCTGGAGCCCTATGTGGCGGAAAATACGTGTTGTTTTCGAGTGAGGGAGCTCGCGCCGCGGGCAGCCCTCGGATTCTTGCCGGGTCCCCCACAGCGAGGCCGCCCCTTGGAGCTCATCAAGTTCTGTTTCGCGATGTTCAGGTTCGCGCTGCTCGCCGTCGGTCTTGCGTGCGTCTGGGTGCTCTACAAGATCGGGGGGCACAGCGATGGACCTGGAGCCCTGATGTTTTATATCGGCGCTGCCTTCGGGCTCGGCGGCTTCTGGGTAACCCGCTCGCCGCCGTCCGCAAAGGCAGACTAGAAGAAGTTACCGATCGTGAACTCGAAGATCAGGCTGCGGTCGGTCGGACGCACCTTGGTGATCGGAATGCCCCATTCGAAGCGCAGCGGGCCGATGGGTGACAGCCAGCGCAAGCCGAAACCGAACGAGTAGTACAGGCCGAGAGGCGGCTTGATCGGATCGGTGCTGTTGAACAGATAGGCGTTCGGGCGCAGGTCGCGATCGGTGCCGAGGTAGAAGAAGCCCTGATTGTCGTCGAAGGCGTTGCCTGCGTCGGTGAAGACGACACCCTTGATGCCCGCGGCAGTAAGAATCGGGAACTCGAGCTCGAGGTTGAAGACGACCTCTTTGTTACCGCCGCGCACGAACTCCGTGGTCTCGCCGAGCGGCTCGCCCTTGTAGCCGACGTTGACGCGCGGGCCGAGCGACCGAGGGTTGAAGCCGCGGACCGAGTAGATGCCGCCCGGGAAGAAGCGCTCGGAGATCTGGACGCCCTGCTCGCCGTTGCCGGTGATGTAACCGAACTGCCCGCGGAACTTGAGCGTGAAGTTCAGAGGCAGCGGCACGTAGCGCTGAATGTTCAAGGTGTAACGCTGGTACTCGAGGCCGGTGTCCGAGCCCCACGCCTTGTTGGAAATTTCCGTGGAGAGGATGTGGTAGTGGCCTGACCGCGGGAACAGACGATTGTCGCGCGTGTCGTAGGCGATGCTGGCGTTGAACGCCGAGTTCATGCCGTTGTTGTTGAGGTTCTCGTAGTCGATCTGCCGGCCGCCGCCGACCTCGTCGATCTCGATGCGCTCGAGCGTGTAGCCGAAGTTCACGCGCCAATCGGGTGTGATCGGATAGCCGAGCGTCGGGGAGAAGCCGGTCGCCGAGCGCGCGAAGTCTTGGTAGAAGCGCTTGGTCAGGTAGGCGCGAAAGCCGAGCTGCCAGCGCGTGTCGAGGAAGTACGGCTCGACGAAGTCGAAGGTCGCGAGCTGGCGCGCGAAGGTACCGAACGAGAGCTGCGCCGACAGCGACAGCAGGTTGCCGTTCCCCAGGAAGTTGTTCTGGGAGATCTGCATGGTCGCGATGAACGACTCGACGCTCGAGAAGCCGGCGCCGACCTGGAAGGTGCCGGTCGACTTCTCTTTGATCTCCACCTGGACGTTCATGGTGTCCGGGCGCGAGCCGCGGTTCGTGGTGATCTCGACGGTCTCGAAGTAACCGAGCTGGTAGATGCGGGCCTTCGAGCGCGCGATGCCCGTGGCGCTGTACTTGTCGCCTTCGAACACGCGCATCTCGCGGCGAATGACCTTGTCGCGCGTCTTGGTGTTGCCGACGATGTCGATGCGGTCGAAGTAGACCAAATCACCGCGCTGGATCTGCAGCTCGAGGTCGACCGTGCGCGTCTTGGGATCGGTCCGCGTCAGCGGATTGACGTTGGTGTACGCATAACCCTGGTCGCGATAGGCGTCGGTGACCGACTGCAGGTCGGCAAACAGCTTGGTGCGGTTGAAGAGCTCGCCGCGCGCGATGGTGAGGCGCTGGCGCAACATCTCTTCGGTGACCACCACCTTCCCCGTCTCGTCGGTGAGCTGGACGTCGCCGCTGAAGCTGATCTTACCGATGTCGTATTGCTCACCCTCGTCGATGGGCACGGAGAGGTAGATGTAGCGGCGGTCCGGCGAGATGGTCGCCGAGGGCTCGCCGACCTTCACCGAGACGAAGCCGTTGTCGTAGTAGAGCGCTTGGATGCGGAACATGTCCGTCTCGAAGAACTCGCGCTTGTAAGTTCCCGACTGCGACAAGAACGACAGCTCGTTACCCTCGCGGGTCTGCAGCACGCCTTTGATCTGGTCGTCGGTGATCTTCTTGTTGCCGACGAAGGCTATGTGTTTGACGATGACCTTCGCGTTTTCCTGGATCTCGAAGACGACGTTCACTTCGGCGTCGTCGCCGTCGATGGGCTCGATGCGATAGCGGACCTGCGCGAGGAAGTAGCCCTTCTCGACGTAGAGATCCTTGATCTTCTCGACGTTGCGCTTGAGCTGGTCGGTGTTGAGGATGCTGTACGGCTTCACGTCGACGACCGGCTTCATGTCGTCTTCGCCGAGGTCGTCGAGGCCGACGTATTTCACCTCTTGGACCGCCGGCCGCTCGATGACCACGAACACCAAGCGCACGCCGCCGTTCGCCGGCTCGGTCTCGGCGCGCACGTCGCGGAAGAACGTCGTTCCCCAGATGGCCCGCAAGTCGGTGGTGACGGTGGTGGCGTCGAGAGCGCTGCCGGCGCGTGACTTCACGACCGCGAGGACCGCTTCGGGATCGACGCGGCGCACGCCTTCGACGGAGACGTCGACGATGCGGACATCGTCGGCATCGAGCTTCGGTTGCGGAGGCTTCTTGCCACGCGGCGGCGTCGGGGTCGGCGCTGGCTGGGGTTCAGCCTTCGGATTCACCTCGGTCGCTTCGCCCGGGCGCGGCGGGTAGTTCTTGATGGTCGAATCGGGATCGGTCGTCGTCGGTGGCGGTTGAGTCCCCGGCACCGGCGCCCGCGACGTCGACGGATCACGGACCGGCGGGGTCGCTTCTTGAGCGTACGCCGTCGCGGACGCCGCGATCAGGCATGCTGCGACGACCAGCCTCACGCCCGCTCCTCGACCAGCCCGTCGTGCAGCACCAGGCGGCGTGACATGCGATCCGCGAGTCCGCGGTTGTGCGTGACGACGATGAGGGTGATGCCGCGCGAGGAGTTCAGGCGGAAGAGCAACTCGTGGATCTCTTCACCGGTCTTCTCGTCGAGGTTGCCGGTGACTTCGTCGGCGAGAAGCAGTGGCGGGTCGAGCACCAAGGCGCGTGCGAGAGCGACGCGCTGCTGCTCGCCACCCGAAAGCTCGCCGGGCCGGTGCTCGACGCGTGCCGCGAGCCCCACGTCGTTCAGGGCACGCGTGGCTCGTTCACGGGCCTCCTCGCGCGACTGGCGGCGGATGAGCGCCGGCATCATGACGTTCTCGAGAGCGCTGAACTCGGGGAGCAAATGGTGGAACTGGAAGACGAAGCCAAGCTCACGGTTGCGGAAGTCGGCGAGCTCGGATGGCGACAAGGCGGTGAGGTCGCGTCCGTCGTAGTGGATGGTGCCGCTATCGGGCAGGTCGAGGGTGCCGAGGGTGTGCAGGAGCGTGCTCTTCCCCGCTCCCGAGGCGCCGATGATCGAGACGATTTCGCCCTTCTTGATGACGAGCGACGCCCCCCGCAGCACGTCGATGACCGTGCCGCCTTTGCGATAACGCTTGTTCAAGGACCGCGCCTCTAACAGCGCGGGGGAGCTATCCGTCACGCAAACCCTCGACCGGCGTCAGAGACGACCCACGAAGCGCGGGGAAAACGGCGAAATTCCAAACGATTAGAAGAGCAGAGAGCGCCACGAGGACGCCGTCGGAGACCTCCAGATGCACGGGGAGCGCATCGATATAGTAGACGTCGTTGGGAAGCCAGAGCCTCCGTAGGCCGGCCACCAGGATGAGTGCGAGCACGACCCCGACGGCGATCCCGAAGCCGCCGACCAACAGACCCTGGGTGATGAAGATCTTCATGATGCCCGCGTCGTGGGCACCCATGGTCTTCAGGATGGCGATCTCCTTCTTCTTCTCGATGACGCTCATGGTGAGCGTGTTCACGATGGAGAAGCTCGCGACCAGGATGATGAAGACGAGGACGATAAAGGCGACGACGCGCTCGAGCTTCAAAGCGGCGAACAGCGTCTGATTGCGAACCTTCCAGTCGACCAGGGTAAGCGGCGCTCGAGCGCTCTTCGCGTTCGCGACCGCGGCGGCGCCGTAGATGTCGCTCTTCTCGGGGTCGGCCGTGAGCACCTGAATGCCGGTCGCCTCGTTGGGGCCGAGCTCGTAAAAGCGACGCGCGTCGTCGATGGACACGAACGTCAGGTGCGCGTCGTATTCGTACATCTTGCTCGAGAAGACCCCGACCACCTGGAGACTCACCGATTTGGGCGCGACCCCGACCGGCGTAAGCACCTCGAGCAGCGGCGACAGGACTCGCACCTTGTCTCCGACCTTCACCTGCAGGCTGTTCGCCATCTCGACGCCGATGACGATGCCCGGGACCTTCGCAGGTGCCGCGAACTCGCCGTTGCTTTCGACCGGCTTGCCGGCGTCGAGCGGCGCCTTGAGGCCATCGAGGCTGCCGCGGGTGATCTGCCCGAGCACGGTGAGCACGTCCGGCGCTCTGAACGGATCGATGCCGACCATCATCGCGGTGCCGGTGTAGTTGGCGCCGGGATTCGCGACCGCGACTTCACCTTGCACGTAAGGAGACGCGGCAACCACACCGGAAGTCGCGGCGATTTCATCGACCAGCGTCGGTGTCAGCTGCAGCGGACGGCCGTCGGCGGCTTCGATGCTCGCGTGAGCGTTGGCACCGATGATCTTGGTGCGCAGGTCGCCCTCGAAGCCCGAGAGCACCGCCAGCGCACCAATGACGGCCATGACGCCGACGGCGACACCGATGATCGAGATGGCGGTGACGATGGAGACTGCCTGCGAGCTCTTCGACAACAAGAACCTGCGGCCAATCATCGCCTCGTAGCCCAGGCGCATGCTCGACGGCCCGCTGGCGAGGAACAAGAAGCCGACCGAGGCGCCGAAGTACGTGCAGGCCGCGAGCGCCGCCGGCGCGATCAACAAGGCGCGCAACGGAGCCGACGTGAGCCCATGCTCGCCCGGCCCGACGACCGCGAGGATCGCCGCGAGGTCGAGCACCAAGAGGCAGCCGACGAAGAGCTCCCAGGTCGGCATGCGCTTCAGCACCGCGGCCGCCGCGAGCCCGACGAGAATGGACGTCGCGCACACCCAGATCCACAAGAGCGTCGGCTCGCGCTCGAGCGTCAATGACGAGCGCATGTAGATGGTCCAAAGGCCACTGCCGGAGACGGCGAGCGCTGCCGTGACGAGCCCCGAGGCACGCAGTGAGAAGCGCCGGGAAGCAACACGTCGTCGCGTCAACCCCGTCAGCGCGAGCTGCGCCAACAGGAGAATGGCGATGACGACGAGACCGCTCACGTCGTTCGGCGTAGCTGCGGGAAGAGGATGACCTCGCGGATCGACAGCGCGTTGGTAAACAACATCACCAGGCGATCGATGCCGAGGCCGAAGCCACCGGTCGGAGGCATGCCGTGCTCGAGCGCACGCACGTAGTCCTCGTCCATCTGGTGCGCTTCCTGGTCACCGGCTTCCCGTTGCGCGAGCTGGCCCTCGAACCGCGCCTTCTGATCGAGCGGGTCGTTGAGCTCGGAGAAGCCGTTGGCGAACTCACGGCCGGCGATGAAGAGCTCGAAGCGGTCGGTGAAATACGGGTTCGACGGCTTCTTGCGAGCCAGCGGCGACACGTCGAGCGGGAAGTCATAGACGAAGGTCGGCTGCAGGAGCTTCGGTTCCGCGAAGTGCTCGAAGAGGGCAACCACACGCGCGCCGCTGGTCATGCCCTTCTGCCACAGGCCGAGCTTCTTCAAGAGCTCGGTCGACTTGTTTTCGTCGAGCGCCTCTTCTGACGACGGTCCGCCGTGCTTCTGGATGGCTTCGAGCATCGACAGACGCTGAAACGGCGCCGCCATCGAGATCTCATGCTCGCCAAAGCGGATGCTGGTGGTGCCGAGCACCGCCTGCGCGGCTCCCGAGAGCAGATCCTCGATGAAGCGCATGAGCTTCTGGTAGTCGCTGTACGCTTCGTACGACTCCAGCATCGTGAATTCCGGATTGTGGAAGGTGCTGATGCCTTCGTTCCGGAAGTTGCGATTGATCTCGAAGACGCGCTCGAGGCCGCCGACGACGAGCCGCTTCAAATAGAGCTCGGGGGCGATGCGCAGATACAGGTCGACGTCGAGAGTGTTGTGGTGCGTCTTGAACGGACGCGCCGCGGCGCCGCCGGCGATGGGATGCATCATCGGCGTTTCGACCTCGAGGAAGTCGTTCTTCACGAAGTAGTCGCGGATCCAGTGCACGAGCCGCGAGCGTGTGCGGAAGATACGCCGGGTCTCGGCGTTGGAGACGAGGTCGAGATAGCGCTGGCGATAGCGGATCTCGGTGTCGGTCACGCCATGCCACTTCTCCGGCAATGGGCGCAGCGTTTTGGTGATGATGCGGAACTGCTCGGCGGCAATCGACAGCTCGCCGGTCTTCGTCCGCATCGGCGTACCGACGACTCCGATGAAGTCGCCGATATCCATGTGCTTGAGGAGCTCGAAGGACTTCTCGCCGACCTTGTCCTTCTTCAGATAGATCTGGAGCTTGCCCACGGGCTCGTTGTTCGGACCGAGATCATCGGTGGTGCCGTCCTGAATGCGCAGGAAGGCGGCCTTACCCATGAGGTTCACGGCGACGACGCGGCCGGCCACGGCGTGTTTCTCGGTGACAGCGTCGAGAGCCGCGGCCGATTGCTCGCTGGCGTAGCGTTTCACGAATGACGCGACGGTAGTGTCGACCGGAAAATCGTTGGCGTAGGGATCGATTCCAAGCTCGCGCAATTCGTTGGTTTTGCGCAGGCGCTGCTCGTACTGCTCGTCGCGTTCAGTCATGGGGGTCGCGCGGCGGCATAGCGTGCGGGACTAAAGGGGTCAAGCAAGGGATTTTGCGAGTCGAAACGCCATCGTAGAGCCCTGTCTGGGTATGTGGTAAACCCTCGAAACGATGTGCTTGCGCGCCGTGGCTTTGGCCACGACCATCGCCTTCTTCGCCTCAGGCTCCCCCGCCTTGGCTGCCGCGGCTCCGGAACGCGTTGCGGTCGCGACCAAGCGCGCCGCGCCGAAGAAGGCCAAGACGAGCGGCAAGCGTCCCGTCGAGCCCGAGCTCGAAGCCCCGGCGCTCGAAGAGCCGCCGAAGCCAACCCCGGCCGCGGCGTCTCCCGCGCCCGCCAAAGGTCCGCCGACGCTCTCCACCAAGTATCGCGCGGTCGCGGTCCTGCCGTTCGAAGCGTCGGACGTCGGCGAGTCGTTGATCCGATCGATCGAACAGGCGCTCATCAACGAGATCGATGACAAGGGCGGGTTTCGCGCGGTTTCGCCACGCGACGTGGTGAGCGAAGCCGCTGCCGCCGACATGAGCCCGAGCAAGTGCGCGAGCGAAGACGTCGGTTGCTGGGCGCAGGTTGCTCGCTACGCCCGTGCCCATCTCGCCATCGTCACGCGTGTGGCGGCGCTCGGCGGCGTGCTCAACCTGTCGCTGCGCTTGCTCGACGCCCAGACCGGTAGCGAGGTCGGCCGCGTCGCCGAGGCTTTGTCCGACAAAACGGACGAGCGTGCCGCCCAGATCCACCGCATGGCGGTGCAGCTGTTCACTCCGGCGGACTACGTGGGCACGCTCATCGTCAAGAGCGACGAAGCCGGGGCCGATATCTATCTGAACGACAAGCTGGTGGGGACCACGCCGCTCAAGGCCCCGCTCAAGAGTCTTCCCGCCGGCCCGTACATCTTGCACGTGAGCAAAGAGGGTTTCGCCGACGTCTACCAGTTCGTCGACGTCGCTTATAACCGCGTCTCGACCATCACGGTGAGCCTCGCCACCAACACGATCTCGGGCGCTATCGCGTTCGGGTCCGACACCGGTTTCGGCAACGTGTACGTCATCTCGGACTTGCCCGAGGTCGAGGTCCGCATCGACGGTGAGCCGAAGGGCATGACCCCGCTCGAGGGCGCAATCTCCCAGGTCGCCGCGGGCAGCCGCCGTTTGTCGCTGCGCCGTGGCAACGCTCCTCCCCTCGTCCGCGAGCTCACGGTCGAAAAAGGCAAGCGCACCGACGTCGGTGTGAGCGTGAAGCCCGACGGGACGCTCACCGCGGTGGTCGTCGTGAGCACGCTCGATAGTCCGCTGCCGGTCGACCCCGGCTTGTCGACGCCGGTGTCGGGCATCAGCGAGCCCGGCCCGACGGCCAAGCGCAGTCACCCCGTTTTCACCAGTGGTCTCGTGGTTGCCGGCCTCGGCGTCGTTGCCGTTGGTATCGGTGGTGTATTTGCCAGCCAGGTGCGGTCAGCCAACAACGAGGCCGAAGACTACGAGCGCACGATTCGTGAGAGTGAGGACCCGGAGGTGCGCAATGACGCGCGCGAGCGGCTCGCTCGACTGAACGAAGACGGGCCCGGCAAAGAGCGCAGGCAGTGGATTGCGCTCGGCGTCGGAGGAGGACTGTTGCTCACCGGCGGGCTGCTCATGGCCGCGGATCATTGGCACTGGTTCGGTATCGGCGCGCCGAGCGCCAGCCGCGAGCGTGACGCTGGATTCCGGCTCGGCGTCATGCCGGCGCCTGGCGGCGGAATGGTGAGCATCGCAACGCCGTGGTAGCCGCGGGACGGGCCGGGCTTTTGCTGCTCGCCGGCCTCGTCGCTTGCAGCCCGAGCCTCGAAACGCCGGAAGACGTGCGGATCCGCTGCATCGACGACGGCGACTGTCCGAGCGAGCGCTGCAGCACGACGGTCGGTGTCTGCATCGCCCGTGACGACGACGATTCGCCATTGCGGATCGTCAGCGTCGAAGCGGTCGACTCGCGCCACATCGCAGTGCTCTTCAATCGCGTCGTCGACCCGCAATCTGCCGCGGACTTCACGGTCTACGGTCTGAGCCCTAGCCTCTCGCCCGAAGCCGCCGTGGTGGCGGACGACAATTTGAGCGTCACGGTGCAAACCTCTACCCAGAAGCTGCGCACCTATCTGCTCGATGTCGTCGATGTCTTCGACCCCATCGGTCGTCCACTGGAGCGGACGCAGAAGCAGTTCACCGGCATTGGCGAGCAGGTCAGCGGGCTTGCTCCGACGCCCCTGTCGCCGCTCGATCACTCCGTTTTCGCGGCTCCGTCGGTCACCATGACGTGGAGCGCGCTCGAGGACGCAGTGGACTATTCCGTCGCGCTGGTTCGACACACCGCGGCCGGCGAGGTTCCCGTCACCGGCTCGCCGTTCGTCCTTCGCGAGACCGAGCTGACGGTGACCGTCGAGCCCGACGCAACCTACTCCTGGCGAGTGACCGCGGACACCAGCCGCGAGCCGCCGGTCACCTCCTCGTTCGCGGTCTTCGGCGACGCGGTGCACGTCTATTGCCCATCATCCAGCACCAATTGCGCGCTCGCCGACCCCTGGGACGCCGGCACCAGCGCAAACCCGAGCAGGCGCATCGGAAGAGCCATCGCGCTCGCGGCGTTCCTGTCGCGTGGCGACGTGCGCATTGCGTCGCGTGGCAACGGCGCCGCGTACGACGAAGGCTTCATCGTCGCGGCCCCGATCACGCGTATCCGCGGCGGCTACGACCCGACGTTCACCACCGTGGATGCGGTGGCAACTCCGACCATCATCCGTGGCGATCCGGCCGCGGTGCGCGTCGTGACCACGGGCGCGCTCGACCTGTCGGATCTCGAGCTGCGCGCAAGTAGTGGCGTTGCTCTGGCGCTGACGGGAGTTGCCCGAGTCACGTCGACTCGACTCACCCTCAAGGCGATCGACAATGGCCGGCCACTCGATGCACGCCGTTGCACCACCGGCGAGCCGGTGACGTTCTCGTATCTCACGACCGACGTCATCCCCGGCCCCGGCATACCGGCGCCCGCGCGCGTGACCGGTGGTTGCGACATCGCGTTCGATCACGCCTCGATCGGTGGGACGGGCGTCGAAGTCGTCGCCGCCGCCGTCGCTTTCGCGGACTCGACGTTCGACGTCACCCTCGGGGCTCAGTCCGAGAGTCAGGATTACCAAGGGCTCGACGTCACCGCGATCCGCGTCGAGCGCGGGTCGGTGAGCTTGGATCGCAGCTTGGTCGCGGCGGGCTTGGAGGGTGACACCGCCATCCACGTCGCCCTTCGGGTGCTGAGCGGCGGCGTCGCGCGCGTCGATTCCAGCACCCTCGTCGCCCGCCGCGTCGGCTTCGGCGATTGTTTTCCCTCGAACTGCCAAGGCACGGCGTACGCCATCGAGGGGCATGACCCCGTCGGCGTCGGCAATGTCGATATCGTCGTCACCAACTCGGTCGTGGCTGCCAGCGCGTCCGCTATCACGGCTAACGACATCGCCGCGGCGGTCATTTGGCGGGGCCCGGGCACCATGTCTCTCATTCACGACGTCCTCTATGCCAGCGACGGTACCGCCCTGGTGGCCGTTCCATTCCAGGGCTTCGGCAACGACCTGCAGGTGCTCGACAGCGCGCTGGTGTGCGCCGGCGATAGCGTCGGCGGCGACAACCAGAGCGACGTGCCTCCCCGCCTCTTGCGCGCCACGGCCATCGTCGGCTGCACGACACCCTACCGTCGCATCGCGACGACCTACGCGACCGCCTCGGCGATCGAAGGCATCGTAGATCCGGCCCCGCACACCTTCACCAACTTGCACGTCTTCGCGGCTCCCGTGTCCGCAACGTTTCCCGTGTATGCTGGAGCGGACGGCATCGCCGCCACGAGCGACGACGACTGGTCCTGTGGGGCCGCCTGCTCGGGGCTTGGCGAGTCGAGCAACGCTTCGATCTGTGGCGCGGACGGCGCTTCGGCCTGCGCCGCGGCCGTCACCACGGACAGCACCGGCGCGACCCGCACCGCTCCCGTGAGCCTAGGGCCCCGGGAGGTCGACTAATGCGTCGCGCTTCTCTCCTGCTCGTGCTGTGCACGGGATGCTCCGTGTCACTCGATGTCGGTCAAGTGCCCATCGTTTGTGACGAGGACGCCGATTGCCCGCAGGGCCGCTGCGAGCTCACCATCCAGCGATGTTTCGACTCCGGCACCGGCACGCCCCTGCGTTTGACCTCAGCCGTCGCGGTGTCGACGGTGCGTGTCGACGCGGTGTTCAATCAAGAGCTCGCGCCCGGAAGCATCGTCGACATCAGTCAGGTGACCATCGAGCCGGCACTCGAGGTCACCGGCTTCACGCTCGATGAGACGCAGCAGCGCTTGTCGATTACGACCGCCGAGCAAGCTTTCGACACGGTCTATACGCTGACCATCCAAGGTGTCGTGAGCAGCGGCGGTGATGGTCTCGACGTAGCGGCACGCAGTCAGTCTTTTGTCTCGTTTCAAGGTCTAGCGGACCGTAGCCCACCAGCCATCATCCGTCCCGCGGACGGCAGCCGCGTCGTCGGCGGCAACGTCGCGTTCGCGTGGCAGGCGATCAGCAAAGCAACGAGCTACACGGTCGAGGTGCAGCGACGCGACTCTGCCGCGCCTCCTATCGTGGTCGAGGTCCCCGCGACCTCGACGACCACGGAGATTGCTGTCCCCCTCGAGGGGGCTTACGACTGGAGGGTTCGCGCCGACGTCACCAGCGCAGGCGTTTATAGCAACGCCGTCTTCGATGCGGTCGTGGATGCGATCTATGTCTACTGCCCGGGCGGCGAATGCGCGCCGCGCGTGGGCAATGGCAGTCGCCGCGCACCGGTCCAGCGGATCAACGAAGGCCTAGTGCTCGCGCGCCAGCTCCAGATCGGCACGGTGCGCGTCGCGGCCCGCGGCGACGGCGGCACTTACGACGAGATCCTGGTGCTTGCAGACGTGCCGGTCACCATCGATGGTGGTTTCGACGCGACCTTCACGCCTGGCACCGGGCGCGCCGAGGTGGCCGCGGTGGGAACCGTCCTCGTCGTACGCCCCGCGAGCGCACCGGTTCGCATCGCCCATCTCCTACTCTCTGCGCTCGCAGCGCCGAATCTCGAGGTCGTCAGCGTCGAGGGCGGCGTCGACCTGACGCTCGACGATGTCGTCATCCTCGCGGAAGAGACCATCGACACCAATATCGGCATCAACTGCGACGGCCGGCCCGACATCGCGAGCGTCCACCTTCGGGACGTGACCATGCTCCTGACGGGAACGGCGTTTCCCCAAACGAGCACCAGCGACATGTTGGTCGGCATTCGCGCCCGCGAGACGCGTCTCGATGTAACGGACACCCTGCTCTCCGTGGGCATCGTGCCGAACGGCGGCGGCCCGCTGGAGACGCGCGGTATCGAGCTCCTCGAGAGTGGGACCTTCGCCGCAACTCGACTCGAGGTCGGGGTCGGGTATGCCACCGCCGTGTCGACGGCGTTCTTCGACAACCGCAACTCCCGCCCGGCGGGCGCGCCGCCGTACGACGTGATCGATGCGTCACGTTTCTGGGTGCCTCACTCGAATCAGAACATCCTCGGCTTCTATCTGGCGCAGATCCGCGATCTCGTCGTGCGCAATAGCGTCATTTCCGTCGGTCCAGCGAACGCGGTGGAAGGCGTGCGCATGGCTGGTGGCTTGATGCCGGGAGTCGGTCCGCGCTTCATTCACGACCTGCTGCAGCTCTCGAGCGATCGGCCATCGAGCGGCTTTACCGCATCGACCAAGGGCTACATCGTCGCCAACTCGGTCATCACGAGCACACCGTGCACCCACTTGGCCTGCGGCACCTGGGAGAACAATTGCATCTTCGCCAACGGTGACGTTGGTCCTGCGATGCTCGCAGGAACGGCGCTCGCCTGTGAGGTGCCGTACGCCGGCATCGGTCTGGGCGCTCCCGATTTCTCCCAGCCTTCACCGACCTGCACCGATGGCATGGGCCGTGTCATCCGCTGTAGCGGCACCACGGAAGTAGCGCCACCCATCGAGCTGTTCTTCGCGAACCTCGAGGGTCCCGACGGCGACATCCTCGAGGCGCGCGACAACGACTATCATCTCGTCGCGGGTGCGCCGGCAGCGTTGCGCAACGGCGGCTCGAACCTATCTGGCGACGTCTGCGGCTACGCCGACCAATCCCTGCCCTGCCAAGCGGGTACCAGCGATGCCGACGGCGCCACGCGCGGCGCGCCGTTTTCGATGGGGCCGTACGAATACTGAGTCGAGCTACTCGAGCTCTTTCTGATCGGTCGCGGTCTTGCCGAGCAAGTACGCTTCGATGAAGCCATCGAGATCGCCGTCGAGCACGGCGTCGGTGTTGCCCGCTTCGTGACCCGTGCGGTGGTCCTTCACGAGGCGATAGGGTTGCAACACGTAAGAGCGGATCTGCGAGCCCCACTCGATCTTCTTGCGGTCGCCCGCGAGCTTCTCGCGCTCTTCCTCGCGCTTGCGCAGCTCGAGCTCGAAGAGCTTGGCGCGCAGCATCTTCATCGCCTTGTCGCGGTTCTTGTGTTGGCTGCGCTCGGCCTGACAGGCGACGACGATCCCGGTCGGCATGTGCGTGAGGCGAATGGCGGACTCGGTCTTGTTGACGTGCTGACCACCCGCTCCGCTCGAGCGGTAGGTGTCGACGCGTAGATCTTCGTCGCGGATCTCGACCTTCACGTCGTCGTCGATCTCGGGAGCGGTGGCGACAGAGGCAAACGAGGTATGGCGGCGCTTTGCCGAGTCGTAGGGACTGATACGCACTAGGCGATGCACGCCCTGCTCGGCCTTCAAATAGCCGTAGGCGTACTGGCCGGTGATCTCGAGCGAGGCACTCTTGATGCCGGCTTCTTCACCGTATTGGACATCGAGAACCTCGACGTTGAAGCCGTGCTGCTCGGCCCAACGGCTGAGCATGCGCATGAGCATCTGCGCCCAGTCCTGAGACTCGGTGCCGCCGGCGCCGGCGTTGATCGAGAGCAACGCGTTGTTGCGGTCGTATTCGCCGCCGAGCATGCGCTGCAGCTCGAACTGCTCGACCGCTTTCCTGGCGGTGGCGATGTTGTTGTCGACCTCGGCGCCGATCTCGGCGTCCTGATCGGCGAGCTCGAGCAGGCCTTCGGCGTCGCCCAGGAGCTTTCCCACGTAGCGAAACTGCTGCACCACGCGCTCGAGACGCGTGCGTTCTTGCTGCAGCTTCGCGGCCGCCTGGGCGTCTTGCCAGAGCGCCGGATCGCCGGAGCGTTCCTCTATCTCGAGGAGCTGTCTCTCCAAGCCGGCGATGTCAAAGATGCCTCCGCAGCAAAGAGACGCGGTCTTGGAGCTGCGTAAGGAGGGGTTTGCGCTCGTCGTTCATTGGGCACGCATCTGCATGCCCAGCCTCGTGAAAGTCAACCGCTCTGGGCGACGCGGTCGGCGATGGTCTTGGCGAACTGGTGCACGTTCGCCATCGTGCTCATCGAGAGAGCTTCGTTGGCGTAGAAGACGCCGCCCTCGCCTTGCAGGTTTCTCGCGCGCTCGAAGAACTTCTCCATGCGCATCGCGTCGCCGTCGACGTGCGGGAAGAATTTCCAGCGTCGGGCCTCGACGAGCTCGACCGAGGTGGCTCCGAGCTTCTCCATGTCGCCCCGGATCTTGGCGAGAACCTCGGCGTCGCTCAGGCCCTCGGGAGCGAACAGATGGAAGATGCACATGTCGTCGTCGGGGTAACGCTTGATCCACGCCATCGGGTGACCCGCACGGTCCTCGCGCATGTTCTCACGCAGGTAGCCGACCTCGGCGCGGCCGTCGGCGACGCCACGCACACGGCAAGCGAAGGTGCTGTACGGCATGTGCTTCACCATGCCGAAGAGCTGGCGCTCCTCCGGCGTGGGATCGATGAACGTCAGGGCTTGCTTGGGATCGCAGGCGACGACGACGCGGTCATAGGCGCGCTGTCCCGCCGCCGTGTGCACGACGGTCTTGTCGCCGCGACGTTCGAGACGCTCGACCGGGGTTCCGACCTGCACGTCGAGCTGCTTGGCGACGCCTTCCCAGATCGGCGTCGTACCGTGCTCCCACATCAGGAGCTTGCCGCTGCCGGCGCCGAGGATGGCCCCTGGCCCGAGCATACGCATGCCGAACACAGCCGGGGTATCGCTCGGGAAGCCGTAGCCGTAACCCGTAAGATAGGTGTCGAGCGCTGGGGCAAATCCCGCGAAGCCGTTGCGTGACGAAACGATGCCTAGTGGCTCGGCGAGATCTTCGTGCGGCACCTCGAGGCCCTCACCCGCCTCGTTTCGGTGCTGGAGGTTGGTGACGAGGTAGCGCAAGGCACCGGCGTAGAACGCCGCTGTTGCCGACCAGGTGCGAGGCGGTCGCTGCTTGCCAGTCGCGAGGTCGTAGTGGACCTGAGCTGGGAACTGCGTGGTGTGAACGCCGTGCTCTTCACCGAGCGCCACGATGCCGTCGTACATGCGCGGCACGCCCATGGTCGCGCCCATGTCGTGCTCTCGTCCGTTGAAGCGGACGGTAAAGCTCTTGCCGCCGACGCGCTGGTCGCCCTCGAGCACGGTGATGTTCGTGAACCCCTGAGCGCGTAGCTCGCTCGCGACCGAAAGGCCCGAAGGGCCGGCGCCGACCACACAGATCGACGCGTCCTTCGCGAGCGGCTTGCTCTCGCGCGGTTCTCGCGGTTTCGCGGCGGCGTTGACCGCCTGGGTATGCGCTTCGACGTCGTCGACGACGGCGCGGATAGCCGCTGCCTGCTCGGGGGTCGCCCGCAAAGCGTCGAGCTTTTCGCGACTCGGCATCTCGCGCACCGGCTTGACGCTCGCGTCCGGTCCGCCTTTGCGGAAGACGAACTGGTCGACGTTCATGTGTCCGCTGCGGAAGCCACCGGCGATGCCGAGCAGATACATGTCTTGCATGCGCTTGAAGCGATCGTTGTAGCGCTCGCCGCGCAGCTCGGGCCACGCGGCTTCGAAGTTCGCGTGCCAGGCGAGCAGCGTCTTGTCGTAGCTGTCGGTGATACGGTGCACGTCTTCGGCGGCGCCGAACCAGTCCGCTGCAGCGGTGTCGATCTGCTCACGCGAGGGGCAGAGACCGTCTCGGAAGATGAATTCGCCCATCCATGCGTTGCAGCGCACCTTGCTCTTGGGCTCCTGGATGGCTTGCAAAGCGAAGCTGCCTCCCGGTTTGAGGCACGCCTGGGCGCATTCGAAGTAACGCTTGAAGTTCTTGGGGCCGACCGCTTCGATCATCTCGATGGAGACGACGTGGTCGAAGTGATTCTCGGGGAAGCGCTTCGCGAGGTCGCGATAGTCGCTGTACATGAACGACATGCCGGGGATGTCTTTCGAGAGTGCGCGGGCGAGCTTGAGCTGCTCGTTCGAGATAGTGATGCCGACGACCTGGGCGCCGTAATGTTTGGCGGCGTAGCGGGCAAAGCCGCCGAAGCCGCAACCGATGTCGAGGACGCGGTCTCCGGGCTTCAAGCCCATCTTGCGGCAGAGGAGATCGTGCTTGGCGTTCTGCGCGTCTTCGAGCGTGTAGCCCTCGGCATAGACGCCGCTGGTGTACGAGAGGGTCGGGCCGAGCATGCGCGCGTAGAGGGGGTTACCGACGTCGTAGTGTTCCTTGGCGACGTTGGTCGAGCGCGTGATGCTCTGGCGATTGAAGAAGATGGCAAGAGCATCACGGTACAGGTGCCGTGCGGCCGCCTCGGCGAGGAGCAACGGCGTGCGCATGAACACGTCGGCCGTGAACAGTCGCTCCTTGGCCTTGATCGCGGTGAGCCGCGCCGTCAGCTCGTCGAGTGACTTACAGTCCCAGAGGCGATCCATGTACGTGACACCGAGCTGCATGTCGGGGTCACGGAGCACGCGGTCGTAGAAGCTCGGGTCGTGGACGATCACATCCTGGGGTGCGCTGCCGCCGATGCGGACACCGGCCGCGGCCAGGAGCTCGGTCACGGTACGCTGAGCAGGTGACGTGGTACTGCCCTTGCCGACCGGTCCGTTGCTCATGGTCTTAGTTTTTCGGCAATCCACCCCACTTGGGTGCGTGGACCCGCAGCACCGCCGGGTGCGTTTTGGCCGATATAGAGTCGTCTTGACGGCGATCGAGCGAAATATCCCTGTTCATCGCGTGGGATCGCCCCCCGCTGGGCCCGATGCCGCCATGGCGGCGCCCGCCCCGGCTGAGCCTGCCAAGGTCCCGGAGCTGCTGAAGCGCCCGGATTCGTGGGGGCCCTTCCTCTACAAAGAAGACCGTCTGCCCACCGCCGTGGTCGCGGCGGGAGTTGCGCTGTCGCTTGCGCCATTCCTGGTTCCGATGAGCGCCGGCACCATCGCCTGCCTCCTACCGGTCGCCCTGGCAGCGCGAGTCATGGCCCCGGTGCATCAGCACCACCACGCGCACTTGAAGGTTTTCACCAACCGCTGGCTCAACAAGATCTACGACACCGTGCTCATGCTCGGAGGTGGCAACGTCACCACCGGCTGGGAGATGCAGCACTGCCGCGGCCACCACACCCAGTATCTCGATCACGAAAAAGACGTGGCCGGCACGAAGCGTTTCACCAAAGACGGTCCGTTTCGGCGGATCATCTACACCATCCTCGGGGACGCGAGCTCGCTGCGCGATGCCTGGAAGCTTGCCGGCGAGAGTCGTGATCCCGGCAAAGTGCGCCGCCGTCTTGCGGGCGAAGTCGCTCTGCAAGTCGCGCTCAACGGCGCCCTACTCGCCATCAATCCGCCGCTGGCGCTCGCGACCATCATCCTGCCCAACGTGCTCCTGCGCTGGATGGTCTTCTGGAAGTCGTTCGAGCAGCACGACGCCGCGCCCGGCAACGACGTCTATGATGGCTCGGTGAACGTTTCGGGACGCATCCAGGAGCTGTTTCTGAACGTCGGCCACCACACGGCGCACCACAAGAAGCCGACGCTGCACTGGTCGCGGCTCCCGGGGCTGACCGACACGATCAAGGACAAGATCCCCAAAGAGCTCATGCGTTAGTCGTGACCCGCCGCAGCGCCACGCGATCGACGAGCCGAATGAAGCCGACGCCGACGGCAATCAGCGCGAGCCAGACCACGACATCGCCGGTGCGTACGTAGACGGTCAGGGCATCGCGGAGACCGACATCGCCAGTGAGCACGGTCTGCTCGCCCAGGGACGTGCGGCCACGGACCCGGCCGCGTGGGTCGATGATGGTCGAGACGCCAGTGTTGGTGGCTCGGGCCACCCAGCGATCGGTCTCCACGGCCCGCAGCACGTAGGCATCGCGATGTTGGTACGGTCCGCTCGAGGCGCCGTACCAAGCGTCATTGGTGAGGTTCACCAACAGGCGCGAACCGTGCAACGCGAGGTTGCGGCTGATGGCGGGGAAGATTCCGTCATAGCAGACGAGGGCACCGGCGTGCATGGCGCCGATTGGGTCGGCGCGACGCCCGGCGCTCACTTCGCCGAGCTCCGGGACGATGGCGCTCACCGCCAAGAGGCGCGCCAGCGGCACGTATTCGCCGAACGGAACCAAGGCGATCTTGTCGTGACGACCGAGGACGGTGCCGTCTTGATTGACCGCGAAAGCGGAGTTCGTCACCACGCTGCCTCCGTCTTCGAAGCGCAACGTCGCGGCGCCGATGATCATCGGAACCTTGCCCGTCGAGAATGGGAACAAGGTGATGCGCGGGTCGGGCCGACCCGGCCAAGCGGCTTCGGGCCAAACGACGAGCTGGGCGCCTTCGTCTTGGGCGCGTTTACTCAGGTCATCGTAGGTCGCGCGGATAGCAACGGCGTTGTCGAGGTCGCGGTTCTTGATGTCCTGCGCGATGTTCCCCTGCAACAGTCCCACCCGCAGGGTCTGCGCGTCGGCGCCGGGATAATACATGCGGATGCCGCCACCGAGGTGAATCAGCACCACCAGAAGCGCCACCACCGCGCTCGACCATGGCCGCCCGCGTGCGTCCCCGATGGCGGCGCCACAGAGCGCCACGACCGCCGTCACCGCGTGACTGCCCCCCACGGCGGCGAGCTGCACCAGCGGCAGATCGCGCGCCATCGCCCAGCTCCACTCACCCCAGGGAAACGCGGCGATGACCCAGCCACGAAGCCAATCCACCGTCAGCACCGCCGCTGCGAAAGCGAGATACGGATGTACGGCTCGCACCGCCAAGGCGGACAAGCGCGGGATGAGCGCCCAATACGCCGCGCAATAGGCGACCAAGAGAACCAGCGCCGGCAAAGCTTGCCACGGAGGCATTCCGCCGTAGCGGATCATGGCGATGGACAGCCACCAGAGGAGCACCGAGAAGAAGCCGAGCCCGGCGGCGAACGGCTCGCGCCCGCGGTAGAGATACGCGGCGCCGGCCAACAGGAAGACCTCGCGCGGCAGCCACTCGAAGAGCGGTCCATCGCCGAACCCGGGCACGGCGAATGGGAAGGCCAGAGCCGACAGGGCTCCGACCAGCAAACCGAAGAGGATGCGGGTCACCTCGTACGGGTACGCCGCCTTTGGGCTGCTTTCAACAAACGCAACAGGCGCTCTTCCTCGCGCTTCATCTTGCGCGCCTGCAGACCGCCATGGACGTGGTCGTGGCCGATGAGGTGCAGGATGCCATGCACCACGAGTCTGTCGAGCTCGGCTTTCAAGTCGTTGCCGTACTTCGGAGCCTGGCGGGCGGCGGTTTCGATGCTGATGATCACGTCACCGAGCACGCGGGTCCGCTCGAAGGCGGCTTGCGGAAACGACAGGACGTCGGTCGGCTTGTCCTTGCCGCGCCACTGGCGATTCAGCGCATGGATGGTCGCATCATCGGTGAGCACGAGCGAAAGCTCGGCGTCGTCGAAACCGATGCCAGCGAGAACCGCCTTGGCATTTCGACTCAGGTCGCGGACCGACACCCGCCGGTCGCGCGCCTGATTGTCGATGACTACGCTCAACTACTTACGCTCGATGTACTCGGCTTCGTAGTAGTTGCCCTTCTTCTCGCCGATGCGCACCGAGACCTTGTCGCCTTCCTGCAGATAGAACGCGCCCGCGTTGAGCATGGTCTGCGGGTCTTTCATGTCGATGGTGCCGTTGGCGGTCTTGAGCTTGGGAACGACGACGATCTTGTCGTTCGACTTCACGTCTTTGCCAGCGCCTTCTTTGGCCGGCTTCTGCACGTTCAGGCGCAGCGCCACGACCGGGAAGGTCTTGCTGGTAATTTCGACGACCTTGCCTTCGAAATTCTTGCCGTCGTTGAGCCGCTGGGTGCGGCCGACGTCGCCCTCTTTCTTGGCGCGAATCGAGCCACCAGCTTCCGGTTGCGCCTCACCAACGGCGTTACCCAGGGCGGCGAGCTCCGCGAGTGGATCGGACCCTTGCGCAAGAACACGGGCGGCCGCGAGCAAGATTACACCCATCACCAACACCTTCTTCATGGTCATTCTCCCTGAGGCACAGGCTGTTGTTCGCTCTTCAAAGCGTCAATGCGCGGCTTGCGCAAGACACCGTACTTCGTGACTTTGAGCTCGCCGGATAGCAGCTTCGTGCCGGCGACCCAAACCTTGGCACCGGCCATGGGCATCAACTTGCTCAAGGTCCGCGCACCGAGATTCAATGGAATGGCGTCGGCATCGCCGTCGCGCAAGGCCAATCTGTCGCCTGTCCGCTCGAGCATACCAACGAAGGGTTTCACGCCGCCGCCGACGTCGATGATGCGGTACTCGCGCACGTCGATGGCGTCTTTCGCGGGAAAGCCCACGATCTCGACCTTCAACGATTGCAGCTGCGCGACTTCGTCGGCGAGCTCACCGGTGACGGTCATGGTCTTGGCGTCGTCGAACACTTGGACGCCACGGTCCTGAGCCGGGCCCACCACACGGACGGTGCCGATCATGGTGAGAGGTTCCTGAGCCGCCACGAGCGAGAGCGCGAGAGCGATGGTCAACATCAGCGCACCTTGACGGCGTCGATGTTGATGTCCGACGCGTTGTCCGCGGTGAGGTTGACGGTCACGGAGCCGTCGCCGCCCGTCACCAGATAGTAGCGCGCGCCCGAAGAGACGATCGAGTCGCTCACCTCGGTGAAGCCCGAGTCGTTGCTGTCGTCGACCCCACCCGGTCCGGCGAGCGGCACGTCCTGCCCGCGCGCGTCGACATACTCGTGGAACGGGTTGAAGCCCATCCACTGTCCGTTGGCTTGCGTCGAGCTCGCCACCGCGAGGAAACGCGGCGTGGTCTCGGTCGGCAGTGCGGTCGCGTCGCTGTTGCTGGTGGCGTAGACCGCACGCAGCCAATTGACGACACGTCCGTCATTGCGGGCATCCTGCATGAGGGCGTGCTGGAAGCCGCGGCGCGTCTGCGTGTAAAGCGGCGCCAAGAGATCGTGCGCTTGGGTGATGACGGTCGGCGAGTTGGCGCTGTTCTGGCCGGCGGCACGCACGCGAGCGTCGATGAGGTAGCGCAGCAGCGTATAGGCCCGGCCACGCTGGGCCACCGTATCGTTCGGACCTGCGAACGGCGCGCTGTCCCACTGTTCGAGCGCCAGAGCGTAGGCGTCGACGGTCGAGCCGCCCCAGCCCGTCAGGTCTTCCATCAGATGGGCCAAGCCCTCGTCGAGCCACAGCGTCTCGCGGAGCTCGGCCGGATCGCCGAGCTTGCTGCGCAGCGCGAAGCTCACCAGGTGTTGGTACTCGTGTGCCAGGGTGCCGATGATCAGCGCCTCGGTGTTCGCGCCCTCCGGCAGGCGCGCCCAGAGGATGTCGGAGCGGTTGCCCGTGGCGCCGCTTTCACCCGACGCGAGGTAGTCGCCGAAAACGAAGACACCGACGACGCTCGACGGGAGCGAGCCGAAGTTGTTGGTGAAGGCGATGGTGATGCTCTCGCTGCCGTCGACGTCGAGCTCGTCGACGTGGCCGTCTTGACCCATGACCTCGAGCACGGTGTCGGCGGCGACCCCGAACTCGGAGGCAACCGAGGTGAGGGCGGCGCCGCTGACCCCAGAAGGGCCCAGGACGGTGATCTTCACTCCGCCCGGCGAAGTCACATTGCCGACGACGTCCATCTCACGGCTCGCGCCTGCGAGGGTGAGCGTGACGCTATCGACGCAGGTGCTGGTGCCCGGCGTGCACGTTTGGCTGTCGGGGCAGTCGCAGGCAGCGCGCAGGGCCTGACGATCGACGAGTCGCAGCGACTGCTTGCGTGCCGCGAGATCGGCCGCGAGGCGATCGATGCCGTCGCGACGCTGCTTCTCGACCGCGAGGCGAGCGTTCCAGTAGGCGTGATCGATGGTCGCGCCCAGCGTCAGCGCTTTCGGGGCTCGGTTCACGCGCAGGCCCGAGGTCTGCGCGGCGGGCGCGATCTCGTAGAGCACGTCAGCTGCCGGGCTCGCTTCGCTGGTGGCCGGCGTGCTGTAGACGGTCAACAAGAAGACGTCGGCGGGCGAGGAGAAATTCAGCGTCGCTTCACGCTGCTGCTCGGGAAACTTGAGGTCGCCGCTGCCGTCGCCACCGTCACTGCCGCAGGCCGCAAGCAAAGCGAAGGCCGCGGACATGGCGAGGTCTTTGAGATTGCTCTTCACGAACATAGTGCCCCCAGGGATGCATCAAAGACGCATACAGGATGGGCACTTATTCACCGTCGTCGAGTCGGCGCAAGGGACCTAGTAGAGCGGGCGCAAGAGCTCGTAGTGACCGTCACGCGTGGCGTAGAAGTATGGCTGCTTCCACGGAAAGCGGATGTCGTTCGCCTTGAGCAAGCCGGCGTCGACGAGCAGCCCGAGCTCTTTGGGATAGTCGCCGGCTTCGGCGCGGTAGACCGCGAGCGCGCGCTCGATCTTCTGGATCTGCGTCGTCGAAACCACCGACTGCACGTCTTGCGCGACGTAGCCGCTAGCCTCACGTAGCGAGCCCCAGCCGCGGAGTCGCCAGCCGTAGGTGCGTTGCGCGACCAAGGCCAGCACGACCAAGCCCATGGCCACGGCAGCGACCTTGAGCATGAGAGGAGCGACGCCACCAACGCGCCGCGCCGCAATGCCACCGCCGAGCGGCGCCGCGGCCTGAATGGCGCGTTGTTGCCGCGTGTCGGCCACCGTCTCGGTTTCGATGATGCCGGCGCTGATGAGCGTCACCAGGGCCTTGCAGGTCTCGAACTCGCCGAGGCGCGACAGGTCGATGATCTTCTGCACGTCGCGGCCGGGAACGATGAGCTGATAGACCGTACGCTCGTTGCGCCCGATGTCCTTCAGACGGCCGGTGCGCTCGCTCGACTGACCGGACTCGAACTCCGCGAAAGCGTCATCGAAGTCGAGCTCTTGCTCGCCCTGCCCCTTGTCGCCGGCGTCGAGCTTCTCGAGGTCCTCGAGCTTGTGGAAGGTGATGGCGTAGCCCGGGATCGATTTGCGGATGAGCGGCCACTCGTCGACCTGACGGAAGCCCTCCATGAGCACGGTCTCGCTGCGGATCGGATCGACGTCGGTAGGCAGACCAATGTCGGTCTGGTTGAACTCGTACGTGCCGCTGGTCCACAGGAAGAGCTGGTAAAGCGTTTCGTTGAGCTGCAGCTTGACGAACATCGCCAAGCTCGGCGGCTCGACGAGCCCGCTGTTGATGAGCACGTCGCCCAAGCGGTCGCCGCTCTTTTTCTGCAGGTCGAGCGCCTGACCCAGCTGCTCGTGGGTGATGACCTCGGCGCGCACCAGAAGGCCACCCAGCATGTCGCGCTCACGGCGCGTCGTCGAATGTGCACTGACGATGTTGCCGTCGCGGAAGCCGATCTTCACTTCGCGTCCGCGCTCGCGGACGATGAGGTGACCGGTCTTTCCCTGGTGGCCGATGAGCTGGAAGATGTCCGCGATACCGAAGTCGCGGAGTGTGCCTCGCAGTGCCACTAGACGTCCTCCGTTTGGGCGTCGATGAGCGACATCAAGTACGCGATGCCTGCGGCCCCCGCGTAGATGATCAGCGCGAGCAGCGACGGGCCACCGGCGAGCGGCACCGGCGACGGGACGATGTCGAGGCCGATGAGCAGCATGAACAGGCTGGTCGTGAAGATCACGAGGAACGCGAGGCCGGAGAGCGCGCGTCCGACCATGAGCTGCCCCGCCCCGGCGATGAACACCGACACGACACGGCGCATGCGCAACAGCCGGAGGCTATGACGATGCACTTCGATCTCCTGCCGGATGCGCTGCAGGGGCTCGATGGTGCTCTTGGTGAGGTCTTGCTGCGCCTTGGCGGCCAAGGTGGTGGGCGCCTTGGTGCTCTTCCTGAAGATCCCGACGATGCCCATCAGCAGGCAGAGAGCGACGGCGATGCCGATGTACCACAGAGGGATGGTGCGTCCCGACAGCTCGCGCCAGACATCGTGGGCAGCGACGGAGACCGACGTGGCGGGGAGATTGCGGCTCGCGAACGTGCGACGCGGGACTTCGGCGGGCGCCATGTAGGCAGGGCCATGCTGCTTCGCATCGCGATCGAAGAGCTCGACCATCTCGTAGTCGATCGTCGTCGCGGCGCGGTGAGCCTCGCCCGCCTTCTGGTGCTCGGTCATCGAGAAGTAGACGCGAGAGAGATTGAACAACGCCGGCACGTACTTCGGATCGCGCGCGAGCGCCTTCTCGTAGGCAGCGATGGCACCGGCGCGGTCGGCTGCGGCGAACTTCAAGTTGCCGAGCACGGTGTAGACACTCGGCTGCTCCATGCCGCGCTCGATCGACTGCTCCAAAAGGCGCGTCGCTTCGGCGAGGTTTCCGGCATAGCGCTCACGCAACCCCGTCGCCACGAGCTCTGCCGCGGTCGGCTTGGATTGCGCACGGACCCTGCCGGCGGCGGCCTCGGCTCCCATGTCGGTCGCGGCGAGATAGAGGTCTTGCGCTCGGGATCCGGGGTAACCCAGATACTCCGTGGCCTTCGGCAGGAGCAGCGGCAACACCGCGAGGAACGCGATGATGATGCAAGCGCCGACCCGCTCGTTGCGATCGTAGTACGCGATCGGCAGCGCGATCCAAATGAGGACGGTCCAGACCGGGCCCACCGCGACCAGCAAGGGGGTCGCGATCACCGCGGTGACGATGAGCGCCGCTTGCAGTCGCGTGGCGCCGTTCGGCAGCACCTGCAAGACGCCGAACACGAGCTCGCGGCCGTGGCGATAGAGCACGATGATCGCGAAAACGAACGCGCCCACGAGGAACGCCGCGATAGCGGCCAGCGCAAGATTGCCCAAGCGCAAGCGCAGCTCGATCGGATCGGTGAGGATGGCGGTCGCCGCATGGCCCAAGTCGGTTGCCGCCGCGACCGGTTGGCCACCATCGAAGTTGGCGCGGGCGCGGGCGACCCACGTCTCCGGTCGCGAGGGTGCGAGCTTGGTCGCCGCATCCGCGAGTCGCAGCGCCCTCGCCGCTTCCCCGGTGCTCGCGATGGTGACGCTTTCTCGCGCGACCGCCAAACCGTAGGTGGTGAGATTCGGCCAACCAGCGCCCTGCTTGGCCTCGACCATACCGTTGAGCAGCGCGTCCGCGGCCGTGCGATCGAACTCGGCGAGCGCGCGCCGGCGTAGGCCCCACAGATCAGTAAAGGTCGCGGGCGGTGCCCCCCGCAGCTGCTCGTTACTCGGCGCCGCGACCACGACCGCTTCGGCCGCGGGCTGCACCCCTGCCGGTGGCTGCGCCGCTAACGGTGGCTCGGGCGGCGCGGGCTCCGGCGCCTGCGCGCGAGCGATGCTCGCGATAACGGTCAACGTGAAGACAACGACCGGCCGGGCAGGAAGCCAACGCGACGAGCACCTCATCGACACCCCTTGGGGGTAACACCCAACAAGGAACGCTTCAACAATTGTGCAGACCTTCTCCGTCGCATGCTCACAATGTTAAAGGGCCCGCCGTGAGCAACGAACCCACATCCCCCGACGCCCGCTTCGAGCGCGCCGCCGCCGCCGTCGAGCGTCTCGCCCGCATCATGGCCCAGCTACGTGCCCCCGGGGGTTGCCCCTGGGACCGAGAGCAGACCCTCGCCTCGCTCAAGACCTATCTGCTCGAAGAAACCTACGAGACGCTCGACGCCATCGACGCGGGCGATCCCGCCGGCCACCGCGACGAGCTCGGAGACCTTCTCTTACAAGTCGTCTTCCAATCCGAAATCACGCAGGAAGCAGGAACCTTCGGTCTCGCGGAGGTCGCAACCGCTATTGCCGACAAGCTCGTCCGCCGCCATCCCCACGTCTTCGGCGACACCGAGGCGCGCACCGCATCGGACGTCAGCAAGAATTGGGAGCGCATCAAGGCCGAGGAACGCGCCAAGAGCGGCAAGAAGCAGGCAAAAGGCACGCTGGACGGTGTTCCCAAAGCGTTCCCCGCCCTGCTCCGAGCCCTACGTACTGGCGAGAAAGCCTCGGCTGTAGGCTTCGATTGGACACGGGCAGCAGACGTGCGCGCCAAGGTTTACGAGGAGTGGTCCGAGCTGGACCAGGCGCTCGCCGCGCGCGAGAAAAACGCCGACGCTACAAACCAGGCGCAAGTAGCTGAAGAACTTGGTGATTTGCTGTTTTCGATTGCCAATCTGTCACGGCATCTGGGCGTCGACCCGGAAGATGCTCTGCGCCGCACCCTCGAAAAATTCCAGAACCGATTCAGCTACTTAGAGCAGGAGCTCGCCAAAAAAGGCAAAGTGCCGAGCGAAGCAACTATTGACGAGCTAGAGCGATTATGGGAAGACGCCAAACTCTTTTTTCGGACCTGAAGGCATTTCTCCCTGTGCGTTCCGGTGTGGATATCTAGAGCTGGCGGCGATTCCTGGCCCTGAGCAGCTCCCCCCAATCTCCGGACCCATCCCCGATACCCTCCTGAATTCATCGCCTTACGCGATCGCCAGCGGACTGTCCGACATAGCGTTCACGACGACGCTCGGCGGCTGGCCAATTCACAAGCACCAACAGGTTATCCACAGGCGCGGCGTTTGAGCCTGTCGCGTTTTTCACGATTCCGGGTCTCCCCCGACAGACGCCTGTCAGGCCCGTCGCCGACGCCGAAGCAGGCGATTTCTCACGGCATTGAGCTCTGGGGCGCGAAATGCGGTCTGACACAGTGCGTAGGCGAGACCGCCGGCGACGCATGATCCAATCAGGACCACCGTATTCACGGCGGTAAAGCCGAGCTCCCAACTCCCGTACGTCGCCACCTGCCATGCACAGGCGCCCATGAACCCCGCGGCCAGGCAATCGCGCAGGCCGCGGCCCATGATGCTGAGCATCCCGAGACGCCCTGCCCGCCGCCCCAGGAGCCAAAGCTCGACCACGAGCTGGAGCCAGGCCGAGGCACTGATGCTCATCGGCAGGCCGCGGAAGCCGTAGCGCAGGGAGAAATAAGGAGCGAGCGCGAGGTTCGCGAAGAAGCCGATGGCTCCGCAGATGACCGGGGTGCGCGTGTCTTGCAGCGCGAAGAAGACCTGGGACGCGACCCGGATGTTCGCGACCGCAACGAGGCCGGCAGCGAGCCAGATGAGCGCCTCGGCGGTGTCGATCGACATCTGGTGGGTGAAGTGACCGTGCTGCGAGATCGTCGCGGTGATGGGAAGCGCCAGCACGATCAGGCCGACCGCCGACGGGATGGTGATGAAGTTGTTGAGCTGCACCGACTGGCGGAAGGTCGCGGTGAGCTTCTCCTTGCCTCCCGTGTTCAACGCTTCGGTGAGCGCCGGCAACGACGCCGTGGCGATGGCCACCGCGAACACGCCGAGCGGCAGCTGGAAGAAGCGGTCGGCGCTGTAGAGATAGGTGACGGCGCCCTCGTCGAGGTAGCTGGTGAAGAAGCGCAACGCGGCGATGTTGAGCTGATAGATCGCGAGCGATGCCACCGCGGGCGCCATCAAGCCGAGGATGCGCCGGATCTCGGGCCCGAAGTGCAAACGCGGCCGTACCCACAGCTTCGCCTGCTTGAGCGCGACAATCTGCACGATGACTTGCGCGACGCCGCCGGTGAGCACACCGAAAGCGACGCCCAGCATCGGCGGGTCCACGAGGCGCGCCGCGGTCACGATGAAACAGATGTGAACGCAATTGAAAACGAGCTGCGACGCGCTCGACGAAGCGAAGTAGCCGCGCGCGTTCAATGCCCCCATGGTGAGCGCCACGAAGCTCACTAGCGCGAGGTACATGAACATCCAGCGCACGAGCAGGACCGTCAGCTCGAACTTGCCAGGAACTGTCTTGAAGCCGGCGGCGAACAGGTGAACGAGCGGCGTCGCGAAGACGATGCAAAGGACCGACACCAGGGTGGCGAGCAGCGGGAAGACCGCGAGCGCCTGCCCCATCAGCCGGCGAACCGCCTCGTCCCCGCCCTCTTTCTCGCTCTGCTTGAAGACCGGCAGGAATGCGACGGTGAGCGCGCCTTCGGCCACCAAGTTGCGAAAGGCGTTGGGGATGGTGAACGCCATGAGGAACGCGTCGCTCGCGTTGTTGGCGCCGAAGATGTGCAGGAAGATGGTGTCACGCGCGAGCCCGGTGATCCGGCTCAGCATCGTGTAGAAGCTGACGATGCCGGCGTTGCGGGCGAGCGAGCTCATGATGCGGCGCGGTTAAATCATATCGATCGGCCCGGCCATAGAGCGATAAGCTCGGCGGATGATCGTCTCGGCCCTAGTGGCGCTGTGCCTGACCGCTCCCTCCGCTGCAGCGGACACCGACTTCACCCTCAGCTGGCGCAGCGGCGAGATGTCCCGCGACGCCTCGCACTTCGAGACGACCTGGACACTCCAGGGAAGCACCCTCACCCAGCACTCCAGCTCGATACGAGCCGCGAGGGGCGCTTCACGAGCGCTGCAGGTGATCGAGCAGCTCGAAACCCTGCGCCGCACGCTGTTCGAGATCGAGGGATTGGGGCACTAAGGGCACAGTCTGGTTGACATTCGCCGCCCCCGTTTGGTAGACGCCCGCCCCTCGTAAGATGCCGAAAGCCCTGTGGGCTCACCCGGCCGTTTGGAGTCGAGATCGTGGCAACGCATAAGTCTGCAGAGAAGCGCGCGCGTCAGTCGGTGAAGCGGGCGGCCCGTAACGTCAGCCGTCGTAGCAAGGTGCGCGGCGCCATCCGGGCTTTTCGTGAGGTTCTGACCTCTGGCGACAAGAAGAAGGCCGAGAAGGCCCTCGCCGAGGCAACCCGCGAGATCCGCAAGGCCGCATCGAAGGGCGTCGTTCACGCCCGCAATGCCAGCCGTCGCGTTTCGCGCATGGTGCTGGCGTTCAACAAGCTCGGCTAATCAGGCCGTTTAGCTTTCAGGGCGCTGCGAATGCCGCGGCGCCTTGTCCGGATCGTTGACCTCGCCCTCGAGCACCTGGTGATGGCCGCTGTAGGCCTCCCGTGCGACCGCGCTCAAGCGTCGGGGCGGTTCATCGCCCATGAGGATGAAGGCTTCGTGCGCCGGCTTTTCGTGCCCCGTCGCAGCACGGACGCCCTCCATGAACGACGCCATCGCCGCTGCGAGGTTATTGCCCGGATTCGCCATGGCGGCCTTGAGCCCTTCGGCCGTCCACGTGGCGCAGTTGCTGTACCGCGGAAAAGTCCGCTTGCTGCCCTTGTCGGCTTCCACCGTTCGGAGGTGGGCCTCAGCAGCCGAAATTGCGGCGTTCAGGTCGTGTGTGCGCGGCTGACGGGAAGCGCTCGCGATGGCGGCGCGAAGCTGCTCGGCGCTGTCAGGTTGCAGCTGCATGCGCTGGGGCTCGGGGAAGCGGGTGGCCGACGCGTTCGGGACGTGGTGATCCACGGGGGCAAAGAGGTCTTTACGACTGATGGTCACGGCGAGTCTCCACGTACAACGACCAGGTTTTCGTCGTTCGTGTCTCCAGTATCGGCCGCTACACGTCGGCGTTGCGTCGTTCGTCCACGGCGCACGATTCCGGGGCTCGCGCAGCCCTAACCCTCGTCGTCGTTGACGGCGGTCTCGAGGCCGGTGTCGCCACCCGCCTCCAAGCGTCGTTGGACGCGCTCGCGCTGGCGCGCTTTGTAGCGCGGATGGGCGTTCTCGCCGGCGTTGTTGGCCCGCTCGGTCTCGAGGTCGACGAGCTGGATCTCGGCCTGCACGTAAGCGATGGCGGGCGCCTCGTCGGGCGCGAGGTCGTCGATGCGGATCGGGATGTCGGCGACGAAGTTCACGCAGCGGTAGGTCTTGCCGGAGAACTCGTTTTGCGGCGTGGGCGACTGGCCGTCGACACCAATCTGCGCGGACGCGCCGCCCCAGCACGCCTCGACCACGTCGAGAGGAAGCTCGAGAACGCGCGCCAGATCCGCGGGCACGATGATGCCGTTCGCCGACTGCTCGGGCACCACGTAGTTGTACGGGAAGAGCTCGCGAATCATCAGCAGCAGCGCCTGCACGATGTTCTCGCGGCTCTCGAAGATGACGCGATAGCGGAGTCGATCGAAGATGTGCGTCGCCAACGTGTCGCGTTTGGCGAGGAGCTTGGTGACGAGGGAGCTCCGGGTCTTCTTGCCGGCGGCAAACTCGCGGACGCCCATCTTCTGCGCGCGCATGCGGTCGACGAGCGCGAACACCTTGGCGTTCAAGCGGTCGAGGAGCTCGGCCTCGGAGATCGGCATGTTGAAGGCGAGCTCACGGCCAGCGATGTGCTGCAGGATGTGCATCACCTTGAGCGTCATGCATGCCGGCCGGCGCAAGCGTTGCGGGCCGAAAGACGCCACGAGGAACAGGTCGTGGATGTCGGCGGGCTCTTCGACGTCTGCAGGCAGCTTGTAGCCGTGGACTTCGGTCATGTACGCGACCGCGTCTTCGTGCAGCTCCTGCAAACGAGCCATGTCGAGCGGGTTGTCGGTGTCGTAGCCCGACAGACGCAGGAACTCGTCGACTGCTTCACGCGAACGGAACCAGGCGCGGCCGCCGTCGATGACGGACTCGCCGGTGAGGAGCACCCGCAGCGCCGCGAGATCCGCGAGACGCGGGATGGCCGAAGCATCGCGCAAGAGCTCACGGCGAATCCCGCCCAACGGGCCGGATCGCGTGCCGTCCGCTTTCGCGGTCAGCGTGTTGTTTGCGGGGGTTCCTAACATGGCTTCGAGCGAGTTGTCGGCTTCGTCCTCTTGACGCGCCGCTTCCAGCTGTTCCTTCGCCCGCGAGGAGCGCGGCGTGTGATCATCCAGCATCGAAGCCCCTCGCGATGTTCTGGGACTATAAGCAGCGCAACTTAGCGGTGCAATCGAAGAACGTTGGCGTGGCGCGTCAGAACACAGGTTTTACGTACGTGTGGGCGCGCGTCAGCTGGTCTGTCACAAACGTCACTCGGGCGGCGAGAAGCGACTGTCGGTCGTGAACGACAGGTCGGTCAGCGCCCCCAAAAACGCGACGACCGCATCGACCTCGGCAGCGGTCGCCTCGAAGGGCCGCACCAGGCCCGATTTGATCGGGCTTACGCGGCCATCACCGGCAAACGGGCCCTCGGTGATCACCCTGCCGCCCGCCACGTAGTGCTCCACGACGCCGCGCAGCGTCGCGATCGTGCCGTCGTGCATGTAGGGCGAAGTCAGCGCGACGTTGCGTAGGCTCGGCGGCCGGAACAAGCCACGATGGTCGGGATTTCCGGTCAAACCGTAAAGCCCCTGATCGTGAGCCGGATAACTGCCGTCGCCGCCGACGTTGTAGAGCCCGTTGTTGAAGAAGGCGAGCCGGGGCTCGGTGTCTCGGGCATCGCGGTAGCTCCCCGTGAACAGCGAGCCGTTGTGGCAATGGAAGCACTCGAAGCGCTCGCCGAAGAAGAGCTCCGCGCCGAGCCGCTGCTCGTCCGTCAAGGCGGACGCGTCACCGGCGAGATAGCGGTCGTATGGCGCGCTGCGGCTCACCAGGGTGCGGCAGAAGGTCGCCAGGGCAAAGACGACGCGCTCGAGAGTGACCGAACCGCCATCGAAGGCCCCGGCGAAGTCGGCGGCATAGGCGTCGCCGAGCGCCGAGAGAACGCTATCGCGGACGCCGTCGGTCAGCCCGAGCTCGATGGGGTTGTCGCTGGTGAGGGGCACGTGGATTTGCTGCTCGAGGGTGAGCAAGCCATCGCTCGCCCAAGTGAAGCTCGCTGCGTAAGCGACGTTCGCTAGCCCTTGGCTGTTGCGGCGCAGCTGCACGCCGGTCGAGCCAAGCGAGCGCGTCAGGCCGTCGCTGAACGCGAGCTGCTGCACATGGCAATCGGCGCACGCCTGCGAGCCATTGCCGGAGAGCCGGCGCTCGTAGAATAGCCGCCGACCGAGCGCTACCTTGGCGGCAGTGGGCGGATTCTCGGCCGGGATGTAGGGCAGCTCCATGTCCGCGTGCAGGCCGAGGACGGCACGCACCTCGGCTCGCTGCGCTTCCTCGGCGCTCGGCACGTCGTCGTCGCTGGACGCGGCGCCGCAGCCTAGCGCAACGAGCGCCAGAGACAGCGCCACCATCCTCGACGACAGCCCCATCACTAGCGCACCGAGAAGACCTGTTGAGCGGAGGCGTCGGAGGAGCCGGTGGTGATGTCGACCCCGAGGCTCGCGAAGACCGGGGCGCAATCGGCCTGCGCTGGCGCCGAGTGACAAGCGACTCCGGGACCCTCGCCAATCACGTTCATCGCTTGATCGACGATCGGCACCACGAAGTCGACGTTGGCGAGGAGCGCGTCCACGTCGAGCTCGACGACGCGGTTCGCGAGCCCGTCGACGGCGAGCTCGACGCGCGGCGTGTTGATGAAGCCGCAGGTGTCGCGGTCGGTGAGCGCCTTCTGGCCGGCGCTGCCGCAATCGCGACTGCCGACGTGCACGTAGCCTTCGCCGTGACCGTTTGGCGTCTCGACGCTCGCGTTCATGACGAGATGCCGGTAGCCGGTCGCCCACGACCAGTACATCTCGCGCAGTGGCTGCGGTGCCCCCTCTTCGCTGCTCGCCGCGATCACTTTGCGCATGAGCGCCTGCGGCACGCCCACGTCGAAGCTCAGCTTGCGGACACCGTCGACCTTCGCGTGCGCCGTGAACACGTCGTTGACGCGGCTCGTGCCCTCCGCGAACGAGATGGCGCCGGTGCTACAAGCGCCGTCGCTGGTCGCCGTCAGGTCGATGAGCGCCACGTGCCCTTCGAGCGCGTTGTACTGGAACTCGTTGATGATGATGTTGAGGTCGATCGGTTTGTCTTCTTCGTCGAGCAAGGTCATGTTGCTCACGTAGAAGCGCAGGTCGGCGAGCTGCATGCTGGCACTGCTCGTCGTGCCGAGCCCGGTGATGGCGGTACCGCAGCCGAGCTCGGTGCCGTTCGAGACCGCGGCGAAACGCAGCGCGAAGTCACGCGGATCTTCACCGCAAGCCGCGCAAGCAAGCACAAGGCAGGGAATGAATCGCTTCATGAGAGGTTCTCCTCGAGAGGCGCCGCGATAGCGCACTCTTGGTGGGCGACGCCTGCGGCGAAGCGTCGCGGCGGACCCTAGCGAACCAGCTCGTCGAGCATGGTCGACGCCGGCGTCGGCGCGCGGCGGGCGAGCTCGTGCTGCAAGCGGACGAAGAGCTGAACCGCGTCGGTCGTCGCTTGGGTTACGTTACCCTGCTCGACCTGTTGGCGCGCGCGCTGGACGGCTTCTTTCATCCCCGCGGCGTTGCCACCGAGCGCGGTGACTTGCGACACCAGCTCGCGGACGTATTCGAGGAGCCGACGGACGCGCGTTTGGCCGCCCTGCTCGAGGTCTGCGACCACGGCCATGGCATCGTCGGCGTGCTCGACCAGTGAGGTGACCAAGACCACGTCTTCTGGAACGGACGCGAGGTGCTCGTCGAGGCTGCGGCGCAGACGGCGGAGCGACGCGAGCTCGAGCCGCGCCTCGTCGCGCGCCAAGGACATCGACAGGACGGTCACGACACGCGCGTCGACGACGTTGAGCACGCGATGCAACGTGGCGGTCGCCATGGCGCTCGACGGTCCGGAAAGGCGGACACCTACGGTCGCGGGCGGTCCCACCGGCGTGTGCTCGCCGCTCAGACGCATACCGATCTGGGTACGCCCTGCCCGCATGACCCGCGCCGCGGGGTTCGGCGTGCGCTCGCCAATGAGCCGGCGAACTCGCTCTTGCACCTGACGCGGCTCGGCCTGGCCCTGCTCGAGTTGCCCCGCGAGATGCTCGAGCTGACTGATGCGCTCGTCGAGATCCGCGACCACCTGATCGCGCCGACCGCGAAGGTCAGCGAGCGCAGCGGCAATATCTCGACTCGCTTGCTCGGACGGGGTGGTGCTCATCTCGGGTGCCCTACATCCCCCACTGGGGCGCTAAACACCAGCGTACCAAAACGCTCTAAGTTGTGAAAATCCCCCATCAAAGGCGGAGACCAGGCGCTCTCGTCACCGAGCGCACGATCGTCGCCACCACCGACGAGACGCGCCGCGTCTTTGGCCACCCGGAAAAAGTTCACCCGCCAGGTCGTGCCCGCGGTCATCGGAACGACGGCCCCGGGGATGCTCGCGAGCCCTACCCGCCACTCACACGACCAGCCTTCGTCGGTGTCGGAGGCGTCGTCGATGGTTCCCTTGACCACGCAAACCGCTTTGAAATCGGCGTCATAGGCGACCTGCATGTTGCGTCGCGCACCGCCCTCGAAGGAGGCGTCGAAGGTCACGCCGCGCGGGCTCGATTGCAGCTCGATGTACCTCCCCGGCTCCCCCGCGGCGATGAACATCTCCACCGTCTCCTCGCGGTAGATCGGCTCATCATGTTTCGTCATGGTGGCTCGGATATCCGGGTCGCGGGTCGTGAAGGCGACGTAGAGCGCCTGCTCGTCCCAGCCGGCGACGATGTTGGTCTGGGCTCGAGCCGGGCCATCACCGCGGCTCTTGGTCAGGCCTTCGATGCCGGGGAGACCTTTCCACACGCTGTCTTCGAGTAAACCATCGATCACCGGCGGAGCGCTGAGTCGCTGGGCTTCGTAGCTCGGCTTGGGCAGCGCGGTGCCGGCGACGGCGAGACGCCCCGCGCGGATACGGCGCGTTCCATCGTCACGCTGCGGGTCGTCGACCGGCAAGCGCTGATCACCAGAGAACAACCCGACACGCATCTCGAGCTGCGCGCCGGGCAGATAGCCGGGCAGCTTCACCTCGCTGTGGGTGACGATGACGTCACCGGGGCGCCAGGCCGAGGTGGCCAGCTGCGGCGCATGATCGCCGTTCTTCACCCAACCGGTGGCGCCTTCGAGCAAGAAGTGGACGAACACCTGGTAGTCGCGGTCGAGGGCACGTTCGCAGGCCCAGTAGTGCACGACACCGAGCTTTGCGCCGGGAGTACCGAGGGCCGGCATGGCGACGAATCCGAGATAGCGGACAGAACCGCCGCCGAGCCGGGCATCGACGATCTGGCCGTCGCGCTCGATCACCTTCACGGCCGCCGCGGCATCGCCTTTGAACCGGCCGCTTTGCTGGCAGGCGCACAGGACGAGCAGCATGACGATGACTGCGGACTTCACGCCGCAGCTTTGGTCACGGACGGCGCGGGGAAGCAACGGCCAGCACGTCGTTTTTCGCGCTCCCGCCCTTGGCGACGTTGACCGGAGCCTTGGCTGGTGTCGGCTTTTCTAGGCTCGCCTGGACCGCCTGGGTGATCGCCTTGGCCAGCCGCTTCTGGTAGCCGCCGCTCCGAAGGAGCTTCTCCTCGTGCTCGTTGGAGATGAACCCGGCCTCGACGAGCACCGCCGGCATCCGCGCGCCCAAGAGCACGTAGAACAGCGAGCTCTTCACGCCGTGGTCTTTGGCTGCTGCGTCGCTGGCATGTGCGCTCTCGAAGACGTTCTTCTGCACCTTCTGAGCGAGCTTTTTGGCTTCACGCACCGCGGCCTTGGTTGCGACGTCGGCGAGCGCGAGCTCGGTGTCGCTGACGCGGTCTTCGCTGACCCGGTTCTCGCGGGCCGCGAGGCGCAACGAATAACGGTTGCTGGTGGTGTCGAGGTAGTAGGTCTCGACCCCGCGCGCTGTGCCGCTCTTGGTTGCGTTCAGGTGAATCGAAACGAAGAAGTCGGCCTCGGCTTTGTTCGCAATAGCGGTGCGCTCCTCGAGCGACACGAAGGTGTCGTCGCCACGGGTGAGCACCACCTCGAGCCCAGCAGCGCGAAGCTGCTCGGCGGTTTGCTTGGCGATGGCGAGCGCGACGTCCTTCTCGCGCGCCCCACCCGGCCCAGTGGCGCCAACGTCTTTGCCGCCGTGGCCGGGATCGATGACCACGACCGATTTGGCGCGCTTGGGCGCCTTGGTCGTGGCCACCGCGGGAGCCTTTGCCGTCGCTGGACTGGGCTCCTCGCCGCTCACGTCGACGACGACGCGGTAGGGATTCTCGAGAACCATGATGCGCTGCTTGGCGTTGCGCGAGAGCGACAGCGTGAGACGCACCGTGTTGTCGTTACGCGTTTCGGCGGCGACCTTCGTCACCAGCGCATCGTCGGCGTTCGGCAGCTGCAGATCGGCGGGCAAGCGCGCTGGGCTGATGTCGACGATGAGCGAACGTGGTGCTCCAGGAGCGGGTCCGGGAACCCAACCGCTGCGAGCCTGCGCAGCGCCGGAGAGCGTGATCGCGAGGCGTGAATAGGTCGGATTGCTCCAGCGTTTCACCTCGACGACATCGTGTTTGTCGCCTTCGTTGTCGCGCCGCCCGATCACCTTGGCGGTGGTCTCCTCTTTTGCTGCCGGCTCGACGCCGAGCGCCGCGAGCTTCCCCATGAGCTCCCGCGCCTTGGGCGCCATGTCGGCGGCGGCGTGCCCTTCGATGATCTGGGTGACTGCGCGGGCGGCCTTGGCATCGTCATGCCGCCGAGCGTGGTACATGACCGCGGCAGCGTACAGCGCGTCATCGGCCAAGCTGCTGGTCGGATGCTCGCTCGCGATACGCTCGTAGTTCGCGAGCGCCTGGTCGGCGTCCGACCTGAGGTGTGAGATCGCCGACAGGTCGTTCCACAGCTCCGCGGCGGTATAGAGCGCGCGTGCCGCCTCGTCGCTCTTGGGGTGATCTTCGGCGACGCTCGTGAATGCCGCGATGGTCCGCAACCAGTTGTGCCGCAGCTTTTGTCCCGAGGCGTTCGCTTTGAGCCGGTAGTAGCTCGCGCGCGCGGCCTCGTAGCCGTCGCGAGCGTCATTCGGCGCTTGCGCGGACAAGGCTACAGCGACGACCAGGGCCAACATCCCGCGACCTTACGGTGGCCGATCGGAACGAGCAAAAAACTGGTCAGGCGCCGCACGCGCGCGCCTTCAGGAGTCGACCAGCCGCTTCAAGCGCTCGAGATGCGCCAGCGCCTGCATTGGCGTGGTTGCCATCGGATCGATGTCGCGGAGCTCGACTTCGACTGCCGATGGACTCGGCCGCGGCGCCGCGAACAACGCGAGCTGGCCCCCCGTGTCGCGCTGCTCGCGCCGGCTGTACGCCAGCACCGGCATCCCCTTGCTGTCGAGCTCGCCACTCTCGAGGTTCGTGAGGATCTCACGCGCTCGCGCCAGCACGGGCTCCGGCACCCCGGCGAGCTGCGCGACCTGAATGCCGTAGCTGCGATTGGCCGCGCCATCGACCAGGCGGCGTAAGAACACGATGGTGCCCTGACTCTCTTTGACCGCGACCGACACGTTGACGATACGCGGGCGCTCGCGCGTCAGGTCGGTGAGCTCGTGATAGTGCGTCGCGAACATGGCCCGGCATCCGAGGACGTCGTGGACATGCTCCGCGACCGCCCATGCGATCGACACGCCGTCGAAGGTGCTGGTGCCGCGGCCGATTTCGTCGAGGAGCACCAGGGAGCGCGCCGACGCTTGTTTCAAAATAGTCGCGGTCTCGAGCATCTCGACCATGAAGGTCGACTGGCCACGCCCGAGGTTGTCCGAAGCGCCAACGCGGGTGAAGACTCGGTCGCACAGGCCGACCAGCGCCCGCTGCGCCGGCACGAACGAGCCGACGTGCGCGAGCACCGCGGTGAGACCCACCTGCCGCATGATGGTCGACTTGCCTGCCATGTTGGGCCCGGTGACCACGAGGAGCTGGCGCGTCGCGGCGTCGAGCTTCACATCGTTGGCGATGAAACGCTCACCGTTCGGCAGCAAGCGCTCGATGACCGGGTGCCGACTCTGCGTGAGCTCGAGCACCGGCGTATCAACGAGCTCAGGCTGGACGTAGCGGCATTCGTCGGCCACCTGGGCCAGCGAGGCCAAGGCATCGGTCTCGGCGACCAGGCGCGAGATGGCGCGCAACCGCACCGTGAAGGCCCCGACTTCGGCAGCGAGTGACTCGAACAAGAGCTGCTCGCGGGTGCGCCGGCGCTCGTCGGCGCCGAGCACGCGATCTTCGTAGGTCTTGAGCTCGGGGGTGATGAAGCGCTCGGCCCCCACCAGCGTCTGCTTGCGTACGTAGTCGGCCGGCGCCTGCGCGAGGTTCGCCTTGGTGATTTCGATGTAGTAACCGAACACTCTGTTGTAGCGGACCTTGAGATTCGTAATGCCGGTGCGCGCACGCTCGCGTTTCTCGAGATCGTCGAGAAAACCGTGGCCCTCGGTGGACGCCTCGATGAGCACATCGAGATCGGCGTCGAACCCCTTGGCGAAAATGCCGCCTTCATTGGTCGCGAACGGCGGATCGTCGACCAGCGCCCGTGCCAGCAGGTGCTGCAAGTCGCTCACGACATCGGCCTCGGCCCAAGCGGCCCCGAGGTAGGACGGGAGCTTCGCGACCACGTTCTTCACGTCGGGTAGCCGCGCCAGGGATACGCGCAGCAGCCCTAGATCTTTCGGCGTCGCCCTGCCGACGGCGACGCGACCCACCAAACGTTCGATATCGCGCACGCCCTCGAGCGCGGCTTGTGCCTTCTCACGCGGCGCACGCTCGTTCTTGAATGCCGCCACCGCCCCTTGGCGACGCTCGATGGCCGAACGCTCGCGTAGAGGGAAGAGCAGCCACTGATGCAGCGTGCGCGAGCCGAGTGCCGTGCGACAACGGTCGATATGCCAGAGCAGCGACCCACGCCGCTCGGAATCGCGTTGCGTGCGCGTCAGCTCGAGATTGCGGCGCGTCGCTTCATCGAGCACCACGTAGTCGGCGATGCGGTAGCTGCGAGGCGGCATGATGTGCTTTAGCGGACGACGCTGCGTGCGCTCGGCGTAACGCACCGCCATGCACACCGCGAGCTCTTCTTCTGCCAGAGCCGACGGCAGCGCCCCGAAGATGGCCTTCCACGAGCCCTTCTCGGGGAGAGATTCGGCCGCTCGAATCGGCAAGGCGCTCGAGACCAGTCCTGAGACTGGCGTCGCGCCGTCGGGCACGGTCACGACCTCGCGTGCGCCCATGCGGTTGAGCTCGTCACCGAGCTGCGCTTGCGGCACGCGCGTCATCAAGACCTCGCCGGCCAAGAGGTCGAGCAAGGCGACGACGGCTTCATCGCCCGCGAGGACGACGGCCGCGAGATACGCCGCCGCACCGGGGTCGAGCGCTTCGAGCTCGCAGACCGTGCCTGGGGTGACGACTCGGGTGATGGCGCGCTTGACGATGCCCTTGGCCAGCTTGGGATCTTCGAGCTGGTCGCAGATAGCGACCGAGAACCCGCGCTCGACCAGCCGCGCGATGTAGCCTTGCGCCGCGTGGTGCGGAACTCCCGCCATCGGCACCGGCTCGTCGGAATTCTTGTCGCGAGACGTCAGCGTGAGATCGAGCTCGCGCGCCGCGATCTTGGCGTCGTCGAAGAACGTCTCGTAGAAGTCGCCCATCCTGAAGAAGAGGATGGCGTCACGCGGTGCGTCCGCCTTTGCGTCGAGGAACTGACGCAGCATCGGCGTGATCTTGCGCTCGCCCACGCCGCCGTCGGCGGCACCGCTCAACCCGTCTGTCGCACCCATGGTCCCGGGACCCTAGCAGTCGGGTCCGACAACCGCGGGCTCTAGCCTTCTTTGGCTTGCGACCCGTCGGCCAAACGGCCAGCGTTCACCCGTTCGCGCAGCTCGTGCCCGACGGTGAAGAACGGGACGCGCTTTTCAGGCACGGCGATCGCGTTGCCGGTCTTCGGATTTCGACCGGTCCGTGATCGTCGATGACGAACCGAGAAGCTGCCGAAGCCGCGGATCTCGATCCGATCGCCGGCGCGAAGGGCCTGCGTCATGGCGTCGAAGATCGTGTTCACCACGATTTCGACATCGGTGGCCCGAAGATGCGAAAAACGCTGTGCGACCGCCTGAATGAGGCCGCTCTTGGTCATACCCTGATTGCTGTCCACTACACGTCTCCGTGAGGACAACTACGCCCTATTACCCGACACCCACCGACCCCCGCCGCAAAAGATTCGCGACGATGGCCGTTGAGCGATGCTCGAGTCGGACGTTAACCCTGCTCGCCCCTCGCGTGCAAGCGCAGATGACGCAACGCGCGGTTTCCCCTGACTTCGGACCGCACTGGCAAGGCGTTTGCGATGCCAAGGACGATCCCGCGTTCAGTTGTTTCGAGCTCGGCTCCGCGGTTAAGGCTGCGGGCTCCGAGCTCCCAAAGACGAGGCATGGCAGTGAAGTCGTGGTGTATCGCGGCCGTAGTGGTCGGATTCGTGTTGCCGGCGCGCGCCGCCAAGGAAAGCCACCAAACGTGGACTTCGGTCATGGTCCACAAGGCTCTCGACGACAAGTGGTCGCTCTACTTCGACGGCAATCTCCGTCTGCATGACGACCTCGATGGATCGCAGATCCTCTTGCGCCCCGGTGTGATGCGGCGGCTCACCGATGACCTTTCACTCTATCTCGCCTACGCCTGGACCCCGAGCTGGGACGACGCGACGGGCGACATGACCGACGAGCACCGCATCTGGCAGCAGCTTGGGTGGAACATCGGCAGCTACCGATCGTTCACGTTCTACTCGCGCTCGCGTCTCGAGCAGCGCTTCCGTCCGTCGACGAGCAACGACATCGGCGTGCGCTTTCGCGAATTCCTGCGCGTGATCTGGAAGGCCAACGCTCTGTTCGGCATTTCGGTCTGGGACGAGCTCTTCATCGATCTCAACGCGGCCGATAACGACGACGGTGGACGCTGGCAGCGCTTCGGTCTCGATCAGAACCGCTTCTTCATCGGTCCGACGGCGTACTTCCCGTGCAGCGTTCGCGTCGAGCTCGGCTACCTCAATCAGTCCATCGATGTGAGCGTGCCCAACGAGATGCGCCACGTCGCGGCGCTCAACGCTTTCGTCGATTTCTAGCCGGCGGTCTCTCTGAGCCAGGCGACGTATTCGCGGTTCACGGCGTGGTTCTGTGCGAATGGCATCAGCTCGTAGCTGAACGTGCCAGCGCCATCGTCGTGTGCGAGTTGCGCGGTGACGCACATGTCGAGCGCCCTACCGGCACCGAGCTGGAGTCGGAACTGGACCACCTGGGTCGTGGCGAAGCGCCGCTTGGTCGTCGCCATCATGCCGAACGGGCCCGCCTTGGTGACCTGCATCTGCACTTGGGATCCGCCGTTGATGACGATGCCAGGCGCGTTGACGCTGCATTCTGGCTTGCCGAGCCGCGCGACTCTGTGCGCAATGGCGGACGCCGGCGGGCGACTATCTTGGGGCTCGAAGCTCGCAATCTGTTGTAGGATCTTCGGCATCGCCGCGATCGCCTGCTCGACCAGCTGATCGTCGAGCTTCGCGGGCGCGAAGGCCTGCGGCGTGAGCGCCACGGAGCGGTCGATGACCGACACCAAAGCATCGACGCGCTGGATGAAGCGTACGACCTCGGCGTGCTCGCCTTTGGGCTCGCGGTCATGGTGCATGGCGATGACGTCGCAAAACATGTCCGGCAGAGACCAGCGGCGTGCGGCCAAGGTTCCGAGCTGGACGTGGTGACGATTGATGAGCGCCTCCCAAGCCTCGAGCTCGGCGGCGAACCCCTGCGGCATGGCCACGAGGGCGCTTTCGACGACCGCGATGGCGACGAGGCTCCCGAAGTCGTGCAGGAGCGCGACCATGAATATGTCGTCACGAGGCAGCCCGTAGAGCTTGGCGAGGACGTGTGCGAGGTGGGCGCCGATCATGCTTCGACGCCAAACGCGCCGGCGCAAGTCGACGAGGGGGCCGGCTGTCTTGCTCACCGCGCCGATGGACGCTCCGATGGCAATGCGCGTCACTTCTTCGTTGCCGATGCGTAAGATGGCGCCGCGCAGGCTCGCGACATGCGCGAGACCGGCGTACAGGCCGCTGTTGGCGACCTGGAGAACCTGGGCCGAGATGGTCTGATCACCCGCGATCGCCGCAACCACCTCTTCGATGCGGTAGCTCGGCGTCGCAAGTAGAGCTCTCAAGCGCGCCGCCACGGCTGGATAGGGAGGAACCGGCACGCTCCCCTTGAGCGTCATATCGACGACGCGGCGGCCGAGCTGCTCGAGGACCATCTGCGGCGAGACCTGTTGGAGCGCGGCAAGGGGCGTCATGGATCGTCGTTCGCCTAGCGGTGCGCGAAGGTTCGCAGCGCCAAGATGATGTCCATGGCGTCGGGAATGCTCTTTGCCCCTTGGGTCATCTCGCCTTGAACGGGCGGTCGCTTGCTGATGGCGAAGGCGTCGGTGCCCGAGTCGACACGTATGCAATAGCGGGCATAGCGCATCGCCAAGGTGCGGTAGTGACGCCAGGTGGTGCTCATCTCGGCGGAGGTAGAGAACATGTCGAGGACGAGGACCATGTCGACGCACTCCGCGAGCGCACCGAAGCGTTCGTCGAACGCCCTAGCCCACTGACGGCAGTGCTCCTCCGTCCGGACGACCCCAACCGGGGAGATGACGTAGATGTCGCGCGAGGCATCCCATTCGATACCCACAAGGATTTCGTCGATCGGCTCCGGACACGAGAGTGCGCTCATCAACCAGCCTTACGACACATCTGCCGCGATGGTTCTGCTGCGGACGCACTTCGCGTGCTGCGTGTGTTGGTAGCGAGTGGCCGCGCCTACATGCGAGCGAGCTTGTCGAGGGTCACTGCGCCGAAGCGGTCGAGCAGGAGCTGTTCGGCATCACGGAGGGCGTCGTCAAGCGCGGCGTTGACGGACTGCTCGAGGAGGCAGCCTGGGGCTTCAGTGCGGTTGCCCATGGCGAACAGCTGGGGTGAGCCCACGGCTTCGTAGATGTCGCGCATCGTGATGGCCGAGAGCGGCATGGCCGGTGCAATTCGCGGCGGCGCATCCACTACCACCACATCGACGTGCGCGCGGCCGGGGGGCTTTCGACGGTCGAGAACATCACCCTGCACTGCGCCGCGCACAACCTCTACCAGGCGGAGCTCGACTTCGGCGCGGACTACATCGCGACCATCGTGAAGAACAAGCGCGACACCCGCACCGGTGCGGAACCTTTCACGGTGCGCGAGCCAACGGCGACATATCGGCTGAGTGCGGTGCCCAGCGCATGCCGCATCGACGCGGCGCCCCAAAAGAAAAACGGCGCGCCCTTGGGTGACCCCGGAGCGCGCCGTCTCTTCAAACCGAAACTAGCAGCTTACTGCTTGTCGCTGCCCTTGATGCCCTGGAGCTTGGAGCCCAAGACGTCGCCGAGCGAGCTGCGCGAGGACTGGTTGTCCATGTACGCGCGGTAGTCGCTGGTGCCTTCCTTGGCAGCCTTGATCGACAGCGAGATGCGGCGCTCGGCTGGGTCGACGTCGAGGACCATCACGTCCACGGTGTCGGTGACCTTCACCACGTCGCCGGCCTTCTCGACGCGCTCGTCAGCAAGCTCGCTGACGTGCACGAGGCCGTCGATGCCCTCTTCGATCTCCACGAAGGCGCCGTACTCGGTCACCTTCATGACCTTGCCCTTGACCTTCGTTCCGCGCGGGAAGCGGCGCGGCAGAGTATCCCACGGGTCGTCCGTGAGCTGCTTGATACCGAGCGAGAAGCGCTCGTTCTCGACGTCGATGTTCAAGACGACGGCTTCGACTTCGTCGCCCTTCTTGTACATTTCCGACGGGTGCTTCACGCGGTGCGTCCAGCTCAAGTCGCTGACGTGCACGAGACCATCGATGCCTTCCTCGACACCCACGAAGATGCCGAAGTCGGTGATGTTGCGCACGGCGCCCTTGATGACCGCGCCGACCGGGTACTTCTCGCCGAGCAGCGTCCACGGATTCGCTTCGGTCTGCTTCATGCCGAGCGAGATACGCTTCTGCGCCATGTCCATGTCGAGAACGACGGCGTTGACGGGGTCGCCAACGTTGACGAGCTTCGACGGGTGCTTCACGCGCTTCGTCCAGCTCATCTCGCTGACGTGCACGAGACCCTCGACGCCCGGCTCGATCTCGATGAACGCGCCGTAGTCGGTGAGGCTGACCACCTTGCCGGTGACCTTCTTGCCAACCGGGAACTTGTCGGCGGCATTGGCCCACGGATCTTCGGTGATCTGCTTGTAACCAAGCGAGACGCGCTCGGTCTCGGGGTCGAACTTGAGAACCTTCACCTTCACTTCGTCGCCGATGTTGAACATCTCGGACGGGTGATTGATGCGGCCCCAGCTCATGTCGGTGATGTGCAACAGGCCATCGATACCGCCGAGGTCGACGAACGCGCCGTACTCGGTGAGGTTCTTGATGACGCCGGTGAGCACTTCGCCTTCGGCCAGCTTCTTGAGGGTCTCCTTCTTGAGCTCCTCACGCTCTTGCTCGAGCAAGACGCGACGGGACAGAACGATGTTGCCGCGCTTCTTGTTGAACTTGATGACCTTGAACTTGAACTTCTGGCCAATCAGCTTGTCCAGGTTGCGGATCGGACGGAGGTCGACCTGGCTGCCCGGCAAGAACGCCTTGACGCCGATGTCGACGGAGAGACCGCCCTTGACGCGAGCGACGACGATACCGTCGACCAGCTCGTCACGCTCCGCTGCAGCGGAAATGTCGTCCCAAACGCGGAGCTTGTCAGCCTTCTCTTTGCTGACGATGACGAGACCGCTGTCGTCTTCGCGGCTCTCGACGTACACGTCGATGGTGTCACCGACCGAGACGGAGAGCTTGTTCTCGATGAACGAGAACTCGCTGGTCGAGACCGAGGCCTCGCTCTTGTAACCGATGTCGACGAGAACGAAGTCCTTACCGACCTCGATGACGCGACCTTTGACGATTTCGCCTTCTTTGACTGCGTCCTGCTTCTCCAGGCTCGCTTCGAACATCTCGGCGAACGTCAGGCCGTCTTCGCGGAGGACTTCTTGGGTGGAGCTCATCACTCTTTTTTAACTCTACTTACCCGGGCCTAAATGCGGCGCGGGGCAAAGGACCTGGCTCAAGCTCCCAGATGCACCATGCATCGGTAGCGCGGGCGCACGTCCGCTTAGAGGCGCCCCTCCTACAGATCGGGCGGCCAAATGTCTAGCGAATCCGCTTCGAGGGTTCGGCGCGTCTACTGCGAGATGGGCACTCTGGGGCGGTTTTGCTCCCACCAGGCGTCACGGGCGGCGGTGACGGTGGTGCGCAGCTCACGCGTGGCGAGCGGGCCCCAGTAGTCCGACGATGCACGGACGCGCTCGGCCAGCGGGTCGTAGACCGACCAAGGCATGGTGAGGACGAGCGGATGCATGGTCGCGCCGCCTTCTGCGGGGGCGACGAGGGCTTGATAGAGGCGGACACGCTGGTCGTGGAGCATGCTGCGGCCGAAGAGCTCGCCGGTGAGCTGTTGCGCGAGCGGCGACGGGACGACCCGCATGGGCGCGGCCCAGGGGGTCTCTTGGACGCGGCGCAGGAAGGCTATGGCTTGCTCCGGACGACCGCCAGAGATGCTCTCGTGGAGCTGTGCGAGCACGGCTTCGCGCAAGGCGGGGACGCCCGAGGTCAGGGCCACGATGGCCGGGCCGTCCGCTGGCATGCTGGTGACCGCGTAGCGAACATCATAAGGGACCAAGCGCTCGGGTGGCGTGCGGCGAACGTGCTCGGCCCGGAGCAGGTGCCAGGCGGCGTTGTAGCTCTGCGGATCGCCGGCGTTCGCTCCGAGGGTGAGCGGCGTGAGCTGGGCGCCGCCCGTGAGCGCCGAAAGTGTCGCCGGGTCGAGCTGTTTGTAGCGCTCGTTCTCTCCGGCATAGCGGACGGCGGCGGTGAGGAGCGCTTCGCTCCCACGGCGCTCGCGGATGCCGCGCAAGAGCTCGGCGGCGGGTGCTCCCTTATTCGCGGTGACGAAGTCCACGACCTGCGGCGCGGTGAGCGCGGGGTCGGCGAGCAGCGACTCGACCGTGACCACCGGACGAGGAGGCTCCTGAGGCTCGACGGGAGCTTGGGCTTCGCCCTGCCTCTGCGTGACGACTGGGGCGGGAGCGTAGCGACCTTCATGGATGGCCTGGCGAACCGCATCGCGGCGCTCACGGCGCTGCCGCATCATCTCGAGGCCCTCGGCCGTGGTGCGAGCACGCGGCCTCTGCAACCCGGTGCGCAGCGGCTCGGCGCCGGTCGCGAAATGATGCGCGAGCCCGCCGGTGATTTCGGTGCCGACGACGCCGCTGTCGACGCGGGCACCGATGCCGATCTCCGTCTGAATGGCGTCGCGAGCCATCGCCTGGGTGAAGGCGCGGTCGAGCGGGCGGCTATCGTCGCGGCGGCGCGCCGCGCGTACCAGGAAATCGAACGCCATGACCTCGTCGCCGGTTGCGCCTGGTCCGAGATAGCGTGCACTGCCACCTCGCCCACCGAGACGTTCGTCGAGCTCGAGAGCAATCGCCAAGGCCTGTTGCTGAACCTCCGGGCTCGCGTAGTCGTGCGCGTGCGCGGGGCCCAAGGCAACGAGTCGTTCGATGGGAGTCATGTCAGCCTAGCGGCATGTAGCCGCCACCGCGGAGATGCGGTTCCGATTCGGCCGGGGGTTGGGGGTGGAAGGCGCGGCGACGCTCGTCGATGCCGTCGCGCAGGTCTTTCACGTAGCGCTCACCGCGATGGAACCAGCTTCCGGTCGACGTGCCGTAGATGCGCCCCATGAGGGGGGCGTAGTCGTTCTGCGGCATGGTGACCCACACCGGGTTTTCCTGCGCGGCGAGAGCGCGGAAGAATTCGTAACGGCGCGTATCACCGCCGCCCACGCCCTCCTGCGCGAAGACGCCGCGAAGGACCTTATGGACCGCGCTCCAGCGAGCGAGCTGCGTGGGGCTCGCCTGAGCGAGACTCGCGGGCATGGGACCGTGAACGCGAGCCAGGGTTGCGGCGGCGGCTTCAGGGCCGAGCTCGTTGACGCGCTCGGCGAGCGCCGCGACTGCGCGGTCTGGGTGATCGCGCAACACCGCGTCCGTCTGCAGGGTCCGCAACGCGTTCCAGTGGTTGTGCTCTGGTGAGGTCCGCTGCTGCGGTCGCGCGCCGGCGAGGATGCCCCAGGTCTCCGCGGTGACGCTGGTGCGGTCGAACTGGGGCGCCAGTGCCGCAACGGCGCGGGCGTTTTTCCAAGCCGGCGTCGTTCGAATCGTCCGCAGGAGCGGATCGTCCGCGGCGATACCGGGATTGGCGTTCAAGAAGTCGACGATGCGGCGCGTAGCGTCGAGGGGCTCGCCAGCGGTCAAGGCGGCGACGCCACCACGCACGACGCCGGCGTTGTCGACGCCGTCGGCAGGTGCGCGAGCCGCGATACCGAGGCGTCGCAAGACGTCGGTGCGTGCTTCGCCGGGCTCAGCAGGAAGAGCCGTCATAGCGGACACAGCGGAGGCTTCGTCGCGGATCGGGGCGGGGCCGGCCGGCTGGTCGAGGCGTGGGTCGACCGGGTCGGCCTCGTCGTCGCGTTCCGTGGGTGTTGCGGCGTCGGCACCCGCGGCACGGGTCATGTTCGGAAACTGCTCGCGCCAACCCTCACGCATGCGCTGGCGCTCACCGGCACGAGGCTCAGGGCGTTCTAAAGCGAGCTGGAGCGGCGATGGGCTCGTGCCCAGGTGTACCGCGAGGCCGAGGAAGTTGTTGATACCCGCGGCTTCGAACTCGCGTTGGGGAGCTTGGTCGGCGCGCGCTTGATAAGGCGTCGAGCGCTCGCCGAGGGCGCGCTGCACGTCACGCAGTCGCTCCGAGCTCAGCTTCGCATTGCCGGCGCCGAAGACGCCGTCGACGACCAGCGGGTCGCCATCGCCGACCGCGTTGAGGATGTACTGCAACGCCGCGGCATCTTCGCCACGGCTGCCATGACCGACGTAGCGGAGCTGCCCACTCTCGACGCGGGCGACGAGCTCGCGCACCAGATCGAGAGCATTCTGGCGCGTCTCGGGGGTGCGCCAGTCGATGTTGGCCTGCCCGGAGCGGTCAGTGCGGAGGGCATACGCTTGGCTGATCGAAAACGTCACGGTCCCCACCCAGTTTCGGAATTCGTGTCTTCAGTATCGGGATGGGGGCTGGTTCGTTGCGGGAAACCCAGGCGGCCGACCTGACGAGCGGTCACCGCGACGATCCAAGAAGGTTCCTGGTCGATGCGAGAAGGTTCCTGGTTGGTTCTCGGGCGGGCAAAAAAAACGCCCGGTCATGCGAGCATGCCGGGCGTTTTCTTTCGTATTCCTGGAAGCTTAGCGGCGAGCGCGGTTGGCGCTGCGGCGGCGGCGCTTTTCAGCGCTGCGCTGCTTCTCCTTCTTGCGAATGGAGGGCTTCAGGTAGTGCTCGCGGCGGCGAACTTCCTTGAGGATGCCAGCAGCTTCGACCTTCTTCTTGAAGCGCTTGAGAGCCTTCTCGAACGGCTCGCCTTCTTTCACGACGACTTTCGTCATATGCACTCACCTCCTTCGCAATGGATTCGGTCGCATCGACGGACGCATGACCGGGCGCGCGTGGATACAGGAGCGCTTGCGAGCCGGCAAGTCGAATCCACGTCAGCGCGGCGATTCAATGGCCGTTGCTTCCGAGCGTGGGTGACCAAGCGCAAGGCGAGCGAGCGTTCGCACGAGATCGACCGGCGCGAACGGTTTCGCCATGTGTGCATCAAAGCCGGCGCCCAGGGCGTCGGCCACGTCGGCTTGGCGAGCATAGGCGCTGAGCGCGAGCGCCGGCAGGTGCCGATCGGGTTGTTCGCTGCGCAGCCGACGGATGAAGGTGTAACCATCTTCTCCGGGCATGCCGATGTCCGAGATCACCACGTCGATGCGCGTGCTTGCGAGCGCGGCGCGACCTTGGGCCGGAGAGCTTGCCGCCGTGACCTTGGCGCCCGCCCGCTCCAGCACTCCGCATACGACCTCGCGTGAGTCGGACTCGTCGTCCACCACCAAAACGTGCAAGCCGGTTAGCGCATCGCCGAGCGTGACGGGTCGGCTCGTCGCCTTGGTGATCCGCGCTTGCGCATCGGCGAGGCGCACCGTGAAGAGAGCGCCCTTTCCCTTCCCTGCACTCTCGGCGCTGACCCGTCCGCCGTGCAGCTCGACGAGGTGACGAACGATCGCGAGACCCAAGCCCAGACCGCCGTGCGCACGCGTGCTGATGCGGTCGGCCTGGTGAAAGCGGTCGAAGACGCGCGGTAGGAAATCGGGCTCGATGCCGACTCCATTGTCGCGAACCGAGATACACACCTCGTTGTCGCAGCGGTCCACCCGGACGTTGATTGCCCCACCCTCCGGCGTGAACTTCACGGCGTTGGAGAGCAGGTTCAACACGACCTGGTGCATACGACTCTCGTCGACGTTGATGTGCAGCGCTTCATCGAGGTCGCAGGTTAGACTGATCTTCTTGCCGTCGATGGTCGGACGGACTGATTCGATTGCCGAATTGACGAGCGTCGCGAGGTGCGTGTCGACCCGAAGCAGCTCGAGCTTCCCCGAGATGATGCGGCTGATGTCGAGGAGGTCATTGATGACTTGAGCCTGCGCCTTGGCATTGCGGTCGAGGGCATCGAGCGCCCGCGTTTGCTTGTCCGGCGGTAGACGGCCATCGCGGATGAGATGCAGGTATCCCATGATGGCGCTGAGCGGTGTGCGCAGCTCGTGGCTCACCATCGCGAGGAAGTCGTCTTTCGCCTGATTGGCCCGCTCGGCCTCGGCGCGGGCCGCCCGCTCGCTCGCCAGGATCTCCTTGCGCTCGCGCTCCAGCTTCACGTGCGCGGTGATGTCGTAGCCGTGCACGAGGATGCCTGCGACCGCACCATCGACGTCCTGGACGGGCTGATAGGTGAAGTCGAGGAAGACCTCGTCGAGCGCATCATCGCGCCGCAGCATGACTCGCTCGGCGTGTCCGTAATAGGGGACGCCCGTCGTGAACACGCGGTCGAGCAGCTCGATGTACCCCTGCGAGGCGACCTCGGGTAGCACCTCGGCGACGCTCCGTCCCAAGATGGTGTTCGGGTCGTCGCTCCGCCCGATGAGGCGCATGTAGCTTTCGTTCGCGATCTCGAAGACGTGTTTCGAGCCACGCAGAAAGGTCATGAAGCCAGGCGTCTTGTTGAACAAGCGCAGGAGATGACCGCGCTCCTTGTTGGCAGCGGCCTTGTCCGCTTCGGCGAGTCGCGCCCGCCCAAGCACCGCCGCGCCAACGCGAAGCTCTCCGGCGCTCTCCTGCCCCACGGCTCGCCGCAGCTCATGCATCTCGGTGACGTCCGAGGTGTGTTGCAGCACTGCGACGACATGGCCGCGCTCGTCGAAGATCGGTGAGTGCGTTGCGCTCCAGTAGCGCTCACGCACGACGACTTCGGACCCGACATGCATCGGGACCTTGTAGGGAATGAACGCCAGCTCGTCGGGCTTGCCGGTCGCGAGGACGCGCTCGAGGGAGCGGCGGAGAGTCTGCGCTCCCTCGTTGTTGGGATTGGTGGGGTCGTTGGGAAAGATGTCGAACATGCGCTTACCGCAGATGTCGGTCCAATCGCTCGCGGTTACGCGCAGGTAGGCAGGGTTTGCGGCCACGAGGCGAAGCTCGGCGTCGACCAACACGTAGGCGTTGGGCGAGGCTGCGAAGAGTGCTTCGAAGTCGATCAGCATGAGCGCGGGTTTGTGGCGAAGATAAGCACCTTCGCAAGAAGCACCAGCTAGACGCGCACGCCAATGCCGGTCACGCGAACGAGCTCGTCGAAGGTGGTGACACCCGTGCGTAGACGTTCGAGGGCCGAGTCGCGTAGCGGCCGCATGCCTCCGGCCACCGCCTTGTCGCGCAATTGCTCTTCGGGCGCGCCCGCCTGCAGGGCACTCGTGAGATCTTTCGTGGCGCTCAGCATCTCGAAGATGCCGACGCGGCCGTAGTAGCCGGTGCCGCGGCAGTGGACGCAGCCGCTGCCCTCGCAAACGCCGGAGTAGGCAGCGCGTTCGCTCTCGGGGATCCCCAGGATGAGCAGCTCGTCGCCACTGAGAGCGGCTGGGGCCTTGCAATGAGGGCAAATCCGCCGAAGCAGACGCTGCGCCATGACCCCGACGAGGGTCGAGCTGATGAGGAACGGCTCGACTCCGAGGTCGACCAAACGGGTGACCGCGCCGACCGTGTCGTTGGTGTGCAAGGTGCTGAACACGAGGTGACCGGTGAGCGCGGCTTCGACCGCCATCTGCGCGGTCTCACCGTCACGGATCTCGCCGATCATGATGATGTCGGGATCCTGACGCAGGATGCTGCGCATGGCGCTCGCGAAGTCGACGCCAATCTTCGGCTGCGCTTGCATCTGATTGAAGGCGTCGGTGACCATTTCGATCGGGTCTTCGACGGTCGTGACGTTGACGTCGTCGCCAGCGAGGCGTCGCAGCGTCGTGTAGAGCGTCGTCGTCTTGCCGCTGCCGGTGGGACCCGTGATGAGCACCAGGCCGTGCGGCTCGGCGATCCACTTCTCGAAAGCCTGCTGATCCTCGGGCTCGAAGCCGAGGTCGGGGAGCTCTTGCAGGAGCACGCCAGGGTCGAAGATGCGGATGACGACTTTCTCGCCGAAGGCAACCGGGATGCAGGAGACGCGGAGCTCGACTTCCTTGTCCGCTAGAACGGTCTTGATGCGTCCGTCCTGCGGGCGACGCTTCTCGGCGATGTCCATGCGCGCGATGGTCTTCAAACGCGAGGCGATGGCCGGGTGCACACGCTTCGGAATGGTGTGGACGTTATGGAGCACACCGTCGATGCGCAAGCGCACCTGCGAGTCGCCCTTGCGCGGCTCGATGTGGATGTCGCTCGCGCGTTGGTCGAAGGCGTAACGAAAAAGGAAGTCGACGGCGTTGACCACTGGCTGATCGGTCCCTTCGATCTCGCCAACGTTGCGCAGCTTCACGAGCTGCTCGAAGTCGCCGCCGCCGCTGTGCCCCTGACTCTCTCTGGCGGCTGATTCCACGCTCTTGCGGAAGCCGTAGATCTCGGTGATGGCCTTGAGGATGTCGCGTTTGCTCGCGACCACGCGCTTGAGCTTGCCGGGATAGATGCGTCGCAGGTTCTCGATGACCTCGACGTCGAAGGGATTGTCGACGGCGATGGTCAGCTCGCCGTTGCCCTCCGCCAGAGGCAAGACCACGTGTCGCAACGCGAACGGCCGCGATAGCGTACGGGTAATGAGCCCCATGTCCAAGTCGAGGGGATCGATCTTTTTGTAGCCGAGCTGCGACTTGGCGGCGATGACCTGCGCGAGCTTGTCTTCGTCGAGCTCCCCACCACGCTGATCGGCCAACTTGAACGAGGCGATGAGCTCGGCCGGACTCACGGTGTAGTGCGCGCCGGCCGGCAGGTTCCCAGCACCGACGACGGCCTTGACCACTCTCGCCCGCTGATCGCGCTGCTGCGCCTCGACGCCCTTGCGTTGCTCGGCATCGATGATCTGGTTGCGCTCGAGGACATCGAGCAGCCATTCGACCGAATAAGTCGCCTGGCTGACTTTCTGAGGCGCGGCTGGCGTCGTAGAGCTCAAGACTTCCGGAGCTTAGCATGGCCCTCTACGGGGCGCTTTTCGTTGCAGCGATCTTGAGCACTGGCGAACGCACCGCGAGCAACGGCATTGGCATCGAGCTCCTCGGAAGCGCCGGCGCCTTTTCGGTGAGCTACGAGCGCTTCGTCGGCGACCGCGTGTCCCTACGGCTCGGGCTTGGCCGTTCGGGCTTCGATCTCGGCGAGAGAGAAGTGGCGGTACCGGCGGGTGTCTCGTCGTGACCCTGCGCACCTTGGATGTCTTCCCTTGGGTCGGGTTGCTCCTGGGGCGGGTGTTTTGACCATGCTGGCATCTGTTTTAGCGGTGTGCATGGCTACCTCGGTTGGCATCGGCGACCGCGAGGCGAGAAACGGCGTTGCCTTCGAACTCGGTGGCGCTGGCGGCCTGTATTCGTTCAGCTACGAGCGCTTCGTGGGCGACGACCTCTCGTTGCGCGTTGGTCTCGGCGCCTTGAGCCTCGACAGCCACGACTTTTGGTACGTCGCTGTGCCAGTCAGCGCGTCGTATCTGTTGAGCCTCGGCAACCATGCGCTCGAGCTCGGCGGGGGCTTCACCGTGATTCGTGTCTACGGCGACATCGACCTGTTCTCGGACGATGAGACCGATGGTCCCGAGCGCAGCGAGACCAACGTCGTCCTCGGCGCGCTAGCGGGTTACCGCTACGCGCCGCGCGACGGAGGGTTCACGTTCCGCTTGGCCGCGACACCCTTCGTGCGCTTCGACTTTCCGTTCGTCGAATCCGGAATCTGGTTCGGCGCGCTGTTTGGTTACCTGTTCTAACCTCACGCGCGCGAACCCAAGAGTCTTCGCGCCTCTTTAACGGGCCGGAGCGACCATGTTCGCGGTGTCGAGGGCGTCTTTGCCCGCGAAGACGGCGTTCCAGTACCAGCCGGTCACCGGCTCGAAAGCCGCCAGCGCGCCGAGGGCGATGCTCGCGGCGCCCGACTTCATGAACATCCAGGCCGCGTCACGCTCGCCATCCTTCAACGCGCGGGCCGAGATGCCGAGCTTGATGACGCCGTAGCCCATCGAGGCCCAGCCGCCGACGAAGGCAGCGCCGGGGATGCAGCTGGCGCCCTGGGTGATGGTGTTGCCGGCGTTGAGAGCGGCGCTGAAGTTACGCGCCAGGTAGTTGTCGTTGATCTCGCTGTGCGATGGGCGATCGATATCGGTGGCAGCGAGGAAGCGACGAATAGGATTGGTGGCCAAGGCCATGACGATTCTCCGAGTGCGCATGGGCGGCCCCAATAGCGCGGTTGACGTCCTCGGTTTTCGTCAGCGCGAAGTGGATGATGCGCGCAACGGCGGTGACCTGGCGGCACTGGCGGCAGTTACACCAGAACCAAGCCTTCGTCTTCGCTGAACTTCAGCTGGCCCTTCATGATCGCCTGCGTCGTCTTGCTGCGCTCTTCGGAGAGCTCGGCGATGTGCGCGAGCAGCTGCGGGTGGGTCGACGCGATCTCCGCAAAGACGCGGCGCGGCAGCTTGAGCACGATCGATTTCTTGAGCGTCTTGATGTTGGCGCTCACCGGGTTGTTGGTGAGCAGCGACATCTCGCCGAACACATCGCCTTCTTTGAGGTGGGCGAGCACCTGGCGCTTGCCCTCGACCTTCTTGGAGACCTCGGCGCGGCCGGAGAGCAGCAGGTAGAGACCGTCGCCCTTCTCGCCCTCTTCGAGGAGCTTCTCGTTGGCGCCAACCTCGCGGCTCTTGAACTGCTCGATGAGCGTGCGGCGCTGATTGGCGTCGAGCGGGCGGAAGATGGGCGAGGTCGCCATCAGGTTCGAGAGCAAGCGCTGACGGTAGAAGCGCAGGAGCGCGTGCTTCACCGAAGGGTAGCTGTCGACGACGCTGGCGAGCGTCTCGCGCGAAACCTGGAAGAGCAGCGTCTCTTCTTCGGCGATGACGCTGGCGGTGCGCGGGGATTCCGAGAGCAGCGCCATCTCGCCGAAGAACGCGCCGTCGGTGAGGTGGGCGAGCACGATCTCTTTACCTTGGTCGCCGGTCTTGGTGACCTTCACGCGGCCGCTCGAGACGATGAACATCGAGTCGTCGACGTCGCCCTGACGGATGATGAACTCGTCGGGCACGGCATTGCGCATCTCCATGCGCTCGAGCAGCGCGATGAAGGCGTTCTTCGGGAGCTCGGAGAACAGAGGGATGGTCGGGAGCTCTTTGACCACCGGCTCCGCTTCTTCGATCACGACGATGTCGTCGTCGCCGATCTCTTCGAGCTCGGGAGCAGCGGGTCTCTGCTTTAGCGGAGGCGGGGTGGCGGCGGGCGCGCTTGCCTTCGGAGGCGGAGGCGTGAAGCCCACCGGCAATGCCGGAGGAGCTGCACCGCGGCCGCTCTTTTTGGCGTAGAGGTCGGCGATGATCTTCTGCGTGTCGGTGTGCTGCGGATCGATCTCGAGGATGAGCTTGCAGGCCGCGATGGCTTTGAGGAGCAAGCCGTCGGCGGCATAGACCTGCGCGACGCTGATGTACTGCGCGATGGCTTTGTCGCTCTGGTTGAGCTTGCGCAGGATATCGCCGCACTTGAGGCGTGCGGTGATATCGCCCGAATCGGCGGCGAGGACCTCTTCGTAGACCGCGAGGGCCTTCTCGAGCTTGCCCTTGTTAACGAGCTGCGCGGCTTCGTCTTTTAGCTTGCGGAGCTTGTCGCTCATCGAACTACCGATTCTCGCGGGCTGGGGGGGTTGGTCAAGCAACCAGGAGCAGGTTGCGATCGGCTAGCGGCGAGGGCCACTCGGGCGCCGGCCACCGGGACGAGGGCCACGACCACCGGAGGGAGGGCCACGACGGGGAGCACGGCTCTCGGAAGGAGGACCACGACGATCGGTCCTCGGCCCTCGGCTATCGGACATCGGACGTCGGCTATCGGTCCTCGGCGATCGGCTGTCGGACATCGGACGTCGGCTATCGGGTCTCGGCGATCGGCTGTCGGACATCGGACGTCGGCTATCGGTCCTCGGCGATCGGCTATCGGACATCGGCCGTCGGCCATCGGTCCTCGGCGATCGGCTGTCGGACATCGGCCGTCGGCCATCGGTCCTCGGCGATCGGCTATCGGCCATCGGCCGTCGGCCATCGGTCCTCGGCGATCGGCTATCGGACATCGGACGTCGGCTATCGCTCCTCGGCGATCGACTCTCGCCCCTCGCCCCACCCCTCTCCCTCGGCGCCCCATACCCCTTCCCCGCCCCCTTCTCCTCCCGCCGATACGTCTTCGCCCCCTTACTAAACAACATCTCACTCGTCCGCGGCGTCTTCCGCTTGGCCAACAAGTCAGCCGCATTCCCCGCCCGCCAGGCACGCAACAGCTCGACCTCACCCTCGGTGAGAAAGCGCCAGTACCCGACATCCAGCTCGCCCAGCTCGATGCCGCCGAACTCGGTGCGGATGAGACGAATCACCTGCGTTCCAATCGCCTCGAACATGCGCTTCACCTGGTGGTGGCGCCCTTCGTGAATAACCACCTCGAGCCACGTATTCGCAGGGCTCTCGCGCACCACCGTGATCTCTGCCGGCGCGGTTGGACGTGAGGTCGTACCGTCCTCTTCGCGCAGGCGCACGCCTCGGCGCAGGCGGTCGAGCTGCCGCGGGTCGGGCCGGCCCTTCACCTTCACCACGTACGTCTTGGGCACGTGAAACTTCGGGTGCAGCAGGTCGTTCGAGAGCGCCCCGTCGTTGGTGAGCACCAGCAAACCTTCGGCGTCGAAGTCGAGACGACCGACTGGGAAGACGCGCGGCATGTTCCCTTCGAAGCTCTTGCGGCCAGTGGCGCGACTCATCGCCAGCACGTCGATGATAGTCTGACGCTTCTCGGGATCCTTGAGCGTCGTCACCACGTGAATCGGCTTGTGGATGGCCACGTAGACCAGAGGCTCGGCGGTCACGACGCCGTAGCCGTCGACTTCGATGGTGTCGGCTTGGGGATCGGCCTTGGCGCCGAGCTCGCTGACGACCTCTCCGTTAACGCGGACACGACCTTCGGTGATGTACTTCTCGGCGGCCCGGCGCGAAGCGATACCCGCTTGGGCCAGGATTTTCTGCAGACGCTCTTCCATCAGGTACCGGTCTCCCGTTCGGCGACGACTGGCTCCGCGGGGTTCTCGGCTGCCGGGTCGATACTGATGCCTTGGCTTGCGAAGGCATCGCGCGTTTTGGTCTCGGTGACGTCGAGACCCATGACGGCCTCGTCGAGGGCTTGTACCGCAGGCTCTTCGTCGAGCCGCAGTTTCTTGGCGTTGCGGCTCAAGTCATCGAGGGACGGCATCTCGCCCAACGTCTGCGAGATCTCTTCCTGCGACTCTTCGGAGAGCTCGCTGAACTCGCGCAGCGACGGCAACTGGCCGAGCGATGGCATGTTGAAGAAGCTCAAGAACTCCTTCGTGGTGCCATAGAGCATCGGACGGCCAGGCTCGTCGCGCTTGCCGACGATGCGCACCAGGTTGCGGTCGAGGAGCAGACGAATGGTCGCGCCGCAGTCGACGCCGCGGATGTGATCGATCTCCGGCTTCGTCGCCGGCTGGCGATACGCGATGATGGCGAGGGTCTCGAGCGCCGGACGGGACATGCGTACCGGGCGTTGTTCCGTCGTCGAGCGCAAGTAGCCCGCCCACTTGGAGTTCGAGCGGAACGTCCAACCGTCGGCGACCTCGACGAGATTGAAGCCGCGGGTCTCGGCGTTCTCGGCCCAGCGCTTCTTGAGGAGCTTGAGCGCGTCTTTGGCGAGCGACAGTTTGTGGGCGCGGACCTTCTCGTGGTCCTCGGCCCAGGTGCGCTCCATGACCTTCTTGATGTCGCTCAAGGTCACGGGTTCGCCGGCGGCGAAGATGATGGCCTCGACGGCGTCGACGAAGTCTTCCACGCGGATGTCGTCGAGGTTGGGGAGATCGAGCTGAACCGCCTCGCTCGTCGGCGCATCGGCGCTTTGCGGTGACGCCTCCTCTTCGATCCCGGTCTCGGCGGACGCTTCGACCTCGAGCTCGGCTTCGGCCGTCACTTCGGCGTCGCCGTTCTCGGCGATGTCCCCGGACTCATCCAGCGTATTGCGATTCATCCAGACCCTCGAGGCGCGCGAACGCCAAACTCACGTCATCGAACTTCGGATGCACGTAGATGTCACCGTCTTCGTTTTGGAAGATGCGTAGCAGCTTGAGCTTGCCCATCTCGAGCAGCGCGAGGAACGTGACGACGATATCGATGCGTCGTTTGGCGTCCTCCAAGAGGACCTCGAAGCGCATCGGCTCCTGACTCTCGAAGCGCTGCACGAGCACCCGGATGCGCTGGCGCACCGAGACCTGCTCGAGCATGACCTGGTGCCGAACCTCGGGCTTTTGCCGATCGAGGCAGGCCTGGAAGGCCTTCACCAGCGCGAACAAGCCAACCTCTTTGAGCGGAGCTTCTCCCTCTGGCGGAGGGGTCGGCTCGGCCTCGCGACCGAAGGTGTCGCGGCCAAAGCGGTCGAGCAGGCCGAAGCGCTCGGCGACGTCTTTGTACTTTTGGTACTCGAGGAGGCGACGCACGAGCTCGGCGCGCGGGTCGATCTCTTCTTCTTCGGCGGCCTCGCCCTCGGGCCGCGGCAAGAGCATGCGCGACTTGAGCTGCAGGAGCTCGGCGGCCATGAAGAGGAACTCGGACGCGACGTCGATGTCGACGTCTTCCATCGCCTTCAAATACTCGAGGTAGCGCTCGCAGATGAACGCGATGGGGATATCGAAGATGTCGAGGTGGTGGCGCTTGATGAGGTGCAGCAGCAGGTCGAGCGGGCCTTCGAAGCCGTCGAGCTGGAGCTGATAGAGCGCGTGCATGCTCTCGGGGGTCGCGATGTAGTCGGTCGGCGTCTCGACCTTGGGGATGGGATTGCGGAAAGGTGCGGTGGGCGCCGGCGGCTCTTCTTCGGCGGCTTCGGCGGTTGCGACGACGTCCGCCATCGCGGCGGCGGCGAGCGCATCGGCGTCGGCGGGCATCTCGGCCGCGATCTCGGTGACGGCTTCGAGTGAATCGGCAGCTGCCAGCGTCTCCTCGACGGCGGTGGTGACGGCGTCGATGGTCGCTTCGTCGGAGAGCGAGGCGGGCTCCTCCGCGGCCATGGCGGCGACCTCGGGGGGAAGCAGAGGTTCCTCTTCGACGGCCATGGCGGCAACTTCGGGAGGCAGCGGCTCGTCGACCACCGCGGGCTCGGCAAGCGCTTGCTCGGCCGGCGGCTCATCGGGCGCCATGGCGTACTCGTAGTACGGATCGGCCATCACCGGAGGCGGTGACAAAGGCTCGTCTTCGATGCGCTCGTCGTCGTCGACGGGGTTTGCGACCGCGACTTCTTCAACGGCTTCGGGATGACTGGTTGCGAAGGCGGTATTGGCATCCTCGGCCTGGGCCATCGCGGCCTCGAGCTCGGCGTCCATTGCGGAGTCGGGATCGAGGGGGATCGGGTCGTCGGCAATCGGCTCATCGGCCAGTCGGACGTCGGCAATCGGTTCATCGGCAATCGGCTCATCGGCCAATCGGACTTCGGCGATCGGTTCATCGGCAATCGGTTCGTCGGCTATCGGCTCATCGGCCAATCGGACTTCAGCGATCGCTGCACCAGCAACTGCCTCCACCTCATCCACATGCACCGGCTCGGCGATCGCGATGACTTCCGCTGCTTCCGCAACCAGCTCCGCTTCTTCGGGCGCATCCGTTGCCGGCGTCTCCTCGTGCACGACCGGCGACGCGTCCACCTCGGCTGGTGCCTCTTCGGCCGCCATCACCGCTTCGACGCTGGGCTCGACGACCGGCTCGAGTGGCTCCGCCGCAGCGACGACGTCGTCGACGACCTCCGCAGCCGCAATCTCTTCCACCGCCGGTAGCTCGAAGCCCTCCGCTGCAAGCGCCTCCGGCGCGGCTTCGATGGGCTCCGGCAAGACTTCCGCCAAGGCCACGGGCTCGGACACCAGCTCGGGCGGGGGCTGACCGTCGCGCATCGACGCGATGAAGTCCCACGGATCGGACGGCGACGGCGCAACCGACACAGGCTCTGGCTCTAGCACCTGCTCAGCCACTGGCTCTGGTGCTTGCTCCGCCGCCAGCTGCTCGACGATCTGCTGCCGCACCGGCGGTTCTTCGATCAAGAGCTCGGGCTCGACCGCCATAACGGACTCAGGCGCGGCCACCGGCAAGTCGCCCATGTTCGCGAACATGTCGACGCGCGCGATGAGCTCCGCGACCGTGTTGTCTTCGAGGTCGTCGGGCGCCACCGCGGCCTTCGGCTCTTCGACGATGGACTTCTTCGGACGCGGCGCCGCGAGGTTCACTCGAACCTTCGGCTCCCGCCCGTACTTCGGTGGCTTGTAAGGCAACGTCTCTTCGACCACCGGCGCTGCAACCACCGGCGGCTCCGGCTCCGCGACCTCGACGGGCGGAGGCGCAGGCGCGACTTCTCGCACCTCCCCGAACCGCAACGCCTCGATCGGACGAACATCGCGGCGACGTGCTTCGGGCGCCGCAGCACTCACACTGGGCTCGGCAGCCAAGGCTGCGCGAATCTCCTCGAACTCGAGATCGACGACCTCGCGCGTCACCGTGGGCGTCTGCTCCGGCGGACGTGGCGCATCCAATTGCACCTCGGTCCGACCGGGATTCGGTAGGAACCAACGCCAAACGCGCCGCAGAACGCCCGTGACGCGGGCGAATATTCGACCGAGCTTGCGCTTCACAAAACCTCGAGACCCGCTGAAACTTCGCGAGACCCTGCTCCTTACCGCGAGGGTCCGACAACTCCGGAGATACGGCCCCTTAGCCCATTCGGGGGCGATCTGGGGAGGGCTCGCGCTCCAACCCGCCGATTGCGCTTGGCGCTCTGAACCGGCCACGGTAGACGACGAGCATCGTGGACGCCTCCCCGCGCGCCTGGGCCGCCTTGCTTCTGTTGCTCAGCGGCTGCGTGACCCGTACCGACCTCTTCGACGACGGCAGCCCAATCGAGCGCGCCTCGTGCCCCGACGCGGTGAGCGCCGATCTCGGCATCTGGCAGAACGTGACTCCACCAAGCCTGAGCCTCGCGGCCGGCAACGGGAACCGCGGCGCCATCACCGTCGTCGACGGCCGGCCCGGTGAGGTTTTCATCGGCACCACGTACCAAGGGCTGTGGCGCAGCCGCGACTGCGGCGCGACCTGGTCGAAGGCCAACACGGGTGCGGGCGCCGACGCGATCGACGGCGCGGAGCTGTCCGTGCTCACCGTCGACCCGCAGGCTCCCGATGTGCTGTACACGATGCCCAACTTCATCGGCGGCGGCATCTGGCAATCGTCGAACAGCGGGGTCGACTGGCAATCCATCTTGCCGACCAGCGCAGTCGTGGCGGTGAACCCCAACCAGTACATCGAGCTTGCTGGCATCGCGGTCGACCCTCGCGACCGCAATCACCTGCTCGCGACCTTCACATCGCCGTGGATCGGGTCGATGGGCCACGGCGGCCAGGACTCAGGCGTCGTCGAGGGGCGCTTCGACGGCCTCAACTGGACCTGGGACCTGCACGAGCCGGGTGTCGGCATGGGCACGCAGCACACCGTCACGTTCCTCGCCAACAGCGACAGTTGGCTCGTCGTGAGCCGCTGGGAAGGCTCCGATGCGGGGAGCTGGCGCACCATCAACGGCGGCACATCGTTCGAGAAGGTCAGCGACAATCAGTACTCGACGGCTGGTGGCCAAGCGTATCGGGTGAGCGACAGCCTCGTCTTCCACACCGGGCTCACTGGCCTGTTTCGCATCGAGAACAACGGAGCCACGCAAACGGACGTCCTGGGCAGCGGCACCAACGGCGTCGCAGGCGATGGCGAGCGTGTTTTTGCCAGCAGCAATCAGGGCGACGGCACCGTCGAGCCTCGGCTCTTCGCGGGCGCGCTCGCCGGCGGTCTCGGCGACTTCGACGCCTTCGGCGCAAGCGACGCGTCGAGTGCTCTGCAGCTGGCCGTCGAGCCGCAAGTCGGCGCCCTCTACGCGGTCCATGGCCTTCTCGGTGTCCGACGGATGCGCGTGCGATGAACGCTCTCCTCTTCACCGTGCTCATCGCAACACCGCCCAGCGTGCCGCTCGTGCTCGGTGGGCACACTCCCAAGGAGCTCGACCGGCAGCGGCTCGAAGACGCGCTCGCGACCTACGTCACGGGGGCGCAGGTGACGCTCGAGCCGTCGAACAAGACCTCCGAAGATGACCTCTGTGCGGCGGCACAGGCACGTCTCGGCAATGCCAAAGCCGCCATGTGGGGCCGCTGGCAAGGCGCGGAGCTTTACGTCGCGATGGTCGTTTCGCAGGCGCCGTGCCCCACGAGCCAGAGCGTCGGCGTCGAGGTGCGCGCGCCGTTCTTTTATCGCGTCGCGGCGCTCAAGCTTGCGAGTCTCCTGCGCGAGGTGCAGCTCGAGGAGCCTGCGCCCATCGCCGTTGCGCCAACCCCTGCACCACAGCCCGTGCTCACGCCGGAGGCACCTCCGCCTGCCCCCGAAGCCCGTTGGCGCATCGGCGCTGGCGCAAGTCTGGTGAACGGCGACGTACCCATCGTGCCCGAGCTCATCGTGCAACGTGGTGACGATGACCTCGCCTTCGGGGGTCGGCTGCTCGTCGGCATCCCCCAGCATGAGACCAGCGCCCGCGGCGAAGGCAGCGTCGCCAAAGCTGGCGCGAGCGCAACAGTGAGGCTGCGCTTCGTCGATGTCGCGCCGCTCGCCATCTCGTCGGAGCTCAACGCCGGCGCGGTCGTCGTGTGGGCGAAGGGCTTGCCGAACGTCGGCGATGACGTGACCCGAAGCTACGTGGTGCCGCAGCTCGATGTCGCTGTGCTTGCCACATGGACCTTCACCGAGACTCTTGCCCTCGAGCTCGGACCGGCGCTCGACGTCGTCACCCGGCGCCTCGAAATCACCATGGGAGACGCCACCTTGTACGAGTCGTCGTGGGTGACGGTGCGCGGCGTCGCACGACTGACGGCGCGGTTTTAGCCTCTTTGTCCCCTTCCGGCGACATACCCACGAGGCCCGTTGGAGTGAGCTTAGACACGATCGAGCGGGCAAAGAATGGTGATCGGCAGGCGCTCGAGGAGCTCCTACGAAGTCACCATGAACAGGTCCACCGCATGCTCGCACATCTCGTAGGCAGGACCGCCGACCTCGACGATCTGCGTCAGCAGGTCCTCTTGCTCATCGTCCAGAACCTGCCGAAGTTCCGCGGCGACAGTGCGCTGTCGTCGTGGATCATCGGCATTTGCGTCAACGTCACGCGCACCTACTTCCGCGGCAAGAAACGCCGGAACGACCGCATCGTGCCCGAAGCCGAGAACGCGCTAGAACCAGCCTCGCCCAACGATCCGGTCGCGCGACTCGAGCAACGCCAGCAGCTGGCGCGAAGCGAGGCAGCCCTCGCGACACTCTCTCCCGACCAACGTGCCGCCTTCATCCTTGCTACGGTTTACGGGCACACGGTCGATGAGATCGCCGCGATCACCGGCGCATTGCGCTCCACCACCCGCATGCGATTGCGTTATGGGCGCAAGAAGTTCTTCCGCGCGCTCGAGGAGAAAGTCGGATGAGCTGCACGGTCAGCAACGACAAGCTCCACGCCTTGGTGACGAACGGGCTACCGCCGGACGAAGCGAACGCGCTGAGGGCGCACGCCCTGACCTGCCCGCGGTGCGCACCGGTCCTGCGGGACGCGACCGCTGCCGTCGAGGTCCTGCGCCAGCGTCCCATCAGCGCGCTCGACCCCGTCGTCAGAACGCGCGAGATCTTACGCGCGTTGGACGCGCAACCGGCGCGGCGTCGGCCATGGCACATCCTGGTTCCCGCGACAGTCGTCTTGGCGGCTGCCCTCGTGGTCGTGTTGCGACCGCGTCCAGCACCGCCAGCACGTGTCACTGCGGGCTCGCTCGAGCACGCGCTCACGGTGGGAGTACCTCAGCTCACCACCGCCGAGGTCACCATCGAGCTCACCGACGGCTCGCGCGTCCAGGCCAGCCGCGACAGCCGCTTCACCATGCAGAAGGCCAATCGCTGGGAGGTCACCCAGGGTGAGCTGCGCTTCGCGATGCAGAAGCAGAAGGAACCGTTCGTGGTCGCGACGGCCGAGGTCACCGTCACCGTGGTCGGCACCCAGTTCGCCGTCGAACGCGTCGGGACGGTCACCCACGTCGCTGTCGAGGAAGGTCGCGTACAGGTCGACGCCAAGGGCGAGCGCAAGCTGCTGGGCGCGGGTGAGGTGTGGCCCGCGCCGGAGCCACGCGAGCAGCCAACGCTCGATCAGCCGCTGCCCGAGGAGCCGACGCCCGAGCCGACGAAGCCCACCGCGCAGACGCCGCGCTTCGACGCCGCGAAGATCCGCGCCCGCATCGCCGCCGGTCGCGTCAGCGAAGCACGAACACTCATCGCGACCAGCGAGAAGACCTTCGCCGACTCGCTGAGAATCCTCGCCGAGCTCAAGATCCTCACAGCCGAAGCCGACCTCGCCGAGCGGCAGTATCGCCCTGCGCTCGACAAGTACCTCGCCGTGGTCCGCGACTTCCCGACGACCCCGCAGGCCGAGCAGGCCCTCTTCGCCGCGGCTCAGCTCGCCTTCGACGAGCCGGCAGCCGGCTATCAACCGGCGCTCCTCCTGAAGGACTATCTCGCGACCTATCCGCGCGGCAAATTCCGCCACGAGGCCGAACGATTGCTTCGTACCATCGCGAAATAGCTCACGAATAAAAATCGACGCAGCGATGTAGCCGAAGCTCGCTGTGTGGGCACTCACCCCTCAGACGGAGGCAACATGCGTCTCGTGGTGGTGATGGCGGTCTGCTTGGTGGGGTGTGGCGCGAGCGAAGTCAGCGCTCCGGATTTCTCCGGTGGCGACACCGGACGTGCTCCATCGCAAGGTACGCCGACCGACGATGACCCTGGCCCTGGTCCCGCTCCAGGCCCCGGCCCTGGCCATGGCCCTGGTCCCGGACCGAGCGACAGCGACGCTCCTGCCGACGTGACCATCAGCATCCAGCCGCCCTCCGTAGTGGTCGCGCCAAGCGGCGAACGCACCTTCACCTGCGTCGTCGAAGGCGCTGCCGACACCACGTGCCAGTGGTCCGTCCAAGAAGCGAACGGCGGCACCGTCGACGACGGCGACTACACCGCCCCGAATGCACCAGGAACCTTCCACGTGCGCGTGGTGAGCGTCGCCGACCCCACAAAGAGCGCGACCGCGACGATCACGGTGCCGACGCAGGCCACGGGGACGCCGGGCGTCTGGGAGAACGTGACGCCCGGATCGGTCAACCTCGACCCCAACTCCAACTCCGCGGGCAACTTCGGCACCACTGGCATCGTTGCCGACCCAGCACGCCCGAGCGACCTGTATTTCGCCGTCTGTTACCAAGGTGTTTGGAAGTCGACCGACTACGGGCTCACGTGGTCCCACGTGAACACCGGGACGAACGGCGACAAGGTCGAGGCCGGGCGACCGATGATCGCGCTCGGCTCCGACCCGGGACGCGACCCTTCGACGCCACCCAAGCTCTACAGCAACTCACTCTACGGCGCGCTCGGCATGTGGAAGTCGGTCGACGGCGGCGTGAGCTGGACCGACATCTGGCATGACATCCGCAGCCCGAGCGGCGCGAACATCACGTCGGCAGTGTGGATGGACGTCATGGGGCCAACCGCGGACCCCGGCGACGGCGACCATCTCATCGTCGGCATGCACGGCAACACGCAGGGTGGCGCCTACGACGACCACGTCTTCGAGAGCTTCGACGCCGGCGAGTCATGGGTCGACCGCGGTCCGACCGGCAACAGCACGAGCCTCCTGTTGGCCTTCGTGAATGCGACCACGTGGATCGCTCAGGGCGATCTGTTCGGCGGCGGCAACACGCAGCGCACCACGAGCTCCGGCTCGTCCTGGGACGACGTCGGCGACATGGGTCACCCGCACGGCGGCAGTGGCTTCGTCGACGTTGGTGGCGGTCGCCTCTACCTCGCCGCCATGAACGGTCTCTACACCTCGCAGAACTACGGCGACGACTGGGCGAAGGTCCCGAACACGCCGAACACGTCCGTCGTCACGGCCACTCCGACCTACGTTTACTCGTCGTACGGTTGGGCAACGACCGGTGGTGGCGACCCGCTGATCGGCCGCACCAACCGCGCGACCGGCGCATACACCGCGATGGCGTGGCCGAACGGCATGAGCAGCGGCGGCATCGCCTGGACCTCCACGACCGATGGCGACCGCTGGATCATCGTCGGCGCCAACTGGAACGCGGGCATCTGGCGCTTCGTCGAGCCGTAGGGGGCGTCATGCGGTGGTCTCTCATGATGGCCGTAGGCCTTGTGGGCTGTGGTGTCGGCGAGGTCGTGGCGCCGGCGTTCGGCGATGTGGATGCCGAGCCTGCCTCACCACGCGGCGGCGACCCTGTGTCCGCGATACCGGACATCGATGTCGCCGCGCCCGCAGACCCATCTCCGGCCGACACCGGCGCTCCTGCCGATCCAGAGGAGCCGGGCGAGCCGCCTATCGCCGGGGGGCCCGGTTGTGGCCTCGACGCTGCCGCGTTCTGCGCGACCTTCGATGCGCCGGCGCCGACAGCGAACCGTGGCCGTGCCGGCGAGCTCGACAGACGAGCGTGGAGCGCCGGACGTCTCGCGCCGCAGCTCCCCACCGGCAACGGCCAAGCCATCGGCATCGGCCCGAGCCCCGTGCCTGCCTGCCGCGACGACCTGCCTGCGGAGATCTACCCGAGCAACGACGCGTTGATCTGCGACGCGACCAACGACATCGCGAGCCCGCACCTCTTGGTCATCGCCGGCGCGCAGAACTATGGCCAAAGCTCCTACCGCGTGCGCCAGCCCTTCGACTTCGCGGGGCGAACGGGACGCATCGTCTTCGACGCGGAAGCGTTCCTCGTGAATGGTCTGCTCGGCTGGATCTCCGTCGAGCTCCTCGCGGACCCCATCAATGCCCCGTCGTTCGCGGTCGGCGGCGACGGCGTGAACAACGACGAAGGCAGCTTGGTGCCGCGCCAAGGCTTCGAGGTGCAGCTCCAGAACCGTTGCGGCGGCGCCAACGGAGAGCCAGCTGGCTTCGCCATCCGCATGGTCGAGGTCTTTCACGCGTACCGCGACACCTTGCTCGAGCCCGATGTCCCGACCTGCGTTGCGGCCGCGCCGGGGAGGCTCAACCACTTCGAGCTGCGCGTCGCCGAAGACCATCTCGAGGTCTGGGCAACACCTCACACGTCGGGGGCCGCGCCGGTGCGCATGTTCGCGGCCGACGTCGACCTCGGCTTCAGTCGTGGCTGGTTCAGCATCACCACGCACAACCACGCGGTCATCAAATACGGACCAAGCTACGGCGCAAACGACGCGGTCGCTTGGACCTCGCGATGGGACAACGTCGGCTTCGACGGCCCCGTGGTAGGCCGCTTTAGCGAGCACGAGGCCCCCGACTCGCTGACCCCCGGCGAAGATGCGTGGAACCGGTCGGGCCCCGTGGTGAACATCGGCTATCGCCTCCCCGAATACGGCAGCGCGACGCTTGCCATCGGCATCCCCGGCGTCGACCCCAGCAACGTCACGAAGGCGATTCTGTCGCTATCGTCCTGGTACCTTCTCGTCGGCGCCGACCCGAGTACCTTCGTGCTCCACTACCGCTTGAACGGCGGCACCTGGCACGAACGGCGACCCAACGCGGACGAGCTCTGGGTGCTGGGCAACGGGCACAGCCAAGGACAGCTCGGCCAGATCATCGACGTCACGCCGAGCGAGCTCATCGCAGGTAACAACACCCTGGAGCTTGCGACCAGCGGTGCGTCGCAAGGCTATCCACCGGTCGTCGCCAACATCGACCTCGTTTTGGAGCGCCCATGAAGACGCTCCCGCTCGTGCTGCTGCTGCTGCTGCTGCTGTGCGCCTGTGGCGTCGATCCGGTGGGTCCGGCCACGCCGCCCGTCGACCCCGTGCTCGCAGCCCTCTTTCCCGCGACCCTCCCCGCGGCCCCCGCGGATCTCACCAATCACCTCGCCGACGACCCCACAGCCGCGCGTTTCGGTCAGCAGCTCTTCTTCGACCCCGGCTTCTCGGGGCGGTTGCTCGACGGCGATAACGACGGCACGCCGTCGACGCTCGGCACCAAAGGTCAGACCGGCCGCGTGGCGTGTGCCGGCTGCCACGTTCCCGAGGACGCCTTCACCGACACACGCACGCTCGGCAAACAGGTGTCGCTCGCCGCCGGCTGGGGGCTACGGCGCACGCCAACCTTGCTCGACATCGCGCAAGCGCCGCTGCTCCATTCGGACGGCTCTCACCCCACGCTCTTCGACCAAATCCTCGCGCCGCTCGAATCGCCGGTCGAGATGAACACCTCGCGCCTCTTCGTCGCGCATCAGCTGAAGGCGCGCTACGCCGCCGAGTACACGGCGCTCTTCGGCGCCTTCCCCGATCTCGACGACGCCGCGCGCTTCCCGCCGCTGTCGGCGCAGGACGCTGGTTGCCACCCCACGACCGTCGACCCGCTGCCGGCCGCGCCCTGCAACGGCCCGACGCGCGGCGTTCCCGGGGACGGCGCCGAGCTCGACGGCATGAACCCTGCCGACGTCGACGCGATCACGCAGGTCGTACGCAACGCCGGCAAGGCGATCGCTGCCTACGAGCGCTTGCTCACCTGCGGCCCGAGCCGCGTCGACGCTTGGGTTTACGGCGACTCGGAGGCGCTCACCGATGCCGAGGTACGGGGCCTCACCCTGTTTACCGGCAAAGCGGCCTGCGCTGCCTGCCATAGCGGACCGTTTCTCACCGATCAAAAGTTCCACAACGTGGGTCTCGCTCCCCAGCTCGTCGCCGAGGTGTTCATCGACCGCGACGATCCGGGCGCGAACGGTGTCGCCGGCCCGCTCGGTGCCTTCCGCACGCCCAGTCTGCGCTGCGTCGGGATGCGTCCGAGCTTCATGCACACCGGTCACATGCGCACGCTGCGCCAGGTCGTCGGCTTCTTCAATCGAGGCGGTGACCATGCGGGCTTTCTCGGCGTCAGCGAGATCGCGCCGCTCGGCCTCACCCCCGAAGAAGTCGACGACCTGGTGGCGTTCCTGGAAGCGCTCACCGGACCGGGTCCCGACCCGTCGCTCTTGGAGCCGCCGCAATGAATCTCATGGAGGAAGTGATGCGCTACGTGACGTTGGTCTTGCTCGTAGGACTTTGCGCCTGCAGCGGCGTGGTGACGGGCAATACGGGCGATGCCCAAGGTGTCGGCGACAACGCGACGACCCCGGGCGGCAATCCGCCGGGCGATCAGGATCTCGTCCCGGACGATACGAGCGGCGACGGCGACCTCCCCAGCGCTGGCGATGCGACGGGTCAAACGGATGCACCAACGACCGCCTTGCCCGAGCTCCCGACCTTGCAAGCCGTCCAGGCGCGCGTCGTCGAGAACAGCGTGCAGGTGACCTTCCAGCCGGTGGAAGGCGCGGTCGACTATCGCATCTACGCGCTCCCCGCCGATGCGGCGATCACCGTCGAGGACGATGGCGCCTTGACCATCCAGGGCGCGACCTACCGCTGCGCCGGCAACCGCGAGGTCGGGGGCAACGAGCCTGTCGACATCAACTTCGATGGCGTCATCGACGGAGGGGACACGCCCGCCATGTTGTGGCTCGAGGACGTCGGCACGAACGCATTGGCTCGCACCCGCGTCGAATCGCAGGTCGGCGGTTACACACGCACGTTGAGCCAAGCGCGACTCGGCTGGGTCTACGTCGAGCCCGGTGCAGGTCGCCTGCCGGTCTACGCCTTGGGCGACTCCAGACCTCGCGGAGACAATCTCTACTTCCCGGCGCGCTGGCACGAGACGCGCGTGAAAACCTACACGACCTCGACGAGCGAACGCACGGCGCTGCTCGCTCAGGGCTATCGCGACGACGGCATCGTTTTCTACGTCCCCGAGACCGCCAGTAGCGGCACCCGCCTGGTGTACCGCGGCACCTCCGGCGACCCGGCGACGTTCGCGCAGACCTTCTACTTCACCGACGGTCCCGAGCTCGCCGCGCGCTCGTCACCACAAGCCGCGTTCCTCGTGCTCGCGGCCGAGGCTGACGGCGCGGAGCCACTCATGCGCGTCTTCTACGAAACCGGCTCGAGCAACTCCCACGACGAGCTGGTCGCGGGCTCCGAGCGTTTCCTGCGAGCGCGTTACCAGGGCGACAAGTCACCGATGTTCAGCGTCCACTATGACGGCCTGACCGCCCCGACGACGCTGGTGCTCGAAGCGCTCGACGCTGGATGCCCCTACGCCGGCAACATCCAGGCGCGCTCGTTGCCGGCCGCGACCTCCGATAACATCCACTACACCGCGACGGTGAGCCCCGCCGACGCGCGCGCCCAGAGCCCTTCCGCCGAGCTCTATCTGAACGGTCACCACGAGGCGTCGAGTCGGCCACGACCGTTCCGCCGCTCGTTCATCGCCGTCACACCGGCGCCGCGCGTCGCCCTCGACTGGTCGGCAGCCTTCTCGCCGGACGACGAGCCCGAGGCGTTCACGCAGGTGCCGTGTGGCCGGCCGAGCGGTAACAGCTTCGCATGCACCCGCGACCAATCGCCGACCTTCGACGTCAGCTGGATCAACGTCGTGACCGCGCGTCGTAACCTCGGCGCCGTCGCCGGTCAGCTCTGGGCGAACATCGGTGACGTCGCCGCCGACATCAACGGCAAGGTGCGCATCACGCCCTGGCAGACGGGGACGATGTCGGCCGATAGCTACTTGTACGCCACCATGGATGTGACCGCGGTGAGCACGCTGCGACGCTACCCGCAGCTCATCATCACCGACCTCGGGCCGACGAGCCCGACGGATACGCCCGTTGCCTTCCACATGGAGCCCGACAGCGCGACGTTTGCGCGCTCCCTCGTACTGCAGGTCTTCGAGGACTTCCCGAACGTGCTCCACCTGCAAGTGTGCGACCGCCGTGTCTGGGACGTGAACGACCAGTGCCCGGCCTACGACTTCTTCAAGCGCTACGACAGCAACGGCGCCATCACCAGCATCGCTCCGCACGCCGACCTCAACGAGCACGCGGGCATCGACCGGGCGACGCGCTTCGAGATGTTCGCCTCCACCCAGCGTGCCTATGTCTTCTTGGACGGCGAGCCTTACGGTTGTGCCGATCTACCCAGTGGTGCCGCGCCGAGCGGCCGCGCCTTCGTCACCTTCGGGCACGTGCTCTATCACTCCGGTGTCGACCACACGTTGAGCTACACCAACGCGCACGAGCAAACGATCTCGACGCGGCACTACGACAACTTGGGGTTCAAGAGCGGAGCGTCATTGCCAGCGTGGGATCATCAGCGCTTCCCATGCGTGCCGGCGAACCAGCTCCACTAGACGAGCCCGGTGAGCTGCGCGACCCCGTCGATGAGTGCCTCGATGGGGCCGCGCAAGAAGCGACCAGCCACGAAGAACAGCGGCAGCAGCAAGAAGCTCCCGAACTGCATCATCACCGCGTCGTAACGCTCGGCCATCGCCTGCGGCAAAAGCCCGGACAACACCTTCTGCCCATCGAGCGGATGGATGGGGATCATGTTGAACAGGAAAAGACCGGCGTTCATCGTCATCATGGCGATGAGCAGCTGATCGATGGCCTCGGGCAGCGCGTAGAACCGGCGCGATGCAGCCAAGACCAACGCCGCGCCCACCAGCATGAAGAAGTTCGACAAGGGCCCGGCAAACGCCACGAGCATGGCGCCGTTGCGCACCGTGATGTCGCGGCGGAAGCGCGAGGGCTCGAACGGAACCGGCTTTGCCCAAGCGAAATAGGGTCGTCCGGTCGTGAAGATCAGCATGATGGGCAAGAGCAGCGAGCCGACCGGGTCGATGTGCGAGAGCGGGTTGAGGTTGAGCCGCCCGAGCTTTTCCGCCGTGTCGTCGCCCAGCTTCTTGGCTGCCCAGGCGTGCGCGTACTCGTGCACCGTGAGCGACAAGATCAGCGGGACCAAATAGAAGACTGCCTTCGACAACACGTCCATGGGGGCCCCTCGCCTACTCCCCAGGCCTCAATAAAGCAACGGCGCAGCCCTTTTGCCGATGATGAAGCCGTGGAAGTCGATAACCGCGGGCGACCTACCCAAAAACGCATCGCTGACGGCGCGCCGACCGCTTCGCTCGCCGAAGTAGGCACGCCAGACGCTCTGCCCATGCGGCGCGCCCCGGGCGGCACCGGCGATCGCTACATGCTCACCCGCCTGGCGGAGCTGCGCGACTTCGGCAAGCGCGACAAGGTCGCGATCTCCAACAAGGATCAAATACTCGACGACGTCTGGCAAAAGCTCGGCGGCAAGCCCCGCTTCATCTATGGCCTGGCAGAGGTCGGCAGCGACTACGGCCACGCCTTCTGCGCCTTCGAGATGGAGAACCCCAAGACAGGCAAGACCGAGTTCATGGTGCCGAACATCGTCGGCGTCCCCGGCTCCAAGATGGTCCAGTGGGTCGCACTCAACGAGTACCTCTTCGGCGTCCACGAGTTCAAAGAAGCCAATCGCCAACGCGGCTTCTACAATCGCCCGTACACCCTGGTCGGGCTCGACGATCCCAAGATCGACGTCGAAGCGTGCAAGAACTACTTCCTCGATCTCGCCAAGCGCCACGAGGCTGGCACCGCGAAGTTCTCGCTGGTGCTGCCGCGCATCCGCAACGTTCTCCGTGCACCGCTGCACGGGCTCGGCTTGCCGCACGTCGAATACGGTAACTGCGCCCGCTGGAACTACGAGGCCATGAAGGCCGCGAACATCTTCCCGAGCGAGGTCCACCTCGGAAACTTCTTCACCCACAACACCATGTGGCCCAAGCGCACGGCGATTCGCTTGCTCGACGGGCTGTCGAACGTGCCGAGGGAGGGCGTCAAAGTGGTTCACCTCGAACGCCCGCCGCACGCGAACATCACGGCGCGGGGCAAGAGCTCAGGTCGTACCTACGCCAACATCTTCACGCGCATCGCCGCCTTCTTCGGCATCGTCACGGCGCGCGGTCGGCACTACGGGAATCTCGCCGAGCTCGCTCACGTTCGCGTTCACGTGCCCGAGGGCACCATCACTGCCCGCGCTGATAGCCATACGCCCAAGGTGCTAGCGGCGGCCTAGCGGGTGGTGTTTGTCGACTGCGGTGCGCAGCGCGTCGCTCTCGACGTGCGTGTAGATCTCCGTCGTCGAGATGTCGGCATGCCCGAGCATCTCCTGCACCGCGCGCAGGTCGGCTCCGCCCTGGAGCAGATGCGTTGCAAAGGCGTGGCGCAATTTATGAGGAGAAAGCTTCCGCGTAATCCCAGCGACCTTTGCGTAACGTCGAACGATTTTGAACAGAGCCATGCGCGACAGCGGTTTGGCGACGTTGCCGATGAAGACGTAGTCGGAAGGCCTGCCCTTGAGCAGACGCGGGCGGCCGTTAGCGAGATAGGCCTCGAGCGCCGCGAGCGCTGGCTTGCCGACCGGCACCACCCGCTCCTTCGAGCCCTTACCCGTCGGCCGCACGACCCCGAGCTGGAGATGCAGCTCATCCAAGCGCAGGCGACAGAGCTCCGTCGCGCGTAGCCCCGCCGCGTAGAGCAGCTCGAGGGCGGCGCGATCACGGAGGTGGCGCGCCGTCACCGTGTTCGCTCCACGCGCCGCGGGGCGCTCGAGAGGCGCCTCGACGAGCCGCACCATCTCCTGGCGGTTCGGCACCACGGGCAACGGCCTGCGTCGCTTCGGGCCGGTGATCTCGGCTACGGGACTCGTCGCGAGCTCGCCCTCCCGCACCAGGAAGGCGAAGAGCTGCCGCGCCGCCGACAGGGCGCGCCCCTGCGACGCTGGGCTCTTCCCGGCGACAGCGAGGCCCCGCAACCAGCGCGTGAGGTGAACCGCGCGCGCCTCGGACGGATCGTGGACGCCACTCGCCGCCAGGCTCTCGGTGAGGCCGCGCAGGTCACGCTGATAGGCCTCGACCGTGTGCGGCGAGAGATTGCGCTCGACCCGCAGCACCTCGAGGTAGCGCTCGACACAAGGTTCCACCGCCCGATCTTAACGCCACCGCCCGACAGACGGTAATAGTCGGTCATGGCGTCGCTCCGCGATCAGGCACATTTACTCCGCGAGGACAGCGCGCCCACGACGTTCCTCGACGCCCTACGCCTCTTGCGTCACGCCAAGTCACTCGACGCCGAAGACCTGCAAGCGCTCGTGGCTCTTCACGACGATCCGGGCACGACCGAAGGCGCGCGCGAGGTGCTCGCCGATTTCTTACGTGGTCGGGCACAGAGCATGGCGCACGAGCGCACCCAAGCCGAGCGCATGCTCACCATGCAAGACAGCGGCAAGACGGTGCGCGGGCGCAAAGGCGGCGTCATCCGCGTCCAGCTCGAGACGCGCTCCCACCGCGGCGGCATCTGGGAAGTGAAGAGCAAGACGGAGCACATCACCTGGGAATTCGTCGGTCTCGACAGCGACCGACGCTACACGCTGGGTGAGATCAAGCTCGACAAACGGGGCAGCGCCCGCTTGGAGCTCATCGAGATGTTGGCCCCGCCCAAGAAGAGCCACGCGCGCTCGCAACGCCCCACCGACGAGGCGCGCGTTTTCACCTTGGAGATCGCCATCGAGGGTTAAGCCCTCGACGAGCTAACGGCGACGCCGCGCCTTCTTCGGCCGCGGCGGATCCTCGTCCTCATCGTCGTCGTCGGTCGGGGGCAAGCTGGTGCGCAAGGTCTGCGTCTTGAGGGACACGCCGCTGTCCTCGTCGACGAAGCGCAGCTCGGCCTTCACCTCGACGCGCATCCCCGAGAGCGCCTTTCGCATGGCGCCGCCGATGTCGATATTGCCGAGGAAGCCTTTCACCTCGTCGGAGACCATGCGGTAGAGCTCGCGACGGGTGCGTTCGGTTTGCTGCGCCAGGAACGCGATGGCGTCTTTGGGGAGACGCATGTCCGAGACGGCATTGCGGATGCCCTCTTCGGTCATCAGCACCGCCGATAGGCCTCCCACCACGGCCTTGCGAATTGAGTCGGGCAAGCGGCTGCGCGACTCGCCGCCGCCTTTCGGATTGTCGTCGTCGTAGATCATAGGCGGTTCACCTCGAACGCGAGAGACAGGCCATAACAATTGCTACGCAGCGACGCTCCATCAACCAGCTGCAAACCCAAATCGACCTCGGTACTGTCCTCGACGTCGTCGTCGAAGCGGAGCGGCACCGTCAACGTCCCATCGACGGAGCCTTCATCCAACGCACTGAGCTTGAACGCCGGTTGCAGCGCTTGCGTCGCCGCGCTGTCTCCGTCGCTCGCCAGATAGAATACCACCGAGCCGTCAGCGAGGTCGGCGTTGGCGTCGTGGAACGACACGCCGAGGATGACCGTCCAGGAGTCCTGCGCCAGCTGAGAAACCAGGGCTGCGTCGGTGATGCGTGGCGCGTCGGGGTCATCGGAAACTGCGACGCGGTCCCCACAGGCCAGCGGCTTGTCACAGCCCGCGAGCATCGTTGCAACCAGGGCCGCGCCCAGCGTCAGCCTAATGACGTGCATCGGCGCGCCGGTCGCCCGGCGTGAAGTTCACCTGCACGAGCCTACCCTGCGCTGCGTCTTTGTCCTTGTCGAGGAGCTCTTGGCGCGGGTTCACCATGAAGCCGGTCCCGACGGCTTCGACCATCATCGGGAAGTCGCTCACCGGACTGTCGCCGAAGACCATGAGCGGCGGCACGCCAACCCACTGGCGCAACACCGGGCCCTTGATCTCGTACAAGCTGGTCACGACCTGTCCGGTATAGCGGCCGTCGACAATCTCGAGGGCGCTGCCGATGGCGTGATCTTCCGGGATGCCGACCACACGGGCCGCGGCTCGCGCCAGCACGTCGAGGGTCGCCGAGAGGAAGTACACGTCGATTCCCCGGGCCTTGAGCTTGCCGAGCATCGCCATGGTGCCGCAGCCCGAAGCGTCGGCATGGAACCGTGTCATGATGGCCGGAGCCCCTGCCGCGCCTTTGGTGAGCACGGTCTGAGCGGCGTCGTCGACGGTCGCGACGTCGAGCCCGGCGATGACCTTGGAGGTGAGGAAGAAGGCGTCCTTGATGCTGACGCGTTGGTCTTTCGCCAGCGACGGGTCGGTCGCGCGCTCATAGACGGCGCGCAGGTTGTCGTGCACCGAGGCTTCGCGGACCTTCTTCACGTCGATGCCGGGAATGGCGGACAAGAGCTCGATGATCGCCGCGTTGGCTTCGGGCTTCGCGAGCTTCTTCTCGGCGAGGACCGCGAGGAAGCTGTTGCTGATGTCGCCCTGCCACATCGTGAAGTCGAGATCGGTGACTGCGACCGCGGGAAGCCCGGCGCGCTTGAACGACTCGAGATCGAGCGTGTCGATCGCCATGCAGAGCGTCGGCGGGCTCATGCTCTCGCCGTTGTAACCGGGGATGTGGCGCGCGAGGCTGCCGACGACCAGCGCATCCGGCTGCCAGTCGACGACCGCGGCGAACCGGGCTTGATCGGCGAGCCATTGCGCCTCGATCACGAAGGCCCGCGCAGCGGCGACGTCGGCGTTCTTCGGCAACGCAGCATCGCTATCGAGGACGAAGGAGCCACCCTCGTAGATGCCGGCCTTGGTCGAGGCATCGATGCCGCGGCTCTCCGCCGTGAGCTTGGCCCGGCCGAGCAAGCCATCGATGGCCGACAAGTCGTTGGCGTCGACGCGCTGGTCGTGGGTGACGTCGAAGTCGGCGATGGTGCGTTGCGCGCTCGGTTTCTCGATGAGCGCCTTGAGCGCGATGTCGAACGCAGCGGTATCGAGGGTCGGCCGGTGCGGATCAGGAGTGCCGCGGCAGGCCGCTAAAGCGAGCAGCGAGGTGAGGACGATGGCCTGGCGCATGGCGCTACTGGACGATCGGGAGGATGCGGCGCTTCTGCTCGCGCTCGGTACGTTCGACATTGACGACCTCGACGAGCTTGCCCAGCTCGGCGGCGATGGCTGTGAAAGATTTGGCACTTTCGCTCCCAGGAAACGCCGAGACCACCGGCTCACCAGCGTCGCCACACTCGCGCACGGCCGGTTCGATCGGCACGCGCCCCAAGAAGTCGACACCGAGCTCGCGCGCTGCTGCTTCGCCGCCACCGGTGCCGAAGATGTCGTAACGTTTGCCGTTATCGGGGCACAGGAAGTAGCTCATGTTCTCGACCAGCCCGAGGGTGCGGATACGGACCTTGTCGAACATGGTCTTGGCGCGAACGACGTCGACGAGCGCGACCTTTTGCGGCGTGGTGACGAGCACGGCGCCGGTGACCTTGAACTTTTGCGCCAGCGTCAGCTGGATGTCGCCAGTGCCCGGCGGCAGGTCGACGATCAAGTAGTCGAGCTCGCCCCAGGCGACGTCTTGCACCAGCTGGGTCGCAGCGCCCGCGAGCATCGGACCGCGCCAGACCATGGCCTGACTGGGATCGACCAAGTAGCCGATCGACATGAGCTTGATGCCGAACTTCATCGGCGGAATGATCTGCTTGTCGTCGCCCGGACGGGGTGACTCGGTGCGGCCCATCATCGTCGGGATCGACGGACCGTAGATGTCGGCGTCGAGCAAGCCGGTCGCGTGCCCGGCGCGCGCCAGGGCCATCGCCAAGTTGGTGGCGACCGTCGATTTTCCCACGCCGCCTTTGCCACTTGCGACCAGGATGAAATTCTTGATGCTCGCACCCATGTGGTGCGGCTACTTAGAGGACCAGCACCGCATGGTCAATCGATGAACGAGGACTTCTCGCACGAGCTCGAGGTCGCGAAACGTCTGGCGCGTGAAGCCGGCGCTAGCATTCTCGCGCACTACAACGGTGGCTTCGCGGTCGAATACAAAGGCCACGGCGATCCTGTCACCCAGGCAGACCGCGACGCCAATCACATCATCGTCGAGGGGCTCGCCAAGGCGTTTCCGAGCGACGCGATCCTCGCCGAGGAGTCCGCCAACAGCGCGAGTCGCCACACCCACGCGCGCTTGTGGTGCGTGGACCCACTCGACGGCACGCAGGAGCTGGTGAATCGCAACGGCGAGTTCGCGGTGATGATCGGGCTTTCGGTGTTTGGCGAGGCGCGCGTCGGCGTCGTCTATCAGCCGACGGAAGACACGCTTTGGGCAGGCAGCGGCACGGTGGCAACCGTCGAGCGCCACGGTGGTGCGCCGATGCGACTATCGCCCTCGCGCTGCATCGATCCGACGAAGGCGGTGCTCGTCGGCTCGCGATCGCACACGTCCAAGTCGGTCGCCGAGGTCGCGGCGGCCCTCCGGGTCGCCCGCCAAGATCGCCTGGGCAGCGTCGGTCTCAAGATGGCCCGCGTCGCCGAGGGAGGCGCCGACGTGTATCTGTCGATGTCGAACCAGACCCACGAGTGGGACGGTTGCGCTCCGGAGGCGATCTTACGCGCCGCGGGCGGTTTCGTCACCGACTGCTTCGGCGCACCGCTCCGCTATAACAAGCAGACGACGAACACGCCACGCGGCATGTTGGCGACGAACGGACTCGTCCACGCAGCCGTTTTGGCGGCCGCGGGTCCTGTAGCGCTCGCGCGATTCTGAGGGTCGAGAGAGGCGCAGGTGTGGCGGCCCGCTCAATCAACCCGCAGCGATCGGAGCGACGCGTTTCTTAGGGGCCCTTCTTCGTGGTCACGGGCTGCAAAGCATCCTTGACGCTCGGAACACGCCGTGAATTGCCCTTGAGGTGATGCGCCGATTGGCGAGCAGCTTTCTCGCGCTGAGCCAGCTTGTTCATCGCCTCGAGCGTCGGCGCGCTTTGGAGGGCCGCCTGACGCTGCTCACCCAATGTGCCGCCAGGCGGCGCGCCGATGGGGCGCATCATGGGTACAACGTTAGGTCCAGTTCCCGAAATCATAACTCTAACTCCCGACAGGCTCGTGTCGCGTTAGGTATCGGCGGCGCGAGGGCAAAGTTGCGCCCCGAGTTGGATTATCGCGGCCTTTTCACGGAGGTGTGCTGAAAACCGAGTCGGGTCGCGTGTGTACACGGCACCCCCGAAACGGCCTTGGCGCACTTCTCGCTATGACATTGTGGCGCTCTAGAAGGTTCCTGGTCGCTTCTCAGCGCTGAACACGTGCCGCCAGCTGGGAGACGAAGCCGGGGGCGGCCCCGCTGCTGGCCGGAATCGCTCGGGGACCGCTGAAGAGCCTAGCCGCCGGCGTGGCTTGTTCGGCCAGGGCGCTCGTGGTCAGGACGCGATTGGCGGCGGCCCCCAGCTCCTGCGACCAGGCTTCGAGGGAGAGGCCCAAGGCGGTCGCGGTGCGCGGGAGATCGCTAATCCAGGCGCTCAAGTGACTGAGTTGCAAGGGAGTAAGGTCGGCCTCACCAACGCGAGTGAGCGCTTTGCCGGGATCGCTGTTCGCCGCGTCCGCGAGCAGGCCGATGACACACTCGACGCTCACCTCCGCGACCTCACCGACGAGCTGCCGCACGAGGGGCGCGTCGAGGCATGACCGCGATTGCGACAGGTGTTTGGCGGCTGCCGCGACATCCGCGGCGGCGCCCCACCCGACCACCGCTTCCTGGACGGATCGGTGGATATGCTGGCGCTTTGCCATGCCGGTTAGTAGCGGCTGCGGGTCAAGTCGCCGCGCTTGCTCTGCAGCGCCGCGAGGCTGAACGGGCTCGGCGCGATCGCCCACGAAACGACAGTTCCGACCACCGCGCTCTTCAACCAACCGCCCAGCAGCATGACGGTGCCGAAGGGACCGGTGCCGGTGAGCACGAAGGCTGCCGCGGCCGCCGCGGCTCCCAAGAGCAGGATTTTCGTCTGGAAGGACGCGTCCTGGGGCGTCAGAACCCGAGCAATCGTCCCCATGTAGCCGCCAGTCGCGACTCCAACGAGAACACTCGCAGTCGTCCGCACCGCATCAGTCTTACTCATCAACGCCATGGCCGAAGCTCTCCTTGAGCGTCGTTATCGTTGCCGTGCGCGATCGGTTGCGGCGGCATCGCCGCCAACGCGTCATCCTCGCGCGACGAAACCGACGTGTCATCGCCGAACTGCGCACATTCCCGACGGCCGACCCGATATTGCTGCAACCGCCGCACCGAGGATCCGACATGGAAATCCGTCCAGCTATCGACAAGGCCCTGCGCGCCACCGAGTTCGACACGATTCAGGCGAGCTCGCTCATCGAGGCGCCAAAAGCCAAGCAGCTCACCCTGCAGAACAACGTGCTCAACGGCCTGCTGTACGGCCTGAACGCGTTCGTCCCCTTCTCGGGCGCGGTCGCGAACCCGATAGTCGCCTTGGGTAAGGCCGCCGTCGCCACCTGGCAGATGCTCGTCTCGATGCAGTTCCCGAAGCTGGACGGCGAGGCCCGTATGACCCTCGCCGGCAACCTCTTCAGCTCGGCTGGCGAGAACCTCGTGGTCGGCGCCGCGTCCTGCATCCCGGGCGCGGGCCCGTGGATCGCCGGTCTGATGTCGGCTCGTAGCTTCGTCGACGCCAACCGCGCCTAGAGCAGTTGCACTCTAGTCGAAGCTGTCCGCTTGGGCGGAGCTGTCAGCCGCCTTGCGTCGGCGGGGTCGCTCCCGCCGCCGGAGCCTGCTTGTTCTTCTCGGCGAGCTCCATGGCCTGCAGATAGGTCTTCGCCTGGCTCTTGTACTTGCCGCCGGCGGTGATGATCTCCCCGAGCACGCGGCGCGCCTCGTCGACTTTCTGGCCCTGGGCCAGCGACGCGCCCAAGAGGAAGCGAATCTCCTCGCGCAGCGACGGGTCACGGATGTTCGACAGATCGCGCAGGACCGGCTCGGCCTCGTCGTAGCGCTTCAAGCTGAAGAGCTCGGTGGCGAGCAAGTAGCGAACGTTCACCACGTAGCGGAAGTTCGGATCGAGCGCGAGCGACTTCTTCAGCATGTCGACCGCTTCAGCGGACCGGCCGCTGGTCTCGGCGAGCTTGCGGCCCTGTTCGTAAGCGTCTTCGGCTGCCTTCTTGCGCAGGTCGCCGACGCGCTTCTCCATGAGGCGCGCCTCGAGCTCGGTGAGAGTCGTGAGGTTCACCTGGTCGAGCATGTCGACGGCGGCCTTCTCATTGCCTTGGTCGAGCAGGTCCAGGACCTTCTTGCTCACCGACGCCGAGTCGATGGCCTTCTTCTTCTGAGCGTCGAGGTCGGCCAAGCGGCGATTCAGATCTTCGCTCTGCTTCTGCGCCGAATCGCGAGCCTGCTGAGCGTCGGCCTGAGCGCGCTCGGCGTCGGCGATGTAGCTGCGTGAGCGAGCCGAGAAGACGAGGTAAGCCGCGATGGTGATGACGAGACCGACGAAGACGTTGACCGCGAGGCTCGTGAATTTGCCGCGCTTCTCGATCTGCTCGAAGCGACGCTCGAAGTTCTTCACGTCGAGCGAGAGGTTCTTCACCTGGTTGTCGGCTTTGATGACGGTGTTGCGCGTCTCGAGCACTTCGCGCTTCAGGTCGACCAGCTCCTTGCCCGTCGTCTCATCCATGGATTCATCCCCCTCGCGGTCGCGGTGATCGTTTTGATGGGTGGTGCGAGATTCGAACTCGCGACCAACGGATTAAAAGTCCGCTGCTCTACCGACTGAGCTAACCACCCTCGAAGGCGGCGCAACCTACTCGTCGCCACGCGATGGGTCAATGCGCGTCGAGCGATCCTTCGACCCTATTTCGCCGTATCGGCGCGCTTCTTTTCGAGCAGCCGCTCGAGCTTGCGGAACAACATCGCGAGCTGCAGTGGCTTGGTCTCGTAGTCGTCGGCGCCCAGCTCGAGGCCGACGAGGCGATCACTCTGGCTATCGCGGGCCGACAAGAACACCACGACGGTGCTCTTCAAAACGCCGGTCGCGTTCCAGCGCTTGAGAAGATCGCGGCCGTCGACCTCGGGCAACTGCACGTCGAGGAGGAGAACGTCGGGAACCTGCGCCGCGACGGCTTCGAGGGCGCGCGGACCGGTGTCAGCGACGCGCGTGCTGTAGCCACGTGACTCGCCGAACTTCGAGAGCGCCCGCGCAATCTCGGGGTCGTCTTCGACGATGAGCAACGAGGATTGCGGCACGCCCTCAACTATTCCGTAAGTGACGCACCTTCTCAACTCGCACAGGATCCGGTAGGCCTATCGCCCATGAAAGACGTCGTCATCCTCTCGGCCGCACGCACTCCGATTGGCTCGCTCCTGGGCTCGCTTTCATCGCTGACCGCTCCGCGCTTGGGCGCAGTCGCCATCAAGGCCGCCATCGAGCGCGCCGGCATCAATCCCGCAGACCTCGACCAAGTGCTCATGGGTAACGTCTTGCAGGCGGGTGTGGGGCAAGCGCCCGCCCGCCAGGCCTCGCGTTACGCCGGCGTCCCCGACAAGGTCGGCGCCATCACCGTCAACAAGGTCTGCGGCTCCGGCATGCGCGCCATCATGGACGCAGTGAACAGCATCAAGCTCGGCGAATACGACGCGGTCGTCGCCGGCGGCATGGAGTCCATGTCGAATGCGCCGCACATGGTCCCCAACTCGCGCCGCGGCACCAAGATGGGCGAGTGGAAGATGGTCGACGCGATGATCGTCGACGGCCTCTGGGACCCCTACGGCAACAAGCACATGGGTAACTGCGGCGAGCTCTGCGCCAGCAAGTACAAATTCACGCGCGAGATGCAGGACGCCTTCGCGCTCGAGTCGTTCAATCGCGCCAAGGCATCGATCACGAGCGGTCACTTCAAGAACGAGATCGCTGCGGTAGAGATCGCCGACAAGAAGGGCTCGAAGATCGTCGACCAAGACGAAAATCCCATGTCGGCTCCGCTCGAGAAGATGACCTCGCTCAAGCCCGCCTTCGATCCCAACGGCACGATCACGGCCGCGAATGCTCCGCCGGTCAACGACGGCGCCGCCGCCCTCGTGCTTGCTTCCGCGGACAAGGCGAAGGCTCTCGGCAAGAAGCCGTTGGCGAAGATCCTGGCGCAGGGCTCGTTCGCGCAGGAGCCCGACTGGTTCACCACCGCGCCCTCGCATGCCGCAAAGCAAGCGCTCAGCCGCGCCGGCCTCACCACCAAGGACATCGCTCGCTGGGAAGTGAACGAGGCGTTCTCGGTCGTCGCCATGGCGTTCATGCGCGACATGGAGGTCGAGCACTCCAAGGTGAACGTTCGCGGCGGCGCCGTCGCCTTGGGGCATCCCATCGGCGCCTCGGGTGCGCGCATCGTGACCACGCTCGTCCACGAGCTCATCGCGAGCAAGCAGCGCTACGGTGTCGCGGCGATCTGCTTGGGTGGCGGCGAAGGCACCGCGCTGGTCATCGAGAACTTAGCGCTATGATCCCCAGGCGGCGCCGTCTCTGCGCCGCCTCCCAATCCTCTTCGAAACGCCGCGCGTGCGCCGTGCCGTACACGTTGCGCATGACGGTCTGAACGAGCTCAGGGGCGACACCCCGCGCGTCACCGTGGCCAATGAGCCCGCGCAGGCGATCGCGGCGCAGGCCGACCCGAATCCATCGCTCGTGCTCGGTTTCCCCGTCGGTAGGGCCCAAGCGGAAGAGCTCGATGTCGCGGGTGGCGCGGTCGATGAACCCGAGCGGCATGGCAGCAACCGCAGTCATGTTCGCCTCCGAGGATGAGCAGCCCACGTTTCAGGCCCCACGCCAACCCGAAGCCTCCCACTCGCCACGACAGCGACGTACTCTGCACCATTCGAAATAGGATAGCGACAAAGAACGGCCGGACTGACACGGTGTCGCAACGCGATCGGGGCCCCAGCGAGAGCCCCTTCGAGGCAACCTCGGCCGAGCTGGCGCCGATACCAAGAATGCCTTGTACAATGCGGACCTTACCTAACAAGAGCGCCGATCCCACCGTCGTTCGACGGTCACGTGTGCTTCGCTTCGGTTTTGACGGCTCTCGGGCCGCAAGCCTTGCGACGGAACCACGGCGCGCGCTGGCATTGCTTCGGGCCCTCGAGCTCGCCGGAAACGGCGACGGCGCCAAAGCCCTGCTCGGCTTCGGGGGCGCCACGTTGGAGCTCGAGGCCACGACACCGACGATCGAGATGTCGACCTGCGAGGGGCTAGCCCGCGCCATGCGCGACAATGGCTACCCGCTCACCGATCGCGGCATGAAGCTGTTCAAGATGGAGCACGGCTTCTCGGGCCTTTTGCGTATCGGTCCGGACGTTGCCCAAGCGTACGCGCGCTGGGCCGACGGCGAGAGCACCCGCGTCGAGGTTTCCGAGGTCGACGCCACCACCCCAGAAGAAAGCCGCGCCATCGAGCTCCTGCGCATCATCGGCCGCGAGCCCGATGAGCTCAGGGCCGTCTTCAAAGTGCTCGACCTGCCGCGCTTTCGTCAGGGCGAGACCGTGGATTTGGGTAAGCCCCACGCCCAGGCCCTGCTCTCTTGGGCCGCCGGCATGGCTTGGTCGTTCGCGGACGACGGGTGGAAGCGCATCGCCAAGGCTGCCGGAGAACGCGACAGCGGTTCCCGGGTCACCACGACAATCGCCGGCTTCGTTCGTGACGCCCTCTTGGGCGCCGGAGAGCCCGAGCACGATTACGGCCGCCAAACCCTGGGCGAGCACACCGTCAGTACGCGCACGCTCAAGATGCTGCAGCAGGTGCAGCGCAGCCTCCAGGGTGGCCTCAAAGTCCGCCTCATTCGCGGCTCGTACACCAACGAAAGCGACGACAAGGGAGCCCGCCCGCATCAGGGGGGTGGCGCCGTCGATCTCTCGGTCCGCGGGATGGGTGCCGCCGACATCGACCAGCTCGTGCTCGCCTTGCGTGAAGCCGGCTTCGCCGCCTGGTACCGCGCCCGCGAGGACCGTCCGCACGTTCACGCCCTCGCCGTCGGCGACCGCGAGATGTCCGCTTCAGCGGCGTGGCAGGTGCGGGCCTACTTCCGCGGCCGCGATGGCCGCAGCAACTCCGGACCCGACGCCCACAAGCACTTGCCGATTCGCCTCCCAAAGTGGCTGTCGCGCTACCGCTTGGGCGCCTGATCGCTTATCCTTGGGCCACAGATGTACGCGACCGCGCTCGAGCCATCATTTCGCGTAGCGTCCCCGGCGGACCACGCCATCGTCGTGCGCCTGCTCGAAGAGTTGGTGGATGAGCTCGGTCCTCCCGACATGGCCGCCAAGGTCAAAAGTCGCCTCGACGAAGACATCGACGCCGCCTTCGCGACCAACCGTGTCCGTATCTTCCTCGCCGAGATGAACGGCCAGGTCGTCGGCCTCGGCCGCGCCGACGTGCTCACCACCGATCCCATCTTCCGCCTTCGCGACGATCAGCGCTGCGGCTACGTCGACCAGATGTTCGTGCGCCCCGGCTACCGTGACCGCGGCATCGGCTCACATCTGCTCAAGCTCTGCGAGGATTGGTTCCGCGAGCAAGGCATCGGCCACGCCCTCTTGCACGCAGCCCCCAAGGCCGTCCGCTTTTACGGACGCGAGGGCTATCAGGCCAATCGCGAAATGTTCAAGCGACTGACCTGAGAGCCTCCTAGAACAGCTTCTCGACCTCGGCCGGCGTCAGCCTGCGATGCACCGCCGGACAGTGCTCGGTCGCGCTCGCGGCGTCGCTCTCGTCGAGCGCGGCGAGCAAGGCATCGACGGTGGCGGTCAGCTCGGGGGCATGGCGAGCACAACGCGCCAGCACTTCGTCCTGCGATGCACCGAGGCTGGCGATGAGCTCCGCGACCAAGGCGGTCACGTCCGCTCCCACGAGCGGCCCGGGGACGCCGCGGACCGCGAAACGCTCGGGCCCCACGGGCTCGACCTCGAAGCCGTAGGCGGCAAGGCTCTCCCAGTGCTTCTCCAGCTCGGCCGAGGCGGCGATGGTCTCGGGGAAGAGCAGCGGCTGGGCTGCGATGGTTCCGTTGGCGGTCTCGCGCCGCAAGCGCTCGTAGGCGATGCGCTGATGCGCCGCCCGCTCGTCGATCAAGACGAGATCGCCCTCGCCTTCGCAAACGATGTAGCGGCCGAGGACCTCGCCCACGGGTGATAGACCCGCGAAGTAGCCCTGGCGCTCGAGCGGCAGCTCCATCGGCACGTATTTGTTCGGCTCGCGTGGGCGATCCGCTATCGAGGACACAGGGCGTTCCGCCGCGGTCGGATAACGCCACGGCTCCGGCTCGCGCTCGAAATAAGCTTCGGTCGCGCGCCGCACGCCGGCGAGCTGCCCTTGCATCCAAGGTGTGGCCGCGAGCACTCCGGTGAGCGCCGCACCGATGACCCGGAACACCACTTGGCCGTCGCGAAAACGCACTTCGAGCTTCTGCGGGTGCACGTTCACGTCGACCGCGTCGGCCGACACCTCGATGTGCACGACGCAGACCGGGTAACGCCCGCGCTCGACCAGAGTGCGATAGCCGTCGAGCACCGCGCGCTGCAGCATGCGGTCGCGCACGAAGCGGCCGTTCACGAAGAACCATAGTCCCTTGGTGTCGCTGCGCGCGGTCTCCGGATCGGTGACGTAACCGCTCACCCGCACGTCGTCGCGCGTGAGCGCGAACGGATAGACCCGGTCGACCTTGGCACCGAGCGCCGCCACCAGGCGCGCTTCGTCGCTCGCGTCTTCCGGGACGTCGAGGAGTCGGCGCTCGCCGTTGGTTACGACGATGCCGCACTCACTCGCCCCGAGCACCACGCGCAGCGCGGCTTCGACGACGTGGGCTTGCTCGGTCGCGGGCGAGCGCATGAACTTTCGCCGGGCCGGGGTGTTGAAGAAGAGGTCCTCGACCTCGAAGCAGGTCCCGACCGGCGCCCCGACCTCGGTGACACTTTCGACCTCACCCGCGACCACCTTGATGCGCGTCGCGGTGACGTCCGAAGCGCGCCGCGTCGTGACCGTCATGCGCGACACCGAGGCGACCGACGACAAAGCTTCGCCGCGGAACCCGAGCGTGCGAATCGCGAACAGGTCATCGGGATGCGCGAGCTTGCTGGTCGCATGGCGCAAAATCGACGTCTTGGCGTCGCGCGGGGACATCCCCCGCCCGTCATCGATGACGACGATGCGCGACAACCCACCCTCGGTGACGTCGACCTCGATATGGCGCGCACCCGCGTCGATGGCGTTCTCGACCAGCTCCTTCACGACCGAGGCCGGCCGCTCGATGACCTCGCCGGCGGCAATGCGGTCGATGAGGTCGCTGGGTAACACGCGAATGCGGGCGTCGTCCGCAGGCGGCTGCTCGATCGCGCTCATCTAGTAACAGACGCGATTACGACCGCTTTGTTTGGCTTGGTAGAGCTTGGCGTCCGCCTGCGCGATGAAGTCGGTGCCGGTGATGTCCTGCTCGGCGCGAGTCGCCGTTCGGATCCCCAGGCTCACCGTCACCTTGATGCGCTTCTGAGCGAACATGAAGTGTTTCTCTTCGATCTTGGAACGCAGCTTCTCGCTGACCTGCGCCGCGCCTTCGAGCTCGACCTCGGGCAAGACGAGGGCGAACTCCTCTCCGCCATAGCGGGCAAAGACGTCTTCACGGCGGATGTTCTGCGACACGATGTTCGCGAGCTCGCGCAAAACGTAGTCACCAGCGAGGTGCCCGTGCGTGTCGTTGATTTGCTTGAAGTGGTCGATGTCGAACATCACCAGCGACATGGCGCGCCCGTAACGCATGGCGCGGTTGAGCTCGCGCTCCAGCGTCTCTTGGAAGTAGCGCTTGTTGTAGGCCTGCGTGAGACCGTCGATGGTGGTGAGGCGATAGATTTCTTCGTGGAACTTCGACTCGATATTCGAGCCCGACAGATACTTGAAGATGGTCTGGCCCAAGCGGATGACGTCACCGTCACGTAGCTCGCGCTCTTCCGCCGCCTCGTCGTTGACGAAGGTGCCGTTGGTCGAGCCCATGTCGAAGAGCGTGAAGCGGCCGGCGCTGTTCACGATTTTGCAGTGCTGGCGCGAAATGCTGTCCTGGTCGACCTGGATGTTCGCCGACTCGGAGCGTCCGATGATCTGCTCGGGCCGGTCCAAGAAGTAACGGCGGCCGATGTTGGCGCCGTAGAAGACGACCAAACATGCCTGTCCGCTTGGACGTACTCGTTCGCCAAGGCCCTGCGTAACAACGGTTACGACGGTTTCGCGTTCACGAGCCATATGCTGCGGTTAGGATACCCGATTTTTGACTGCTTCACGTGTCAGAACGCGATCGGCGTCACGCTCATAACCCGGCCGGCCAAGAAGCCCGGCGGCCATACGCTTCCCTGCTTCGATACCCGGCTCGTCGAACGGATTGATGCCCATGGTGTAGCCGGTGCAGGCGCAGGCCGCCTCCAGGAGAACGAACAGCCCACCGATGTGGGTGGCATCCACCTGGTCGAGGCCGATGTCGAGCACGGGAACTCCTGCATCGAGCAACATCGCACGGGTGGCCCGCAATTCCGCGGCCAAGACCTCGGCAAGGTCGCGCCCCCCCAGAAACGCCGCTTCTTCGCGGTCGGAGAGCTCGTCCGGCACGGGTAAGGCGCGCTGGAATTTCTTCACTTTGACCAGGACGACAGCCTTGTCCTTCGGGCCTTCGATGAAGAGCTGCAGCTGGGCATGCTGGTCGGTGACGCCGAGGGCTGGGACCGGCGTCTGGCCCGCGTTCACCACCTGGCCGTGACGGTCGAGCCGTTTTCCGAGCGATTCCGCCCAGAGCTGGACGAACCAGCTGGTCACGACACGGAGTGAATCGGCGTACGGCATCATCACCAGGGTCCGGCGGGCGAGCTCGCGCTCGACGAGGACGGCCCAGGCGGCCATGAGGGTCGCCGGATTCTGTTGCAGATCGTCGCTGGTCACCCGCTCGACCATGTCGGCGGCACCTTGCATGACCTCGCGGACATCGACCCCACAGAAGGCCGCAGGCAACAGGCCCACGGGGGACAATACGCTATAGCGTCCGCCGACGTTCTCGGGGATCTCGAAGGCGCGAATCCCCTCGGCGTCGGCGACCTCGCGCAGCAGGCCCGAGCCTTTAGCGGTGATGAAGGTCATGCGCGACCGGGCTTCTCCAGCCCCGAGGGTCACCCGCAGCCAGCGACGCATGACCAGCAGCTGCGCCAGGGTCTCGACCGTGCCGCCACTCTTGCTAATCACCACGACGGCGCTGCGCGAAGGGTCGAGGCGGTCGAGCAACATGCCGACCGAGTCCGGGTCGATGTTGTCGACGAAGTGCACCCGCCCGGGGCGCTCGGTCGTATGGCGGAGCGCGGCGGTGAGCGCTTGGCCGCCCATGCTCGAACCGCCAATGCCGAGCACGACCAGATCGTCTGCAATCGAGCGTAAACGGTTCACCTCGTTGGTGACCGAGCGCAGCAAATCGTTGCGCGACGGTAGGTCGTAGAAACCGACGTCCCCGCCGCGGCGGCTCATGAGCTCGCGATGCGCGGTCTTCAGCGACGGCGCGATCTTCGCGAGCGCGTCACGCGATAGGCCTTGCTCGAGGACCGGCGCGAACAGCCCGTCGATGCCCACCGAAATCATGCTGCCAAGGGCTTATGAGAGCCTTGAGGGGCCGGTCAAGGCGGCAGAAGACTCAGGGGGTTCTCGGCAGCGACCCCGCGGCGCACCTCGAAGTGCAAATGCGGCCCGGTAGCGTGTCCGGTGGAGCCTAGGGTCGCGATCGCCTGCCCCTGCTTCACGCGCTGACCTTTGTTCACCAGATTCTTCGCGTTGTGGGCGTAGACGGTCACGAGGTTGCCGGCGTGCCGCACCAAGACGAGATTGCCGTAGCTGCCGTGCGTGTCGGCGAAGATGACGTCGCCAGCGGCAGCTGCCTTCACCGACGTGCCCGCAGCCGCGCCGATGTCGACGCCGTCGTGGCCTTTGCCGTTCCGCGAGCCGAAACGCGAGGTGACGACGCCCTCGACCGGCCAGACCAGCTGATACTTGCGCTTGCCGATGGGGCCGGAGAGCGGCGAGCCCGACACCGCGCCCTTACCGACGGGGATCGGGGTTACCGGCGCTGCCGGGGTCACGAGACTTGCGGTCTTCGTCGACGCCTCGGCATCGGGCGCAGCGCCACTGCGTGCCTTGAGCGCGGCAAGGGCCGCTTGCGTCTTCGCCGACGGGCCGGAGCTGTCGCCCCCTGCTCCGCCGCCCACGACGAGCGTTTGCCCGACCCTGACGCTGTTGCCATCGAGGTTGTTCTTGGCGCGAAGGTCGGTCACCGACATGGCAAAGCGCTGCGAGATGCGCCAGAGGTTGTCACCCGGCTGAACGACGTACTGACTAGCAGCCGGGGTGGCGCCTGCGGCGATCGCAGGACGGGCGACGCCGTCGACATGGGCACCGATGCCGGGCGTGGTGCCCACCAGCGGAGCAGCGTAGGCACTCGCGCACCCCGTCGAGAACAAGAAGATACCGAGCAGCGCTTGTGACCAACGAACCACAGCGCACCCTAACGTGGTGCCATGTGGTCGCGCCAACTTTTCGCGAGGCTAATTGCGATCATGCTCACGGTTTTTTCATCACCGGGTGCGGCAGGGCCGTGTTGCCGAGCCGATCGGGCGAGCGCGGGAACCCTTCGACGGCGATGCTGCGCGTGATCTCGAGCGAGCGGTAATCAGTGAGGTCGTAGTGGATCGGCGTGATGGCGACGAACCCCTCCGCGATAGCGTTCACGTCGCTATCGGGGATGTCGTCGTGCCCCTGACGCGTACCGCCAATCCAGTAATAGGGGCGCCCGCGCGGATCGACGCGCTCGGCGACCTTGTCGGCCCAGTTGTTGAAGCCGAGGCGGCAGACCTTGGTGCCCTTGATTTGATCGAGCGGCCGGTTCGGAACGTTCACGTTCAAGAGCACGCCGCGCGGCAGGGTCACGTCGTTCAGCGAAACCACCAGTCGCGCCACGATCTCCGCGGCGCTCTCGAAGTGCAGCTCCTGCACCTCGGCGGCGTTCTCACCGAGGCAGAGCGACACCGCGATCGCTTTGAAGCCGAACATCGCCGCTTCCATCGCGGCCGAGACGGTGCCCGAGTAGATGACGTCGTTTCCGAGGTTCGGGCCATGGTTGATGCCGCTCACCACGACGTCCGGAGCCTGCTTCAAGATGTGATGCAGACCCACATAGACCGAGTCGGTGGGTGTTCCGCTTACCGAGAACTCGCGCTCCCCGACCTTGCGAACCCGCAGCGGCACGTGCAGCGAGATGGAGTGCGACGTCGCGCTCTGCTCACGGTCGGGAGCGGTCACCCAGACCTCACCGAGGTCGGCCAAGCGCCCTGCCAGGGTCCGGAGCCCCTTGGCGTGGATACCGTCGTCGTTGGCGAGAAGGAGTCGCATCGGGAGTAACCGCGGGCGCCTGGCAGCGCCTCAGCGAATCGTCTGATCGGGGCGAGAGGATTTGAACCTCCGACCCCTTGACCCCCAGTCAAGTGCGCTAACCAGGCTGCGCTACGCCCCGATCAATGTGTGTGGGCGTGTAACGCACTCGACCTACAGAGCGCAAGCCTTCGATTTCCGCTATTCAAATTCGCTAGTTGCACCGTATTGCGGTTTGACGGGTATGTAGAGCCGCGAGTATTTTTTGGAGTGTGACCGGTGTCGGGGGGCATTGGGTCAAAATGCGATGCGTAACCAACACTACGCGCTGATCATCCTCGACTCGAACGGGCGCACCGTCGGGCGGCATCGCATCGCCCGATCTACGCTAAAGCGGACAGGCATCGGTGTCGGCTTGTTCCTGTTTCTCTGCCTCGCGGCGGGCGTGCATTCGCTCATCGCTCGGCCGCAGGCTCGCGCCTCGCATGCGCTGGCCCTCGAGAACGCAGATCTGCGCGAGCTCAGCCGCCGCCTCGATGCCCAGCTGCCAGAGCTTCGCCGCATCGCCCTCGGTGCCGGCGTCGAGTTCGATCAAGTCTGGGCAAAGAGCGGTCTCGGCGTGCAAGCACGCGGCCTCGCCGTCGGGCCAGTCGGGTCCTCCGCGAAAACGGACGCTTCTCCCGACGTCAAGAGCGTCATCTCGACCATGGAGGCCATCGAGCTGCCTCTCGAGTACGAGCGCATCTTGGGTGACGGCCGCAAGGCGCGCGCCGAGCTCGGTGAGCTTCTCGAGTACTTCCACGACGCCGAGCGCATGCTCTCCAACACGCCGTCGCTCCGCCCTGCCCGCTCGCCGTGGATCACCAGCGGCTTCGGCCGGCGCAACGATCCCGTCCATGGCGGGCTGGCGGTGCACAAGGGCATCGACATCGGCGGCCAGAACGGCACCGAGGTGTTCGCTCCCGCGGACGGCACGGTCATCTTCGTGGGCCGGCGCGGCGGTTACGGCAACGTCATCGTCGTCGATCACGGCTACGGTCTGCAGACCCACTACGCCCACTTGAGCAAGTTCCGCTGCCACGCCGGCGATCACGTGAAGCGCGGCGACTCGCTCGCCGACATGGGCAGCACCGGCAAGTCGACCGGTCCGCACTTGCACTACGAAGTGCGCCGCTACGGCCGACCGCTGGACCCGTCGCGCTTTATCCTGGATTGATAGCGGCGCAGTGAGCACCGCTCCCTCAGAGCTCAAGCGCGTCCTCGGGCCTATCCACCTCTGGGCCATCGCCGTCGGTCTGGTGATCAGCGGGGATTACTTCGGCTGGAACTACGGCCTCGCCAAAGGCGGCCCGCTCGGGATGATCGCGGCGACGCTCGTCATCACGGTGCTCTACGTCTGTTTCATCTTCAGCTACACCGAGCTCTCGACGGCGATTCCGCACAGCGGTGGGCCCTATGCCTTCGCGCGCCGCGCCTTCGGGCCGTTCGTCGGCTACCTCGCGGGGATGGCGACGGTGATCGAGCTGGTCTTCGCGCCGCCGGCCATCGCGCGAGCCATCGGTGCCTATGTCCACTTTCGCGTACCAGAGCTGCCGGTCAATGCCGTGGCCATCGGCGCCTTCGCGGTCTTCTGCGGCATCAACGCGCTGGGCGTCGGCATCGCGGCGACCTTCGAGCTGGTGATCACGGCGGTGGCGGCATTCGAGCTCTTTCTCTTCTTCGCGCTCACCGGCCCGTCCGTCGAGGTCTCGCGCATCATCGACGCCGGCTTGCCATTCGGCGCCCACGGCATCTTCGACGCCATCCCCTTCGCCATCTGGTTCTATTTGGCCATCGAAGGCGTCGCCATGAGCGCCGAGGAGGTGAAGCGCCCGGAGCGCGACATCCCGATTGGCTACGTCGCCGGCATCCTCACGCTGGTGACCTTGGCGCTCGGCACCCTCATCTGCACCACCGGCGTGCTCCCGTGGGAGCAGCTCACGCACGACGACTCACCGCTCCCCAAGGCGCTCGCCGCCGTGCTCAGCCCAGGCCATCCCATGACCCATCTCATGGTCTACCTCGGCCTCTTCGGGCTGATTGCGTCGCTGCACGGCATCATCATGGGCTACTCGCGGCAGGTCTTCGCGCTGGCGCGTGACGGTATGTTGCCGGCGTTCCTCGCGCGCGTGCATCCGCGCTTCGGCACACCGGTCTTCGCCATCGTGGTGCCTGGCGTGATTGGCTGCGCTGCCGTCCTCACCGAGCGCACCGACGCCATCATCACCCTGAGCGTCCTCGGGGCGGTGACGCTCTACATGGTGAGCATGCTGTCGCTGTTCAAGCTGCGGTCACGCGAGCCGAGCCTCGCGAGGCCGTTCCGGGCACCGCTCTATCCGCTGACGCCGGCCATCGCGCTTTGTCTGTCCGCGATTGCGTTCATTGCGGTCGTGGCGAGCGACCTCTGGGTAGCGCTCATCTACGTGGCGGTGATGGCCGTCGCAGGCCTTGCCTACTACGGCTCTTCGCCGACCAGACGAATGAGCTCGCGCAATCCCTGACGGACGCGCTCGATCTTGTCGTGCGAGGCGCCGGCAAAACGCAGGGGCAAGCCGCTATCGGCTGCGATAGCGGGCACGTCTTTGCGGCGCTGTTGGAAGATGGGCGCGTCGAGGCGCACATCGTCGCCGCTCGGATCGGGGTTGGTGACGATGGTGTCGTCGCTCGCGGCGCTGCTTTCGGGCAACGGCACCGCTTCCATATCCCCCGGCTCGGGAGCGGGCAGCGCGCTACCCTTCTCACCCGCCATGATGCGCTTGCGCGCACCGGCCAGGGTGTAGCGCTCCTCGTGGAGCAGCCGCCGGATCTCGCGAAAGATCTCGACGTCGCGAAAACGATAGCGCCGCTGATTCGAGGCCGACTTGCCCGGCCGAATCGAAGGCACTTCCTTTTCCCAGTAGCGCAAGACGTGAGCGCGCACTCCGACGAGCTGCGAGACCTCACCGATCTTGAAGTACAGCTTCTCCGGGATCGGCGAATCAGGGCCGAGCTTGCGACTTTTCGGTCGCCCGCCGAGTGGCAGCTCGCCCTGCAAGGCTACGCCTCGTCTTCTTCGTCGTCATCGTCGTCGTCGTCACCATCGGTGACGGCGCCAGCGACTCCGTCGTTGAGCGCGAGCTTCAAGACCTGCGAGGGCTTGAAGGCGAGAACGCGGCGAGCCGAGATCTCGATCACGTCACCGGTCTGCGGGTTGCGACCAACGCGCGAGCGTTTGTCTCGAACCTCGAAGTTACCGAAGCCGCTGATCTTGATCTTCGATCCAGACTCGAGCGTCTCTTTCATCGTGTCGAAGACCATCTCGACGATGTCCGCCGACTCTTTCTTAGAAAACCCGACCTTGGTGTGTACGGCTTCGACAAGATCTGCCTTCGTCATGGGCACCTCGTCTCCAGGGGCTACCGTAAGCGCCCATTATAGCGCTCAGGCGTAGATTGCGGCAAGGACGGCTTTTTCGCACGATCGTCACCCCGGAGAGTGATCGAGAACCAGGCTAGCTGCGGATTTCCACCTGAAACGCTTGCTTGATCCCGCTCTGCAAGGCTTCGAAGGCCCCGTTGACCTCGACATCGGTGAGGGTGCGCTCCCGGCTGCGATAGTCAATGGCGAAAGCTAGGCTAATGTGGGTGTCGGCGATCGGCTTGCCGGTATAGACGTCGAAGAGCCAGACCCTCTCCACCACGCCCTGGCCCATCGGACCGCCAGCATTGGCGGCAATGAAGCTGCGCAGGGTCTCGGCTGGCAGGGTTCGGTCCGCGACGATCGCGAGGTCACGGCGGGTTCCGGGGAACTTGGGCAGCTCGCGGTAGGCCACGGGACGCTTGGCGACGCTCCCCAAGGCCTCGAGTGAGAGCTCGGCGGCGACGACGGTTCCAGAGAGCCCGAAGTGCGCCAAGGTATCGGGGTGCACGATGCCGGCGACGCCCACCCGGCGATCACCGACCATGAGCTCGGCACCGGCATGCGGGTGGTAACCCGGAATGCTCGCGGGGCGGCGCACCACCGCATGGAGCGGGTCGAACGCCTCGAACAGGTCGTCGAGGACGCCTGCGAGGTCACTGAAGTCGATCGTCTCCCCACGCTCGTGCCAGCGTCCGTCGTGGCGGCCACCGAACATCAGGATGGCGACCTCGGGGCGCTCGTCGACCAGCTCGGCCTCGCGACTCTCGGCTTCGCCGGCGCGCGCCGGATCGATGGTGGTGACCTTGCGGCCGCTGCCGCGCTCGCTCTTGCGGAAGGTCGTTCCGATCTCGAAGAGCTTGAGTGTCTTGACGCCCTGACGAAGATTGGTCGCCGCGACGTCGAACAAGCCTGGCAGAAGCGTGGTGCGTAATGCGCTCAGCTCCTCGCCGATGGGGTTGATGAGCCGCACGGGGTCACCGCAACGCTCGGCAAACGGAGCGAAGCGCGACGGGCCCCCGAAGCCGTAGGTCACGACCTCGGTGATCCCGATGGGCAGCAGCGTCTTGCGTGCGAGGTCGGTGGGAGCGACGAGCAGCGGCTCGAACTTGAACGCACCGCCAGCGTCCGGGAGATGCTCGGGGATATTGTCGTAGCCGTGACGGCGCGCAATCTCCTCGATGACGTCGACCTCGATGTTGAGATCGGGCCTGAAGGTCGGCGGCTGAATGCGCAACACACCTTCGGTGCGCGCGAGACAGCGGATCTCGAGCGGCTCGAGCAGCTTCACGACGTCTTCGGCCTCGAGCTCGAACCCGAGGATGCGCCCCACCCGCGCCATGCGTAGCGAGATCTCACGCGCAGGCTCGTTCTTGGCGGCGACCTCGACGACACCCTTGCCGACGTCGGAGGCGCCCATCTCGGTCAGCAGCTGGGCGCAACGATCGACCGCTCGAGCGGTCACACCCGGATCGGCACCACGCTCGAAGCGGCGTGCGGCTTCGCTCTTCAGGTCGAAGCGCTTCGAGGTGCGGCGAACGCTCACCGGCTCGAACCAAGCGCCTTCGAGCACCACGGTGGTGGTGGTCTCGCGGACTTCGGTCGCGGCCCCGCCCATGACACCGGCGATGCCGATAGGGCGCTGCGCGTCGGCAATGATCAGGTCGTCTTCGCTGAGCTGGCGCTCGACACCGTCCAGGGTCGTGAGCTTCTCGGCCTGTTGCGCATGGCGCACGTGGATGGTGGGCAGGCCCGACTCTGCCGCCAACGTCGACAGGTCGTAGGCATGCAGGGGCTGACCGAGCTCCATCAGCACGTAGTTCGTGGCGTCGACGACGTTGTTGATCGAGCGCTGTCCGATCGCCTCGAGGCGCTCGCGCATCCAGTCCGGCGACGGGCCGACCTTCACGTTGGTGAGGGCGCGGGCGACGAAGCGTTTGCACGCCTTGGGATCGTCGACGATGACGCGCACCAGCGTCGAGGTGGCGACGCCCTTCTCGGTCGGACGCTTGGTGTCGATCTTGATGCGCTTGCCGGTGAAGGCTGCGACTTCGCGCGCGACGCCGTAGTGCGACAGCAAGTCCGGGCGATTGGCGGTCACCGCAAGCTCGATGGTCGCGCCACTCGGCACTTGCGTGAACAGCGGCTTACCCAGCTCGGTGCTCTCCGGCAGCACCCAGATGCCGTCGCTCTTCTCCTCGAGACCGAGCTCCGACTTGCCGCAGAGCATGCCCTCGCTCTCGACACCGCGGATGGCGCGCTTGACGATCTCGAGGCCCGGGAGCTTCGCGCCAATCTGCGCGAACGCCACGTGCTGACCGGGCGCGACGTTCGGCGCTCCGCACACGACGGTGTAGCTCTTGGCTCCGTCGGTGACCGTGGTGACGCGGATCTTGTCGGCCTTGGGATGCGGATTGACCGCCTCGACCTTGCCGACCACGACCCCGCTGATGCTGCTCGCGGGATCCTGCACCGCTTCGACCTCGATGCCGGCGGCGGTGAGCCCAGCGACCAGGTCCGCCACAGCGGGCACGTCCACGAAATCGGACAGCCAGTCGAGCGAGATACGCACCTTGGGTCAGCTCCCCGCCCGCGAGACGAATTGGTTCGCGAAGCGCAGATCGTTTTCGTAGAGCAAGCGGATGTCGTCGATGCCGTATTTGAGCATGGCGAGGCGCTCGATGCCGGTGCCGAAGGCGAAGCCCTGGACCTTCTCGGGGTCGTAGCCCACGTATTCGAGCACCGAGGGATGCACCATGCCGGCGCCCAGCACCTCGAGCCAACCCATGCCCTTCTTGAGCATCGGCGAGCGCACGTCCACTTCGACGGACGGCTCGGTAAACGGGAAGAAGCTCGGGCGCAGACGAATCTGCGCCTCGGCGCCGAAGAGCGCGATGGCGAGCGTCTTGAGCACGCCCTTCAGGTCCGCGAACGTGGCGCGCTCGTCGATCCACAGACCTTCGATCTGGTGGAAGACCGGCGAGTGGGTAGCGTCGAGGTTGTCCTTGCGGAACACCATGCCGGGAGCGAGCACGCGCACCGGCGGCTGGCGCGTCAGCATGGTGCGGATCTGCGTGTTCGAGGTGTGCGTGCGCAGCACCGTGTTCTTGCCGACGAAGAACGTGTCGTGCATGTCGCGGGCCGGATGGTCCTGCGGCATGTTGAGGGCTTCGAAGTTGTACCAGTCGTGCTCGACGAGCGGTCCGGTGGCGACGGTGAAGCCCAAGGGCGCGAGAGCGCGAACCACTTCGTCTTCGATGAGGCGCAGGGCGTGCGGCGCGCCGGGATACATGCGGCGGCCGGGGAGCGTTACGTCATAGCGGCCGCTCGTTAAAACGGAGTCACGCTCGGTGGCGGTGATGCGGGTCGACGCCTCGTCGAGGGCTTCCTCGATGCGGGTCTTGACCTCGTTGATCTTTGCGCCGAGCTTCGGGCGTTCCTCGGGGGCGACATCGCCGAGCGACCGCATGGCGGTGCCGAGCGCGCCCTTCTTGCCGAGGATCTCGGCACGAAGCACTGCGACATCCTGCGACGTCCGCGCCTTCTTGGCGCGGGTCAACGCAGTCTTCTCTATGCGCTTGAGCTCTTCCATGACCCCTTGGTGAGGCTAGGGAGCTTAAGCGAGAGCGGCCTTGGCCTTCTTGGCGACGGCTTCAAAACCCTTCGGGTCGTGAACCGCGAGGTCCGCGAGCACGCGACGGTCGAGGGTGATGCCGGCCTTGGCGAGGCCATTGATCAAGCGGCTGTAGCTCATCTCGAGGGGACGCACGGCCGCGTTGATGCGGGTGATCCAGAGACGACGATACTGGCGCTTCTTCTCTTTGCGGCCCGAGAAGGCGTAAGCCAACGCGCGATCGACGGTCTCCTTGGCGATGGCGAACAGCTTACGGCGAGCGCCGTAGTAGCCCTTCGCGCGGCCGAGGACGCGCTTGCGACGTTGACGAGTTTTGAAGCCACCTTTAGTGCGAGCCATTGTCTTCTACCTGCTTGAAGCGATTTTAGTTACCGTAGGGAAGAAGCGACTTCGCCATCGCTTCATCGGTCGGGCCGAGGAGAATCGTGCCGCCCAACTGGCGCTTACGCTTGCGGCCCTTGTTGGCGAGGAGGTGGCGCTTACCGCGGCGGCCGACCTTCACTTTGCCACCACCGGTGATGCGGTAGCGCTTTGCAGCGGCGCGCTTGGTCTTCAACTTGTTCTTCGGCATTGCTGTATCCTGAAAGACGAGCGCGCGGGCATAGCACAGGCGGCCCACGGAACGCTGCAAAAATCGACGCGCTGTCTACGTAAATCGCCTGGGATCGTCAAGCCCTGACGTACGTTTAGCGATCGGTCCCACTCCAAGTGACCCCGCGGCGAGCCTCCCAGCGGCTTCCGCGGCCCGTTTGGGCCCAACAGGCCCCCCCAGCGGCCAACCCCGCTAGCTCGCCGGACTGACCTCGAGGGTCACGTCGATCGTCTTCTTCTTCTGGTCGATCGCCGTGAGGGGCGTGACGTTCACCTGCGTCCCTTGGTTCTTGGCGTGCTCACGGATGCGCTCGATGTCACGCACCAAGGCGGCGCGCGAGAACACGGCGCCCCGCTTCGAGCCGAGGGAAGCCAAGAGCGCCGGGCTCTCGGGGAGCGCTACGCCCGTGAGCTTGAGCGCCCCCAGCTTGAAGACCTCACCTTCGCTCACCGTGAAGAGCAGCTCGCCATCCTGATAGCTCGACTTCACGCTCGCCTGGACCATCCCGCGATTGCGATAAAAATCTTCGATCTGCATGACGTCGCGCGCCGGCATGTCGGCGACGAAGACGCTGCCTTCGAGCGTGCTCACCACCTCGCGCAGCTCCGCCTCTTTCACCCTCTTGGCACCGCTGAAGCGGATGCGCTTGACGTCGTCACGCGTCCCTTCGTTCACGGTGACCACCGCTTCGCCCTGCTCCATCGCGACCGTGGCCGTGGCCCGCGGATAGCCGCGCTCCTGGTAGACCTCGCGAACCGACTCGCCGAGGGTCTTGAGGGTCTCGGGGCTGGCGTAGGCGAAGCGTTCGGCCGTGATCTGGACGAACGCCTCGTGACCGACACCTTGCGCGCCGACGACGCGGACCTTGGTGATCGCGTCGTACGGCGTGATGAACCACGAGAGGACGACACTGTCGGCGTCGAGCGGCGTCGCCACGACTTCGGCGTCGCGCACCAAGCCGGTAGCGAAGAGATCTTGCAGGAGCTGCCCGACACGAGCCGCCTCGAGCGCCTGGCCTTGGGTACCGGCGACCACCTCTGTTAGCGCCGCCGCGCCACCGACGACGCAGACCTTGTCCACACGCTTACCGAGCACCGCGTCGAGAGCACCAGACGCGGCCGTGCGCGTCAGCGGACAATCGCCCGTCGCCCCGCCTGAAGGTACCGCCCCCTGCTTGGCCGGGTCGGTCGTCGCACAGCCAGCACACAAGACGAGCAACCAGAAGCGCTTCATGGTTCTCCCTCACGGACGACGATGGCGGCACGCTCACGCGCCGCGTCGACAAGCTTCCTGCGCGCTGCTTCCATCCAGACCATGCGCTCCGCCGAGGTCATCGTCGCCGACGCTTGTTCCCCGTGCTGCATCACCCAGCGCATCTCGAGGAGCTGGCGCCGCAGCTCGGCGCGGTAGCTCGGCAGATCGAACCCCTGAGCTTCGAGCGCAGCGGTGAGCTGCTCGAGGGTCAGCTTGTTGACCGCGAGCACCTCCTGCATGGCGCGCTCGACCTCCTCGGGCTCGACGGTGACGCGCAGACGGTCACATTCGTTCTGAATGAGGAGCTCGGTCATCAGCGCGTCGCGCGCAACGGTCCGCGATGCCTCGCCTCGGCGCACGCGCGCATCGACCATCGAACGGGTCACCGCCCGCGCATCGACGCTGGCGACGATGCGATCGACGAGCACGGGCTCGGCGGCGCCCAACGAAGCGCACAGCAAAAGAGTGACAGTTACCATGATCCAAACCGAGACCACGTCGCGGCGGCAGGGACAATGGTAACTGTCACTCTTTTTGTGACTACTTGGCGGACGGAGCGACGACCATGATCATGTTGCGTCCCTCGAGCTTCGGGAACGACTCGACCACGCCGGTTTCCTTCAGGTCGTCGGCGATGCGCTGCATGATGCGGCGGGCGATTTCCTGGTGCGTGATTTCGCGGCCACGGAACATCATGGTGATCTTGGCCTTGTGGCCCTCGCCGAGGAAGTCTTTCAGGCGCGACACCTTCGTCTGGTAGTCGTGCTGCTCGATCTTCGGGCGGAACTTCACCTCTTTCATGGTCGTATTGACCTGATGCTTCCGCGCTTCCGCTTCCTTCTTCTTCTGCGCGTACTTGAACTTGCCGTAGTCCATGATCTTGCAGACCGGTGGACGGGCATCAGGCGAGATTTCGACCAGGTCGAGACCCTGCTCGATCGCTTTTCGCATCGCTTCGTCAGGCGGCATGATGCCGAGCTGTGCGCCGGCGGCATCAATCACGCGGATTTCGCGCGCGCGAATGCGTCCATTGACGCGGAGGTCGTTACTTCCCTGTGGCTTAGCTATGACTCGCTCCTACGAGGTGGTTAATTTCCGGACGAATTTTGCACGATCCGGTTTCGGCACGGTCGCCGCGTCTAACACGAGCTGAATTGACTTGTCGAGCGGCATGACCCCGAGGTCGCCCTTCTTGCGCCAGCGCACCGAGACCGATCGCGCCTCGCGTTCCTTGGCGCCGAGCACCATGACCACCGGCACCTTGTTGAGCTCGGCGTCGCGGATCTTGAAGCCCAGCTTCTCGCTGCGCTCGTCGAGGTGAACGCGAACGCCCTTCTCCTCGAGCGCGGTCTGGATCTCCCGACCGTACGCCAAGAGCTCGTCGTTGATGGTGATGATGCGGACCTGGGTCGGCGCGAGCCACAGCGGCAGATCGCCGGCGGTGTGCTCGAGCAGAATGCCGATGAAGCGCTCGAGCGAGCCCAAGATGGCGCGGTGAATCACCACCGGGGTGCTCTCGCCACTTTGCTCGTTGGTGTAGCTGAGCTCGAAGCGTCGCGGCAGACCGTAGTCGAGCTGGATGGTGCCGAGCTGGAACCAGCGACCGAGCGCGTCTTTCACCTGGAAGTCGAGCTTCGGGCCGTAGAAAGCGCCGTCACCGGCGTTGAGCTCGAACTCGAGCTTGTTGTCCGCCAAAGCGGTGCGGAGCATGCCCTCGGCGTTCGCCCAGGATTTGTCCCACGACGCGGCTTCCTCGGCCGACAAGCCCGGCTCACGGCCGAGCGACTTCTCGGGGCGGGTCGAGAGCTGCACTTTCATCTCGAGCCCAAAGACGTTGTAGACGTCCTGGAGCATCGCCAGCTGCAAGCGGATCTCTTCGCCGATCTGATCTTCGCGGACGAACAGGTGCGCGTCGTCTTGGCAGAAGCTGCGCACGCGGGTGAGGCCCGCGGTCACGCCGCTGCGCTCGTAACGGTGCAAGCGGCCGAAGTCCGCCATACGGATCGGCAGGTCGCGGTACGAATGTTTGGTGTGACCGAACATCAGCATGTGGCCCGGGCAGTTCATGGGCTTCATGCCGAACTCGCGCTCGTCGATCTGCGCGAAGTACATGTTGTCTTTGTAGTTCGCGTAGTGGCCCGAGGTCTTGAAGAGCTCGGAGTCGGTGAGCTGCGGAGTGATGACCTCGCCCATGTCGAGCGGGCCGTAGTAGGCGCGAATGAAATCGACCAGGCCGTTGTAAACGCGCGCGCCCTTCTCGGTGAAGAACGGGGTCGCCGGCGCGTACGGATGGAAGAAGAACAAGTCGAGCTCTTTGCCGAGCTTGCGGTGGTCGCGGCGCTTCGCCTCTTCCTGCACCTCGAGGTGCTTCGCCAGCTCCTCTTCCGTCCAGAACGCCGTGCCATAGATGCGGGTGAGCATCGGGTTGCGCTCGTCGCCGCGCCAGTACGCTCCAGCGACACTGGTGAGCCTGAACGCCTTGAGCCACGACGAGTCCGGGACGTGTGGGCCGCGGCAGACGTCGGGCCAATCACCGAGCGTGTACACGGTGATGGTGTCGTTCGCTGGGATGGCGTCGATGATCTCGAGCTTGAAGCGCTCGCCCATCTTGGTGAAGCGCTCCTTCACCTGATCGCGCGTGACGACCTCACGCACCATGGGCACGTTTTGCTTGGCGATGCGGTGCATCTCCTCTTCGATCTTGGGCAGATCGTCGGGAGTGAACGGCCCGGCCTCGCGATAGAAATCGTAGTAGAAGCCGTTGTCGATCGCGGGGCCGATGGTCACCTGGGTGCCCGGGAAAAGCTTCTGCACCGCCATGGCCATCAAGTGCGCGGTGGTGTGGCGCACGACGGGCAGGCCGGCGTCGGTCTTCACGGTGACGATCTTGAGCGCGGAATCTTTGGTGAGCGGCGTGTAAACGTCGACGGCGGTGTCGGCGCCGTCGAGGAGACCCGCGATGGCGGCCTTGCCGAGGTTCTTGCCGATGGACTCGGCGACTTGCTTGATGGTGGTGCCGCTGTCGTATTGGCGGACCGAGCCATCAGGGAGGGTGATGTTGATCTGTGCGCTCACGACGGAGCGTCTACGCTATGGGGCAATCAGCTGCAACAGCGCCGACGGGTCGAACCAGGCACGCAATACGCCGCTCTCCTGCACCAGCAGGCCCCAGCTGATGATGTGCTCTTGGAACTGGACGGTGACGACTGCGAGGCGGTCCCCTTCGCGCGGCGTAAGGCCACAATAGCCTTCGAGCAATCCCCCGATCTCGAGGGTCGCGCCGGACGACACGACGCGGGTTTCGAGGATGGCGAGCTCCATCGCGGACATGGCTTGGAGCTTCTTCGCGAAGTCTTCCGGTTCGCACGGTTTGCCGCGCCAAGTGAAGTCGGCGGCGAGCGGCGGCGAAAACCCGCGACTCAGGTTCTCGACCAGCACACCGATACGGCGGGCATCCGCTTCAGCGGTCATTGCGGCGCACGGACCCTCGCCGCGCAAGCTTGGTCCGGGATGTTGCCGGGCAAGAGTGTCACCTTGATGGTCTCCCGCTGGTCGCCCGGTTCCGTCGCATACGCGTTGGCGAAGGACCTAACCAGGAGCTCGCCACGCTCGACCGAGCCGGCGACGATCTCGGGTTTCACCCAGTTGCTGCTGGCGCCTTCGGGAAAGCGGACCTGCTTGGTCGCTGGGTCGTAGAAGAAGCGATACGCGATGTTGTCGCCGGTGAGCTCGATCTCGCCAGTGCGGCTCGGGCCGTTCGCGAGAACGGATTTGCCGTTGTCGAGCTTGACCTCCGTGCAGCGGCGAGCCAGGTCGCCAGGCAACACCATCTGCTCGAAGACGCGGTCGACGAGCTCTTGCAGAGTGTCGGCGGAGGTGTGGTGCATGCTGGTCATCGGCGGTTTCACTTGGTGAGCCACGAAAGATGGCCTGCCGTCTTCCACCTCGACGGTGATGAACACCGCGCGGGTTCCCTTGTCCGCGCGAGCGGATGACGTGGTCCAGTCGGTGTGAAAGCGGCCATGAACCTTGTCTTCGAGCCGCAGCGTGTACGGATCGCCCGCGAACTCCAAGCGGACGCCCGGCGGCAGGTTTACGTGCGCCGTCTTGCCGACACCGTCGATGACGTAACGAACGCCATCGAATGTGGGGCGGAGATCGGCCGCCTTGCCGTCGCGGTGTTTCGCCATGAGCTCGGTGAAGAGGTCGTATTCGGCGCGCTCCTCCGAATACGTCTCGTGGCTCGCGGTCGTGCCGTTCAGCGCTTTGATCTCTTCGTTGAGCCGGACGAGCGCGTTCTGCAGCTCGAGGAGGCCGAGGTACGGAACCGCCGTGAGCTTGTCGCCCAGCGCCGCGCGTATCCGCAGCCCGAGCTTCTCCTTGTGGTCGCGGTCGCGCTTCTCGCGATCGGTCACGTCCTGCTTCGTCATGCTGCCGTCGGCGATCATGATCTTGTCGATTGCATTCATGAGCCCTGCAGCCTCGTGCGGCTCGACTTCCGGGAGCGGCATGATCGCGACGCAGGCTTCGCGCATCTCGCTGATCCTGCGAGTTGGGCTCAGCGGATCGTGGTCGCTTGCCCAGCGGCCGAGGCCTGGTCCGTGCCAATCGCAGAACACGGTCGCGAGCGCCTTGGCTTCGGGGGAGGTCAGCTCGGCGCGAAGACGCGCGCGAAGATCGATGCCTTTCACGAAGACAGGAGGCCGCACGGCACTTACGGTGGCCGCGAGCTCCGGGAAGTGCTCCGCAATAGCATCCAAGGTCGTCTGGTCGACGTGCACCGAGTGTTTGGCGCGGTACACCGCGCCGAGGATCACGGGCTGAACGCCGCCATCGAAAAACTCGGCGTGCGTCATGAGCTCGCTCACCCATTCGGCGCACGGCTCGCGTTCCAAGAGCTTCCGCGCGTAGTGCTCGAGAGCGCCGATCCGCTCGTCGGTGATGTCCTGGACCTCGGGGCGCTTCGCCCACATACGCGTCTGTGTCGCGAGTAAGCCATGCTCGGCGAGGGTTTGGAGGAACCCGGTACGAATTGCGTCGCGCACGTCCCCTTCCGAGATCAATCCTTCATCCTTGAAGGCGTTCAGGGCGTCGCATTCCGCGGTGATGGACTTCTCAGCATGCTCGTCGGTCTTGTTGGAGCCAAACATGCCGCTGACGAAGCCCCGCGCTAGCGCGCACGCTTCCCGGCGCGCGTGTTCTTCGCGGTGCCTGCGGTAGCCGGCGCGCAGGCGGTCGTTCAGGTATGGCTCGAATGTTGGGTCGATCTTGCCCTCGCGGGCCTCGCGATAGAGGTGCTTCTCGACGGCGTCCGAGATCTCGGACTTCGAGATCCTGCCTCGAGCGAGCAACGCCTCGAGGTCGCTGAGCCCGGCGGCGCGGCCTGACGACTCACCCAGCAGCTCGATGGCGGAGTGTTTGCCGTCTTCGTAGGCCTCGAAGATGACCTTGGGGGCGAGGCGCGCCACGCCGAACACGGCGGTGTTCGCGTCCGCGCCAGCGGGGAACGCAGCGGCGAGCTTGTCCGCTTCAGCATACTTTCGTAGACGTAGCAGATCGAGATACGCGCTGCCGGCCGCGACTTGGAACGTCTCGCCATCGATGCGGTTCTTGGCGACCAGACGGCGAATGGAAGCGACGCTCTCCGGGGTCATCTCCAGGCGTAGATTGATACCCCGCAGCTCCGCTTGGATACGCGCTTTGAAGGCCTGGAGCAGCGTACCGAAGCGCTCGCGTAGGTGGTACGGCTCGACGGTCAGGGCGACGTCGAAGTTTTCGAGGCGAAGGCCACCGCTATCGAGCTCCGGGCGGAAAAGCGCGACCAGCTCGTGCAGGCCCGCACCCGTGTGAATGCTCAAGGGCTGCATGCCCGCATTGGCGAAGAGGTCGGCGCCGGTCCTAGCGTTGGAAGTCGGTACGTCGCGGCTGTTGAAGGCGAGCCGACTCACGTCCGCGCCGGCTTGCAGCTCGTTGTAGAGCTTGACGAGGCCGACGTTGGAATTGACGGTGTTCACGTCTGGGCTCCGAAGCGGGCTGCGTTGAGCGACACGGGTGGTGTGATGGCTTTCACCAGCGCCTCGAGAGCGCCGATGTCGCCGAAGAAGAGGAAGTCGTCGTTCGTATCGAGCGCCTCGGATGACAACAGGCGTTCGAGGAAAGCGGCCGAACAGGCGACGGTGAGCGCCGGACGGGGATGACGCCCCGGGGTGAAGAGACGGTCAGGATGCCCTGGGTCGAAGCTCCAGATGACCCGTGGGGACGTCGCCACCTCGATCGCGATGGGCTTCAGACCTTTGCGGGTGTGAGTGGCGGCGCGACGTAAGCCCTCGTCCATGAGGCGGAAGATCGCGTCGATTTGGGCGAGGGTGAACATGGCGCGGGCTCGCGTGGTGACAAAAGGGGTCGCTTATCGTCATGCGAGTTATCGGTCGTTGGGGCGTGGGGGTGCGCAGGACGCGCCAGGTGGGTGTGCCATGGAGGCACAAAAAAACGGCCCCCGGGTGAGCGGGGGCCGTTCGACTCAGGCGGAGAGTCTCAATCAATAAGAGATACGGATCGGGCGGAGGTTCGTCGCGTTGCCGTTCAGCTCGCTCCCGAGAGCGAAGCTGATGGCACCGCTACGGCTGCTAACCGCGCGCCAGACGTCCGAGGCATTCGAGAGAATTGGCGGAGGCGTCGCCTTGCCGGCGAGCTCGAGCTTCTGCCACGACTCGCGGTACGAGCGCGTGGTGGTGTGCAAGACGCTGCGGAAGAAGGCAGCGCCCGCGCCACCCGAGGGCGAGCGCAGAATCGGCTCGACCCTGCGACCGTTGAGCGTGCTCGAACGGCCGAAGTAGACGTCGGCCAGTTGCTCGGCCGAGACCGACGATAGGCCGACCGACGAGTTCGCGATAGCGTACAGAGCGCCGGGCTCGAGATCCTGGCGCGGACGCTCGCTGATATCGCCGGTGTTGCCGCGTTCTGCCGGCTTGTCGTTTTCCTTGGGCGTGGTGAGCCCCGCCGAGGCCGGCTCCTTCGCGGTCTCTTGTTTGGTTTGGGCGCTCGCCATGGTCGCTGGCGGGTCCTGACGCGACGGAGTGAGCAGCGCCACCTGCGCCGAGACGTCGGGGTCGAGCGACTGCACGCTGCTCGAGACGACGTTCAAGCGGCGGCTGAACACGACAGTGCTGTTGTGCAGCAGCGCGATCTCGTGTGAGCCGGGCTCGGCGGTGAGACGCAGCGGCGTCTGGTCCATGACCTTGCCGTCGAGCTGAACCGTGAGGCCCGAGGGCGTCGAGCTGACGATGATGGTGCCCGGCGACGACGTCGTCGACGTCTCGACGTCCACCGGTTCCGGCTTGCTGGTCGTACGCGCCGATGCGGCAGCTACGCGGCGCGCTTTCTCGCGTTCGCGCTCCCGCTCGCGGGCAGCAGCTTCACGCTCGCGCTCGCGGCGCTTGGCAGCGGCCTTCGCGTCTTCGCGAACGCTGCTCGCGACCGTTGGCTTGTCGTCGGGCTTGTCGTCTTCGGCTCTGCCTTCGTCGACCCTCGCGGTCTCCTCGGGCTTGTCCGCTGCAGCGGCCCCAGCCATGTCGGTCGTCGTCACCGTGCCCTTGGCGGGCGAGGCGCTCGAGCGGTCACGCAGCTCCATCGCGATCTTCATGAGCTGCGGCAGGTCGGCGCTCGCCTTGCTAGACTTCGCGGCTTCGGTGAAGCGCTTGACGGCCTCGTCGTAGCGTCCGCTTTCGAGGGCAGCGAGACCTGCGGCGCGGAGTGCTCGGCTCACGTCACCAGTCGGCTCGCCTTCGCGCGCCGGCGTATCCGAACCGCCTACGCTCTCTTGCGCCTTGTGGCGTGTGAGGACGTAAACCGCGGCACCCGCGACGTTGATCGCGACGACGACCGCGACGACGTTGAGGGCGAGAGATGGCTTTCGTCGGCTTACTGAACCCTTCATTGCTGCACCTCGCGTGCGCGTAGCACGCGTCCGTCACGCGACTTTAGATTTCGCTAGCACCCCTGCTTGCGGCAGAGCTGACCTGGAATTTCCTGGATTTTATCCCTACGTGAGCAACCACGCCCATAAAGCTGCAGTGGCCGTCACCCCGACGATGACCAGCGCCCAATCGCGCATGCTGAGACCGGCGTCGTCATCATCGTCGGAAACCTCAATGACATCGTCTGCTTCGAGTGGAACGCCGTGGGGGTCGTCGTCATTGATATCGGGCGGAAGCGGCGCGCCGGGCAGCGGCTCGTACCGATGTGGGTCCGGCGGGGGTAATACCGCCTGCATGAGCGAGACGACCTCGCGCGAGCTCGACGTCCACTGCGACTGCGCCTGGAATTGCTCGATGTCGTTCAACATCTCGCGCGCGTTCGCATAGCGATCAGTGGCGTTCACCGCCAGCGCCTTCATGACGATGCGCTCGAACTCTTTGGGCAGATCCGGGACGATGCTCGACGGCGGCGGGATCTTGCCGAGCGACACCGCGGTGATCACCTCGGTGAGCTGTGTCCGCCGAAACAGCCACTGCCCCGTTGCCAGCTCGTACATGATGATGCCGAGCGCGTAGAGGTCGCTGCGCTTGTCGATGGGATCGCCGCGCACCTGCTCCGGCGACATGTACGCGAACTTGCCCTTCACGACACCGACGCTCGTCTGGTCGGCGCCGAGCGAGACCTTCACGACGCCGAAGTCGGTGAGCTTCACGACGCCGTTGTGCGCGAGCAAGACGTTGCCGGGCGTCAGGTCGCGATGCACGAGGTTCAAGTCGGGACCGTCGGGGAGCTTCGCCGCGTGCGCGTAGTAGAGCGCTTCACAGAGCGGGATGGCGACGCGCAACGCGAAGCGCACGCCGGGGATCACGCCTTGTTGTATGCAGCGCTGCATCAGGGTCTCGAGCGACGCCCCGTCGACCCACTCCATCGCGATGTAATACTCGGACGCGACCTGACCGAAGTCGAAGACCTGAACGATGTGCGGGTGATTGAGGAGCGCCGCGACGCGCGCCTCGGTCACGAACATGCGACTGAACTCGGCGAACTGGGAGTGCTCGGGAAGGATGCGCTTGACGACGCACATCTTCGAGAAGCCGCCCGGGCCATCGATGGCAGCGAGATAGATCTTCGCCATGCCGCCGACCGCAATCTCACGAATGAGTCGGTATTTGCCAAAACGTGCGCCCGAACGATTGGCCTCGGGCTCGTATGGCGGCGGCCCAACTACGCTAGCCACTCCCCGCTCCTTCACTTTGCGACAGCAACCGATGCTCCTCTCGAACTAGAGAGGTGCCTGGTCGCGACTACTTCACGCTTGCGCGCGAGCACGCGACGTCCTTACCGATGACGCGTTAGCGACGCTCTTTGTAACACCGTCCAGCGTGCAATTCGAGAATTCTTAACGCGACGGCGCGGGGGTAGAAGACCCACCGTGGAGTATATAGGCGCTGGCAGGATTGAACTGCCGACCCCTACCGTGTCAAGGTAGTGCTCTCCCACTGAGCTAAGCGCCTTCGAACTTCTGCGCGCCGTCTACCCGTTGTGCTGACACGAAGTCAATGCAGACGTTGATCGTTGGATCAGTCGTCGGGTCAGGGAACACGTTCGGCGAAATTCCCTTACAGGGCCTGACAGTTCTTTGTGGGGAGGTGGCGGTCCATGCGCGCAACAGGTCCACAACGAATGCAACAAAATCATGTTTGACTGGGTTTAGATTCGCCAAATTTTTTTTTGCTGGGTACCGTTCTAGTACCCAATGCAGTCGCAGTATCAGCCGCGGTCAGGCGTGCACTTCCTCCTGCTGTACGCCTTCTTGTTCAGCTTGATGGGCGTGTGCGTGAAGCTCGTCGCGCACCTGCCCAGTCAGCAAGTCGTGGCCGCCCGCATGGTCTTCATGCTGGTGACGACCTACGCCATGTTGCGGGCGCACAAGGTCTCGGCCCTGGGCGTGGTCAACAAGAAGCTGCTGCTGCTACGCGGCCTCACCGGCACGCTGGCTTTGAATTGCTGCTTCTACGCGATGGCGCATATGCCCATCGCCGAAGCCATCCTCATCCAGAACACGACGCCGGTGTTCACCGGTCTACTCGCAGCCATCTTCCTGCACGAGCGCCGCCATTGGAGTGTCGCCCTCACGACCGGCGTCAGTATGGTCGGCGTGCTCATCATGACCCGTCCCGAGGTCGTCTTCGGTGAAGCGCACGCACGTATGGACTTGTGGCCGGTCGTCGCCGCGGTCGGCGGTGCGGTGTTCACGGCCTCCTCGTTCGTCATCATTCGCCGCATTGGTCAGCAAGAGCACTCGCTCACCGTGACCTTCACGGTTCCTTTCGTCGGCGTGCTGCTCACCGTGCCGGTCTCGGCGACCAACTGGGTGATGCCGACCACCGGTGAATGGGCGATCCTCGGTATCCTCGGTCTCGTGAGCCAGCTCAGTCAGATGGCGCTCGCCGTCGGTATCCGCCGCGAGCCGGTCGCACGCGTCACCAATCTCACGCACGCGCAGCTGGTCTTCGCGACCATCTGGGGCGCCCTCCTCTTCAACGAGTATCCCGACACCTGGACGCTCGTCGGCGCAACCGTCGTCGTCAGCGCCAGCATCCTCACGGTGATCCTCGCCCGCAACGACCACCAGCCACCCGAGTTCGACAGCAACAACACCGGCACGCGCACGCTGCCGATGCAGACCCTGGTGGTCGAGCCGACCGAGCCCGGTGAAGACTCGATCCCGCGCGCGGTTGCGGCGGAGCTCAGCGGCGCGCGCACGCCGACGGCGAACTGATTTAGAACTGCAGTAGGAAACCGGTCTCGACGCCGTAAGCACGAACCTGAGGATCGAAGCTCGCGCGGTCTTCCGGGCGCAGCGTGTGCAAGGTGTCGTACGCCATGCCCTCGACGACATAGGCGAGATAGCGCACCGGGCGCAGCTCGTAGCCGACGCGCACGGCGACGTTGTGTTTGATGCCGGCGCCGGTCTCTTGGTTGGTGAGGACGACCTCGCCCGCCGCATTGCGCGTGTAGCTCGGGAGGATGTCCGAGCGGTTGATGACGCTCGCCATGCCCGCGATGACGTACAGAGCGTGATGGCGCCCGAGGCTGCCGCGTGCCGACAAGAAGCCGCCGTATTCGTCGACGTCTGCCGCGGGAATCGCGACGGTGCCGTTGGGATTCAGGGTCGAGCCGCGCCCGAAGCCGAGCGAGAGCAAGCTCATGTTGGCGTTGTTGCGCCCTAGATAACCCTCGACGCGAATGTCGATGGCTGCGCTCGGTGTAATCGTGAAGTAGAGCGAGCCAGCCATGGCTGCGGCGCGTCGCGTGTCGGGCTGGCCCTTGTTGAAGACGACTTGGGTGAAGATGCCCGAGACGCCGAGCATCAAATCGTCGTCGACGATGGCAAGACGCGCCGCGAAGGTCGGGAAGCGCGAGAGCTCGAAGGGGCCGTCGCTCGCGCGGCCGTCATCGCCGCCGTTATTGCCTTGGAAGCCGATGGCGGCGCCGAGATCGAAGTGGTTCGGGCGCACCAGGATCTTGAGCTGTTGCCGCCGGAAGCCCTGGTTGCCTGCTTGATACAGTCCACCGACGAAGTTGTAGGTGTGCGGGTTGAGCGGCGAGTGCAAGTCGTAGTCCTGGCCGAGCTCGATGGCAAAGCGCTTCGACGGCGCCCAGGTCACCTTGGCGATGCGTACGCGCGGCACGGCATTGAGCACGGGCGTCGGACGCGCCGGGTCCCAGAAGTCGGCTTCGATGAGTCCGCGAAAGTGGCCATTCTCGTTGATCGCGAAACCAAAACGCGACTGCGCGAACTGCATGGTCAGACGCGCCTGATCCGGAATGAAGCCCACCACGGGGTTACCGGCCGCGGTGATACCGCTCATGTTGGGCCGCGATAGCGTTTCCATGCCGCGGAAAGCGTAGATGATCGACGGCTTCACGAATCCGTAAACGCGGACCGACGGGAGAGCATCGAACGGCTCGGACTCGGGCGGCGAGACACCGACCTGCGGCAGTGTGCCCACCGGACCCGACACGTCGGGCGACGGTGTGACCGGCGGCTCGATCGGCTGGTCGGCTCTACCTTTGTCGTCCCCGCCCTTCTGGTCTTGCCACAAGCCACCAGAAGGCTTTTGGGGTTCGCCTTGGGCGTGTGCGCCGCCCACGAAGAAGACGACGGTGCACAGCCACATCCCGGCGAATTTCGTCATGCGTTACTGCCCTGGGCAAGCGGTCGATTCGGCCGCGAGGCACGGGCAGGTGTTCGCCGACACGCAGTCGAACTTCGCGAGGTCGACGTAACGGCCACCCTGGACCACGAAGTTCGAGACCTTGTTCTTGATGTTGCCGAGCGCGTCGTAATCAACGGGGCCCGACGCACCCGTGTATTCGATGCCTTGACGCTGCTGAATGGCGCGGATGGCGGCGCGAATGTTTTCGACGCCCGGGCCGACTTGCACGACACCCCCCGGACCATCCGGATCGCAGGCCGTGCTCGGGCGCGCGACGCAGCTCGCCGCGGGTGGGGTCGGCGTACAGGTCGGAGCATAGCGACGCGCAGCCGTGGCGCTGCTGCACGGCATGAAGTCGCGGATCGCTGCGCCCGCAACCGCGCTCGGATCGGCCGCGTCTTGGATGGCGCGGAAGGTCGCGAGGATGAGCGTCATCGCGTTGTCGAAGTAAATGGCGTCGCGGTAGACCGGCACGAGGCCGAACTTGGCGCGGAAGTCCTCAGCGAACTGATCACCCTGCACGCCATCGGTTACCGCGTGCGACACGCCGGTCTCGCCCTCGGCGAGCTCGCCCAAGACGAGCAGGTTGGAGCTAAAACGGAACGCCTGGAAGTGGATGACCCGGAGCGTGTCACCGAGGCCCGGTGGCGGACTGCTCTTGAAGGCATCGACGAAGGCGACGTGATTGCGACCGAAGCTCGCCATGGTGATGAAGTCAGGCGCCTTGTCCGCGGTGTTGCTTGCGTCGGGCGTGATCGCGGCGCCGCCGCCTGCCGGGGGGTTGAACTGCGGATTGTTCGGGTAGAGGCCGCTACCGTTCGGCACCATGTCGGGGTTCGTCGTGTCGAGCATCGCGCTGATCTCGGCCACGAAGTCGATGTCGCGCGCGTCCTGCGCGTTGGGATGCAGGCGGCGCTCGAACTGCACCTTCGACTGATCGGAGACAGGAACGAGCTTCAAGAGCTCGGTCGCGACCGCGGTGGTCGTCGACTGACCGAACGCTTCGTCGGAGCCGAAGTTCACGACCTTGACGATGCCGTCGTTGTTCAAGTCGCCCGCGAGCCCGCTCACTGGGCTCACCGACGCGCGGATGAGCTGCGACACGACCTGTGCTTGTAGCGCCGTCGACATGATGGTGCGCGACATCCAAAACTCGGCGTTGCGGCGCGACGCCTGCAAGTCGAGGTCGGTGGGCGTCGCGTTGGTGGCGTTCAAGAAACCGCCGCCGGTGCAGCTCGAGCACTGCAACGGGATCTGGAAGCTGTCGGTGTTCGCCGGCTTGTTCGCTTCCTCGGCGATTTGCGTCGTGTCCAGCGCTGCCGCCTTCGCGCCACGATCGATGGCGTCACGGATACGGCGGATGGCGCGACTGTCGCTACCGCCGACGACGTCGTTCTCGGAGTTCTGCGAGTTGATGGCGAAGCGGTAGTCGGTGATGCCTTCGGCTTCGAGCGCGTCGTTGAACTGATCGGCCGCAAGCTCGATGGCTTGGATCCACGACAGCTCGGAGTTGTTCCCCGTCTGGTCGATGACGGCGCCGATGACGACCGTCGGACCATCGGAATCGTTGTTACAGCCAACCGCAAAAACGGACACCGCCGCGAGAGCGAGAACGTGCTTCATGACCCGCTCCTCCCTACAAAAGTGACGCTTTGGGCAAAGCGTCAGAACGTTTGAGACAACCTGAAGAAGAACTGACGACCAACACTCGGGATATCGAAACCGCCGTGACCCGGATAACTGAAGCGAGCGTCGAGAATGTTCTTCACGCCAGCCAGGATCCGAGTTTCGGCCTCGGCTCCAAAGAGGAAGATATCCAAGGACGTGATTGTAAAATCGAATGTAGCATAGGCTGGTAATTCGTACACGCCGCGGTTGTTCAAGAGGACGTTGCTTTGCGATGCCCCACGTGGCCCCACGATGCGCGCGGTGCCGTCGATGGCCATGAAGGCCTCCGGCAACCGCATGGTCAGGCCCGAATAGATGGTGAAGTTCGGGAACTCGGGCGGCGCCTTGAAGCCGAAGCTCTGGGTGCGGATGGTGTCTTCGTAGTTCTGCGCTTGCGCCGAACCGGTGAAGTAACCCTGGAAGCGTGACGAGCTCGCGCGGAAACCCAGCTCACCGCCCGCGATGTCTTGGTTCGCGAGGTTACGCGTCGTGAAGTTGGTCGTGATCTGGGTGAACTCGACCTTGTCGTAGATGCGTTGGTAGTAGACCGAGCCGTCGATGGCGACGTTGTTTGTGACCGCGTAGGTCGTCGCGAGCTCGGTGCTGAAGACCGCTTGCGGCTCGACCGGCGGCAGACCCGTGCTGTCGCCGATGGTGCGGTTACCGACCGTGTTGTAGGCAGCGCCGAAGCCCGGCTGCGCGAAGAGCTGCACGCCCGAAGGCGTCTGGAAGGCGCGACCGACGAAGAGCTTGCTGGTGACGCGCGGGCTGAATTGGTAGGCGAGACCAGCGCGCCAGCTCAGCTGGTCACGGAACAAGTTCGGTGCGTCATAGCGGATGTTGCCCAAGAGGTAGAGATCAGGAGCGGCGCTGAACGGGTTACCGCCGATCTGAGCATAGACGCCGGCGTTGCTGATGGTCTGGCGCGGATTGACGCCCACACCGATGCGGTCGATGGTGTCGCCGACGACGCTACCCGGCGGCGGGAGCTCGCCCGGAACCGCCTCGACGCGGCGGGTGAAGAAGAGAATGTCTTCGCGGTCCCAACTGTAATCGGCACCGACCTTGAGCTCGAGCTGCGCCGGGAGGCTCGCCTCGAGCGCGCCGCCGACGCCGGCTGCCGTGTAACCGAAGTTGCGTGAGTAGGTGAACGTCGGCAGGTCGGCGTTAGAGGACAGGCGGTCGTTGTCCGTCGGTGAGCCCGAAGAGACGTCGGCATTGAGCGACAAGGTGACGGAGCGGCCGTAGCCGTAGATGTAGTTCAAGCTCGCCCAGTTGTTGGTCAGGGCGATGCGACTCGAGTGTGTGAGCGTCGAGCCGGGCTGGAACTCGGCGACCGAGTCGAGGACCTGCATGCCACCTTGCAGCTTGAAGATGCCGAGGTCGTCGAAGTTGCCGTTGAACGCGGCGTAGAGCGACTTTGGCCGCGTCTTGTCGTTCTGGCTCGCGTTGCCACCGAAGAAGCCGCGGAAGAGCGCCGAGGTATCGTCTTGGTTGATGAAGGTCTTGTGCAGGCGCAGGCCCGAGCGGTCGACCGTCTCTTGCGAGTACGCGACCATGAGGTTGACCTTCTCGTTGCCGTAACCGACGCGGCCGCTGAAGCCGAGTCCGCTATTGCTGTTCACGAGGCGCATCTGACCGCCGAGCTCACCGGTCACGCCGTTCGTGGGTTGGCGCGTGATGATGTTGACGGTCGCGAGGAAGGCGTTGGCGCCGTAGAGCGCCGAGAGCGGGCCCTTGGCGATCTCGATGCGCTCGACCATCTCGAACGGGATGTATTCCGAGCCGAGAAACGCGGTGAGGTCGGGACGGAAGTTGACGGCGGTGCCGTTGATCATCACGCGGACGATACGCGTGCCGCCACGAAGACCGGGCGAGACCCCGCGCACGCCGACCGACGGCAGCACCAGGTCGTCGATGACGAACAAGCCGGGCGTGTTGGCCAAGACTTCGGCGAGCGTCGTCCAGCCGTGGCGGTAGATCTCGTCGCGCTCCCAGGTGACGACGTTCGCGGGCGCGAGCGCGCGTGATTGCTCGCGGCCGGTGGCAGTGATGACGGGCGCGTTGAGCAACAGCTCCGTATCGAGCGAGGTCGCTCCCTCGATCGGCGTGCTGCTCACATCGGTCGCTGAGGTCTGAGCGAGCGACAACGTCGGTGACCCGACGATAGTCGCCGCGGCGAGCACACACGGAGGGACTGCGTTGGAAACCCAACGAAGGAGTCGGCCGGTTGTTATCACGGAGCCGGTTTTAACAGCGTGGAAGATCTTCGACCAAGATTTTTTGTCGAAAGCTTCTTCTCCTCGCGATCCTTGCACACATTCACTGTGACAAGAATCCATACGCCCGCACGTCACGCAGACAACGTGCAACATCCGTGGGCCCGACGCGGAGCGCGAGCTTGGTCGCGGGCTCGCGCAAGACGAGTACGTCGCGGCGCTCACCCGGTGCAAGGAGTGGGCGATGCCCCACACCCTGCACGAAAGAGCGTGCGTCGGGAGCTTTCCCGACAACATGTGTGTCTTCTGCAGCGGATTCGGGCGTGAGCGTGAGACCGTCGGTGCCCTCGCCACAGCCGTGAGCGACGTCGAGGATCACCATCGGCCGGTCACCGCTGTCGATCTCGAGCACGCCTTCATCGCCGGCCTTGGCCACGAACGAGGTCTCGCGGCTCTCGTCCGTCAGAACGGACAGGTCCTCGAGCACCGGCGGTTGACCGCGTCGCCACGCCACCTTGATGGCGCGCGGCGCGACGAAGCCACGCGGCTTCTCGTCGACCACGATACGCACGCCGTCGTCGGCAAGAATGCGCTGGCGCACCGACTTGAGCACCTCGACCTCGCCGGAGGCTCCCCGCAAGTGCACGGTCTGGGCGCGATCGATGACATGCACCATGCCGGCATCGTCGACCAACACACCGGCGGGCACCTCGCCCGGGCTCACCACTTCGTAGCCTGGCTTCTCCAAGTTGATCTGTTCCTGGAACACGGCGGTGCACGGTTGGTTCACCGGCAACAACGCAAAGGACTGCTGCAGGGTGTCTGGATTGTCGGTGCTCGCGACGACCAGGAGCAGCTCACGCGGGCCGGGCTGGACCCAGCGCATGGTCTCGAGCTCTTCGCCCGCGAGCATCGGGCCGGTGCAAGCGTGCGACCAGACCCCGCCCTTCTCGCTCGCCGTCTGCACGAAGACCTGCGGTTTCATCCCCGAGCCGTCGCGCGTCACCACCACGGCGTCGTCGATACCGTCGCCGTTGAAGTCGTGGTCGAGAAAACCGAGCGCGTCCTTGCGCACCTTCTTGAAAGCGTCACTGTCTTTGAATGCGGTCGGTTGCACCTGCACCTTGCCGGCACAACCTACGACCAGCACCGCGAGCAGTGCGCCGCCAAAACGGACAACCGACTTCACGTCAGTCGGCGCCGGCGCCGGCACCTTCGTACATGGAGTCGAAGAGCTTCTTGTAGCGCTCGTTGACGACCTTGCGCTTGATCTTCAGCGACGGCGTCATCTCGCCGCTCTCGACCGAGAAGTCATGGTCGAGAATGGCGAACCGTTTGATGGTCTCGTAGCTCGCGAGCTGTTTGTTCACCTCGGTGATCCAGGCGTCGACCATCTTCTCGATCTCGGGACGCTTGGTGAGCTCCTCCAACGACCCGTTCGCGAGGCCCTCTTCCTTGGCCACGTTCTTCAAGACGTCGGCATCCAGAGTGACGACGGCGGTGAGGTACTTGCGCTTGTCGCCGTGCACCACCGCTTGCGAGATCAGCTTGTGCGTCTTGAGGACGTTCTCGATGTTCTGCGGCGCGACGTTCTTGCCGCCCGCGGTCACGATGATGTCCTTCTTGCGATCGGTAATCTTGAGCGTACCGCCCGCCTCGATCATCCCGATGTCGCCGGTCGAGAACCAGCCATCTTTGAGAACTTCCGCTGTAGCGGACGGATTGTTCCAGTACTCGCGCATGACACCGCGACCCTTGATGAGGATCTCGCCGTCCGAGGCAATCTTCACCTCGGTGCCGGGGAGCGGCAGGCCGACCGAGCCGATGCTGTTCTGGCCGGGACGGTTGACGAAGCTCGCAGCCGAGGTCTCGGTCAGGCCGTAGCCCTCGAGGATCTCGATGCCGGCGTCGCGGAAGAACCAGTTGATCTTCGGCGACAAGGGAGCGCCGCCGGAGACCAGGATGCGCATGCGACCACCGAGGAGGTCGCGCAGTCCCTTGCCGACTTTCGAGAAGACCAGCTTCTTGAGCACCGCGAACTTGAGGCTATCGCGCAAGCCCAAGGAGCGGTTCTCCTTCTCGGCTTCGCCGTTCTTCTGCGAAAGGTCGACCGCCGCGTTGAAGAGCTTGGCTTTGAGACCGCCGGGCGCGGTGCCCTTCTGCACCACCGCGGAGAAGAACTTCTCGAAGACGCGCGGCACGCCGCACATGATCGTCGGGCGCACCTCGCCCAGGTTCTCGCGGATCGTCTGCATGTTCTCGGCGAATGCCATGACATAACGGCAGGACAGCCAGGCCGCTTCGAGCACGCGACCGAACGAGTGCGACAGCGGCAAGAAGAAGAGCTGGATGTCGCTTTCGCGGAGCACGTTGATGGCCTGGACCGCTTCGGCCTCGTACGCCATTGCGTCGTGCGTGAGCACCACGCCCTTCGGCTTGCCGGTGGTGCCCGACGTATAAATCAGCGTGAACGGGGAGTCCTTCTTGAGGCTCTTGCGGCGATTGTCGAGCTCGCCCTTCACCTTGTCGACGTCGCCACCCTGCTTGATGAAGGCGTCGTAGCTAATCACCCAGCCGTCGGCGCTAGCGGCCACGTTGCCGGTCATCTGCACGATGCGCTTGAGCTCGGGCATGTTCTTGCGCTCGGCCAGCATCTTCTCGGTCTGCTTCTCGTCTTCGACGAACGCGAGCACCGAGCCGCTGTTCTGCGCGATGTAGCCGCACTCCTCGGCGAGCGACGATGGGTAGACCGGCACGGTGATGCCGCCGGCGTGGAGGATGGCCATGTCGAGGACGACCCACTCGAGGCGCGTGTTCGAAACGATGTGGACGCGGTCGCCGGCCTTCACGCCCTGCGCCAGCAAGCCCGCCGAAGCACTCATCGCTTCGTCGTAGAGCTGCTTCCACGTGCGCTCTTCGTAGCGGCCTTCGCGCTTCACCAGCGCGGCGACCTTCGTTGCGTGCTGCTCGGCGTTCTCGACGAATAGATCAAGGATGGTTGTGCGGGCCATGGGTTCGGCTCTGTAGCGCTAGGGTGGATGCCTCTGCAAGTCGCGACTTCGGCCGACGGAAAACCGCGCGGCATGTGGCGCAATTCCGCACTTCGCGATCACTGGCAACCGCGCCGCGGAAATCGGCTGCAAAAGTCCGAGCGTGCGTCACATCGACATTGACCCGCGCCCAAAAACCACTTACCGACGTGCGCACGAAAGAGTACCCGCGCGGATCGACCGAGACGTGGCTCGTTCGCTGTCGCCGGCAAGGAGAGCACGATGCGCTGCCGCATCCCAGTAGTCCTGGCCATGACCGTTATCGCGGTCGGCTGCTTGGACAAAGCCGAGGTCGACGAAGCCGAGACCGCAGAGCTGCTCGTCACGCAGCCGCAGCTCCAGGACTTCGATCCGTCGAACAGCATCATCCCGTTCCCGAACGTTCTGTTGCTGTCACCCACGACCGGTCTGAACACGCTGCCGGCGACGTGCGGTGAATCGGTCGGGGCGCAGGGACTCCGCCAAGGCGTACTGAATACGCTCGACGGTGTCGGCACCTGGCTGCCGGCCATCTACGCCACCTTCACGGCGCGGGTCGACCTCGCGAGCACCGAGAACCGCGTGTTCCTGGTGAAGAAGGTCGACGATCCGGCCGACGCCGAAGCGGTGCCGGCGCAGATCAATCGCTTCCAGACCATCCGCTATGACGATGCCTTGCCGACGTGCGGCGCTGCCAACGTCATCGAAGCCATCACCATCACGCCGGTCACCCCGCTCGACGGTAACTCGGTCTACACCGTGGCCGTCCTCCAGGGTGTGAGCTCGGTCGACGGTGAAGAGTTCCAGCCGTCGACGGCCTGGTTCTTCAGCCGCCAGCTCGCCGCTCCGGTCGGTATCTTCGACCAGGACGGGGACGGCGTGCTCACCGTCAGCGACGTCGTCTTCAACAACACGCCGCTCGACCAGTTCGATCCACGCGACGCGAACGGCAACGGCGTCGCCGACACCATCGAGCGCCTCGCTGGCATCCAGCAGCTCTATGGTCTGAACCAGACCTTCCTTCCGTACGTAGACGCGGCGCTCGACACTGTCACCGGTGAAGACGTTACCCGCGACGACATCCTCATCGCTTGGTCGTTCAAGACCCAGACGGTCGAAGAGCCGATCGATCCCTCGGCCGCGGCCGGCCCAGCCGCTACCGCGGTCGCCGATGCCGAGCTCGCGGGCCCGTTCGGTCCCATCGCGCCCGGCGGCGTCGCGCCCTCGGTCCAAGCGTTCTACGAAGGGAACCTCGGCGCCGGCATCTGCACCCAGCTGCCCTGCGCGGCAATCGGCGCGGTCTACGGCGGTGGCCTCGCGGCGACCAACTTCATGGTTGCAGGCCCGAACACCGGCGTCCTCACCGACCCAGTGCCGGGTCCGTGGAGCAATCCTCGAAACCCCACCGCGCAACCCGCGGATCCGATCGAGATCCTCGCGGTCAAGCCCGCCGCCGCTGCACCCGCCGGTGGTTATCCGTTGGTGGTCTTCGCCCACGGCATCACCCGCTCGAAGGGCGACATGCTCGCTATCGCGGGTCAGCTCGCAGGCCTCGGCATCGCGTCGGTCGCCATCGACTGGCCGCTGCACGGCTCGCGCGCCGTCCAAATCTTCCCGACCGCTTCGGCTTGCCAAGCGGTGGGTGACGCCGGCGTTCCGGACCCGACGCTCAGCGCCGCGTGCTTCCAGCCGATCTTGAGCTCGAACCTCCCGGCGACCCGTGATGCGTTCCGCCAGGGCGCGCTCGACATCATGAGCCTGATCGCCGCGATGACCGGCACCTGCGCGCCGCCCGACGGCGCCGCCGCATGCAACGGCTTCTCCATCAATCCCGATGCCGTCGGCTATATCGGACAGTCGCTGGGCGCCATCATCGGCACCCTGCCCGTCGCCATGGACGCGAGCATCAAGGCAGCCGTCCTCAACGTCGGCGCCGTCAGCCTCATCACCATCCTCGAGAACACCGACACCAACCGCCTGAAGTGCCCGCTCATCGACGCGCTGATCAGGAACGGCACGCTGCAAGGCAAGCTCTGGCAGCAGGTCGACAACACCTTCAACGACACCGACGCGCTCTGCGTGCAGTCGAACACGGCGTTGCCGATCAGCGTCGTCAACGAGCCGGCTTACCGCTCGTTCGCGGTAGCTGCACGCTGGGTCGCCGATCCAGCGGACGGCGTGAACTACCTCGACGACATCGGGGGCCGCGTTGCCGCGGGCGACCTGCACGTGCTCGTGCAGCAGGTCCAGGGTGACTTGCTCGTGCCGAACGAAGCGACCGCCATCATGGGCCGGCTGCTCGGCTTCACGACGCCGACAGCCGCCGCCACCCCGGCAGGGCCGCCACCGTTCACGCCGACCACCGGGCTCGGCACCGCCGCGACCCCGGCCGCGTGGGTGAACTACAGCAGCGAGGTCGTCACCTACGCGCACGGCTCGTTGCTGCAGCCCGCCGCCGCTACGGCGCAGGCGCAGGCCGCGACGGGTCAGATGCAAACTGACGCGTTCACCTTCATGGCCACCCAACTCGCCGCTGCCGCGGCCGCCGCACAGTAACGAGAAAGCCCACGATGAAATTGACTATGATCAAGAAGATTTCCGTCGGCCTCCTGGCTAGCGCGGTTCTGCTCTCGACGAGCATCGCGCAAGCCTCGGGCTTCTACCTGAGCAACCAGGGCGCCCGCGCCACCGGTCGTTCCAACGCGGTGGTCGCAAGCCCCGCGGATGCGTCGACCATCTGGTACAACCCGGCGGGTCTCGCGAGCTTGGACGGCAAGTTCCAGCTGTATCTCGGCTCGTCGTTCATCGCGCCGAACTACAGCTTCGTGCCCTTCGGCGGCGGCGAGCGCACGCATGACGACGTCGGCATCCTGCCGGCGCCGCACGCGTACCTCGGCGGCAAGGTCTTGCCCTTCCTCTCGGTCGGTCTCGGCTTCAACGCCTCTTACGGTGCGACCGTTCGTTGGGGCGAGGACTCGCCGGGCCGCACCGTGGTTCGCGAGCAGAGCTTGCGCACCATGTGGTTCCAGCCGACCGCCGCGGTCGACTTCTCCACGCTCGGCGTGAAGGGTCTGTCGATCGGCGCGACGCTCGACCTCGTGCACGCTTCGGCGTACCTGACCCGCGACATCGCCTTCGGTAACAACACCTACGGCAGCGTCGCCCTCGACGGCACCGATTTCCGCGTCGGCGGACACTTCGGCGTCTTGTACCGTCCCGAGTTCGCCCCCGGTCTGTCGCTCGGTGCGCGCTACCAGCTACCGATCCGCACGCGTCTCACCGGCACCGACAACGTCGACTTCGACGCGCCGGCTCCGGTGCGTGGCCTCTTGCCTCCGGACGGCAGCGGCAACGTCGACGGCGTCGATATCCCGCAGCAGGTGATCATCGGCGGTGCCTACAAGTTCATGAACATGCTCGAGCTCGAAGTCGACGCCATCTGGAACGACTGGTCGGATTTCGAGCGCTTGCTCTTCACCTTCCCCGACGGCTCGACCTCGACCTCGGTCCGCCAATACGAAGATCGCTGGGGCGTCCGTACCGGTGTCGAGCTCGACCTCGGCGTCGTGGTGCCGCGCATCGGCTACGAGTACGACCCTACGCCGATTCCGCGTGAGTCGCTCGACCACACCCTGCCCGACATCGTGCGCAACATCGTCACCGCTGGTGTGACGGTTCGCCCGTCGTGTCACTTCTGGATCGACGCCGGCGGCTGGTACCTGCTGCCGAAGTCGCGCGAGACGCTCGACACGCCGTCGGCCCGTCAGCCGGTCGTCGGCACCTTCCGCACCAGCGCTTGGGTCGCCGCCTTGAGCGTCGGCATGGCGTTCGGCCAGGAAAACGAGTGCGGCGCCGCCAAGCCCGCCGAGCCCATGGTCAGCGACGCCCCGCTCCGCGATAGCGACAGCGATGGCGTGCCCGATGCCAATGATGCCTGCCCGACCGTGGCCGGCAACGACGGCACCGGCTGCCCGAGCCCAGTGGATGCCGACAACGACGGCGTCATGGACAACGTCGACAAGTGCCCCGGTGTGACCGGTGTCGCACCCGATGGCTGCCCGCCGGCCGACCCGGACAAAGACGGCGTCGTCGGTGACGCGGACGCCTGCCCGAACGAGGCGGGTGACATGCCCAACGGCTGCCCGAATCCGGACCCGGATGCCGACGGCGTCGTCGGCGCCGCCGATACCTGCCCGAAGGAGCCCGAGACCAAGAATGGCTTCCAGGACGCGGATGGCTGCCCAGACGAGCTGCCGGCCGCGGTCGCCAAGTTCAACGGCAAGCTCGAGGGCGTGAAGTTCGCCACCGCGAGCTCGCGTCTCACCAAGGACAGCTACGCGACGCTCGACGGCATCGCGAAGACCTTGGTCGAGTACCCAGAGCTCAAGCTCGAAATCTCGGGCCACACCGACAGCGTCGGTAACGCCGAGAAGAACCTGGTGCTCTCGCAGGGTCGCGCTGACTCGGTGAAAACGTACCTCGTGGGCAAGGGTGTCGCGGCTGAGCGCCTCACGGCGATTGGCTACGGCGCCGACAAGCCGGTAGCGGACAATGCGACCAAGGAAGGCCAGGCGGCCAACCGTCGTATCGAGTTCCGTATCCTCACCAACTAGTTGAGGTTTTTCGCTGAAGCCCGCGCTGGAGTTTCTCCTCCGGCGCGGGCTTTAGTGTTTCCGGGGACCGCAGTAGAGTGTACGAGGTAACAGATGACCCTCGTCGGCACCCGCCTCGGAAAATACGAGCTCAACGCCGAGATCGGTCACGGCGGCATGAGCGTCGTCTACCGAGCGCACGACACGCAGCTCAAGCGCGACGTCGCGGTGAAGGTCATGCACGCCTTCATGGCGGAGCAGCCCGAGGCGCGTGAGCGTTTCCATCGCGAGGCGGTTGCGGTCGCGCGTCTGCGCCATCCGCACATCATCGAGATCTTCGACTACTCCGGCGAGAACGCGTCGACCAGCTACATCGTCATGGAGCTCGTCGAAGGGTCTGCTTTGGCGGACTTCGTACGCGACCGCCCCCTCTCCTGCCCCGAAGCCGCCTTGCTGCTCGCGCGGCCCATCGCCGACGCGCTCGACTCGGCGCACAAGGTCGGTGTCGTCCACCGCGATCTGAAGCCCGAAAACATCCTCCTCGGCCGCCATGGCGAGCTCAAGCTCACCGACTTCGGCATCGCCCGCATCCTCGACAATCAAGCGATGACCATGACCGGGACGCTGCTCGGGTCACCGGCTTACATGGCTCCGGAGTACATCGAAGGTTACGCGACCGACGAGCGCGCCGACATCTTCTCGTTCGGGGCCATGCTCTACTACTTGGTGGTCGGCAGGCTACCGTTCGAGGCACCCTCACCGCACGCCTTGCTCAAGCGTATCGCCGCCGGCGAGTACCCGCTGCCGCAGCAGAACAACCCGCAGACCCACGCCGCCATCAGCCGCATTCTCGTGCGTTGCCTGAAACGTTTGCCCGAGCAGCGCTACGCCACCGCGGGCGAGCTGCGCGATGCAATCGATGCCCAGCTGCGCGCGCTCGGTCTCGATTGGGAGAGCGAGCTGCCCAAGCTCCTCGCGGAGCCGCGCGACTATTGCGAGCAGCTCGAAGATCGGGTGACCGCGCGCTGCACCGAGCTCGGCAAAGAAGCGCTCGAGCGTGGGCAACATGGCGTGGCGATGGAGCACTTCGACCGCGTGCTCGCGAGCAAGCCGCACGATGCCGAAGTGCGTAAGCTCCTGCGGCGGCTCGGGCGCAGGGTGTCGCTCATCAAAGCGATGCGCGCGGGCGCGGTGGCGACCGTGGTCGCGATGCTCCTCGGCGGCGCGGCGTATGGCGCGATGACCTGGAAGGAAGACCAGGACGCGAAGCGGATCCGCGCCAACGCGCGGGCATCGGATGACCGGGTGTCGATCGCCGACAGCCGAACCTCGAATCCCGATGACCGATTGCCGACGTCCGATGACCGATCGCCGATAGCCGATGGCCGAAATTCGGATGCGACGACCACTGACTCCCGGCCGCCCGCTATTCCGGACCGGTCGCAAACCAAGACGCCACCCACCAAACAACCACCGGTCACGAGCCCCGCGAACCCTCCGGTGGAAGCAACTCCTCCTCCCGACAAGCCCCCAGTCGAGCCACCCAGGCCAACCCCGGTGCGCCCGATCCGCTTCAACGCCGTCAACGTCGTCACCGCTTATGTCGACGACGCGACCGAGCCCGTCGTCCGTGACCGCATCGGCCCCTTCAATCTCGAGCTCGCGCACGGCACCCACCGCCTGCGCTTCACCAATCCCTTGGCCTACGAAAGCGAGATGAATCTCCAGGTCGACGAGGTGAACCCCGCGCAGCTGGTGGTCGTCCGTCTGCAACCGCTGCCGGCGAAGCTCTTCGTCGACAAGGCCCCTGACGGCGCGACAGTCGAGGTCGCGGGGCGCACCTGGCTCGTCAACGCTCAGACCCGCAATGAGCCCATCTTCGTGCCGCTGCCGCTGGGCGCCGGCTCGCAGTCACTCGAGGTGGTGGTTCGCCGAGGCGATCTCGAGTGGCGCAAGGTCGTCGACTTCAAGCCGGGTCAGGAGCGAAGGCTTGATGTGAAGCTCGACCACCTGTAACCCTCGTTGCCGATGTTGGCGCTGGTCGTAGCTCTCCTGATGACGGCTCCCAAGGCGCAGGCGGTGCCCGGCAACGGCGCGGCCTCGTCCGCCAAAGCAGACGCAGGCGACCAGTCGAGCGCCGAAGAGTCTCTCCGCCGCGCCATCAACGAATACGCCTACGGCAACTATGGCGCCGCCATCGACCAGCTACGCACCCAGCTTTATCCGATGCGGCTGGTCTCCGACAGCCAGGTCATCGAAGCGCGCAAGTACCTCGGCTTGTCGTACTACTTGCTCAACCGGCCGGCTGAAATGCGCGAGGAGCTCGAGAAGCTCCTCTACCTGGACCCCGACTATCAGCTCGATCCGTTCTCGATCCCGCCGCCGATCATCGAGGAGTTCGAGCGCATCCGCGAGGAAGCGAAGCCTCAGCTCGATGTCATCCGCTTACGCCGCGCCGAGCAAAGCGGCAACGTCTCGGCGGTCCGCCGCATCGAAGCGAGCGTGCCCACGACGGGTGCCCGCGGCATCACGAGCTTTCTGCCGTTCGGGGTCGGGCAGTTCGAAAACGGCGACTCGTCCATGGGCCTCTTCTTCGCGCTCACCGAGGCCATCCTTCTGGGCTTGAACCTCGCCTCTTACCTCTTCGCGACCTACGGCGTCGGCGATGACTACCCCGCTGGCGACCATGGCCTGGTGCGCGGCCTGCAGATCACTCAGTACGCGTCGTTGTCGCTCTTCGCGCTCACCTGGGGCGTAGGGGTCTACCACGCCCGGCTCCAGTTCACGCCGGCCCTGGCGCCGCGCACCCAGCTCGCACCGGTGCCCTCGGCCCTCGAGGTCCCGCGCTACGATCCCTCCGTCTTGGCGCGTCCCAGCGGCGGCTTGTTGTTCCAACTGACGTTTTGATAAGGCATCGGCCGTGGCGGTCCTGATCCTCCTGAAAGAGCATGGCGCGGGCGACCAGCGCTTCCCGCTCTACAAGAACATCACGCGCATCGGCACCGACCCGACTGCTGACGTCCAGGTCGAGGGCTCCGACCTCTTCCCCGACCATGCCCACATCCTCCGCGAGGACGACGCCTACGTGGTGGCCTCGCTCGGCCGCGGCCGCCCCATCATCGTCAATGGCAAGAAAGAAAAGCGCGTCAAGCTGCGCGAAGGCGACGTGCTCGAGTTCGGCGATACGCGGCTCGGCTTTGCCCTCCACGACGCCGCCAAGACGGAAGAGCCCCGCGAGGCCGATCCCCAGACGGAAATCTTCGGCTACCGCGAGGTCGTTGCGTTCAGCGAGAAGCTGCTGCGCAGCCGTGAGCTCGGTGGCCTGCTCACCACGTTGATGGACAAGGTCGTCGAGCTGACACGCGCCGACCGTGGCTTCCTGGTGCTCTTCGAGGAAGGCGCCTGGCAAATCAAGGTCGCCCGCAACATCGACCGCGGCGAATCCAGCTCCGTCATCACCGAGCTGTCGGACAGCATCATCGCCAAGGTGGTGCGCGAGCAACAGCCGGTCATCGTCAGCGACGCGGTCAACGACGCCGAGTTCAAGGCCTCCGCCTCGGTCGTGAACCTGCGCCTCTTGTCGGTCATGTGCGTGCCGCTCACCGAGGCCGGCGAGCTCTTCGGCCTCATTTATCTCGGCTCGAACAAGGTCGTGAATCTCTTCGAGCCGCACATGCTCGAGGTGGTGACCGTTTTCGCGGCCCAGGCGTCGTTGCTCATTCGCAACGCCATGCTCCTCGACACCTTGCGGAGCGACAACGCGCAGCTGCGTAGCGCCCTCGAGGAAAAGCGCTTCGGCGAGATCGTCGGCACCTCGGAGCGCATGCAAGACGTCTTCCGCAAGATCCGCAAGGTCGCACCGACCGACGTCAGCGTGCTGATCACCGGCGAGACGGGTACCGGCAAAGAGCTCATCGCCCGCGAGATCCACAACCGCTCGGACCGCAACGACAAGCCGTTCATCGTCGTCAATTGTGGAGCCATCCCCGAGAACCTGCTCGAGAGCGAGCTCTTCGGTCATGTGCGCGGCGCCTTCACCGGCGCGGTTCAGACCCGTGATGGCCGCTTCCAGGTGGCGAACAAAGGCACTCTCTTCCTCGACGAAATCGGCGAGATGCCGGTGTCGCTGCAGGTGAAGCTCCTGCGCGCGCTGCAAGAGAAGGTGGTGACCAAGGTCGGCGACACCAAGCCCGAGGCGGTCGACATCCGCATCGTCGCTGCGACCAACAAGAACCTCGAGGAAGAGATCAAGCGCGGCGGATTCCGCGAGGACCTCTACTACCGTCTGAACGTCGTCGGCATTCACCTGCCGGCGCTACGTGACCGCGGTGAAGACCTCATGCTCATCGCGCGCTACTTCCTGCGCCGCTACATCGACGAGTACAGCTCGAAGGTGAAAGGCTTCTCGCCGCAGTCCGCGATGCTGATGAAGAAGTACCACTGGCCCGGAAACATCCGGCAGCTCGAGAACCGCATCAAGAAGGCCGTCATCATGGCCGAGCGGGTTCAGCTAGCGCCCGAAGACATGGAGCTCTCCGACGCCGACTTGGCGCCGGTGGTTCCGCTGGCGCAGGCCAAGGAAGACTTCCAGCGGCAGTACATCAACGACGTCTTGGCGCGGAACAACGGCAACCGCACCAAAACGGCGCATGACCTGGGCGTCGATCCCCGCACCATCTTCCGCCACCTCGAGCGAGAAGACGGCGAAGCCCCCGCGGAGTGATGCCCTTGAATTGGCACACCCCGTGCTCGTCTAAGCTGCTGGTGGTGTCCATGGTGTTATGCGCCACAGCCGGGCCGGCGTGTTTGCTCCCGCCGCCCATCGACGAAGAGAGCCCGGACGCGAACCGTCCGCCGTTCATCGAGCCGTTGTTGCCGCCACCCGGTGAGCCCATCGCCCTCAATTGTAGCGGTCAGGCGACGCTCTTCCTCGCCAACATCGGCGACGACAACCTCCGCGATACGCTCTACTACCGCTTCTTCATCGACTATTACCGGCGCGACCCGGAAGACATCCTCGACACGCGCATCGGCGAGGCGCCTCCCACGCCGGGCCGCGCTCGGGTCGCCCAGGAGAGCATCACCGCCAACAATCCGATTCTGCTCGAGCGGCCAGCCGACGTGCACATCGTCGAGCTCTTGCTCTCCGACAGAGAGTTCAACGATTCCATCGACGATCAGCCGTCCGTCGTCGGGCGCGTCGTCGTCGAAGGCGGACTGACGGCACTTTACACCTGGGCCGTGAACCCTATCGAGTGCAACTGATGCGGAACCTAACGAGCTCCATAGCGGTGCTGCTGGTAGCCTTCGTGGCTGCCTGCGGCGCGAGCAACGACGAGGGGGTCCTCCGCGCGGAGTGCTTCGCCAACGAGGAGTGCGGGGCCGGAGCGTGTTTTCTCGGGACCTGCGTCGAAACCGGCTTCGGCCTCGGAGCCGTCGACATCGATGTGCAGCCCCGTGACACCTCTGGCGCCCTCAGGCAGCGCCTGTCGCGCGTCTTCGATGTCGCGTCGGGCTCCCAGGACCTCTACCTGGCCCCGACGCTCCAGGTCGAAGGCGTGCTGAGCCACACCGGCGAGCCGTTCACCGGCACAGTACGGGCTTACAGCGTCGTCGACGGTAACTGTCACCCGAGTGCGACCGATGCCGTCCTGGTCTACGACGGTGAGGTCCTGGCCGACCAAGTGAGCATCGCCTTGGTGCCCGGCCGCTATCGCATCGTCATGACGCCGCTCGAGCCGGCGCTCGGCCGGCCGCCGCTGATCATTCCGAACGACGGATCCTGCGGCTTCGAGGTGGGCGACGGCACGCGCCTCGACGCGATCTATCCGAACGACGCCGCGCTCACGACGGTGCGCGGTCGCCTCCGCTATAGCGTCAATGACGCAACCGGAGTCGCGGGAGCGCAGGTCACGTTGCGCACCAGCATCGGCGGCGCCGAGTACACGTCGGCGACCGTCGAGACCGCCGGGGACGGCACGTTTTCGCTGCTCCTGCCTTCTGGCGGCTCGGCGTTCGCGGCGGACGTCAAAGGCGCAAGCAACGTCAACGTACCGACCGTCGTCTTCAGCGGCCTCACCGCCAACGGCGATACGGTGGGCGACCTCAACCTCGGAGTGAGCGCGCTGGTGAGCGTGCCGCTGACGGTCACCGACGATGCGGGTGCCGCTGTCGCGGACGCAACCGTGTTGATCACCGGACAGGTCGGTGCCGGCACTCTATCCCTCACCACTGCGACCAACCCGAGCGGGTCCGCCACCCTCGCCTTGCGCGTCGGCACCTACAACGTCGTCGTGTTGCCCAAGCGCACCGCGACCGTTGGCCTCGTGCGCACCACGCTCGCCATCGGCGAAGGCGCCGCTGCGCCGACGTTGACCCTGGTCGCACCGCCCAAGGCCGAAGTCGCCGGGGTGGTCTACAGCGCCGAGGGGATTCCGGTCGCCAACGCCCGTGTCACCTTCCGGCTGCGCGGAATCAAAGCCGAGCGCGACGTCACCGCCACCACCGTGAGCGACGGATCTTACGCGGTCGCGGTCGACACCCAGGGCCCCACCGCCAACGAGTCCGCCGCCGAATACGAGGTGACCGTCGAGCCCGCCTCCGATAGCCGCGAGCCTCGCCTGCGCGAGCTCGTGCGCGTCGATCAGGTCTCGCCGAATCACGACATCGGTCTTTATGGATCGAACTTCGTGTTCGGAAAGCTCCTCACCGCAGACGGCAGCCTGGTGCAGCAAGCCGCCCTGCTGTTCTACGCGAATCTCGGCGGCGACGAGCCCGTGCTCCTCGGGGTGGCGACCTCGACGATGGCCGGGGAGTTCGCGGTGCCGTTGCCATCGCCATCCTTCGCTCAGTAGAAGGGTTCCATGACCGACGCTGCGGCATCCGTTCCGCCTTTTCGCCGCACCAGCCGCTTGGTGGTCTTTTCGCTGTTCGCCGTGGTGGCGAGCTACATCTTGATTACCGTGATCGCGAGCGTGTTCCTGGCGCTCTACGGCAAGCCGCCGACGCTCGATGACGGCGCTTTCGGCGCCGATGACCGCAGCTACTGTGTGCGCACGCTCGTCGGCCTACGCGACGAGCTCGAGCAAGAGGTGACCAACGTCGCCCAACCGCCGAAGCCTCGGGTCGACGCCAAAGCACGCTGGCAAGCCTGGGACGCGACCTTTCACGAGCGCATGAGCACGGCGCGCGCCCGCTGCAGCCAAGATCAGGGTTTCGAAGGCGCGTTCGAAAAGCTCGCGACGATGTACGACGGATACGCCGGCGCGGCGCGGCGCATCATCGACGTTCGCGCCAACGTCGCACCCGCTTTAGCGGATGTCGTGCAGCTCCTCCACGATCCGGCCGCGCTCGCGCCTTAGGTCCGTGCCGAGCCGCGGTGCTCGCGGGCGACGTTGACGTAGTGCTCCGCGGATGTCCGCAGCATGGCGAGCTCGCTGTCGCGGAGTGGCCGCACGACCCGAGCCGGTGACCCGAGCGCCAACGAGCCGCGGGGAATGCGCGTGCCTGGAGACACCAGCGAGCCAGCGCCGATGAGACACTCGCTCTCGATCACGCAGCCATCGAGCAAGATGGAGCCCATGCCGATGAGCGCGAGGTCGTGCACGGTGCAGCCGTGCAAGATGACGCGGTGGCCCACCGTGACGTCCGCGCCAATGACCGTGTCCGCGACCCCCGAGGTAACGTGGATGACCGAGAGGTCCTGGATGTTGGTGCGCGGGCCGATGCTGATGGTGCCGACGTCGCCGCGCAGCACGCAGCCGTACCAGATGCTCGATTCTTCACCGAGGGTCACGCGGCCGATGATGTCTGCTGAAGGCGCAACGAAAGCGTAACGTCCGAGCTGTGGCGCAATTCCCTTGTACGTCGCGATCATCGAGCCCTCCAGAAGCGCATGGCCGTAGCGGCAAGAGCCGCGCCAGTGGTGTCCGCAATCCAGTCGAGAACGTCGGGTGAGCGTCCAGGGACGAACATCTGGTGAACCTCGTCGAGGGCGCCGTACAGCGATGTGGCGATCACCCCGGCGATGAGGGCTGCGTTGCGGCGGTGGCCAACTCCGAAGACCACCCATGCGCACAAGATGCCGAAGAAGAGCGCGTGCGCCGCCTTGTCGACGCCGTCGAAGGTGAGCGGCAGGTCGGGCAAGCGCGGCTGCGACGAGAGCGCGAAGATGAGTGAGGCCCACAGAACCGCGGGAATGAACCGTGCAGCGCGCTTCATCGCACCAGAACCGCCAGGCTCTCCACATGCGGCGTCTGCGGGAACATGTCGAACGCGCTCAAGGCCTCGAGCCGATAGCCACCGGCCACCAGCGTGCGCACGTCACGCGCGAGCGTCGCCGGATCACACGAGACATAGACGATGCGCGTAGGTCCCGTTTCGGCGAGCTTGGTGGCGACCTCGCGCGCGCCGGTGCGTGGTGGGTCGAGCAGCACGGTGTCGTATTGGTCTGCGTCCGCTACCGCGGTCTGATCCGACGCCGTCACCGTGGTTATCGAGAGGCCTGCGGCGTTCTCCTTGGCGAAGCCGCTGGCATTGGGATTTTCCTCGACCGCGCGCACGTCGTGGCCGGCGAGCGCCAGGGGCACGGAGAAGTTACCGATGCCGCTGTGGAGCTCGAGCACCCTTTCGCCGAGCACGGCCTCGCGTACCGCCGCCACGAGAATCTCGTTCATCTCGGGATTTGCTTGGGTGAATACGCTGGCGCCAAAGCGCAGCGTGAAGTCACCGGCGTGGTCGTAGCGCAGCACGCGATTGTCGAACGGCGCTCCGCGCACCTGATCGACGGCGACGAACGACGCCGCCGCGCTGCCGTCACGACGCGAATACGCGAGCTCGACTTCACGAACCCCGAGGCTCTTCGGCTGCGTGACGAGCCAGGCGGAGAGCTCACGCGCCGCCCTTTCGAGCTCCGGCCACAGCACCGGGCAGTCGGAAAGGTCTACGAGCTCGTTGGAGCCCCGGGCATGGTAGCCGAGCCGCCACTGTCCGTCATAGTGGGCATGAAAGCGCGCCCTGTGCCGATAGCGCCAGTTGGCGCCGAATTGCATGCCTCGAAACACGGGCGCGGCGTCGACCTTGGCGATGCGCATCATGGCCTGCAGCACCTGATCGACCTTGGCCTCGCGCTGACCCATGACGTTGAAGTCGCGCAAGATGCAGCCGCCACAACGTTCGCGATGGCAGGTGCTGAGGACCCGATGCGGCGATGGCGTGAGCACGCGGACGGCATCGGCCCTGACCAGGCGGTCTTGCGCTCCGGTGATACGTACCTCGACCACGTCCCCCGGCAAGCCGCCGCGCACGAAGGCAACGCGGCCATCGGCGAGGCGCGCCACTCCCTCGCCGCTCGAGGTCAGCCCCTGGATGGTGAATGGGGCGCTAGAAGCGCCGGCAGACGACTTCGGTGCCATGTGCTCCCAATTCCGCGGCGGCGGACCCTTCGCGCTTGGCGATCTCGACATACCCGTCGGAGCCGCTCAGCGCCACGAGCTCTCCGTGTGAAGCTTCTGCGTAGGTACGGACGACGCGCGGTCGCTTGCCGTTCACCTCGACGACACCGAGCCAGCTCGAGAGGATGTTCGTCGTGAGATTGCCGTAGCGATCGGCTCCGAGTGTCACCCCGTGGAGCGCGCCACCGCGCTCGAGGGCGAGCGGCAAGGTGGACGGCTTCGCATCGGTGATCCGCGTTCCCACTTCCGCGAGCGGCAAGCCCATCGCCAGCTCGGCGGCGACGGGCGCGAAGATGTCGCGACCATGGAAGGTGGGCGCCGTCGGGGTGCGGTGGAGCGCGGTACGGTCGAGGACGACCGTCTCGGCGCCTTGCACGGCCGCGAGCGCGCCGAGCACGCCGTTGTCAGGTCCGACGAACGACATGCCCCGTACCGCGACCGCGATGGCCCGCCGCGGCCCACCAACGCCGGGGTCGACGACCACGAGGTGGACCGTGCCGAGCGGGAACGCGAACGCAGTGCTGCGCAGCAACAGCTCCGCCGTACGCACGTCGTACGCGGGCAGGTCATGCGCCACGTCGACGAGCACGATGTCCGGCGAAGCGGACAAGAGGACGCCTTTCATCTGCGCGACGTACGGCGACCCGACTCCGAAGTCGGTCGTCAACGCGATGACTGGGCGAGTCACTTAGCCGAGCAGCTGAGACAGCTTCATGGCGAGGCCCATGTCGCCGGCGACCTTGAGCTTGCCGGTCATGAAGGCCATCTGCGCATTGGTTTTGCCGTTGACGATATCGACGAAGTCCTGAGCGCCCACGGTAATCGTGCAATTGGCTTCGCCGTCGCCCTGCTTGACCACGCCACCCGGCTGCTTGAGGTCGACGATCCAGGTGCCGCCACCATCGCCGTTCACCACGAACTTGTAGATGGCGTTGATCTTCCCAGCGAGGTCGGGCTTGGCCTTCAAACGCTCGGGGATGTTCTTCTCGAGGATGTCGCTAGCGGACGAGACGGGCATCACGGGCTCCTACGTGGATTCAGCTGGCCTATGGTCATACTCACGCTACCGGACGCCAATCAACCGCCGGCTTTGCGAACCGCCGCTACGATGTGGTCGAGCACCTCTTGGGGCGTGAGCTTGGTGCTGTCGAGATGGATGGCGTCTTCGGCGGCCTTGAGAGGCGCGTGCTCGCGCGCCATATCCTGGGCGTCGCGTGCGTTCATGTCGCTCAACACGTCGGCGTGGGTCACGTCTTTGCCCTTGCCGCGGAGCTCCTCGAGGCGCCGCCTGGCGCGCTCGTCGGGGTCGGCGTCGAGATAGATCTTCACCGGCGCGTTGGGACAGACGACGGTGCCGATGTCGCGTCCTTCGAGGACCGCGCCGCCATGCCCCGCGAGGCGACGCTGTAAGGCGAGGAGGCCTTGGCGCACCACGGGGCGCGTGGAGACGAGGCTCGCGTCTTTGGATACCTCGGGCGTGCGAATCGCCTCGCTCACGTCTTCGCCGCGCAAAAAGACACGATTGACGCCGTTGACCATCCTGAAGTCGATGTCGAGGCCACGAACGATGGTCTCGAGGCTCTTGTCGTCTTCGAGTGACATCTCTTGCCGTCGGGCCAAGAGAGCGACGCTACGGTAGATCGCGCCGGTGTCGACCAGCCGGTATTGCAGAGCGGCCGCGACGGCCTTGGCGACCGTGCTCTTCCCTGCCCCAGCGGGTCCGTCGATGGCGACCGTGATGCTCATGCCACGTCGATACGCGCGCCCAGCGAACGCATGTCGGAAACGAAGGTCGGGAACGAGACCGCAGCGACGTCGAAGCCCTCGAGGATCGAGATGCCCGGTGCCGCCATCGCCAAGACCGCGGCAGTCAATGCGACGCGGTGATCGCTCGAGACGTCGACGTGGGCGGCCTTGAGTGGCTGCGGCCCGTCGATGATGAAACCGTCACGCTTGCCCTCGACCACGATGCCGAAAGCGGCGCACAAGCGCACGACCTCGGCGATGCGATCCGATTCCTTCACGCGCAGCTCGTGCGCATCGCGGACTTCGACGCGGCCACGGGCGCGCGCCGCGAGCGCGGAGATGACCACGAGCTCGTCGATGAGTCGCGGCACGACCTCTCCCGCGACGATGGTCGGACGGTCACCCGCCTGGCGGGCATCGAGCTCGCTCGCCTGCGCGACGACGTCGGCGACGGGCTCGCCGGTCAGCTCGCGCCATTTCGAGACGCGAACCTGGACCCGCAGCTCTTCCATGATCTCGAGAAGACCGGTGCGCGTCCCGTTCACTCCGACATCGCGGACAGTGACGCGCGATCCGGGGATCAACGCCGAGGCGGAGAGGACGAACGCCGCCGACGAAAAATCGCCGGGGACCTCGAGTTGGATGGGCGAAAGCTCGCTGGGCCCGCAGCGCACACCGGGGACGCCGGCGTTGGTGAGGCTGACGATGTTCGCGCCCATGGCCGTCAGCAGGCGCTCGGTATGGTCGCGCGACAACGACGGTTCGTGGACGGTGACCTTACGCTCGGAGACCAGGCCGGCGAGCAACAAAGCGCTCTTCACCTGCGCGCTCGCGACGTCGAGGCGGATCATGCCGTCTTGCAGGCGGCCAGGCCCGATGACGATCGGTGCTAGCTCTTTCTCGCCGCTCATGGTGCCGCGGATCTCCGCGCCCAGCTGCCGCAGAGGCTTGCAGACACGCCCCATCGGCCGCTTCATGAGCGAGCCGTCACCCACGAGGGTGGCGGTGACACCAGCGCCCGCCAGCACTCCGGACATCAAGCGCATGGTGGTACCGCTGTTGCCGCAATCGAGCGGCTGGGAAGCCGGCCGCAACCCTTGCGGACCGACGCCCTCGATGGTGAACGTATCGCCATCGCGGACGATGGAAACGCCGAGGTCGCGCAAAACCCGCGCGGTGGACAGGTTGTCTTCGCCTGCACCACGCGCCGTGACCACGCTCTGCCCCTTGGCCAAAGCCGAGAAGATGAGGGCGCGGTGCGTGAGCGACTTGTCGGCCGGTACGCGAACGGTGCCAACCAAGGGTGCGCCACCATGAATCGACAAGCGCATGGTTAGCCTAACACGCGGCGCATGGCATCGAGCATGCGGTCGTTTTGTTCGGGAGTGCCCAAGGTAATGCGCACCTGCGTGGTCAGGCCATAGTTGGCGAGAGGACGGATGATAATGCCTTGGCGGAGCATGGCATCAAAAGTTTTCGGCCCGCTCACGTGCACGTCGACCATGATGAAGTTGGCCTGGGACTCGGTGACCTCGACTGGCTTACCCGCCGAGCGCATGGCCCGCAGCGCCGGCACGACCCGCTCCATCTCGCGGGTGTTGTTGTCGACGGTGCACTTGACGTGCTCTTTGTCCGTCAAAGCGGCCAAGGCAGCGATCTGCCCGAGTGACCCGACGTTGAACGGCCCTCGTCCCCGCTCGAGGTAACCGACGAGCTCGGGGTCACCGATGCCGTAGCCGACGCGAACGCCCGCGAGCCCATAGGCCTTCGAAAAAGTCCGCAGCACCAAGGTCCGCGGCCGGGTTTTCACGATCGGCATGCTGCTCGGATAGTCCTTGGCGCGAACGTATTCGACGTAGGCTTCATCGAGCACGACCACCACGTCTTTCGGGATCGCCGCGAGAAACGCGTCGAGCTCGGCCGCCGTGACATAGGTACCGGTCGGGTTGTTGGGATTGGCGATGAAGACGAGCTTCGTGGTCGCGTCCACGGCCTTGGCCATCGCCGGCAGATCGTAGCGATGGCTCGCGAGCGGCACCTCGCGAATGGCGGCGCCGACCTGGTGGCCGCGGATCTTGTACGAGATGAACGACGGGTTGGCGTAGAGGAGCGTCTCACCTGGACGCACGCAGGCGCGCACGATGCCGTCGATGAGCTCGTCGCCACCGTTACCCATGATGATGTGCTGCGGGGTGACGCCCAGTGACTCGGCGAGCGCCTGCTTCAAGTAGAAAGCGCTGGCGTCGGGATAGTCGTGGACTCCCGAAAGCGCGGCGCGCATCGCCTCGACCGCCTTGGGTGACGGACCGAAGGCGTTCTCGTTGGAGGCGAGCTTGATGACACCGGTGATGCCGAGCTCACGCTCGGTCTCGGCGATCGGTTTGCCGGGCACGTAGGGCGTCAGCGTCAGGTAGGTGTCGTTCACCAGCTGCATGGACGACGATGCATGCCGGGAAGCGTTGGTTCTGGCAAGCGCCGACGCCTCAAGGATTCGTCATGCGTAGCAACGTCTGCCAAGCGTTGATCGGCTCCCAGTGATTGCGTGTGGTCACGTTGAAGCGCGTGATGCGCTCGGGAAGCGCCGCGTCGGTGAAGTCGGCCATCGGGCGCGTCGGCAGGCGCTGCGACTCGATGATGTGCGTATCGCTCCCGTGACCCGTGCTCCCGTCGCGCCGGACGAAGGTGTAGCCGCGGGTCTGGAACCGGGGTTCCTGCCCCGTCCGGTCGTACCAAGCAGCGGCGTTCATATGGTTCGAGCCTTCACCGATGTGGTCGCGGAAGCTCGGGGTGCGGGCCAGCGAGAGAACCACACCGCCGCGGGCCGCTATCGCGCGGTCGGCGTTGTACCGGGTCATCCAATCGCGCGTGCCGTAGCCGTCGTCGAAGTGACCGCGAAAGCGGACATCGCGGCCGAATGCAGTGCCGAGCACCAAGCGATCGCCGAGGAGCCCGGAGCCGCTATGGGTCGATAGACTCGCGGACGTGAAGCGGTCGCTCCCCACAGTGGTGCGCGCCATGTTGCGCATGAAGGTGTCGAAGCGGCGTTGGCCCTCAGCGCCGCTCCATTGCGAATTGAACAGGGCGTTCTGGCCCGGGCTCTCCGGCATGATCGCGACCCCTTGGGTGCCGCTGGCGTTGAGCATCGAGGGAAAGCTGCGCTGATCGCTGCGGCCGAAGACCTGCGCATCGAGGTTGCCGCCGCCATCGAGCATGAAGCCATGAAGATACAGGTGGCTGGGAGCGCTGCGGCTGAACGTCTGCGGCACCATGACGTTCACGGCGCCCGGGTAGCCGAGCGCCCTGGCATTGTCGAGGCGCCAGCGCTGCACGGGTCCCTCGGCGGTCACCGGGCGAAAGCCGGCTGCGCGTAGGCCCTCGACCAGCTGCTGCCGGTCGTTCGGCGCGGGGGCCGCCTGGAGCTCCTTGACCGGGTCCCGCGGCAGCGTGCGCGGCCACGGCTGGCGCTCGGGGGCAACGGCGGCGGGTCGCTCTTGGCGAGATGGCCGGTAGAGGCCTTGCGTGAGCGGCGAGCCGCTGTCGGCGATGCGAATGACGCGGGGTGGGTCGGGCGGAACGACCGCCAGCGTGGGGGGCACCTGACCGCCGCCACGCGGTTCCTCCCGCTCACCTTCCGGCACTGGAAAGTCACGGTTTGCTGCGGACGGTAGCGTCAGGGCCCGGACTACCACCCCCGACATAAACCGTAACTCGCGCCTATGGTTACCGCGCAGGAGCTCGGGCGAGCGCGTCGCGACCACTCACGGGCCGGCGACATGCCCCCAAGCGCTGTCGATTTTCTCAACGATTCCAGAGAGGTCACTGTCCACCTTGAGCCAGGTCACGCCCTTCTCTCGGCGCAACCAGGTGTATTGTCGGCGCGCGTACTCCCACGTCGCTTGCGTGATGCGTCGCGGCAGCTCTTCGGCGGGCATGGTGCCGTCGAGCATGGCGCACACCTCGCGGTAGCCAACCGCCCGCATGGGACGGCAGGTGGACGGCACGCCCTCGGCGCGCAAGTGGCGCACCTCGTCGACCAGCCCCTGCTCGATCATCAGGTCGACGCGCGCGCCAATGCGGCGCCGCAGCTCGTCGCGCGGCCAGTCGATGGCCACGATCTGCATCGGGACGCGCTCCTCGTTGAACCCGTGTTTGGCACGCAGCGCGCTCGGCAGCTCGCCGGTGGTTGCATGAATCTCGAGGGCGCGGACCACGTGCACGAGGTTATTCGGCTCGGTGCGGCGCGCGCTCACCGGATCGAGAGCCTGCAAGCGGTCGTAGAGCACGCCGGGCCGAGCCTTCTCCTCGGCATAGAGTCGCTCGCGCAGAGCCAGATCACGTTCGGGTGCGTCGATGAGACCATAACGCAAGGCCCGCAGATACAAGCCCGTGCCGCCGCAAAGGATGGCCCTCCGCCCGCTTTGGCGGACAGCCGCGATGGCCTCGGTAGCGAGTCCGCAATAGCGCTGCGCGTCGAACTCTTCGTTCCACGCGACCACGTCGATGAGGTGATGGCGCACCTGCGCTTGCTCTTCGCTGGTGGGCTTGGCGCAGCCGATGGCGAACCCGCGGTAGACCTGCACCGAATCGCACGACAAGATGTCGGCACCGTGCTGCATCGCTATGCGCATGGCGACGCTGCTCTTCCCGGATGCGGTGGGCCCTACGACGGCAAGCATGATGGCCTCAGGTCAGCAGGCCGCCGTTGACGCTCAGCACCTGGCCGGTGATGTAGCTAGCGCCCGGCGAGCACAAGAAGGTGACCGCCGCCGCTACCTCCTCCGGCGTCCCGGCGCGACCCATCGGAATGAGAGGCACCACCTTGTCGACCGGTAGCTCGGCGGTCATGTCGGTGGTGACGAAGCCCGGTGAGACGGCGTTGACGGTGATGCCTCGGCTCGCGACTTCGAGCGCTAGGGCCTTGGTGGCGCCGATGATGCCGGCCTTGCTCGCGGAGTAGTTCACCTGCCCGCCGTTGCCACGCTCGCCGGTGATCGACGCGATGTTGACGATGCGACCGGAGCGGCGCCGGATCATCTGGCGCACGACCGGCCGGGTTACCGCGAAGAACCCGCCGAGGTTCGTCTGGACGACGGACTCCCAGCTTTCCTTGCTCATCATCGCGAAGAGACCGTCACGGGTGATGCCGGCGTTGTTCACCAGGACGTCGGGACAGCCATGTGTTTTCACCAGCTCGGTGATCGCGGCCTCGGCAGCTTCGATGTTGCCGACGTCGATCTGCGCGAGGTGGGCAGCGCGGCCCAACGTCTTGATCTCGTCGGCGACCTTCCCCGCCGCATCGCTGCGGGCGTTGAAGACCACGATGATGTCGTAACCGTTGCGCGCGAGATCCAGCGCTATCGCTTTGCCGATGCCACGGCTTGCGCCGGTCACGAGTGCCAATGCCATGCGAATCTCTAAGGCGTACGGGCTGTCGGACGCAATTCGTCTTCGGGCCCCTTCCAGATTGGCGGTATCGTGTTATTTTGGCCGGATGTCTTCGAGCAGCCAGGCGCAGGGCGAAGGGCGCCGCGACGACACCCCCATTCGCCTCGCATATCGCCTCACTGTCCTGGGTCGCGGGTCGGGCGGCATCGTCATGCCGCAGACCATCGATGGCGGGGAAAGCCTCTCCGACTCCGATACCAAGCGCATGCAGCCGCAGCTCCAGGCCCTCGATCAGGCCATCGTGCGCGAGCTGCGCTCTGGCCAGACCTTCGGCCATCTCGCGGACGCCTCGCTGGCCCGCGTCCTGCCGCTGCTGGTGCAGCGCCAGACGCGCGTCGACGGCAACAACCTCAAGATCGCAGATTTCGAGCTCACGGTTCGCGTCCGCGTCGAGACCACCAACGGCGCGCAGCTGCAAGCGGCGCTCGGCCTCGCGCAGCCTGACGGCACCATTCTCGATGTCCGCGATGGCAGACTTCTCGCGGGCAGCCAGGCGTTTTTCCTGCGCGGCAACCTCGCCTACCCCATCGCTTCCCCTTCGCCGTGGGAGCTCACCCGCTGGGCGCGTGAGCCGACCATCGTCCTCGACTTCGAGCTATCGCCGCAGGCGCGCGACAACTTGGTGCGCGAGCTCACCAAAGTGGGCGTCCCGGCGGAAGATCTGGTTCGCCTGGCGGTTCGCCGCGAGCCGCCTCGGCGCTTCATTGCCACCATCGTCTCCGCCACGACCGACGCCGAGCCGGTCATCCGCGTGCGCATCGAAGCCGACTACGGTGGTGAGCTCGTGCTCATCGAGGGCCAGCGCCCCGTCAACGTCCACGTGGTGCCGACGCAGCCCGGGGCTCAAGGGCTCCTCGAGCGCGACCTCGTGGTCGAAGAAGGCGCGCGCAAGCTCCTCCGCGAGCTCGGTTTTCGCTTCGACAAGAACGAGCTGGTGTTCATCGCCGGCGGCGAGCAAGCGCTGCGCGTCTTGGACCCGATGGGTGACGCCTTCCCGCCGGGCTGGGACGTGGTGCGCGGCGGTACGATGCCGGTGTTCCGGCGCGATCTGAACGTCCGCGCCCGCCTGCAGCTCCTCGAGGACCGCGGCCTCATCGACGTGCGGCTCGGCATCGAGCAGGTCCGCGATGACGCACAGCCGGCACAGACCGACGACCAAACGGTGCAGGCCTTGGTCAGTATGAAAGAGCTGCTCGGCTGGCTCGCCTCCGGCAAGAAGTACGTGCAGCTCGCCGACGGATCGTTCGTCGCCCCTTCGGCACGTTTCCGCCGCTCGCTGCGCTTGCTCGAAGATCTCGGTGCCACCGCCGACCGCGCCCTCGTGAGCCCGCTGTGCGTCGGTATCCTGCGCGCCATCGGCGACGAGGCCTCGCTCGCCATCGCCGACGAGGCGACCCAGTCGTGGCTCGACGAGCTCTCCTCGTCACATGCGCCGCCGCATATCGAGCCGCCGGCAAGCCTCGATGGCGTCTTGCGCGATTACCAAGCACGCGGCCTCGACTGGCTCGCCATGCTGCACCGCCACCGTCTGACCGGCATCCTCGCCGACGACATGGGTCTCGGAAAGACCATGCAGGCGCTCGCCCTTCTCTTGAAGGTGCGCGAGGTCGAAGGCGTGAAGCCGTCGCTCGTCGTGGCGCCGACCTCGGTCGTCACCGTTTGGCGCGACGAAGCCGCGCGTTTCGCGCCGACTCTGAAGACCGTCCTTTGGCACGGCCCGCCCAAAGCCCGCCAGGCCGTCGATGTCGCCACGTGCGACCTCGTGGTGACGAGCTACGGCGTCCTCCGCCGTGATGCCGAGCTGCTCGCCAATCACTCGTTCCGCTACGTGATCTTGGACGAAGCCCAGTCGGCGAAGAACGCGGTCAGCCAGAACGCGCGCGCCATCCGTCGGCTCAAGAGCGAGCGGCGCCTCGCCTTGACCGGTACTCCAGTCGAGAATCGCCCCGACGACCTCTGGGCCATCTTCGACTTCTTGGCCCCCGGGTTCCTCGGCAGCGTGCGCGCCTTCCGCAAGCGCTACGCCCGCCCGATCTCGCGAGCCGAGGGCGATGCTCTGTCGCTATTGCGGACGCGGGTGCAACCGCTCGTCCTGCGCCGGTTGAAGAGCGAAGTCGCCAAAGAGCTGCCACCGAAGGTCGAGTCGCTGGTGCGTTGCGACATGAACCCAGTGCAGCGGGCGCTTTACGATCACGTGGCCGGCGAGCTGCGCGAGAGCGTGCAGAAGAAGATCGAGCAGGTCGGCATCGAGCGGGCGCATCTCGACATTCTCGCGGCGCTCACGCGGCTGCGGCAGATCTGCTGCGACCCGTCACTCTTGCCGGCGCCGCCCGGCGCCAAGGTGCCGCCATCCGCGAAGCTCGAGCTCTTCGAGGAGCTCATGCGCGAGGCGCTGGACTCGTCGCGCACCATCGTCGTCTTCAGCCAGTTCGTCGAGATGCAGAAACGGCTCATCGACGTGGTCAAGCGCCTCGGCGTCGACCCACTCTGGCTCCACGGCGGCACCCGTAACCGCGACAAGGTGGTCGCGGGCTTCCAAGATCCGGCTGGCCCGCCGGTGATCATCGTGTCGCTGCGCGCCGGCGGCACTGGCCTTACGCTGACGCGCGCCGACACCGTCATGCACTACGATCCCTGGTGGAACCCGGCGGTCGAGCAACAAGCGACCGACCGCACCCACCGTCTTGGCCAGCAGCAACAGGTCACGGTCTACAAGCTGGTCTGTGCGCGCTCGATCGAAGAGCGCGTGGTCGAGCTCGCCAAGAGCAAGGAGGCCCTGGCGAAAGACCTGCTCTCGAGCGAGGGCGGCGCCATCGGCAAGCGGATCACCCCCGACGAGGTCTTGGCGCTCATCGGCTAGGCCCCTGTGCCGCGCAGGCACAGCGCGAAGCGGCATTGGCGGCGTGCGTGAGCCGATACACGACGCATCCCCCATCTCCGGAGCCACGCATGAGCGACGTCCAATTCCCGACGGTGCAGGCGGCTTGCCGCATTCAGGTGACGACCAAGCCCACCGATCTGGAGGTCGAATCGACTCCCGACGCCGTCATCGTGCGCCGTCCAAGACCCGGCTCGTCGCCCGCCGTCCGCATCGACACCGATGGCATGATCACCCACCACGGCTCGCAGACCGACCGGCTCGAGGCCTCCGAGCTACGAGGCTTTTCCGCGATGATGGACCTCTGTGCCGATGGCCTCTCCGGACCGAAGCAGCAGAGCGTCCGGTCTCTAGGAGCGCGTCTCGAGGAGATCGCGAAGAACCGCTCGCGGGTGGCCCGCTGCGGCACAGGCGGTTGCGCCTGAAGAACGCTACGCCGTGACCTTCTCCCGTACCGGCAAGCTCACGGCGGGAATGGCCATGGGCGCTTCCGTTGGAGGCGGGAGCGCAACCAGCGGCGCGGGCGTCACGTCGAGTCTCTGGACCACCGCCTCGGCGGGCGAACCGTCATAGTGGCTCTCGACGAGCTCACGCGCCCAGTCGTGACCCAGCGGCTGTGCTTCGATTGCCTGAAAAGCGAGAGGAAAAGAGACGGCCCAGCCGACGATGCCGGCGAGCAACATGCCGAAGTCGCGATACTCGAGAGCCCCGTAAAGCGCGGCTGCGGCGGTCGCGCCCACCGCGATGGGGAGAGCCGCGGCCCAAATCTGCCGGTCCCACCCACGACCGGGCTCGACGTAGCGCGCGATGGTTCCGGTGACCGTGCGCGGCTCGACGCCGTCTGTGACCGCGAAGGTAATGCGTTGATCGCGGGCGACCGCGAGCTTGAGCATATCGACGTCTTTGTCGCCGCTCGCTGCCGAGACCAGGTAGGTGGTCTCGCCGCCTTCTCCCGAGGACTTCACGAAAGCGAAGTGCTGGTCGGGCTGGCTGATCAGCTTGGTATGACGCAGCGCCGAGCCAAGGGTTCCAAGATCCGCTTTCGCGGCCAAGGGCACGATCTTCAAGCGGTCACCTTCTCGCGCACCGGCAGGGTGACCGGAGGAATGAGGAACGGGGACTCGGTGGGCGCAGGCAAGGCGGCGACCGTGGCCGGCGCTTGCTCGATGCCGTGGAGCTCGACGGGAACCGGCTTGCCTTCGCTGAGGCTGTCCACGGTGACGCGGGCCCAATCGGCGCCCTCCGACTTGATGATGATCTCTCGGAATGCGGCGACGGCCCCGAGGAACGCGGCGAGGCCGAACACGGTGCTGAAGATCGGACCAGCGGCTTCATGGATCGGCAGCGTGCCCGTGACCGCCGTGACCAAGCCGATCATGCCGCCGCAGACGACACCAGTAGCGGCGCCGAGACCCAGCCAGCGCGCTACCGTGCTGTTGCCGGCCTGAGTGTGCGAATAGACCTTACCAGTGACACGAACGTCATTGCCGACGGAGTCCTTGGTCGACAGGATGATTTGTTTGTCCTTGCCGGCGCTGGCCAGCAGATGGGCGTCCTTGTCCGTCTGGTGATGAGCCTCGACCAGAAAGGCGCGCTCTTCGCCTTCGCCCAGCGTTGCCTTCACCACCGCAAACCGCGTGTTGACGTTCTTCTCGCTGTTGAGCGAGCGCAGGGCGGAGGTCACGGTGTCGAGGTTGGCATGAGTGCGGAGGCGAACGATCTGCAAGGCGATCCCCAGGTTCAGGGTTGATGTGCGGAAATATCGGAATTGGGCATCCAAAGTTGCCGCTACATGGGCGCGCCGCCTTGACACTCTGCGCCGTGTCGCTGCATGGTCCCGCACCTCTTGAGTGGTTCCCCACGAGCCGAGAGAGGAGCGCCGGTGCAGGTTTACGAAGGCAAGGCGAAGCGGATGCGCCCGCTGTCTGAGCGCGAGGTCGAGGTCGTCTTCAAAGACGACGCGACAGCGTTCAATGGCCAAAAACACGAGGTTTTTCCGGGCAAAGGCGCCCTGAACAGCACCATCAGCGAGATGCTGTTCACCTACCTCGAGGGCAAGGGCGTCCCGACCCAGCATCTACGTCGGGTCGACGAGCGCACCCTGATCGTCAAGCGGGCCACCATGTTCCCGCTCGAGGTCGTGGTTCGCTTCCAGGTCGCGGGATCGTTGCAGAAACGCACCGGGCTTCCGGACGGCACCGTCTGCGACCCGCCGATCGTCGAGCTCTATTACAAGCGTGACGATCTCGGTGACCCGATCATCAACGACGATCACATTCGCCTCTTGAAGCTGGCGACCCCGGCCGAGGTCTCCGAGCTGCGTAAGCTTGCGCTGCAGATCGCCGGCGAGCTCCGCGGTCTCTTCACCAAGGCGCGCATCGACCTCTTCGACATGAAGTTCGAGTTCGGCAAGACCCCCGACGGCAAGGTCATCCTCGCCGACGAGATCAGCCCCGACACCTGCCGCTTCCGCGACATGGATGGCGCCGGGATGCTCGACAAAGATCGCTTCCGCCAGGGCAAGGGCGACTTGCTCGAAGGCTACCGCGAAGTGCACGCGCGGCTCACCCGCATCATGAAGGCTTCGTAACGATGGCGACGTTCAAGATCGAGCTCATCGTCAAACCCAAGTCCGGCGTGCGTGACCCGCAGGGCGAAGCCGTCGACGGCGCCGTCAAAGGCCTCGAGGTCAAGGGCGTGAAGGTCCACCAGGTGGGCCGCTACCTGTCGATGGACGTCGAGGCCCGCAGCCCCGACGAGGCCAAGCGCACCGTCGATGACCTCTGCAAGCGCCTGCTCGTGAACCCGAGCCTCGAGACCTACACGGCTCGGGTGGAGGGGACGTGAACGCTCGCCCGAAAGCGGCCGTCATCGTCTTCCCAGGGTCCAACGGCGACCGCGATATCGCCGAATCATTCGAGCGCGCCGGCTTCGCTCCGGTGTATGTCGACTCGCGCGAAACCGCTCCAGCGGACACCAAGGTCGTCGGTGTGCCCGGTGGCTTCTCCTACGGTGATTACTGGCGCGCCGGCATGCTCGCCCGTTACGCCCCGGCGATGCGCGCCCTGCCCGAGTTCGTGGCCAAGGGTGGTCTGGTCATCGGTGTTTGCAACGGCTTCCAGATCTTGGTCGAGGCCGGCCTCTTGCCAGGCGCCCTCACCTACAACAACCCGCCGGGCTTCAAGCACAAGTGGGTCACCGTCGAGGCCCGCGAGACCAAGCAGAAGTCCCCCTGGCTCTTGCGCGTGCCGCGCGGCACCAAGCTGCGCTGGCCGATGGCCCACGGCGAAGGCAACTACTATCATCCCGACGGCTGGGACGCTATCGCGGACAGCGTGCCATTCGTCTACGACCGCAACATGAACGGATCGATCGGCAACGCCGCCGCCATGCTCGACAGCAGCGGCCGCGTCTTCGGCGTCATGCCGCACCCCGACCGCGCCACCGACCCGCACATCGGCAGCAACGACGGCGCGCTCATCTTCGAAGGCGCCCGTGACGCCATCTCGCAAGGACTCGCATGAAGCCCGAGCTGCACAACCAGGGCGTCGCCATGGGCTTGAAGCCCCACGAGCTCGATCACATCGAGAAACAACTTGGCCGTGAGCCGCGCCTGCCCGAGCTCGCCGTCTTCGCCGGCATGTGGAGCGAGCACTGCTCGTACAAGAGCTCGCGCTCCCGCCTCGGCATGATGCCGCGCGAAGCTCCTTACCTGCTCGCGGGTCCCGGCTCGCACGCCGGCGCCGTCGATGTCGGCGAAGGCTGGGCCGTCGCGTTCAAGATCGAGTCCCACAACCATCCCAGCGCCGTCGAGCCCTATCAGGGCGCCGCGACCGGCGTCGGTGGCATCCTGCGCGACGTCATCGCCCAGGGCGCCCGGCCCTGCCTGGTGATGGACTCGCTGTGTTTCGGTCCCCCCTACGACGCGAAGAGCCGCCACATCGCCCAAGGCGTGGTCGCCGGCATCGCCGGTTACGGTAACGCCATCGGCCTACCGAACGTCGGAGGCAAGACCGTCTACGACCCGCGTTACGAGGGCAATCCCCTGGTCAACGCGCTGGCCGCCGGTCTCGTCCGCCATGACGGAATGCGCACCGCCAAGGCTTCCGGTATCGGCAACGCCGTAGTGTACGCTGGAGCGTCCACCGGCCGTGACGGCATCCTCGGCGCCGCTTTCGCCTCCGAAGAGCTCGCCGAGAACACCACGGAACAGCGCAGCCACGTGCAAGTCGGTGACCCATTCACCGGCAAGAAGCTGATGGAGGCCTGCCTCTCCTTCGGTCCCGAGCACGGCATGGTCGCCTGCCAAGACATGGGTGCCTGCGGTCTCACCTGCGCGGCATCCGAGATGGCGGCGCTCGGCGGCGTTGGCATCGATCTCGATCTCGACGCCGTGCCCCTCCGCGAAGCCGGCATGGAACCCTTCGAAGTCCTGGTCTCGGAGTCGCAAGAACGTTTCCTTTTCGTGGTCGAGGCCGCGAAGGCCGCCAAGGCGGTCGCGCACTTCGAGCACTACGGCGTGCACGCCGCAGTCGTCGGCAAGGTCGTCGACGGCGGTCAGTTCCGTGCCCTGTGGAACGGCGACGTGGTGGTCGATCTGCCGGCGATGCTGGTCGCCGACGGCGCGCCCAAGCTCAACTGGCCGGAGGCACCCGCGCTCCCCGCCATCTCGGAGTACGCCGAGTTCTCGCCGCCCAAAGATCTCGGCAAGCCGCTATTGCGGATGCTCTCCGAGCCCGGCATCGCCGATCTCACGAACCTCTACGATCACTATGACCACACCGTCGGTAACCGCACGGTGCGTGGTCCCGGCGAGGCCGAGGCGGCGGTGATGAAGCTCCCGGGCTCGGCCCGCGGCTTCGCGCTCACCATCACCGGCCGCGGCGAGCTCTGCGCCGTCGATCCCTACAAGGGGTCGCTCGCGGCCCTCGGCGAAGCGACGCGCAACCTCGCCTGCGTCGGCGCGCCGATCATGGCCATTACCGATGGCATCAACCATGGACCGCCGTCGGATCCGGTCGAGAACAAGAAGCTCACCGAGACCATTCGCGGCTTGGCCGACGGCTTGAAGGCCCTCGAGATCCCGGTCACCGGTGGCAATGTCTCGCTCTACAACGCTACAGCGGACGGTGCGATCCCCCCAACGCCGATGGTCGGCGCCATCGGCGTAGTCGATGACGTCTCCCGCGTGCCGCGCGGCGAGCTCGCAGGCGACCTGGCGTTGATTCTCTGTGGCACGCCTTCCGCCACACCGATGACCTCCGCCTATGGTCGCATCGCCAGCGGCCAGCTCGCCGGCAGCCAGGTGAGCGTCGACCTCGCGGCCGACAAGCGCCTCGCCAATCTCCTGGTCGATGCCATCCGTCGCGGCATGGTGAGCTTCGCCAAAGACGCCGGCGCCGGTGGTCTGCTCACGGCGCTCGGCAAGGCCTGCGCCCGCGGCCGCATGGGCGCGACCCTGAGCTGGGTCTTCGAGGGCCGACTCGACTGGCACTTCTTCGGCGAGACCTCGGGCGTCGCCTGGGTGGGTGTCGCGCCGCGCTTCGCCGATGCTTTCCTCGCCATGGCCAAGACCTGCGGGGTCGCTGCCATGCGCCTGGGATCGAGCGGCGGCAGCCGGCTCACCATCAAGACCGGCGAATCGTCGGTCCTAGATGTTAGCGTCGATGCGTTACGTAAGGCCTTCTCGGGCGGGGCCGAACGGGGTGCCGCGTGATCGACGCAGTCGACGTTCCATTCCGCAAAGCCGGTGAAGACTGCGGCGTCGTCGCGGTCTGGCGTCGCGGTGGCGCGGCCGCCGAGCTGGTACACCGTGCTCTCTTCGCGCTGCAGCATCGCGGCCAAGAAGCCGCCGGCATCTGCACCTTCTCGCAGCAAGCGGTCGGCGCGCAGAAAGCGACCGACGGCTCGGGCAAGACCAGCGGCCAGATGCACCACCTGAAGGGCCGCGGCCTGGTGGTCGAAGCCCTGCCGGTCCACAAGACCAAAGAGCTGCCGGGCGACCGCGCCATCGGCCACGTCCGTTACTCGACGGTCACCATGGACCGCGCCGAGAACATCCAGCCGTTCACCGCCCACACGCCCTACGGCCAGTTCGCTGTAGCGCACAACGGCAACCTCAAAAATCAAGACGCCCTGGCGCGCGAGCTCGAAGAAGGCGGCTCGCTGCTCTCCACCTCGATGGACACCGAGCTGATGGTCCATCTCCTGGCGCGCTCGAAGGCCGCTACCTTCCCCGACGCGCTGCGCTCCGCCGCCGCCAAGATGTTGGGCGCTTACTCGCTCACCATGTTGTGCGACGGCCGCCTCTACGCGCTGCGCGACGTCTACGGCGTGCGCCCGCTGGTGCTCGGCGAGCACCGCGACGGCTGGGTGGTCGCGAGCGAGACCTGCGCCCTCGAAGCAGTCGACGCCAAATACGTGCGCGAGATCGCCCCGGGTGAGCTCATCGAGATCTCGCACGAAGGCGTGCGCTCGACGCAGCTCTTGCCGAAGGCGCCGCCGGCGCCCTGCGTCTTCGAGCTGGTTTACTTCGCGCGTCCCAATAGCGAGGTCTTCGGACAGAACGCTCACCAGGCGCGTCTGCGCATGGGCGAGCAGCTCGCCATCGAAGATCAAGCAGCCGGGCTCACCGTGAAGCCCGACATCATCGTCCCCATCCCCGACTCTGGCTTCCCCGCCGCCATCGGCTACGCACGCAAGAGCGGCATTCCGCTCGAACAAGCCATCATCCGCAGCCACTACGTCGGCCGTACCTTCATCTTGCCCGACCAAGACTCGCGCTCGCACAGCATCAAGCTCAAGCTGTCCGTCATCAAAGACGCGGTGCGCGGCAAGCGTGTCGTCTTGATGGATGACTCCATCGTGCGCGGCAACACCTCGCGGCTCATCGTCCAGATGGTGCGTGACGCCGGCGCCGCCGAAGTGTGGATGCGCATCGCCTCGCCGCCACTCTCGTGGCCCTGCTACCTCGGCATCGACACGCCCGACCGCGAAGAGCTGGTCATCAACCGCCACGCCGACGTCGACGGCGTGCGCAAAGCCGTCGGCGCCGACAACCTGCGCTATCTGTCGCTCGATGGCTTGAAGAACGCCACCAAGCGCGCCGAGTTCTGCTTCGGCTGCATGACCGGGACGTACCCCGTATGACTCAGCGCCCCGAAGGTATGTCGCCCGAAGCGAGCGGCATGCACCACGTCGAGGGCTCCGAAGAGCCGCACGACCGCAGCCGCGCCAAAGAGCGTGACGAGGCTGGCGGCAGCCTGTCGTACAAGCGCGCCGGCGTCGACATCGCCGCTGCCGATGCTTTCGTCGAAGGTATCGCCTCGCTCGCCAAGTCGACGCACAACAGCGGCGTCGTTCCCCACACCACGGCCTACGCGGGGCTCTTCCGTCCCGACTTCAGCGGCATCTCGCGACCGCTCATTTCCGCCGCCTGCGACGGCGTGGGTACCAAGCTCATCGTCGCGCGCGACATGAAGAGCTACGAGGGTCTCGGCCAAGACCTCGTGGGCATGAACGTCAACGATCTCTTGCCCTCCGGCTCGCGGCCCATTTTCTTTCTCGACTACATCGCGACCGGCAAGCTCGAGGCGTCTGAGCTGACCCCCATCGTGCGTGGCATCGCCAATGCCTGTCGCGAGGTCGGTTGCGTGCTCTTGGGTGGTGAGACCGCGGAGATGCCCGGGCTCTACCCACCCGGTGATTTCGATCTCGCGGGCTTCGCCGTGGGTATCGCCGACGAAGCGCGGCTGCCGGACGCAAACTCCGTGAAAGCGGGCGACGTCATCTTCGCGCTCACCTCCAGCGGCATCCACTCGAACGGCCTGTCGCTCGCGCGCAAAGCGCTGATCGACATGGGCGGGCTGCGCCTCACCGATCATATCGGTGCGCTCGAGCGGACACTGGGCGCCGAGCTCTTGACCCCGACGCGCCTCTACGTGCGGCCGGTGCTCGAGGTCATGCAGCAAATCAAAGTGAAGGCGAGCGCCCACGTCACCGGCGGCGGCCTCCTCGGGCGCTTGGGCAAGCTCACGAAAAACGAAGTGCGCGTCGTCGTCGACCCCGAGCGTTACCACATGCCCGCAATCTTCGGCCTGGTGCAGAAGACCGGAAACGTCGCGTGGACCGAGATGGCGAGCACCTTCAACATGGGGCTCGGCTATTGCATCGTCGTTGGCCCCGAAGACGCGGCGAAGCTGCGCCAGGCGCTCACCACCCCCAAGGCCCTGGCCGGGCATCAAGGTTGGCTCGAGGTCGGGGCCATCCAAGCTGGGCCTCACGGAGTCGAGCTCGGGTATGCCCGCACCTAGCCACCCGCGCTTTGCCATCCTGGCGTCGGGCCGCGGCTCGAACGCCGACGCGCTGATGCGCGCATTCAAGCGTGGATACGTCGGCGGCCAAGTGGTCGGCGTCGTGACCAACGTCGAAGGCGCAGGCGTCCTCGAGCGCGCCGCTGAGTATGGTGTTCCCGGCCATGTGCTGGTCAGCAAGGGCATGAAACGCGAGGCCCACGAAGAAGCCTTGCTCGCCTTGCTGGCGACGCTCGGCGCCGAGCACCTGCTGCTCGCGGGCTACCTGCGCATCTTGAGCCCCTCGTTCCTCGCCCGCTTCAGCGGACGGATCCTAAACATCCACCCGTCGCTCCTACCCGAGTTCCCCGGCCTCCATGGCGCCGAGCGCCAATGGCAAGCCGGGCGCAGCGTCGTCGGTGCGACCGTGCACTTCGTCGACGGCGGCGTCGACACCGGTCCGGTCATCCTGCAAGGCTCGCTCGAGGTCCGCGGCGACGAAGGTCCCGAAGGCCTAGCACAGCGCATTCTCAACGAAGTCGAGCACGTCATCTACCCGCGCGCCGTGCGCCTGTTCGTCGAGCGATTGAACAAACCCTTGGAGAGCTAGATGCGAGTCGACGCCACCGCCAACCTCTCACCTGCGCCCGGCAAGGTTCGCCGCGCGCTCTTGTCGGTGTTCGACAAGACTGGCCTCATCGACCTCGCCAAAGGCCTCGCCGCACACGAGGTCGAAATCTTGGCCTCGGGCGGTACCGCCAAGGCCATCGAAGATGCCGGCGTGAAAGTGACGCGCATCGAGAACTTCACGGGCGCAAAAGAAGTGCTCGACGGTCGCGTCAAGACGCTGCACCCGAAGATCCACGCCGGAATCCTCGCGGATCGCCGGCTCCCCGAGCACGAAAAAGATCTCAAGGACAACGCTTACCCGCCCATCGATCTGGTCGTCTGCAACCTCTACCCGTTCGAGCAAGCGCTCGCGCGGAACGCGCCGCGCCACGAAATGGTCGAGAACGTCGACATCGGCGGCCCGACCTTGGTGCGCGCGTCGGCCAAAAACGAGGCCGGCGGCGTGACCGTTTTGGTGGACCCCGCGGACTACAGCCGCGTCGTCGACTTGGTGTCGCGGGCGGGCCTCGTGCCTTCCGACGTGCGTCGCGAGCTCGCCGCGAAAGCTTTCCAGGTCATCGCGAAATACGACCTCGCCATCGCCGAGTGGTACGCCAAAGACGTCGCCGACAGTAAGCTCGTCACCAGCGAGATGCGCGTCCCCGACCTCGATGCGCCGCCGCCACTGCCCGAGCGCTTGGCCATCTTCGACCGCGTCGAAGTCCTGCGCTACGGCGAAAACCCGCACCAAGGCGGCGCCCTCTATCGCGCCACCGGCGAGAGCAACGGCGTCGCCAACGGCTCGGTGCTGTCCGGCAAGCAGCTCTCCTACAACAACTATCTCGACATGGACGCGGCCTACCGGGCCGTCTTCCAGCTCGCGGGCACGGGTTGCGCCATCGTCAAGCACACCAATCCCTGCGGCCTCGCCGAGGCAGCGAGCCAAGTCGAGGCCTTCGTGCAAGCGTTGGCCGGCGACCCGGTCTCGGCCTTCGGCGGCATCATCGGTTTCAACACCATCGTCGAGATGGCGACCGTGTCCGCTATCAAGGACGCAAAGCTCTTCATCGAGTGCATCGTGGCACCGGGCTTCGCGCCCGACGCGCGCGCCGAGCTCGAGAAAAAGGCTGACCTGCGCCTCTTCCAGGTCCCCATCGGATCACCGGAGCCTGCTTGGCACGCGCACCGCGTCGGCGGCGGCATGCTGGTGGAGACTGCCGACCCTGGCCTCGCCCTACCGACGACCTGGAAAACCGTGACCAAGCGCACCCTCGATCCCGGCTGGCAGGACGAGCTTGCCTTCGCCATGCGTGCCGCGATGCTCCTGAAATCGAACGCGGTCTCCATCACCAAGCGCCGCCGCTTGCTCGGGGCCGGCGCCGGCTTCATGAGCCGCGTCGACGCCATGGAGCAAGCGATGCGCAAGGCCGGCGAAGCCTCGAAGGGCGCCTTCCTCGGATCGGATGCGTTTTTCCCATTCGACGACGTCGTGAAGCTCGCGCAGAAGGCGGGCATCGTGGCGATCGTCCAGCCGGGCGGCTCGAAGCGCGACGCGGACTCCATCGCGGCGTGTGACGCCGCGGGGATCGCCATGGTCTTCACCAATCGGCGCCACTTCAAACATTAACGGCCCAGGTCAGTTGTGCCTTACGGGCCCTGGCCTTAAGAAGACGCAGTGAAAATCCTGGTCGTCGGACAAGGCGGGCGCGAGCACGCCATCTGCAGAGCGCTCGCCAACGACGGCGCCGAGCTCATCGCCGCGCCGGGCAATCCAGGGATCGCCGCTCACGCGCGCTGCATCCCCGTCCGAGTCGATGACGTCGAAAGCCTGGTGACTCTCGCCCGCGAGGAAAAAGTCGACCTGGTCGTGCCGGGTCCAGAGGGGGCGCTGGTCGCCGGCCTCGCCGACGCCCTGAAGAGCGCGAACATCCCCTGCTGCGGCCCGAGCCGCGCCGCCGCCCAGCTCGAAGGGTCGAAGGCGTTCATGCGCGAAATCGCCTACGCCGCCGAAGTCGATTCACCCGCCTTCCGCATCGTGAAGCGCGCCGACGAGCTGGCGACCGCGATGGAGGACATGCCTGGCCTGCCGGTCGTCAAAGCGGACGGACTCTGCGCCGGCAAAGGCGTCGTCCTGCCTGACACGCGCGAAGGCTGCGTCGAAGCCGCGCGCGAGTATCTCGCCGGCAGCCTCGGCGACGCTGGACGCACCGTCGTCCTCGAGGAGCGGCTCGCGGGCGTCGAAGCCTCGCTCTTCTATGCCTGCGATGGCGAGCACTTGGTGGCGCTCCCGCACGCGCGCGACCACAAGCGCATCAACGACAGCGACCGCGGCCCGAATACCGGCGGCATGGGCGCGGTGAGCCCGAACCCGGTGATCGACGGCCGGCGTGAGCAGCACGTGCGCGAAGAGATCGTCATGCCCGTGGTGCGTGAGCTCAAGCGCCGCGAAACGCCTTACGTCGGCTTTCTCTATGCGGGCGTCATGATCGCCCCCACCGGCGAGATCAAGCTGCTCGAGTTCAACGCGCGCCTCGGCGATCCCGAAGCGCAAGCCATCTTGCCGCGCCTCGGCAAGGGTGAGCTGACGCGACTCTGCCAGGCGACCGCGGCCGGCAAGCTTGCCGACTTCAAGCTGGTCGTCGATCGCCGCACCACCATCGCCATCGTCGTGAGCGCCGAGGGCTACCCCGGGGAGCCGCGCAAGGGCGACGCCATCACCATCGATCGCAACCTCGACGCCCCGGATCGCTGGCTCGATCACGCCGGCACCAAACACGACGGAGACAAGCTCGTCACCAACGGGGGCCGAATCGCCGCGGTCGTCGCCAGCGCCGCGACGCTGCGTGAAGCTCGGGCGCGCGCCTACGAGGGTGTCGACATGGTGAAGTTCGCCGGCAAGCACTTCCGCCGCGACATCGCCCAGGGTGAGCCATGATCAGTCGCTACGAAACCGAAGCCATGCGTCGCATCTGGGGTGAAGCCGCGCAAATGGAACGCTGGACCCGCGTCGAGGTCGCAGCCAGCGAAGCCTGGGCCGCCCGAGGCCAAGTCCCCGCCGACGAGATGCAGGCGATCCGCGACAAGGCGAAGGCACCCTCGGCCGACCGCGTGCGCGAGCTCGAGAAGGTGACGAACCACGACGTGGTCGCCTTCGTGCGGGCGCTCGGCGAGATTGTCGGCGAGCCTGCCCGCCGGCACCTGCATCGCGGCTTGACCTCGAGCGACGTCGTCGACACCGCGCTCGCGATGGCGATCAGCGAGTCACTCGAAGTGCTCGTCGACACGGTGAAAGAGCTCGGTCTCGCGATTGCGCGGCGTGCCCGTGAGCACAAGCTCACGCCCTGCGTCGGCCGCACCCACGGTGTCCACGCCGAGCCGACCACCTTCGGCCTGCGGCTCGCTGGTTGGTACAGTGAGGTGCAACGCCATCTCGAGCGCCTGCGCGTCGCGCGCATGGAGGCTGCGCACGGCAAGATGTCGGGCGCGGTCGGCAGCTTTTCGCAGAGCGACCCTGCGCTCGAGCGCAGCATCCTCGAGAACCTCGACCTCTTCGCCGAGCCGGTGGCGACCCAGGTGGTGCCGCGCGACCGCCACGCCTTCATCTTCTCGATCCTCGCGGTCTACGGCAGCGGCCTCGAGCGTTTCGCCGTCGACATCCGCGCCATGCAGCGCACCGAGGTCCGAGAAGCCGAAGAGCCGTTCGCCGCGGGCCAGACCGGCTCGTCCGCGATGCCGCACAAGCGCAATCCGATCACCAGCGAGCGCATCGCGGGTATGGCGCGCCTCCTGCGCGGCTACATGGTAGCGGGCGCCGAAGACGTCGCCTTGTGGCACGAGCGCGACATCAGTCACTCCTCGGTCGAGCGCGTGGCCTTCCCCGATGCGTTCCATCTCGCGCACTACATGACCTTGAAGATGCTCGACCTGGTGAACGGGTTGCGCGTTTACCCCGAGCGCATGAAGCAGAATCTCGATTCGACGCGCGGCTTGGTGTTCAGCCAAAGCGTGCTCGGGGTGCTGCTCGAGGCGGGTCTCGAGCGTCAGGTCGCCTACGCCTCGGTGCAGCGCGCCGCCATGCGCGTCTGGGAAAACCAGGCCAAAGACTTCCGCACCGCTTTGGCGGACGAAGACGCGGTCAAGGCCATCCCCGCGAACGTCGTCGATCGCGCCTTCTCGCTCGACCATTATTTCAAGCACGTCGATGCGCTCTTCGAGCGCGCCGGCATCGCGGATCGGGAGTAGCCAATGCCAGCAGTCGTCATCGTCGGCGCCCAGTGGGGCGACGAAGGTAAGGGCAAGATCACCGATTACTTGGCCGAGGGCGCCGACACCGTCGTCCGCTATCAAGGCGGCAACAACGCCGGCCACACCATCGTCGTCGGCCAGTCGACCTACAAGTTCCACCTCATCCCGTCGGGCATGCTCTACAGCGAGAAGACCTGCGTCTTGGGGAACGGCGTCGTCATCGATCCCGAGCAGCTGATCTCCGAGCTCGACGAGCTGCAAAAGACCGGCATCGAGACCTCGCGCCTCAAGATCTCCGATCAGGCGCATTTCATCCTGCCGACGCACAAGCTGCTCGATCAGCGTGCCGAAGCGCGCAAGGGCGCCGCCAAGATCGGCACCACCGGTCGCGGCATCGGTCCGTCGTATCGCGACAAGGTCGATCGCCGCGGCATACGCGTCGGAGATCCAGCTCACCCCGCCCGGCTGATGCAGCTGCTCCAGGAGCACCTGGCCGAGCTTCCCGACGAGGTCACCAAAGATTGGTCGGCGGAGCGCATCGCCGAGCTGCTCACCAAGTCGTACAATCGCCTGAAGGCGCACATCGTCAGCACGCCGACGCTCATCAACGACATCCTCGATGACAGCGGCCGCGTCTTGTTCGAGGGCGCGCAGGGCACGCTACTCGACGTCGACCACGGCACCTACCCGTTCGTCACCTCGTCGTCCCCGACTGCCGGCGGCGCCTGCATCGGCTCCGGCGTCGGCCCCACGCGCTTGAACGTGGTCATGGGTGTCGCCAAAGCGTACAGCACGCGCGTCGGCTCTGGCCCCTTCCCCACCGAGCTCGATGACGCCACCGGCGAGAAGCTGCGCCAGGTCGGCCACGAGTTCGGCACCACCACCGGCCGCGCCCGCCGTTGCGGTTGGCTCGATCTCGTGGCGCTGCGCTACGCCGTCCGCATCAACGGCATGACCCACCTCGCGATCACCAAGCTCGACGTGCTGGATGCCTTCGACGAGCTCGCCATCTGCACGGGCTACGAGCTCGACGGCGCGGTCACCCGTAACTTCCCGAGCCACCTTGCCGACGTCGAGCGGGCAAAGCCGGTGCTCGAGAAGATGTCCGGCTGGAAGACCACGACCACGAAAGCGCGCAGCTGGTCGGAGCTCCCGCCCCAGGCCATCGCCTACATCGCCCGCATCGAAGAGGTGCTGCGCGTCCCGGTCGCCCTGGTCAGCGTCGGTGCCGAGCGCACCGCCACCTTCAGCCGCCTCGCCATCTGGGAAGGCCTCTAACCGTATCGAGCCAAGATCGTGTAAGATCGGGCGTTGTTTCTGGAGGTCCCCGTGAGTGATTCCTGTAAGCCGCTTGCCCAGCTGGGCGCCCCGTTGGGTGGCTCGACCGCTGGCTGGCCGGGGGCTGGCACCCCAGTTCAGAACGCCAACAAGCACTTCGGGGACATCATGCGCGGTGGCGACGTCGACCCCAAGAGCGTCCGTTACGACCAAGCGACCCGAACCCTCAACGTCACCGGCTTGAACGCGGCAGACCAACGGTCGGCGATGGCCGAGCTCATCCGGCATCCCGATTCCTGCCACATTTCCAAGGTCGACTTCGGCGGCGGAAACGTCGTCCCGATGCCTCAGCGGCGGCAATAGAGGTCTTCGAGCCTTTCCGGAACGGTACGAAGGCTCTATAAGACGTTCTGGTCAATGTGACAGAGACGATCGCAGCGTCCCAAGACGTTGTTCCGCTGTCACAAAGGCGTCACCGCGAACGGGCAATTGGGGCGCAGGAAAGCCCTGAAAGCGCCTTCCGGGAGGCAAGCATGTCGGCACTGATTTTGGTGGTCGAAGACGAGCAGGACCTCGCCAATACGCTCGAATACAACTTCCAGCGCGAGGGGTTTCAGACCCGCACGGCGCTGAACGGCACGAGCGCACTGAGCCTCGCGGGGCAAGAGCCCCTCCCCGACCTCGTGGTCTTGGACCTCATGCTCCCTGACGTGCCCGGCACCGAAGTCTGCCGCCGCCTGCGCGCCGACGAGCGCACCAAGGGCATCCCGGTGCTCATGCTGACCGCCAAGAACGACGAGATCGATCGCGTCGTCGGCTTCGAGGTCGGGGCCGATGACTTCGTCGCCAAACCTTTCAGCGTCCGTGAGCTGATGCTGCGGGTGCGCGCCATCCTCCGCCGTGTCGCCGCCGACGAGCCCAAGGACACCGAGCTACGGTTCGGCGACCTGCGGGTCGATTCGCCGGGTCACCGCGTCTGGGTCGGCGAAGAAGAGATCCGACTCACCGCCCTCGAGTTCCGGCTGCTCACCACCCTGCTCGCCCGCAAGGGTCGGGTGCAGACGCGCGACACTCTGCTCTCCGACGTTTGGGGAATCGACGCGGAGGTCACGACCCGCACCGTCGACACCCACGTGAAACGCCTGCGCGAAAAGCTGGGCATCGCCGGACACTACGTGGAAACGCTCCGTGGTGTAGGCTATCGCTTTCGACAACGGCCCGATGAGGTTTCGGCAGAGAACTAAGCGAGTGAGGCCCGTGCCTTGAAATTCGGCATCCGCGGCAAGCTGTTCGGCATCTCCATCGCGTTGATCCTGCTCATCGGCGGCGCCAGCTCGATCATTCTCGAGCGCGAGACGCGCGGTTGGTATCGGGCACGGCTCGACGAAGACTTGCGCGCCTCGGCAAACACCGCGCGCATGCTCATCGAGCGCGCGCCGTCGGATGTCGACTTGAAGCTCCTCAGCCGCGAGCTCGGGGAAGCAACCTTGGCGCGCGTCACCATCATCGACGATGACGGACGGGTGCTCGGCGATTCGGTGCTCGATCCAGAGACTCTCGCCAATCACGGCGACCGCCCGGAAGTTCGCGAGGCGTTCGAAAACGGTAACGGTCAGGCGCAGCGTCGGTCGGTGACCGCGCGGCGTGAGATGATCTACGTCGCGGTGCGCGCCGATTGCCAAAGCGGACCGTGCGTCATCCGCATCGCCATGCCAGCCGCCGAGATCGAAGGCGCCGTCGGCCGCTTACGCGGACTGATCGTGTTCGCCTCGCTCGCGAGCCTTTTGGTCGCGGTGTTCATGAGCACCCTGGCGTCGCACCTCATGTCGCGAGCCCTCCGCAACCTGGTCGAGAGCGCCCGTAACGTCTTCTCGGGCCCCACGGGGCGGCGCCTCTCCGTCCAAGGCACGGACGAGCTCGGCGGCATCGCCGGTTCCTTCAATCAGCTCGCCGAAGAGCTCGAGCGCACCGTCGGCACTTTGGCACAGGAGCGCAATCGCTTCGAAGCGACCCTCGAGAGCATGAGTGAAGCGGTCATCGCCCTCGACTCCGAGGAACGCATCACCCTGGTCAACAAGGCAGCGCTCTCGCTCTTGCGCCTCACCTCGCCGCCGAGCGGGCGGACATTGGTCGAGGTCGTCCGCGCCCCCGCGCTCATCGAGCTGGTCAAAGATGCGCAAGACAAGGTCTCGCACGGCACCGAGTTCGAGCTGCACGGCCCCAAGCCCAAGCGCGTCATGGCGCGCGCGACGCCGCTGCGAGCCACCGGCGGCCTCGTCATCGTCTTGCACGACGTGACCGATCTTCGCCGCCTGGAGACCATCCGTCGTGACTTCGTCGCCAACGTCTCCCACGAGCTGCGCACGCCGGTCAGCATCATCCGCGCCAACGTCGAGACTCTCATCGACGGCGCCCTCGCAGATCCGAAACAAGCGCCGAAGTTTCTCGATGCGCTTTCGCGGAGCGCCGACCGTCTCTCCCAGCTCGTCGCCGACCTCCTCGACATCTCGCGCATCGAAGCCGGCGCCTACAAGCTCGAGCCCGGCCCGGTCGCGGTGCGCACCGCCATCGACCGCGCCGTCGAATCGGTCGCCATCGCCGCCGAGCAGAAGAAGCTCTCGCTGCGCGCCGAGGGTGACGCCACCCTGCGCGCTTTGGCGGACCCGCGCGCCCTCGATCAGGTCCTCATGAACCTCGTCGACAACGCCGTGAAGTACACGCCGAGCGGCGGCACCATCGTCGTCCGCGCCAAGGTCATCGAGGACGGTGTGCGCATCGAGGTCACCGACGACGGCCCCGGCATCGAGCCGCGGCACCGCACGCGCATCTTCGAGCGCTTCTACCGCGTCGACGAAGGTCGCTCGCGTGCCATGGGCGGAACCGGTCTCGGCCTTGCCATCGTGAAACACCTCACCGAAGCGATGCGCGGCCAGGTCGGCGTCGACGCCGGCAACCCTCGTGGGTCGGTCTTCTGGGTCGAGCTGCTGCCCGAGAACGCGAGCGCGGTGGCGTCACCGGAAGAGCAGACCGCTTTGGCGACCGCTGCGCACTGATCGTCCGTCGCTGGTTCCGCGAGCGAAACCCTCGATTTACGCAACCCGACGCGCCAATCCGGCGACGATGTAGCTCCTTCCTGTTTCTTTAAATCCCACCAACTTTTCTCGCCCACCACCAGGGCAGCTTTCCAAGGTAACGAGCCATGAATACCGCGCGTGTGCAGGGATCTGCAGCGTTTGCCGCCACCTCCATCGTTGTACGTACCATCAACGTGAACCAGAACCTCATGCCCGGCCCGGGCAAGAAGTTCGCCACCACCATCAACCTCGGCGAAGGCTGGGCGGCGTCACCGGTGTCACTCACCGTCGACGGCAAGACCCTCGCGGTGACGCACACCGCGTCGCGCGGCCGTGGCAAGGCGTTCAACTCGTACACCGTGACCGTGCCGCGTCTCCGCGACGGTCTGCACAGCGCGACGGTGAAGCTCGAGAACGGCGTCGAGGTCAAAATCGTCCTCAACGTCCGCTCGGCCCACGACTAGAGCGTCCGTTCCGACAACCCACCATTCTCTGAGAGCCAATCCATGCTGATCTCGCGCTTGTACGCGGCAGCGACCGCCGCGCAATCCGCCGTCTCTGTGCAGCCTCGCAGCATTCCGGTGCACCAGACCTTCTTCCCGGACCCGAACGGCGTCATCAAGGACGGCCCGCACCTCACGGTGCTACCCGGCCCTTGGGCGTCGGCGCCGAAATCGGTCACCGTCGGAGGCAAGGCCTATCCGGTGTCACACGTCGCTTCGCGCGGTCGTGGAGCGCCGGTCGACGCGTACCGCGTGCTCATGGCGACGCTCCCGAGTGGCGACAACCCAGCGATGGTGAAGCTCGAGAACGGCGTCAGCGTACCCGTGATCTTCAAGGTCGAGTCGGCCTACTAGGCCGCGCCCGACGCGATGGCGTATTGAAGAGAGGTGCGCCTCCTCGCCATCAGCGATTTACATCTCGGCGTCGCGACTAACCGCGCGGCGCTCGAGATGTTGCCGGCTCACCTCGACGATTGGTTGATCGTCGGTGGTGACGTCGCCGAGAAGCTCGAGCAAGTCGAGCACGCCTGGAGGGTGCTCACCGCACGCTTCGCCAAGGTCATCTGGACCCCCGGCAATCACGAGCTGTGGTCCACCAACGAGAACGACGTCCCCCTGAAAGGCGTCGCGAAGTACGAGGCCCTGGTCGAGCTCGCCCGCCGCTATGGCGTGCTGACGCCCGAGGACCCCTACCCATTGTGGCCAGGCCCTACGGGGATCACGCAGGGACCGGTGCGCATCGCGCCGATCTTCACGCTCTTCGATTACTCGTTTCGCCCCGACGATGTCGCCGAAGCGGACGCGGTGCAGTGGGCCGCCGAGACCAACGTGGTCAGCGCCGACGAGTTTTACCTGCGTCCCGATCCGTTCGCGACCCGCCAGGCTTGGTGTGCGGCGCGCTGCGAGCTGACCGAAGAACGTTTGCGCCAAGCGAGTCGCGATGCGTCGCTGGTCGTCGTGGGCCACTTCCCGCTGGTGCGCGAGATCGTGCGCCTACGCCTCATCGAGCGCTTCTCGCTTTGGTGCGGCACCACGCGCACCCGCCACTGGCACAAGCGCTTCTCGGTAGCCTGCGTGGTCTATGGTCACCTGCACATCCGCTCCACCGAGTGGCGCGATGGCGTGCGCTTCGAGGAAGTCTCGCTCGGCATGGCCAGGCAGTGGAACAACGAGCGCGGCATCGAAGGGTACCTGCGCGAGATCTTCCCCGGACCGGCGAGCCCTCCCGATTCTCCCGACGTCGCCCCGACCTTTCACCGATGAAGCACCCGCCTTGGCTTCCGCCGCTCCTCGCCGGCGCGGTGCTACGCCTCGTGGCAGCGCTCATCGGGTATGGATTTTTCGCGAGCGACGACTACCGCTATGCGCTGGAGCCCGCGTGGCGGGAGGTCATGACCGGGGAGACCGCTCCAGCGTCCGCCATCCGCTCGGTGGTCTTCAGTCGCTTCCTCGCGCTGGTGATGCGCGGGGTGCATGGGTTGGGCATCGATGACCCCAGCTGGTTGGTGCGCGGGGTGTACGTCACGCTCGGGCTCTGGTCGCTGCTCGCGATTCCCGGAGTCTACCGTCTCACGGCGTCGCGATTCGGTGAGCCGGCTGCCCGCGCGGCCGCATGGCTCATGGCCTGCGAGGCCCTGGTGCCACGCCTGTCGACGCGCGCCTTGATCGAGGTCGCCGCGATTCCGCCGCTCGTCTGGGGGCTCGCGATGACACGGCTCCCGCGCCGCGGCTTGGTCGCGGGCCTGCTTCTCGGCGCCGCGTGCATGTTGCGCTTCCAGGTCGGCATCATCGCGATCACTGCGGTGGGTTGGGCGCTGTGGGAGCGCCGCATCAAAGACGCGTCCGCGATGGCGGTTGGCGGGGTCGCGATCTTGCTTATGCAAGGACTTATAGATCTCTCGTCCCATGGCCGCTTCCTCGCGACCCTCACCGACTACGTCGCCTTCAATGCCGAGCACTCGTCACGCTTCGGTCATGCGCCGTGGTTTACCTATCTCGTGTTCCTCCTCTTGCTGACCCTGCCGCCGCTCACCTACTGGTTGGCAAAGCCGTTGTGGCACGCGACGCGCGCCGATGTCCTGACGACCAGCAGCCTGGTCGCGTTCGTGTCGATTCATTCGCTCGTTCCTCACAAGGAGGAGCGCTTCGTCTTCTCCGTCTTGCCGCTCGCGTTCGTTCTCTTGGGCGCGGCGCTCGCCGAGTCGCGCTTGGCGATACGCAGAGCCTTCTGGGGCCTGAACGCCGTGGCGCTCGCCATCGCCACGCTCTCGGATGGCCAACACAACATCATCGACCCGCTGCGCACCGCGGGAAAAGCGCAGCGCATCCTCATCGTCGGCGGCTACGAAGCCCCCGCGCTCTACGCCGGTGGCCGTCCGCTCGAGCGCTACGCGGACGCGGACGAGCTCGCCCGAGCCCTGACTGCCGCTCCGCCAACGTCGCCCCTGCGCATCATCGTCAGCGCCGACCGGCCGCAACCCGCGCTACCGACGCCCGGCATCGCGTGCGCACCGCCGCGGGCGTTCACTGGCGATGTCGTCGACCGCGTGTTGGTGTGGGTGAATCCACAAGGTAACGGCCGCCGCTCGGCAAAGAACGCCATCGATTGCGAGCCGACGTCGTGAAAACCAATGCCATGCGAGCCCTCGACGTGAAGGGCATCGCCTACACTCTGCGCTCCTACGAGGTCGACGAAGAGGACCTCTCGGCCGAGTCCGTGGCCCGCAAGGTCGGCATGCCTCCCGAAGCGACGTTCAAGACCCTCGTCGTCCGCGGTGACGTCACCGGCATCTTCTTCGCGGTCATTCCTGGGAGCTACGAGCTCGACCGTAAGTTGGTGGCGAAGGCCAGTGGGAACACCAAAGCAGACACCGTACCGTTGAAGGAGGTCCAGCCACTCACCGGTTACATCCGCGGCGGCGTCACCGTGTTCGCGGCCAAGAAAGCCTATCCGGTGTTCGTCGACGAGATGGTGGTCCTCTTCGACCTCATCAGCATTTCCGCAGGAGTCCGAGGCACACAAATCCTGCTCGCACCAGACGACTACGTGCGCGCAGCATCGGCCACAGTCGCTGCCATCGCACGCCCCAAGACAGCGTGAGCTCCCGCGAAGCTCGTCAGCCCCGTCGACCTGGAAATCTGAAAAGCGCATCGCTGCCGATCCGCATCGAGCAACGTCATCGTAAGGTGTTGGACCAGGGGGGCACTCGCAGTCTCGATGAAAGTCCTCGTGATCGACAGCGACCCCACGGCGACCGAGACGGCGAAGACGCGCCTCGAGACCGCGGGCTACGTGGTAGTCACCCGCAATCGTTCGCTCGGCACCGCGTTTGCCATAGCGGACGAGAAACCCGACGTGCTGCTGATCAACCTGAACATGCCGATGTTGAGTGGTGAGGTGTTGGCCGGTCTGGTGAAGAGCCATGACCACGACGCCCGCCTCCGCATCATCTTTCACTCCGACATCCCGGCGTCACAGCTTGCGGCACGCGCCAAACAAGCACGCGTGGCCGGATATGTGTGCAAGACCGGCAACGACGCGGAGTTCATCGCGCGCTTCAAGGAAGTCCTGCGCGACACGGGAGAGGCCTAAAACGCGGCGATGGACGGCTAGCCGTCGAGGACGATGGTGACAGGACCATCGTTTGCGAGCTCGACCAGCATGTCCGCGGCGAAGCGACCGGTGGCGACCGTGACACCCTGCCCGCGTAGCGCCTCGGCGAAGCGGTCGCACATCAGGCGCGCACGCTCCGGCGCCTCGGCCTCGCCGAAGAACGGCCGGCGGCCGCGCGTCGTGTCCGCAATCAGCGTGAACTGCGAGATCACCAGGCAGCCGCCGCCGATGTCGAGGAGCGAGCGGTTCATCTTGCCGGCGTCGTCCGAGAACACCCGCAGCTGCGCGACCTTCTGCGCCATGGCGTCGATGGCTGCTTCGGCGTCGCCTTTGGCGATCCCGACCAGCGCGACGTAGCCCACACCGACGCTCCCGACGATCTCCCCGTCCACTTTGACGGACCCCGACCGCACTCGCTGCAGGACCACTCTCATTCGCGCGCCTCCGCCGCTAGCCGCAGCCCGCGCGGCACCAGCCATCGTTCGGCCACCGTGAGTAGCCCCTGCGCCGCCATGGCGAGGAGCGCCGCCGGCACCGCGCCTTCGAGCACTAACGCGACGTTGCTCAAACGAATGCCGGTCAGAATGGGCTGGCCGAAACCACCGGCGCCAATCAACGCGCCCAAAGTCGCGGTGCCGACGTTGATGACCGCCGAGGTGCGCACCCCCGCGACGATGGCCGGCATGGCGAGCGGCAGCTCGATACGAAACGTCCGCACCAGCGGACCAAGCCCCAACGCCACCGCCGACTCGTGCAGTGGCAATGGCAAGTCGTGCACTCCGACGTAGGTGTTCTGCACGATGGGCAGCAAGCTGTAGACGAAGAGCGCCATCACCGCGGGCAAATAACCGATGCCGAAGAGCGGAATCATGAACACCAGCAAGGCGAGCGACGGCACCGTCTGCAAGACGCCGGTGAGCCCCACGATGCTACCGCCGATCCGCCGCGTCTTCGCCGCCACGACGCCGAGTGGCACACCCACGAGAATCGCCGCGAACAGAGAGAGCGCCGTGAGGCCCAAGTGTGCCTTCAAGTTCATCCAGAAGCGCGACCACACCGTGGGCTGCGCCTGCTGCGTCATCACGCTGAAGACACTCTCGACGAGCTCGCCGGCTGCACGATCCTCGCTCACATGATCGATGGCGGCCCGGCCGTTCAGCTTGCGCATGCGCTCGACGTCGATGGTCGCGGTCAGCTTCTTGAGCACGGCGCGAGCGTCGGCGGAGAGATCGCTGCGCGCCAAGAGCAGCGCGCGATAGCTCGGGAAGTAGTGCTTGTCGTCCTCGAGAACTCGCACGCCGATGCGCGCAATCTCGGCGTCGGTCGTATAGACATCGATGGCGTCGAGCGTTCCGTGCTCGAGGGCGCTGTACGCTAAAGCGTGTTGCAGCCCGCGCACCTGGAGCGCCCCGAGGTCATAGACGCGCGCGAGGCCCCGCCAGCCATCCTGACGGTCGAGGAACTCGTTCGATAGACCGACGCGCAGCCCTGGTGCGTCGGCGAGCTCGGAGATCCTGCGTACCGGGAGCTCGGGTCGCACCCCGATGCCGTAGCTGTCATCGAAGCCCAAGTCGGCCGCGATGACCACGCCGTGCTTGGCGAGAGCGGTCTCGAGATCCCCTGCTCCCGGGATGAGCTCCTGGACGATGGTGCCGCTGTACTCGGGATAGACGTCGATCTCGCCACCGAGCAGCGCCTTCCAAGCAATCGCCGTCCCGCCGAGCTCACGCTGGTGTGTCGCGACGACTCCGTGGGCCTCGAGGGTCTGGCGCGCAATCTCGCCGATGATCACCGACTCGGTGAACGCCTTGGAGCCGACCCGTACCGGAGTGGCGCCCATCGCCAGCGCGACGACCAGCGTAATCACGTGGCCGCTCCGAGCACTTCGACGCGCCGCCGCTCCGCCCGCACCATGCCGGCGACGCGCTCGGTCGCGGGGTGCTTGAGGATCTCGGTGAGCGTCCCGCGCTGCTGCACGGCGCCGCGATGCATGACCATGATCTCGCGCGCCAGCGCCCCTGCCTCGGCGAAGTCGTGGGTCACGAGCAACACCGTGCAGCGCACCACGTCGAAGATCGAGCGCAGCTCGTCTTGCAGAGTGACGCGCGTGGTCGGGTCGAGCGCGCCGAGCGGCTCGTCGAGCAGCAAGAGACCAGGCGAAAGGAAGAGAGCGCGCATGAGGCCGACGCGCTGCTGCTGACCACCCGAGAGTTGCGCCGGATAGCGGTCGAGCATCTCCGGCTTGAGCCGCATGAGCTCGGCGAGCTCGTTGGTCCGCGTGGCGATGCGCTGGGTATCCCAGCCGAGGTGCCGCGGCAGCAACATGACGTTCTCGCGCGCCGTGAGGTGCGGAAACAGGCCGCCGTCCTGAATGACGTAGCCCATGCGCTGGCGCAGCCGCCGGGCGCTCGCCGGCGACAGCAGCTCGCCCTCGATGTGGACGCTACCGCTGTCCGGCCAGACGATGCCGTTCACCAGCCGGAGAAGCGTCGACTTCCCCGAGCCGCTGGTGCCGACGATGGCGAGCGAGGCTCCGCGCTCGAGCTCGAGCGAGATCTTCTCGAGCGCCACGACGCCGTCGTAGCGCTTCTCGACGTCAACGAGATGGAGCACATCACACCTCGAGTCGAACCGAGCCGAGCTCGCCGGCTTCTTGTGCTTCGCCGCGCTCGGCATGTTTGAGGAGCCGCAAGATGTGCGTCCCCAAGAGATCGACGTCCGTCGACACGAAGCGCTCGCCGCCGAACGCTTTGACGTTGCGTGTCTGCTCCGCGAGCACTTCGGCGTCCTGTTGCACGATACGCCTCGCCAGCGGCTCGAGGATGCGCCCCACGAGCTTGCCGCCGATCGGCAGCCTGTAGCTCACGATGGCGAACATCGCGGTCACGAAATCCGACACCGGCGTGAGCAGGTTGGTGATCAACACGTGGCTGCTGTCGCCGAGCGCGTACTCCACTTGCGCGATGGAAGGCAGCATGAAGCGGTCGACGTGCTGGACCGTGCCACCCTGCGGCGCGAGGAGCTTGCCGATGAGACCAGACGGTCGCGGCTCGCCGACGTAGTCCGCCTCGACGGACGCGGCATCACGCCGGAGGTTGGCGGTGATGACATTGCGCTTGCCGGCGCCGCGAAAAAGCCCGCGATGGAGGAACGCCGTATGCGGCACATCGAGGATGTTCTCGGCGGTCGCGTGCAAGGTCGCCTCGAAGGTCGCGTTGTAGCGGACGCTGCCATAGCGGCTATCGGCGAGATGCGGCACCACGTAGGGCTCGACCACGCCCGGCTCGTTATCCGGATCGCCCCATGCCCACACCAGGCCCTGACGCTCCACCGTGGGATAACGTGCGACGCGGCGCGCCTTGGAGGAGCCCTTCTCGTCGAGCAGCGCCGGGACGTTGCGGCACACGCCTTCGCGGTCGAAACGCCAGCCGTGGTAGGGGCACTCGATCTCGCCGTGCACCACACGCCCGCCCGAGATCGGCACGTTGCGGTGAGCGCAGCGGTCGACCAGCGCCACCGGCTCGCCAGCCGCACCGCGAAACACCGCGAGCGGCACGTCGAACAGCGCCCGCTTGAGCGGACGGTCACGGAGCTCCGACGACTCGCAAAGCACGTACCAGGCGCGACGTACGTTGATGACGGAGTAGCGCCCGGCAGTGCTCACGAAACGTGCTTATCCAGCGGCCCGAGTCGGCTGCGACTGGGGTTGGGGCTGCGGCTGCTTGTCGCGGGTCTCGATGACCTTCTGACCGTGAGCCAGCGCCGGTTTGCCCTCGCCTTCGAGAGCCTCGGTGATGACCGCTGCCTGCTCGGCGGCGTGACGCTTCGACGAGCCGGTGGCCGGCGACGAGCCCGAGGGCCGGCCGACGTAACGCAAGGTCTGGCCCTGATAGAGCAGTGCCAAGAGGCGCTCGTCGACGAAGTCCCAGGCGCCCATGTTGCGCGGCTCTTCCTGCACCCACAGCACTTCCGTCGCGTTGGCGTAGGTCTCGAGCTGCGCGCGCAGCTGCTCCGCCGGGAACGGGTAATATTGCTCGAGGCGCACGATGGCGACGTTCTCGAGCTTCTTCTCGCGGCGCGCGGCGTCGAGATCGTAGTAGATCTTGCCGCTGCACATGACCACGCGCGTGACCCCGTTCGCGTCCTTCACCGACGAGTCGCCGATCACCGGCATGTAGCTGCCGGAGAGAAGCTCCTCTTTGGCGGACACCGCGTCGGGATGGCGTAGCAGCGACTTCGGGGTGAACACCACGCAGGGCTTACGCTGCTCGCTGCGCACCTGGCGCCGCAAGAGGTGGAAGTACTGCGCCGGCGTCGTCGGGTAGCAAACGCGCCAGTTACCGGCGGCCGCGAGCTGCAAGAAGCGCTCGATGCGCGCGCTCGAGTGCTCCGGCCCCTGCCCCTCGTAGCCGTGCGGCAAGAGCATGACCACCGAGGACTTCTGGTTCCACTTCTGCTCACCGCTCGAGATGAACTGATCGATGATGACCTGGGCGCCGTTCACGAAGTCGCCGAACTGCGCTTCCCACATGACCAACGCCTTCGCGTAGTTCACCGAGTAGCCGTAGTCGAAGCCGAGAACGCCGAACTCCGAGAGCAGTGAGTCGTAACACGAGAAGTTCGCCTGACCCTGCTGCAGGTTGTTCAGGGGGATGTAGGGCGTGCCGGTGCGGTGATCATAGAGGATGCAGTGACGTTGGCTGAAGGTGCCGCGGCCCGTATCCTCACCGCTCAAGCGGACAGGGTTGCCTTCGAGGACGAGCGAGCCGAACGCCAGGGCCTCGCCGAGCGCCCAGTCGATCTTGCCACTGTCGTAGCGCTCGCGACGCTTGGCGAGCTGCTTGACCAGCTTGGGATGCGGCTCGAAGCCCTCGACCGGCCGCTCGAGGCCATCGAGCACGAGGCCGAGGTTCTCCTCGGACGGCGCCGTCACCACTCCGTCGGCTTCGACACCGACGCCACGCTCGTCTTCGCGGTCGCGCGCGACGGACTGCGGCTTGGGTTGCTGCGCTTGTTTCACCGCGTCGTGAATGCCCTGGAGCTGGACGCGGAAATCATCGAGCGCCTTCTCGGCGGAGGTCGCGTCGAGGTCACCACGACGGAGCAACTGCTCGGTGTAGATCTTACGGACCGAGCGGTGGTTCTCGATGCGCTGGTACACCAGCGGCTGGGTGTACGAGGGGTCGTCGCCTTCGTTGTGACCCCAGCGGCGATAGCAGACGAGGTCGATGACCACGTCACGCTTGAACTGGTGGCGGAAGGCGAACGCGAGGCGCATGACCCGCACGGCGTCTTCGGGATTGTCACCGTTGACGTGGAAGATCGGCGCATGCACCGCTTTAGCGACATCGGTCGAGTACAGCGACGAGCGCGCGTCTTTCGCGCCGGTGGTGAAGCCGATCTGGTTGTTCACCACGATGTGCACGGTGCCGCCGGTGCGGTAACCGTTGAGCTGCGACATGCCGAGGGTCTCGACCACGACGCCCTGCCCCGCGAACGCGGCGTCGCCGTGGATGAGGATTGGGATGGTCTTCTCGCGCTTCACGTCGCCGTCGATGTCTTGCATCGCGCGCACCATGCCCTCGACGACCGGATTCACGGCCTCGAGGTGCGACGGGTTGCTCGCGAGCGAGACGCTGACGGTCTCACCGCTCTCGGTGACGTGTTTGCCGAGCGATCCCAGGTGGTACTTCACGTCGCCCGAGCCGTGGGCGATGCCCGGATCCATCTCGCCTTCGAACTCGCGGAAGACGTTCTCGTGTTTCTTGCCGACGGTGTTGACGAGCACGTTCAAGCGGCCGCGGTGGGCCATGCCGATGACCGCCGCGGTGACGCCGACCTTGCCGGCATCCTCGAGGAGGAAGTCGAGCATCGGGATGAGGGTCTCGCCGCCCTCGAGCGAGAAGCGCTTCTGGCCAACGTAGGTAGTGTGCAGGAAGCGCTCGAATGCCTCGGCGGCGTTCAGCTTCTTCAAGATGCGCTGCTGCTCGTCGGGGGTGAACGCCGTAGCGTTGCGCGACGACTCCATGCGCGCTTGCAGCCAGTCGCGCTGCTCGACGTAGGGGATGTGCATGTACTCGACGCCGATGTGGCGGCAGTACGTTTCGCGCAGCGTCTCCATGATGTCGCGGAGCGGCATCGGCGCCTTGGAGCCCGCGAGCTCGCCGGCCATGAACTGGCGGTCGAGATCCCAGACGGTGAGCCCGTACTTCGACATCTCGAGCTCGGGATGGAGCTGCGGTGCTTCGATGGAGAGCGGATCGAGGTGTGCGTAGAGGTGTCCGCGAACGCGGTGCGCGCGAATGAGCTGCAGCACGTGCGCCTGCTTGCGGATGGCGTCCATGTCGCGGCCGCCGAAGACCTCGACGTTCTGGTCGCCGGCCCAGGCGAGCGGCTCGTAGGGCACGTCGAGCTCGTCGAAGATCTTCACGTAGAAGCGATCGTCGCCGAGCAAGAGCTTCTCGACGTCACGGCAGAAGCCGCCGGACTCCGCGCCTTGAATCACGCGGTGGTCGTAGGTGCTGGTGATCGTCATGGTGCGCGACAGGCCGAGCTCGCTGATCACCTGGTTCGACATGCCGGCGTATTCGGCGGGGAAGCCGATGTTGCCGATGCCGAAGATGGCGGACTGCCCTTCCATGAGGCGCGGCACCGACAGCTGCGTGCCGATCATACCGGGGTTCGTGATGCTGACGGTCGTGCCCTGGAACTCGTCGACGGCGAGCTTGTTGTTGCGCGCACGCGCAACGATGTCGTCGTAGGCGGCGACGAACTCGAGGAAGTTGAGGCGACCGGCGTCCTTGATGTTCGGCACCAAGAGGACGCGCTCGCCCTTGCGCTCGAGGTCGATGGCGAGGCCGAGGTTCACGACCTTGCGATGCACGCGATGCGGCTTGCCGTCACGCTCGACGTAGCCGTCGTTCATGCCGGGGTGCTTCTCCATGGCGCGCAGCAGCGCGTAGGCGACCATGTGCGTGAACGAGACCTTGGCGCCGCTCGTCGCCGACTGATGGGCGTTGATGAGCTTGCGGTTCTCCTCGAGGAGCTTCACCGGAATCGAGCGCACGCTGGTGGCGGTCGGCACGTGCAGACTCGTCACCATGTTCTCGGCGATCTTGGCGGCGATGCCCTTGAGCGGCTCGGCGTCGGGATGCTCGGTCTGCGGCGGCGGCACTTGCGGCTGCGCTTTGGTCGCTATAGCGGGCACGTGGCCGGTGGGAACGACGCTCGCGGCGGCGCCGGAGGAGACGACGGGGCCAGTCGCGGGGGCGATGACGGTCGGGGCGGCGTTCTGGGCGTGAGCCCCGTTGGCGGTGGCGCGCGGCGCTGGATTACCGCCGGCCGGTTTGTAGTCCGCGAAAAACTCCTGCCAGGACTCGCCGACCGATTGCGGGTCTTCGAGATACCGCGCGTAGAGCTCATCGACGAAACCGGAATTTGCACCAAAGCTGCTCATGAACCTTCTCTAAGAGGCGGCGCGCAGGCCGCGTAGGCATGGGGCTCGAACGGGTCGACCATAACGGCTCGGCGCGGCATAGGCAAAGGCGCAGCGCTGCCGTGCGTGCATTTCGAACGACGGGCACAAGGCGCTGATTTGTCGGGAGTTTTACCCGTCGCGGGGTGGCCGCACGATCGACAGTTTGGCGCCGACCTGTGTCTGTTGGCTGGGCAAATCCCACCACATGCGCCCGTGGTCCGCGAACACGATCGGGTCGAGGTACGCTGCGACGGAGCGCAGCTCCGGGTCACTCAACTTATCTAGAAGCGCGATGATGCGCTCACCCCGCGTCGCGCCGATCACCGTCAGGGGCTCGCCTGTCGCCGGATCGAAGAATTGGGTCACGGCATCGACGATGCGGACACCAGAGGCGATCATATCGGGCGGCAGCTCGGTCTTTGCGATCTGCTCGAGCAGACCGATCGCGGCGTCTCCTCGCACGTTTCGCTGCTTGATACTCTGGAGGTACCGCTTGGCAGACACCGCGGCGATCGCCTTATCGAGCGGCGTCCCCGTCTGCCGAACCTCGTCGAGGAAGGCGAGCTGCTCGGGCTCCAAGGGACGAAAGCTGCACACGAGCGAAGCCGCCGTATGGTGGAGCAGGAATCCGACGCGCGCGGTGAAAGCGCCCAGCGCCGCGGCGCCACCGGCAAGCAAGCCAAGCAGCGGCCACGTGCACGCAGGGTCGGCGAGAAGTAGCCCGCCCATCACCGCGCCGGCGGCCACGGCACTGCCCCGCGTGACCCACGAGTCGATACGCTTGCTGACGTACTGCTCCGTCCACCCGAACGAGGAGGCAGCCTTACCGCGAAAGCAAATGAGCGAGGTGAGCCGGTCATGGAGCTGGCCGGCGAGCGCGCCTGGCGGAGTGGTGGCCAGGGCGGGCAATTTGGGCGCGGGCTCCGGCAGGAACGTGAAGCCGCTGATGCGGGTGTCTGAAGCGGCAACGTTCACGCGTGGCTCCCTGATTCGCTAACGTTATCGCAGGCAAGAGTGTCCGCGTTCGGCCTCGAGCCGGTGCAAGGACGGCACACTCAGGGGTGATGCAGCTGACGCAGCGCCTCGTACGCCGCGACTCCTACGGCGGTCGAGAGGTTCAGCGAGCGCATCTCGGTGTTGAAGCGCGGAATGGTCACCCGCGTGGCGGAGAGCTCGTCGTGCAGCCAATCCGGCGCACCGCTGGTTTCGCGCCCGAACACCAGACCATCGTCGTCTTCGAAGCGAACGTCCCAGTGCGTCTGCTCGGCCTTGGTGGTGAAGAGCCAGAGGCGCTTGGGCCCGAGTCTGCTATCGCGGAACGCCCGCCAGTCTTCGTGATGATGGACGTCGAGCGAGCGCCAGTAGTCCATACCGGCACGCTTCAAGTGTTTGTCGGTGACCTCGAACCCGAGCGGATGCACCAGGTGCAGGCGAGCGCGCGTCACGGCACACAAGCGCCCGACGTTCCCAGTGTTCTGCGGGATCTCAGGCTGGAAGAGGACGATGTGGAGCACGGGGGTGCGCGGCTTACGAAGGTGTCTGCGGGCGCATCTGATAGCCGGCGCGTTGAGGCGAAGGGCTGAAGGCCTCCGCCAGCTGGGCGGCCATCGAGCGCGAATTCGCCTTGCTCTCCCAGCCCATGAGCTTTGCAAAGTGCCCCATGATGCCGCGGCCGGTGAAGTAGTCGAGGGCGGCGTCGCCAGCGATCACCGCCGTGATGCCGATGCCGGCGATGCCAAGGCCCAGCATGCCGATGCCGAGCAGCGCTCCCGCTACGCCTTGCAGGAAGTTCGCAAGTCCGTGACGCTCTTGCTGCGGCGCCGGTGGCGCAGGCGGGGCCTGAACGTAACGGGGCGGAGTCGGAGCAACTTGAGGCATACAGCCCTCCCAGCATCGAAACTGTGGTTACGAACGTTATCGCCGGACGCACCGCGACGTTGCGGAAATCGTCGTGACCGCGCGGGAGTACCAAGGTAGCGGCAGCGCTCCTAGGAGATGGCTTGTGCCGGATCGCCGGGCTCGTCGCGGCGCTGCGGCGGAGCGAGAGGCTCGACCTCCACCGGCGGGCGGCGTTGCGGCTGTGGCGCACGGCGCAGGTTCACACCCTGCGGACCCTCGGGCTCGCTTGGTCGGGAGCTGAACCGGCTCGCGATCCACCCACCGATGGATCGGCCGCTCACCATCTTGACCGGGCTGAAGCCGGCAAGGTCGGCAAGGAAGTCGGCGGCGGCGAAGCAACCGGCAACGAGAATGAACGGCACGAGGAAGGGGCAGAAGGCCATGGCGCAGCCTGCTCCGAAGAACAAGGCGCCGGTCAGGGCGCTGCCCGCGACCTTCCCCATGACGTTCTCGTACTGGTCTTCTTGCGGTGCGACCGCGGTCGGCGGTGCTTGGCGAACGCCGCCCGGCGGCACGCCCTGGGGTGGAACGCCCTGCGGTGGAACGCCATCCGGCTGGACAGTCTGCGGCCCGGCGGGCGGTACCACGGCACGGGGACTGACAGGCGGGACGGCGCTCATGGTCGCTCCAAACGTCGGATACAACGTTACTGAATCGTTATCGGCAACGTCGTCTCCCCGTTCACGTAACCCAGCCTGTCATCATGTCATTTGGGCGAGCTCACGTTGGTGTTGGTGCGGTCTTTGACTCGGTCGACCTCGACACTGTTGATGGGCGAGTCGTCGTTGGCGCCTGGCGAGGCATTCGTGTTGGTGCGATCGCGGATGCGCTCGACTGGGTTGTCCGACTGCCGCCCGCGGCTCGGAACATTGGTGTTCGTGCTCGAACAGGCGACGCCAAGCAGCGCGACGAACACAAGTGCAGAGATCTTCTTCATTTTATCTTCCCTCCTCGGGTGAACGCTCCTTAAGCAAAGCGCGATCTGCCGCCGCGTCAACGCTTGACGTCGGGGCATGGCGAGTAGATACCGCGCCCTCTCGCTCTGGAGCACCCCCGTGGCCATCAACATCGGCATCGTCGGCCTTCCCAACGTCGGCAAGTCCACCCTCTTCAACGCCCTCTCGGCCGCTGGCGCCGAAGCCGCGAACTTCCCCTTCTGCACCATCGAGCCGAACGTCGGCGTGGTGCCGGTGCCGGATGAGCGCCTCTCCAAGCTCTCGACGCTCTACAAGTCCGAAAAGCTCGTGCCCACGAGCCTCGAGTTCGTCGACATCGCCGGCCTGGTAAAGGGCGCCTCGAAAGGCGAAGGCCTCGGCAACCAGTTCCTGTCACACATCCGCCAGGTGGACGCTATAGCGCACGTGGTGCGTTGCTTCGACGACAGCAACATCGTGCACGTCGATGGCTCGATCGATCCGATCCGCGACGTCCAGACGATCAACACTGAGCTCGCTTTGGCGGACCTGGCCACGGTCGAGAAGCGCATGGAGCGCACCAACAAGCTGGTGAAGGCCGGCGGCAAGCAGGGCGACGAAGCCCGCGCCGAGATGGCCCGCCTCGAGGCCATGCAGAAGCACTTGAACACCGGCGCCGCGGCCCGCGGCCTCGCCATCGACGACGACGGCAAGAAGCTCATGCGCGAGCTCTTCCTGCTGACCGCGAAGCCCATCCTCTACGTCGCCAATCTCGCCGAAGGCACGGTCACCAAGCCCGAGACCGTCCCCTACTTCCAGAAGCTCACCGAGCTCGCCAAGGCGGAGGGCGCGCCGGTCATCCCGATCAGCGCCGCCATCGAGGCCGAGGTCTCACAGCTCCCCGACGCCGATCGCGCCGACTATCTCTCCTCGATGGGGCTCACCGAGCCGGGTCTGCACAAGATCATCCGCGAGGGCTATCGCGTCCTCGGGCTCATCACCTACCTGACGGCCGGTCCTCAGGAAACCCGCGCCTGGACGATTCGCGAAGGCACCAAGGCGCCTGGCGCCGCCGGCGTCATCCACACCGACTTCGAGCGTGGCTTCATCAAGGCCGAGGTCATGCGCTGGGAAGACCTGGTCGAGCTCAAGACCGAAGCCGCTGTGAAGAGCGCCGGCAAGATGCGCGTCGAAGGCAAAGAGTACGTCGTCCGCGATGGCGACGTCATGCACTTCCGCTTCAACGTCTGAAGCGATGTCATGGCCGCGTCGCGACCATGACGGCGTGCAGATCACGATGACGCCTCGCGAGGTAGACGCGGGCCGATAAGAGGTCACCTTACAAGGAGGCCTCGATGTCCCTGTCCACTCAGCCAGCAAACCCGACCACCTCGCGCCACATGACCACGGCTGACGAAGGCGCCGCCGCGCGGCCGCAGAACGCGTCCTCCGCGACCCTCGTCATGCAGTCCGCTCCGGCGGTCAGCCCGGCAAGCGAGGCAACGGGCCTCGCGAGCCCACGCTACGCCCGCGACCTCGCCAATCTGGCGAAGCTCATCGCGGCGCCGAGCCTCGACCACACCGCCATAGCGGGCGCCGCCAACAGGCTCATCGCCGATCATGCAATCGTCGAAGGCGCGCGCGACATCATCCGCCTCCATGCCGCCTTGTTGCCCGTCGCGACCCAAGGCATCGCTGCGACCGGCGAAGTCGCGGGGTGCGCCGTCGATGGCATCATCGAGGGCACCTACGACCCGATGCGCTACCACGCCCGTCTGGCGCCGCTCGCACCGCGGGTGCACAGCGGCGAGCTCACCGTGGACGACGCCCGACGCAAAGCGGCTCGCCCGTTCCTGGGCAAGCTCGGCTCGTTCTTCAGCCGCGGTGCCGATCTCGAGATCGAGGTGGCGAGCATGAAGGAGCAGCGCGGGGTCGTGCTACGCGCCGAGGCCGGAGCGGTCGCCTTCACCACGCAGGAGACGCTGGCCCCCGACTACTACGACCTTTCCAAGCGCTCGTGGCAGGACCTCGCGACCTCCGTGGTCGTCGATGGCAAGGGTGGCGTCGCGGTGGACCCGTTCGACCCCACCGGGTCCTATGCGACGCTGCTGCGTGGCCTCTCGTACCTCGGGGATGTGGCCCGGTACGCCGCCTCGCGAAGCTAGCGATCGTCGTTCGCGAAACACTTGGAGCCGGGCGGCGATAACTTCGACCGCCCGACGTTTCCGTTCTGGGCAAATCCCACCAAGGCCCGCCATGCAATCCACCCGCCGCTCACCGGGGCTGTCCCCTGGTCTACGCACCCTTCTGTCCAGCGCCGCGCTCTGCAAGCCCTACCGAGCCGACGCCCCGCGCGACGCCCGTCCTCTCGACGCAGTCGAAGCTCCCGGCAAGAAACGCGGCAAGAAGGCCAAGCAGCAGCAGCTGATGAACGCGAGCTACGCCGGCGCCGCGGCGGCGATGGCCCAGAAGCTCCTCCTCGCGCACCTCGGCGCGCAGGTCGCCTTCGAGGGCACCTACCCCAAGACCGAGCGCGGCGACGTCGTCGACGACTACCACGGCACCAAAGTGCCCGACCCATTCCGCTGGCTCGAGACCGCGGGCGTCAAGCGCGACACCTGGGTCGGCGAGCAGAACGCCTTCACCCGCACGCACCTCGACAAGCTCCCAGCGCGCAAGCTGGTTGCCGAGTGGCTCGAGAAGAGCTTCGCCGTCGGCGAGAAGTCGCGCGAGCGCAAGGTGAAGGACTTCACCTTCTTCACCGAGCGCAAGGGCGGCGAGCACCAAGCCTCGCTCTTCGTGAAGGACAAACAAGGCAAGGTCACTTGCCTGGTGAACCCGGCAGCGCTCGACCCCACCGCCACCATGCACGTGAGCTCGTGGTCGGTGAGCCCCGACGGCACCAAGGTGGCGTACGCCTTGAACGACAACGGCTCGGACTGGTCGACGTGGCACCTCGTCGACGCGGCAACTGGAGAGAAGCTCCCCGAGGTCATCCGCTGGACCAAGACGAGCAGCATCGAGTGGCTGCCGGACAGCTCCGGTTTCCTCTATGGCGGATTGCCGGCCCCCGAGTCAGGCAAGGAGCTCCAGGAGGTCGTCCACGATCACAGCGCTCGCTTGCACAAAGTCGGCAAGCCACAAGGCGACGACGTCATCCTGATGGCGACACCCCAAGCGCCCGACATGCTGCACGAGCCGTCGCTCTCCGACGACGAGAAGTGGCTCATCGTCAGCAGCGGCGACATGCGCACCGGTACCTCCCGCATCGCGGTTCGGCCGATCGACGACATGAATGGACCGTTCCGCACCGTGCTCGAGAGTAACGACGGCGCCGAATATTACTTGGTCGGCGGCCGCGGCAGCGTCATCTACATGCTGACGGACGCCGAAGCGCCCAACGCCCGCCTCGTCGCCATCGACATCGCGGAAGACAAGCCGGTCGTCCGCGAGCTCCTGCCGCAGGATCCGCAGATGACCCTCGACGGTGCCACCGTGGTCGGCGAGCGCATCTACGCGCGTTATCTCAACAACGGCACCGCGGCGTTGCGCGTCTTCCACAAGGGTTCGCTCGAGCGGACGATCGACCTACCCGACCGCGGTTCGGTGTCGGCGTTCTTCGGTGACCCCGAAGGCAAGAAGGTTTCGTTCACCTTCCAGAATCACTACACGCCCGAGATCGAATACGCGGTCGACACCGAGACGGGTAAACGGCGGATCACCCGTGCGTCGCCGATCGGCGTCGACCCCGCCGACTACGTGACCACCGAGAGCTTCTTCAAGAGCACCGACGGCACCATGGTGCCGGTGTTCATCACGCAGCGACGCGACACCCCGCGCGACGGCAACGCGCCGACGCTGCAGTACGCCTACGGTGGTTTCCGCAATAGCGTCACGCCCACCTACTCGCGCCGCTTCCATGCGTGGCTCGAGATGGGCGGCATCCTCGCGGTGCCGCAGCTGCGCGGTGGCCGCGAGTTCGGCGAGAACTGGCACAAGGGCGGCTCACTCGGCCGCAAGCAGAACGTCTTCGAAGACTTCAAGGCGTGCGCTCGCCATCTGGTCGAGCAGCGCTATACCCGGCCCGAGCGCCTGACGCTGGCCGGAGCCTCGAACGGCGGCTTGCTCGTCGCAGCGACGGTCATCCAAGATCCCTCGATCGCCGCCGCCGGCCTCGTGGGTGTCGGCGTCCACGACATGCTGCGCTACCACCGTTGGACCTGGGGTCCCGGCTGGATCCCGGAATACGGCGTCTCGAGCGACCCGAAGCAGTTCCCGTTCCTGTTTGCTTATTCACCGCTGCACAACGTCCGTCCTGGCGTCCGTTTCCCCGGCCTCCTCGTCGAGACCGGAACCAGCGATGACCGTGTCGAGCCTAGCCACAGCTACAAGCTGCTCGCGGCCTTGCAAGCGGCCCAAGCGGGCCGGGCTCCGACCCTACTGCGCGCGGACGTCGACACCGGTCACGGTGCCGGCAAGCCGGTCGGCAAGGCCATCGAGCAGACGGCGGACGAAATTGCCTTCGCGCTCAATGAGATGAACGCCAGCGCCTACGCGGCGAATCTCGCGCGCGGCAAGGGTCAGAGGGTCGCGTGACACGTCGGCAGCGGCGGGTCGTCCTCGCCGCTGCCTTGCCTGACGATACTGCTGCCTCAACGACACGAGGCAGGCATGCGCGTCCGGCACCTCCATCAGGCTCACTCCAACATCACCACGACGGCGGCCAGCGCCACCGAGCAGCCAAAGGCGGACGCGAAACCCGACGCCTACGTCGGCAGGAATCGCGTCACCGTCCGTCTCACCCGCTCGGAGGCAAACGAGCTCGCGGCCCGGCGCGCCCTGGCCCGGGCCCGCACCGCGCTCTACCGCATGGGTGGCGGCAGCCACGGCAGCAACAGCGTCGACGCCACGCGTCTCACCATGGAGCGACGGCTCGAGTACTTCACGTCACGCGCCTTCAGGCAGTGGGTCGCCGCCGAGAAGGCCTGCGGCCGCCAGGTCTTCTGGCTCAAGGACCTCGACAAGACCCAAGCCGCCGGTGACATCTTCACGTTCTTCTTCAAGTGGCGCGCCGACAACGGCAAGATCACCGCGCAGCAGAACGAAGCCCTGAAGAAGTTCCTCATCGCAACCAAAGCGAAAGACCCGTCCGCCATCCCGGACAAGGAATTCGCGGCGGTCGCAACCAACTCGGGCACCGAGAACGGCCATCTCGTCATCGAGCTGTGGAAACGCAAGGAAGCTGGCGGACCCGGCATCGGCCTCCTGGAATTTTGGGCGGGCGCGTTTTGGCCCTCGCAAATCGGCCTGACGCGCGACGAAAAGGCGGAGCAAGTGCGAGCCTTCGCGCCGAGCTATGCCGCCAAGATCTTCCCGGGGGTCCGCGAGGACAACCTCGCCTTGAAGCGCGCCGGCGTGCACGTCGTCATCGTCTCGAACGGCGACCAAGAGCTGGCGCAGAGCGTCACCTCACTCCTCGGGATCGACGCAACGAACGCGGTCGGCTCCCACCTCATCTATGACGCCAACGGCATCTCGACCGGCGTGAACCACGCCTACGAGGTCTTCGACAGCGCCTGGGAGAGGCGTCCGCAAGCCGGCAAGCCGCTTTCGTTCCACTACTGGCTCAATGCCAACAAGGAGCGCATGGACTGGCGCAAGCTCGACGAAGACCGCATCGTTCTCGCCGGGCGCGACGGCGATTCCGCTTCGTCGGACGGCGGCATGATGATCCTCCTCAATATGCCCGCGGCCATCGGCAATTTCATGGTCGACACCCCCGGTGAGCCCAAGCGCCTCGAGAAGTTCAAGGCTCTGGCGAGGAAGTACGGCTGGACCAAAGGTCAGTTCGTGACCTTGGTGCCACGGGCCCCTGCTTCAGGCGCCATCCCGAGCTAATCGCTGTCCGTCCCAGCGGACAGCAAGGTCGTCGGCGCGAACCCGTGCCCAGGAGAAGCCGGGCAGGAGCGCAGCGGGCGTCGTGGCGGCTTCGCGCTCGACGAGACCCGCGGCGCACGCGAGCCAACCGCAGAGCGCCGGACCGTCGTAGCGCGTCGATAACGCGCGAAAGCCCACCGAGCCGTGGAGCTTCGCGAGCTTGTCGCCATCAGGCTCGAGCAACAGGAAGTGGTGGCGGTACGCCGGTGTCGCGTACCCGAGGAGCCGCTGCAACATCACCTGGGTCGCGGTGCTCGGCGCGATGTCTCGCCCCCGCACCACCCGGGTCACGCCTTGGGCCGCGTCGTCGACCACGACCGCGAGCTGGTAGGCGACGACTCCGTCTTTGCGGAGGACCACTGGGTCGCCCATGGCGATGGCCGGAGTCTGCGACAGATCGAGCCCGCTCTCATCGACGAGGGTGAGCGGAGCGTCGGGCAGCCGCACGCGCACGTTCTCCTTGCTGGCGCGCCAACCGGCCGCGGGGAGCGAGCGTCCACGACACGCGTTGTCGTAGGCGAATCCACCGTCGGGCGCCTTGCGACCCAGCGTCTTGATGCGGCTGCGCGGACACGAACATGGGTAGAGAGCACCGCGCTCGGCCAAGGTGTCGAGCGCCGCCGCATGGCGGGCGTTGTCGAGGCTCTGCGTTGCCACGGTATCGAAGCGCAAACCGATCGATGCCAGCGCTTCCACGATTTGCTCCGTGTAAGCGGACTTCACCCGCGTCGTATCGAGGTCCTCGAGTCGCAAGAGTGCGGTGTCGCCACGCGACTTGGCGTCGAGCCAAGCGAGCAATCCGGCGAGCAACGTTCCAGGGTGCGCGTCGCCCGTCGGCGATGGTGCAAAGCGACCGACACCCATACTCAGGCGGCGGCGGACCGACGACGTGGCGTCTCGCGAGCTGGCGCCTTCTTGCGGCGCGCCCGTGTTTGCAGCCCGACGATCGCGAGGTCGACGAGGGCACGCAGCGCATCGTGCCCGGTGAGCTTCGAGCCGGCGACGTCTTGCCAGTGCTCGAGCGGCACTTCGAGGAACGACTCCGGGCCCAACGCCGGGGCCCCGGGACCGCCGTGATAGAGCCGCGCGATGAGCTCGACGTCGAAGGTCCACTTGGCAACGAATGGCTCGGCGAGCGCGGCTTCGAGCTCAGGGCTGGCGCGGAAGAGCTTGGCGCCGCATTGGGTATCGTAGAGCGGCACATCGATGGCCAGCGCGGCCAAGCTCGCGAATGTCCGCCCGAGCAGACGCCGGGTCGCGGTCCGCGCGATGTTCGCCCCCAGACGCCGTACCCGCGCGCCCATCACCGCCGCGACGTCGCTGGTCGCGAGCACGGCATGCAGGCGCATCATCTCCTCGACCGGCGCCGCGAGGTCGGCGTCGAGAAAACCGATCATGTGGGCGCCTTCGGCGAGCGCTTTGCGCATGCCGTCGCGTACCGCCGCGCCGCGACCGCCGTTCTCGCCACGGTGCAAGACACTGATGCGGTCGGGTGCCTTGGCCTTGACCGCCTCGAGGATCGCCGAGGTGGTGTCGGTCGAGCCGTCATCGACGCAGATCAAACGAATGGCCGGATGACGGGCGAGACGCAGGAGCTCGGAGGGCCGCAAACGCTCGGCTTCGTTGAAGCAAGGCAAGACGACGACGCAAGACTTCACCCTGTCTGCATCGCACGGTCTTGCGGGCAGGTCACGAGTTGCCGTACGTGCGGCACTTCCAGGGAGGAACCTCGTGCACAAGCTCGTCCTGCTGCGCCACGGCCAGAGCCAATGGAATGTCGAAAACCGCTTTACCGGCTGGACCGACGTCCCGCTCTCCGATGAGGGCCGCGCCGAAGCCGCGGAGGCAGCGCGCCTCTTGAAAGACGGGGGCTACACCTTCGACGTCGCCTTCACGTCGGTGCTCAAGCGCGCCATCCACACCTGCAACGTCGTCCTCGATGCGCTCGACCTCTCCTGGATCCCGGTCCACAAGAGCTGGCGCTTGAACGAACGGCACTACGGTGACCTCCAGGGGCTCAACAAGGTGGAGCTCGCCCAGAAGGCCGGGCCCGACCAGGTGAAGATCTGGCGCCGCAGCTTCGACGTGCCGCCGCCACCGCTGCCCGAAGGCGACAAGCGCTTCGCCGGCAGCGATCCACGTTACGCACGCGTCGATGCCGCCCTGCTCCCGCGCACGGAGTCCTTGAAGCTCACGATCGATCGCTTCCTGCCATTCTGGAGCGATGCCATCGTCCCCGAGCTCCATAAGGGCCAACGCGTCCTCATCGCCGCCCACGGCAACAGCCTGCGCGCCCTGGTCAAGCACCTCGACCACGTGAGCGACGACGCCATCACCGAGCTCAATATTCCTACAGGCATTCCGCTGATCTACGAGCTGGATGCCAAGCTCAAGCCCATCAAGCACTACTATCTCGGGGATCCCGAGAAGGCGGCTGCTGCGGCTGCGGCTGTCGCGAAGCAGGGATCGAAATAGTCGACCCGTGATGGGTAGCCAGGTGTGCGCGTGTAGGTGTAGATAGCGGGTCGTGACCCGCATCTGCACCATCACAGCTTTCCTCGCCGGGCTTGCCTGCTCTGCCGCGACGCCACGCCCGACGCGGCCGACCGAGCTGTCGAGCGCCGATGCACGTGCGTGGTGCAGCGAGTATCTTGCGCATGGCGCTTGTGACGATGCCGTCACCGCCTGCGTCGCTGCCCGCGCCGACGGCGAGTGCAAAGAGTGCGACGACAACCTGCGCGCTGCCATCCAGTGCAACGACCAACGAGCCGTCGCCGGTGAAGACAACGGCATCGACCCCGAGTCACGCTACCGCTTGGCGCAGTTCTTCGAGAAGCGCGAGCTCATCAACGACGCGTACGATGCCTACGCCGAAGCCGTCCGCTTCAGCAACGGCTCGTACAAGCCGGCGCTCTTCGGCGTCGCGCGCTTGGCCGATCGCTTGGGCCGCAGTGACGACGTCGCCGACGCTTGCCAACACTTCATCGACGGCGGCCCCGACGACGAGTACGGCGACGCGCGCACCTGGTGCGTGAGCCACGTGCGCGCTGCGGGTCGCTGAAGCGCGTGTTAGCGGCTGTTCATAGCCGCTTCGATCGCCGCACCGATGACGCTCCCGGCGGGGAAACCACCAGAGAGAGCCTTCTCGGGATCGGCGAAGGTGATGTTCGCGATGCCGTTCGTCGCCATGTACGCGCCGAGCTGGGCCATGCTGGTCGAGAACTTCGCGGCGTCGAGCTGCACGGGGATCGTGCCGATGGCGACGGTCCGCAGCTCGCTCGCCATGCACGCTGTCACATAGCGGTCGGCGCTCTGCAGGTCCGCCTGGTTGAGCCCCAGGACGCTCGGCTTCTGGCCGGTGCGAGCGATGTGCTCACCTGTCTTCGCCATGAGGGCATCGAAGGCCTGGGCTTTCTGGGCGGCGGCGAGGGTCGCGTATTCGGTGGTCTTCACGGAGATCTCCCTGATTGATGGTGGAGACTTTTCGGCTGGCCGAGACCGCGCGTTGTTTACCTGCGTGGCACCGTTGACGGAACAGACACGCACTCGACCGGGTGACGGTCGGGCGCTCTGCCTTCCTCAACGGTCGCTCAACCGTTCCGCGCCCGCGTAGACGTTCATCCGGCCCTCGCGGACGAACCCTGCGAGCAACATGCCCGAGCGCCTTGCCAAGTCCACCGCCAAGGACGTCGGAGCGGACACTGCGACCACGGCGGGCACGCGCGCCGCGAGCGCCTTCTGGACGATCTCGAAAGCCACCCGTCCGGAGACCACGAGGACGGTCTCGTCGAGAGCCCGGCCGGCGAGCAGCGCCCAGCCCATGAGCTTGTCGACGGCGTTGTGTCGGCCGACGTCCTCGCGCACCGCTAGAACGGACCCATCGCGCGTCATCAAGGCGGCGCCGTGCACGCCGCCGGACAGCTCGAACAGCTGCTGCTCGCGTCGCAACACATCGGGGGCATTCGCGAGCATTTGCGGATCGAACCTTACGTCAGACGTGAGAGGCGCCGCGCACGCCATCGCCGCCTCGATGCTGGCCTTGCCGCACACGCCGCAGCTCGAGGTCGCGTAAACGTTCCGCGTGAGGGCCGCGAAATCGATCGTGTTTCCTTGGGCGAGCAGCACGCGCACGACATCGTCGGCGTCGCGCTCCGAGCAGTGATGCACGGAAGCAATCTCAGCCTTCGATCGAACCACTCCCTCGCCACGCAAGAAACCGACCGCGAGCTCTTCGTCGTGCCCGGGCGTCCGCATCACCACGGCGATGGTGCGCGCCTGCACTTGAATGGCGAGCGGTCCTTCGAGCGCGACGCAATCCGGCCGACTCCCCTCGCCCACGCGCAACACGTCGATGGTGGCTACCTGACTCACGTCAAAGCTCTTAGAGCGCCGCAAGGTCCTTGCCAAGCGGCCGGCCTTGCGTAGACTTCGGGGCTCCCGTGACCAGCATTCTCACGCCGACGCCCGAGAATCTTACGGCCGCCGCCGAGGCGCTCTTGCGCTCCCGTGTCGTCGCCATCCCAACCGAGACCGTCTATGGCCTCGCCGGGGTCGCATTCGACGAGGTCGCGCTCGCCACCATCTTCACGGTGAAGGAGCGGCCGACCTTCGACCCACTCATCGTCCACGTGCCAACGCCACCCGGCGATGCCGACGTCCATCTCGCCGAGCTCGGCCTCCTCGACCCGAGCCTCCTTTCCGCCAAAGCTCGCGAGCGCTTGAACACGTTGGCGAAGGCCTTCTGGCCCGGACCACTCACGCTCGTCGTCCCGCGCGGTCCGAAAGTCCCCGACCTCGTCACCAGCGGCCTCGACACCGTCGCCATCCGTTGCCCGGGGCACCCTGTGGCGCAAGACCTCCTGACCACGGTGAAGCAGCCGCTCGCGGCCCCGAGCGCCAACCGCTTCGGACGCATCAGCCCCACCACCGCGGCGCACGTGCTCGAGGAGCTAGGGGGACGCGTCGACCTGATTCTCGACGGTGGCCCGGCACACGTCGGCATCGAGAGCGCGGTGGTGTCGGTGGGCGATCCGCCGCTGATCCTCCGGCCGGGCAGCATCACGCAGGAGCGCCTCGAGACGACCCTCTCGGAGTCTCTCGCTGTCGCCAAGCCCAACGCGGCGCTCAAGCCACAGGCGTCGCCCGGCATGCTCGAGCGCCACTACGCCCCAGCAAAGCGCTTCATCCGCCTGCCCACCGTCGTGTCCTCTTTAGCGGACGATGCCGCGACCCGCCTCGTGGAGCTCGTGCGCGGCGTCGAAGGCCCCATCGCTCTCATTTGCGTGCTCGGCGACGCACGTGGCGCCGCCACGCGTCTGCGCGAGCTCACGGGACGAGACGTGCTCGCTCACAGTCTGTCGCCGAGCGGTGACCCGAACGAAGCCGCGCGTAACCTCTTCCGCACCCTTCGTCTGCTCGATAGCACCGGTGCTGCGTTGCTGGTTGCCGAGCCCCTCCCAAAGGCGAGCGGCGTGCTGCTCGCCATCGTCGATCGTCTGAGTCGGGCCACCACGCCGCTCTAGGCTGTTACAAAAACGTTGCAGAGCGGGGTCTTTCTTTGCACGCCGTTCTGGGGGAGTTGTCTCTCCATGCTGAAGACACTGATTGGCTCTCTCGCCTTCGCCTCCCTCATCGCCTGCGGCAGCGGCCAGAGCGCCGAGCCCGCGCAAGCCGGCACCACCGGCGACATGCTCACGCAGAAGGACGTCGTCGACACCGCGGAGAGCGCCGGCGCGTTCTCGACGCTGGTCTCGGCGATCAAAGCCGCCGACCTGATGTCGACGCTCAAGGGTCCGGGCCCGTTCACGGTGTTCGCGCCGACCGACGAGGCCTTCGCGAAGCTGCCACCGGATCAGCTCCAGGCTCTCATGCAGGACAAGGAGAAGCTGCGCACCATCCTCGCGTACCACGTGGTCGCTGGTCGCGTGAGCGCGCGCGACGTCGCCGGCATGAGCAGCGCCACGACGATGGCCGGCCCGGCGCTCAACATCGACACCTCTTCCGGCGTGAAGGTGAACAACGCGACAGTGGTGCAGCCAGACGTCATGGCGTCGAACGGCGTCATCCACGTCATCGACACCGTGCTGGTCCCTGGAACCTAAAAACGACGTGCTATCCTGCTGACGACTCGCGTTCAGTGTGATAGCGGGCGCTCACGAACATGAAAATTTCGCAGCCGGACCTTCGTCCGTGGACCGTCGCCGATAGCGCAGAGCTTTACCAAGTCCGCCCCTGGGGCCAGGGCTACTTCAGCATCGGTGATGACGGGAATCTGCAGCTGCAGAGCACCGAGCACCCGAACCTCCGCGTCGCGCTCATCGACCTGATGAAAGACATCGAGCAGCGCGGCTACAGCGCGCCGGTGCTGCTCCGCTTCAGCGACATCCTCGACCACCGCGTCAAGCAGATCTTCGGTTCGTTCGGGACCGCCATCAAGGAATACGGATACAAAGGCCGCTATCGCGGTGTGTATCCCATCAAGGTCAACCAGCAGCGTCACGTCGTCGAAGAGCTCATTCGTTATGGCTCGCCGCTCGGTTTGGGCCTCGAGGCCGGCAGCAAGCCCGAGCTCCTCGTGGTGCTCTCGCTCCTCGACAACGCCGAGTCGTTGATCATCTGCAACGGCTACAAAGACGTCGAGTACATCGAGACCGCGCTGCTCGCGCAGAAGCTCAACCGCAATCCGATCATCGTCGTCGACCGCTTCGAAGAGATCGAGATGATCATCAACGTCTCGAAGCGCCTCGGCATCCGACCGCACATCGGTGTGCGCGCGCGTCTCGCGACCAAGGGCGCCGGCAAGTGGGTGGAGTCGACCGGCGACCGCAGCAAGTTCGGTCTGTCGGCGACGGAGCTCATGCAGGCGGTGACGCGTTTACGCGACGTCGAGATGCTCGATTGCCTCGAGCTCTTGCACTTCCACATCGGCTCGCAGATCACCGCCATCCGCGCTCACAAAGACGCGCTACAGGAAGCGACGCGCATCTTCGTCGAGCTCTCGGCGCTCGGCGCCAGCATGAAGTACATCGACGTCGGTGGCGGCCTCGGCGTCGACTACGACGGCTCGCAGACCAACTTCCACTCGTCCACCAACTACTCCTTGCAAGAGTACGCGAACGACGTGGTGGCGCAGATCCAAACGGCTTGCGACGAGCGCAACATCCCGCACCCCGACATCGTCAGTGAGTCGGGCCGCGCTCTCGTGGCCCACCACGCGGTGCTCGTGTTCAACGTCCTCGGCGTCAACGAGGTCGTCCCGTCGACCGAGCTGCCCAGCATCACCGACGAAGACCACGAGAGCGTGCGCGACCTCGCCGAGATCTGGCGCAACATCACCCGCAAGAACTTCGTCGAGCAGTATCACGACGCGGTCGACCACAAGGAACAGGCGGTCAGCCTCTTCACCTTGGGTTATCTCGACCTCGCCGGCCGCGCCAAAGCCGAGCGCTATTTCTGGGCTTGCTGCGACAAGATCCTGAAGATCGTGCAAGAAGCCGCGTCGCACGTGCCCGACGAAGTCGCGGGCCTGCAGAAGGCGATGGCGGACACCTTCTACTGCAACTTCTCGGTCTTCCAATCGGCCCCCGACCACTGGGCCGTGAAGCAGCTCTTCCCCACCATGCCAATCCACCGCCTGCGCGAGAAACCGACGCGGCGCGCCGTTTTGGCGGACATCACCTGCGACAGCGACGGCAAGGTCGACCAGTTCATCGACCTGCACGATGTCAAAGAGGTGCTCGAGCTGCACCCGCCGAACGGGCAGCCGTATTACATCGGCATGTTCTTGGTGGGCGCCTACCAGGAGATCCTGGGCGACTTGCACAACCTCTTCGGTGACACGACCGCCATCCACGTGACCCTCGACCAGCAGCACGGCTACCGCATCGTCGAGATCGTCGAAGGCGACAGCGTCACCGAGGTGCTGAGCTACGTGCAGTACGAGAAGCCCGAGCTCATGCGGCGCTTGCGCGACCTGACCGAACAGGCGCTGCGCACCGGCAAGCTCGAGCTCCAGGAGTCCGCCCTCTTCCGCAAACGGTTCGAGGACGCTCTCGCGGGCTACACGTATCTCGAAGAAGGCTAATGCTGAACGGGCGGCCGCGACGGACGCGGCCCTCTAGCGGCGGAGCCGCGTAATACGCGCTACAGCGCACAGCCTGCGCAGCTAGTGCTGCGCAGGCGCCGCGCTGATGTCAGCGAGGCACGACGACGGGTCACGCTCCATCGCCAGGTCGCCGAGCGACACCACGCCCACGGGCTGGGTGCCTTCGATGATCACCAGGCGGCGGACACTGCGCTCGCGCATGAGCTGCACCGCATCGTCGATCAACGTGTCGGCGCTCATCATGCACAGCTCGTGGGTGCAAATGTCACCGAGCTGGGTGGTCGCGGCGTCGCGATCGTCGGCAACGGCACGCAGGACGATGTCGCGGTCGGTGACGATTCCGTAACTTCCGTCCTCCTGCACCAGCACCGATCCGATGTCGTTGTCGCGCATGCATTGCGCGGCCGAGCGCACCGAATCCTTGGCTCGCAGAATGATCGGGTCCCGCGTCATCACTTGTCGTAGCAGAGTAACCATGGCTCCCCCTCCCGAGACCGCCTAAGCTAAGGCAGTCTGGAGAGATGTCACCACCCGCGTCCCGCCATGCGGCCGAGGATCATCGTGGTGCGCCGGACCACGAACCGATCCTCGATGTTGCTCGCGCGGTGCTTTAGCGGACTGGCGATGACCGCCGCCATCGCCGCAGCTTCCTCGCGGGTCAGCTCCGCCGCCGACTTCCCGAACGCGCTTTGCGCCGCCAGCTCGCAGCCGTAGACGCCCGGGCCCCACTCGATGAGGTTCAAGTACAGCTCGAGGATGCGCGACTTGCTGAGCGCTTCCTCCAGGCGATGGGCGATGACCATTTCACGCAGCTTGCGCAGCGGCGAGCGGCTCGGGTTGAGATAGAGGTTCTTGGCGAGCTGCTGAGTGATGGTGCTCGCGCCACGCAGCGCCTCGCCTTCTTCGAGGTCGTGCTGCACCGAGATCTTGAGCTCTTCCCAGTCGACGCCCTCGTGCTGGAAGAAGCCGCCATCCTCGGTTGTGATCACCGCGTGCACCAGGTGCTCGCTGATGTCGCGCAGCGAGATCCACGACGAGCGCGCCGCGTACTTCTTACCCTGGGCCGCCGCCTGCTCCTTGCGCAGGTCCATGAGCGCGGTGGTCTTCGGACGGGTCTTCGCGAGCTCGCCAATCTTCGCGACCGAGGGCAAGCGCAGATAGTCCACCGCTGCGAAGGCGACGACGCCAGCGACGACGAGGAGCACGATGGTGCGAACGCGCTTGCGCTTCTTCACTTCGCGCGAGGTAATCGCACACAGAAAGCCGCACCGGTAGGCTCGGCCGCTTCGACCCAGATCCGGCCACCATGGACCTCGACCGCGAGTCGACAGAACGCGAGTCCGAGGCCTCTGCCTGCACGGCGGCCGCGGGTCGCTTCACGCTCGAGCCGCACGTACTTCTCGAACACTTGCTCGCGCATCTCTTCGGGGATGCCGATGCCGTGATCGATGACTCGGAACTCCACCGAGTCGCCCTCACCGAGCTTTGCTTTCAGCTCGACGACACCGTTTTGCGGCGAGTACTTGAAGGCGTTGTCGAGGAGGTTCTCGACCAAGCGCCGCAGCAAGTCGGGGTCGGCGTTCACTTTGGCGTCTTGGGTTTCGAACGCGGTCTCGAGCTTGAGCTTCTTCTCGCTCAGCCGGTACGTCATATCGACGCCGATGGTCTTCACCAGCTCGGCGAGATCGATGGGCTGCGCATTCGGCACGAGGGCGCCGTCTTCACTGCGACTGATGTCGAGCAGGTTCTGCACCATGCGTTGCATGGCACGGCTGGCTTCGAGGATGTCGTAGCCCGCGTCGCGCAGATCGGGTGAGAGCGAGTCTTGGCCGATGAGGAACTCGGTGTTGGCGAGCACACTGGCCAGCGGGTTTTGCAGGTCGTGGACGATGTACGTGATCGTCTCTTCCTTCTGGCGCTGCGCCACGAAGAGCGCTTCGCGCTGCGAGCGAATGAGGTCGTAGCCGTTGCGCAGACCTTCTTTGAGCCGCTTCATCCACACCAGCGAGCGCACACGCATCAGGAGCTCGGTGCGATTGATCGGCTTGGTGAGGAAGTCGTCGGCGCCCGCCTGCATGGCGTCTTGGTGAGCGCCCATCTCGGACAGAGCCGTGAGGAACACGATGGCGGCTTCGGCCCCGTGACGCACGGCGCGCATCCGCCGGCAGGCCTCGAATCCGTCCATCTTCGGCATTACGACATCGAGCAGCACGACGTCGGGCATGTTACGGACAAACATGTCGACAGCTTGCTCACCATCCTCGGCGAGCGTGACTGCATAGCCCGCGGCCGCGAGGTGCGCTTCGACCAGCATGCGATTCTGCAGATTGTCATCAACGACCAGAATCTGGCCGATGCGATCACGCTGCTCTGCCAACATTAGGTATTCCGGCCCACTGATTTCACTGCGGATTCAATGGTCTTATGTACCATGCGTCCGCCGCAAAAGTGGAAAAAATTGAAATTCAGCTCTTCCGATGTCGCGCCTGACGTCGGGGCAAGCCCGTCATACTCTCCAGCGGCACAGATTGGATCAGCTTTAGCTCCCCAGGAGCATTCGAAACGTCATGACGGAGTGTCTCCCCGTCCGCTAGCTCCGCCAGCCATCGTAGTTTCTTGCGTCCGGAGCGGGTGTAGTCGGCGTGTAACTTAATTCCCGCCTCCCGTGGCGCCACGCCCTTCTCTTCGGTGAGGAACGCAAAGACCAAGGAAAACCAGCGTTCCAGGCTAATGGCGTGCGTTCGCCCCAGCTCGCGGTGGGCGCGGTCGGCGAGCTGCATGACCGCCGCGAATGGAGAATCGCTGCCCCACAACAAGGCGCGGCTCTCGAGAAACTGTCCGCTATTACCGACTGCATCCCAAACCTTCGCGAAGCGTTTGAGGCGCTGCATGGTGATGAAGTCGATGACGTCCGTGGACAGCACCTCGTACGGCGCCTCTTCGGCGTAGACCATGCGGTGGCTTTCCGTGTGGCGAGCGATCGGTGCGCCGCGCAGGCGCTTCAGGATGCCGACCTGGATCTCTTGCGGTCCGAGCGCGAGCAAGCGGTCGAAGCCGGCCGCGAAGCTGGCGAAGGTTTCTCCGGGCAGGCCGGCAATCAAATCGGCGTGCACGTGGACGCCCGTGTGCTCGCGCAGAAAACGGAAGTTCGCCTCGAGCTTGGCGACATCCTGGCGCCGGCCAATGCGGGCAGCGACCTCGTCGTTGAAGGTCTGCACCCCGACCTCGAGCTGCACGGCGCCGGCCGGAAAGCGCGCGAGCAAGGTGCGGAGGCTGTCGGGCAGGCGGTCCGGGACCATCTCGAAATGAACAAACGCCCCGGGCCGGTAGCGCTCGAGGAAGAACTCGAGGATGGAGCTGCTCACCGCGGGCTTGAGGTTGAAAGTGCGGTCGATGAACTTGAAATGGTCGACCCCGCGCGACATCAACCTCTCGAGCTCCGGGAACAAGCGGTCGAGCGGGACATTGCGCACCCGTTCATCGAGCGACGAGAGGCAAAACTCGCAGGTGAACGGACAGCCACGCGATGCCTCGACGTAGACCACCCGATGCGCGACGTCTTCGTCGTCGTAGTAGGCGTACGGCAGAGGCAGCGTCGCGAGATCGGGAAGACCGCCGTTGTGCGTTTTTGCGGACGGCGGCGCACCCGAGAGAATACCGGCGCAGAGCTTCGCGAAAGCATCTTCGCCCTCCCCCGTCACCACATAGTCGCAGGCCGCGACGATGGGCTGCAGGTCGACCTCGTGGCTCACCTCGGGTCCACCGATCACCACGGTCACGTCGGGAGCGATCTTCTTGAGCAACGTCACCAGCTCGCGCGACGCCGCGGCGTTCCACACATAGACGCCAACACCGATGATCTTGGGCCCGTGTGCGAGGAGCTTCTCCGCCACTTCGACGGGCCGGTCACCACAGATCGCCTCGTCGATGACCGTCCGCTGCTGCAGGTCTCCCAGCGAGGCGAAGAGGCACCGTAGGCCCATGGATGCATGGGCGTATTTGGCATTGAAGGTAGTGAGGACGATGTCGTGCACGCGTCCCGCGACTTAACGCATTGGGCGCCGCTTCGGGAAGTGTGTCTAGACGGCGCGCCGCAGCCGCGTCAGGGTCACGTCGCGGCCCAACAAGGCCATGGTCGCCGCCACCCCGAGCCCGACTTCGTCGCCGGTCAACATCAGGCGCAAGGCACGCCAGCTGGGTGCGCTCTGACGACCACGCCCTGGCACCATGGCGCGTAACCCAGAGTCGATATGCGGCGTGCTCCATTGCTCGGCGGGTAGCGCCGCAAGGCACTCGGCGACACGATCGATCACGTCGCGGGCCCCCGCGACCGCTGCCGTGTCGTCGATGGTCAGCGCGGCTGGAGCCGCTTCGATGGCGGCGGCAATCGCAGCAATCTCCCCGAACGTCGAAATACGCGTGCGGGTCGCCTCGCAGAGCTCGATGAAACGGGTCGGTCCTAGACGTTCCGCTAGATCCGGTACGCAGGCCGCCGCCTGTTCGACCAGCTCCGGTAGCGACAGGCGGAGGACCTGCTCGCGATTGCGGGCGCGGAGCTTGGGCAAGTCGATCCGTGCAGGTGCGCGCTTGAAGCCCCACGGGTCGACCGCTTTAGCGAGCTCGTCCAGCGGCAGCATCTCATCCGTCCGGATGCGGAGACCGAGACGCGCCAGATGGTTCACCAAGATGGTGGGGTCGAAGCTCTCGCCGAGAAAGTCGAGGACGCCGGTCGCACCTTTGCGCTTCGAGAGCTTCTCGCCATCCTCATCGAGGATCAGCGGCACGTGCGCAAATTGGGGCACGGGGTAACCCAGGGCGCGGAACAACGGGATCTGTTTGACCACGTTCGCGAGATGGTCATCGCCGCGGATGACGTGGGTGATCTTCTGCTCACCGTCGTCGACGACGTTGGCGAGCAAGAAGGTCGCCGTGCCGTCTGCCCGCTGAATCACGTAGTCACGCATGGCGTCCCCCGCGAGCGAGACGCGAACGCTTCCCTTCACGCGGTCGTGCACGATGACGTCGCCTTCTTTGGGAACCTTGAACCAAACGGCGCCGGTCTCGTCGCGATACGCCGCGCCTCGATCGATCAAGACGTCGATCTTCCGCGCGTAGAGCTCGGAGCGCCGCGATTGATGCACGACCTCGCCCTGCCAGGTGATGCCTAGGGCGCGCAGGCTGCCGAGGATGCTTGCCGTATGCGTGCGTCGCGAGCGCGGCAGATCGGTGTCTTCGATGCGCAGCACGAACTCACCGCCCAGCCGTTTGGCGAAGAGATAGTTCATGAGCGCGGTGCGAGCACCGCCGATGTGAAGCTGGCCAGTGGGGCTCGGCGCAAAGCGCGTGCGAACCTCGCCGCTCGGCGGCTCGCTCGCGGCCACGGCGGGCATGCTCGGGCGCCGGCTCTCCGCCGCGCCACGGCCACGCGTCGCGACCTCACGCAGCGAACGCGCGAGCGCCGCGACTTCGGGACTCGGCTCATGCGCCTCGACGACATCGGGCAGCGTCAGCCGCGAGCGTTGCATGGCTGCCTGCACCCTGCCGCGTAGCACCGCAACGTCACCCTCGGGGAGCTGCGCCGACGCGACCTTCGCTCGGCGTTCGGCCCGCTGCTCGCTCCATGGCCACAATGTTGCCAGCCAGGTGATCATTCGAAGCCGCTCGATTTACGCTCGGTGACAGCGAAGGTGATCTTGGCTGTGTGAGGGACGCCTGGCTTGGGCTTGATGAAGTAGCTCGAGAACGCTTCCGATTGGTGCACTCCGATGACGCCAAAGGGCACGAAGATTTTCACGTTCTTCGACGAGCAGGCCATCCCCTCGACGTCGGCGACCTGGTTCATCTGGTGACGCCAGCTCTCGGGCATCAACGCAGGCACACCCAGGTTCTTCGCCATCATGATGACGAGGTCGATGTAGGCGCCCTCGGCCTCACGTGTCTGCGTGACACCGTGTGCCGTCGCGTACGGGGAGTCGACGTACAGCGCCGGGCCGCTATAGCCCTGCATCTCCACTTTGAAGAGGCGCAGGACCCCTCGGCGCTGCGCGACGTCATGGTCGTACGCGAGCGCCATCTGGTAGTCGGGGTTCAGCATGAACTCGATGAGCGCGGGCGCGTTGTGCTTCGCGGATGGGTTCATGCAGCCGACCCGGAACGACGTGAGGAACGCGGTCACCGAGGTCTGGCTCGAAGCATACGCCGTGGCGATGCGACCGCTGGGTGGTGGCGGCGGCAGATCGAGCACCGCGTGCGCTAAATCGCGTAGCTCGGTAACCAGGCTCGCATTGCCGAGCTTTCGCGCTGCGTTTGCCGCATCACGTGCCAAGGGTCCGAGTCTCGGCAAGATGACCGGCGCCTCGACGGACGTCGCGACACCAGCGGCCGCGCGCTCGAAGGTCCGCAAAGCGAGCTCGTTGGTGAGGACCGCAACCTCGCGACTGGCCGCGAGATAGGCGGCAGAGTCGCGCGTCAGGGCGCGGAGCCCCTGAACGAGGTCGGCACGCTTCTCGTTGCAGGCGCGAAGGGAGCGCGCTCCATACTTCGCGTCGGCGATAGCGCCGACTTGACCCGCGAGTCGCTCCGCCATCGCGGCCACCGGCGCGAGCACGCCCAGATTCGGCCGTTCCGGAGGTGGACCGTCGACGCGGAAACCATTGCGCCAGAACAGCTGTTTCTCGGGCGACAGCAACGCGTAAGCAGACCCGGCAACGATGGCTGGGTCGTTGTATTTGCGCGCCGGCCAGTCGCCGCGGCCCGACGCCGCGAGGACCTCGTTGAAGTGATGGCGGAGCGTAGCGGCCGGTATGTCTTCCCAGGAGGAGGCTCTTTTCAGAAACGCCGTCAGGATCTTGATGTCAGACTTCGCGGTCGCGAGGTCGTTCGCTGCCGCGGCGTTCGTCGCCGACAGATCGGGCAGCTCTTCGAGGTCACCATCGGCCTCGAGCAGCTCGCGCTCCTGGAGGATGGCTCCGGCATCGCCGTCCGCGGTCTGCAGGTTCTGGATTTCGTCCCATGGCACCTGGGCGTCGTTGCCGATGCGATGGAGGGGATTCACGACGGCGGCGAGCGCGAAGGCCTGCACGGCATCGCGTTCGCGCAGCACGTCGAGGACGGCCGTGCGCTTGGCGAGGATCGCCGCCACGGTCAAGTCGCGCAGCGACCTGCGATCCACGTTGGTCGAGCAGGCGGCCATCCTTCTTGCGAGCCAGGCAAGCGTCTTGGCTTCCAGGTGGACGACCGCGGGGATCACGAGCTCCGGCGGGAAGGTCGGATGCTCTTGCGCGAAACCGGTGATGCGCTCGACGCTCGCGGATGCGACGGCAGCTGGCGCGCGCAGTAACAGAGGTGTCTCGTCGTTCGCGGCGCTACAGGCTTTGCCGAGCGCGTCACGCACGAGGGTTGCGAATACGCTCGGGTCGCGGTCCAGGCTCGCTAGCTCGAGAGCCACCGCCATGAGCAAACGGGCCAGGCGTTCCTTACCGCTCTCCGTCAATCCAGCGACATCGACGGCACCCGCCAGCAGCGAGCGCAGGAGCGGGACCGGGGCGTGTTGCCGCTCTCCCTGACGCACATCGAAAACGCCGACGGCGCCCTGCGCCGTCGGCAGCAAGAGAGGGGCGAGGCGCACGCCGGGGATCTGGTCGACCAGCGCCCGACAGGTGCTACGCGTGTCACCCGCGTTGTTGATGCGAGGTTGGCCAATGCGACCGTAGGCGACCTCGCCCGCTTCACGCGCATGGTCTGCCGGCAACACCGCGACCAGCTCGACGAGGCGCTCCGCGAAGCGTTCCAATTGCTCATCGTCCAGCACGTCCAGACATCGCATGCTTGCGCGCGCGTCCGCGAACGCGGACAGAGCCAGCATGGGGTTTGCGGCGCGCTCCTGCAACAACATGCGAACCAGCAGGGTCCGGTGCGACGACGGCTCGATGCCGGCAAGCACGCCGAGAGCCAGCACGGTCGTTGCTCTGGGCGCGCAGATGCGCAGAAGCATCGCCGGCCATTCGTCCCCAGCTTGCCGAAGCGTGTGCACGGTCTTGGTGCGCAGCCACCCACCGGGCCAGCCGTCGATCGTCGCCCGAAGGAGCTTCGCGGTCTGCAAGGCATCGGCAGGCGTCTGTTGTTTTTCGAGCAGCTCGGCGGCGATGGCGAGCTTGGCCCGCGGCGCCTTGACGACCACGAGATGGGTCACCAACGAGCGAACGTAGCGCCAAACGTCGCACGGCCCGTCGGGAAACCTCGCGAGCACGATGACCGCGGCGTCTTGCAAGGCGCGGTAGCGGGCGTCACTGCTGCATCGCCGCACGGCGGCCTTGATGTCCTCGAGCTCGAGCGCGTAGGCATCGCGTCGCTCCGCAACTGCTTGCGCACACGCTGTGGGCACGTCCGCCGCGCCCTCCAGGCTCCACGTCAGTGTCTCCGTCAGTCCGCTGATGTCCGTTTGCGTGACCGGACCCGCGAGCAACCCTGCTCCCGTGTAGTCCGCCAATGCAGACCAAGCCACCGGAAGGCTCGCGGCGTCGGTGCCGCGTCGCAGGTGGACCGTGTCGGCCATGTTGCGGAGCGCGAACAAGGCCAGGTGTCCGCCGGTGCGGCCTACGAAGCGGCGAGCGATGGTCGCAACGGTAAGCTCGGCGGCTGCAGAGAGCTCAGCGATACGCGAGCAATCGCTGCGCGCCGCATGAGCAACCATGGCGACGAGACACGAGACGGCGGCTCCGAGACACGGGTCGCGTCCCAATGCCTCGCAGAGGCTCGCTACCCTCTCGGCACAAAGCCGCGTCACATCGTCGCGTCGGGCGGCGGGCACGGCTTTCATCTGCGTGCCGACCTCGCTCCACAAGAGCTGCAAGCCTCGGCAACGGCCGGGCGTCTCGGAGGACGGGTCGCCGAGATATCGGATGATGGTCTGCAACGGACCAGCGGCACGTTCGGCGAGGAAGCTGTCGACGGGCCGCGCCGGTGCCAACTGCCCCGGCAGAAGCACCTTCGCAGGTGCCCCCGTCGTCTCCGCCGCGCTCGCCCGGCGCTTTGCTAGTACCGCGGCGAGGTTCACGTGGCGCCTTCCCCCGCGCGTAAGCGTGACTCGTACACCAGCAAGGGGAGCTGATCGCTGTTTCGCGTCTCGAGCTGTGGCCAGTCGTGCAACCTGAGCAAGGTGTCGGAGGCCTCGCGAATGCCACGGGACGCCGGCATGACGAGATAGCTCGACGCTTCGTAGAGCGGTACGCCGGTGCGAAGCGCCGCCATTTCGACTCCGAAGTCCGCGGTCACCAACGGCACGCCGAGCTTGTCCGCTTTGGCGACAGCGTGCCTCAAGATAGCTGCATGAACGCGTAGCTTGTCTTCGGGGTCCGGGAAGTGCTCGCGATACGGGAAGTCGCGTTGCAGGGGCTCGAGGTAGAGCACCGGCTGGCCACCCGGCGCTTCGAGCACCCGCAGATAGCAGCGCGCAGCAGCATTCTCCGGATGACGGGGATCGTCGACCAAGATCGCCGTGGTGTAGGCATTGGCGAGGAACGGCAAGAGGCAGTCCGGCCCGTGGTCGAAGCCATGGCTCGGCCCGCCGATCTTGGTGACCCACATGCGCTCGAGGCCGTTCTCTTCCCGAGTCGTGAGGCCGTCGTACGCGTGTGAATCCGCCGTCCGCCACAAAAGACGCTGACGTGCATCGAGGCAGCGCAGCTGCTCGTCGGGAATGCGCCCTTCGAACAACCACTGCTCGTAGGTGCCCGCGAGCATCGCCCCCGTCATCTCCGCCAAAACGGACAGAGTGCGAGCCCTGAGCTCCGGGTTACGCGCGCTCATCCGGCCGCGGTAAGCCCACAGGCCTCGCAACGGTGTGAGACCCTCGCAGCGCAACAGGTGCAAGATGCCCGCGGTCGTCGGTCTCCATGCGGTCGCCTCGCTCGCGGCAATTCCGCATTGACGCAGCATTTCGTTCGGCAGCGCGGCCGCGAGCGCAGCGGCCGGGTCGCCGGCGCGCGCCACGCGCCCGAGCACCGACCTCAGGGTCGCCACGCAATGCTCACGACGCTCGTAGTTGGCAAAACGCAGCTCGAGCGACTGCGCTGCGTCGCCTTGGCGGCGGCGGTGGGCGGCGCGACACTGCGGGCTCACGCCCGGGGGCAAGCGCGCATAGTCGGGAGCGTGAATCGCTTGATCGGCGAGCAATGCGAAGGCGATCAGCTGGTCATCGATCGCCGGGCGTGCGGCGGCGAGCCGAGCCACCCCGTCGAACCCGGGCAACAACCGCGGCAAAGCCGCGAGCGCCTGCTCCGCGGTCAAGCTCTTCGCCGGCAGTGCATCGTCGAACGACTGCGCGAGAACCGGCTGCGCCATCGCATCGATGTCCGCCTGGGCGCGTCTCTTGATGGCGTCGAGCTGAGCACGCGGGAAGCTGGCTGCGAGCGGCGTACCCTTCAGCGCGTCCAGCATGCGCTCGACCTCGGTTGCGGTGCGCACCAGCTGCCCGCGCTGGAAGAAGACGGCGATGCGCTTGTCGGTAGACGAGAGCGGTGACAAGCCGCGCCAAGCGTCGAGTGCGACGCTGAGCTCGGTCACGATTTTCGTCACGACAACGGCAGTGTTCGCGTCAGGCCGGGGTCCGAGAAGCGCCCGCAGCTCCTCCATCTCGGCCGGCGCAGGCTCTCGCTGTGCCTTGGCGCTGTCGACGGGTGCCGCTTCGTAGCGATCGGCGGGCCGCCGCGTCACCGCACGTACGGCGCAATCCACTGCCTGCGCGATGGCGCCGACATCGCGAGACAAGACGCGGGCGTCGAGCGTCCCCCAAATCATGCGCCGCGTTCCAGGCGCGCCTGACACCGCTCGAGAAGGATGGTGTCGACCGGGCTTTCGCTCCCGAGCAAGACCAGGCCGCGAATGATAGCGATGCACGCCTCCCAGCGCCCTTCACCGTAGAGGGTGATGGCACGCTCACGCGCCTCGTGGCACCAGGCACCGTCCAGCTGCAGAGCCTCGGCCAAACCAACGTCACCGGCGAGGCAACTCGCGGTCGTGCCGGCCTGCTCCTGCTTGGGAGCCTTGGCCTTACGGGTGAGCCAATAGTCGAGCGGATGCATAGCGCGACCCCAGGATCGTCAGTCTCGTCTCCTGTATCGGCAGGCGGGGCGCGAAGTTGCGTGTCCGAGCGTTAGAAGTGCGCCAGCAAGGCGCTCCGATCGCCCGATTTGATCGACTTGGCCGAGGCCAGGACGTGCGGGAGCACCGCGTGGGTAAAGAACCGCGCCGTATGCACTTTGTTGTCGTAGAAGCGGGCGTCGCTGCCCTCGGCGGTCTCCGCGACCCAACGCTCCGAGGCGCTCGCCGGCTTGAGCGCCGCGAGCTTCTCGTGAGCGATGACGGCCTGCTGCAAGAGCAAGCGGCCGGACTCCACGTGACCGAACATTTCGAGGAATGGCGTCGCGCCGAGGAGGGCTAGGTTCGGATCTTCGGCATATTGCGCCGCAAAGCCCATGGCGGTCTCGAGCAGCGCGTTCTTCGCCTTCTCGAGCGCGCCAATTTCGTTGGCGATGGCCGGATGCTCACGGTGCGTGTCGATGAAGGCGTTGATGTCCTGCATCCAGGTGAGGAGCAACGCGCCCTCGCGCTGGCGCATCTTGCGGCCCAAGAGGTCGAGCGCCTGAATGCCGTTCGTGCCCTCGTAGAGCGAGGCGATCTTGATGTCGCGCATGCACTGCTCGACGCCGTACTCCTTGATGTAGCCGTAACCGCCGTGCACCTGGATGGCGAGCTCGGTGATCTTGAAGCCGATGTCGGTCGCGTACGCTTTAGCGACCGGCGTCATCAGGTCGAGCAGGTCACGGTGCTTCTGCTTCTCGTACGGGTCGGGTGCAGTCTCGGCGTCTTCGGCGTGCATGGCGGTCTGCGCGAGCAGCGCGCGAATACCCTCGCCGTACGCTTTCGCGAGCATCAGGTTGCGACGCACGTCGGGGTGCTCGGTGATGAGCACCGATTTGGCGTTCGCCGCTTTGTCGGTGACCTTGGGCCCCTGCACGCGCTCTTTCGCGTACGCTAAAGCGAGCTGATAAGCGTAGTTGCCGATCGCCACGCCCTGGATGCCGCAGGCGAGCCGGGCCTCGTTCATCATCTGGAACATGTAGACGATGCCCTGAGCGCGCTCACCGATGAGAATGCCCTCGCAGGCGTTGTTGTCGCCGAACGAGAGGGAGCAGGTGGCCGAGCCGTTGATGCCCATCTTGTGCTCGATGCCGGAGACGGTGACGTCGTTCTTCGCGCCCAGCTTGCCGGTGGCGTCGAAGCGGTACTTGGGCACCGCGAACAGGCTGATGCCCTTGGTACCCTGAGGATCGCCCTCGACGCGTGCCAGCACCAAGTGGACGATGTTCTTCGAGAGTTGGTGGTCGCCCGCGCTGATGAAGATCTTGTTGCCCTTGATGGAGTAGCGGTCACCGGAGATCGGCGTCGCCTTCGTCTTCAGGTCGCCGACCGCGGTGCCGGCGTGGGGCTCGGTGAGGCACATCGTACCGGTCCACTCGCCGCTGTAGAGCTTGGGAACGATGAGCTGCTTGAGCTCGGGCTTGGCGCAGCCCTCGAGCAAGTGGCCGGCCGCCACCGTCAGGCCCGAGTAGAAGGTGATCGAGCTCGCCGACCCGATGAACATCTCGGTGATGAGCGCCGCGAGCGGTACCGGGAGGCCCATGCCTCCCAAATCCTGCGGCCGATTGAGAGCGATCCAGCCGCCTTCGGCAACCTGCTTGAAGACGTCTTCGTAGACCTTCGGAACCTTCACCTCACCGTTGGCGAGCGTGCACCCTTCCCGATCGGCAATGGGATTCGTCGGCCCGAGAACCTCGCGCGCCATAGTCTCGGCCGCATCGAGGACGCCGTCGAGCTCGGCCTTCTCCATGTCCTTGTAGTGGGCACGGCCAAGAACCTTCTCGAGGCCAAACTGCTCCCAGAGAACGAAATCGATATCACGACGGTCGATGCGGTAATTCGCCATGACGCAAAGTGTAATCGGTCATCTAGGCGCTGCCAAGATAGACTGCGGCCCCCACTCGAGAAAGTTCCTGGTTGGTTCTCGGCGCTAGCGGTGGTCGGCGCCCACGGCCTCGGCGACCGAGCTAAGTCCCTGTTTTTCCAAGATCCTAGAAAGTTCCTGGGCGATTCGTCGCGCCAGGCCGATGCCGCCGTAGACGAGGCCCGTGTAGAGCTGAACCAGGGAGGCGCCCGCTCGGATCTTGGCGTAGGCCTGCTCACCGGAGGCGACTCCGCCGACGCCGATGAGGGGAAGGCGGCCCTGGGTGAGCGCGTAGACGCTTCTCAAGACCTCGGTCGAGCGCTGGAACAGGGGCTCGCCGGACAGCCCGCCCTGCTCGCTGCGATTCTCGCTCTTCAGACCGTCCCGGGAGAGCGTGGTGTTGCCGCAGATCAGGCCGTCGATGCGGTGCTCGATCACCACCTCACAGATGTCACGAAGCTCTCCGCCTTCGAGGTCCGGGGCAATCTTCACCAGCAACGTCTTGGAACCGGCGGCCTGGCGCGCTGCTGCGACCAGCGCCGCGAGGGCATCCCGGCTCTGCAAGGCGCGAAGCCCCGGCGTGTTCGGAGACGACACGTTGATGACCAGGTAGTCCGCGAGCTCGCGCCCGCGCTCGATACCGGCGACGTAGTCCGCGATAGCGTCCGGCTGGTCTTTGTTCTTGCCGAGATTCAAGCCGACGATGCCGGGCATCCGGCTCGGCGCCGCCAAACGTTGCGCGAGGCGCTGCGCAACCCGCTCGATGCCCTGGTTGTTGAACCCCAAGCGGTTGATGACACCGCGGTCCTCGAGGACACGAAACATGCGCGGCTTGGGATTACCCGGCTGCGCCTTCGGCGTGACGCTTCCGACCTCGACGAAACCAAACCCCTGCTCGAGCACCGGGTCGATGACCTCGGCATTCTTGTCGAAACCCGCCGCGAGCCCAATGGGATTCACGAAGGTGAGACCCCAGACCTGGGTCACGAGCCGCGCGTCACTGAACGGCTCGGGGATCGGCACGAGCCGGTTCTTGAGCGCCGTGACCGCGAGGCCATGCGCCCGCTCCGAATCGAGCTGGCGCAGGAGCGGCCAAACCAAGCGATAGTAATCGAGCACGGCGCTGGCTTCGTCGCACGACGCCGCGCCCGCGACAAGGCCGAGACTTAGCGCCCTTGCGGACCGCGTGCCCGCACACCCTGAGGCCGACGACTGCTGTTCGCATTCCATTCGGGAAGCGTGATGCGGCCGTCACTCGGCTTGTTGTCGAAGTGGCTCATGAACCCGTTCGCAACCATGTCCTGGAAGGCGTTGATTTCGCGCGTATCGCGCACCAAGTGCTTGATGTCGGCGAGCTCGAGGTACGGCCGCACCGCGACGCCGCGAGCGCGCGAAACGTTGGTGCGCAGCGCCGCGAAGTCGTTGTTCGAGCCGCCGCTATAGCGCCGAAGCGTGCCATTCAATTCTCTCTCGATGCACGCGCGGTCAAAGTTGCAGGCCATAGGAAGCTCCAAGCGATAGGTTGAGCCGGGTTTTCGGTCGTGCCGCCATGTCGGTTTCCTCCCGACCTGTGCCAAGCTGACTCGCCCATGAGTAACGAGAGCAAAGCGCGCACCGTCTTCCGTGTCGTCAGCGGCAACTTCCTCGAGATGTACGACTTCATGGTCTACGTCTATTTCGCGACGTACATCGCGGCGGCGTACTTTCCAGCGGACAGCGAGATTGCATCGATCCTCGCGGCCCTGGCCGTCTTCGGCGCCGGGTTTCTCATGCGGCCGCTGGGCGCCATCGTGTTGGGCGCGTACATCGATCGCCACGGTCGGCGTAAAGGCCTGCTCGTGACCCTCTCGCTCATGGCGGCGGGGACCTTGCTGGTCGCCGCGGTGCCGAGCTACGCGAGCATCGGCCCTGCTGCTCCATTGCTCGTCCTTTGCGGACGCCTGCTGCAGGGTTTCTCCGCCGGGGTCGAGCTCGGCGGGGTCTCGGTCTACCTCGCGGAGATCTCACCTCCCGGACGCGAAGGCTTCTTCACCAGCTGGCAATCCGCGAGCCAGCAAATGGCAGTGGTGTTCGCATCGCTGCTCGGCTTCACCCTATCGGCGACGTTGCCGTCATCCGTCATGGCGGACTGGGGCTGGCGCATCCCCTTCTTCGTCGGCTGCGCCATCATCCCGTTCGTCTTCGTCATCCGCGACAGCTTGCTCGAAACCCCGGTGTTCGCGGCGCGCAAGCATCACCCGAGCATCGCGGAGATCGGCCGCTCGATGGTGAAAAACTGGCAGCTCGTGCTTGGCGGCATGTGCCTGGTCACCATGACGACGGTCACCTTCTACCTGATCACCGGCTACACGCCGACCTTCGGGCGCACGGTGCTGCAGCTGTCCGAGCGCGACGTGCTCACCGTCACCATCTGCGTCGGACTCTCGAACTTCTGCTGGCTGCCCACCATGGGCGCGCTCTCCGACCGCATCGGCCGCAAGCCCTTGCTCGTCACCTTCACCACGCTCGCGATCCTCACGGCTTATCCCGCGATGCTGTTCTTGGCGAGCGAGCCGAGCTTTGCGCGCTTGCTCGCGGTCGAGCTTTGGTTGTCGTTCATCTATGCGAGCTACAACGGCACCATGGTCGTGACCCTCACCGAGGTGATGCCACCAGAGGTCCGCACGGTCGGCTTCTCGCTCGCCTACAGTCTCGCCACCACGCTCGGCGGTTTTACCCCGATGATTGCGACGAACCTCGTGCACACCACCGGCAACAAGGCCGCGCCTGGGCTCTGCGCGGTCGTCGCCGGCATCGCCGGTCTGATCGGAACCCTGACGTTGTTACGCCAGCCGCAACGACCGTCGACTCGCGAATAGTCCGAGGACGACCAAAAGACTCCAAACCTCGAGGTGTCCGCCGGCAGCGCAATTGTTGTCGTCGGTCTCGGTCGAAGGTGGAGGATTGTCGCAGTCGCTGTCGCAGGCACACGACGAGGTGCACTGGTCGTTGGTGTCGCAGTCACAGCCGAGAACGACGTCAGTGACGCACACACCACCGCCCGTCGAGGTCGGTGCGCACGTGAATCCATCGGGGCACGCATCCGAGCGCGTCGGATCGCAGCGCGAGGCGCAATAAGCAGTCTGGTCGTCGGCGAGTGGGAGACAAATGGTCTGCCCTTTGCAATTGTCGACACAACAACGCTCACCCAGGTCGCCGTCGCCGCACGGGACGTCTTCGATCTTGGTGCATTGACCGCTCACGCACTGCGACCGGTCGGCGATGGTTTCGTTGTCGGAGGAGCTCGAGATGAACTCGGGGCACTGATCGCTGTTACTGCAGGGATGGTCGGTTGCACCACTCGACGGGTACAGGAAACACGCTCCCGCACGGTCGTTGCCCTCGAGCGTGCGCGTCCGCAGTTGCGGATCGACGGTGGGCGTCATGGTCGGCGGCTCGGACATCGCGGCGCCGTTCAAGACGTGCCCGAGGCCGATGAGGTGCCCGAGCTCGTGGACCACGACGCTCTCGATGTCGACGGCTTGGCCGTTGGTCGATCCGCCGGGCACGTCCGCGAGATTCGCGTACACCGCCCAGTTGTCATCGACACCGTTGAAGATGATGTCGGCCTCGATGATGGTGCCGTCTTGGTAGAAGACCGGCGAGGTCACACCGAGGACCTGAGCGCTGTACGGATAGCGCGATGCCGTCTCGATCCAAACCACCCGATTGATGCCGTCGACCGCATCGACACCGTCCGAAACCACGTTCGCGGTATCGGTGGTGGTGCCACCGACGGTGAGAGTCAAACCGTTGCAGGCGATCGAGTTCCAGGAATCGATGGCGCTATCGATCGCATCGCGCACGTCGGTCGGCGTATCTGCCGAGCGCAGACGCGTCGGCCCGTTGGCGTCGATCTGCAGCTCGATGGTCTCGTCGTTGTCGTACCACCTGATGACGTGATGGGAGTCGGTGCGCGAGAGCGAGAACGCGAACGCCGCGGGTGCCGCGAGCAGCACCGCGATGGCAAGCAGGCGACTCATCGCGGCACCTCGACCGAAAGCGCGCGGAGCGTTGTCATGAGCTCGCTCAGCGGTGCGTCGATCAACTCGAGACGCGCGTCACGGCCGTGGGCGTCGACCATGCGTGTTTGCCCGGCGTCGAGCCGGCGAGCCCGGGCGGTTCCGCTCGAGCGGTCGACGTTGAAGATGCCCTGCGCGAGCCCGGTGATGGTGTCGCCGGCCTCGGTATGTTTGACCATGACCACGACTTCTTGGCCGGGCGAGAAGGTCGGCATACCCGGCACCGCCATGGCGTAGGGCCCGAGCCTTCCGCCGGGCAGCACCAGCTCGTACGTCCGCTGGGCGCCGTCGAAGCCCTTCACCGACTCGGCGACCTCGAGGCCAACGCGCGTCTGGAACTTGCGCGTTTCCTCACCGGCGCGGTCGTCCACGAAGGCAACGTGCGCCCGCACCACCATGTGCGACTCGTGCACCAGCTCGTCGAGAGCGGCGACACGCACCGTCGTTGCGAACAACGACGCAGGTACCGCGACGATGACTACCGCTAGCGCGAGCCCGCGCCATGCGAACGGTTTCGTTGACATGCGGAGATACTCCTTCACGAGTCAGCGCTCGGATAATACGGCCGGCGGCCGGCTGGAGGGCGTTTGGGAGCGTCACCCGTGTCGGTGGTGCGCAAGTTGGGCCGTTCGGCAGGCCTGGTAATGCGGAGCACCGTCTGCACGGTCGCGGTCGGGTTGTCGTAGACGATGCCGCAGCCACCCTCGATGGTGTGCATCTCGCCGCGCGCGAGCTTCTCGCCGTTGGCCGTGAGACCCGAGCCGAGCATGAAGTCGTGCATGACCGTTTTAGCGGGCACAGCTTCTGCGACCTTACCGCCGGCAGGGACCACGAAGCGATAGATACCGCAGCCCTCGCCTTCGAAGATCACTTGGAGCTCGTCGCGCATCGCGACCGGCCCGCTGATCTCGCGTTCGATCGTGAGCTTGGGGACGCCGTGACCGCCCAGGGCAAAGGGCTTCTCGAGAGTGAGCTTGATGCGCTCGACCTGCGCCCGCGGAGTGTCGGCCGTCGGAGCACCCAGGCAATGTGTAGCCAGCGCTTCGAGCGCCGACTCGAGGAGCTCGAACTGAGCGTGCTCGAGGATGAACAACAGGTCGCCGGTGAGACGCGCGTAGTCGATGGAGCTGCTCAAACGCGGAGCGCCGGCGGTCTTCGGCGTGAGGTAGGCCGCGACGTTCAAACGCAAACGTTGGGGTTTCGTACGCTCGGGCGGATAGATGCCGATGATGGTGTCGATCTCGATGTCTTCGACGGCGACGATGTCGAGGGCCGTCGTCATAGCGAGGCGCTCCAACCGCCGTCGACTGCGACGATCTGACCGGTCATATAGGTTGCTTCGCGCGCCAGGAACACCACCAGCCTTGCAACATCTTCGGGCTCGCCGCTCCGCTGTAGCGGAATACGCCCCAGCGCTCCCGCCTTGGTGGACTCGCTCCATTGCGCCGGTGTCGCGACCAGGCCAGGGGCCACACCATTGACGCGGATCTTGGGAGCGAGCTCGGTTGCCAGCGCCCGGGTGAGCGCCGCGAGCCCCGCCTTCGACACGGTGTAGTGCGCATAACGGGGCACGACACGCTCGGCGGCGATGTCCACGATATTGATGACGCTTGGGGCGGCTGCGTGCTTCAAAGAATCGAGCAGACCTTGGGTGAGGAAGAACGGAGCGATCAGATTGATCTGCTGCATACGGGCGTACGCAGCAAGGTCGATGTCGGCGAAAGCCTCTTCCACGTAAATCGAGGCGCTGTTCACGAGCAGGTCGATGGCGCGATAGCGATCCCGCAGCTCTTTGACTAGGCGTTCGACTTGCAGAGGCTCGCCGAGGTCGGCCTTGTGCACCGACGCCTGCCTGCCCTTCCTGCCGAGCTCGGCCGCGAGCTCGGTGGCCGCCACGATGTTGTCGTTGGCGTGGAGCGCGAGGTCATAGCCGGCGTCGGCGAGCGCCACGGCGATGGCGCGGCCAACGCGAACTCCCGAACCGGTGACGACGGCGAGCATGCTCTCAGTATGCCAAAAGCTTGGCGAGCGCCGCCGTGATCCGCTTCTTGGGTAGGAACTGCTTCTCGAGCGCTTGATTGAAGGGCACGGGAGTATCCAGCGAGGCGACGCGCATGATGGGCGCATCGAGCTGCAGGAAGAGCTCCTCGCCGATAGTGGCGGCAATCTCGCCACCAAACCCGCCGATGAGGGTGTCCTCGTGCACCACGAGGCAACGACTGGTCTTGCGCACCGACGCGAACACGGTCTCGCGGTCCCAGGGCAACAAAGTCATCAAGTCGATGACCTCTACGTCCGCTGGAGCGGCCACCTCGAGGCACCAATGTACGGCGGCGCCGTAGGTCACGATAGTGGCGCGCTTTCCTTCGTGGACCACACGGGCCTTGCCGATGGGCAGTGTGTAATAGGCGTCGGGCACTTCTCCTTCGACGCTGCGGTAGAGCACTTTGTGCTCGAAGAACATGACCGGATTGGGGTCGCGCACCGCGGCGGCGATGAGCCCCTTCGCATCGTGCGGAGTCGAAGGATAAACGACCTTCAGGCCCGGCACGTGGGTGAACCAGGCTTCGTTGGATTGCGAGTGGAACGGGCCCGCGCCGGTACCCGCGCCGGTTGGCATGCGCACCGTGACATTCACCGGCTGATTCCACCGGTAGTGCGTCTTGGCGAGGTTGTTGACGATCTGGTTGAACCCGCAGCTCACGAAATCCGCGAACTGCATCTCGACGACCGAGGGACGCCCCGCGATAGCGAGCCCCAAACCGGCGCCCAAGATGGCCGATTCGCAGAGCGGCGTGTTGCGCACGCGGTCCTTGCCGAACTTCTCGACGAAGCCCTGGGTCACCTTGAACACGCCACCGTAGTCGGCGACGTCCTGGCCCATGATCACCAGCTTGTCGTCGCGCTCCATCGCCTGGCGCAACCCGTCCGAGAGGGCGTCGACGAAACGTTTGCTCGACGTGCCTTGCTCGACGATCCGCGGCTCCTCTGTTTCCGTCGAGACCGCGTAGACGTCGCCCAGCTCTTCGTCGAGATCGGCTTTGATGTCGGCTTGAGCGAAGACCTCGTCCCAAGCATCCTCGATCGTTTTCTTGAGCGTGGCCCGGCGCTTGTCCGCTTCAGCGTCCGAGATCAGGCCCTCGGCCTTGAGGAACTTCTCGTAACCGGCGACCGGATCCTTGTTTTGCCAGGTATCGAAGAGGACCTGCGGCACGTACTTGGTGCCCGAAGCCTCCTCGTGACCGCGCATGCGGAAGGTCATGCACTCCAGCAGGACCGGCTTCTTGTCGCGCCGCATCCGCTCGGCGATGCGACGAACCGCGGTGTAGACCTCGAGCAGGTTGTTGCCGTCGACCTGCACACCTTCGATGCCGTAACCAATGGCCTTGTCGATGAACTGCTTGCACACGAACTGGTCGCGCGACGGCGTCGAGAGACCATAGCCGTTGTTCTCGACCACGAAGATGACGGGCAGCTTCCAGACCGCGGCGACGTTGATAGCTTCGTGGAAGTCGCCCTCGGAGGCGCCGCCGTCGCCGGAGAAGACCGCCGCGACGTAGTCGTCTTTGTCGAGGTTCGACGCGAGGGCGAGGCCGTCCGCGACGCCGAGCATGGCGCCCAGGTGCGAGATCATGCCGATGACGCGGTCGGAGGGTGAGCCGAAGTGGAACGAGCGGTCGCGGCCCTTGGTGTAGCCGGACTTCTTGCCTTGCCACTGGGCGAACAGCTTCACGAGCGGCATCTCGCGTCCCGTGAAGACGCCGAGGTTGCGGTGCAGCGGCAAAATGTAATCGCTGTCACGCAGCGCCTGCGTGAGGCCGACCGAGATACCTTCCTGGCCAATGCCCGAGAACCACTTACTGACCTTGCCTTGGCGCAAGAGCAGCAAGGATTTCTCCTCGATCATGCGTGGCAAGAGGATCGCGTCGTAGAGCGCCAGCAGCTGCTCGTCGGCGAGCCCTTTGCGGTCGAAACGCAGCGGGGGGAGCACCGGGGCTCCTTCGGAGAGGGTCTCGGCTTCGTCCATGGGTTTCACAGAGGCCATGCTGGGTAAGCCAAGTAGCGCTACCCGGGCGAACCCGCAAGCTGTGCCAGCTTCGAGAGATCCGCGTTGCCCCCGCAGACCACCACCCCGACTTTCTCTCCTGCGGCCGGCCGGTAGCGACCAGCAGTCAGGGCCGCTAGCGCCGCGGCTCCACCGGGCTCGACGACCAGGCGCATACTCGACCACAAAAGGGCCTGTGCCATGGCGATATCCGAGTCCTCGACGAGCACGACGCGGTCCAAAAACTGCTGTGCTAACGGGAACATGAGCTCGCCAACGCGCCTTGCGCCCAGAGAATCGGCGGCGATACCCGACACCTCGACATCGACCGGCTGCCCAGCTTCGATGGCCTTGGCGAGGGTGGGAGCCTTGGAGGGCTCGACCGCAACGACGCGAACACTTTGCTCGTACCAAGAGAGGCAGCCTGCTAGCAGCCCGCCACCGCCGACCGAGACCAGCAGCGTGTCGAGATCCGGAGCCTGGCTTTCGAGCTCCTTGGCGACCGTCCCCTGCCCGGCGATGACCTCGGCCTGGTCGTAGGCGTGAATGTAGCGCGCCTGAGTCTCCTTGGCGCGGATGAGGCTCGCCTCGTGCGCTTCGGCGTACACGTTGCCGGTCACCGTGACCGCTGCGGCGTACTCGCGCAGGCGCGCCAGCTTCACCGGAGATGTGATGGTGGGAACGAAGATCTCGGAACGCACGCCGAGCTTGTGCGCGGCATAGGCCACCGCGGCCCCGTGGTTGCCGCCGCTGGCGGTGATGACGCCGCGGCCAGTCACCGGCTTTGCGAGCATGCTATTGAACGCGCCGCGCGCCTTGAACGAGCCGGAGCGCTGCATGCTCTCGAGCTTGAGAACGATGCGCGCATCACCGCGCTCGAGCTCGGTGATTGGTGTCCGGCGGACGTAGCGCTCGATGCGTTGCATGGCGCGCTGAATCTCTTCGCGGTTCACAAGGTCTCTCCGAGCAGCACGGGCTCGTTGTGCAGGGTCACGCCGGTTCGGGCAAGTACGCCATCGCGGATGGAGCGCGCCAGGGTCAAGAGCTCCGTGGTCGTGCCCTGCCCATAATGCACCAGGGCGAGCGCGTGCTTCTTCGAAATACCGACACGAGGCCCCCCGTGACCCTTGGCAAAGCCCGCACGCTCGATGAGCCAAGCAGCGGGCACCTTCCAGCGCTCGCCATGGGGATAGCTCGGCGGCCTGGTGCCCAAGCGCCGCTCGAGCTCGGCGAGCGCGTCGCTGGTGACGATCGGATTCATGAAAAACGAGCCGGCGCTACACGATTCAGGATCGCTCGCGTCGACGACCATGCCCTTGCCCCGGCGCAGGCCGAGAACGGTCGAGCGAACCTCGCCGAGCGAAACCGTATCGGCAGTGTCTCCGAGGGCTTTGACGAGCTCGGGGTAGCGCGGCACCGCGGCGGTACGGGCTCGCCGGAGCGAGAAGGTCACACTGGTCACGACCCAACGCGCATCGTGCTTCAAGGCGCTGTCGCGGTACGCAAAAGCGCACTCGCTGGGCGTCAACGTGACGTTGTGCCCTACTCTGCGGTCGTACGCCTCGACGGCGACGATGGTGTCGGAGACCTCCTGACCGTAAGCGCCGACGTTTTGAATGGGTGTCGCGCCGGTGGTTCCGGGAATACCCGAGAGGCATTCGATTCCGGCGAGGCCTTCGTCGACGCACAGGGCGACCACGGCGTCCCAAGGCTCGCCGGCTGCGACCGTTACCTCATCGCCGCTGATGGTCACGCCGCGATTGGCGATCTGGAGAGCTCTTCCTGGAAACCCGGCGTCACTCGCGACGAGGTTGCTGCCGCCGCCCACGATGACGAACGGGACGCCCTCGGCCTCTGCTTGTGCAATGGCGCGGCCAATCTCCGCGCTGGACTCGAGGCGCCACCATTCGCGCGCCGGGCCGCCGAGCTTGAGCGTCGTGTGCTTGGCGAACGGCTCGTCGAAGATGCGCAACATGATGCGTCTAGCATCGTCTAGAAACGATAGTTCACGGTCAAGCCAAGTGTCGGAAGCTTCACGTACGTCGTGTACTTTTCGTCGAGGTATCTATCGAGCGTAGCCTCCAAGATGGGGAACTCGGTGGGCTCGCGCTGCTCGATGGAGGGGGCGTGGATGCTCGTAGAGGACGCGACTGCTTGGAGGTAGCCCAGCGAGGCGCGTAGCGACAAATGTTCGGCGAGCAGCCAGGAGTACGCGACCGTGACGTGAAAGGCGTGAATCTTCGACGACAGCGACACCTGGTCATCGCCGCTGACGCGCTGCGAACGCCTGACAGCGTCCTCGATGACCTCGATGTTACTCACGTCATCGCCGAACACCAAAAGCGTATAGCCGGCCAGGAGCTCGAGCCCGAGATCTTCCGATGGTCTGAAGCCGATGCTCGGCCGAAACACGAACGCGCCGGTCAACGCCGACTCGATGATTTGCGCCGTCTCGTCGTTGTACGCGTCGAACGATTGGGCGATGCCGTTCACAAAGCTCGCGTAGACCGAAGGCATCCAGCCCGCTTCAGCAGACACGAGAAAGCGATACGGCAGCTCGGCCAGGACCTGCGCGCCCATGTACAGCGGCGCCGCGGTACCGAGGCCGACGTCCACTCGGGTATCCGCACCGGCCGCGCTAGGAGCGAGCAGGCACACCATTGCGAGAATGATCGCCGCGCTTGCCCGACTCACCCTCGGGGACCTCGCGTTTGACGACATCGACGCGGACCGCGTGCTCATCGGGTTCGATTTCCTCGCCGCGATAGCGGGCAAACACTTGGGTGAACTCGGCACCGAAGAACAGGATCTGCGCCGAGTAGTAGACCCACACGATGGTTACGACGAGTGCGCCGGCAGCGCCATAGGTCGAGCCGAAACTGGCGTTACCCAGGTAGAGGCCGATGAGCAGCTTGCCAATCGAAAACAGGAGCGACGTGAGGCCCGCGCCCACCCAGGTGTGGCGCCAGCGGACATTGGCGTCGGGTAGCACCTTGTAGATCATCGCGAAGAGCAGCGTAGTGACGAAAAACGAGACAGCGAAATTGAGCGGCTGCCATAGCAGACTGACGCCGGGGACGATTTCCTTCAGTGCTCCGGTAAGGCCAGAAATCGCGGCCGACAGCACCAGTGAGACGAGCAACAAGAAGCCCAGCACGAGAATCATGGCAAACGAGAGAAAGCGCTTGCGCACATAGTTCCAGATGGTCGCCTTGGTCTCTTTGGCGGGCTTCGCCTCGACGCCCCAGATGGTGTTGAGCGCATATTGCAGCTCGGCGAATGCGCCGGTCGCGCCGAAGAGCAAGACGCCGACGTTGATGGCGGACGCGATGATACCGGTCTTTTCGTTCTTGCCGGCGTTGTCGATGGCGGCCTCGACGACTTTGGCGGCGTCGGCGCCGATGAGACCAGCGATCTGCCCGAAGAGCTCACCGCGTGCTGCCTCGGCACCGAAGACGAACCCAGCAATGGCGAGGACGACGAGCAGCAGTGGGGCCAGCGAAATGAGCGTGTAGAATGCGACCGATGCTGCGAGGCTCGACGCGTTGTCGTCGGACCACTCCGAGGCGGTCTCTTTCACCAGCTTGAATGCAGTCTTGAGCGCCACACTGCGAAGCTGTTCACGGCGACGGCTCCGATCAAGGCGCAGCAGCGCCGACCAACGCTGGTATCGTCGCGCGGAGATGGGCCTCGAAGACCTCGGCGGGCCGTGACAGCGTTCTGCCCTTTCGGGTGATCAGGAAGATCGGCGAACCGATACGTTTGCCGAGCTTCGCGAGCACCGCTTCGCCGTGCGTGACCTCTTTCTCGACCATGAACTTCGGCACCACCGTATAGCCGAGGCCAGCGAGCGCGAGCCGCTTCTGCGTTTCTTGGTTGTTGGTCTCGACGATCACCGTTGGATCGACGCCGAGTGACCTCAGCATGCGCATGGCGGGATAGCGCTTCACGTAGTCGGCGGTGCGTGAGCCCACGTAAGGGAGGCGTTGCAGGTCGCGGCGCGTGAGCTGGCGGCGGCCACCGGCGACCGCAACGAACTCGACGAAACACAGCGGCCGGGCAATCAGTCGGGCGTCGCGGGGCTGGGTGTAGAACACGCCCAACTCATCGTCGCCCTCGAGGATCTCCTTGGCGATGGCGTCGGAGGTGCCGCTGAAAACGGCGACGCTCAGCTTGGGATGACGGGTGAGGAAGGGCGTGAGCAGCGTCGACATCAAGTAGTTGCAGACGTTGTCCGAGGCGCCGACTTTGAGGTGGCCGACGCACTCTTCGCGGTCCGCTATAACAGCACGCCGCAGGCCTTCGATCTCGTCGAAGATGACCTCGCAGCTGGCGAGGAAACGTCGGCCCGCCGGGGTGAGGGCCACGCCGCCTCTTCCAGTGCGATCGAGAAGAGTCACGCCCTCGTGCTCTTCCAGCAGTCGAACCGTCTTGCTCACGGAAGGCTGGCTCACGCGCAGCTGTCGGGCGGCCTTGGTGAAGCTGCCGGCGCGCGCGACGGCGTGGAAATAGCGCAGACGGTCGAGCTGCATTCGCCTGTCATTCTATTGGAGCATAATTTCTATGGCAATTATGTATTTTACACATGTGCCCGCGAAAGCGCACGGTGCGTCCTCCCACCTCCGCAGGATGTCCCACCATGTTTCCAGCCGTCCCGACGTCTCTATCTCTTCGTGTATCCGCCCGATTGCAGCAAACCGCCCCGCAGCACGCCACGCGAGTCTCTCTCCAGACCGCGAGCTTCTACGGCCGCGATGTCTCGCTCCTGCGCACGGCACGCGTGGCACCGGTCACGGCGAAGACCGTCGAGCCCATCGAGCTCGCAGGCCGCGCCTGGGTCGCCGCGTCTCGGTTTCTCCCACGCTCACAAAGCGAGACCCTCGAGAGCATCAAGCACCAAGTCCATCTCGCCGCCGAAGTCGCACGCCGCACCGGCACGGCCGCCCCCGTCGTCGTCTTCGACCTAGACGGCACCCTCTTCGACAACCGCTTCCGCACCCTCCACATCCTGCAAGAATGGCTCCGCCAGAACCCCACCCTTGCCCCCTCCCTCCGCGCCCCCCTCTCCACCCTCCACCCCTCCGACATCGCCTACGACCTACCAGGAACCTTCCAGCGCGTCGGCTTGTCCCGCGACCTCCCGGCGGTGCGCGACGCGCTCGACAGTGCTAGTCGCTTCTGGAAAGCGCGTTTCTTCACGAACGCATACCAGCGATACGATCGACCGCTCGCCGGCGCCCACGCCTTCGTCACGGCCCTGCGCGAGGCTGGCGCGACCATCGTTTACCTCACCGGTCGCGACGAGCCGAACATGGGCGACGGCACCCGCGCCGCCCTGCGCGCCCACGGCTTCCCGCTCGACGAGCGCACCCAGCTCATCCTCAAGGACCGCTTCGAGACCCCAGACGCGGAGTTCAAGGCCCGCGCCCTTCCCACCATCCGCCAACGCGGCCCCGTCCTCGCCACATTCGACAACGAGCCCGCCAACGTCGTGGTCTTCAACACCGGCTTCAAGGGCGCCACCAACGTCTTCGTCGACACCGACTACAGCGACAACCCCGTCCCCGTAACCGACGGCCTCTCCTGGGTCGCCGACTTCCGCCCCTAACCGACCAGGAATCTTCTCGCGCGCCCCTAACCGACCAGGAACCTTCTCGCGTGACGAAGCTCGAGTCGTAGCGGGGAGAGCCTCAAGGCGACTCGAGGGCCAGACAGAGCTAACAAATCGGGCCCCGCGGCAAGGCAAGTTTCGGTCGCGAAGGAGGTTGGGGGCCGGACTAGATGAACCGGCCTATTGAGCGATTACGACTGAGCTAGGTGCCAAGATGATGTTGCTAGGGCCGCACGCATCGACCAGGTGCGTAGGAACCAGGTGGAAACACCGGCGCGCGGCAACGGGCGTCCTCTATAGCGGCACATCGGAAGCGCCGTTGGAAGCTCCAATAGGCGTCCAGATACTCCTGGGTTGCCTTCGCGTCCGGCGATGCCCAACAAACGACCCGTCGACGGCGCTTCCACCACGGCACCTCCGGTAGCTCGGTGCAGTGCTCGAGCGGCACCCGACGAACCCTACGAGGGCCCATGGGAGCGCGCCCTGCCCGCGCAACGCTACCTTCCACGACGATCTCTTCGACGAGCCGACGCACCTGCGCACGTCGGTCATCAGGCGTCAGGTGGTGCCAGGCCGGAATGGGCGCAAGCTCCACCGTGTACTTGATGAGGTGGTCACTCTTGCGAACCGTCTGAGGATGTCGACGGCGCGATTGCGCGTCAGCAGCTCGCGAGTACGTTGTGGCATTCAGCCAGGCGCCGTGAAGCGGCTCATCTCGCAGAAGGGCTCGTGCACAATGGACACCGGGCCAATCCTCAGGACGAGCGACGAGACCCTCTTTGACGCCTTGGCTCAGGATGTACTTGAGGCACGACACCTGACTCTCCGGAGTCGGCAGAGCGGCAGCGATGTACTCGTGCCACATCGTTCCGCGCCAGCGGACTGACTCGCTGCGACCCCATCGCCGAGAAATCTCGCGTTTGATGAAACCGATGAAAGCCGGAACCGATTCTGGCGGCCCCTGGAGCATGAAGTGCGCGTGGTTGGAGAGAAACGCCATGGCGTACAAGCGCACGTCCGCATAGCGCTTCAACGCCCGCCCAAGGACGCCAACGACAATGGCGTTGAGCTCTGGGCACGGTCGCAGAAGGTGGCGCCCCTGAAAAACACGCGAGATCACGTGAAGGGGGACGTCCTTGGAGATGAACCGAGCGTGGTGCCAGCCGGCAAACAGCGGAGCGTAAGTAGAGGACGCGCTGAACACGATAGCAGCGCTGTGCTGCATTCAACGTGCCGCGCCAGGCCTGCGGCTTCGCGGCTAGTTTCAGCAAGCGAGCGTCCCGGAGATCGCCCGTGTCGCAAAATGAGACGCGAAAACCGCGCCGAGAATGTTCCTGGTCGGTGGGGGGGGAAAGGGAAAGGCCCGCGGGAGATTGGGTCTCGCGCGGGCCTTTCGAGGAAATTCTATTTCATCCGCGGAAGCGGACGAGCTTTAGCGTGCGGCGGCGGCGGTTTGGCCGCTGGGCGCGCCGCTCTTCTCGGCGACGGCGCCGATGCGCATGCCGTAGAAGGAGCGCCACACGAAGAACATCGAGACCACCAGGAAGATGGAGCCGATGACCAGGCGGGTCGTCGTGTCCATCTCGACCGCGAGCTCGACGGCCAACAGGCCGAAGAGGGTCGTGAACTTGATGACCGGGTTCATCGCGACCGACGAGGTGTCCTTGAAGGGGTCACCGACCGTGTCACCGACGACCGAAGCCGCGTGCAACGGGGTGCCCTTCTCCTTCAGCTCGACCTCGACGATCTTCTTGGCGTTGTCCCAAGCGCCGCCCGCGTTGGCCATGAAGATGGCTTGGTACAAGCCGAAGGCCGCGATCGACACCAGGTAGCCAATGAAGAAGTACGAGTCCATGAAGGCGAACGCGAGCGTCGACAACAAGACCGCGAAGAAGATGTTGAACATGCCCTTCTGCGCGTACTTGGTGCAGATCTCGACGACCTTCTTCGAGTCCGTTACCGACGCTTTAGCGGACGACGAGTCCAACCGGATGTTCGCCTTGATGAACTCGACGGCGCGGTAAGCACCGGTCGAGACCGCCTGGGTCGACGCACCCGAGAACCAATAGATGATGGCGCCGCCGGTGATCAGACCGAGCATAAACGGCGGGTGGAGAATCGACAGATACTCCAGGTTGTGGGTCAGACGGTCGGTGAGCACGACGATGATCGAGAAGATCAGCGTGGTCGCACCAACGACCGCGGTACCGATGAGAACGGGCTTGGCAGTCGCCTTGAAGGTGTTACCAGCGCCGTCGTTCTCCTCGAGGAAGTGCTTGGCCTTCTCGAAGTTCACGTCGAAGCCGAAGTCCTTCTTCAGCTCTTCCTTGATGTTCGGCAGCGTCTCGATGACCGAGAGCTCGTACACCGACTGCGCGTTGTCCGTGACCGGACCGTACGAGTCGACCGCGATGGTGACCGGGCCCATGCCCAAGAAGCCGAAGGCGATGAGGCCGAACGCGAAGACCGCCGGCGCGAGCGGGATGATCTCGCCGAGGCCAGCCGTCGACACCAAGTAACCGACGCCCATCAAGGCGACGATGACCATGCCCATCCAGTAACCCGAGAAGTTACCAGCGGTGAGACCAGCGAGGATGTTCAGCGACGGGCCGCCTTCGCGCGATGCGGTGACGACTTCCTTCACGTGAGCCGACTCGGTCGAGGTGAAGATCTTCACGACCTCGGGGATGATGGCGCCAGCGAGGGTGCCGCAGCTGATGATGGTCGACAGCTTCCACCACAGGGTGCCGTCGCCGATGTCGCCGATGAGCAGCATCGAGACGCCGTAGGTCATGGCGATCGAGATGATCGACGCGACCCAGACCAGCGAGGTCAGCGGCAGCTCGAAGTTCATCTTGTCCGCGTTGGCGTACTTCGCCTTGGCGAACGCTTCGTTGCCCATGTAGGCCACGGCGCTGGTGACGATCATCATGACGCGCATGACGAAGATCCAAACGAGCAGCTGAACCTGAACGGCGGCGTTCGGAACCGCGAGCAGGATGAAGGTGATCAGCGCGACGCCGGTGACGCCGTAGGTCTCGAAGCCGTCGGCGGTCGGACCGACCGAGTCGCCCGCGTTGTCGCCGGTGCAGTCCGCGATGACGCCCGGGTTACGCGCATCGTCTTCCTTGATGTTGAAGACGATCTTCATGAGGTCGGAGCCGATGTCGGCAATCTTGGTGAAGATACCGCCGGCGATACGCAGCGCCGCAGCGCCGAGCGACTCACCGATGGCGAAGCCGATGAAACATGGGCCCGCGAAGTCCGCTGGGACGAACAGCAAGATGGCGAGCATCAGCACGAGCTCGACCGAGATGAGCAGCATGCCGATCGAAATGCCGGCCTTCAGCGGAATGGCGTAGGCCGGGAACGGCTTGCCTTTCAGGGCCGCGAAAGCGGTGCGGGAGTTGGCGAAGGTATTGATGCGGATGCCGAACCAGGCGACGCCGTACGAGCCCGCGATGCCGATGAGGCTGAACACGAGGACGATGGCGACCTTGATGAAGTCCATGTGGCGCAGGAAGCCGAAGTAGAAAACGATGGCCGCACCGATGAAGACCTCGAGCAAGAGGATGAACTTGCCCTGGGTCTGCAGGTAGGTCTTGCAGGTCTCGTAGATGAGCTCGGAGATTTCGAGCATCGACTTGTGAACCGGCATCTTCTTGAGCTGCATGAAGATGACCATGCCGAACAGGATGCCGGCGATGCAGACCACGAGGCCGATCATCAGCAGCGTACGACCGTCGATGCCCATGAAGCTCTGGCTGCTCATGTCGGGCAGGATCAAGTCAGCTTCGCTCGCGCGAGCAACGCCCGAGATGGCAAGGGTGGTCAGGAAGCCGAAGAAAGCGGCTAGCTTTGACTTCAGCGTGGGCGAGGATGCGACGGTCATGTGTACCTTCTCAAAAGACCTGATGCGGCCAAGTGGTTTTCGGCGCGCGCGCAATACCAGCGAGAGCTGACTCTCGTAAAGGGGTTATTGCGATCGCGGCCGACGCCGGCCGTGGACCCGCTCGTAAGCCAGGATCTGCTCCATGACCACGGCGTTCACGCCCCGGCGATAGTCGGCAAAATCGTTGCGCAGGTCGTTCAGGGTGAGCCCCAGGCGCCGATCCGGGATGACGCCGCGGCTCTCGATGAGACGCTCCGGGGAGATGTCCTCGGTAAGCGGCGTGCCATTCATACGAATGGTCAGCGACTCGGTGTAGCTGATGCCCGAGATGCCAAAGGGATTAGGGACCGTGACATTCTCGATGGTGCCGCCCAACCCTGCCGTGCGCGTGCCGACCACCATCGAGGCACGCCGATCACGATTGTCCTGGAACTTCGCCGGCATGGTCTCGCTCGACGAAGCCGTCCCCGGATTGGTGAGAAAGATGACCGGTCGGCGATAGGGGTGCCGCGCCGGCGGAATCTCGGCCATGCCGTCGAGCGCCATCGGCGTCGACCACGGGCGGCCAGACTCGAGCTGCCGCAACAGCTCCGTAAGATACGCCTTCTCGTTGCGCCGCACCTCGGTGGGCTTGCTGAAGAGATTGGTGAGGTCGTCGGCCGGCACCTCCTCCTCGAGCATCTCCAGGCGCGATTGCGTCGCTGCCTTCAAGCGTGCCGTGTTGCGCATCGCGTCGACAGGCGACCGCAGGGGCACCGGGGACAAGCTCGCCGACAGCAGGTTCTCGATGGTGGTCGATCCGCCGGTGCTGTTGTTCAGATCGACGACGAGCGCGTCGGTGGTATCCGCGAGCTCCCGGATACGCGCCTGGAACTTTCTTACGAAGGCGACTTCGGCTGCGGGATTGTCTTCCTTGCCCTGCGCGTCGGCCGGCGAAAACGTCGAGACACGCACGTAACCGACGCGTCGCCCGTTGTGCGTGTACACGTACGACGCGAACGGGTCGCCGTCACGCGCCGCTTGGGCTATCGGGCCAAGCCGTGGTGGATAGCCTTCGGTCGCGCTGGCGTCGAAGGGACTCTCGTTGACCGCCGAGCCCTCGAGCCAGGGGAGCGTCACGGTCCGTTCAGCTCCGTCTGCGCGTTGCAGGCCGATCACCGCGTTCGCCCCGAGCTCCGGGATCTCGTGCAGCGCCGCACCCTCGCGCGTCGTGAACGTCGACAGAGCGCTGTGCATCGCCGCATCGGGGTTGGTCTGGCGCTCGCCATGCTCGAGGTCGGCCATGACGTCGGCAATCGGCCGCCCATTGAAGGTCGTGACGATCTCACCGGGCCGGAGACTCACGCCCTTCGGGAGGTGCTCTTCGTCGACCCAAGCAATCGCGTAGGGTCCATCTTCCGTGCGCATGACGTCGAACGGCAGAGCGCGCGCCCGCGGGTCCGCAACCGTGGCGTCGGTGTGGCCGTCGCGCATGGTGTCGATGAATTCTTTGAGGATGCGTTGCACATCGCGGTCGGTGACCGTCTCTAGCGCGTCAATCGCCCGGCGGGCCACATTGGCCGCCCGCCCCAGATTCCACCCCTGCCCGGCGCGGAACGGCGTGGGTCCATACCCCTGGCGCATGATGATGATCGCCGATTGCAGGATGTCGTGCGCCGCCTCGCGGCGTTCCTCGGGCGACGAGGCGGTCGGAAAGCGAAAGCCGGGCGCCAGCAGCTCGAGACCGACATTCGCCGGCGCCTGGGTAAGGTTACGGCGCGGAACACGCGTAATTTGTGCAGCCGGCGGTGCAAGCTGAGTGGCGCCATGCTGCACCGAGTCGATGCTTGGCGAAGCAGCACGTGATGCACCAACGGCGGTTAGCGGGTCCACGTTGCGATCATCGGACGATCCAGCAGGTTCGTAGCCCCTTTTTTGTTGGGTTGACCTCTCACCCAGTTGTCGGGCACGCACTGCCCAGCAGGATGCAAAAACTCACGGCAGCGCTTGTGGTTGTCGCGGGTCTCTTAGCCGCCCCCGAAGCGGCCAGGGCTCGCGACTCCGAGGTCGAGCTGGCATGCGCGACCATCGACGTGCCGGCCCTCGGCGAAGCTTTGCCCAAGGCCAAGGTCGACGCTTGCATCGCGACCATCCTGCGCAAGATGACCCTGGCCCAAAAAGTCGGTCAGCTCACCAAGTACACGTGGGGAGCGCTGACCGGCCCGGCTATCGGTCTCACCGGCGGCTACGAGGAGCTCATCGCGCGCGGCGAGGTCGGTTCCATCTTCAACGTCGCCGACGCGAACCTCGTCGAGAAGCTGCAGCGCATCGCCCGTGACCACTCCCCGCTCGGCATCCCCCTGCTCTTTGGCTACGACAGCGTGCACGGGTATCGCACCACCTATCCAGTGCCGCTCGCGCTCGCAGGCTCGTTCGACGTGGGTCTCGCGCAACAAGCAGCGCGCATCGGCGCTCTCGAGTCCGCTTACGCGGGCATCGACTGGACCTACGCACCCATGGTCGACATCTCGCGTGACGCGCGCTGGGGACGCATCGTCGAGAGCTTCGGTGAAGACCCGCTCCTCGCTTCACGCATGTCGAGCGCCAGCGTGCGCGGCTTCCGCAGTCACATCATGGCGACCGCAAAACACTTCGTTGCCTACGGCGCGGCGGAATCGGGCCGTGACTACGCGACCGTCGACCTGTCGCGCGAGAAGCTCTACGAGGTCTACTTCCCTCCGTTCAAGGCCGCGGTGCAGGCAGGCGTCGATTCGATCATGGTGTCGTTCAACGACGTGAACGGCGTCCCGATGACCTGCAACAAGCCGATGCTGCGCGACGTCCTCCGCGGCACCTGGGGCTTCGACGGTGTCATCGTCAGCGACTACGGCGCGATCCACGAGCTCATGGCTCACCGTGTTGCCCGCGATCGCGTACAGGCCGGCAAGATCGCCCTCCAGGCTTCGGTGGATGTCGACATGCAGAGCGCCGTCTACGCCGAGACCCTCAGCGAGCTGGTGCTGCGCGGCGAAATCCCGGAGTCGCTCGTCGACGAATCGGTGCGCCGCGTGTTGCGCGCCAAGCTCTCCATGGATGGATGGAACCGCGACTACACTCCGCGTACCGCCCCGCCGCTCGACCGTGCCTTCGCGCGCGAGGCCGGCCGCAAATCGATCGTCTTGCTGAAAAACGAGGGCGTGCTCCCGGTCGACAAGAACCGCGTCAAGCGCATCGCTCTCATCGGGCCGCTCGCGGACTCGCGTGTGGACATGCTGGGCCCGTGGCACGGTCAGGGCCGTCCCGAAGACGTCGTGACGATGTTCAAGGCGCTCACCGAGCGCGTGACCCGCGACCAAATCACCCTCACCTACGCGCCCGGCGTCGACGAGCGTCCCGGCGCCGATGAAGAGCCGATGAACGCCATCGAGCGCGCAGTCAACGACGCGCGTGCCGCCGATCTCGTCATCGCGGTGGTCGGCGAAACCGAACAGGCGAGCGGTGAAGCGGCGAGCAAGACCTGGCTCGGTCTCCCCAAAGCGCAGGAGCAGCTCTTGCGCGCCGTGCTCACGACCGGCACCCCGCTGGTGACCGTGCTCGTGAACGGCCGTCCGCTCGCGTTACCGTGGCTCGACGACGGCGCCGCGGGCATCGTCGAGAGTTGGCATCTCGGCATCGAGCACGGCCATTCCGTAGTCGACATCCTGTTCGGCGACTTCGCGCCCACCGCAAAGCTCGCCGCCACCGTGCCGCGCGCCGTCGGCCAAGAGCCGCTCTATTACGCCATGCGCCCCAGCGGACGCCCACTGCGCGGCGCCGATAGCGGAATCCTCCTCGCCGACTATCCGGAGCGCTACTTCTCGCGCTACATCGACGAGAAGAACGCCCCGCTCTACCCCTTCGGCTACGGGCTCACGTACACCCGCTTCGAGCTGACCGACCTCAAGCTCTCGTCGAGCACGCTCACGCCCGCCGACACGCTCGACGTCAAGGTCCGCATCACCAACGTCGGCGACCGCGACGGCATCGAGGTCGTGCAGCTCTATGTCCGCGATGACGTTGCATCGACGACGCGACCGATGAAGGAGCTCAAGGACTTCGTGCGTGTCGACGTCCCGAGGCGCCAGTCACGCGATGTCACGTTGCGCGTGCCGGTGAGCGACCTCGCCATCATCGACTCCAACGGCGTGCCCTTGGTGGAGCCGGGGACGTTCACGCTGTGGGTCGGCAACAGTAGTGCCGGCGGGCTCGAAGCGCAGTTCGAGGTCACTCCGTAGGTTACGGCGCTGGACTGCCGCCGGGTTTGCCTCGCATGTCGCCGAGACCCTTGCTGTTCTGCTGATGCGCGCGCTCGCCCCCAGACAGACCACCGAAGCCGTCCGAGCCCTCTGAGCCACGAGGCGGCGCGAGCCCCTTCTTGGCTACACCGGTTTCACCCGCTGGGGTCTCGAAACCAGTCCCGTTGCCAACTTGCATGCGGCCGCTTTGAACTGCTCCGGGAAGTGCTAGACCTGCCATGAGGGCTACATACACACGTGGCCCCTGGGCTGGTTTCCACCCCCTTAAGGGCTAGCGCTTGCGGGCCTTCTTCTTGGCCCCGCGCGCTTTGGCGGCCTTCTTGGGCTTCGCCTTTTTGCCGGCCTTGGCCTTCTTCTTGGCAGCGGCCTTCACCTTGGTCTTGCCGCGCGCCTTCTTCACGGCAGCCTTGGCTTTCTTCACGGCGGCCTTGGCGACCTTGACCGCCTTCTTGCCCGCTTTAGCAGCCTTCGCCTTCACGGCCTTGCCGGCGCTCTTCGCCTTCGCCGCCATCGGTGCCTTCACCTTGGGGCGCTTTCCCGTCTGCGCGAAGTAAGCACGCATCGGCTCGGCGTAGAACTTGGTCCAGCCGGCCTCGATGTCATCCGCGAGCTCGACCGGCACGTCTTCGTGCTCGAGCATGACGCGCGTACCCGCGGTGTCGTGACCGAAGTGCACCTCGAGACGGGAGTCTGGCGAGCTCTTCTGGAACTCGGTGGAGCGCCAGGTCTGAACGATACGGCGCCCGGCGTCGAGCTCGAGGATGACGCCTTCGATGTAGCCATCGCCGGCCATGTGCCGGCCGAAGGTGCGGGGCTCGATCTCGGCGCGCTGGCCGCCGGTCATGGCGGCGTGGGCCGAGCTGTCCAGCCAGGCGCCATAGACGTCGTCGGGGGTAGCGGGAACCACGAAGGAAACGCGAACGTTACGCGTAGTGCTCGTCGTCATAGCGGCCTGCCTAGCACTTACAGCGGCGTGGATCCAAGACTGGAGTGGCGGCCCTCATGGGATTGCGCTAAGTCCCGGCCACGCAATGAGTCACAGTCCCGACAGCCTCGCCACCAAGATCCCTACCGCCTACGCCAACTTCATCGTGAAACGCCCGCTCGCGGTGCTGCTCACGCTGCTCGTCCTGTGCGCTGGAGCGACCTGGGCCACCACCAAGCTGACGATCAACTCGAACCAGCTCGACCTCATCTCGCGGGACCTGCCCGAGGTGAAAGCCGTGAACCGCATGATCGACATGATCGGCGGCGTCGGCTTTCTCGTGCTCGGCATGCGCGGCGACGATCCCGCGAAGCTCAAGCTCGCGGCCGACGACCTCGCCGCCCTCTTGCGGGCCGACACCGAGGACGTGCGCAACGTCACCTACCGCATCCCGGTCGAGTTCATGCAGGAGAAGATGGTCCTGTTCGTCGACACCAACGACCTCATCGAGGTGAAGACGCGCGTCAACAAGTTCGTGAAGGATCAGATCCGCAAGGCGAACCCGTTCTACATCGAGCTGCGCAAGACCGAGCCGGCGAAGCTCGACGTCTCCGACATCGTCAGCAAGTACACGAGCGTCGGCAAGAAGAGCATCGTCGACGAGTACTACATCTCGCCCGACCAGAAGATGATGATCCTGCTGATGAAGCCGATGTGGGACGGCAATCAGCTCGGCAAGACGAAAGAGTTCATCGTCAAGATGGACAAGATGCTCAGCGACTACTCCGCGAGCAATCCGCACGGGATCAAGCTCGTCGAGGACTACAAAACCGTCGGCACCGGCGGAACCATCTCGTACGGCTACACCGGCACCTACAAGACCAACGTCGACGACTCGTACGCCATCGCGGACTCCCTCGAGCCCGTCACCATCGCGGCCTTCCTCAGCATCTTCGTCATCACCCTCATCTTCTTCCGCAAGATCGTCCCATCGTTCCTGGTGCTCATCGGCACCGGCATCGGCACTATCCTGACCATGGGCTTCGTCTACGTGACCGTCGGCCAGCTCAACATGATCACCAGCATCCTGGGCGGCATCTTGATGGGGTTCGGTGTCGACTACGGCATCCACTTCACCTTCCGCACCCGCATCGAGCTCGGCGCCGGCAAGTCCTACGACATCGCCATCCGCGACGCTCTGGTGAACGCCGGCCGCCCCGCTTTCATCGCCGCCGTAGTCACCGGCGGCTCCTTCATGGTCCTCATGGTCTCCGAGTTTCGCGGCTTCTCGCAGTTCGGATTCCTCGCGGGCTGCGGCACGCTCATCCTCGGTTTCACCCTCTTCGCCTTCTGTCCGGCGGTGCTCGCTCTCGTCGGCCGCATGAATCCCACGTGGGTCGAGAAGCTCATCGGCCACATGGAGCCGCCGAAGTCAGTCGGCACCCACGGCGAGCTGCGCATCCCCAAGCCGGGCCGCATGCTGCTCGTCTGCACCATCATCGTCGCCGCCGTGTGCGCTTTCGCGGTCCCATGGTCGGTCACCGACCTCCCGAAAGATCGGCCGCCGTCCATGTTCGAGCGCTTCCGCAATGGCGTACGCTTCGACTACGACGCGCGCGCCTTCTTGCCGGCCAAGCAAAACTCGGTACTCCTCCAGGAGGAGATCAACGAGCGCTACCAAATCTCGAGCGATCCTATCGGCATCTACACGCCGACCCTCGAAGAAGCGCGCGCAGTCTTCGAGAAGCTCTCCGGAGATCAGAAGACCTACCCGTCCGTGAACAAGGCGGAGTTCCCATCGGTCGACACCGTCGCTTCCATCTTCTCGTTCGTGCCACCGCGCGAGCGCGCCGAGGCCAACGCCAAGGTGCTCGCCGAGTGGAAGGAAGAGCTGAAAGACATCGACACCAGCCTCATGCCCGAAGACGCCCAAGCGAAGCTGCCGCTCTTCTGGAAGATGCTCGACGCCAAGCCCTACGGCGTCGAAGACGTGCCCGAGATCTATGCCAGCCAGTTCCGCAATCAACCGGAGGCGCAGCCCGAAAATCGCGGCTGGCTCACCTTCGTGTATCCGTCGGTCGACCTCCGCGATAGCAAGCTGCTCACCAAGTTCGCCGACGAGACCTCGGTGATCCAAACGAGCAAAGGCGAATACCGCGCCGCGGGTCTCGCGCAGCTCTACGCCAAGCTCTCGCGCATCGTGCTCTGGGACGGCAAGCTCACGGTCATCCTCGCGACGCTGTGGATCTTGCTCATGCACTACCTCGACTTCCGCTCGGTGACGCTCGCCGCCGCCAGCGTCATTCCGCTCGGCGTCGGCCTCCTCATGATGCTCGGGTTGTTGTCGATCACGAACCACAACTTGAACTTCATGAACGTGGTCATCCTGCCCATCTTGCTGGGGTTCGGTGTCAGTCACGGCCTCTACTTGCTGCACCGCTTCCTCGAGGGCGTCTCACCCATCGTGGCGCTGCGCTCGGTCGGCGCCGCGGTCGCGAGCTCCACCCTCACCGCTATCGCGGGCTTCGCGTCGCTCTTCGTGGCGAGCCACCGAGGCTTGCAGTCGATGGGATTCGTGGCGTGCCTCGGGCTTACGACGACGCTGATCGTCTCGTTCACGGTGCTCGCCGCCGTGCTGCAGCTGATCTACGACAAGCGGAAGTCGGCGAATGCTTCGACGACGGCGGACAAGACCGCGGGACTGAAGCACAGCGCGTGATGCCCGATACCCGGTAGCTCGACGCAGCGCCCGAAGTGCGAGGTCTCCTTCGGGAAGACGATGTTGTCGAGGTCGGAGTAGATGGAGACGAACGGGACCTCGGGCTTGCGCAGATCGCGCAAGAACTCGGAGCCATAGCGCATCTGCTTGGCGTTCGCGGTCCGTGCTGCCTGCGCCATCACCGTGCCGGCGTGCGGCGAGCCGATGGTGACGACGCCGGCAATGGGCAGCGTCGGGTCCTTCGCGAGCGCGACCCGCGTCAGCAAGCCCCCTTGGCTGTGAGCGACGATGATCACCTTCACACCACCGGCGTGCTCGGACCACCTGCGAATGTCCTGCGCCAGCGCTTCGGCCTGCACTTCCATGGTCCCAGCGTGCGGTCGCGCTTCGAGGCTCGTGACGTTGGCGTAGCCGCGCCCCCGCAGCTGCTTGCCGATCCACGCCATCGAGCTGCGGTTCATCATGTAGCCATGGATGAGCGCGATCGGCGGACCGCCGCCCGGAACGAACGGCGCAAAGGGTCCCACCGGCATCAAGGCGCTCGGGTAGCCCACCCAGGTGCGAATGGTCGACACCCACTCGGGCCCGAAGGCGCGTAGGTAATCGCGCAGCGTCGGCCTCCCCTGCGCCGTCGTCCGCCAGTGTGTGCCATAGCCGATAGCGACCCAACCCGCCGCGACTCCCGCGGTGGTGGTGGCGATGGCAACGGCGAACAAGGCGATCGGCATCATGCGTCCTGGTGGAACACTGTAACACCGCCAACTACGGTTCGGAGGGTGCGAACGTCCGCCAGGTCTTCGACGGCGAGGGTGAAGGGGTCGCGGTCCAAGACGACGAAGTCGGCCAGCTGACCTGCTTCCAGTCGGCCGAGCGTCGCGTCATGCGCGGCGAAGGCTGCCCCGTGGGTGTATCCAGCGAGCGCTTCCTCGAGCGATAGGCGCTGTTCCGGGGTGATGGTCGCGCCATGCTCGTCGGTACGCGCCACCGCCGACCTAATCCCGTCCCAGGGATTCTCGCTAGCGATGGGCGCGTCCGAGCCCAACGCAAGGTGGACACCGGCATCGAGAAAGCTGCGCCATGCGTAGGCGCTCTTGATGCGTTCTGGGCCGAGGCGCGCCACCGCCCAGCCGAGGTCGCAGGTGCAATGGGATGGCTGCATGCTGGCGACGATGCCCGCTTTGGCGAACACTGGAAAAAGAGCCGGGGTCACGGTCTGGGCATGCTCGATGCGATGGCGAAAATCGCCCGCCTGTCCTTGCGCGCGGACGATGGCGTCGGTCGCGAGCTCCGCGGCCCGGTCGCCGATGGCGTGGATGGCGATCTGGCGGCCGAACGCATGGATACGTGCCGCGGCGTCCGCGAGCTCCTCGCGGCTCATCATGAGCAAGCCACTGGTCGTCGGATCATCGCTGTAGGGCGCGCGCAGAGCAGCACCGCGCGAGCCCAGCGCGCCATCGGCGAAGAGCTTGCGCCCGACGACCCGCAGACGGTCGCTCGACGGCGAATCACGCAGCGCCGCGTCGACTTCGGGTTCGGCGCCGTGCATGTACGCCCGGACGCGCACCGTCAGCTCGCCTGCGGCCTCGAGCTTCTGCAAGATGCGCAGCACCGCCGGGCTCATCATCATGTCGTGGACACACGTGATCCCGACATGGGCACAACGCTCGAGCGCACGTCGCACGTCTTCTTCGAGTGTCTCGGTCCGCTCTAGCGGAACATGCCGGGTCACGAGGTCGCAAGCCGCGTCGACGAGCACCCCCGTAGGCTCCCCCGCGGCGTCACGCACGATACGACCACCCACGGGGTCGAGCGTCTCACGCGTGATCCCGGCGCGACGCAGGGCTTCGGCGTTCACCCAGACCGCGTGAAAGTCGACGCGCGTCATCACCATGGGTTGGGTGACCGAGCGCACGCTCACGAGCGTCGGCAAGCGACGTCCCGGCCACAGGTTGTCGTCCCAGGCGCCGCCAATGACCCAACTGTCGGGCGACAACGCGGCAGCCGCTGCCATGACGCGCTCTGCCGCATCCGTTTCGCTACGCGCATCGGCGAGTTGCACCGTGCGCAAGGCCGCACCCGTCTGCTGCAGATGGAAGTGCGCGTCGATGAGCCCGGGCACGACGCAGGCACCGCCAAGATCGACATCGGAGCGCCCGCCCGCCTCCACGGAGCGAATCACTCCGTTTTCGACCAGCAGCGCTCCAGGAACGAACGTACGGCCACCAAGCCACAGCCGCGCGTTCCCGTAGATCACTTCGGCGTCGCCTCCGCGACCAGCTTCTCGGCGGTCACGAACTTCGGCGCGATATCCACCGGCACCGACGCCAGCTGGTCGAGCACCTTCTTTACTTCCGGACGGATCACCGCTTGCTTCTCGAGCAGGGCGGACGCTGCGGCACGGTCGCCGGTCGCCTGGATGGTCATCAACTTGGTCGTGAGGTCGCGGACCGCATCTTTGATCTTCGCCTCGTCGACCGTGAACGCGTTGCCCGAAACCTTGAACGCGCCCGCATCGATCAACGTGTTGAGCTGCATCGCCACGCCCTTGCCGTGCGCTTCGCTGAGACCGAAGCGCACCGAGCGGAAGCTCGACGCGAGGTACGTGACGTACATGGTGCGCTCGAGCTCTTTCGGCAGCGCCCCCTTGTCGATGAGCTTCTGCATGGCCCACAGACCCGAGATGTCCGCTTTAGCCTCCTCGATGGGGCTGTAGAGCTCCTTGAGCTCGGCGCGAACCGTCGAGGGCTTACCATTCACCTGGATGTCGTGCGGCCCGAGCCCATGCATGAGCTCGTGCATCAAAATATGCGTGAAGAACGCGTCGAAGGCGACACGCGTGCGGTCGCTCGAAGCCAAGGCAATCTTGCTGATCGGAGTGAGCACCTTCGCGAACTTCGCCTCTTGCACGTTCTTGAGCATGACGCGCTTGGCGCCCTTCTCCTTGGTGACGCGCTCGTCGTTCGGCAGATTGAAGGCAGCCGTTTGCACCCCGCGGTTCGCGTCGCCGGCCCCGAACACCGAATTCACGACGCGAATCGGCGCCAGCGCACCGAGCTTCGGGTTCTTGTGCTTGGCGTCGATCGGTAGCTCGTTCTCGAGACCCTGGAGCTCACCCGAGAGCTTGGCGAGCTTCGCGGTTTCGGCGTCGTCACGCACCGTGACGAAGGACTCGAAGGCCGCTTTGGCGTTGAACCACCCGTCCTCGTACACCTCGTAGGGTCCGATGGTCGGCTCGACGCTCGCATCGAGCTCCATCCACGCAACATCGCTTGCGTAGTAGTCGTTCGACAGCAGCGCAGTGGCTCGTGCCGTCAGATAGTTCTTGAGCGACGGCTGCGTCGTCAGATCCGCGGCCTGCGTGAGCAGCGTCGCGATCTGCTGGAGCTCGGGCTGGTACTCGACGCTGTACGGGATGCTCGTCAGCTTGCCGTTCGGCAAGCGACGAATGGTCGTGAAGAAACCCTGCGCCACCTTGCGCTCCGCCTCGGGCAACGCTTTGTGCCAGGCTTCGATCTCTTCTTTGGTAGCGCGCGCTGGATAGAACGCAGCCGAGTGCGGCTTCTCACCCACGCCGTCGACGAACGCACTCTCGTTGTCGAGCCGCGACCACGGGCCCTTGTTGAGCAAGAAATACTCGAGCCGTGCTTTGCCGGCCGAAGACGTGTCGCGCATCAGCTCGAGCAGCATGCCGCTGTTGCCGGCCCAGACCTGACGCAAGAACAAAGCGTCGATGATCCGCGATGCTTGAACCAGCTTGGCGATGACGGCGCGTTCACTCGCGGGCAGCGCCGCGACGTCGACCTTGAGCTCGACCGGCGCAAAACGGGCGGACATCTTGTTCAATGCCGGGCCCTCGGGCGCGGCCAACAACGCGAGCGGTAGGAGAATATTCATCATGGCGGTCCGGATCTGGGCCGTCGCCGCGACAGGAGTCAAGCACGCTCTCCCGTGGTACGGTCTTCGAACCATGAAGCACGTCCTTCTCGCCGCGGCTGCTCTCGCGGTGGGCTTCGTCGCCGGTCACTTCTTATGGCCCGTGCGCAAGGTCGTGCGCGATCCCGGCGCGGCCAGCCGCTGGCTGCCGCCGCCAACGGTGAACGCCGACGGCACGCCGAGTGAAGCTCAACCAGAGGTCTGGAGCGTCGAGCGCGTCATGCAGGCGGTGAACGAGCTGACGCGCATCCAGAGCATGTCGAGACGCGCCGAGGCAGCGAACGCCATCGTGCCCCATCTCGAGGCAGCCGACGCCCCCGAGCTCGCCCCAAAAATCGCCGTCCTCGGTCAAGATAGCGCCATCCAAGGTCTGTTCATGACGGTGCTCGGCCTGTGGTCGGAGGGCGATCCCGAGGCCGCCGTCCGCTTTAGCGTTGGGCTCGCGAACGTCACCCTGCAGCTCATCGGCATGTCGGCAACCTTCCAGGCCTGGGTCGAAGCCGATCTCGCGGCCGCGGCCAAGTTCGTCGAGACTCTGCCGCAGGGCACCATCCGCACCCAGTGCGCGGAGGCCGTCCTCAACGCCACCGCCGAGGTCGACCCGAAGCGCGCCCTGCAAATGGTCGCGACGCTGCCGGCGGTGAACGCGGTGTCGGAGACCCGCAACATCTTCTCGACATGGGCGCGCAACGACCTAGACGGCGCTTTGAAGGCGGCGTTCGCCATGCCCGAGGGAAAGACGCGCAACCAAGCCGTCGAGGCCGTCATGTCGCACTGGGTCGACAAAGACGCCAACGCAGCGCTCGACTGGGCCGTGAAACACAACGCCGACCGGGGCATGGCCGATCTGCTGCAGACGGCTTTCATGACCGTGGCGAACGAGCGGCCCGACCTCGCGGCGAGCTACCTCGCGAAGATCGACGACAGCCGCGAACGTGACGGCATCATCGGCACCTTGGGCATCCGCTGGGCTGGACAAGATCGTGAGGCGGCCAAGCGCTGGGCCATGAGCCTCGACGACAATGACCGCTCACTGGCCCTCGAAGGGCTGGTGGGAGGCCTGCAGTACGACGACCCGGCGAGCGCCCTCGAGCTCGCCAAAGCCATCGAGGACCCGCGCAACCGTGGCCGCAACATGGCGAGCGTCATTTCACTCTGGGCGGACCGCGAGCCCGAGGCAGCGTGGAAGTCGGCGCAGGATCTGCCCGCTGGGCGTGAGAAAGACGAGGTCGTCGCGAGCGTCATCGGCTCGCTCGCCCGCAATAACCCCATGGCCGCCGCCGACGCGCTCGCCGAGGTCGAAGACGCACCCTCTCTACGACGGGCTACCAGCGACATCGCCCGAGCCTGGGCAGAGCTCGATCCACAAGCCGCGGTGCGCTGGGTCGAGCGCTTGCCGAGCGGCGAAGCCAAGCAACAAGCCGCGAGCATGATTGCGTCCACTTGGGCGGACACCGATCCGGTGGCGGCCGCCGCCTGGGCCGAAGCGCAGGGCGACGATGCCACCAAACGCGACCTCGCCATCACCTGGGTCTCGACCGACCCTCAAGCAGCCGCCGAGTGGGCCATGCAGCATGGCCGCGGTGACGGCGGCACGTTCAATCAGGTGGTCGCGACCTGGGCCGCGAGTGACCCACGACGTGCCGCCACCTGGGTGAGCGGTCTACCGCGCGGCAAGAATCGCGACACCGCCTACGAGCAGCTCAGCGAGAGCGTGGTCTACGACGACCCGGAGAGCGCCATGAGCCACGTCGCCCAGATTGGCGATGCGAAGGTGCGCGAGGCGACACGCGCCCGCCTCTATTCGGTCTGGCAGCAGAACGACGAGAAGCGCGCAGGCGAATGGCGAGCCGCTGCCCGCCTCTCACCCGCCGAGCTCGCGGCGCTCGCGACACCGCCCGAGGTCGACGTCGAAGCCAACCCCGAGTGCGTCTGTCCGCCGCCGAGCGCGCCTTAAGACTTCGCTGCCGGGTCGCGCTTCACGCCCACCCAGTAGAGCGCCGCCGCCATGAGGACGAACATCGTCATCGGCCACCAATCGTGGTTGCGAGCGAGGCTCCCCAAGATACCGCTGAAGTCGAAGGCGTCGTCCTTCTCGTAGAAGGTGATCACCGACTGGATGACGCCGGCGATGGCACCACCCGCGATGAGGCCCGAGGCCATGAGCACGCCCGGCGAGAACTCCGCTTCAGCGGCCGAGATGTCACGGCGCTTGCGGTCGACCAGCCAGCGCACGATGCCGCCCGCGAAGATGCCGGCCGAGGTCGAGATCGGCAGGTAGACACCGACCGCGAAGGCGAGCGACGAATTGCCGAGGCCCAACAGCTCGCAGAGCAGCGCGAAGAAGACGCCGATGAGCACGAGGCCCCAGGGGAGCTTGCCGCCGAGGGTGCCGTCGATGATGAGACGGAAGAGCTGCGCCTTCGGAGCGTCGAACTTCCACAGATCGGCGGCGACGTAGTGCACCTCGCCCGCCTCGTTGGTGAGGTAACGCCCGGCCGGCACGGCGCCGACGCCTTCTTTGAGATCGACGACGCGGTAGCTCTCGTGATCGATGCCGAGCTCGCTGGGGGCGTCCGCTGGAACGGTCAGGGCGGTGCCGGCGAAGCTCTTCTCTTCGAGACGGAAAGGGAAGGTGCCGCAGACGCCCGGGTCGACGAGGAACTGCAAGGTGCCGTTGGCGTCGACGAGGTATTTGCCGCGGTCGACACCGGCCATCTCTTCGCGCACGTAGTGCACGTGGTAGCTCTTGCCGTCGGGACCGGTCGCCATGGCGTCTCGGCTCACGTCGACGGTGACCCCGGGGATGCTCACCGGCTTGTACGTGGTGTGACCCTGATTGAGCAGCAAGAGCACGAAGCCGATGACCACGGCGCTGATGACCACGCCGACCGCGATGGCGATCTGCTGGTACTTGGGCGTCGCGCCGATGAGGAAGCCGGTCTTCAAGTCTTGCGAGATGGTGCCGCCGTTCGAGGCGGCGACGCAGACGAGCGCCGCCGTCGTCAGCGCCATCGGCTTGTAATCGACGCCGGTCCACCCGATGAGCACGAACAGGCCGCAGGTAATGAGCAGCGTCGCGACCGTCATGCCCGAGATGGGATTCGACGACGAACCGATCTCACCGGTGATGCGGCTCGAGACGGTGACGAAGAAGAACCCGAAGAGAAGGATGAGCACCGCCGAGACCAGGTTGATCTCGAGCACCGGCGCCAGCCAGATGGCGAGGATGAGCACCGCCGAGCCACCGATCACCAAGATGATGGGCAGATCGCGTTCCGTCCGCTTTGGCGCAGCGACCGCGGGAGCGCCACCGCGACCGGCTCTCATGCTCGCGATTCCGCCCTTGAAGGCGCCAACGATCGTCGGCAGTGAGCGCGCCAGGGCGATGAAGCCGCTGGTCGCGACCGCGCCGGCACCGATGTAGAGGATGTACGTGTTGCGGATCTGGCCCGGTGTCATCGAGCTGATGAGCCGGGTCGCCTCGGGATAGAGCGGCGCGGTCATGCCGTCGCCGAACAAGTGGATGAGCGGCACCAGCACCAGGAAGGCGAGCACGCCACCCGCCATCATGTTCGAGGCGACACGCGGTCCGATGATGTAACCGACGCCCAGCATCGGCGGCGAGACCTCGAAGGCGAGCGAGCCGCCCTTCAGACGACCCCAGAAGGTAACGCTGAACGCCGAGACGTCTGCCCAGAGCTTATTGATGAGATTGAGGACCGAATAGACCAGGCCGACGCCGAAGCCGACGAAGACCATCTTCGCCTGCGTGCCGCCCTGCTCACCGACGATGAGCACGTCCGCACAAGCGGTGCCCTCGGGATAGGTGAGCTTGCCGTGTTCTTTGACGATGAGGCCGTGACGCAGCGGGATCATCATCAGCACGCCGATGAGGCCGCCGAGCATCGCGACCAACATGATGCGCGACGCTTCGAGGTCACCGCCCATGATGAGCAGCGACGGCAGCGTGAAGGCGACACCCGCGGCGAGCGACTCACCGGCGGACCCCGCGGTCTGCACGATGTTGTTCTCGAGGATGGTGGCGGGCTTCATACCGATTGCCTTGCCGAGCCACCGGAACAGCGTGATCGACAAGACCGCGACCGGAATCGACGCGGAAACCGTGAGGCCGACTTTGAGGCCCAGGTACACCGACGAGGCCGCGAAAATGACGCCCAGGAGCGAGCCGATGATCAGCGCCCGGACCGTCAGCTCGGTGACGTTTTCTTCCGGCGCGATGAAGGGTTTGAAGCCCTCGGGACCATCGCCATGGGGTTGTGCTTCGTGTTCCAGCTGGTGAGCGGCCACGTGAAACTCCAACACTATTGAGAAGTGTGCGCGAGGCGGTAGCACGCGGGCGCGCGCCTTGGCTACAGGAACCGACTATTGAGTACCCATAGAGTCTGACGATTTGAGCAACGATCGTTCCTAGCGAACGATACTGCGGTATCGACAACTTGGGACCCGTCCATGCGTGACTTCTCGTTTAGCTCTCTTCTCAGCAGTGCCGCCTGGGCCATCGCCCCGAAAACCTACGCCGCGCACCTGCGCGCCCAGGGTGAACGCGACTTCGAGGCTTACGAAGCCCGCTTTCCGGCGAACTGCGTCGGCGACTGCCAGAAACGCGCCGCGCACCTCGAGGCGCTCGGCAACAAGCCCACGCTCGACGCCAACGATATCGCCATCCTCAAGGGCGCCTTCGTTTACGCCTACGGCTCTCCGCGCAGCTCGGACCCCGAGGTCTTGGCGCTCTACCGAACCGTTGGCCGCCACCCCCAAATCGTCGACGACGAGATGATGGCGTCGCTCGCCCATGCCGCCACGGGCTCGGCTTTTCCGCGCTTCCGCGAACATCAACGCGCCGCGACCGAAGCGCTCGGGCGCATCACGATGGCACGCGGCATAAACAGCGCCCCGACCGCTATTGCGGATGTGTACATCGCACCAGCGTAGAGCATATGAAGCGCGCCCATGAAGCGTGCCCTTCTACTGTGCGCCCTGACTGTCGCGTGCAATCGCGGCAACCCGACCGACAAGACGCCGACTCCGCCTCCGTCGCCGCCCAAGGCCGACACGCGCTCGACCGGCGAGCCGGCCGCGAGCCCCGACAGCGCCGTTCGCTTCGTCGATGACGCCGAAAAGCGTTGGCACGAGCAGCTCAACGAGAGCGACCACGCGCAGTGGGTGAACCAGACGTTCATCACCGACGACACCGACTGGCTAGCGACCCGCGCCTCGGAGCGCGACATGGCGCTCACCACCGACCTCGTGCAGCAAGCGGCCCGCTACAAAGATCTGCAGCTGCCAGCGGAAGCAGCGCGCAAGCTCCACCTGCTGCGCATCAACACGGTGCTGCCCTCGCCCGCCTCACCCGAGGAGCGCCGCGAGCTCGCGACGCTCGCGACCGACATGAACAGCATGTACGGCACCGGCAAATACTGCCGCGACACGCCGAAGGGCGAGAAGTGCCGCACCTTGGGAGAGCTCTCGAAGGTCCTCGCGTCCAGCCGTAACTACGACGAGCTGCTCGATGTCTGGCAAGGCTGGCACGACGTCGCAAAGCCGATGCGCGACAAGTATTCGCGCTTCGTCACTCTCGGGAACAAAGGCGCCGAGTCGATCGGCTTCAAGGATCTCGGTGAGCTCTGGCGCGCCAAGTTCGACATGACGCCGGCCCAGCTCGAGGCCGAGAGCGAGCGCCTCTGGTCGCAGGTGAAGCCCTTCTACGACTCACTCCACTGTTATGTCCGCCGAAAGCTCCAGGGGCATTACGGCGAGCAGCGCATCCCGAAACACGGACCGATTCCGGCGCATGTCCTCGGCAACATGTGGGCCCAGGACTGGAGCAATATCTATCCGCTGGTCGAGCCCTACCCCGGCCAGGCGAAGCTCGACGTCACCAGGAGCATCGAGGCCAAGAAGTGGACCGCCGAGAAGATGATGCGCACCGGCGAGAGCTTCTTCACCGGCTTGGGCTTCCCGCCGCTCCCCGAGACCTTCTGGAAGCGCTCGGTCATCGAGCAACCGAAGGGCCGCGAGGTCGTCTGTCACGCGAGCGCCTGGGACATTGGCCTCTCGGGCGACGTGCGCATCAAGATGTGCACCGAGCCGACCGAGGAAGACCTCGTGACCATCCATCACGAGCTCGGCCACATCTACTACTATTTGAAATACGGAAAGCTCCCGCCGCTCTTCCAGCAGGGCGCGCACGAAGGCTTCCACGAAGGCATCGGCGACACCCTGGTGTTGTCGATGACCCCCGCCTACCTCAAGAGCCTCGGTCTGCTCGAGCAGACACCAAGCAACGATAAGGCGGAGATCGACACGCTGATGAAGCGCGCCTTGCAGCGCGTCGCCTTCCTGCCGTTCGGCAAGGTCATCGACCAGTGGCGCTGGCAGGTGTTCTCGGGTCTGGTGAAACCCGACGGCTACAACGCCGCCTGGTGGAAGCTGCGCACCCAGTATCAGGGCATCGCCCCCGCGTCGGCCCGCGGCGAGGAGTTCTTCGATCCCGGCGCCAAGTATCACGTGCCTGCGAATACCCCGTATGCCCGCTACTTCTTCGCGCACATCCTCCAGTTCCAGTTTCACCGCGCGCTGTGCCGGGCCGCCGGCCACGAAGGACCGCTGCATACGTGCTCCATCGCCGGGAACCCGGCCGCGGGCGAGAAGCTGGCAAAGATGCTCGAGATGGGCGCTTCGAAACCCTGGCCCGAGGCATTGGAGGCGATTGCGGGCGAGCGCACCATGGATGCATCGGCGCTCACGGAGTACTTTGCTCCGCTTCGTACCTATCTCGACGAAGCCAACCGCGGAGACCAGTGCGGTTGGTGATCCATGGGATCTATGCGCCTCGTATATTGCCGTGACGCGGGGTCCGTTCTTAGGTTAGGCCTTAGGGCTTCGGATGACCCAAAATCCCCGCGAAGTGCACTTCATTCCGACGCACGGCACGGTCACGCACGCCGTGAACGCCGAGGTGCGCGACGAAGTGCGCCCCGAGATGATGGTCCGACGCGGTCAGCGGATCGGTCGGCTCGCCATCGCGGGACTGTGTCTCTGGGTCTCGTCGCTGGTTCTCGCGCTCGTGACGCTCAACCTGCACGGCCTCGTCCTCAACTGGACGCACACACTGGCCATCGTCACCGGCACCCTCGCCCTCATTCTCATGGGCGTCTCGGTACGCAATCTCTACACCCTCGTGTCGACACTGCGCGGCTCCGCCAACATGGGCAGCTACAACCTCGAAAGGCTCCTCGGCAAAGGCGGCATGGGCGAAGTCTGGAGCGCCAAGCACCGTCTGCTGGCGCGCCCAGCGGCCGTGAAATTGATCAAAGCGCAAGCCATGGGCGCTGGCAGCGGCTCGAATGCCGATGTCGAGACGGCGCGTGTGCGCTTTGCTCGCGAAGCTCAAGCCATCGCGCGTCTGTCGTCGCCGCACACGGTGCAGCTCTTCGACTTCGGTATCGCCGACTCCGGTGACTTCTACTACGTGATGGAGTTGCTCAACGGCTTCACCATGGAGCAGATGGTCGAGCGCTACGGCCAGGTCGATCCGGCGCGCGTCATCTATCTGCTCGTTCAAGCCGCCGAGTCTCTCGCCGAAGCGCATCAGGCGGGCCTCGTGCACCGCGACGTCAAGCCCGCGAACATCTTCGTCTGCCGCTACGGCATGCGCTACGACTTCGTGAAGGTCCTCGATTTCGGGTTGGTCAAGGACCGCACCCGCGAGCTGACCGCCCAAACGGTCACGACCGACGGCACGATCACCGGCACGCCCGCTTACATGGCGCCCGAGATCGCCCTAGGAAAGATCAACATCGACGCGCGCGCCGACATCTACTCGCTGGGCTGCGTCGCCTTCTGGCTGCTCACCGGCAAGAACCTGTTCGAGGGCGACACCGTGATGGAAGTGCTGGTGCGGCACGTCAACGCCAAGCCGCCGTCCCTTCGCGATCACGTCGAGGTCGAGCTCCCCGACGGCCTCGAGGAAGCCATCTTGCGCACCCTCGCCAAAGATCCCGATGACCGTCCCCAGACCATGGACGAGCTGATTCACGAGCTTTTGTCCGTCAAAGTGGACGCTCCGTGGAACTTCGCCCGCGCCCGCAGGTGGTGGGAAGCGCACGTTCCCGAGGTGCCAGCGATTTCGGCGACCGGCGCCGATAGCGCCGTTCGTGACCGCGCCGTCCACGCAGCCGTCGCCGCAGCCGCTGCAGTGAGCAGTGAGCGGCGATGAGCTCTAGCGCGGAAACCTCCGCATCGCGTTCGGAGAACAATCGCGCGGCGGCGATGCTTGCTGCCTTCTGCGCCCTGGTGATGATCGCGTTCCAGACCGCGAGCAAGGTCATCCGCGACACCCTGTTCTTCGAGAGCTTCGACGTCACGGTGCTCCCGACCATCGTCATCTGCGCCGCCATTGCATCGGTCGCTTTCGCCATCCCCGCCGGCCGAGTCATTCGCGTGCTGTCCCCGGCGCGCGTCATCCCCATCGGCTTCGTGATTTCGGCCGGCCTGCTCATGGCCGAGTGGACCGTCCGCTACAGCGCACCGAAGATCACCGCCATTGCTCTCTACCTGCATTTCGCGGCGCTCGGTGCGGTCCTCATCTCGGGTTTCTGGTCGCTCATCAACGAGCGCTTCGATGCCCACACCGCCAAGATGTACGTCAGCCGCATCGCCGGCGGTGCGACCCTGGGTGGTCTCATCGGCGGCGTCATCGCCGAGCGTCTGTCGGGCGTGCTCGACGCTGCTTCCGTCATTCCAGTGCTCGCCTGCTTCCACATCGCCTGCGCCATCCTCACCTGGATCATCACCCGACACCACAAGCGTGCCATCGGCGCTCCGGCACCGCAGCGCGACAAGACACCCACCGAAGAAGCGGTGCGTCCGGGCGACGCCCACCGCGACGACGCCAAGAGCGAGTCGATGCTCTCCGGTCTCGGCATCGTCTTGCGCGTGAAGTACCTGCGTAACCTCGCGGCGATGGTGCTCCTCACCACCACCGCGGCAGGCGTGCTCGACTACGTCTTCAAGGCGGCGGTGGTCGCCGAGTACGTCGAGAAGGCCGAGCGCCAGCGCTTCTTCGCCATCTTCTACACGGCGTCGTCGCTCGCGACCTTCCTACTGCAAGCCGTCCTCGGGTCGCGCATGCTCCACCGTTTCGGCATCGCCGTGACCATGGGCACGCTGCCGGTCATCTCGGGGATCGGCGCGGTCCTGAACTTCATTTTCCCGGGCATCTGGACGGCGACGGTGTTGCGCGGCGGCGAGCTCGCGCTGCACAGCTCGCTTTTCCGCGCGGGCTACGAGCAGCACTACACACCGATCCCCCCACGCGAGAAGCGGCCCGCGAAGTCGGTGAACGACGTCGTCGTCGACCGCACCGGCGACGCGCTCGGCGGCGGCATCATCTCCGGGCTCCTCGCTGTTTCGGCGGCCGTGAATGTGAACGTGGCGATGCTGCTCGTCGGCGTCACCATCGTCCTGTACGTCGTCGCGATCATCATCACCAGCCGCTTGCGCGCTGGCTACGTGCAAGCCATCGAGAAAGGTCTCGTCGACCGCGCCTACGACCTCGATGCGGTCGATCCGTTGAGCGGCTCACCCTTGAGCTTCGCGGGCTACGGCAAAGACTCCCTCACCAACGCCGCGGCGCTCGCCTCTTCGAAGAGCGCCATCAACATGTCGATGCAGTCGCTGCAATCGATCGCTCCTGTGCCGTCGTCGATGGCCCCCGGCGCGCCTTTGGGCTCCGAGCACAATGCGACCTCGGACAATCTCGTTTCGCTCACGGCGGATCTGCGCTCGCGCGACCCAGCGCGGGTGAAGCGTGCCCTGAAGTCGTTCGGATCCGTCGATCGTCCGCCGGTGCAGACAGCGGTGCCCCTGCTCGCCTGGGACGCGGTGGCGCCGCAGGTGGTCCACACGCTGCGTGCGGTATGCAACCGTTACGTCGGCACCCTGGTCGACGCGTTGCTCGACGAAGACGAAGAGTTCACGGTGCGGCGCCGCGTGCCACGTATCCTCGCGGCGGCGACCTCACAGCGCGCCTTCGACGGACTGACGCGAGCCCTTGCGGACAAGCGCTTCGAGATCCGCTATCGCGCCGCGAATGCCTTGGCCCGCATTCATACGAAGAACCCGGAGATCGAGGTCAACAAGGAGCGCATCTACGACGCGATTCGCACCGCCGTCGCGAGCGACGCACGTCTGGTCGCGAGTCGCACCATCGTCGACCGCCTGCCGGACACCGACGCACCGCTGCTCGGTGAGGTCCTCGAAGAACGTCTCGACCGCGGCCTCGAGCACGTCTTCACCCTCCTCTCCCTGGTGCTCGACGCTCAGCACGTGCGCATCGCGTTCCAAGGCATCCACACCGACGACCCCTCGTTGCACGGGCTATCGCTCGAGTATCTCGACAGCGTCCTCCCGGACGACCTGCGCGAGCCAGTCCTGGCGCTCGTCGCCATCGACGAGGAGGCCAAGAAGAAGCCGCGCGGTCAGGTGAGTCGCGATCAGCGACAAGTCGTCGAAGACCTGCTGCGTTCACGCGAGTCCATCGTCATGAATCTGACGGCGCTCAAGAAGACAACGAAGCGCCGTGAGCCCTCCGAGGGCGAAACGTCTGAAAGCAAGTAGGGACCCAGCCTGATCACCTCCACGCTGCTCTTGCTCGCCCTTGCCGTCACGCAGGCCGAGCCCGAAACCCCGACCACGGAGCCGAGCGCCGCACCGTCCGCGACAGCGGAGTCCGCCCCGGCGACCTCGGCGATCGACGACGAAAGCATCTTGTCGCCGCCCCGCGAGGCCAGTCCGGGCGCCATCGAGGAGCGCCGCGACGTCCCCGAATACGACGGCCGAGAGCCCGAGTGGTCACCGTCGCCGCTGGTCTGGCCGGCGCGCGTGGTGCTCTTTCCCTTGTTCTTGGTCACCGAGGTCGGCCTTCGCCAGCCCATCGGCTTCGTGACCCGTGGCATCGATCGCTACAATATCGCGACCAATCTGCGCGAAGCACTCACCTTCCGCGACCACACCATCGGCTTCTTCCCGACCATCACCATCGCCAACGGCATGCAGCCGGGCTTCGGCATATCCGCCTTCGCGGACCGGCTCTTCGTCGACTGGCACGTGATGCGGGCCAGCGTCGTCACCGACTTCCAGCGTAACATCATCAGCAGCTTCTTGAACCGCTTCACCTTGGCGCCGTCGACCGAGCTCAACGTGCTCGCGGCCTACCAGCGCCGCAACGACCTGGTCTTCTACGGCATCGGCACCGACACCACGCGCAGCGAGCAAGACCGCACGCGCTTCGAACGCCGCAAGCCCTTCATCGAGCTCGAGCTAGCGGTAGGCTCCGGCAAAGCCGCGAGCGCCAGTGCCACCTCGGGAGGCGTCTCGTCTGGCGACTTCGCGACCAACGACTTCGCATTGCAGGCTTTGAGTCACCTCGGTGGTCGTCTTGCCGTCGAGCTCTCCGACAACAACTTCGCTTGCACCAGCCGCCGCCCCGACATCTGCGGCGACGACAGCCTCGAGGGCACGGCCGACGACCGCTTCACGCTGGGCAAGAACGGTGACGCCGCCTACTTCACGAGCGGCTATGCCTTGATGCGCATCAAGGCGTTGCTCTCCGTCGACAGCCGCGCCCCAGGCCAGCCCGGTTCGACGGGCGTGCGCCTCGACATCTTCGGCCGCTATGGCGAGGGGCTCGGGGCCCGCGCCGACCAAGTCCGCTTCTTCCGCTATGGCGGAGAGCTCGCGGGCTTCATCGACGTCACCGGACACCGCCGCCGCGTCTTCGGCGCCCGCCTCTACGTCGAGCTGCTCGAACGGGCCAAGGGGCACGACGCCCCGTTCATGGAGCTGGTGAACCTCGGCGGTCCCGAGGTCATGCGCGGCTTCTTGCGCGCGCGCTTCCAAGGGGATGCCGCGACCGTGGCGACCGTCGACTATCGCTGGCCCATCTGGTCATTCCTCGACGCGAACCTCTTCTACGAGATGGGCAACGTCTGGGACCGACATCTCACGAACTTCGACGTGCAAAGCATGCGCGGCAGCTACGGTCTCGCGATGCGAACCAACACGTCGCGGGACGCGTCGTTCCAGTTCCTCGTCGCCGTTGGCACGAAGCCCTGGTCGGCGCAGCCTGACGAGTTCCGATTCTTCGCCGGCACGAACGTGGGGTTCTGACGTGAAGCGCATCGCCATCATCTGCCTCCTCACCGCCACCGCCTGTGCGAGCCACCCCAAGGGCTTCAAGCCCGTGCCGCTCGTCACCCAAGATGACGATCGTCATCCCATCGAGGAGCCCGAGGAGTATTGGTCGTCGCTCTATTGGGACGGCGCCGATCAGATGGTGTTCCTCCCCATCCATCGAGCCTTGCTGGTCGACGTCGGTGGACCAGCGGTGAACGTCAACGCCATGGGTGAAGTGCCGAGCTCGAGCTGGCACACCAACCGGATCGGCCGCACCCGCATCTCGCCCGAGCGTCTGGTGCGCGGGCCCTGCGCCGAAGACGACTACCTCACGGCCGGCCCGTGGATTGCGAAGAGCGGCAAGGTCGACGGCGCCAATCCGGGCTTCGTCATCGAAGACGCCAACACCCACAAGAAGTACCTCCTGAAGTTCGACAGCACCAAGCAGCCCGAGCGCGCCACGACCGGCGACGTCATCGGCTCGAAGCTCTACTGGGCTTTCGGCGCCAGCGTGCCTTGCAACTTCGTGGTCAGCTTCGAGGCCAGCATGGTGCAGCTCGCGCCCGACGCCACCAAGACCGATCGCTTCAACAACAAGATCCCGCTCACTCAGGAAGACCTCGACCGCGCCATGCAAAGCGCGGTGCGCATGCCCGACGGCAAGCTCCGCGGCTCTGCCTCGATGTTCGTCACCGGCAAGCCCATCGGCCCGTGGACCTATCAAGGGAAGCGCGGCGACGACCCCAACGACGCATTCGATCACGAGGACCGACGCGAGCTACGCGGCGCGCGCCTGATGGCGGCTTGGACGCAGCACTTCGACGCCCGCGAGCAGAACACACTCTCGACGTTCATGAAGGCCGGCGACGGCGAGCGCGGTTGGGTCGAGCACTGGACCATCGACTTCGGCGACACGCTCGGCAGCATGTGGGCCTCGGACGATATGTCGCGGCGCTTCGGTCATTCATACTACTTCGATTTCGGCGACGTGTTTTCTGATCTCTTCACCTTCGGCTTCCGCAAGCGCCCGTGGGAAGAGCTGCAGAAGGATCCGAACGCCGAGCTCTGGGGCTACTACGACTACGAGCACTTCACGCCCGACGATTGGAAAGGCGGCTACCAGAACATCGCCTTCATGCGCATGGACGACGCCGACGCCTATTGGGCAGCGCACATCATCTCGCGTTTCACCGATGCGCATCTCGATGCCCTGATCGAAGCCGCGCAGCTGTCACGGCAGGAGTATCGTGACCGCTTGCGCATGGTTCTCAAGGAGCGGCGCAACCGCATCGTCGATCGCTACATGACGCCGATGGCCTCGTTCGAAAACCCCGTGCTCGACGCGTCGCGCCTGTGCTTCGAAGACGCGATGGTCACCGCGGGGCGACTACCGACCTCGGCGCAACGCTACGAAACGCGCTTCGACGACGGCCCCTGGGTCGCCGTGTCCGCCGAAACGAACGGCAAGGTGTGCACGGCTCTCGAGGCCGGAACCTCACGGGTCGAAGCACGCATCACCCGGCCCGGCGCCGAGGAGCCGACGCCGCCCGTCGCCTTCCATCTGCACCGCGAGGGCTCGGCCACGACGCTCATCGGCATCGACCGCAAGACGCCGTGATCTACAAGCGGACGTAGCGTGCGGCGACGTGGCGCGTAAACGCGGGGCTCACGATGCGCAGGCCGTCGAGATCCGCGGCGACCTCGGTGTCGACCAGTCGTGCCCCTGAAACGTCGTCCACCCAGGTGACGCGATACCGTCCGCCGTTGATCTGCGGTAAGCGGACCGCGACGCCACGGGAAGTATCGCCACCGGCGAGCAACCAGACTGCGCCGCTGCCACCGTCGCCGGTGGCCAGCTGCCATGCCTGAGCATTGCCCGTCACCTCGGCGTCGAAGCGCGGCGCCGCCCAACCTTTGGGGAGAGCATCGAGGAAGTCGCGGAGCGCCTTGAAGTGCAACGCGCGACTCCGGGTCATGGGCTGGTCGGAGTCGATGTTGAAGACCGGCGCGGTGTGGGAAAGCACACCCGCACCCGAGAAGATGGCGCTCCAGAGACCGACGTGGGTGTGCTCGTGGGTCGCGTGGTCTTCGCCGCCATAACCGAACTCGCCGCAGAGGACGGGGCGGTCGTACTCCCAGACCTCACGAACCCGCCGCGTCATCTCGACCGCGAGCTTCCCCGGCTCGTAGAACCGCTCACCGTACAGGTGCCACTGGACGATGTCGTTCTCGCGCGCCTGGTACCACGCGCGTTCGTCGGCGCCGCCAATGTTCGACGAGAGGCCAATCGGCCCGACCGTGATCATCGGCTCACGCCCGTCGTGGGTCTTGGCGAAGCGCGCGAGGTCGCGCGCCCAAGGCATCCAGTCGCCCTCGGGGATGGGCCCGTCCCACTCCGGCTCGTTCAACAAGTCGATGGCCAGGAGCTGCGCCGAGTAGCCCCAGCGCGCCAGCACGTAACGCAAGCGCTCGGCGGCGCGGGTCCTCGCGGTCTTGTCGGTGAAAAAGTCCTCCGGCTCGGCGGCGGGCCCACCGCGTTCCTTGCTGTAGGGATTGTCGTGCCAGCTCTTCCACGTCTCGCCTTTGGTGAAGCCGACGGCGAAGAGCGTGATGATCACCTGGATGTCGTTCTCCTCGGCGGCTTTCATGATGGCGTCGAAGCGGTGCGCCGTCGCGCTGTCGAAGTGGCCGAGCTGGGTTTCGAGAGCGCCGAGCTGCACCCCACCTTCGCACTCCTCGCACTCGACGTCCGAGAAGATGAACACGCGCAGCGTCGTCATGCCGTAGCTCGCCATGCGTGCCACGTATTCGGGACCGCCGAGCGCCTCGACGTTCCAGCTCGGGTCGTAGACGTTGATACGATTCTCGCCGAGCATGAAGAACGTCGTCCCGTCCTCACGCACCAAGCGACGCGGCTCCTTCGGATCGCGCCGCACCGGCCCGGGACGCGACGAGGGCGCTGCGGTGAAGCCACCGCGCAATACATCGGAGTCACCACGGCGGACCACGAAGGTGTAACTGCCGAGCTCGCGCGGGGCGAGGCGTACGTAGGTGTCGTCACCTTCATCGTAGCTCTCGACGCGCACCGACGCGCCGCTCGGGGTCCAGACCTCTGCTACCGCCGGCTCGGCCCCCGTGCGCCGTGGCACGCGCAGCTGCAGCATGCCGTAGCGCTCGACCTGCCCGTACTCACGCGACGGCACGCAGGCCGCGAGCGCCACCAAGACCAACAAACAACGCATCACTAGCCCTGCAGAGATTCGTGAATGGCCAGGAGCTGATCGACCCGATGCGCGCACGTATGCCGCGCGAGCACAGTCGCCATCCCCCGATTCGCCAACGCTTCGGCCATTTCGGTGTCGGAAAGCAAGTCACGAAGATGTCGCACCATCGCAGGCGTGTCTTCGGCGACCAGGTAGTCTTTCCCCGCCGTGAAAAGGCCTTCGTGGTCATCCCACGGTCCACTGATGACCGGGATGCCGCAGGCGAGCGCCTCGAAGAGGCGACCCTTGGGAACACCTGGAATCGCCTTCGAGGGCGGGACATGCACGGTCGCGTAGTGTTGAGCGTAGGACTCGGGCAAGGCATAACCCGGCACCCATCCGCGATAACGAACACCCGCCGCATTCAGCTCGTCGGCGACCTTGGCCGAGTAACCGGTGCCACAAATGTCGGCATCGAGGCCGAGCTGCTTGACGGGCTCGAGAACCAACTCGCGAATACCCGCCTCTCGATTGGGCTCGTCGCTCCAGTGGCCGACGTAGACGAGGTCGCGCTTCATCATCTCACCGGTCTTGGTGCGCGAGAGCAGCGGCTTGAAGATGCGGATATCGGCGGCCTCGTGCCAGGTCCACGCGGCCTTCGCCCAGCGGTGCTTCGCATGGGCGACGCGTAAGGTCTCGCCCGTCGCCAGGACACCGTCGTACTCCGAGAGATCGAACTCACGCATGGCAGACGGATCGTTCAGCGCCCGATGATGCGTGTCGTGGAAGAACAGGCGCATGAAGTAGCTGGTCTTGCGCTTCTGACCAATGCGCGCGACCAGGTCGGGCTCGTTCCACTGGTGCACGAGCACCAGGTCGGCGTCCTTCAGGGCCACGCCGACATCGAGGGTCTCGGGCACGTAGCGGATGATGTCGAGCGCTGGGTAGAGGCGCAGCACCGCTTCGATCGGGTGCGGCCCAGCCGCTTTCAAGAGCCCCTCGACACTGCGACCGGTCCTGGGCTCGTAACAGACCACCCGATGACCGCGAGCCGCGAGCTCGGTCACCACGCCGCGCAGGAAGTGTGCGCCGTCGTTGCTCCAATCGGACAACAACGAGTGAACGAACAGGACGACGCGCATTGCGAGGCTACCATCGCCGCGCAGGTCACGCCGAGCAAGAGACCGGCGAGGGTTAGCTGCGACTTAGTTCAAGGCCGCGTGCCGGGCACGCCAAACCTCGATGGCCCAGGCGTCGCTCTCGACATAGTCGTGCGCGATGACCGCGGTGGGCTTGGCGGCGTTCTCCTCGTGCGTGATGACACTGCGGAGCTCGCGGACCATGGTGGCAAGCTCGACATCGTCGCTCATGGAGCTCGCGCTTTGCGGCTTCCTCACGCCGAGGCCGAGCATCGAGCGAACGCCGGCATCGACATCGCGAGCCAGCTCGTCGCGCTTCGTCGAGACGTCGAAAGCGAGGCGGTGACTGATACTGCCGTCTCGGACATCCACCATACGAAGGGCCACCGCGACCAGCTCGCCGCGCTTGGCGACTTCGCCGATGACCACGAAATCGACTTGCAAGAGGCGGCCGAGACGGGCGGCGCACCGCTGTTGCGGACACGCAGCGCTCGGGCTCACGTTCTGCATGGCGCGAACGACATCGGAGCGGAGCAGACGGAACAAGCCGCTGGTCTCGAAGCTACTGCGGACCTCGGAGGCGATGGCGTCGCGGGTCGGTGCGAGCTCTTCCGAGGCGGCTATGCCCGAGATGGCGATACGGGGGGCTGGCGCTGCCTGGGCAACGGCCAAAGGGGCAAAAACGGTGATGAACGAAAGAACAACAGCGCTACGCACGGATACACCTCGGACTTAGCGTCTTGGCGGTCTAGGAGAGTTATCGGCCGCCACGACCCGAAGTTGCTCCGCAGCGCGTCAGAACAAGACAATTCCGCTTTCCGCAGCCACCGGCGCGTCCGAAAGCTGCTTCTCGGCAAAGCGCGACTCTTCGGCGGCGATGGTCCGGGCAGCGCGGTTGTCGACCCTTCGCGCCAGCACCTGGCCGTTCTCCGTGAACATGCAAACGTCGAGGGGCGTCTCCCCACCCAGAAGGTGCGCCTTGAGCGGGATGTTCTCCGTGGTCAGGAACTCGCGAATGAACGCGATGTTCTTGGCCGGGACGCTCGAGCTCATGGTCTCGAGGACGTGCGCACCCCCGAAAATCTTTGCCTGCAAGCGCTCACGCTGTCCGCCCTGGCGCATGATGGCGTTGATGAGCAGCTCCATGGCGTGCACACCGAAGCGCGCCGACGTGGGCTCGTCATCGCGCCCGGCCGGCAACAAGAAGTGGTTCATGCCGCCGACCTTCGCCACGGGGTCGTAGAGACAAGCGGCGATGCACGACCCCAAGAGCGTACGGATGGCGGTTGGTCGCCTGGTGGCGAAGACCTGACCGACGGTGATCCGCCGCGCCGTGTGCATGGCCTCGGCGGTCTTCGTCCAAGGACGCTGCCGCGGACGTGGCGCCGGATCGTCGGGCTGTCGCACGTAATACGTGGTGCCGGTGCCGTGGCGGAAGAGATCGGGAAGCCAGTGCAAGGTCTCCGAATGGCCGAGCACCAGCGGCGCACCGGGCTCGAGGAGCGTCGCGAAACGCTGGAAGAGCGCACGCTGCGCCCGTTGATCGAAATAGATGACGACGTTGCGACAGAAGATGGCGTCGAACCGCGTCCGCACCGGCCAGCTCGGCTGATTGAGGTTGATTCTCCGGCTGACGACCATCTGCCGTAGCGCTTGAATGACCCGCGCCTGCCCGTCACCGAGATCTTCGAAGTAGTGCTCCCGTAGGTGTCTCGGGACTTGGGCGACCGTTTCAGCGGAGTAGACGCCCGCGGTGGCGCGTGCCAAGACCTCGGTGTCGATGTCGGACGCGAGGATACGCACGTCCCAAGTTTCGGGGTGAGGCAGCGCCGCGTGCAGCGTCATGGCGATCGAGTAAGGCTCTTCGCCACTCGAGCAACCGGCGCTCCAGATGCGGACGCGGCGGCGACCGGTGGCTTCGGCACGGCGCACCACTGCCGGCACGAGCTCGCGCGTGAGCAGCTCGAAATGATGCGGCTCGCGAAAGAACGACGTCTTGTTGGTCGTGATCGCGTTGATCAGGTGCTCGAGCTCTTCCTGATGCGCGTCCACATGAGCGAAGTATTCGTCGTAGCTACGCAGCTTGAGCCAACGCAGGCGTCGCTGCAGACGCGCCGCCATGAAGTTCTTCTTGCCGTCATTGAGCATGATGCCGGTCTCGGCGGCTACGAGGTCCCGAAGCGCGTAGAACGCCGTCGCGCTGAGCACACGTTCTGGTACGACGTCGCTCACGCCATGTTTCCGACGACGTCGACGTCGACGAGGCCGAAGAGCCGGTCCTCGACGCGCGCGATTGCGGACAAGAAGGCTTGCTCCGGCACTACTCCGGTCTCGGGAGGCGGGGTGATCGCTTCCGGCGCGATCTGCAGAACGTCGGAGACCGCGTCGACGATGAAGCCGACCGTCTTGCTCTTCAACGCGACGAGGATGATGACGGTGAGCGGTGTGCACGCCGCGGCGGACAGGCCGAAGCGGACGCGGAGATCGACGACCGGCACCACTGCCCCGCGTAGGTTCATGACGCCTTTGACGTGGGGCGCGGCATTCGGGATCGGCGTGATCGAGGTGTAACATTTGATCTCCTGCACCCGCAGGATCTCGATGGCGTACTCCTCTTGGCCGACGACGAACGACAACACTTGAAAAGGCGATGCGCCGCCTGGCGATACCGTGCTCATGCTTCCGCCCGTCCACGCACCAAGCTCGGTGCATCGAGGATCAGCGCGACCCGACCATCGCCCATCACGGTGGCGCCCATGATGCCGTCGACGCGCTGGAAGTTGGTGTCGAGACTCTTCACGACGACCTGATGCTCACCGAGAAGGTCGTCGACCTGCAGGGCGATGCGCCGTCCTTCGTTCTCGATGATGACGAGGATGGCTTCACAGGGGTCGTTGGCACGCGGCGGCTGCGCGAACAGCTGGTGCAGGCGCAAGATTGGCAGCACGTCTCCGCGCAGCATCAACACCTCTCCGCGGCCCAGCACCGACTTCACGTCCTCGCGTCGTGGTCGCAGCGATTCGACGATCGATAACACGGGCAGCACGTAGGTTTGCGCCCCGACCGAGAGCGACATTCCCGAGAGCATGGCCAGCGTCAGGGGCAGCCGGATGCGCGTGGTCGTACCGACACCGCTCTCGCTGCTCACGGCGACACTACCACCCAGCGACTCGACGGTGCGCTTCACCACGTCCATGCCCACCCCGCGACCCGAGATCGTGCTCACGGTGTCAGCGGTGGAGAAGCCCGGCGCGAAGATCAGGGCCTCGAGATCGGCACGGCTCGGCTTGTCCTGTGCAGTGAGCATGCCGCGCTCGATGGCTCGCTGGCGCACTTTCTCGTGATCGATACCCCGTCCGTCATCGCGTACCTCGATGAGGACGTTGCCACCGTGAGCTTTGGCGGAGATGCGAATCTTGCCGGTCTCGCTCTTGCCCGCCGCGAGGCGCGCCTCTGGTGATTCGATGCCGTGGTCGATGGCGTTGCGCACCAGGTGCGTCAGCGGGTCCGCGAGACGCTCCACCAAGCTCTTGTCGAGCTCGGTCTGATCGCCGTCGAGATCGAGGACGATCTTCTTGTTGCTCGCGGCCGCGAGGTCACGCACCAAACGTGGAAAGCGCCCCAGCACCACGGCCACCGGGACCATGCGGACGTCCATGCAGTGCTCTTGCAGCTCACGCATGCTGCGCTCGACATGACCGGCAGCCTCGCGCACCTGATGCGAGGCGCCGACCCCTTCGCGCCGCAGGACCTCGTTGAGCATCGACTGGGCGATCACGAGCTCGCCGACCAAGTCGACGAGCTGGTCGAGCTTGGCGGAAGATACGCGCAAGGTCGAGACATCGACCGAAACGTCCGCTACAGCGACCTTCTCCGGTTCGGGTGGCGCAGGGGCAGCGAAGATCTCGAAGCCATCGTCGGTCTTCGTGGCGTCGGCCGGCGCGTCCAAAAACGCCGCAAGCGCCATGCTCACCTCGAAGACTTGCGGCGGAGGATCACCGCCATCGCGGGCGGTCGCGACCAACGCCTTGAGCGTGTCGACCGCGCGCAAGGCGACGCCGACGAGCTCGGGAGTGACCGGTAAGACGCGCGAGCGCACCCGTTCGAGCACACTCTCGAGGGTATGCGTGAAGGTCTCGATGGCGTCGAAGCCGAAGCTGCCGCTCGCGCCCTTGAGCGAATGAGCAGCGCGAAAAATGGCGCCCACCACCGCGTCGGATGCGTCGGTCTCGAGACTCAAGACATTGGTCTCGAGCTCTTCGATGCGCTCCGCCGCCTCCTCGAAGAAGACGGCGCGAAACTGGCTTACGTCGTCTTCCATCGCGGACCCTTCACGTTTGGGGCACGAGCCTGTTGACGACGCTCAGGAGCTGATCGGGTCTGAACGGCTTCACCACCCACCCTGTGGCACCCGCTTGGCGCGCGTCGTCTTTCTGAGTGCCGATGGGGTCGGTCGTCAGCAGCAGCGCCGGGATCGATCGAGCCGCGGGCCGTGTTCGGAGCTCACGGATGAAGGTGATCCCGTCCATCACCGGCATGTTGAGATCGGTGATCACGAGGTCGACCATGGTCTTGTCGAGCTGGCGCAGGGCGTCTTCCCCGTTGTCACTCTCGATGACCTCGAAGCCCGCTTTCTGCAGCGTGTAGACCACCATGACGCGGATGGATTTCGAATCGTCGATGACCAGGGCACGTCGCGCCATTTAGGGGGCTCCCTCACTCCAATGAACGGTGCGTTCAGCCTCGCCGTTGAGGCGACCGACCACCACATCATCGATTCAACCCCGCCGCCCGTCGTGCCGCTCAATGGAGACGAGGAGGCGACACGTGCGCCTAGCCATCACCCCCAGTGTTTCGATTCGGCTCATGGCGGTTTGCGCGCTCGCGGTCGCGACGACGGCGGCAACCGGCTGGATTGGCACCAGCGGCATGCTCGCGGCAGAGACGAGTGTTCACGAGGTTCTCGCGGACTTGGGCGAGCTCGACGCGGTCAATCAGGCGCACGTCGACGTGTTGAGCGCCGTCCTCTTCGAGCACGAGACGTTCAGCTCACCCGATGAAAGCGTTCAGCAGCGCTATGCGGCGCAGGCCTTGGCGACGATCGATGGGATTGGCACCCACATGGCGGCAGTCGAGAGCAAGGTTCGTGACGCGACTTTCGTTGCTGAAATTGCCGAAGTGCGTCGCACGCTGCCTCTCTGGCGAGTCGCCGTCGAAAAAGTAACCCACGCAAGCCCGGCCGACCCCGAGATTTTGGGCATGCTGACCAAGGCCGACGCCCTCGCCAACCAGATCATCACGACCATGGAGCGCGCGACCAACGGCAAACGCACACTTGCGACCACAGCCGCCGACAGCGCCACCGCTACGAGCTTGCGCGCGCGCATCCAGCTGGTCATCGCCGCCGTGATCGGTGCCCTGCTCTGCTTCGGCGCCGGCTTCGTGATTGCGCGCAGCATCATCCAACCGCTCAAGCAGTCGGTCGCCGTGCTCGAGGCCGTCGCCACCGGCGACTTCACCCGCACCCTCGAGATCGCACGCAATGACGAGCTCGGCGCCATGGCTGGCGCCCTCAACGGCGCCATCGGCAGCGTCCACACCGCGCTCAACGACGTTCGCGAGGCCGCTGAAGCGGTCGCGAGCGCCTCCTACGAGCTCTCCGCCGCAGGCGACCAGATCTCGAGCGGTGCCCAGGCCCAAGCGTCGAGCCTCGAAGAAACCTCGGCGTCGCTCGCCGAGATGACGAGCACGGTGAAGCAGAACGCCGAGAATGCGGTAGCCGCGATGGCGGTCGCCAAGAACGCGCGCGAGGTCGCAGAGCAAGGCGGTGGCATCGTCAGCAGCGCTGTCTCCGCTATGGCGGAGATCAACACGGCGGCCAGAAAGATCGGCGACATCATCACGACGATCGACGAGATCGCTTTCCAAACCAACCTCCTGGCACTGAACGCCGCGGTCGAAGCCGCACGCGCCGGTGAGCAAGGACGTGGCTTTGCGGTGGTTGCCGGTGAAGTGCGCAACTTGGCTCAGCGCAGCGCCACCTCGGCCAAGGAGATCCGCAGTCTCATTCAGGACTCGTTGGGCAAAGTGCAGAACGGCAGCACCTTGGTGCACCGCTCGGGCGAGACGCTGCGCGAGATCGTCGTCGCGGTCGAGCGCATGTCCGGCATCGTCGACGGCATCGCCGCCGCTTCACGCGATCAAGCCACCGGCATCGACCAGCTGAATCGAACCGTCTCGCAAATGGATAAAGTGACGCAGGCCAACGCCGCCCAGACAGAAGAGCTGTCGGGCACGGCGCAGTCGATGTCCGCGCAAGCGGAGCAACTCCGCGATCTCGTGAGTCGCTTCCGCCTCACGCGCCTCGACAACGAGTCGAGCGCCGAGCACGAGGAGCCGCGCCCGCGAGTCCCCGCGCCGAACGCGCGACGGGCCGAGCTCGCGCGCCTCCAAGACGGAGAGGACCTCGGCGTGCGCGGGTTCAACCGCGTCACGACCGACAACGATGGTGAATTCCATGAGTTCTAGATTGCAGGCGCTGGCCTTCGCCGGTGCCATGGTGGTGAGCGCGACCGGCTGGGCGCAAGACGAAAGTCCAGTAACGCCGCCTGAACCCGTCGTGGACGCGGCACCAGCGACCGGCTTCACGCTCGATGTCGGCCCATTGCCCATCGAGTTTCACGGCTATGCAAGCCAAGCCTGGGTGAAGTCCGACCGCAATCAGTACTACACGACCGAAAGCGCCGACGGCACCTTTCACATCACGGAGGCAGCGCTCAACGGAGCCGTCCAGGTCACTGACCGCACACGCATCGTTCTCCAGCTCGCCGCAGTGATGAACGACCTGGAGGCGCGTCCCACCTTGCAGCTCGACTTCGGTTTCGTCGACCACCGCTTCGCCGATGCTTTCGGCGTGCGTATCGGACGCTTTCGCAACCTGACGAACCTGTACAGCGAGGTTTGGGACACCGACATCGCGCGTTTGCCCATCTTCTTGCCGACCGCGGTCTACGATCCGCAGGGACGCCAGATCTTCATGAACTCGCAGGGGCTGCAGGTGTACGGCTCGGTCCGCTCCAGCTCCGCCGGCAGCCTCGACTACGCCGCGAGCGTCGGCGCGCTCGCACCGTTCATGCTGCAAGGCACGAGCGACGACGTCGACTTCATGGCGAACGCTCGCATCGTTTACAACACGCCGCTCGAGGGCCTGAAAATCGGCGGCAGCGCCATCTTCGGCGAGAGCGCCATCGCCAGCGAGCTCAATCCCCTGCAGACCATCGGGCTCGTCCAAGCAGGCCTGGTCCCGCCGACCTTCGACGGCATCATCAGGAGCAACATGGAGGGTCTGTGGCGATTCAGCGCCTTCGCCGAGCTCAACTTGGGCGGCTGGACCTTGGCCGCCGAGTACAGTCACATGAGCTACGAAGTCACGATCGACGACCCGACGCTCGCCGTGCTCGCGCAACCATTCTCCGCCACTCCCGATGGTATTTACGTGCTGACCGCGTACCGCTTCAACGACTCCTTCGCGGCGGGTGCGTACGCTTCGGCGTACTTCGTGGATGCAGGCCGACGCGACTCGAAGAACCCCGCGGACCACAGCTTCGACTACGCCGCCACCTTTCGCTACGACGTGAATTCCTATCTTGCCTTCAAGACCGAGCTGCACCGCATCTACGGCACCGCGCTCCTCGACCCGACGCTCAATCCAGAGGGTCCAGAGGGAAACACCGGCTGGCTCTTCGCGCTACGCGCGTCGGCGGCATTCTAATGAAGACCATCACCAAGCTCTCGCTGGCCCTGATGGTGGCGCTGATGCTCGCGACAGCGGACGCGGCGCATGCCGACGAGCCCCCGGCCTTCGTCGTCATCGCGAACGCGGGCGTCAAAGCACAGAGCCTATCGGTCGCCGACTTGCGCGCCCTCTTCGCGAAGAAGACCTCACGTTGGCCGGACGACGTCTTGGTCACGCCGTTCGACCTCGCGCCATCGAGCCCGATCCGCGCGAGCTTCAGCGCCAGCGTGCACGGGAAGACTCCGCAAGCAGTGCTCTCCGAGTGGCGCCAGCGCATCTTCACCGGCCAAGGGACGCCGCCGCGCGAGGTGAAAGACGACGCCACCATGATTGCGGCAGTCGCGGCGACACCGGGAGCGCTGGGCTACGTCAAAGCGGGAACGGCGCTGCCACCGCAGGTGCACGCTATCGCGATCACCAACTAGACGAGCTCGAGCGCGGTGCAAGCGCCGCCTTCGAAGCACACACGATAGACCGAGCCATTGGTGATCTGCAGGTCGGCGACGTCGTGCGGCTCGCGGCCGCGAAAATCGGAGAGCATGACGGCGTTGGTCGCCCCGTGCGCAATGACGAGCACGGCCCCGTGGTCATGGCGCGCGCGAATGGTTGCGATGGCGCGACGTACGCGTTCGCGGTGCACACGCAAGCTCTCGCCACCACCGAGGTCGTCGTCCCAGGCGTACTTGCGCGACTGATAGACCTCGAACGCTTTGGCATCCATGCCGCTCACTTGTTTGCCTTCGAACTCGCCGAGTGACCGCTCGTTGAGATCGGCGAGGACGGTGCGAGCGAGGCTCGGAGCGAAGGCACCCGCGGTCTGCTGGGCGCGTTGCAATGCGCTCACGTAGAGGTGGACGAAGCTCACGCCGGCGAGCTTCTCGGCGAGCGCCAATGCTTGCGCCTGCCCCGCGGCGTTCAAGGGGATGTCGACGGCCCCTTGGAGGCGTCGCTCACGATTCCAATCGGTCTCGCCGTGGCGAGCAACGTACAGCTCGAGCATCAGGGTGTGGCGTTCATCTCGTCGTAGAACTTCTTGGTCTGCGCGAGCGACTCCTCGATGCCGGGCTTCAACGGCTCCCAGTCGGCCGCGCCGACCGTCTTGAGCTCGTTCACCTTGGTGCGCGTCGTCTTCACCGAGGTCTCGAGAATGACCAACGCTGCTTGCTTGCCCGGCGTCATCTCGAGCCCCGCCTTCACCTGCTCGTGAAGCTTCTGGATGTCCTTCTCGATGGGGCGAAGCGCTCCTTCCGACTCCGAGTAGAAACGGATCTGCGGACGGCTCTGCTGTGGCGGCAGATTCTCGGTGTACTTCTCGAGGCTCTTGATCTCGGAGCCCTCTTTGCGTTCCGAGTCACACGCGGCAAGCGCGACGACGACACCCATTGCACAGACGAAACGAAGCATCCGGAACCTCACTAGAACGTTTTGGCGAGCAGCCACATCAAAGTCAGCACCACGGGCGCGATGAATACGAGCTGGAGCACAGCATAACCCACAAGCTCACGCGCTTTCACGGCCAACAAGCCGAGAATCGGCAACATCCAGAACGGGTTGACCAGGTTCGGTAGGGCCTCGGCGGCATTGTAGATCTGCACCACCCAGCCCTGATCGACTCCGAGGTCCTTGGCGGCCTGGAGCACGTACGGAGCCTCGATGATCCACTTGGACCCGCCCGAGGGGATGAACAGGCCGAGGACCGCCGAGTAGATGGCGGCGAGCACGGGATAGGTGTTGGTCGTCGAGGCCGCGACGAACGCCGCCGCGAGCTTGTGCGTGAGGGGCGAGCCGGTGATCAACCCGAACACGCCACCATAAAACGGGAACTGCAATATGACGCCCCCGACCGAGGGCACGGCGGCGTTCACGGCCTTGATGAGTGAGCGTGGTGTCCAGTGGAGCGCCAGGCCCAGCATCAAGATGGCGAAGTTGTAGGTATTGAGGTCGAGCGCCTGCTTTACCCCCTGCGTGATCAGCACATCGACGAGGTACCACGCACCGAGCGCGACGATGGGAATGGTGAGCGCCGGCGTGGTCTCGAGCCACTCGAGCTTGCCGGTGACGAGCGCTGCCTCCTGCGGCTTCTCGGTCTGCTTGTCGAGCTTCAAGGTGCGGACGCGTGCGCCCGTTGGAGCGGACACGTAGGCGACGATCAGGGAGACCGCCCCGATCACCAGGATGGTGACGCCGTTTTGCCAGGTGAACAGCGTCCGCGACAGCGGAATGACCCCCGAGATGTCGGCGAGCGCCGGTGGCAGCGATGCCGCCGTGTTCATGAGCAGCGCGGCCGACGATGACAGCCCGAGCGCCCAGATGCTGCCGAGGCCGAGATACGCGGCGGCACCAGCGGCGCGGTAGTCGATATGGTCGTAGCGCCGCAACATCTCGCGGGCGAGCAGGCCCGTGAAGATGAGACTGAAACCGTAGCTCAAGAGCGACGACGTCATGCTCACGAAGGCGATGTACGCGACCGCGCCCCGGGAGGAGAGACGCGCGCTCGCGAGCATGTCGATGACCTTCGCGACCGCCGGTGTCGTGGCCAAGACGTAGCCGCCGATGATCAACAGCGACATCTGCATGGTGAAAGGGATGAGGCTCCAGAAGCCCTTGCCGTACGAGCGCACGAGCGCGACGAGCTCGCCACCGGCCGCAAGGCTCGCGACCAGAGCCACGAGCACTGCGATCAGCGCGAAGACGAAGGCATCGGGGAACCAGGTCTCGAGCATGCGCGCCATGGCGATGCCGAAACGCTCGAGCGGACTCGGCTGCTCGTCGTCGGTCACGGTTTCACGTCACGCACACGGATGCCATCGGGCGCGGCGACGATGAGCACGTTGGTCATGCCGAGGAAGAGGCCATGGGCCTTCACCGCCGGGCGCGCTTCGAGCGCTTTGGCGAGCGCGCGCTTGTCGCCGATGCCCTGAGCAAAACGCGCGTCGAGGATGGCGTTTCCGTTGTCGGTCACGAAAGGCTTGGCGTCTCCACCACGACGCGTGACTTCGGCGCCGAGCTTCCGCAAGTTGTCCGCTTCAGCGGCAACCGCATCGGTCGCGACCTCCACAGGCAGCGCGAAGTTGGCCCCGAGCTTCGGCGAGAGCTTCGACTGATCGACGATGACCACGAAGACGCGAGCCTTCTCCTCGACCGCCCTCTCGCGCAGCATCGCCCCACCCCCGCCTTTGATGAGATCGCCCTCCGGGTCGACCTCATCGGCGCCATCGATGGCCACGTCGAGCTTCGTGTCCTTGGTGAGGGGCGCTAGCGGAATGTTCCATTCGCGCGCCAGCGCTTCCGTGGCGACCGAGGTCGGGGTGCCGACGATGTCTTTCAGGGTGCCGGCCCTGAGCATCTCACCGATGGCGATCACCGCGTGTTTGGCAGTCGAGCCAGTGCCGAGCCCGACCTTCATACCGCTCTTCACGCGCTTGACCGCTTCGAGCGCCGCCTGGCGCTTCAAGTCGTCGACCGAGCTCATGGCCGTGGAATTACCGCGAGCGTCCGACGCAAACAACGCGAGGCATGCCAGAAAAGGCAGCATTCGACCGACGATCTAACACTGCCCTTGCACAGCCGCGCGCCTTTTGGCATTACCCGCCCTCGCTTAGGCTGTCCGCATCGTCTAGCCCGGCCTAGGACACTGCCCTTTCACGGCAGCGACGGGGGTTCGAATCCCCCTGCGGACGCTTCGGGCTGGTTGAGAGTGGTAGGGTTTTCATTGGGTTTCATTGCAAAATCCTGCCGCTGGCGTTACTAGCGCCTTCGGCCGCTCGTGAAGGGCGTCTCGGTCTTATCCACCGGGGCGCCCTTTTTCTTTTTTGACACTCGGCGCGGACCAAACAGCCCATGCCGTCTTGCGAGGGTGGCGACGCCACCGACGCTCGAACCTCTGACCATATCGACATAGGTCTGCGCAACCTCAGGCGACGAATCGCCGAGCCAAGCGCACAGATCCCACACCGACGCGCCCGCTCGAGCGAGCTCCGTTGCTCCCCAGTGCCTGCACACGTGCCAGCCGCCGCCGCGCGGGAAGTAGCGCGGCCCGAGGTGATCACGAAGACGCTTCAAAAACGCGGCCGCGTACTTGTAACCCCACGCAAACAGGTAGCTTTGGCATGGGTTGCCTGCCGATCTCCTCGAGGCCGCGAGTTCGGGGTGATCGATCACGAGCTCGAGCAACCGACGCACGTCGGGGGCGTCGATCCGGACCGCGAGCGGCTTTCGGTTCTTGCGCTGCGGTGATCGGCGCTGCCGCTCGACACGAAGCACGCGTGCCTCGGGGTCCCAGTCCGAGGCCTTGAGTCCTAGGAGCTCGCCGCGCCGGAGCCCGGCGAGGCACGCCAGAAGCAGCCAAAGCCGCTCGCCCGCATTTCGACAGAGAGGCAGCGCCACGCGCACCAGATCGCGCGGCGGGCAGCGTGGCGCCTTCACGCCCTCGCGGATCGCCCCCACCCCCCAAATCAGGGCTTGCAGGCGCGTGTCGCCGGTGACCATTGCGGCGCGCCGGCTGACTCCGCGAAGCACGTGAAGGCAATCGTTCGCGTAGGCGACAGAGTATGTCCGAGCCATCGCCCGGTGCCACTCGAGCACGGCGCCTGTAGTCAGGCGGTCGGGAAGCGCGCCCACGGCGCGGTTGTAGGCGGTGCGGTAGGCGATACGGGTACGCGGCGCGATCGCCGGGAAGTGGATCTCCCGGTACGTGTTCCACGCGCTCTCGAGGGCTTGAAGCGGCACGATCAGCAACCCGTCACCACGGTGGCGAGGCCACCCGGGACACGCCGCTAGACGGTCACCGAATGGCCAAGCGCCACCCCGAAGAGCGGACGGCTTTCGAATCGCATCCCCAGCTAGCGGACTGAGGTGCCGTCAATTGCGACGACTCAAGTCGTGTACACCTTCACTCCGACGAAGACTAGTCCCTATCGGCGGCGACGGTCCGTGAGGGTTTCGAGCCTCGCGACACCCACCTGTAGCGCTGTGGCGGTAACCCGCTGCTCCGCGATTGCGGCCTTGAGCTCCGCGAGCGTCGACCGCATTTCCTCGCGGTCGCGCTGTTCCGCCTCCGCTTTCGCGGCCTCCGCTTTCGCCGCGGCAACCTGTGCAGCCTGGAGTGCAGCCACGCCTGTCAGCGCGTCGGCAACTTCGTGCTCAACAGCGGAGATCTGTGCTTGCAGCCCCGTGACGGCCGCCATCAGCGCGACGAACGCACCGTTACGCACCTTCGGGTTGCGGACCGCTTCAGCCACGCCGCGCACGATCAGCCGCCGAAGAGCGACAGAATGAGCTGCACGGCTTGGCCTGGAATACCGACGGCGGTCAGGACGCCGCCGACAACGACCGCGGCCGCCGTCTTTAGGATGCCAGGGAGCTTGGGTTTGAGCTTTTCGAGAATCGTCATAGCGGACACTCCTACGTCAAGGTTGGTGTGGTGGTGGTGGCGGTCCCTACCCACTCACCGGTGCGTGCCTTGGTGACAGTGATGCACGCGGACCCCGCGCTGGCCGCCCACCCCACAGTGCCCGCGACGCTCGTCGACCCTGGCGGCGTGCGCGCGATTTCCCCCGGCGGGAGGCGAAGCGTGATGGCCTGATTCGCGACGCGCATCAGAGTGTAGGTTGTGCCCAGGGGGGCGCCGGCGGGGAGTGCGAGCTCGACCGACCCCGTAGCCCCGTCGTTAGTGAGAATGGAGCCGCTTTGCGTGACCGAGAGCGGCGCGTTTGCGGTGTACGCCGTAACGGTCAGCGGCGCGCCGCGGCGCGCCCATGGTTGCATTGTGGCGGCGAGCCGCGGGGATGGCATCTTAGAGCTCGCTCGCGGAGAGATGTGCTCCGAGGCTCGGTCCGGCCGACGGCAAGCGCACCATAACCGCGCGCGCCAGGCCGTTGATCTCGTAGCACTCTACATCGTGTGTCGCGGTCGCTCGGCCGCGCCCCGTCGCGTCGATGAAGTCATCGTCTGGGTTGTGACTCCACAGACCGCTAGCGAGGCGCCACCACACTTCGACGTTCTCCGTCTCGGATGTGAGACGGGTGCCGTCGGCTTTGCAGATCTGAATTGCCACCGTCTTCGTGTGCGGCGTGAGCTGACGCGCAACTGCCGGGACCGCGTCAATTCGTCCAGCCGGGACCGCTGTGTTTGAGAGCGGCGTCACGAAGCTTGTCCCCGTGACGCGCAGCGTGCGCACCGACGTCAGCGGACCAGGATCCGAGAGGTATGCCCGCAAAAGCGGACGGCCGCTTGGCCAGCGCGTCTCGTTGGCGTCGCCGTAACCAAGTATGTCGAGAAACGCGAGATTCTTATCGGTGAAGTTGATGATGCCGCTTGGGAGCACCTTCACGCGCGAGACGGGTTGGGGAAATCGGATGACGTCGCCCGGCATAAGCAAGACCGTGCCTGGCGGGGGGCTCGTCTCGCCGGAGAACACCTTTTGGACGTTCTGCGGACCAAAGGGGGTGGTGAAAAAGTCGGCAGCATCATCGACGGCCAAGAGGTAGGGCATCGACCACGCCGGTCCGATGATGGCCGCCCCGTAGATCGCGGGGCCTTCGACTATGACAAACCCGCCCGAGCTCGCAATGTATTTGTCGGTGTACGGCACCGATGCCGCCGACGTGGGCGCTACGGGTGACGCCAGCGCGCCGGGGTTGAAGCCGTCAAGGATCTTGGTCGGTGGCGCCATGGTCTAATACCTCGAGTCGTAGACGATTCGCGGGGCGCCGGTCTGGCCTCGGGTGTGCCAGTCAACGTGAACGGTGCCCTTTTTGTATTCGGGAATAATCTCGCGGACAGGGCCGAGCTCGCCGGCCTTCGCGGCCACCAGCACCGCTTGTGCGGCCGCGTCGAGCGACGCGAAGCCCTTCGGGATGTGGTCGACGGCTGCGCACTCCATGTGCTTGCTGCCATCGTCTCCACCAACGGCGGCGTTGAGCTCGGGGCAGCGGTAGCCGCTCGTCATCTGCCCGCCGAGCATCTTGGACACCGACGCGATGTGCGGCGAGAGGCGTAGCGCGTTGTAGAACGCTTCAGCGGTCCAGTAGTTATAGATACGCCTTTTGTCCGCTGTGACGGACGCGCGCAGCGGCTCAAGCCACGTACAGAGGCTCGCGAACTTGTCGATCAGACGGTCCTTGTCGAGAGCGTCGAAGATGGTGTCGCGAATCACGCGCCACCTCGCGACGGCCCGTACTTCAGCGCGACCAGGCCCAGCACAACGAGAACGGTGCCGATGCCCAGCCACTTGAGAGTATTGCCGACGTTGCCGGCGACATCGATCGCGGCGTCGGACGCCCGACCGACAAAGCCGCCCACGGCGGCGGCGGTTGTGTCCGCGATCTCCCCAAGTGAGAACGTGACGCCGTCGACCGAAATCCCGGGGAAGTTGGAAATAAAGCTCTGGCCAGCAGCAACCCACCCCGACCAACCACCGGCACCGGGGGCGGTGCCGGCTGCGGCGGCATTGCGACCGCGCGACGCCCACCCGTTAATCGTGGCGCGAAGCCCCCTGATCGCCCGGAGCGTCTCCGGGTTGGGCAACGACAAAAGGCCGCCGTCAGCGACGTCGATCGCTTGGGCGTAGGCGGATTCAACAGTCGATATATTTCTCTCGACCATCTCTGCCGTGTCGTTGCCGGTGTCCGCCATGGCGCACTTACTTCTTCCGGAGGATCAGAACGAGAGCGAGCAGCCCGACGCCGGCCGCGAGCGCGATCGGCAGTGCCGACTGGCGCGGGGGTACTTGGTAGTACGGTTGGGGTTTTGGGCCGAACGCCCCCGATAGGGCGTTGCCGAGCCCGGTCCCGATACCGCCAAGGGCGCTGCCGATGCCTTGCGCGATGTACGGGTTGATGTTCGAGGCCGCGACGGCCGGCGCTGCGGTGTCGTTGATCGGCGGGCCGCCCCCGTACGAATCGAGATCGGTAAATAGGCTGGACATCAGGTTAGCTCCGTTATGACGAACACGGCCGCCGCGGCGATCGCGCCGTAGATCAGCCATGTATTGGTGGGGAGGCCGCCAGCGCCCTCGTTGTAGCGGGCCCATGCGGCCGCCTGTGCTGCGGCGTCCGTCTCGGCCTTGTTACGCTCGTTTCTGGCCCGCCACGCGGCCGCGAGCGGCGTCGTGACCGCTGGGATCGCCAGCGAAAGGCCCCCGGTGAACGGTGCGGCCGCGATGCCAGCGACACCGCCGAGAATGCCGATGCCTTCTGGCGTCGCTGCGGCCTTGGCTGCCTTGCCGACGGCGTCGCGCGTGTTCTTCCTGCCAGCGAGCGAGGCCCCGCCAGTGACCGGTGCGGTCGCAACTGCGACGATATCGAGCAGCGTGTTGCGGCCCTTTTTGCTCGCGACGGCCGCAACCGCGGCACGCGTGTCCTTCCGACCAGAAGAGAGGCTCCACCGGTGACCGGGGCGAGCGCAACAGCGCCCACGTCTCCGGCAATGCGGACGATATCCCCAAAGATGCCCGGCTGAGGGTTCATCTGTGGATTGAGGGCGCGCGGGTCGACGCTCCCTGCGGGCCGCGTTGATTGTACCGGCGTCGGCAGACGTCGCGTTGGCGCAGAAGCCAGCGGCGTCAGCGACACTCGCTCAACCGCGCGGTCACCCGCGAGGGGCGCCGTGTTGGCGAGTGGCGACGGGGCCGTCCTTGGGCGCGACCCGTCCGCTTGTGCGGGCGGCAAGCCGGTTGCCCAGCTGGTGCCGCCGCGCGTGTTCGTGGTCGCCATGGCTACCCTTCCCGACAGAGTGTTGCTGGCTGCGCTTCCTTTAGGCGGCCTTGCCGGCGAGGATGCGTGACAGCATGCGCGACTTGGCGTTGATCGGGCCGCGGCCGTCGAGGCCCAAGAGCGGCGTGCCGCTCGCGGTGGCCACGCGGTAGTTCTCCGCAACCATGCCCGTTGCGGCGTAGGCGCTCGCGATAACGGACCCGTCCTTGGGCATTGCCCGCGCGTAAACCACACGGAACGTGGTGAGGCTTCCCTGTAGCTGCGCTCGAGCACGAGACTCGAAATACGGCTGCTTCGAGATGTTGCTCTTGCCGGACTGATCCATGAAGGCCAGCGGGACGCGGTTGGTCGCGCCGATCACGAGCTCTGCGGCGCTATCACGAACGCCCAGCGTGTTATACGCCTGGATGAGCGCGCCATGCGTCACGTTGTCGAGGAACTGCTTGCCGTCGCCGCTGAACGAGGCCGTTGAGATCTCGGCCTCGGAGATGTTGGCGGCCATGCCCGCCTTGCAGGCGAACAGATCGGCATACGCGCCAGCCGGGACCTCGAAGGTCTGACCGCCGACGTCGATGTAGCCGAGCTGCACGAGCTGAGGCACGCCACTGCCGCTCACCATGTCGACGTGTGCGTTGATGGTGAAGCCGTTGAGGTCGACGTTGAGGGTGCCGACGCCGTGAACGTTGCCGGGTGACATCGTCAGCATAAGGGCGTCGTTCCACAGCATCTCGGTCGGAACCGAGCCGTCGTCCGGATCGGGCTGACGCACGTCGCGGAACGGGACGATCACCTGAAAACGGGCGACGCCCGCCGTACCCGAACCAGGGATATCGGCGCCGCGGGCCGCTTTGCGTCCGAGCTTCGAGTCGGCAACCGCTTGGAGCTCCGGCCCCGGGAGGTTGACGAACTGGCCGAGATGAACGAGCGCGAACCACTGTGCGAAGCGCTCACTGGGGAGCGTGTCGGCGCCCGTCTTCGTGTAGGCGACGCTGACGTCGAGGTTGATCGCGCGGACGCGGCAGCCGGGGGGGAGGGACGAGAGCGGCAGCTGAATGTTGCCGTTGGCGCTCACCTGGCGAGAGTCGAGTCGTTTGAGGAATTCCATTTGCGGGGGCTCCGTTGTTGCGTTGGGCAAATCGGGGCCGCCACGCGACCCCGGCTGTGCGGGTCGCGGCCGTTAGCCGAGGCGCGGCTTGACGAAGCGGTCGTAGATGAAAGCCGCGACGATGCCGACGGCCAGGGTCTTTGCGAGAGCTTGCATTGAGGATCTCCTGAGCGCGTCTGTGCGCTACAGCGGAGAGCCTCAGTGCGGAGCGGTGTGGGTTTCTACTGCGAACAGGTGTGAAGCGATGCGAGAGTTACGCCGCGTCGCGCCAGACAACAAACTGCATGTGCTCGAGCCGCTGCACGACCTCCGCGTACCGCTCGCCAAAGCGGTCACGGATCGCGTCTATGTCGCGCGGCGACGCCTCGCTGTGGCGGAACATGAAAACCGCGTGGGCGTTGGCCACGAGATCTTCGCTGATGTTTTGTGTCCGCCGAAACGTACCCCACAGCCCAATTTGGTCGTGTCTGCCATAGTGTACGATCTGCTTTGCTGCCTCGGACCGCCAATGCTTGCCCGAGCACAGCATGTCGAGCTCGTCGATGACGGTCGTAACGTTCTTCATCTTGAGCGCGAGCTGACAGACCTTGTCGGCGTCGTCGCGGCGCACGACAGTGAGGCGCGGTACGCCGCGCGTGCGCATCACATCGAGAGCGTCACTGGCCCGGTCGACAACGAGGGCGCTAGGGGGCGGCCTCAGCTGGTCCCCAGGATCGTGCCAAAGAACCGATATTGACGGATCCCGCTGGTGCGCCAGGAACGCGATTTTCCGTTCGAGGGCGGTCTTCCCGCCGCCCCGCTTCCCGAGAAACAGGTTTATCACTGTACTGCCCCGCCGACGCGCGCTCGATGACGCGCGGCAAAACGATTTTCGTGACGGTGCCCACGAGCTTCGCCTCTTCGGGCGGAAGGATCGACGGCACGCCGTGCTTCGCTAGGACCGCCTGAAGGTCGGCCGTGAGCTCCGCCGACTCTTCGATGTCCAGTGGCCGGCCGAGCTTGGTAGCAACAAACAGCCCAAAGAGCTGTGTCGCGATGATGGCCTCGCCCGCGTTAGCGGACGGGTCGGGGCGCGCCGGCGCAGCTGCCTGCACTGGCGGGCCACCAGACCACTCGTCATCGCCCAACGGCGCGCCGACGAAATCAACGTCAGAAGAACCCGAACCCGGGTCGCTTGGGAGGCTTTCCGGTTGGGGCTGCGGGCTTTGGTTGCTGTCCGCTGTTGCCGACTGGCTTGACATTGGCGCGCGGTCTCCGGGGCATGTGCGCGATGATGTCGCGCACGATTTCATCCAGCGTCATCAGCTCGCGACGGCTGGCGCTTCGTCTGCGGCGACGGGCACGGGCGGGCGCTGCATCTCCGGCACGGCGGCCCACGAGCCAGCGGCGCCACTTTCGTCGTGTTTGACGTACGTCGCGGCGTGCGGTCCGGACGCGTCGAAGTAGGTCAGGTGAACGACGCCCTTCGCCTCATCGGCGACGCCGGTGACGATCGCCGGCCACTGACCATCATACATTGCGAAAAGAAGACCCTTCATCGGGATAAAGCTCCGTTGTCGCGACGCCACGAGTCATGCCCGAGGTCGTCGACGTGGTAGACCTGAAGCGGTTCGAGCACGGGCGCCACTATGGCCCCGGGGTGCTTCGGTACGCTGACTTCGCCGAGCGCGGCCGCCTCGAGATACGAGCTCACCGACTTGTAGCCGGCGTCCTTCGCATGCTTGGCGATCGCTGCCTTCGACTCCGCCGAAACCTTGGCGTGTAGCGATTCGTACCGCTTCGACATTCATCATGTGAATGGCACATGCGAACGGCATTCGCAACATGGATGCGAACCTAGGGCGAGAGCGCCTGGTGGAGCTCGTTTCGTTCGTCAAAGGTGAGCCTGCCCCACATTTCCGGGTCGTCGGGCTCGGGGTCGTCGGGTTCGTACAGCGGGTAGGCGGCCGCTGGCATGTGGTCACCCAACAGACGCTCGAGCTCGGCGCGGTCGTGACGCTCATACGCGTCGAGGATTCCGCTTAGGCGGACGTGGTCGCGCAAGATCTCGGCGGCCGCCTCGCGTGTGAGTGTGAGCGGTGGTTTCTTTTCTGCGGCCTCGGCAAGCTCGAGCTGCGCGGGATCTTCGTGCGGGTAGTCGTCGCGGAGCCGGACATCGAAGCGCGACCATGTGAGCATGCGCGCCCCCCGAATGCCGTGGATGTACTTGCGGAGGATGCCGCGGTCCTGTGGCGAGCGGTGCTCGGCGTAGTCTTCGAGGATCTGCCACGTCGAGCGGCTGACGCCCTCGTTGCAGACGACGCACCGCCGCGTGGTCGTCTCAGCGCACCACCGCGTCTCTTGCACGCACCGACACCCGCGGCACCTGGCCTGCTTTACGTCAGCGTCTCCCGCGAGCTCGAGCACGCCCATCTTCGCAAGGTAGTCACCGGGGTCGACCGCCTCTTGAACGTCAACACACCACGGCGCTGGGGCCTCGAGCCCCTGTGCCTCGAGCGCGTGACCAAAGTACGCGCGAATGGTGTCCGCGAAGGTGGACAACTCTTCTGCGCCCCACGGGCGCTCCGTGAACCACAGCGCATGGATGTGCGGGTGCCAGCCGTTGAGAGACGAGTGCGTGACCTCGAGCCGGCGCAGCGTCGCGCGTATGGCGTGGCGCGCCCGCAACAACTTGAAGCGCTTCCCCGATAGCGCCTTCCAGTAGGCGGTGGTTACGCCGGTTCGCAGACTCTTGAGCGACTGCCCCGCGGTGTGCGGCACAGTGAGCGTTACGAGGTAGACGCGGCGCCCCGCGAGCTCGTTACGGTACCCCTGGACGGCGGCTGTGATGGTTGTCGCATCTTCGATGCGCCGGGAGTTCGCACAGCTGGGGCACGACCAGAACTTGCGGCACCGCCGCACGCCCGCCACCCCCGCCCTAGCCTCCCCGGTCTCCAGGCTGTGCCCGCGGGACTCGATGCGAACGTTCTGCATGGGGAGCGGTTTCAGGCCACACACCGCCCCCCGGATCATCAACGACCGGCTCACAACCTGCCCGTCGTGCGGGCAGACATAAGCCCCGCGCTGGGCGCGTTTGCGCTGCCAGGCGCGGAGCTCGTCGCCCTCGAGCCCCGCAGGCGGCCGCTCGTCGCCTGCGGGCGGTTCGTAAACGGCATTTCTCCCGCAATCCGGGCACTTATGACCCACGGCGGCATGGAGCTCGCGCGCCACCGCCGCCAGACGGTTGCGCGCGGCCCTCGTCTTCCGCCGCGTCGCATCTCGCTCAGAAGCGTCTTTTTTTTCCCCTTTAAAAACGCGCCGTTGTGCAGAGGTGAAAGATTGCTTGTCCGTAGTGTCTAGTGGGCTCACGAAAACAGCCCCGTTGCGTCGAGGCCTGCCAGGTGCAGGTAAACCCAGCCGCCCAGGCACGCGGGGGTGCACCAACACCGGGTCATCCAGCCGAGCGGCGTCATCGCGGCCGCCATCGGCCGTCGATGAACCGGAACACCGGTTCCATTCGGCAATGGCAGGTCGATTGTTGGACGCGGCCGTCAGGGTAGAACGCCGTGACCACGCCGTCGTCGCAGTTGCTACACGGCCCGCCGCACACGCCGCAGTAGGCAGCCTTGCGCGCCTGGCGGCGGCGCTCAATGCGGTGCTCGACAACGGCGCCCACGACGTAGCCCGTCGAGAACGCCGCGATCTCGAGCGCGAGGCGCACCCAGTCCGCGGGCGTCATCGCGGCCCCTCGCGCCCCTCGCGCCCCTCGCGCCGCTCGAACTGCTCGAGCGTCTCGCGGGTCTGCGCGCGCTTCGCCTCCTCAGCGTTCAGCCAGCTATTCCACTCAATCCAATTTTCACCGAGCGCGGCCGCCCGTTCGTCGTGACGACGCCGTAGGCGCGCTACAGCGCCCTCGGCGTTGAACAACGTTTCGGGGGCGCGAGCTCGACGGTCGAGCTCGCGGCGGGTCACGCCACACCGTCCCGCATTGGGCGGCGTCGCTTGCACTTCGGGCAGCGTTTGCTCGAGCGAAGCCGCCGGTCATAGGTTTCGTCGTTTCCCTTATAGCCGCACGTCCACCAATCGCGCTCCTCGATACAGAGCATGCAGCCGAACACCGGTACCGCGTGCGCCACGTGATCGGTGTTCATTGCAGCGCCTTCAGGCGCTCGAGTGCCTTGCCGAAGATGACCGCCAATGCGAACGGCGCCACGCTGGGCAGCGCCGACTGCATCTTGAGGAGATCGCCGACAACTCTCGCCAGCGTGCGTGCGTCGGGGCAGTCCGCGAAAGTGTCGCCCATCATGGCGCATACGCGGTCTAGCTCGGCCTGCACTTCCGGGTCGTCCGCTTTCGCGGAAAAGGTGCCGCCGATCACAGCGTCACGCTCGCGCGGATGCGGGCAGCCCAGCGAATTAGCGCCGCGAGCTCACCCTGTTGGTAGTCGGCACCATAGGTGACGTCGCCGACCTGGCGTCGCAGATCTTCGATCTCGCGCTCGATGAGCTCGGCGGTGTTGAGCATGCCCGCCCGCATGCCGTCGACGACGCCTTGGCCATAGCTGCGCGCGATCTGGTCATTGATCGCCACGGGGAGTGGCAGCGGCGCCGCATGGTCGCAGCTACCGCCGAGATCGGCGGCCGCGCTCCAAATAGCGTCGGCTGCGGGCCCGCTGAAGTGAGCGTGCAGGGTGTCTTTCTTTGTGCAGCCGGGTGGGCACTCGGTTCGCATCCCTGGATAGCGGCGATCGAGATCGCGCTCTAGCGATGCCTGTTTGGGGTCGACAAATCCCCCTGCGGACGCTTCCTTCGTTGCGCCTTGATCGCGCCTGCGGCGCGCGGCGCTGTCGAGTTCGCCGCAAAAAACGACGGCGAACCCGACGCCAGGCTCCGTGGCCACTCCGGACGCCGCATCGTTGCGGCGCGGAGCGGTTTCGCCGCGAGTGCGCGGCTCAACTTGCTGGGCGCCTGCGGCGGCCATCGGATTGTTCGCACCGTTGCAGCGGACGTGCGCGATATCGTCGCTATGGCGATTGAAGATGTCCCGGCGGCGGCGCGTTTCCCCTCGGACTTTCCCGAGATCATCGACGCGGGCGGCCTTGGCAGGGGACAGCCGCTCGGCGGCTTCGGCGGCGATCAGAAGCTCGATCGCGACGGCAATCGCGCGGCGGTGCGTCGCAACCCGGTCATCCTCGTGCACGGCAACGGCGGCCATACGTTGCACCCCACGTGGGGCATGGAGACGCTGCGCGACCGACTCAAGAGCGCTGGCTATCGCGACTCCGAGATCTGGGCGCTCGACTACCTCGGCCGTGGCAACACCCAGGCATCGCTGCCCAACCCGATCAGCGAGAACATCGACGACCTACGTAACTTCGTCGATCACGTCCGCGCTTATCTCGGCGTCGGCAAGGTCGACATCATCGGCCACTCCCTGGGCGCGAGCCTCGGGCGTGGCTACCTCACGGGCCTGAAGAGCGACGGCAACTTCGAGCCGACGCTGCGCCGCTTCGATGCGGTTGGCACCCTGATCGTCTTGGGTGCCGCGAACTATGGTCTTGGCAAGACCGGCCCCGGCGAGTTTCGCACCGGTTCACCCGTCGAGGCCGGCTTGCACAAGGTTGGTGATGTCGCCGACGACACGCCGTACGGCTCCACCACGCCGCCGCCCCCGCACAATCAGGTGACGGCGCTCGACAACAATTCCATGACCTATGGCGCGTTCCTCGCGACCGGCGACTTCTGCGAGAAGCAGCTCGAAGGCACCGGGCGCTTGAACGGCGCCGACGTAAACCGCGCCTTTGACTTCGAAGGCGAGCCCTTGAAGCGGCATGAGCTGCTCATCAAGGACGAAGGCGTCTTCCAAGCCATGTTGCCCCTCCTGAATCGGCATCGGTAATCGTCGGAGCCCGTAGCACCAGAAGCTAGCCGCGCACCGCCACGACCTCGAGATACTCCGCCGGCACCACCATCGACCGCGAGCCACCACGATCGTGGTCAGCGATGAGCTGCTCGATATCGCGCGTGAGCTCTTCCTGGCCTTTCAGATCCAACGCTGCGAACGCCTTGTGCGTCGGGCCGTAGAACCTACGGAAGACCTCGATGAAGTGCCCCGCCGAAGCGTAGCGGAAGTTGAACTCCCGACGCTGCGCCTCGAGCGACACGACTCCATCACCGAAGAGCATGGCCACGTGCTCACGCTTGCCCCAAAGAGCCGGCGATTGCAGACCCGCTGGCGGTGGCACGTACTTGCCCACCGTCCGCAGGAGCTTCCCGATGAAGCCGGTCGGCGTCCAGCTCGCAAGACCAATGGTTCCACCCGGCCGACAGACACGCAGCAATTCCGCTGCAGCGGCGGTATGGTTCGGCGCGAACATGACACCGAATGTCGAGAGCACGACATCGAAGCTCCCTTCAGCGAAGGGCATCGACTCGGCGTCGGCCTCGATGAGCTCGAGGTCGAGCCCTTCCGCCCTGCCCCTCATGCGTGCCTTCTCCAGCAGCTCGGGAACGTAGTCCGCGCCGGTCACCTGCGCGAAACGCCGGGCCGCCGCGAGGGTCGCGTTGCCGTTACCGCAAGCGACGTCGAGCACGCGCTCGCCAGCGCGAAGGTCGACCGCCTCACACAGGGTCTCACCAACGATCTGCAGCGTGGTGCCGATGACCGCGAAGTCACCCGACGCCCAGGTGCTCTGCTGACGCGCCTTGATCGCCGAGTAGTTGATGGAGGGAGTGCTCTGGATTGCGAGATTCATGATGTTGTCCTTCAAGGGGTTTGAGCCGACGACGCGTGCGCCTCGGTTCCAGGAGATATATGGTCCCGAACAGCTCCCCTTTGAATGACCACCCGTCCGTTCGACATGACCGAGACGCCTAATCGCAACGCGCACGTCCCCGAGGACGACCAGGACGTCGATGTCGACGTACTTTCGGAGGTTTTGCGCGCCGTCAGACTACGCGGGGCGGTCTACTACAGCGTCCAAGCGTCGACGCCCTGGGTCGCGGAGGCGCCGGCCGCGCGTGAGCTCGCGCCCTACGTCATGCCCGGGTCCGAGCACGTCATCGAGTATCACGTGGTCGTGAGCGGGTCGTGCTGGGGCGGTCTCATTGGCGAGCCCGCCGTGCTCCTCGAGGCCGGCGACATCATCGTCTTCCCGCAGGGCGATGCGCACGTCATGTCGAGCGCCTCGGGGATGCGCGGCCCGACGAACACCGCCTTTCATCAACGCGCGGCACTCCAACGTTTGCCCATCCGTGTCGACTACGGCGGTACCGGTGAAGAGCCGGTCAATCTGGTGTGCGGCTTCCTCGCCTGTGACGCGCGCCCCTTCAACCCGCTCCTCGGCACTCTCCCCCGCGTTCTCTACTTGAACAAGCGCAAGAGCGGTTACAGCGACGCCTTGGGCCAGTTCATGAGCTGCGCTTTCGCGGAGTCGCGCCATCCGCGTGCCGGCGGCGAGGTGGTGCTTGCCCGCTTGAGCGAGCTCATGTTCGTCGAGGTGGTCCGCGAGTACGTCGCGTCGCTGCAGGGTGCCGAGCACGGCTGGCTCTCGGGATTACGTGACGAGGTCGTCGGTCGCGCGCTCGTCGCCATGCACGGGAAGCCCGCCAAGCAGTGGACCCTCGACGAGCTGGCGCACAAGATCGGCGCCTCGCGCTCGGTCGTCGCCTCGCGCTTCGTCGACTTCGTCGGGGTCCCGCCGATGCAGTATCTCGCGCAATGGCGGATGCAGCTCGCGGGCACCCTGCTTGCCGAGTCGCTCACCCTGGCCGCGGTCGCCGATGCCGTGGGCTACGCGTCGGAGGCTGCTTTCAGCCGTGCTTTCAAGCGGATCGTCGGGGTCGCGCCGGCGACCTGGCGCACGCAGCGCGCCGAGGCCAAGCCCAGCGCCCGCAAGTAGCTGGCAAACTGACGCAACCCGCGGCGCCCTCGCCCGATACTGGTCACACGATGACCGATGTTGGTGAGCCCATTGCCGGAAAGCCGCAGGCGACCTCTCGGCGCACATACGTGGCGCTGCTCAACGAGGTGCAGGCTTCTCAGGGCGAGCTTCACCCAGCGATCGCCGACATGCCGTACGAAGTTCGCGTCGAGCTTCTGCGTCAGGCCAAGGAGGACGGCGTCGTCCTCGGCAAAAGTGAAATCGACGCGCACTTGCAAGAGCTCGACGAGCGCATCGCCGTAGTGCGGCGCCTCGCGGCTCTATTCAATCGGAGCACCCCGTGATCAACGACATCCTGGTCCACCAAACCGCCGCCCTCCGCGTCGCCATCGAGGCCCGCAAGGACCGCCCCACCGCCAAAGCGGACAAGGCCCCCACCCCGCCCGTCGACGTCGAGGTCTTGCAAGCCGGTGCGCGCAGCATCGGGCTCGACACCAAGCTCAAGGTCAAGCAGAGCGCCAGCGGCGCCGAAACAGTCATCACCATTCGCAACGGCGACGCCACCAACATCGACGAGATGATGCTCGCGCGCCTGCCGCAGATCGCCGACATGGTTCGCGCCAAGACAGGCTGGCCGCTCGATCTCGCCAACGTCACCTTCGAGTTCGCGGACGGCGCCACCTGCCTCAAGCGTTCGGTGCAAGAAGCGTCGAAGCGCGTCGGTGCCGATGATCCGTTCGCCAAGACCGGCTGGTGGGCGCAGCTCAAAACCGCCGCGATGATGCGGATGATGCCCGCGCCCATCGCCGTGTGGCTGCCGAGCGAAGAAGTCATGATGTTCAACCTCGATGCGCTGGCCCGCGCCGACGCCGACATGGCGTGTGAGATCACCTTCCACGAGCTGGTGCACACCGCGCAGGACCATCACGCCCCGGAGTTCTTCCAGAGCATCGCCACCCTCGCGAAGCAGGCCATCGACATCTCCAAGACGCGCGGCAAGCGTGATCCCGAGTTCATCGAGCTCATGGACACGATCGGCGCGCGCATGGCGCTCATCGAAGGTCAGGCGACCGCGCTGCAAGCCGAGGCCAAGGCCGAGGCGTTCCCCGAGGGCAAGCTGCGCCCGACCTTCGGTCAGATCGCCATGAGCATCGGCGCGCTCGTGTTCTCCTCGAACCGTCGCAAGCTCATGCAGTACATCGCGGGCAGCGAAGCCTACAAAAAGATCCGCAACGAGCCCGAGGTCATCAAAGCGATCTTCGCGAACCCCTCGCTGTGCGACATCATGCTGCGCACCGAAGGTAAAGTGACCGTCAAGGTGCCCGCAGCGTCCGCTGAAGAGGCCGCGGAGATCATCGCGCCACTCGTCACGGCCAACTCGCGAGGTAGCAAGCTCAAGGTCACCATCGAGCTGGTCGATAAGGCCGCTTGAGCGGTCACGGCGGCAAGCGGTAGGTCACTTCACTGCGCAGGCGATCGACCTCGACCGAGGCGACGTCGCGGTCATCACCGCTGACGCCGCGAGGCACGACCACGAGCTCGAGACGATTGTCGGTGCCCTGAAAGCGGCGCGTCAGTGGAAACGGACCGTTCGAGACGTCGCTGTCCCAGGTGATGGGCGCTAGAGAGCCTACCGCAGCGTCGTTGCTCGCGAGGGTCTCCCACGTGAATGGCCCGAGGATCTGCAGCTCGCTGCCGTCGATCACGTCGTGGCTCGCGCGATCGGCCACGAGCGTCACCTCGAGAAGAGACGCATTGGGGTGCGTGATGTCGACCGAGACGTCGAGGCCGGTGATCTCCGGCAGCGCCGCATCGTGCAGATCGATCACCTGCGACCAACGCCGGCTCACCGCCACCTGCGCCGCCGGCGTCTTGCACACCGGCGTGCCGCTGTTCACCGTGATGCACAAGCTGTTCACGGTCGCCGCGTCGGTCGTGCTGGTGTTGCGCACCAAGAGCTTGAAGCGGCGATTCGGCGTCTCGCCCGCCATGCCCACCGAGTAGCTTCCTGGCGTGAAGGGCACGGCGGCGCCCCCCAGAGCGTCGATGACAATGGCCCGCCGGCTGTCGACGGCGTAGCCCCGCCCCGCTGCCTGCGCCGCGACGCGGATCCGGCGCACGATGCTGGTCGCCGGGTAGACATGCACGAAGTTCAGCGTAGTACCGATGCTCGCCGGCGGCGTGCAGTCACTGAGCGCTAGTGGCGCCCCGCTAACGGTGACCGATGTCTCGGCGGTGAGGTTTGGCTGCGCCGGACTGAGCGGCGAGGCGATGAAAGGCGCGCCGTTCAGATTCAGACACTGGGGGATCGCAAGGTTGACCAGCCCCTCTCCAACGCCAACGGCGATGCGATAGTCATCGTCAGGAAGGGCAATACGCCAGCCGATGGTGGGAAAACCCGTCGCCACCATGCGCACCATGGTGCGATAGCGCAGGTCGGGTGTCTCGACGCCGGGCAGCAGGTCGACGCGGCTCGTGGCGTCGAAGGCAACGCCACTGGTGTTCACCCAGCCATACGTCGAGCCGGCCACGCGCGCGCCGTAGGCATCGCCGTTGTCCACCCAGTAACCCGCCGGTGTCTGCTCGAGCGGAGGCTGCATGTTGATGAACCAACCGAGTGGCGCGCGGGTGCCACCGCCAGCCGCGCTCATGATGTGCGTCGCGCTCACCGCCGGATGCGTGCTGGCGCCGAGCATCCAAGTGCTGTCTTCGGTCATCACGTTGGTGAACGCTGGCTGCGTATCGATGAGGCCGCCGAACATGTAGACGCGATAGCGGAGATCGTCGTAGGCCATGGCCCCGAGCTGCCGTGAGGCGTGCGGCGCATCCGGCACGTCGAGCTCGGCGTCGAGCACACTCCAAACGCCGCCCTTGCGCAGCCACACGTTCTGACAGTGCGCCGACCCCGAGCCTTCGCACGAGCCGGTGCCGGCGATGAGCACGCCGCCGTGCAGGAGGACGCCGCGGCGCAGCGGATCCCAGAGCATCCGTGGCTGATAGCGTGCGGCAATCTGCGGCATCAACGCCGAGGTCATGACGCCAGTGGTGAGATCGATGACGTATTCGGTGCCGTTGCCGAAGGCGATCACCTGATCGGCGTCCTCATCGTAGGCTGCGCCGTACACGGGAAAGTCTGGAGCAAAGCACGGCAAAGATCCCCCCGTCGTCGCCACTGGGTCCCAGGCGCTGGTGCCGTCGTTCCACGCGCGCAAGACCGTCGTCGTGCATCCAACCATCAAGACGCGCTGCCGCTTGCGATCGAAGACGAGGCTGTGATGAACGCTCGCGGGTCCCACGGTCGTCCGCTGCGTCCATGCCGAGCCGTTCCATTCCCAGGTGTCGCTGAGCGAGCCGGCACCGCGTCCCCCGTGCAGCAAGATCGTTCCCGTCGTCGGCACGTAAATCGCGGCCGCTCCCATGCGCGGGCCGGGACCGGTATTCGCGACCATCGACCAGGTCGACGGCGTCGCGAGGTTCAGCCTGAAGGTGTTGCCGCAGTTCCCGCCGTTCGCGGCCCCCAAACAGGTCGAGCCGTCGTTCTTGCCACCGAAAAGCACGAGCGCGTCGGCGCCGGAGTCGTAGACCAGCGACGCCCCGTACAACGCGCCGGGTGTGCCGCCCGCAAGCTCGGTCCAGCGCGCATCAGCGCGAGCATCGAGGGTGCGCGCATCACCAGTCGCCAGGAGGTCACCCACGTCGTCGACGAGGTGCTGCTCGAAAATCGTCGGCCCCAAGTCGCTGGTCGACCCGCCGCGGTGTGCATGCAGCGGATCCGTCTTCGACACCATGGTGTAGATGACGTCGCGGACGGCGCGCGGCTGCGACACGTTCCCAGCGCGGTCGAGCAAGGCGACCCAGAGCGAAGTCTCCTCGTGGTCGATGGTGAGCTCGACGTTGACGGCGGAAGGTCCGAGAGCGGCGCGCGCGAGCGTTGCGGCGTCTCCGCAGCCGGCAGCGGCGGAGCACAACAGCAGGTGCCCGTGCGCGCTGAACGGTGCCTCGTCGTTGTCGAGAGCATCGACCGCATAGGCCGCGGCGGCGACGCGCACTGCGAGCCTCGCAGGACCGTCGGCGATGGTGCCCCAGGGGTGACGTTCGTACACCACGAGGTCACCGGTATCGACGTCGACTGCGGTGGGCGCCACGTTGTCGACCACGACGGTCGCGACCTCGAGCGTCGCGACGTTGCCGACGAGGTCGCGAACGAGCGCCTGAATGGCATGGGGACCCGCGGCCGCGGCGCTCTGGATGACGCCTTCGTAGATGCGCGTGAGCGCACCGTCTGCCGAAATGCGCGCGAGATCGATGTCGACGTCCGAGCTCAACACGGGGTCATCGACGACGGCCTCGTCGAGAACGAAGGCGACGCGCACGGTCGTGCCCGTGGTGGCGCGACTCGCGGTCGGGAGCACGATACCCGCGGGCGGTACCAAGCTGAGCTCGGCGGACTCTACCGCGGGCGGTGTGCTGTCGAGAATCAAGCCCTCGATGACGTCTTCGCTCGTGTTGCCGGCCACGTCGACCATGCGCACGAGCACGCGTACCGGGCCGGACGCATCGAGGGCCGTCGCAATATAGCTGAAGGCATAGCTCGCGGGATCACCCGAAGACTCGGCCACCACCGGAGCCCGCGTACCGTCGAACCAGAGGATCTCGGCGGTCGGCGGTAGAATGGGCTCGTTGGCGGTGAGCTCGATTGCGACCAGTTGATTCGGACCAGCGAGCGTGGGGGATACCTCGCCCACGATCAGGCGGGCAGCCGTGCCGTCGATCATGACGGTTCCGACCGCGAGCGGCGGCGTCGTGTTGCCTGCGATATCCACGAGCTCGGCAAACAGGGTGAAGGCACCGTCATTGGCGTCGGCAGCCACTTCGCCCGTAAACGAGAAGCTCGGCGGCGCGCTCGCGACGTTGCTGAGCACGGTGTCGCCCAAGCGGACCACAGGTGCCACAGCGAGGAGCTCCGAGACAGTGAAGGTTACGGTGAAGCGACCACCGGGCCGAACCGCCGCGGGCTCGACGAGCGGAGTGCCCGTGATTGCCGGCGGCACGTCTTCGCCGTCCGAGACGATGCATCGACTGAGTCCGCTAGAGCAGACAAAGCCTTCAGGGCAATCCGCGGTGGTGACGCATGAGACTTCGGCACCCTCGGGCACATCGAGGGAAAGCGAACAGGCGGAGAACGACAACGCACAACCGAGGGCTTGGGCGGCCCACCGTCGAGAGGTCATGGCGTGAAGCCTAGCTCATTCCCCGACCGAGTGCCTTGCTTCGATATCGCTGAGTCATCATACAAGAGAGGATGGCGCAGCTTCGCCTGAACCTGCTGCGATTTTCGCTCGCGGTGCTCGCCAGCATCACCACGGCGCGCTCCGCGCAAGCCGGCATCATGGTGGTGGTCGCGCACCCCGACGACGACGTCATCATCTCCGCGGGGGTGGTCCACGCCGCCCGCCTTCGTGGTGAGCAGGTCACGGTCGTCTACGTCACCAACGGAGACCTCGTCGGCGGTCCGGTCACCGGGATCGCGCGCCAAGGTGAGGCGGTCAACGCCCAAGGCTTTCTCGGCGTCGGAGAAAACGACCTGGTGTTCCTCGGGTACCCGGACAATCGGCTCGCCGACCTCTACACGAACCCGGCGTTCGCCGAGCCCGGCAGCGTGCTCACCTCGGTGCACGGGCAATCCGTCACCTTCGGCAATCGCGGACTCGGCCACGCCGACTATCACCAGCACCGCTTTGGCATGCATGCCTCGTTCAACAGGAAGAACATGCTTGCGGACCTGGTCGATCTCGTCGGCAAGCACCGCCCGACACACGTGATCACGCACGCCGACTTCGACGTGCACCCCGATCACAAGACGGTGAGCGCCGCGATCCGCGAGGCCATGCAAAGCGTTGCGAGCAGTGATCCGAAGTATGTCGCCACGCTCTTCCACGGCCTCGTGTGGAGCGTCGACGCAAAGGCCTGGCCGCCGCCGCCCAACCCGATGACGTATCTTCCCGAGCCGCCCGGGCTTGCGCCGACCGGCGTGCGCTGGGTGGACCGTCACAGTATCGACGTGCCGCGGACCATGCAGAACATGGCCCCCGAGCTGAACCCGAAGTATCTCGCGATCAACGCACACGAGAGCCAAGGCGGCTCCGGTGCATTCATCGGCAAGTCGATCCACAGAGACGAGGTCTTCTGGGCCGAGAATCCCTTGGGCAAAGACCGGCCACCGCGCGTTGATGCTGGTCCACCGCTCACCGTGGTACCCGGCGCCAACGCGCAGCTCGACGGCTCGCGCAGCGGCGACCTCGATGGGGCCGTGAAGTTCCAATGGGTTCAACGCGGCGGGCGGCCCGTGCAGCTCGCTGGCGCGGACACGGCGCGACCGACCTTCACCGTTCCAGCGGACATCGCCAAAGACGAGCTACTCACGTTCGCGCTGGTGGTGAGTGAAGGCTCGCTGCAGAGTCTAGAAGACAGCGTCTCGGTGCAGGTCTCCATTCGCGGAGGCTCTGCGGCCGCGTCGACCAACATCGCCCCGCGCGCCAAGGCCACGGCTTCGTCCGCGAAGCCCGGACAAGAAGCACACAAGACCGTCGACGAGATGGTTGGTGGAGCCCCCAAAGATCCGGGCCAAGAATGGGTGAGCGCCGGTGAGCGCAACGGAGCCTGGCTGCAACTCGACTGGGCGAGCCTGTTCACGGTCGACCGCGTGGTCATCCACGATCGGCCGAACCTCGACGACCATGTCAGCAAGGTTACGCTCGTCTTCGATGGCGGAGTGACGCGCGACGCTGGGCCGCTCGACAACGCCGGCGCCGGCCTCACGGTGGCCTTTCCTCCCGTCACCACGAAAACCATGCGTGTTGTGGTGACGGCAACGAGCCCGCAGACCACCGCGGCCGGTCTCGCCGAGATAGCGGTCTACGGCACGGCCTCGGAGCAAGGCGGAGGAAGCGATGGCGCCACCAGCGACGGCAACATCGCGCGCATCGCGAGCGCCAGCGCCTCGACCCCGGGCGGCGGCAGCGCGCAAGACGCGACCAAGGCCATCGATGGAGTCGTCGACGGCTGGCCCGGCGACTTCAGCAAGGAGTGGGTCACGGCCGGCGAGCGGACCGGAGCTTGGCTCGTCCTGGAATGGAGCGACGCGCACGTCGTCGATCGCGTCGTCCTGCACGACCGCATCAATCCGTCGGACAACATCACGAACGCGACTCTGACCTTCGACGATGAGCCGCCCATCAGCAGCGGTGCTCTGCCCGCGGACGGCTCCCCACGTGAGCTCAAATTTCCGCCGTTGTCTGCCCGAAAGCTGCGTGTCGTAATCACCGCGACTAGCGCCGGCACGCAAAACGCAGGGCTCGCGGAGCTCAAGGTTTACGAGAGCAAGCTACCCCCAGCGCCTGCACGCGCCGCCGCGACCGACAAGGGTTCGGCCGCCATAGCGAACATCGCACGGCGAGCCGTCGCCACCGCGTCGTCGGAAAACACGGTCACGCAGCAAGTCGCTGCGAAAGCGATCGACGGCGTCGCGGCGGGCTTTCCGAAGCAACCGGGCAAGGAGTGGGTCGCGAACGGCGAGACGGCCGGAGCATGGCTGCAGCTCGACTGGAGCACCTCGCACACCGTAGCGCGTGTGGTCCTGCACGATCGACCCAACGCTGCTGACCAAGTGACCAGCGCGACGCTGACGTTCAGCGACGGCTCTACGGAAACCGTGCCCGCCCTTCCCAACGGCGGCGCTGGACGCAGCGTGACCTTTACGCCACGCTCGACGACCAGCCTGCGCGTCACGATCACCGCGACGAGCCCCGGCACATCCAACGCCGGGCTCAGCGAGGTCGAGGTCTACGGGGCGCCCTAACCCGCGGACTAGTCGGCTTTCGATGCCTTCTTCATCAGGTGCAGGCCCGTGCCGTACACCTGCTTCTTGAAGAGCGCGTCGAAGTCGAAGCCGAGCCCCTCGCCTTCCTTCTTCAGGTGGTCGACGAGCTGTTCGGTCGTGAAGACCTTCTTCGTGTAGATCTCGAAGAACTTCTTCATCACCGGCCGCAGACCGCCCTTCGACGCGAACACGCTGTCGAGGTAGGCCATGAGGCTCGCGCCATGGTTGTACGCGGCTTGTGGCGTGATGCGGTGCCAAGCCGGGAAACCGGACAGCTTGCGCGGGCTCCAAGGCTCCGAGCTCGAGCGCGGGTAGCCGTTGTCGTGCCACGAGGCCATCGCTTCGTCGATCCAGCCGGAGTTGCCGTTGGCGGGCTGAGCCGAGCGCGCGAACCACTGATGGTGCAGCTCGTGCTGCAGAGCGTTCAAGCTGGTCTCGGTCGCACCCGAGTACTCCATGCCGCCCGAGCCCGAGACGCGCACCAAGACGCGCGGATGCGGATACGGACCGAAGTCCTTCTCGTGCTTGGCGAGCGCCTGCTTGGTCAGCTCGACGCCGCGATGCGCGGCCTCGGGACTCGAGAGGTTGACGTCGCCGCTCGGAACGGTGGGTGCCTCCGGCTTCAAGCCGACGGCGTCGCCGAAACGCTCCGGCGCCTTGCCGATGACGAGGTTACCGGGAGTGTAGACGGTGATCGGGATCTCGGCGCCGCTCGCGCTCTTGAACACGTCCTCGCTGATGGAGAAGCGTGTCGGGTTGATCACGTTCAAGAAGAGCGACGCCGTATTGTAGTGCGCCGGGAAGGTGACGACGTGTTTGCCGTCGACCTTGGTGACGTCGCCGTTGGTCATCACGCGATGCTCGGCCTGGGTGCCGCGGATGTCGAAGGTGATCGAGCCGGGGTACTGGTCGTACTCGAGGTTGGTGGGGAAATACTGCTCGTCCATGGCGCGGTTCTCGAGATCGCTCTTGCGCGCGAAGAGCTCGACCGAGTCCCCGCTATAGCGAACGCCAGCGGTCATCTCGTATTCGATCTCGACCTTGTGCACGCCGGGCTCGAGCTCGACGCCGACGACCTTGAAGTTGGACTCGTTGGCGGGGTCACGCACGTCGGCGTAGGCCGCCGCGTCGATCTCCTTGCCATCGACGATGACCTTGCTGGCGCGCGGCACCAGCTCGATGGCCGGCTGGCCCTTCTCGGCGATTGCAAACTCGACGACTGCCTTGACCGTGCTCTTCTTGGTCGCGACGTCGAGCACCACCGTGCTGTCGACCTTCTTGATGTCGCCGAACACGACCGTCTTGCCGTTCACCTTGAATGACGGGGGCGCCAGCAATGCATCCGCGCGCAGCGTCCGACCTGGCGCGTAGGTGTCGACCGGCTGACGGCACACGGCCGGACCGTCGGCAGCGATCGAAGCGGGCGAAGACGTACGTGTAGCAGCGAGCAGCGGCTTGATGGCCTGCATGGCGAGATCCGGATTTTGAGGTTTTTTTCGGGAGACAAGCGTCGCGCGGGCGCACGACGGGGAAGCCGCGTTATCGCTGGCGAAACGGGTTCGTTGCCGAAAAAGGGTCCGGCTACGCTATAGCGAGCTCGACGGTGCTACTAGCCGGATAAGCCGTCGCGCACGTCGTCGCAGCCCGGCTCGTCGAATTCCTGGCCGCAATAGAGCAAGGCACAAATGCCGAGGGCGTTGAATTCGTCCTCGCAAACGTTCTCGGCACAGACGTCGGCGTCACGCTCGCACTCCAAAAGCTCGTCGTACTCCTTGCCGCAGTTGCTTTCGGTGATCGTGGCGAGGCCGCCGCAGAATTCATCGCACTCGATGTCGTCGTCGTTGGTCTCTTCGCAAGCGTTACCCTCTTCGCACAGCTCCATGCAGTCCTTGCCGCCGCAGGCAGTGAGGGAGGCTACGGACAGCATTCCGACCACGATCATCATGCGCATATGGCGACGGGCGTAACACAACAGCAGGCCCAAGGCGACGCGCGCACGCTATCTCCCCGAAAAGGCGTAGGCCGGACCAGAAGTGCAGGTTCGGCACCGTGATCGACGCAACCTCCGAGACGATGTCGCGATACCGAGATGACGACATTGGTGAGGGTCTCGTCTTGTCGAGCCTAGAAAACAAACAAACGGAAGCAGCGGCGGCGACACTAGCGAGTGATCCGCGCTGGACGACCGACGACAAGCACCGGCTCGCTGCCGTGTTGACCCTCGCGATGATGGCGAGCGGCCAGGACGTGACTCCCGCGGCCCGACGCGAAGCGGAAGCGTTCCTCGAGCGCGCCGGTGTCGACCTCTCCGGCGATCCGACCAGCGTGGGCGCCGCAATCGCCCGCGCCATATCCGAGCATGGTCCATCCGATGCATTGAGCCGCGCCGCCGACGGCCTGGTCACCGACGATGTCGCCCTTCGTCAGAGCGCGCGCCAACGCCGCGCCCGCACCCGATTGTTCGATCCGCCAAAACAGACAGCAGCACCACTCACCAACGCAAGCTCGGTCAAGGCGCGTCCTTGGGCCGGGTTCACCATGAACGGAGACAAGTAGCCATGACCACCGAAGCCATCCGCGCCAGCGGTCCAGACCTCAGCAGCCTCATCAGCAACACCCCGCCCAACGAGCTCGGCAAGATCTTCTCGGCATTGAAGCAAACGCCCGAGGGTAAGAAGATCCTGTCCGATATCGCAAACCACCCCGAAGCTTCCGACGCGGTCAAGGCGCTCGTCGACTCACTGCTCGATGTGCAACCGCTCACCAAGCCGCGCGACCCGCGCAATCAGCCGATCGCCGACGTCATCCGCGAGATCCAGGGTGCTATCTTCAACGAAGTCAAAGACGGCGCGATCTCCGGCTTCGTGGCCCGCTTCTCGGACGCCAAGATCTCGCCGGACAACAAGTCGATCGGCTTGTTCCCCAAAGGCTACGGCCCCAGCGTGGGCGGGCTCGAAGGCCTCAGCACCAGCACGCGCGAGGGTTTCTTCGACTACACGGTGAACGGCAAGTTCGGCTTCGGCTGGGGTCGCGTCTTGAAGACCAGCCTCTACGATCTCGTGCAGCAGAACTGCGCCGACAAGCGGAAAGCCCTAGCGACGCTCGCGGACCACATGCCGACCGAAGGCTGGCTGCAGAAGCAGACGACCGTTTTAGCGGTCGAGACCGATGACCCCCGCGACCCGGTCATTTACCTGGCGGCGATCCCGCGCGCCAGCGACGGCAGCGCTCAAGACGACTACCGCATGGCGGTGATCTGCAAGGGCTGCAAGGTCGACCGCATCGACCCCGTGACTGGCCGCTTCATCGGTGGTCCCGGCGGCCTCGAGAAGCCGGTGGTCTACTTCTATCCCGAGCAGCGCGCGAGCCTCGACGTCACCGTCGACGTGAAGGGCAAGTTCACCGCGCAGTATCCGAAGCCCGTCGAGGGCGACAGCACCTGGCGCTTCATCGCCGAGACCGACGGTACCCTGCTCGACCCGCGCTCGGGCCGCCGTCACAGCTATCTCTACTGGGAAGCCGATCCGTCGTTTCCGATGGCCATCGACAACGCCAAAGCGCACCTCATCAAGGGTAGCGATGCGCAGACGTTCCTCGAGCGCGTCTCGGCGGCGTATGCCTTCAACGACCGCGAGACCACCGACTTCGTCAGCTACTGGGTCGGTCGCATGGAACGTCACCCCTACTGCATGGTGCAGCTGCTCGAAGACGACGTCTACGAGAGCTACGCCAAGATGACCGTGGTGCCGACGCCGACCACCGTGAACCGTCTGTTCATGGTGATCCGCGGCACCGCTGAGGTCACCCCGGTTGGCGCTCCGGCGCTGCCCATCAAGGAGCGCAAAGGCTTCACCGTGGTCGAATGGGGTGGCGCGGAAATCTGATCTGCCACAAGTTGGGAAAAGCCGCGTTGCTACGCCTACATAGAGCACCCGGCTTTTCCTGACATTTGGGTTGACGGCAACTATCGAGAATCGTTATCTTTGCCGTCCCCTGGGGAGTGTTTGAGACCTATGACTATTCGAATTCGTCCGATCACCTTGCAGCTCAACGACGACCGTGAGCTCGCAGCCCAGCTAACGCCGACCCTGCTCGGCTCGCTCAAAGACGATGCGCCCGATGGCACCGCCAACGCGAAGCCCGGCACTGCCTGGCTGCGCTGGAGCAGCGCCAAGCCGCAGAATCCCGGCCTCGACTAGTCGTTGCCGTTCCGCGCCGCGCGCGAGGCTCTAGGCTTCGGCGCGCGACCAGGGAGCGACGACCTTCAAGCGCTTCGGGAGGACCTCGAAGGTCACCGGCGCCCTGCCCATCTGCTCACCATCGCAGTCGACGGGGATATCGCTGTCCCCGGCGAGCGGTGTCACCGTTACCTTAGCGCCGCGCATCATGCGTACTTCCGGAAGCGCCCCGTGCGTTCCCGCGTAGATCTTGCTGCTATGGCGGACGAAGAACCCGACGCCAATGTCGCCGATGACCACGACCTCGAGCTGACCGTCGGCAAGGCTCGCCTCGGGCGCGACCTTCATGCCGCCGCCGAAGTACCGCCCGTTGGCCACCGCGACGGTGTTGGCGAGGATCTCTTCTTCGAAGCTGTCGTCGATGCGCAGGCGCACCCGCTGGTTCTTGTACTGGGTGAGCCCTTTCAAGGTGCCGAGCATGAACGAAGCCTTGGCGCCGAAGCGCTTGCTCGTGGTGTTCACCTTCTCGACCACTAGACCGCTGGCGCCGAAGCTCGCAACGTTCAAGAAGTGGCGTTTCCCTGCGTTCGAAGACGCACGACCAACATCGACGATGCGTTCCTCGAGCTGGCTCGCGAGCCGTTCGGCCTCGGCGTCGCGCATACCGATGCTACGCGCGAAGTCACCGCCGGTGCCGAGGGGAAACATCGCGAACTGCGCCGTCTCGGGCTTGTCGTCCGCGAAAGCGAACCCGTTCAAGCACTCGTTCACGGTACCGTCGCCACCTACCGCGACGATCCGCTCGGAGCCTTCGGCGAGCGCCTTGCGCACGATGGCGGTCGCGTCCCCCGGTCCTTTGGTGAACGCGACATCGAGCAATCCGAAACAGGCGTGCACCTGGCGAACGTGCTCGTTCCAGCGCTTGCCGACCGCGCCACCCGCCGCCGCTGGATTTGCCACGATGAGGCCGCGCATCGTCAGCCTTTCAACTTCGCCAACGTCTCGGCGTTGGCGCGAATGAGCCGAGCGACGTCTTCGACGGGGACGCGCGCCGGACAAATCGCGGCAATCTCACCAGCGAGCTCGGCAAGGCGCTCGGCCCGCTCGAGCCCGAGGTTCGCGGTCGACGGCTCACGCGCGTCACGCGCCAGCCACTGGGATGGCGCCTCTTCAGGGAGGGCCACCGCATCGCACATGCCGCAGCCGATGCAACGCGACGTGCCGCCGACATAGCCCCAAAGCTCGTCCGGGACCGACGCGAGATCCTCCTTGGCGAGCTTACCCAGCCACGGCTTGGGACCGTGATCGGGCAACACCGGCGCTAGCAGCACCCGCCGCAGCAGCGCGGTGCCCAGCACCATGCGCGCCTTGAACCAACGCATCATCATGCGAGCCCCCCACGCCCCGCAAGCACACCGGAAGCGAGCGCGACTCCGTCGGCACAAAGCGCGAAGCGCGAGGCGAACCCGCCGACGACCATGCCGGCAGCGAACAAGTTGGCGAACGCAACCCGACCCTCGACCATCGGCTGCAGCGCCTGGTTCACTTGGACGCCGGCGGTCATCAGGGGGTGCGACTCGCGCGGATCGGCGCGAACGATGTTCTGCGGCGCGTCTTTTTCGAGGGCCCCGAGCTCGGTCACGGTGGGCAAGCCGAAGAGCGCCTCGCGGCACCCGAAGTCGAAGACGACGCCACCGGAGATGAAGCGCCCCGAGGCAAGCACGAACGCTTTAGCGGGCAAGCGCTCGCCGCCCTTCCCTTGCACCGCTTGCACGCGGTCGCCTTGGGTCTCCGCGGCGACGACCTCGCCGACGAGCACGATACCCGCGGCAGTAAGCGCTCGCTCGAGAGCGCGTTGGAAACGCACCCCCGACACCGAAGGGACGTGGGACAAGGCTTCGATGACGGGGATCCCCAGCGCGTCCTGCACCATCGCGAGCGTTTCGCGATGGCGGACGAGCCCGAGCACCGGCGGCATGATGACCGCGGTCGCGCCCTTGACGCTTGCCGCGAGCTCGGTGGCCAAGGCGTGCGCCGCGCCCAAGTCATCGAGACGCTGCGCCAGACCGATGGGAGGCAGACTACCGTCGAAGCGCAGACCCACCGGCTCGATGGAGAGCGAGCGCCCCCACACAGCGCGGCCGTCGTGCACCGCCGCCTTGGCGACGTGTTTGGCGTCGAAGTGGATGTCGCCCGCGAGCTGCACGCAGGCCATCGCTCCGCTGGGAAGCGGCGCGTGTGCGCCGAACGAGCTAGCGGCTGGAACCAACGCCCCTAACGACGAGACGTACGGCTGATTGGGTTGAATGGGGTCGAAGGCGCGGGGCTTCAAGCCGGCCGGCTCGAGGGCGGCGGACAAGAGCTTCATGCCGTCCTCGATGGCGGCGAGCGCGGTGGTGCTCCCCATGACTGCGTAAGGGTGCCGGGCTCGGCTCGCCGCGATGGCATGCACATGACCTTCGACGCTGCGCCCGACGGTGGGCTCGGATGGCGACCCCGGGGCAAAAGCGATGTCGAGCGCTCCCGTCGACATGGCGGTCGCGCCCCACGAGCGCTGCGCAAGAGCGACACGCGCGCCACGGGCACGCGCCTCGAGCGCCGCGGTCACGCCAGCAAGACCACCTCCGATGACGAGCAGATCGAACATCAGGCCACCGGGTTCAAGGTGGGGAGCTGCCACAGCCCCGTGTACTGGGTCATCACCAGCTCCGCTTGAGCGAGTTGCTGCCCGGTCATCACCGGCCGCGCCGCACGCCACCGCGAGCGCAGGAAGCCCATGAGCTCTTCACGCATACTGGTGGTATCGAGCTTGCGCTCCTCGGCGAAGATCTGCGCCGCGCGCAGACCACCACGCATGCCCTGGTCGGCACCGACGCCCAGGCGGCAACGCATCGACAAGTCGGAGAGACGCTTCACCATCTCGTAGCGAACGCAATAGCGGATCTCACATTCGAGAACAGGCTCGGCGGGCTCGACCACGGCGTAGCCCGTCGGGGTCTCGCGGCCGATGTCGAGCACCTTCTCGGCGAGGGAGCCATGACGATGGATGAGCCGCCGCGCCGTGAGTCGATCGATGGGATAGGTGCGAGTCAGCTCGACCTCGTCCGGGATGGCATTACCGCCCGGCAAGAAGTCCTCGTGCGTGGTGCAGCGCGCCGCAACGCCGAGCCGCACGCACACCGCATCGGCGGCTTCTTCCGCTTGGATGCGATAGCTCGCGAGCTTGCCGCCGACCAACGAGTAGAAGCCGGCCGCGCCGGTATTCGCATGGTCGATGATGCGGTAGCCGCGCGACAACGCGTCCTCGTGAACGCCCCACCCGTGCATGGTGTTGCGCACCCCGACGCGCGTCGAGATCAGCCGTTGCTGCTTGATACCCGGGAGCACGTGCTCCACCGCTTCACGCAGATAAGCCACCTCGTCGTGGGTCGCCGACAGGTCGTTCAGGTCGCCGTAGAAGTCGTCGTCGGTCGTGCCGATCCAGCTCTCGTTGAGATACGGCATCACGAAGACTTCGCGCCCATCGACCGCGTTGCACACCACCGCGAAATTCGTGAGGCGCTTCTCGTAGACCAGATGCACGCCCTTGCCCGGACGCAGCTTGACGTTCGAGCGGTCCGGCGCAAGACCGGCGAGCTTCTCCGCCCACGGTCCGCCGCAATTGACCACGACCTTGGCCTCGATCTCTTGGACGGTGGCCTCTCCGCGCCGGCGGACACGAGCACCAACGACCTCGCCGGTGGGGCCGCGCATGATGCCGACCACCTCGGTGTAAGTCGCGATTTTGGCGCCGTGGCGTGCGGCGTCGATGGCGTTGAGCACGCACAAGCGACCCGGGTCGATACCCCACTCGTCGAGCGTCACCCCACCCCAGAAGTCGCCGACCAGCCCGGGCTCGACGCGCAGCATCTCCTCGACGGTGAGCTTCGCGTGCGGGATACCGTTCTTGTAGATGCTATAGCGGTCATAGACGTCGAAGTAGACGTCGTGCAGCAAGAGCGAAGCGCGCCCGTACGGGTAGCTTTTCGGCACCGGCACCAGAAACGGGATCCGGAACACCAGGTGCTGAGCAATCTTCTGGATGTAACCCGAGTCGACGCACGAGTGTTTGGTGGTCTCGACGTCGTTGAGCAGGTACCGCGGCCCGCCGTGGATCATCGCGCTCGAAGCACCGGTGGCGCCGCGCGCGAAGTCGCCCATTTCGCAGAGCATGACTTGCACGCCGCGCTTCGCGAGATCACGCGCCAGACCGGTGCCGTTCGAGCCGCCACCGATGATCAGGACGTCGGTCTTCACGTCTTCTTTGGCGGTACCACCGTCTTGATCATCAGCTCTTTGAGCTGCGCCTCGGCGAGCTCACTCGGAGCGTTGAGCATGAGGTCGGTCTGCTTTTGCGTCTTGGGGAACGCGATGACATCGCGGATCGAATCGGTGCCGCAGATCAGCATCATGATGCGGTCGACGCCGAGCGCGAGGCCACCGTGCGGCGGCGGTCCGTACTGGAAAGCGTCGAGCAAGAAGCCGAACTTCTGGCGCTGCTCTTCCTCTTCGATGCCGAGGGCGCGGAAGAGATCCGACTGCAGCCCGTGGTCGAAGATACGGATCGAGCCACCGCCGATCTCGATGCCGTTCAAGACGATGTCGTAAGCCAGAGCTTTGACGTTGCCTTGATCGGTGAGCAGCTTTTCGCGGTCTTCAGGCCGCGGTGAGGTGAACGGGTGGTGCGCCGCGTACCAGCGCTTGTCCTCGTCGTTGTACTCGAACAGCGGGAAGTCGGTGACCCAGCAGAAGCGATGGGTCGCCTTGTCGATGAGGTTCTTGGTCTTGGCGAGGTGCTTGCGCAGGTTACCCAGCGCCGCGTTGACCACGGTTTTCTTGTCGGCGACGAAGGCGGCGATGTCGCCCGGCTTCAGGGCGAGGCGCTCGGCGATGGCCTTGCGCTCGGCATCGCTGAAGAACTTGGCGATCGGCGACTGCCATTCGCCGTCTTCTTTAACCTTGGCCCACGCGAGACCCTTGGCGCCGTAGATCTTCACCACGTCGGTCAGCGCGTCGAGCTCGCTGCGCGACAGGTCGCCTAGGCCACTGATGTTGATGGCCTTGACGATGCCGCCTGCGCGTGTGACGTCGGCGAAGACCTTGAAACCGCTTTCGCGGACGAGGTCGCTCACTTCGCGGAGCTCGAGGCCGTAGCGCAGGTCGGGCGCGTCGACGCCGAAGCGGTCCATCGCGTCTTTGTAGGAGATACGCTCGAAAGGCAGCTTGAGCTCGACGCCGAGCAGCTCCTTCCAGGTGCGGGCGAGCAGCTTCTCGACGACGTTCTGGACGTCGGCGGGCTCGCAGAAGCTCATCTCGATGTCGACCTGGGTGAACTCGGGCTGGCGTTCGGCGCGCAGGTCCTCGTCGCGGAAGCAGCGCGCGATCTGGAAGTAGCGGTCGTAGCCCGCCACCATGAACAGCTGCTTGAAGAGCTGCGGCGACTGCGGCAGCGCGAAGAACTGACCGGGGTTCACGCGCGATGGCACCACGTAGTCGCGGGCGCCTTCGGGAGTCGACTTGATGAGGAACGGGGTCTCGAGCTCGAGGAAGCCCTCCTCGTCGAGAGTGCGCCGAACGATCTGATTGAACTTGCTGCGCATCTGCAGGTTCCGCTGGAGCGGAGTGCGGCGCAGGTCGAGGTAGCGGTACTGGAGACGCGTCTCTTCCGCGGTCTGATCCGCGTGGTCGTCGAGCGGGAATGGCGGCGTCTTGGCGCGCGTGAAGATCTCGAGGAGGTTCGCGGCCACTTCGATGGCGCCGGTCGCGAGCTTCGGGTTCACGTTGCCGCCGCGACTACGCACCTTGCCGCGCACCGCGAAGCACCACTCGCTGCGCAGCTGGCTCGCGATTTCGTGCGCCTTGGGATCGATCGACTGGTCGAAGACAATCTGGGTAACGCCTTCGCGGTCGCGCAGATCGATGAAGATCGCGCCGCCGTGGTCGCGTCGGTTCTGCACCCAACCCATGAGGATGACTTCTTTGCCGATGTCGGTATCGCGCAGTGAGCCGGCGCGATGGGTGCGCTTCAGATCGTAGATAAAACGAGTCACTTAAGCCCTCTCGAATGACGCGCGCGGACCGTAGCAAAGGCCGGTCGCGAGGTCGAGAGAGCCGCGTCTTGCCGTCTTAGCGGCTTACGAGCACCGGCGGCGGCACTGGCTTTCCCCCTTTGGGAACGGGGGTCTCCCAGCGCGCGCGGATGTCGCGGCCAACCAGCGCGAAGCGACGCCAGGCGAACATGAAGCCGTCCGGGCCGTCGCTCTTCACCTTGGGGTTGCGAGCTTGGGACGCGTACATGCGGACGAAGGTCGACTTCACCTCGAGCGCGCTTGTCGTGTAGCCCAGCGCCTGCGGGATGAAGACGCGGCGGTCTTTGGCGTCGACCACCAGCGAGATGACGAACGGGATCCCAGGACGATCGTCGACGGTGACGAAGACCATGGCGGCGTCGCTGTCGAGCATGAGGGCGGCAGTGCTATCGCAGACGCTGGTCGAATCGGCGGTCGCCTTGGTGGGCCGGTAGAGCTTCTCAGGCAGCGGCGCGACCCGTGTCTCCCCTCCCGCCTTGAGCCTCAGCTGCATGTCATCGGCGTAGGCGTCGCCGGTCTGCGAGTCGAAGCTCAAGGTGAAGGTGTGGTCTCCCACCTTGCACTTGGCTTTCCAGCTGGGCATCGCGTCATGGGCCCGGGCGGTGCCGGCATGTAGGCACATGGCGCCCACGACCCACAACGCTCGACGCAGGCAACTACGCACGTACCGACGGTAGCCGCGGATCGGCCTCTCCGCACGCCGAGTTGGGCGCGAGGCCCGGGGTGCCAGCGGGTCGGGCTCCACGGGGCAACTGTAGGGCTCGGGCGCCGATACGAGGATTGTGACCAGGCGATCTCGGGAGCCTGCGCGGATGGAACCATGCTCGACGCATTGCTCGCTGCAAACGCCCAGCTCACCCCGCCCGTCGGCCGCCCGGTCGAGAGCCCCGATGCCCGCGCGATCGTCGCCAGGAGCGTTGCGACCGACACGCTCCAAGGAGCGACCCTCGGCATCGACACCCGCGGCTGCACCACCGTCACCAAGGTGCTCCCAGCCGAGAACGCCTACTTTCTGCGTGGTGTACGTGAGACCCTTAGTCTTTCCCACCTCGCGCACGAAGGCGCGGTGGTCTGTCTGAATAGCGGCACGACCATCGGCAACGCGAAGCTGCTGGCACCCGCCAGCACCCCGCACTGGCTCGAGCCCGGCGAGCGCTCGCGCAAGATCCGCATCCTCGACACGTTGTTCGGTCGCTGGAACTTCTTTCCCGACTTCCCGCTCAGGCCGGGCAGCCTACCCGCGAACCCACCCGCGAACATCCGCGAGCCGAGCTCGGCGCTGCGCTTCTTTTGCCTCGAGATGTGCGGCGCGGCCCTCGCGACACCGTCCGACGACGCACGCAGCGAGCTCGTAGCGAAGGGTTACTCGGACACCCGCTGGTTCGAGCGCGGCAAGTCCCTCGCCCTCGTAACCGTTTCACCGGACGAGCGCGCCATCATCGTCGCCTGGCGCTGCGCCGCCGACATCAGCACGTTCATCGGCGCCTTCGATCAACGCCCCATGGACGATGGCGATGGCGAGGTCATTCGCGGCGTCCACCGCTATATCGGACAGATCCGCGAGCCCTTGAACGCCTACCTGCGCGAGGTCATGGCCAAGCACCCGAAGGCCGAGCTGCTTCTCACCTCGAACAGCCTAGGCGGCGGCGCCATCGTGCAGTGGGTCGATCAAGAGATCCGCAGCGGCTTGATTCCGCAGGAGCGGATTGCTCAAGTGAGCGTGTTCAACACGACGGCGGGCCTCGGGCCCGAGCGCGCCGCCGATCTCGCCGCGAAGCTAGGCAAGCGTTTCGACGTCGTGGTCAACGACAAGGACCCGGGGCGGTGGATCTTCGGCCTCGATCACGCCCACAAGCCCCACGCCAGCTACATCGACGACGGGATTTCGATCGACACCTGGCTCGGTCTCAAGAACCCCGTGAAAGCAGTTCGGGCGCACCTTACCGGGGGGCTACGCCGCGTCTTCAAGCGCGACCTCGCAAAGCAGGTCAGTGATTCCCCACCAGCACGAAGTCATTCGGCAGGATCTGCGGAAAGCCGCTAGGCGGGTCGAGCAAGTTGTCGCCCTCGAGCAGGCGCACCTCGCGACGTGCGCGATAGAAGACTGGGTCGCCTGCCAGATCGACCTGCCGGAACACGGCCCAGATCTCGACGCGATTCAAACCCTCCGCCGTGATCCGTGTTGCCTGCGTCTCACGTAGCGCGATGTTGTCGACGGTGAGGTCATAACAGACCTTGTCGCTCGCCACCGCGCCAGCGGGCGGCAAGATAGGATCGAGGCCGTAGAGATAGCTCCAGTCGCTCGCCATGTCCGGCTCGGTCGGTGTGCGCACCGGCAAGTGCGCGCGCGTCTCGAGGCTGTCGAGATAGCCGTCGAGGTCGGCGTCCCCTGTCGGGTCGTCCTTCACCGGCAGGCCGCCGCTCTGGGCCTCGAGGCCGTCGGGCAGCAAGTCGCCATCGCTGTCGATGAGCGTCGGGCTCGTGCCGATGGCCACTTCTTCGCAGTCGTAGAGACCGTCATCGTCGGTGTCGACGCCGGGGTTCGTGCAGTTTCCGTCGGCGCGGGTCGGCGAGCGGAGCGGCTGCACCAGGACCTCGATCCCATCGCGCACGCCATCGTTGTCGGTGTCGAGATTCACCGCGTCGGTATTCCAGTAACTCTCCTCGGCGTCGAGCAAGCCGTCGCCATCGCTGTCGGGGGCGGGCCCGTACTGGCCCAGGCGGACATTGAGGTTCGTCGCCGCGTAGAGCGCGAGCTCGAACTTGCGAATGACCGGGTCGGTATTGACGTCGAAGCCGAACGAGCCGCCCGACGGGATGTTGATGAAGCTGCCGTCGCATTCGTCAGCCATGCTCGCGAGCAGGTCCTGCGCGTCGGTTGCCTCCTGTGCCGTGCCCGCACCGCCAAGGAAGGCCGAGTTGAAGGAGAGCTGAGCCACGCGTGGCCCGAAGCTCTCGCAAAGGTGCGTGACACCGGGAGTGATGGCTGCACCATCGGTCACGCCGACGGTGGGGAAACCGTCGGAGAGCCAGAACACGATGTAGTGCGTCCGCGCCGCTTCGGCGACGGAAAGCGACTCGACGTCGTTCTGGATGAAGTCGATCGCTGCCCACAACGTGTTCGAATAGTTGGTACCGCCCTGCGCCTGCCCGATGTTCTCGAGCGCACCCGCCAGCACCGTCGTGTCGCGCGTGTAGCCGAAGGTCTGGCGCACCGGCTCGTCCGAGAAGGTGATGACCCCGAACGAGACGTTCGTCTTGGTGATGTTGGCGTTGATGGCGTTGCGCACCGCGACTTCGCGGCGTGGTGCTCCGCCGCCGCCAGGCGTTGGGTCACTCGTCATGTTCGACCCCGAGGTGTCGATCACGAAGAGCAGCTTGTACGGAACTTCTTCGCGCAGAGCGTCCGGGACGCAGAGCTGCGCCTTGGACATCTCGCGCATCGCTTCCGGCAACAACTCTTGGTCAACGTAGAGCTCTGCACCGGTGCACGCGGTCACCCCCAACAACACCGCCACCGCCCACACCAACCGCATCATTGACACACCGGGCATGACGACGTGACCCATGAGCACGTTGCCGCATCGCATGTGCGGGTTCTGTGCACTGAGGGGCATAGCGGACATGCGCCTAAATCCTCCATCGCACCGGGACTACACTGGACATCGTTCGATTCGCACTGCGTGACCTGCTGCCAACCGCCACAGCCACCGGCACACCGCCATAGCGACGTGCCTTGCTTGTTGCAGGCCGCGGTACAGCTACGCGTCTGCTCTTGCCCCGGGGTGCACTCCGAAGCCCGCTGTGTACACGTCGACCAGCCACCCCAATCGCAGCCGCCATCGCACGAGCGCGATTGCGTGCCGCAGCCGCCAGACGATGTGGTGCAATCGCGGGTCTGCGACTGACCGCTCGTGCAGCTACCGCAAGAGCCGCTGACGACCTCGTTCCAGCCGCAGCCATTCCCGAGACAAGTGCTCGTGAGCGTTCGCGTACGACCGCACGCGTTGGCGCCACATTGCAGCGTCTGCGTGGTCACTTGGTTCGGCGTGCAGGTGTTGGGCGCCTCGACGTTGGCGCACTCGTCTTTGATGGTCGTCTGCGTGTACTGGCCCTGAATCAGAGGCTCGTCCTGGCACGAGTTGACGGTGCTCTGACCGATGCACTGGCGGCGCATGATGCGCTCACCACACTCGGGGGCGTTCTGAACGCAGTTGATGCGCACGTCGGTTGGCGGGCCCGGCGCGCAGCCGTCGCAGGTGCCGGGGATCCACGAACATTGGTCGTTGCAGCGGGCGGTCGCGGTGAAGCCGTCAGTGCAGGCGTTCTCGAAGCACGGCGTGGCGTGCTGCTCACCGGGCTCGCATGCCCCCTGATCTTGGCAGGGGCCTTCGACGAAGAAGCAGCCGTCGCAGGTCACTTCTTGTCGGCCGCATAGCCCGCACTCTTCGACGCGTTTGACATCACGGTCACAAACCGGAGGACGCACCTGACACGCGCTGATCTGCTCCCACTCGCAGCCTTCGGTGCAACGGAAGGTCGCACCGATGCACGACGCACCGCAGTCTTGTCCGGCGGGGCACATATCGCAGCGGCGAATGCGTTCTTCGCCGGGCTGGCAAACCGCGTTGACGCCGCAACCGTCGGTGGTGAGCTTGTCGCAACCGTCGCAGACGCCATTCACCCAGCGGCCGGTGTCGTTACAAACGTCATCCGTATCGATGCCGCAACCGCAGGTGTGGGTCTTCTTCTCGCCAGGCGTGCACTCCTGACAGACCATCTTGCCGGCGACACAGCGTTCGACACCCGAGCCGCCAGAGGGGCCACTGCAGCTCTCGCCGCCCAGGTTTTCGTCCGCTTCACCGTCGAGATCGTTGTCGAGCCCGTCGCACTTCTCTTCCGAAGGTTGCCCACCTTGTTGATTACCGGGCCCGTTGTTCGGGCCGCCCGACGTGCCGTCGCCTTCCCACCAGGTGGAACCATCGCCGCCGGCCAATGCTTCGACGTCGTTGGTTACATCACTCTGTTTTCCACAGGCGACGGCACACACCGCAGCGATGAACGCTACAGCGGTCAATCGAGCTTTGAGATGATCCATTGCGAGTCTCATCTCGAACGCACTCCCAGGTAACCCACGAGCAACCCGTGGTGCCCCCAGCGTTTGGGGCGTGTGGGTGCGTGTGCAACGCGCGTACCACCCACGATTACATGACGCGAATGGCCGATCCTGGCCGTTTTAAGCGTATGACCGCCTGTCAGGATGCAGTGCGCTGTGGGGGCCCGTGTCCGCAGAGTGTGGCCAGCAAGCCACAACAGAAAATGGTGACAGTCACCATTTTTCGACGCTTGGCTCAGAGCGTCCCTGGGGAAAAATGGTGACTGTCACCATTTTCTTTTTAGATGCGCTCGACGCCAATCACGCCGCGCATCGCTTTGATCTCGTTCACGACCTTGTAGAGCTGGTCGGTGTCCTTGATCATGACCTCGAACGTGTTCACGGCGCGGTCCTTCGCGGTCACCTTGCACGTCGCCTGCGCGATGTTGACGCCGTTGTTGGTGAAGCACTGCGAGATGGTCGCGAGGATACCCGGACGGTCGCCGGTCATGACGCGCAACGTGACCGGGCGTGCATAGGTCGCGTGCTCGTCCCACGAGACGTCGATGCGACGCGCTGGGTCGAGGTCGGCGGCGCGTGTGCAGGTCGCGAGGTGCACGGTGATGCCTTTGCCGCGCGAGACGAAGCCGGTGATCGGATCACCGGGCAGCGGCGAGCAGCACTTGCCAAAGCGAACCAGCATGTCGTCGATGCCTTGCACGACGACGCCGCCGGTCGCACGGCGCTTGCGCGTAACAGCGCGCTTGAAGAGCGAGGTGAACACCGAAGCGGACTCGGCGACCGCGCTCTTCTTGACCGCCTCTGGATCGATCTTCTCGACGATGCTCTGTGCCGTGGTGCGCCCGTAGCCGATGCTGATGAGCAGGCTGTCGACGGTGCCGTGGCGTGACTCTTCGGCGAGCTGCTGGAGACGGCCTTCCTTGAGCAGCTTCTGCAGCGAGAGATTCGCGCGCTTGAGCTCGCGCTCGAGCATCTCGGTGCCGAGCTCCTTGCTGCGGGCGCGCTCGTTGGCGCGAATGAAGGCGCGGATGCGGCTCTTGGCTTTCCCGGTCCGCGCCAGCGCCAGCCAATCCTTCGATGGCCGCTGTTGCGGATTGGTCATGATCTCGATCATGTCGCCGGACTTGAGCTCGGTGCGTAGCGGCACCATGCGTCCGTTCACCTTGGCGCCAGCGCAGTGGATGCCGACCTCGGAGTGAATCGCGAAGGCAAAGTCGACGGGCGTCGCGCCGCGCTTGAGCGAGATGACCTCGCCTTTCGGCGTGAACACGAAGACCTCGTCGGTGAAGAGATCGTATTTGACGGTGTCGAGGAACTCGCTGGGATCCTGCAGGTCACGCTGCCACTCGAGGAGCTGACGCAGCCAAGCGAACTGCTGCTTCGACTTCTCACCGATCTTGCCTGACTCTTTGTATTCCCAGTGCGCCGCGATGCCGTCCTCGGAGACGCGGTGCATTTCGTGCGTGCGGATCTGGATCTCGATGCGCTCGCCGCCCGGCCCTACCACGCTGGTGTGCAGCGACTGGTAGTTATTGGGCTTGGGCATCGCGATGTAGTCTTTGAAGCGACCCGGGATCGGGTGCCACAACGAGTGCACGTGCCCGAGCACCTCGTAACACTTGCCGACGCTGTCGGTGAGGATGCGAAAAGCGATGAGGTCGTGCACCTGCTCGAAGTCGAGATGGCGCAGCGTCATCTTCTTGTAGATCGAGTAGAGGTGCTTCGGACGGCCCTGGAGCTCGCACTGGATGCCGCGCTTCGCGAGCTCTTCGCGCAGCGTCTTCGAGACGTCGGCCACGTAGTCTTCGCGCTTGGCGTAGAGCTCGGTGATGCGCCCGTCGAGCTTCTGGAAGTCCAAAGGCTGCAGATAGCGGAACGAGAGGTCTTCGAGCTCGCTCTTGATCCAGTTGATGCCCAGGCGATTCGCGAGCGGCGCGTAGATGTCGATGGTTTCTTGAGCGATGCGCGCCTGCTTCACCGGGCTCATGTGCTCGAGCGTGCGCATGTTGTGCAGACGGTCGGCGAGCTTCACCAACACCACGCGAATGTCTTTCGCCATGGCCACCAGCATCTTGCGGAAGTTCTCCGCTTGTTTGTGCTGGTCGTTGTCGAAGTGGATCTGCGACAGCTTGGTGACGCCGTCGACCAGGGTCGCAGTCTCGGTGCCGAACATCGTCCTGATGTCGTCGAGGGTCGCGAGCGTGTCTTCGACCGTGTCGTGGAGCAAGCCAGTCGCGATGCTCGCTTCGTCGAGGCGAAGCTGCGTCAGGATGTACGCCACTTCGAGTGGGTGGATGAGATACGGCTCTCCGCTCTTGCGGAGCTGACCAGCGTGCACCTTCGCCGAATACATATAGGCGCGCTGGATCAGGCCGAGATCGGGGGCCGGGTGGTAGCCCTGCACCGATTCGATGATGTCCTCGAAGCGGCGCATGATGAGCTTCTTGCCGGGCGAGTCACCGCCCTGCGTCTGCGAACGCTCGGGTGCCATCGGTGAAGGCGTGGGGGCCTCACGCTGCGCGGCCGGAGCCGCGCCGTTGGATGCCGGCGTGCTCGTCATACGCTATTCCTCAAGCGCTGCTCATCGCGAATGGAAAGCGCTATCGCTACGCGGGCCCGGGGTAAAGGGTCAGCGGCGCTAACCGCACATATAATAGGCACTGGGGCGTTTCGCGTCATCAGCGGGCGATCTCCGAAGCCCGCGCCTCGCGCACCACGGTCACCCGCACCTCTCCAGGATAAGTCAGCTCCTCCTGGATCTTACGGGCAATATCTTGAGACAGAACGAGCGCCTTGGCCTCGTCCACACGCGCGAAGTCGACCAAGACGCGTACCTCGCGGCCAGCCTGGACGGCGTAGACCTTCTCGACGCCTTCGAAGCCCAGAGCTGCTCTCTCGAGCTCGGTCGCCCGCTTGATGAAGCTGTCGATCTGGTCACGACGCGCCCCCGGCCGGGTCTTGCTGATGACATTGGCGATGTACACGAGAGTGCCGAGCACGCTATCGGGGTCGGTATCGTGGTGCGTACGCACCGCTCTGACAATCTCCGAACGTTCGCCATAGCGGGCAGCGAGATCGGCGCCCACGTCGGCGTGATGCCCTTCCCCTTCGTGACCTACCGCCTTGCCGATGTCGTGCAGGAGACCGGCGCGACGCGCCTGAGTCGCCGACATGCCGAGCTCGGCTGCCAGGGCACCGGCGAGCATGGCGGTCTCGAGGCTGTGGGTCAGGACGTTCTGGCCGCCGACGACGTGGTGAGCGAGGCGTCCGAGAAGCTTCACGAGCTCCGGGTGAAGACCGGTGAGGCCCAGCTCGTTGACGGCCTGCTCGCCAGCCACGAGCAGCGCGTCGTTCACTTCGGCGGTCACCTTACCGACGATCTCTTCGATGCGCGCTGGGTGAATGCGTCCATCGGCGACCAGTCGGTCGAGCGACGTCTTGGCGATGTGGCGACGCACGGGATTGAAGGCGCTCACGACGACGGCTTCGGGGGTGTCATCGATGATGATGTCGGCGCCGGTCGCGGCCTCGAGCGCGCGGACGTTACGGCCCTCGCGCCCGATGATGCGCCCTTTCATCTCGTCGTTGGGGAGGTCGACGACGGCAACGGTGGTCTCGGCGACGAAGGCGCTCGCTTGCCTTTGCATGGCCTCGGAGAGCAGTCGCGCCGCCCTGTCGCGACTCTCCTGCTGCAAGGTCTTCTCGATCTCTTGCAGACGCTTGGCTGCGAGCTCCCGAGCTTCACCCTCGAGGCTCGCTCTGAGTGCGTCGCGTGCTTCGGTTGCGCTCATACCTGCGACGCGCTCGAGCTCCTTGCGGGCCTCGGCGACCCGTTCGTCGATGCGTTGCAAGCGCTCGTCGACGACCTTCTCGTTGTCCGCGATAGCATTCGCACGTTTGTCGAGGTCGCGCTCGCGCTGCGCCAGCAAACGCGCGCGCTCGTCGATGCCGGCCTCGCGCTCGCGCAGGCGCCGTTCCTTCTCACGCAGCTCGTCGTCGCGGCTGGGCTCCGGAGGAGGCGGAGGCGCGGCCTGTCTGCGCGTCCGGTAGAGCAGCATGATGGCGAAGGCTGCAATCAGGACGATGAACGGCCAGAGGTCTTTCACGCCGCGACCTCGTGGATGCCACCATCGTAGGCAATAGCGGTCACGTGACGGTCGTGGGGAGCGCTCGGCAAGCGAGCATCGACCAGCTGGAACGCGTAACAGTAGCCGAGCATCGCACCGCCGAACTCCTGCAACGCGCGGTCGTAGTAGCCGGCGCCGTAGCCCAAGCGGGCCCCGCTCTTGTCGAAAGCGAGACCGGGAACGACCACGATGTCGATGGACGAGAGCTGCACGGCAGGCCCCGCGGGCTCGAGGAGACGGAATGGACCGGGCACCAGCTCGTTTAGGTCGCTCGTCACGACGAAATCAAGCGAGGTATCGGCGGCGCGCACCCGCGGCAGGGCAACCTCGATGGAATCGCCGTGCAAGCGCCGGAAGAGTGGCTCGGTGTCGATCTCATCGGCGAGCGACACGAAGAGCGCGACCCTTCGCGGGCGACGACGGCTGATCCACTCGTGAGCGACAGCGGCGGCGGCGAGCGATGCTTCGACCCGTGAGGCGGCACCGAAGGCGCGACGCTGATCACGAAACTGCTGCCTGAGCTCTCGTTTGCCTAGCAAGTTGTTCCGGGCAAGCAAGCCAACCGAAGAATGCCCCGCTATGGCCGTGTCGAGGGGAGTCTGAACCTGGCGAACCAGGTGGGAGCAGACCGCTAGAGCTTTAGGCTTCCTCTGCAACCCCTTGCGGAGTCCGGGGCATGCACACGGCTCTAAGCGCAGCCACTCCCGTTAGTGCAACATTGGTTCAGAGTTTCCACCAAAAGCACGAACCGAGCAGGGCGATTCTTCGACTTGCTCGAGCGCGGTATTCCCGCGCCGGATTCACCTATAGTCCGGCATCCCGCATGGTCCGTCAACCGCTTATTGCCGGGCTCCGACGCACCGTCGGCACCGCCCTGACGATATTCCAGACCTCTTCTTAGTTCTCCCCTTACCCATCGAAAAATATGACTACTTTGCTCGAAGTCCGCCGAGGCGACGTCGTCGTTCGTCGTTCTGGCGACGCCCCCACCGGGGACACCCTCGTCGACCGTGCATTCGACAACCTCGTCCGCATCGACCGCTTCCTGCGCAGCGAGCTCGGCCGCGACAGCTGGGACGGCAAGGGTGGCCCACTGCGCGCAGACCTCGAAGGCTTGAAGGGCCGTAACGCGACCTTCTCGACGACGACCGGCACCATCATCCTGGGTGGCCGGCCGCAGGTGCCGCTCGCAGTGGGCTCGTTCGGCTTGTCTCCGACCATCATGGGCCACGAGGTGGGTCATGGCATCCAGATCGCGCTCGGCAAGTACTCGTACGACACACACGAGAAGAGCGCTATCGCGGAGTCCTTCGGCGACGTCATGGGGACGGGCGCCGACGACAGCGATTGGATCGTCGGCGACGAGCCCGGCGGCGAGCCAGCTCGAGGACAAGACTACCGCGACCTGTCGAACCCACCCTACCGGACCCTGCAAGAGATCCCGGCGAATCCGCGGTCGGAGGGCTACAGCCAGCTGCTCAGCTACGCCGCCGTGCTCGTGGCCGAGAAGGTCGGCAACAGCACGATGCGTAAGCTCTGGTACGAGGGCATGAAGCGCATGCCGGACCCCAGCCAACACAGCTTCGCCACCTGGGCGAGCTCGGTCCAGCAGGCCGCCATCGACCTCCACGGCAAAGGCAGCGCCGCCGAATCGGCAGTCGTCGCCGCCTTCACGGACATCGGCATCCATCGCGCTCGCTGAATCCTGACCCAGCGCATCGCTACAGAAGCGACCAGGAACCTTCTTGCATTCGGTCCGCCCTGTCGCACCGAAACAGGCGCACCAACGCCCAGCGCGTGACGATACTCGAAACGCGAAACTTGGGGCGGGTCTTTCCCGCTGGAGGGCCTTCATGACGCCGCAGTCCGTGACCACGACGATCGGCCGTGTCGCGCGTCTCGCCGTCCAGTCCTTCATCGTGCCGGACGAACGCGGCACCAAGCACGCCCTGGGCGGCGCCATCGAACAGGCCTGCGCGGCGACCTACGCGGTCCCCGTGGTCGGCGGCGCACTCGATCTCCTGCTCGTCGCACAAGGCGATCTTGGCTCCCGCGGCGAAATCCGCCACGCCATCACGGGGACCATCCAGGTCATCACGACCGGCACGCTCATCGCCGTTGGCGGCTGGGCCGGCGTTCTTCCGGCGATGCTGGTCGGCGCGGTGATCGCCGTACCGAACTTCGTCCACGGGCGGCAGAAGATGCGCCCGCTCCTAACAAGCGCGGCCGCGACACCGCGAGCAGAACGCCCACCGAGTCGGTATGCCGACCAGGTGCGAGCCGGCGACCGCCTCCTGGCCGATGTCAGCGCTCCCGACCGCGCCAAGCTCGTGCGGGTCTTCAAGAACCTCATCAACGACGCGACCCTCACGCAGGGCTGGGGCGAATACATCAAGGAGTGGGAGCCCGAGAACGCCGAGATCGTGAAGAAGCTCCACGAAAGCGGACGGCGCGCTGGCACTCTTCCCGGAGGCGACACGCCCCGCGATCCCACTGGGAGCAACGTGTTCTACATCTTCGCCAACACCTGGGTCCACGTCATCGACCACCACATCTACATGCAGTCGGGCCCGACCCGCTGGAAGTGCCTCGGGCTTGCGCCGCTGTCGAAAACACTCGGCACCGTCTGAGCCCATCGATGCGGAGTGGTAGATTGCGCCGTCCGGGGCCGGTGCCCCCTTGCGCGTTGACAGCGGCGCCGTCGTTCGTTTAGAAAAACCGCGGTTTTTGGGAGGGGTTTGGCCACTCGTGAGACACGCACCGAAGCTCGCTTTCGTCTGCGTCATCGCGCTGTTGCCGGCCCTGTTGTTGCCGCTCGCGGCGCAAGCCGAAGTGCCGGTCAAAGCCCCTGTAGCAGCTGGTGCCACGCCCCTGGGCGAGCCTGGACGCTACAAGGTCAACCGGGGTTTCGACGACGCCATCGAGTACTACAAGAGGATGTTCAAGCAGGAATCCGGGGTCCGTTGGTACAACATCATCAACCAACCCGGCATTCGAGCGAAGCACCTAGCGTCGCTCCGCAAGAACACCGAATGGGAAGGCATCAACATCTACGAACGTGGCGGTGAAGTTCGCCTCTACGTCGTCCCCCGCGGCAAGCGGCCTCCGGCCAAAGCGAAGGGGAAGCCAAAAGCACAGCAGAGCAGTACGCAGTAGCGGTCAGTGGTTTTCGGAAAGATGCTGGGGAATCGTCTAACGGCAGGACAACGGACTCTGACTCCGTTTATCTAGGTTCGAATCCTAGTTCCCCAATTTACTTCCCTCTGTAGTACCAGCCACTTACGAGCGCTCTGAAACCTTCTCCGGCATTTCTCCAGAGTTGGGGCCGTTTCGCGCCTTCTTCAGCAAGCCGATCGCTTCGGCGTCGCCCGGGGCTAGGTGTAGCCCATTCTTCGCAACCCTTCGTCCGTGCCGCCGATACTGAAGACTGAGACTGCGAGATGGGGGAGCTGTGGGGGATCTAGCGGTACAGCGTCAGGCGGATGCATCGAGGAGCGAAATCGTCCTCCAGCCGCTCGAGGACTCCGCGCCGATCGACGTGACGCTAGAGCCCATCCTTGACCAAGGCGACGTCGACGCTCTCGTCAAACAGAAGACGCAGTCAGTGCTCGCTGGAATTTCGGGGGACCCAACCAGCCCAGCGAGCCTTCGCTGGCAGAAGCTGCGGATCCTCGGTCGCGCTACGGTGAACCATTTCACCGGTATCACGCAGGTGCCGACTTCGACGACCGAAGGGGACGTTGCCTTGTCTCGCCTGTCGAACGGCCACACGATGCAGGCGTACATCGACCCCGCCACGCGGAGGGTCGTGCTCAGGGAAGCAACGGTGCCCTTGCCGACCCATGTTGCAAGACAGATCGACCCCGCGGCATCGCGAGCGATCTTGGCGAACCTACCAATCGCTGGCACCCCCGATCAAAAGACCGAAGTCATCGATGAGTTGGCAACGAGCTATCCGGTCGACGCCAATCGAGTCATCGCCGAATCGGGATTTCGCTTTCGTTTGGCGATGACCCGCGCGGAAAAGCGCGAGGACCTAACCCCAGGTTTGCGTGAGGTCTATGGTTCCGCGATTGCGGCTCGACACTTCAGTGCGGCCGCCAGTGATTGGGGCGGCCTCGTGCACGCCGAGGTGTCGGATGTCATGCTCGCGTGGTACGCAATGCCGGCTCAGCGTCGGACGTATCTTCGCCATGAAGTCGCACACGTGCTCGACGCGGCACTCGGCATGATCTCCACCAAGCTCGAGTGGATGGCGATTTTCGACAAAACGCGCGACGCTGTGGCGCGCGGTAATCCAAGCCTTCGCTTCCCCGATCATCACGCGAGCACGAATCCTGGCGAGTTCTTCGCGGTGTCCGTGTCTGCGTATCTCCAGCAGAACGTGACCGGGATCCCGGCATCGCCAGCGATCACGACGCGCGGTGACCTTTTGCGCATGAACCCCGACGCGTACGCCTTCGTCGAGAAACTTTTCGCGGGAGAGCTCGCAGGCGCAAGAGCGCGCCCAGCTCGCGAGGCCGCCATCGGCAACATGCGATCACTCATGCCCGCAATCACGGACAAAAGCTCCGCACAGGACCTCAACTCGGCTGCGGTTTATCAGGTCGGCATTGCCCGCTTGAGCGGACAGGCGACCGATCGCGAAGCGCTGAAACGCACGCTCGACGCTTTGGCGGCGGCCGGGGGTGGGAGGTCTACTGCGTACGCGGAGCTGCGGACCGAGGCGCAAAAGCTCGAAGCCGAAGCATCTGCGGGCGTTCAGTAGTCGGCGAGGCTCTCGCCAGGGCTCGTCGTTCCCCAACTCTCCGCCCACCGTACCCGCTGTGAATGCCCCCTGAGGGGCACTCCTGCGCCCCGCTCTTTTACGACCGCTCAGGCGTTCGGCACCCGCCAGATGCGCGCGGTGTTGTCGAATGCTCCGGTGACGATACGGCCGTCGGGCATGGTCGCGATGGCGTTGACCCAGCCGGTGTGACCGGTGAGCGTCGCCAAGCACTGGCCCTGCTGATTCCAGATCTTCACGGTCTTGTCCCACGACGCAGTCGCGATGCGGCCATCGGGCAGTGCGGTGATCCCGTGGACGAGCCCGGTGTGGCCCGTGAGCGTCGCGACCTGCATGCAGCCACCGCCGGTGCCGATCTTCGCGAGGTCCCAGATCTTCGCGGTGTTGTCGGCCGAACCGGTGACCAGCAAGCCATTCGGCAAGACCGCGAGCGAGTTGACGCCGTTCAAGTGTGGCGTGAAGGCGAAGAGGTGGTGGCCGCTCTGGTCCCAGACCTTTACGACGTTGTCGAGCCCGGCGGTGATGAGGCGGCCATCGGGCAGCGACGCGACCGCGCTGACCGCGCCCGAGTGGCCGGGGAGCGTCTCGAGGAGCGCGCCGTAGGCGGTCCAGAGCTTCGCAGTGCCGTCCGCCGAGCCCGTGAGAATACGTTTGTTGGCTGTGACGGCGATAGCGTTGATCGCTCGGGCGTGACGATCGAGCACGTGCGTAACGACGCCGCTCTTGTGCCAGATGCGAACGCTGTTGTCGCGCGATGGACGGCGGAAGTCTTCCGCGTTGCCTGCACCCGTGACGAGCTGGCCGTCATCGAGGTACGCGATAGCGCGCACGTCTTCGCCGTGACCCGTGAGTGTCGCGAGGTTTGCGCCGTGCACGTCCCAGATTTTCACCGTCTTGTCTTTCGAGCCCGTGACGATGCGGCCGTCAGGCAAAGCGGCGACCGAGCGGACCCAGTCGGTATGGCCGGTAAGAACGACATCGGCTTCGACCGCGCGTGGAGCAGATACTTGGAGAGTGCGAACAAGAGGGTTCGGTACGACAGACCGCATCATGAGAATCACCTTGAAGAAGAGGAGGAGGTGTCCGTATCGGCACCGCATCGCGGGTGATTCGCAGCCAGCCTGGTTTGGTGGCCACTTAGGTGGCCAACACCTCGGGCATCACTGATCAGGCGGAAGCTGGATCTTGAACGTGATGAACGCGCGCTCGAAGCGATCGGTTTTCAGATAGAGATCGATCGCTCCCATGACGGTTCCATCGGACAACGGATTGCGCACCAGCTGCAGGAATTGCGGCTGCCAATCGACAGGAAACTCGTCGCTCACAGCGTAGTCACGCCATGTCTCGCCGTGATCGTCCGACGCGATCACTCGGACGCGCGTGCCGTTGATCGTCGCGGCGAGGAGGATGAAACTGTCGCCATGGCGGACTTCGGCAAAGTCCGACATGATCTTCGCAACGTGAATACTGTCGCCATGTAGGTCATCGATTTTCAGATCGAAGGTTTTTTTGGTCGAGTCATAGCGAACGAATCGCCCTTGCTGGGTCTGCGTCGGACTCGAGTACGTGTAGAAGAAATAGACGTGCTGTGACGTGCCCAACATCTTCGCGAAGTAACCGAACTTCTGATTGCCGAATTCTCCGCGCTCACTCACGGGAACCAAGCTGTCAGTTTGCGAGTTGGCTTCCGCCGTCGTCACCGGCAACGATACCGGCGTCCCATCGAGCTTGCTCCAGCTCACGCCGCCGTCGGTCGACCTCATGAAACGAATGTCGCTGCTGTCCCAGACACAGGCTGGCTCGCAACGCGTGCCGTAGTAGGTCGTCCAACCGTAGAAGAGATCGTTCCCCGAGGTCGCCACCAAGCTGCGTTCGAATTCAGTTGGGGCCACTGGGCTGAACGTCCGCACGAGCGGAGACACGACGCTCCCGTCCGACGGATCGACACTCATGAAGGCGACGTTGAAGCTCCGAGGTGCGAAGTAGAGGAGCTGCCGGACTGGGTCCCAATCGAGCGCGCCCTTGTTTCCACTATCCGGCAGCAAGAATTCAGAAAACTCGGAATCATCTGGCCCACTGAAGCTCCAGAGGAGTGAACGATGGCTCGATGTGACGAAGTCGAACTTGGGTACGACGACGGAGAGCTTGTCGCCGGCTGCCACCAGGTAGGGAATCGCCGTTTCCATCAGCTCCGTTTTCTTCAGCGTCTGGAATGATTCGCCCTGGTCCCTACTGACCAGGATCTCGGCGTAGCCGTAGTTGGGGCGCTTGGGATCGGTGATTTGACTCATGACTCCGAGGTACAGGCCGTTGCGCGTGGACACCGCGGTTTGGGCGCCAGGAACGGGCCCAAGCTGCTTGCCTTGGTACGGCGCGGAAAGCGTAAACTCCTGGAGGGCGGGGACTCCCGGGTCGGCGCCGTCGTCCGGCGGATCCATGTCTTCCGCGTCACTCGCTTCCACGTCGGGCGACCTCAGACCATCGCCTGACACCTCACTGACGCACCCCGCCGACGCGAAATAGACTGCGAGGCCCAGCAACCCTATCCGCATGGTGCTAAGCCCTACCCGGCCGCCGGCGCGTCGGGTTGGTTGCTGGTCGATCACCTCCAGCTACGCGGAATAACCCCTTGGTTCTCGTCGAATGTGAGCACGATGCCGTTGTCCTTCGCGTCGACGAAGTAGTGCGTGCGCGTCGGAACGGCTCGATGCTCCGTCGTGAAGATCACATGCCACGCGAGACGAAACTCTCCCGCCGTATCGCGCGCGATGACGAGCGTTGGCTCCGAGCTCGTTCGAGGCTCCGCAGCGAGTGCGCGGCGGGCAGTGTCGAGCGCTTGCAACGGAGTGAGCTTGGGCGTGACGTCGAGCTCGAGTCCTGCGGTCGCCTCGAAGTTGGTGACGTCACGCACGCGGCCGTTCGCGCCGACGTGTGCAATGACGTCTTCGCCGAACACCGGGACCCCGCTATTGCGTACACGCGCACGAACGTGCGTCTCTCCCAGTTGATCCGTAAAGTCGTTGATCAAGTCGAACGTACGCGCTTCGTGGCCAGGCTTGCCAGCCGTCATCTCGCGCAGGACACAAAGGCCCTCGAGCGTTTGACTCTTCCGGCGAGCGGAGCCGTCGCAGGAGCCTCCGGTGACTTGCAGCGCCTGCGCCAGGACGACGCGCGCTACTCCCAGCTCGTGATCCTCGGGCCCCTGGGCCATGGCGTTGGCGACGGCAGCGTCGTTTGCGGCATGCGGAACGTTGCTCTCTACCAGCTGTCGCAGTCGTGACACGAACATGGGGCCTCTTCAGCTGCGCATTAGGCGGAGCGTCGTATTGGCCGCGTTATCGCTAGGCGCGCTGGCGGGTTGCGCCGGTGCAGAGTGCCAGGTTTTGCAACCAGCCCCCCGCTGAGGGGCAACATGTACGGGCGTCCGTCGATAATGGAAGCGATCGACGACCAGGGGCCCCCTTTTCGTCGGCCTGCACCAGGAACACCCCGTGACCCCGAATCGTATCGACAACAACCTCATCGTTCGACTCGCCAACATGCCGCTCACGCAGGTCTCCGAAGAGATCCGCGGCGCGTTCCAGACCGGTAAGAGCGACAACGTCCCGGCGTCAATCGACGCCCTTTGCGCGGCGCTGAAGATCGTCGGCCACAACATGAATGGGTCCGCTGCCGACCTGTTTCCGGCAGGCCCAGGCCTCCAAGGTATCAACGCCACCAAGGGCCAGGTTGCCTCGTGTGTCAGCGTCGCCACGCTCGCGGCGCTCGGCTATCTCATCGTCAGCCAGCTGCCCACGGAGCAGCTCACGTCCGCATTGACGGACTTCGTTGCCGCGAGCCGCTTGGACGGCTTCGACATCGCATCGACCGTTGCCAAGCACGCGTTCGCCCAGGTCAACGGTGCCGACATCGCGGCGCACCTCCTCGGCCATGTGCTCAGCGGATCCGATCCCACTGGCCTCGGAGGACACCTAGCGTTGCTCGCTGCCGAGACCGCCCTGACCAGTCCACTCGGCGGTCAGCTGGCGCTCAATGGCTTCCTGTTCCTGTTGTAAGGCGGACTTTCACTGTGGGCTTCAACAGCGCTGAGATATCGATTTCTGACCTCGTCGCGCGGGTGCCCGAGCGCGAGTTGCAACGGCGAGTCGGCGAGCTCCTCACCGAGGCCGATGAGCGCCTCGGTGGCAACGACGGACTGACGTCCGAGAGCGAAGCGCGTGACTACTTCGAGGTGAACGCGCCCTGGATCCCCATCCAGGATGAAGAACCGTCGCAGCGTGCCTTGGAGCTCCTAGCCGCCGTCGCCCCACCGACCGAGATCACCGCGAGCGGCCGAGGGTTTCTCGAGCTGCGCTCTGCGTTCATGCGCATCACCCACGAGCTGAGAGCCTTGCAACGCTTTCCTGACACCATGCCGACGAACGCCCAGCTCGCGGCCATCACCAAGCTCGAAGGCGAGCTCCACCGTCGCGTCGAATCGGCACGCGGGCTCGCGCAAGCACCACAATTCGCGAGCATCGCCGGCTACGCCAACGCCGCGATCATTCGCCTCGCCGCCGTACGCACTTGGGGCGTCTTCGAGGATGGCTCTCTGAGGATACCTCATCTCGTGGAGCCGGCGCGCGAGGGAGCAGTTGTCTGCGCCAGGCTCGAGCTCGCGGGTGTGCGCGCTGCCTTGAACCACATGCGCTTCACCGAATACACCGTGAATCGCGGCCCCCCGGCGCACGTGGCGCGTCTCGTCGAAACCTTGAGCGGGATTCGCGACACCATCGCGCAGCTTCAGGCAGAGCGCGGCGCCAGTTCACGGGAGCTGGCGCAGCTCCTCGAAGACTTCAACACGACGCTGCGCGCCACTGCGGAATCGACCTACAAACAGCGCATCCGCGGCACCGCGGTGAGCACCATCAAGGTGGGTGAGCTCGAGCTTCCTCAGCCGCTGCATGCGCTTCAATAGTACCGAGATATCGTTCGCAGAGGCGATTGCCCGGTTGTCGCCGGCTGACCGAGCAGCGCTCGGCTCGTTTCTCGACGACGCCGATCAGGGGCCCGGCGGTGCGGACGGTCTCACCTCGTTCGCCGAGACGCAGGACCACCTCGACCGCAATCCGGAGATGCACCAGACCGTCGCCGCGGTACGGGTCATGGATATTCTCGCCGCGGTGACGCCAGCACCCGACCTCAGTCCGCAGGGGCGGACATTTCTGCACATCCGCTCTGCCCTGGCGCGCATCACTCACCGTCTTCGCCATTTGGAGACCATGCGCGACTCGAGCCCGACGCGGGCCGAGGCCGACGCTATCGCCAAGCTCGAAAGCGAGCTCGCTGACACCGTCAGAGCGGCGAGCGAGCTCGCGCGAGACCCACAATTTGCGTCGATCGCGGGCCACGCCAACGCCGCCATCATTCGCATCTCGGCCTTCCGCGCTTATGGGATCTTCGCTGACGAGACCTTCAGGACGCCGCCACTGATCGCAACGAGCGCGAGCTCCGCGATAGCGTGCGCGCGCATCGAGCTTGCGGCGCTGCGTGCGGCCACGGAGCACCTGCGCGACAACACCTACCGGGTGATGCGAGCTCCTCCGCCCCAGGTACCGGCTCTCGTCGACAACTTGTGGACCATCCGCGAGCGGCTCGAGCTCGTCCAGCCACAGAGCGACAGTGCCCGGCGCGAGCTCGCTTCGGCCGTCGGTGACTTCAACAACACACGCAGGCTCGTCGCGACCACGGTCTACAGTCAGCGCGACGCCCGGGCGGCCATCGACACGCGCAAGGTGAGCGAGGCGGACCTGCCGGCTGCTTTCGTCGTCACGCAATAGCTCACGCTTGCGGAGGACGATGAGCGCGCACAATGTACGCGCGGATGGTGCTCCTGTTGCTGGTGGCAACGATGGCCACGACACCCGCGGACCAGCAGCAGGTCGACGACGAGAGCGTCATCACCCTGCCGCGAACGCCCGACCCTGGTGGTTTGACGCACCATCGTGAGTTGCCGAGCTACGACCCGCGGAGTCCCGAGTGGTCGCCATCCCCCGCCGTCTGGCCCGCTCGCGTGTTGCTCTTCCCGCTCTTCGTCGTCACCGAATTCGGCCTGCGCCAGCCCATTGGCTTCGTCACCCGCACCGTCGACAACTACGACGCCGGCAAGCAGTCCCGCCAAGGACTCGCGGTCCACGAGCAGACAACCGGGGTCCTCCCTCTCGTCACCTTCGTCAACGGCATGCAGCCGGGGCTCGGTCTCTCCGCTTTTGCGGATCGCCTGTTCGTCGACTGGCACCTCGTCCGCATCTCGGCCGTGACCGACTTCCAGCGCAATCTCATGCTCGGTCTCTTGAACCGCGCGACGCTCGGAGAACATGGCGAGCTCAACCTGCTCGCGGCCTATCAACGGCGCAACGACATGGTGTTTCATGGCGTCGGGCCCGAGACCACGAAAGGCGACGAGAGCCGCTTCGAGCGACGCAAGCCATCCATCGAGCTCGAGGCGGCGTTTGGCTCGGCGCGACGCGCCAGTCAGAGTTCGACGGCGAACGGCATCATGGCGGGCAACTTCCCGACGCATGGTGGCCCCAAGCCGACACCGGAGACCGTTCTCGGAGCACGGCTGTCCGTCGAAGCGTCCGAGAACGACTTCGCGTGCACGAGCCACAGCGCCGACATCTGCGGTGTCGACGGCATCGAAGGCAGCGCTGACGACCGCTTCAACGGAGCAAAACGCGCCGAAGCGGCGTATTTCTGGGCGGGCTACGCATTGTTGCGCACCAAGGCGCTGGTGTCGTTCGACCTACGCGAGCAGAGCCATGGCGTCCGCCTCGACGTCTTTGGCCGCTATGGCGAGGGCCTGGGCGAGCGCGCCCGCCGCGTGCGCTTCTTCCGCTATGGCGGAGAACTTTCGGCTTTCGTCGACCTCACCGGCCATCGCCGTCGCCTGCTCTCCGCACGCCTCTACATCGAGCTGCTCGAACGAGCGCGCGGCCATGACGCGCCGTTTGCGGAGCTCATCACCCTGGGCGGGCCGGATGCCTTGCGCGGTTTTCTCCGCGGCAGGTTCCAGGGCGACTCGGCAGCTCTCGCGACCCTCGATTACAGCTGGCCCATCTGGTCGTTCATCGACGCGACCCTCTTTTACGACATGGGCAACGTCTTCGCGCGCCAGCTCACGGACTTCGACATCGCGAAGCTGCGCGGTAGCTACGGCCTCATCTTACGCACCAACGCGTGGCGTGACGTCACGGTCCAAGCGATGGTCGCCATCGGCACCGAGCAATGGTCCGTCGAGCCGGACGAGGTCCGCGTCATGGCCGGCACCAACGTGGGGTTTTGACGTGAAGCCTCTCTTCCTCGGCACCGCGCTTCTCTTCGTGGCCTGCGCGACACACCCTCCACGCACTGCGCCAGCGCCACTGCTCACGCACGACGACGACCGCCACCCCATCGCGGAGCCCGAGCCCTACGAGTCGTCTCTGCACTGGGACGCTGCCGACCAGATGCTCTTCCTACCGCTCCATCGCGCCCTCCTCGTCGACGTCGGTGGGCCTGCGGTGAACGTCAACGCCTTCGGCGAGGTACCGAGCTCGAGCTGGTTCACCAACCGCATCGGGCGCAATCCGATATCGCCGGAACGTCTGGTGCGTGGACCGTGCCGCGAGGACGATTACCTGAGCGAAGGGCCTTGGCTGGCAAAGAGCGGCAAGCGCGATGGCGCCCATCTCGGCTTCGTCATCGAAGACGGCAAGAGCCACAAGAAGTACCTCGTGAAGCTCGACAGCACGCGCCAGCCGGAGCGTGGCACCGCCGCGGACGTCATCGTCTCGAAGCTCTACTGGGCTTTCGGCGCGAATGCGCCGTGCAACTTCATCGTCGAGTTCGACCCCGCCACCATCCAGCTCGCTACCGAGGCCAGCGAAACCGCACCACCACTCACCCAACAAGACCTCGATGAAGCTCTAGCGAAGGCGCGACGCACCCCCAGCGGAAAGTTGCGCGCGTCGGCGTCGCTGGTTCTGGAGGGCAAGCCGATAGGCCCGTGGACCTACCAAGGCCGCCGCAAAGACGACTTCAACGACGTCATCGACCATGAAGATCGCCGGGAGGTTCGTGGCTCGCGTCTCTTGGCCGCATGGACCCAGCACTTCGATGCCCGCGAGCAGAATACGCTGAGCACGTTCATCAAAGCGGACGACGGCGTCTCGGGTTGGGTCGAGCACTGGTTCATCGACTTCGGCGACTGCTTCGGGAGCGTTTGGGCGTGGGATGACCTCTCGCGCCGCTTCGGGCACGCCTACTACCTCGACTTCGGCGACGTCGTCGCGGACCTCGCCACGTTCGGTTTCAGGAAGCGTGTCTGGGAGGATCTCGAGAAAGACCCGAGCGCCGAGGTATTCGGCTACTACGATGTCGAGCACTTCGATCCCGCGGCGTGGAAGAGTGGCTACCAAAACATCGCGTTCAGCCGCATGGACGAGGCCGACGGTTACTGGGCGGCGCAGATCGTCTCGCACTTCAGCGACCGGCACATCGACGCCCTCGTCGAGGCAGGCCGCTTTTCCGATCCGGCGCACGAAGCTCGCTTGCGAGAGGTGCTCCTCGGCCGTCGCGACCGCATCGTCGATCACTACATGACCAGGATGTCCGCTTTCGAGGACCCGACGATCGGTGACCGAGGCCTTTGCTTCCAAGACGCGTTGGTCAGGGTCGGCAGAGCCGTGCCTGGGCGCTACGAGATCCGTTATGACGGAGGAACCTGGCAATCATCCTCGATGACGGACGCCACCATCTGTGCGCCGCTCGACGTAGCACCCGCGCTCGTCGAAGCACGCGTCACGCGGGCCGGCGCGAGCGAGCCCGCCGCTCCAGTCGCGTTCCACCTGAGCTACGACGACCACTCCCCGCGACTCATCGGTCTCGAGCGCAAGACCCCTTGAGGGACTTCAAGTCCGCGGGCGCGGCACGATGAGCCCGGTCTTCTCGTCTCTCGCTTGGAGAATGACCTTCGGCTCCAGCACGAGCTTCCCGAGGTCGCCATCGGGATGTCTGTCGATCACCAGGCGATACTCCGCGTGCCTGAGCATTTCGACATCGGTGTTGGCATCGCCCGCGGCGAAGATGTGCCGGCCCTTGGGAAGGACGCTATCGATGAGATCGGCCTTACCCTGACGCCAGGTGACCGGGTAATTGACCTCGTAGCGCGGCGCGTACTTTCCGTCCGCCATCGCGTTGCGTAGGCCGTAGATGTGATCCGCCGGCAGTGGGTATCCGAAGGTGGCGGCGGCGCCGCGCACCAGCTCTTGCTGACTCGCGGAGATCACGTAGACCTGCGCTCCGGCGGCAGCCAAAGCCGACATCAAGTCTTTGATCTCTTGCTGCGGCTTGGTGACGGTCGGTGCGACCTGGGCGCCGAGCGCCCGGACTTGGTCGGGGGTCATGCCAGCGAGCCAGTAGCCCAACCACACGTAGGTATAAGCGCGGGGTACGTTGGGATCGTTTTCGAGCTTCTCGTACAAACGCAGCGCGTTGGCGCGAAACTCCTTGTGCGTGGCATCACCGATGACCGCTTTACCGGACTTGAGAGCGACGTAGGCCGCCACCATCTTGGCGCGCAACGGCTCGGGCATGAGCTCGTGCACTTCGCTCGGCGTCAGCGCCAGCTCCATCTTGTCGAGCTGGTAGGCGAACACGCTCTCACCGACGTCGCCGAAGGCGCTAGTGTTGTCCCAGTCGAAGGTCGCGATGTCGCCGGGCTTCACCGCCTCGATGACGGCCTCCAAGGCCTCGCGATTTTTGGGGTACCAGCCGCCGGCAGGCAGACCGACCGCCAAAGCGGTCATCACGACGATCATGCACCATTCCCATCAGTGGTCAGCGAGGTCACTTCGCGACCCACGAGACCGTCCCACCCCGGCTCGTCCAGTACACCGCGTTTGGGGTGACCACCAGGAACTTGGGCTCGTCCTCCGCCGTAGCGAGCGTCACGGGCAGGCCCCCTGGGGCGAGCTTCATGACCGTGCCGCCGAGATCGTTCGTCCAGTAGATGACACCGTTGTCGATCACGACACCGTGCGCGCCATCCTGTCCGCTGACCATGCTCTCGGGCGTGCCACCGGCAAGCGGGACACGCATGATGCCTCCATACCCGGCGTGGTGGTCGGCGAAGTAGAGGTAGGTATCGTCGGCGGCCAGGCCCCACGGCCCCGAGGCCTCGGTCGTCGCGATGATCTCGGGTGTGCCACCGGTCACAGCAAGCCGCGAAACCGTCCCCGCCGCCCAATCGGTGAAATACAGCCAGCCACCCCCCAGGGTTAGGATGCCACTACCGGTTCCGACTGGACCCACCGGCTCCGAGGTTCCGCTCGAGCCGACGAGCAAGCGGCTGACGACCGGCTCCGTGAGCACCCCGCCGTTGCTCCAATAGACGTAGACGCCATCGGTGGCCAAGCTACTGCACGGCACACTCACGACCGTGACGGGCGATCCGCCAGTGAGCGGGATACGTTCGATCACCCCACGCTGATTGTCGCATTGGTACACACCGTCGCCCGCTGCGACCATGCCATAGACCGGCGTCATGGCTCCGCGTGAGGGCGCAAGGGTCTGTGGAGGATCGCCCGAGAGCGGAATCGTGTGGACCGATCCGTCGTTGAAGTCTTGCCAGTACACCGCCGTATCGTCGGCCGCGATGGCGTACGGAAAGCCACCGCTATCGAGCACGGTCGCGGTCGACGGGGCTAGCGGCAGGTCCTCGTCGGTGTCCGCCGGTGGCGGATCGTCGTCAGGGAGCGGCAGTGGCGGATCGTCGTCGGGGCTCGGCGGCTGCAGGTCTTCGTCGGTGCTCGGCGGTGAGAGCTCACGCGGCAGCTCCGTGCGGCCGCACGCGAGGTGCATGGCCGCCAGCAGCGCCATCATGAATCCATCCCGTGCCGACATCACACGCACATCTGAGGATACTCGGCCCGAGCGGCGAGTGCCAACGCGGCACTTAGCACCCTCCGACGGGGCCGGTCCGATAACGCCGGGTTCCAGCAACCCGGAGATGTCGGTGCGTTTGTCGAAGACTGGTTTTTTGGGCTCCCCCACGGGTACGCCCGATGTCGGCGCGAATGGTGCGCGCCCGAGCGGCACGGCCTCGTCTACACCCAGTCCCTACAGCAAGCAGGCTCTCGCGAAGACCCTGGGTATGCCGCGAGCCACGCCGTCCGCGGCAAGCGGCCTCGACCCCATCGAGACACGCCTCGTCCAGTACATCGACCAGGACGCCAGCGCGTCGCTCGCGCGTTTGAAGCAGGCAGTCGAGACCAATAGCGGCACCTTCAACATCGCCGGGGTGAACGCTATCGCCGACATGTACGAGCCGCGGCTGAAGAAGCTCGGTTTCGCGACACGCCGGGCGGACATGGGTGAAGTCGGACGCGCATCTCACCTCATCGCTTCGCTTGCCGGCGGCCAGGGCCCGCGCTTTTTGCTCATTGGCCACCTCGACACCATCTTCGAGAAAGACAGCGGCTTCCTGCATTGGGAAGAGCTGCCCAACGGCATGGTCCGCGGCCCGGGCGTCGCTGACATGAAGGGTGGCAACGAGGCGCTCATCTCGGCGCTCGAAGCGCTGCACGATGCCGGTCTCCTCGCGCGCATGAACATCACCGTCGTCTTCTCCGCTGACGAAGAAACGCCCGGTGTCGACAAGGACGAAACGCTCACCACGACGCGTCGCGACCTCATCGAAGCGGCCAAACAAGCAGACGTCGCGCTCTGCTTCGAGATGGCGCGCTACAGCATCAATCTCCTGAAGCCCGCCAAGCGCGGCAGCTCGACGTGGCAGATCGAAGCCATGGCGAAGAGCGGCCACTCTTCAGTGGTGTTCAGCGAGAACGTCGGGCCGGGCGCTATCTATCCGCTGTCGCGGATGCTCGGGCGCTTCTCGGGAGAGCTCCGCGGCAATCGCTCGGTGACCGTCAACGTCGGCGTGGTGGCTGGCGGCGCTCGCGTCGAGGGCAGCAGCGGATCCGCGACCGCGCACGGTAAAGACAACGTCATCCCTGCCAAGTCGAACGCGCTCGGCGACCTGCGCTTCCTGAGCGATGACGAGCTGCAAGCGACCCGAGCAACCATGAAGAGCATCGTCGATGACGAGATCGCGAAGGCCCGTGAGAACCTGACGCCCGAGGCGGCCAAGGCACTGCAGGCAAACATCAAGTTCCGCGATCGCTATCCCGGAATGCCCGCGACCAAGGCGAACCTCGCCCTGCTCGCGAAGCTCAGCCAGGTCAGCGAAGACCTCGGGGTCGGCAAAGTCGAAGCTCTCGACCCCAACCTCGCGGGCGCCGCCGACATCTCGTTCGCTGCGCCCTACACGCCTGCATTGCTCGACGGCCTGGGACCGTTTGGCGACGGCCCGCATTCGATCCAAGAAGTTCTCGACCCGAAGACCATGCCGATCGCCGCAAAAAGGGCGGCATTGCTCCTCTACCGCATGGCGCGTTGAGAGGGCGTGCGAGCACCCACCGAGTGCTTACCTGGCACGCGCCGCGTCACAACAAGCAACCCGCGACGTCGATGATGAGACACCACACGTTCGCTAAAGGGGTGTCTCGAGATGCGCGGAATCAGAGCTGGTGATGGCGGTTGTCTTCGTCGTTCGGAACCTTCGACCCCCAAGGTCGTGATCAAGCGCCGCCCCGGCGGCTGCTGGCTTCCTTCGCCGAGCACGCCGACCAAGGCGGAAGAAACCAAGCGACGCAAGACGGTAGGCGACGTCGCGCAGGCAGCGCCAAAGCTCGAGCCGGGCGTCCGCAAGGTGGACGACAAGGTGCTCGCGAAAAGCATTGGCAAGCTCGTCGACTTCGTTTCGCTCTACGAAGGTGTCGCCGCCTCCAAGATGCGGACCATGAGCGCCATCGGGAAGCTCGCCGGTCAAATCGGCGCCGACCCGGAAGCCCCAGGCGGCGGGTCGCTGCACGTCTTCGAGTTCGAGGCCATCACCGCGCGCCGCGTGATGGGGAAGCTGTGCAACGCGCAGAACTCGCACATCGAGGAATCGCAGCGCCAAGAGAAGGACGGCAACGTTCGTTTCTATACGAAGGCCGAAGCGCAGAAGATCGTCGACCACCTGCTCGAGAAAGCGGGCCCCGGCGCCAAGCTTTACTGCGCCGAGTGGGAAGACATCAGCAGCGAGTACATTGGCTTCATGCTGGCGGCGGTGAAGCCGGACCAGCTCCAAGCGACCTTCGCCCAGGTCATCTCGTCCAAGTCGTAAGCACCAGGGGGAAGCGAGCGCCGAGCACGGCGCTCGCTACCTTCTTCTAGTCGTTGACGGTCTTGGGGACGCTCGCCTCGATCTCCGCGAGCAAGGCGCGATGGGCTTCGAGCATCGGCCCGAGGTCCGCCGCTTGGCGGACGCAGTTATCGAGCTCCTGGCGGTGGATGCTGCCTGACCTACGCATCGCGGCCAGCCCGGTGGCGTTGTAGCCGAGGTTCGGGGTGTTGTCCGGTATGATGGACAAGGCCTCGTCGACCGGCATGGTCTCGAGGCGCTTCGACACCTCGGCGCCGAGGGCAGCGACGGAGTAGTGGCGCTCGAGCCCGGCGATGTTTTCGCGCAGCGGCTCGATGGCTTCCGCGCCGAAGGCGCCGATGGCCGCGACACGCGCGCTCGTCGCTCCCGGGTCCCAGTTGTTGATGAGCTGATCGAGCGACACGTAAGTCTTGCCCTGAACACGGGCGATGGCGGCGCTAGCGAGATTCCGAAGGGCGCGCTCCGCGCTTCCAACCGGGGTGCCGGTCGCGGCGGCAGCAAGCCGCTCTTCGCTCTTCAAGAGCGACGCGATGTGCTCTTTCGGAATCAGGTCGAAGCTGTCTTTGCTCAACGCGTCGAGTAGACGCACGCCGCGTTCCACGCTCTCCTTGCGGCCAGCGATGAGGGTTACGGCTCGGCCCGCGAGGGCGCTTGCCGTGCGTGCATCCTGCTTGGTCGGCCAGCGGATGATCTCGTGGATCACGTCGAACAGGCGATCCTGGGCTTCTTCGCTGCGAGGACGGCCGTAGGCCTCACAAAGTCGGGGCAAGGCCTCCACGCCGATGAGCTCGAGGTCGCTCGCCGCCACACGCTGTTGCTTCATGCTCCGCGGCGCGCTCAGGATGTCGATGAGCTCGGGGACGCTTTCCATGGTGGGACGGGTCAAGGTTTCGACCAGCGGGCCGAACGCGGCCTCCGCGGCACCCTTCGCCATGCCCGCCATAGCGGCTTCGCGACCCGCGACGCCCGTGAGGAGCGCGGTACCGATGGCGACGTTGACTCCCGCGCTGACGGCGCGGCGCTTGCGATTGAAATCGTTCTTCTCGGGGTCCCCCGACGAGGCACCATTACCGAAGCTGATATTGAACCCGGTGAATAAGGCACCCAGCGCCGCGAGTCCGCCACGCGTGAGGTAGGCAGCGCCCATCGTGATGCGCGCGGCATCGACGTCGTAGAGCGCCACGGCGGTCGCGCCCATCGTTGCGTCGAGGGTTTCACCGACGAGGGTCGCTTGGCGGGAGTGTTTGGTCTGAGCGACCGGGGCGCCACGCGTCGTGGCAGCAAGGTACTCGCTTACGGTGTCGGCAGCGATGCGGGCTTGGAAACGAATGGACATAGCGCTCTCCAATTGTCGTCTAGCGATGTCCGGTTATCGGAGGGGTCGTGGCGTCGACGTGTTTTCCCACGGTGCCATGTCGTGCCGATGAGAGTGATCCGCGTCATTCCCGATGAAAACCCAGGACCTGAAAGGACTTCAGGTAGCGTCAACACAAACCGGCGTGCCGGTAACGAGCGGCCCAGCCCCTTGCCGCGCTGGGGTGTGCCGTCGCCTACGGTGTCACCGAGGCGATGAATCCGAACAGCCTAGGCGAAGTGCTAGTCTGCCTCGCGCCGTTCATCATGGGCGTCGCCGGTCCCATCCTTGCGGCGACCGTCGAATCGAAGCGCCGGGCCCGGCACGTGGCGCGTCGTCTCGAGTAGCCGCCGCCCGATTTGACCTCGTTCGCCCCGCTGAACTACTCGGATCGTCGGGGTGAGGCGCGGAGTGAAATAGAATGAAGCGCCGTAGCGGGTTCGGGTGGCTTGCGGGTCGTTGGTCGGTGGCTCTCGTCTGTGCCGCGGGCGTCGCCTGTAGTGGCGGGGGTGACGATGGGCCCCCGGACGATCAAGAAGAGAGCTTGGTCGAGGCCTGCCCTGCCGACATCTCGACCGTGCTCTTCGATCGCCTCCCGGTCGCAGCCAGCGCCATCAACGAAGTCATCGTCTTCGGCGAGCTCGATCCAGGTGGCGACGACGTCATCCCCAACAGCCAGAGCGGCATCCGCTTGAACGGACAAGGCGTGCCTCTGGTCGCTCCTGGAAACGTCGTCATCGTCGGGGTCCGTTCCTCGACCTTCACCGTCTCACCCTTCCGCCAAGGCGAGACGGACTTCGGTTTGACCATCCGCCCATGCAGCGAAGCGACCGCGACCTTCCTCCATGTCACGACGTTGGAGGGAAAGCTCGCCGACCTGCTCGCCAACGCCCAGTGCAGCGACTACTCGACCGACACCGAGACGGTGCACGATTGCAAAATCGAAGGCATCGAGGTCGCGGTCACCTCGGGCGAAGCTTTGGGCACGGTTGGCGGTGCAACCGCCGGTGGCTTCGACTTCGACATGCATGACGAACGCTCCGTCGTGTCAGTGACCGCTCGCGCGCCCGAGCTTTACAAGCACGCCGTGTGCTTCAGCCGTTACTACGATGCGACGAATCGAGCGTTGCTCGAGTCGCGTACCGGGCTGTTGGGCGTCGTCCGCGACGGCGACCCCGCTTGCGGCACCATCGAAGTCGACGTTGCGGGCGCCGCACAGGGCGTCTGGGTGAAGGCCGCAAACCCCGTGCCGTACGAGGGCAACGCCGACGACTATCTGACGCTGGCGCCCCACTTCCTCGACCCGGACAACCGGCAAGACATCGCCATCGGCGGTTCGAGCCCTATCCTGGAGAATTTCGTGCGCAGCGTTGCGCGCACCAACCGCGATTTCGAGGAGCTCACGGAAGACGGGCTGATCTACTGCTACAGCAACGGAGGTACGACGACGCGCTCGTACTTCTTACGGTTGAACGCTGGACAACAGCTCACGCTCGAGGTGAAGACGCACGCTCCCGGGGTGACGCCGTGCCTCGACGCACCCGGCACCTGGGCGTTCTCGGGCGCCGCCGTAGGGTACGTTCGCTAAGAGAGGCCCCCGGGCGTCAGCCATGGCAAGCTCTTCGGTGGTGCGATCGACAGGTCAAGGTTGCCGGGGCATGTACGCCTTGGGGGTCGCCGTCGTCGCCCTCATGGGCGGGTGCGGTCGCACGTCCCTGCCCAATCCCCAGCCCATCGAGCCCACCACACCGACGTTGTGCGGCCTCGCTTTGGGGTCGTGGACCTGGCCGGCGCCCCAGGCGCTGCCCGATGTCGATGCGTTGCTCGAAACCCAACGCGCCAACATCAACACCAATTTCTTCGACCCCATTCTCTCCGAAGACGGCTTGTCGCTCTATGTGGCGACCGACATCGCAGGCCCCTGGGACATCTACGTGCTGCACCGCCCGTCCATAGGCTCGAGCTTTGACCAGATCGAGGTGCTCGGCGGCGACGTGAATCCGGCGGGAGTGACGACCTTCGGCTATCAGCCGCTTACGGCGATTGGTATCGCGGCTGCGTTCGGGAACTACCCCGCCCAAGGCATCCCTCCGGGCACGTACGTGATCGCTTTAGCGGACATGAAGGTCTCGCCACTCAGCTGGCGAGCCAGCGCCGTCAGCCTCGACTACGAGGTGATCATCGATCCTCGCCTTAACGCCGGCGGCGACGCGTTGATCTTCGCCGCCTCCACCGTCGCTGACCCGCGGCGCAGCATCTATATGAGCGAGCGAGCGCTCCTCGACGAGGACTTCACCGCGGCGGCGCCCGTCGAAGGTCTCACGACGGAGGACGACAGCGCGCCTTGGCTCTCACCGGACAAACGCATCGTGCTGTTCGCCAGCGCCACCGCCGCCCCCAACGCCGAATCGACATCGGAGATCTGGAGCGCGAGCCGCCTGACGCCATCGGGCCCATTCACCAATGCCAGCCCAGTCCCGGAGCTCAACTCTCCCGGTTTCGACGGCGAGCCTTACGTCTTCGAGAGCGAAGACGCTTGCGAGATTTACATCGTCTCTTGGCGCCCCGAAGCACCGGGCTTCCGTATCTATCGTTCGACCGCCGTTCGCTGAGCGTCAGGGCGCCGGGATGAGCCCGTGCACCATCAGCTGTCCGTTCTCGATCGTGCACCAGCGGACGTTGTTCCAGGTGGTGATGGTCGGGCGCGTCGGATCGAGCAAGAACGGCAGGAAGTCGAACGAGTGCGCGCTGTCGCTTTCTCCGGAGAAGCACACATCTTGGAGCGCGAGCGTGCCGGGTCGGCCGTCGGTGTGGAAACGCAAGCCATAGCCACCACCGCGGATGAGCACGTTGGTCAGATGGACATCGACTGCGAACGCATCGGCGATGAAGACTGCGGCGTCCGTCCCGGGAAGCGCGCTCAAGGTCGTACCGCTGATGTTCAAGGTCGCGGTTGGGGAGTTGTTCGGGTCGAAACATTGCAGAGCATCGCCGCCCCGCGATTCGATCCAGCTGTCGACGATGTTCATGGTTCCCGTGCCGCGGCAGCGATAGCCGTCGGTGATACTTCCTCCGCCAACGCGGACACGGGTGATGATGCTGGTGCTCCCGTCGCAGGCATTGAAGACGGCGGATCCGGAGCCGGAATCGGTGATCGAAAGGTCCGCCAAAGATTCACAAGCGACAGCGAGCGCGGGCGACGCGGTGACTTGCGCGAAGAAATCGGGGTCGTCGAACGCGAACGGGAACGGGTGGAGCTGTGTGTCATCGTCTCCCACGCTGTCGTCGTCGCAATCGGGCCAGCATTCGACAAGCTCGTCTTGAATGGAGCCGAAGCCGCCACGTCCGCACGCCGTGGCCAAGGTCAGCACGGTGACGACCATGCACGTTCTCATCGTGCTCCTTCCGCGATGCGTCGCAGGTAGTCCATCGCCGCATCGGCTTTGACGCCTTGCGGAAAATCTCGGAGATAAGCCTCGAGGCAATCCCGCGCCTCCACAATCGTCGAGGAACGCACGAGCAGCTCGCAGCGCCGGAAGCTCGCGGCGTCGGCGAAGCGCCCACGAGGATAGAGCCGCAAATACGCTTCAGCGGACGCGACGTCGTTCTGGATCGTGGCGACTTCGAACAGCGCGGTCTCGGCGCTGGCTGTCCAGGGATACTCGCGCGTCACCTTCTCGTAGCGCGTCACCGCCCCCTGCTTGTCGCCGGTGCGGACGGCGCACTCGGCATCGAGCAGCAAAGCCTGCGCTTTGTCCTCGGCAAACTTGCTGCTCTTTACGAGGTCAGTAACCTGAAGTCGCAAGGTGTCGCAGTGCTCGGCGCGCAAGCTGTTCATCGCCGCCTCCCACGACGCGCCGGCTGGCACCTCGCGCGTTCGAGCCTGAGCATGCTGACGCCGCGGTGCCCGAGCCGGCTCGTGAATGCTGTCGGCGGCGGCCGAGGGTGCTTGTCGGATGAACGACTCACCCGTTCGCAGCGTGCGACTCGACGCTTCACCATCGAGCATGAGCTCGACCACCCCTTCGCTGACGGTCACACGCTCGACGCGCGCCTCTTCGGCGAAGACCGCGAACTGAGCACCGTAGACCACGACCTCGTCACGTCCGACCTGGACGCGAAAAGGCTCGGTCTCTCGTGGACGCGGCGCGACCGTGAACGCCACCTCGCCCTTCTCCATGTGGGCGCGAGCCCGCGCGGGTACGTCGACACGCGCGCCCTCCCGCGCCATGGCGGCCTCACCGGCTCCAGCGAATCTCACCTCACCGCTGCGCACCACCAAGCGCACCGGCGGCTCCTCGATGACGCGCTCGACCAGCCGCGGCCAGAGCAGCACCACGAGCACGGCCGCCGCTGCGGCAGTCACGAGCGGCATCAGCCACGGCCAACGCCAACCTCGAGACTCGCGGCGTTCGCGCAACCCACGCATCACGCTATCGCGGACAGAGCGGAGCTCCGCATCTCCGAGACCAGCCTGGGTCTCGTTGCGCGTCGCCTCCATCGCGGCGTCGTAGAGCTCCGCACCGTCTTCGGGCTTCACGACTTGCCTCCATTTCCCAGACGCTTCTGGATCTTCTCGCGGGCGCTCTCGACGCGCGCACGCACCGTTTGCGGAGAATCACCGGTGAGCTCACCAATCTCCGTCAACGTCATGCCTTCGAACACGTGCATCGTGAAGGCCAAGCGCTTCTTCGCTGGCAGGGTATCGAGGATCGCATAGACCGTTCGCACCAGCGCCCGCTGGTCGGCTTGGTCTTCCGGGCTCGACGTCTTGGCGCGTGCCGTGTCGAGCTCCGCGTCACTCCCCGGCCGCAACCACCACCGGCGACGCTTCGCTTTCAAGTGCCGGGCGGCGACGAAAAACGCAAACCCGTGGAGCCAGGCGCCGAAGGGTCGGTCCGCCTCGTAGCGTTCGAGGGCGCGATGCAGCTCGAGAAAGGTCACCTGCATGACGTCGCTCACCTCGTCGGGGCGGCCCAGCATGCGCAGCAGCCGGCGCGACAACGCAGGCGCGTGGCGCTCATAGAGCTCCGCGAATGCCCGTTCGTCGCCCTCGACGCTTCGAGACACCAGCGCCCAGTCGGAGGCCGCCTCCCCCGAACGGTCACCTTGGCCCACACTCCTAGCCACGCCGGCGTCCACAGAGCTCATCCTCCGCGTCCGCTGCGCTTTAAAAAGGAAACGCATCCTAGAGTTGGAGCTCGAGCACGGGTCCGAGAAAAACGTCGATCCTGGGCTGCCTTAGGAGCTCCTGGCCCTCGACCGAGAGCCAGTGCGGGCGCAACCACCCCGTCGCCTGCACCACGAGCCCAACCGCCAGACGCTCCCCCCGCCAGAGCCACTGGAGCGCCGATGCCCCGGCACCATAGTCGAAATAGGTGCGTACGCCGTTGCGGACATCGGGGTTCGATCCGGAGATGGTAACGCGCGCAGCCCTGCCGCGGAGGTGGAGCCCGAGATCCGTGTGCTGCCAGAACCGTTTTCGCCCGGCGAATTCGAGATGGAGCTCGAAGCCGCTAGCCGCGACATCCAGACGGCGACCTCCGTCCATGGTCCGCGCCGCCACCGTCCCCAAGAAGCTCGTGTCCTCGCGCTGCCACTTCCCCGCGAGCTGCACCTGCCCGATGACAGCGAACGGATCGGCACCGAGGACCGGCCCCACCTGAAGCTCGAGAGCCAACACCGAGGGTGGCGGCACCTGAGTCTCGGCGACCGGCGCGGCCGGCTCCACTGGCACCGCCAAAGCGGACACTGACTCACGAACCGCCTCGACGACGTGCAATGCAACCAGACGACTCGACTCGGCGGCACGCATCGCGTGGACGTCGAGGTCTTGGCTCCAGGTCACGGCGCCGTCGATGGCGAGCGAGAGCACGTCGTCGCCAGTCGGGCGCGCCGTGACGCGCCATGTGGGCGGCTCTTCCGAGGGGTCGCAGCGCATGACGCGGACAGGTCGCTCGGCCATGCGGACACGCACGGCATCGACGATGTCGTCCGCGAGCGCCGTGTCGGCGTCGACACACAACACCGGTTCATTCGCCGCGAGCAGAGCAGAGAGCACCACGACGAGTCCCATCAGCACGTTGATAACGCACCGCTGTCGCGGACGGCACTTCTTTTTTAACTTTGCCCACATCGGGAGGAAGGCAAAGGACCACTCACTCATTCCGGGAGATGACCCATGCGCTATGCAGCCTCGACTGCATTCGGCGTTGCACTCGTGTGCTCCGTCGCCTGCGGCAACATCGTAGAAAGCGGCATCCAGCACGAAGACGACACGAGCCTCGACGTCGGCGCGGCCGACGCAACGGCACCCTTGCTCCAAGGGATCGGCGTCACCCAGATCACGGTGAACAGCGCGGTCGTCGCATGGGGCACGGACGAGCTCGCGACCTCGCACGTTCAATACGGCACGACGACGAGCTATGGCCAAACGACGCCTCTCTACGGCCTGGCGCTCACGCACAAGGTGACGCTCGCTGGGCTCAGCGCCGGCACCCTCTACCACTACCGCGTGAAGTCTCTCGACGGCGCCGGGAATCTCGCGACCTCGGCGGATCTCACGTTCACCACGACGGGTGGCGCCGCGGACGCGACCGCCCCCACGATCAGCATCAGCGCGCCCACCGCGTCGGCTAGCGTCAGCGGAACCGTCACGGTCCGCGCCACCGCCTCGGACAACGTTGGAGTGGCCGGCGTGCAGTTCTTGATCGATGGCGCGGCGTTCGCTGCCGAAGACGCGACCGCCCCTTACGAGATCGCCTGGGACACGGCGCTGCTATCGAACGGGACGCACACCGTCTCCGCGCGCGCCCGCGATGCGGCGGGCAATCAGAAGACGTCGACGGTGATCACGGTGACGGTCAGCAACGCCTGCGCGGTGCAGACCTCGGTGACCGCGTCGGTGAGCACCTTCCAAGATCCGAACGTCGCCGCCAACGTGCTCGACAACAACTACGCGACGCGCTGGTCTGGCCAAGGCGTCGGCGCGACCCTCACGCTCGACCTCGGCGCGACGCGCAACATTTGTTCCGTCGCCCTCGCTTGGTACATGGGCAACTCGCGCGTCGCATCGTTCGATATCGCCCTCTCGAACGACGGCTCGTTCTTCTCGGAGGTCTATTCGGGGAGCTCGAGCGGCACGAGCACGGTGCTCGAGTCGTACGACTTCGCGAACGCCGACGCTCGCTACGTACGCCTCATCGCCAACGGCACGAACGCCAACGATTGGAACTCGGTGCTGGAAGCGCGTGTGATGGGCGGTGCCCCGACCGGCTCGCCGATCCCCGGTGGCGGCGGCAACGGCGGCGGGGATCATCGATTCCCCTACAGCTATGCGGACCAGGAGTTCTTCGCGAGCGCGGCGCCAGGCAACCCGACCTCACTCGGATGCGGCACCACCGTCGCGGACCGCAGTATCACGGCGGTCAACAACGGAAACGCGGTCCTCACGAACAACTGCAGCAACGGCACGACCACCGTGTCACGTGTCCGCCTTGGCGGAGACGGCACGAACGGCGGCGTGCGTGAGGGGTATCGCTGTGCCGGCAGCAACGCGACGATGAACATCGTCGACAGCTGGCTCGAGGCGAAAGGCGTTGGCGACGACCATGCCGACACCATTCAGTGTTACAACCCCAACAACTCGCCGTCGGTCATGAACGTCAGCAACACGACGATCCGCGCCTACAACGGCGCCGCGACGGCAGGTCTGTTCGTCGCCGACTACTACGCCTTGGAGCTGCACCTGACCAACGTCCTCTTTTGGGGCGGCCCCTACGGCCTTCGCTTCCACACCGACGGCCGGCCAGGATCGGTCTACCTGAAAGACGTCTGCTTTTACGGCACCGGCGCGAGCAATCACTCGTTCGGTTACAACCCGATTCTCATGAGCCCGGGGACACCCGCCATTCAGCAGTGGGAGAACGTCAACTGGTGCACCATCGAGAACGGCGCGCTGGTCGTGCACGGCGCGATTCCGCGACCGTAGCAAAGACGAACGGTCTACGAGCACGCACAACCCGTGCTCGTAGACCCGCAGGCATGGCGGTTCGCCGGGCAGTGCAGTAGAGAGCTGCTCGGATGAGCAAGAAGAACAGCCCACTCGTAGATGCGGCCGTCGCCCTCGAAGAGCAGCTCGAAGAGCTCGACGCCTTGGCGCGGAAAGCGCAGAAGCTACCACTCGACGACCTCGACAACATCCGCAAGACGACCGAAGCGCTCTCCCAGGTCGGCGCCATGGAGGAGCAACTCACGGTCCGCCTCCAAGCGCTCATGGGCGCCATCGGGGGGCTCGCGCAACGGCAGCAACAGCAAGCCGAGGTGCTTCGAGCACGCGCCGACGAGCTCGTCGCCCGCCGCGATGCGCACGAGACGCTCGCTGCCCGCTATAGCGACCTCGGGCGACTGGCCTCGGAGATCAACACCTCGATGCAGCAGCTCGTCGAGGCTCAAACGAGGGCACCAGCCAACGAGGCCCGCGCTGCTGCGGTGGTGACCGCACGCCAGATCAGCTCGCAGCTCGAGGGCCTTATTGCCACCGCGGACGAGGTACACGCTGCCGCGGTCGCACAGAGCTTTCGCGAGATCGAGCGACAAACCCACGCGTTGCGCCAGCAGCTCGGGGCGGCGCGCACCCGCATCGACAAACACGTGACGCAGCTCGAAGGCGCTCCGAACTGATTGCAGCGACGAATCACTTCACGCTGATCGCGAGCCCGTGCTGCTCCGCCATCGCGAGCATAGCTTCGGCGTTGCCCTTGGCGTCGTCCACCGGGTGATGAGTGTGCTCGGTGCGGCGCAATGCCTTGAAGCTCGCGACCTCGTTCTTCGTGAGCCCCTTGTAGAGCGAGTTGAGGTTCTGCGAGGAGAATCCGAACGGATTACGCCCGAGATAGTGATGGAAGTACCAATTGACGAAGCTCCAGTCGTAGCCGTTGTTGTCGGAGATGAAGACGAGCCGACGCGACTGCAGCGCCTCGAGCCACTTCGCAAAGCCATCCATCACCTCGGCGGGCTCGTCGAAGGTCAGGGTTTGCTGCCGCGTGAAACCGGAGATCGCGAGAGCTTCGGGCAGCCAGCGGTCGGAGATCGGACGCGTGCGTCCGTAGAACGTCCGCGATAGCGACGGCTCTACCGCCACAGCGCCGAAGCAGACCATCGAGTAGTCGCCGGGGATCGGGCCGTCGGACTCGACGTCCACCATGATGTACATCTAGGGAGCTTCCCAGCCGTCCTCGAGGTGCGGGTGCACGAGCTCGTTGCGGTAAGCGGTGGTGTTGCCGTCGTAGTGCGCGCCGGGCCGCTCGATGTGGAGCACGGGAAAGCCGTTGTCGCGGAGCACCTGGAAACGCGTGCGGACGTCGGCGATGGCATACACGCTGTCGCTGGTCTGCGAGAGATGCACGATGTTGAGCTTCCAGGAGGCGGCTGCCATCCCCGTGTTGAGCCCAGATGCGCTGTAAGCCGGAATCGAGTTGGTGCAGAGGATGCCGGCGAAGGCGCCCGCGTGGCGAAATGCGGTGTAATACGCGAGGTCGCCCCCCGACGAGTAGCCGCCGATGTGCACGCGCTTCGGGTCGATGTTGAAATGTGTCTTCAGGTCCGCGATGGCGTCCATCACGAGGTCCGCGAATTGAGCCTGGTCGTCCCAACAGCCCCCTTCGGCGCCGCCAGGTGCCATGCCGATCCACTCGGTATTGCCGTTGCTCGCAGCCCAGACGTCGCCGCTGCTGTAACCACCGCAGCCGTGCAAATACACGTAGAGCTGCGTCGGCGTGTTGTGGCTCCGGTCGTAGGTGCTCGGCATAACCACCCAATAGGGGCTGGTGCCGCTGTCGAGCTCGAGCGCTTGGCCGAGCGTGAAGGAGAGCGGCTCGCCGGGAAAGGTATTGGGGGCCGGCTCTTCTTCTTCTGGAGGTGGGTTGGTGGGTGCTGGGCCGGGCGCCGGGCCTGGTCCGGGCGCAGGTCCGGGGTCGTCGCCAGTATCATCGTCGTTGATGATCGGCTCGAGCTCGTCGCCGGGCTCGCCGCTCACGACGTTTCCACAAGCGCAAAGCGCCACCAGGGCGCAGCTGATGAGCAGGCGAATCGACATGGGGGATGGCTTCAGGCTAGCAGATGCGAGCTGCCATTTCACCCCGAGGTTTGGGGCCCAAGGACCACCTATGTCTTCGACGCTCGCCGCCCTACTCTTCTGTCTCGCCGCGGCGCCGGCCGCCCCCAGCGAAATCTTGGTCGGAAACAAAGCCGCCAGCTCACTTTGGCGCCTATCGACGGTCGACGGCCACCGTATTGCCGAGCACGCGACGGAGGAAGGTCCGCACGAGATCGCGGTGGCGAAAAACGGAGCGTTTGCGGTCGTCGCGAACTACGGCGGCAAGAGCAATGGCTCGACCCTTACGGTCCTCGACTTCAAGACCAACGTGGCGCCGCGGCGGATCGAGCTGGGCGCACACACGCGGCCACATGGGATGGCGCTGTTCGGAGACGACAAGCGTCTCGTCGTCACCACGGAAGGCAGCGACAGCTTGATCATCGTCGATCTGGCCGCCGGCAAGGTCGAGGGCGCCATCGACGTCGGAGCTGGCCGGCCGCACATGGTCGTCGTCTCGCCGGATGGCGCAATAGCGTACACGACCAAGATCGAGTCAGGCAGCGTCGCGCGCGTCGATCTCGTGCGGCGCGTGAAGCTCGACGAGAAGCCCGCGGGTCCCGGCGCCGAGGGCATCGCCCTGCGTAGCAACGAGCTCTGGGTGACCAATCGGGCCGCGAACACCGTAACGGTTCACGACCCGTCCACTTTGGCGGTCAAGCAAACCATCGCAGCCGATGACTTCCCCATTCGCGTCGGCTTCACACCCGACGGAAGGTATGCCCTGGTCACGTGCGCCAAAGCAGCCGCTCTAGCGGTCTACGATGCCGCCGCGAAGCGACGCGTCGCGACCGTCCCGTTGCGCGAGAACGACGTCGCCTACAAGGACACCATGCTCGGACAAGCGCCGCTCCCGATCGGACTGGCCAGCACCAACGAGCGCGTGTTCGTCGCGATCAGCGGCGGCGACCGCCTTGCGGTCATCGACACCAAGAGTTGGAAGGTGGTCACACACTTCCAAACCGGCCGCGAGCCAGACGCGCTCGGCCTGCGCTAGCCGTTCGCAACCGACCACAGCGCGTCGGGTGAAACCTGCCGCGGGTCGAAGACCTGGTTCAGTGCGGTCACGAGCCACGTGCTCACCGAGCCGGCATCGTTGGCGCGCGACAAAATGGTCACGAAGACGTCGCCCGGCGTTGCCCCGAAGAGTCCGCGTGGATCGGTCACCATCACGATGCGCCCTTGCGCTGACAGCTTGCCGGCACGAACGAGGGCGTTGTGCACACGTTGTTCGGCGGCAGAGGCATGGACTGGCTGGGCGTGCTCGAGGGTCATGCGAAGCTTATCGCGCGTCACCTGGAAAGCGGTGCAAGCGTCGACCCTGACTTTGCGGAGTCCGCGTTGTGCTCCGACGCACACCTGCTTTTGAGCAATGAATACGGGCGCTTCGGCTTGGCATCGTCTCCCGTCTATGCGAGCGCCGTTGCGATGTGTAGAAGGCGTCCCGGGGGACACGCCGCCAGGGAACGTGTCGATGTGGTTTCGTAGTTTCGTCGGAGCAACACTGCTGGTGACCGCGGCTTGCGGGAGTACTGCGCCGCGCGGCGGCGACAACCCTAGCACCGATGACGACGTCGTTATCGGCGGCGACGTCGAGGTCACGAGTGGCGGCGACGACGACCTCGAGGTGAGCGACTCCGAGCAGCCAGGCGACCCCACCAACGGTGGCGACGGTCTGCCCGCACCGCAAAGCTCGGTCCCCGCGAATCCGGTTCCGTTCGAAGCCGGTGAGCGCCTGACCCTGCAAAGCAGCATGAGCGAATACTTCGTGGTGGTGCCGCGCGCCTACGATGCAAGCCACCAGACACCGACGCAGCTCTTCATCTATCTGCACGGCTGCGGCGCCGTGAGCAGCGAAGACGTTTGGGCGGCCGCCAACATGGAGAGCACTTGGATCGGCATGGCGCCGGGCGGCAACGAGGGTCCCTGCTGGGAAGACCAAGCCCATGGCGCACAGCTCACGATGACCGCTTTGGCGGACCTAAAGACGCACTTCAACATCGACCCGCGGCGTGTCCACATTGGCGGATACTCGTCGGGCGGCGACTTGAGCTACTACACCGCATTCCGCAACGCTTCGTCGTTCGCCGGCGTGCTCGCCTACAACTCGTCGCCTGCCTACACCATGCCCGAGCTCGAGCAGGGCATCGCCCTCTCCTCTTGGAAGTTCAACATCGTGCACCTGTCGCAAACCGAAGACGGCGTGTACCCAATAGCCGACGTGCGCCAGCAGATGACCGCGCTCACGAACGCCGGCTTCAGCGTGCTGCACATCGAGCGGCCGGGCCTGCACTACGACGACAACACGACCGACTATCGCAATCAGATCGTCTATCCGCACCTGACCGACGGATGGCGGTCGCCGTAGTGATGGGCGCCTAGGGCGCGCGCCAGCCATCCCACAAATGTGGATGCACCAGCTGGTTGCGGAACGGCGTGGTGTTGGCGTCGTAGTGTGGGCCTGGCCGCTCGATGTGCGTGACCTCGAAGCCAGCGTCACGCAGCATCTGCATCTGCGTGCGCGCGGTAGCGATCGCGTAGACGCCGTCTTCGGTCTGCGACAGGTGAACGACCTTGAACGGGCGCGTCGACCCTTCGATCGCGTTCGTCAGGTTGTCGTAGCCGTAGGCCGGCAGCGAGTTGGTCGCGAGCACGCCCGCGAACGCGTTCGCGTTGCGCATGGCGACGTAGTAGCTGAGATCGCCGCCCGACGAGTATCCGCCGATGTGGACGCGCTTCGGATCGATGTTGAAGTGTTTCTTCAAGTCCGCGATAGCATCCAGAACGATCTTCATGCCGTAAGCCTGATCGTGCCAGCAGCCGCCTTCGGTGCCGCCGGGCGCCATGCCGATCCAACCAGCGTCGATGTTGCCTGCGGCCCAGACATCGCCGCTGCTGAACCCACCGCAGCCATGCAAGTAGACGTAGAGCTGAGCTGGGGTCTCGTGGGTCGCATCGTAGGCACGCGGGACGACGACCCAATAGTTGGTCGTGCCGCTGTGGAGCTCGAGGCTCTCGCCCGGACGGTAGGCCACCGGGTCGCTCGGGGCCGTGAGGGCGGGCGGTGGCGGTGGTGGTGATGACGGCTCGGCGTCGTCGGTCGGCTCCGCCGGGTCGACGGCGGCACCGGTGTCGGCTGGAAGCTCACTGCCACTGTCGACAGCGACATCGTCCGCCATGGCGGAGTCATCTGCTGCCACATCGTTGCCCGTGCTACCTGCGGTCTCGGGCTCCGGAGCACTTCCGGGGTCGCCGACGACTTCCCCGCCACAGGCACAAACAAACACGAGCGCGACACAAGTAAGTCCACGGAGAAGCATGGGGGGCCTCGAACAGCTTGAGGTTTGGGGGACGCCACCGTTGTAGCGTCCCAACTCGAAACGGCACCCAAAAACTCAATCTTTAGGCCGAAGTGCATGCCACACGTGGGGCAGACCGCCCCATCTAGGCTCTTCATGTAACCTTCGTGTAAGAACGTCGCGGGGGGGACGGCCTTCGAGGTGTCCCAATGGACGTGCGCGCTCTTGTTTGCCTCGCTCTTTTCGCGACGGCCGCGTGCGGAGATGCCGCCGATGACGCACCCGACGGCGCGGTCCCGACCGATCCGCTCGAGTTCGAGCCGGGCGATGCGCTGCAGATGCGTGCGAACAACATCACCCACTACGTCTTGGTGCCTCGCAGCTACGACGCGACACACCAAACGCCGGCGCAGGTCTACGTCTATCTCCACGGGTGCGGTGGCGCGAGCAGCGGTGACGTCTACGCGGCGAGCAACATCGACGCCGATTGGATTGGGCTCGCGCCGGGCGGCGCCGAGGGCTTGTGCTGGGACAACCAGAGCGCCAGCGCCAAGATCGTCATGGACGCCATCGACGCGTTGAAGACGCACTTCAACGTCGATCGCCGTCGCGTCCACATTGGTGGTTACTCGTCAGGCGGCGACCTGAGCTACTACACCGCATTGCGCAACGCCTCGTCGTTCGCCGGCGTCCTCTCGTACAACTCGATCCCCTCCTACAGCGCCAAGGGCCTGCAAGACGGGATCGCCGCCGCGAGCTGGAAGCTCAACATCGTCCACCTCTCGCAGACCGAAGACGGCGTGTATGCCATAGCGGACGTGCGGGCGCGATTCCAAACGCTCCGCGACGCCGGCTTCCCGGTAACTCACATCGAACGGCCGGGCGCGCACTACGACGACAACACCACCGAGTATCGCAACACCCTCGTCTATCCGCACTTGCGGGACGGGTGGCGCGCGCCCTAGACCACACCCCATGTGGCTGATCATCCTCGGCCTGACGCTCGGGGCACCTCTCGTCGCGGTCATTCCGCAGCCCAACTCCGTCACCACGGGCAGCGGCCACTTTCGCCTCGTCGCCGAAACCGCCATCGTCGCGACCGCCGACGCGGCTCCGGAGGCGGAAAAGCTCGCTGCCGCGTTGCGCCCGGCGACGGGTTTCCCTTTCATCATCGAAGAACGTGCGCCAGTCGGCGCGCGCGCCATCACCATGCGCGTCGACGCGTCGCTCGCGCCCGAGCTCGGTACCGAAGGGTATCGGCTGACGGTCACGCCGCAGGAGATCGCCATAGCCGCGTCGAGCAGCGCCGGCCTCTTCTATGGCGGACAGTCGTTGCGTCAGCTGCTGCCGCCCGACATCAACGGGGGAAAGCTGGTGAAACGTGCCTGGCGCGTGCCGAGCGTCGACATCAGCGACCGACCGCGCTTCCCGTTTCGCGGTGCGCTCGTCGATCCCGCACGTCACTTCATTCCGCTCGCCAACCTCGAGAAGCTCATCGACGGCTTCGCCTTCCACAAGCTCAACCGCGTGCACATCCACTTCACCGACGATCAAGGTTGGCGCCTGCCCATCGAGCCCACCGATGCGGAGCTTGCCGAGCACCAGCTGCCACGCGCTGATTTCGCCAATCTGATTGGCATCGGCAGCCAACGGCGCGAGACCATGGTGGGGAGAGCCGGCACGACCTTCGACGGTGCCCAGCGCTTCGACGGCGTGCCGCACGGCGGTTCGTACACGCGCGAAGAGATCGCCGAGCTCGTGGCCTACACGCGCGACCGTCACATGGAGATCGTTCCGGAGGTCGAGATGCCCGGACATCTCGGCGCCGCCATCGCCGCGAATCCGACGCTCGGAAATTACCCCGAGCGCCGTCTCGAGGTGAATCGCGCTTGGGGCGTGCACGAGGCCATCCTGCGGCCGACCGAACGCAACATCGCCTTCATGCGACTCGTCATCATCAAGGTCATGCAGATGTTCCCGGACTCGAAGCTCATTCACATCGGCGGCGACGAGGCCCCCAAGAAGGAGTGGGTAGCGACCAACGCCGTCGCCAAGAAGCGCGAAGAGCTGCGTCGCGCCGGCCGCCTCGAGGAGGTCTTGCGAGAAGGCCCGCTCGACAACGAGGAGCAGCTGCAAGGGTATCTGGTGCGCGAGATGGCGAAGGTCGTCGTCGCCCACGGCCGCACTCTCGCCGCGTGGGACGAAGTCCTCGACGCCGAGGTTCCATTGCCGAAAGACAAGATCGCGGTCTGGTCGTGGCGCGACATCCGCCGCGGCGTCGCCGCCGCCCGGGCCGGCCACCCCGTCATCATACTCCCCACCGACCGCAACTACCTCGACGCTCCCCCCACCGCCGACCCGAACGAGCCCATCGGCCAGCCCACGGTCCGCACCCTGGAGCGCACCTACGCCTGGAATCGCGACCCCGACCCCGTCCCCGACGACCTCCCCCAAGAAGTGACCAGGAACCTTCTTGGAACCATTGCGGCGTTCTGGGGTGAGCACGCTTATGACTTCGATACCCTGCAATATGTCGTGTTCTCGCGCCTGCCGGCCTTTGCCGAGATCGCATGGACCGACGAGCGTCTGACCGAGGCGCCGCATGCCTTCACCGACTTCAAGAGACGGATGGCGGTCCAAGAGCGCCGCTTCGACGCTCTCGGGCTGCGCTATCGCCGGCCCGCGCACCCGCGCATGCGCGTACGCGACCTGCCGAACTAGGCTGTCCTAGTAGCGATTATCGTTGGCGATTTAGACGGAACAACTCTCCCGGGCTGCCGAAAATGTACCCAGTCCACGCTAAGGAGATGTTTCGCCATGCACATCTGCAGCTGCCGACCCGTTGGAGACCCCCTCACCACCAGCGGCGTCGTCAAACACATCGCGGAAGGCGCTTCGACGGTGAAAGACGTGATCACCCGCAGCGGCGCTACGACGGGTTGCGGCGGGTGTGCGGGGACTCTTGCGAAGGGGCACGACGCAGTTGCGGCGACCGCTCGTCAGCGTGACCAAGCCGCAGGACGCGCGGGCCCAGCCTGGCCGACGAGCGACGAGTTCGCCCGCGCCGATTCCGACATCGCGAGAGCACTTCTACGCTGAATCAGCGGGCGCGCTTGTACCAGAAACCGTGGGGCAACACGGTCATCCCGAGCTTCTCGTAGAAACCAACGGCGGTCGGCATCGAGAACAAGAGGATGCTGATCTCGGGACTCAAGACAGCCCGCGCGTGCTCCATGATGCCACGCCCGACGCCGAGACTCTGGGCGTCCTTGCTGACCGCTAAATCGGATATGTAACAACACCAAGAGCCGTCGTTGAGGCCGCGAGCGATGCCGACGAGCTCGTTACCCCGGTCGGCGAGCCGCGCGGTCACGATGAACGTCGCGTGGTCGAGCATGCGCTGTAGCCGCTCGAGATCGTCGACCGGCCGGACCGAGCCCATGCCGGACGAGGCAAGGACGCGCGCAAACTCAGGCGCCGTCACGGTGCGATCCTCCGCATAAACGATGCGGCCTGCCTCTTCCCTCGTCATCGAGCCGTCGCCCTTAGCACGTTCGACGAGACCTCGGGCAGGACAATGCGCTATCTCGGGCGCATGCTCGCCTGTCTCTCCCTCGTCGTCATCGCCGCAACACCTTTGGTCACGGGCAACGGGCACGGTTTCGCCGTTTACGGTGAAGATGCCGGGGCCCTGGTGAAGCTCTACGCCCATCCCTACTCGTTCACGCGGCAGGACCCGAAAGCGCCCCTCTCGGAAGGCATTCCCACGACGAGCTTCGTGAAACGTTTGGGCTGGGACGAGAGGAGCAAAGGCGAAGCCGCCTATCGCGAGCAGTCACACGTCATCGTCCGCTCGAGCGACACGAGCAAGCAGTCCTTCTTCATGCCCTGGGGTCTCGAGCGTCACGTTCTGGTGACGACCTGGGAGGGCCGCACCGCGACCGTGCCGACTCTGGTGACCGAATGGGCCCACACCATCACGACGCGACGTGAGCTCCCAGTCGAAGGCGTGACTGCGCGGGTGACGCGCTTCCACGGGATCACCGAGGCGCTTCTTGCGGTCCCTCTCGGACCACGTGTTTGGGCCTTTGCTTCGCTCGAGGACGAAGGCGAAGCGGAGCGCGCCACTTCCGAAATCCTCCGCTGGAGCGGAGGCCTGGAGCCGGAGAGCTTGGTCGAGCGCGAGCTACGCGAGGTCGAAGCCTGGCGTGTGAAGCCGGCGGCAACCTTCGCGAGCGACGACGAACGTCTGCTTTGGCGGCAAAGCGAGATGGTCTTGCGCATGGGGCAGAGCCGCGAGCCGAACCGGCCGGGCCGCTCGAACAAAGGCTTGATCCTCGCGGCGCTCCCGGACGGAGGCTGGGTCACCTACTGGGTGCGCGACATGGCCTACGCCATCGACGCGCTCATCCGCATGGGGCACCAGGCCGAGGCCCGCGCCGGCATCGAAGCGTATTTCCACGCGCGCCCTATCGGCGCCATGCACAACGAGGTCGGCGGCCTGCCCTATCAGGTTTCGGTCGTCCGCTATTTCGGAGATGGCGCCGAGGAGCCGTTCTTCACGCAAGAAGGCTCGACCAACATCGAGCTCGACAACTGGGGTCTCGTCTTGTGGGTCCTCGGAGATTACATCGTTCGATTCGGCGACAACGCCATCCTCGACACGCCGACGCACCGCGGCTCCATCTACGAGAGCGCCAAGCGCTACATCGTCGATCCCCTCATCAAAAATCTCGACGTCCACGATGGCGGACTCATCGTCAAGGCCGACACCTCGATCTGGGAGGAGCGCCAGAAGGACGCCAAACACTTCGCCTTCTCGACCATTGCCGCCATCGTAGGCCTCGAGCGCTTCGACGCGCTGGCCCAGCGCCGTGGCGACGCGAAGCTGCATGCGGACCTCACGGGAGTCTTGGCGCTCTTGCGCCAAGGTTTCGACGACGCCTTCGCCAAAGATCACCGCCTGCGTGGGACACTCGAGCGCGGCATCAAGAACGACATCGACGGCGCCGTGCTCACCGCCTTCAACTTCGGGGTGGTGACGGATCACGGGGTGATGAAGAACACCGTCGAGGCGATGTCACGGCTCGCGGTCGCATCCGGAGGTTACCGCCGCGTCACCTGCATTCTCACCGACCCCAAGATCTTCGAATACTGGTACGAGCGTCAGGAGTTCGTCTTCGTCGATCTCTCCCTCGCCGAGGTGTACCGCCGACTGGGCGAGCCCAAGAAAGCGGATAGTCTTCTGGCCGTTGTGGTGAACAAGGCAGCGCGCGACCACTTCTTCGTTCCCGAGATGTATGTGTCGGTCGCGAACCCCTTGTTCAAGGGTCCCATCGGCGCGCCAACCGGCGCTATCCCCATGGTCGGCTACGGTGCCGGCGCGTACATCAGCCACGTGTTGGCGCGCGAACATTTCCACTGATGGAGCCTGTGTCCGCCAAAGCGGCGCGTATCGTTGCCATCGCTGCGATGCTCTTCGGTTTTGCGCTGGCGATGACCGCGGTCTTCGATCGCGCCTCCATAGATCGCTTCCCAGCGCTAACAGGGCCGTTCGTCTTCGTTGCCGCTATCGCTTACACCGTGGTCGGCGCCGCGGCCTGGAGAATGGCGCGAGCGACCGAGCCGACGGTCATGCTCACGCGCTATCGTTACCTGTTGCTGTCATTGCTCGCGGCTTACGGTGTTTCGTTCCTGCCGCTCGGGGTCGCCGTCCTGCCTCTCGGCGCAGCAGCTGTCGTGGCCAGCGAGAGCGACGAGGCCCGCGCCATAGTCCGCGTGCTCCGCGTTTTCGTGCTCGCCTCGCTGCTGCTCGCGGCCACGGCGTTCGTCGTCGCGGCGCGCGCCGAGGAGGTTTTTCGCCAGCGCCTCGAGGGCTTGGTTCAGCTCACGAGCCTAGGGCTCGGCTCCTGGCATCTTGTCGCCGGCGCCCTCGCCGCGCTGCAGCTCCCTGCGCTCGCGGGCTTCGCCGCTGCCCCGAACCCCGCGAGTTGGCAGCGCTTCGTCGTCGCGTATCGCCGGACCTGGCTCAGCGCGGCCATCGCGACGGTGCTGATCGTCGCCGTTTTCCTCATGACAATCGCGCTCATTCACCTCGAGCGGAGCTCGGGACCGCCGCGCTGACGACCTGACAGGCGCGAAAAGTCAGCCACGCGCGCTGCGTCATCCATAGGGATCATCACCGCAAGCACGAGGTGTGGTCCAGCGATGCGTCCAGCGGTTTCCGATACGCAGGCAATCCGCGCCCTGCAAACGATTCAGGGATTCACGTGCCAACGGGTCGTCACGGTCATCGGTCAGGAGGAGCAGATCCTCACGGTGAACCTCACGGTCCACTCGCGCATCGTCGGCGCGTTGCGACGCGGGCATCCCATGGGTGTCGAGGGCCAGGGAGCCATCGACCATCTGCGCGGCTACGTCGCCCAAGGGTCGTCGCTGCACGAGCTGGTCGCCAGCAACCGCAAGCTGTTCGCTGTCGCGGACAAGCTCATTCGTTCGACCGAGTCGGACAAGGTCCACACCGACCTCGCGGAGCAGCTCCTCAAGGCGCACCCGCTCGAGGTGCTGAGCACACGCGAGCGCTCGCCAGCAGTCGCCGAGATCCAACCTTATGCGAGGCGCGCCGAAGCCGCTTTGGACGGCGACACCAAGGCAGGCAAGGCGTTGGTCGATCGCATCCGCAACGTCGACGGCAGCGCCGAAACCCGCGACCGCTTCCGCCACTTCGGCGCCTTGGTCATGCTCTGCGTCGCCAGCGGTGTGACCGCGGGGAGCGAGATCTTCGACGTCGCGCGCGGCCAACTTCGCATGCCCTATTTGCTCGGCCGAAGAGCCATCAAAGCCACCCTCCACTTCATGGAAGACGTAGGCTTCCAGGCGCTGTCCACGAAGCGCTGCCCGCTCGGACCCGTCGACACCAACTTCTACCCGACCTGGTCACAAGCGTTCGGGACGCGCGACTAGTCGGATGCGCGAGTCGTTTCTCGTTGTCCACGGGTGGATGGGGTCGGCGCCGCCGCACTGGCAGAGCTGGCTCGTGGAAGCGCTGCGCAGCGAAGACCGCGCGGTCACCTTTCCCGATCTCCCCGATCGTGATGCCCCCGAGCGTCTCGCCTGGAGCGCACGCGTCCGACAGGCACTCACCGCGCGACCCGATGTCGTCGTTTGCCACTCTCTCGGCTGCCTGGCGTGGCTCGATTGCGTTGCGACCGGGATTATCCCTCCCATCCCCCGCCGCGTTCTCCTCGTCGCACCGCCTGGTCGACCGGAGCTGTCGAGCCTCGGTCTCCAGAGCTTCAGCAACGTCGTGATCGATCGCCAAGCGGTGGCGCGCGCAGCGACGCTGACCCGCATGGTATGCACCAACGCCGACCCCTACTGCGCATCGCCTGCCGCTATCGCGTACGCGGAGCCTCTCGGTATCCCATGCGACGTCCTCGAGGATACCGCGGGACACATCAACGTCGCCGCTGGCTTCGGCCCTTGGCCGCAGGTGCTCGACTGGTGCCTCGGCGAACGCGCGCGTATCGACGGGCGCGTCTAGTTGCGGTCCGCGAGGCTCGCGCAGACGGCCCTTAGCTCCGCCGGCTCGACCGGCTTCGAAAGGTGCATCTGATATCCGGCCATGAGCGCCCGCCGCCGATCTTCGGAACGCGCAAAGGCGCTGATCGCCACCGCCGGGACGCGGCCACCTTCTTCCGGCCCGAGCTGGCGGATACGCCGCATGAGCTCGTAACCATCGACGCCCGGCATGCCGATGTCGGAGAGCAGGAGGTCAGGCCGCTCGACACGCAAGGCGATGAGCGCTTCGCCTGCGTTTTCGGCGGTGATGACGTCGGCACCGCACTCTTCGAGCATGTAGCGCAGGATGTCGCGTGCATCACGGTCGTCATCGACCACGAGGACCTTCAGGCGGGCTAGCGACGGTCCGCCATCGACGACACTGTGCACCGCTGGCGAAGCAGCCCGCTGCACGTCGGCCGAATCAGCGACTGGTTTCAGGGGCGCGATCGGTAGGCTGACTACGAACGTCGCGCCTTGGCTTTCGCCCGCGCTCGTGACGTTCACTTGGCCACCGTGCAGCTCGACCAGCTGCTTGACGATGGCGAGCCCGAGACCAAGGCCGCCGTGCGCACGGCCGGCGGTGCCGTCCTCCTGACGAAACCGCTCGAAGACGTGTGGCAGGAACGCCGCGCCGATGCCCTGTCCCGTATCGGCAACCGAAAGCTCTACGTGGCTCGCCACCCGCTCGAGCACGACGTGAACGCGTCCGTGCCGCGGCGTGAACTTCACGGCGTTACTCAAGAGGTTCCAGAGAATCTGCTGCAGGCGACCCGGATCGCCGCTGACGGGCCCAGCCTGCGGGTCGAGCGTTTGCACCAAGCGAACGCCTTTCGCCTCGGCTGCCGGGCGCACGACGTCGAGAGCGGCGGCTATCACCTCCGAGAGATCCACGCGTTGGACATCCAGACGGATCTTGCCGGCGACGATCCGGCTCATGTCGAGGAGATCTTCGATGAGCTGGGCTTGCGTGCGCGCGTTCCGCTCGATGACATCGAGCCCTTCGTCGATGTTTTCGGGACTGCGGCGGCGACGCAGGAGCTGGGTCCAACCGAGCATGGCGTTCAGCGGCGTGCGCAGCTCGTGCGACAGCGTCGCGAGAAACTCGTCTTTCATGCGCCCGACACGCTCGGCATCGAGCCGTGCCTCGCGTTCCGCTTCGAGCAGCCGTTCTTCGGCGCGTTTGCGCTCGGTAACGTCGACGACCACGCCGCCACGCCCCACGGGTACGCCATCGCGGTCATGCTCGATCCGCGCGCGCGCGATGATCCAGCGCTCAGTGCCGTCGTCGAGCACCAAGCGATACTCGATCTCGAGCTGCGGGTCGGGAGTGGAGCTCGTGCGCTCGGACTCCAGCGACTTGGCGCGGTGGTCTTCGTGCAGGCGTCGGCGCACCACGTCGAGCGCCACCGAGCCCGCGCTATCGAGCTCGACACCCATGATGCGCGCGTAGTTGCTGTCTCCGAAAACGCGGTCGGAGCCCAAGGGCCAATAATACGTGCCGACGTCAGCGGCGAGCAGGGCCGCGTCGGTGCGGCGACGCGCGTCCGCGATAGCCGCCTCGTGCTCGTTTCGCACCCGCGCCAGCTCGAGATGCGCTCCGACACGCGCGATCAGCTCGCGGCTACTGAACGGCTTCACTAGATAGTCGTCGGCGCCGGCGTGCATGCCCTCGACTCGCGACTCTTCACCTGCGCGCGCCGACAGCATGATGACTGGCACGTCACGCAGAGCCGGATTGGCGCGCAGCTTCTCGAGCAGGCCAAAGCCGTCGAGGCCCGGCATCATCACATCGGTGAGGACGAGGTCGGGACGTTGCGCCACGGCCGCGGCGAAGGCCGCCTCACCATCTTGAACCGCCTCCACCGACCAAAAAGGCTGCAACAAACGCGAAAGATACGCGCGCATGTCGGCGTTGTCGTCGGCGACGATGACGCGTGCGCCACGGGTGCGTGCCTGGGGACCGAGCAGCTCCGACACCGCGGCTTCTTCGCCGACCCCTGGGGGTGCGTCCTGGTCGGGCAACCACCGCAGGGCCTCCTCGACATACGCCGAGGCAGTCACCGCGGTCGACGGCAAATTGCTCTCGGCCTTGATGCGGGCCGCTGGCAGATGTGCCGTACCCAACGGTAGCAAGACGGCGAAGGTGCTCCCCTTGCCATGAACACTGTCGACGTGGATGCGGCCGCCGTGCAGACGAACGAGCTCGTTCACCAGAGCGAGCCCGATCCCCGTCCCCTCTTGGGTGCGGCCCCGAGCACCCTCGACGCGGTGAAAGCGCTGGAACAGCTGCGGCAGCTCTTCGGCGGGAATCCCCAGTCCGGTATCGCGGACGCGAAGCTCGGCCTCACCGCCGGCGCGCCGCAAGGTCAGGTCGATGCCGCCCGCGAGCGTATACTTGAACGCGTTCGAGAGCAGGTTGAGCACGACCTTCTCCCACATGTCCCGGTCCACGTAGACCGGTTCGCCGATGGTGCTCACGTCGACGGTAAACGTCATTCCTGCGCGCTCGATGGCCGAGCGGAACACGCTTGCGAGGTCGTTCGTCAGCTTCGCAAGATCCGTCGGCTGGAAGCTGGCCTGAACGCGCCCAGCTTCGATGCGCGAGAAATCGAGCAGTGAGTTGACGAGCTTGAGCAGGCGCAGGGCGTTGCGATGCGCGATGTCGAGGCGCTCACGTTGTGGCCCTCTGGCGCCGTCGTCGCGTAGCGCGTCTTCCAGCGGACCGAGCATGAGCGTCAGAGGTGTGCGCAGCTCGTGGCTCACGTTGCTGAAGAACGTGGTCTTCGCATGGTCGAGCGCGGCCAAAGCTTCGGCGCGCTCACGCTCTTCCTGGAAGCTGCGAACGGTCGTCAAAGCCGCGGCGATTTGCCCGACCAAAAGGTCGAGGAACCCGCGATAGCTCTCATCGAGATGGCGGTGCGGATTGATGCCCGCGACGAATACACCACTCGGCTCCTGGCCGGGCTGCATGATCGGCAACAGGAGCGCCTGCGTGGACGGTCGCGTCCAAGCACCGCAGGGCACCGACGTGAACCGTTTGGCCAGATCGTCGACGAGCACCGGCGCGCGGCTTGCGACGACCTCGGCGAGCGGCCACGACGCGGCTCGCGACATGGCTGGGTCCGTCCCCTCGGTGAGCCCGCTCCGCGAGACGGCTTGGTCGCCAATGAACGTCAGAGTGAAAGGCAGCGTGCGTGCATCGACGCCGCGGACGGCGGCGGAATGCACCTCGCTCTCCGTCTTTGCCGTGGTCAACGAGGCCGCGACATCTCTCAAGATACCCACGCGCCGCTCGGAAATGACGCGCTGGGTCTCCTCGGTGACGACACAGAACATGCCCGCTATAGCGTTGTCGTCGCCGTAGATCGGACTGTACGAAAACGTGTGGTAGGTCTCTTCCGAATAGCCGCTGCGCTCGAGGAAGAGCATCAAGCCCTCATCCCAAGTCGCCTCGCCGCGCTGGAGCACTTGCTCGATGCGAGGGCTCACGTCTTTCCAGATCTCGGCCCAGACCTCGTCGGTCCGCCGACCAAGCGCCCAGGGGTGCTTCGCACCGAGGGTGTCGCGCGCGTAAGCGTCGTTGTAGAAGAACGTGAGGTCCGGCCCCCACCCCATCCACATGGAATAGCGGGAATCGAGCATGAAGCGGACCATGGTCTTCAAGCTCTGAGGCCACTGCTCCATCGGGCCCAGGGCTGTCCGTGACCAGTCGTAGGCGGCGACGAGGCTGCTCATCGAATCGTTCGCGGCCCGGCGTATCGGGAGGCTGGAGGTCACGCGGGTGCTTTAATAATCACGCCCGAGCTGGGTGTCGACTACCCATTCACCAGCGGGGTTCCACGCGCTGCCAGGGTGCGGGTCACGAGCAGACCAAAGACGCGCTCGATCTCGTTCTCGACGTGCTCGCCCTCGAGGATTCCCAAGGCCCGCGCGATGGCTTCCATGGTGGCAAGGCCACCTTCGCGGTCCGAGCGCCGAAGCAAATACGCGGTTCGCCGATCGCTCGGGGGTAAGGTCACGTGCGCGAGCTTGCTCATCCAACCGACGCGGCGATGCATGCGCCGGGCTTGCGACCAGCTCCCGTCGGGAACTACCAGGGTCACTGGCTGCTCGCGGCCATGTTCCGGGGTCAGCACCTCGGCCTCTTCACTCGGAAAGAGAACGAGGGGACGTCGCCCGGTGAAGTCGGGCTCGGGCGCTGGTTGATACGCCTGACTGTGGACGATGACGGAGCTGCCCTCGACCAGGCGCGCCGCGACCGTCCCGGTGTTGGTCGTTTTGCCCGCTTCGCGATAGTGGACGACGACGCACAGCTGCGTACGGAGCCGCATCGGCGGTGCGTCATGGCAAACACACACGACCGCGAGTCGATCGCATTGCGAACAGCGCGGGGCGCTTCGGGTGAATCGTCGCGAGCCCAGAGGTTCTCCACGCGCACCCCCTGAACGGAGACGCGTCCCCATGATTCTGCCACTGGCGGCGGGGTGAGTCGATGTGGGCGTTGAGCGCGCCTGGTACTTGAGCGGCGCCCAAAGGCGCGCGAAGTTCCCAAAATGCCCTCTTCGCCCGTCTATCAGCTCATGCGACCTCTTCTGCTCCTCCCTTTGCTCCTTGCCTGCCAGAAACACACCGCCACTCCCATCGAAGGGCGGGCCGACGGTCAGCCATCTGGTGAGACCGTGGCAGTCGCCGCGGGCAACAACGTCAATGCGGTCTGGACGTTCTCGGATACGCCGACCACCGAGCAGCCCGTGAAGATCGCGAGCGGCGCCCCCATCGGGCTCACCGCTTCGGACGGCACGGGTCTCAACATCGTCAGTGTCCGCGCCAACGCGGTCATCGACGCACCGCTCGCGTTCACCGAGCTTCACCTGGTGTTCGACAACCCGCGCAATCAGCAGATCGAGGGTCACTTCCGAGTGACTCTCCCCGAGCGCGCGAGCATCAGCCGCTTTGCGATGCTCACCAATGGCCAGTGGCAAGAGGGCGAGGTCGTCGAGCGCCAGGCCGCGCGCCGCGCCTACGAAGATTTCCTCCACCGCCGCCAAGATCCAGCGCTCCTCGAGCAGCAAGGCGGCAATGAGTTCTCGGCGCGCATCTTCCCGATTCCACCGCGCGGTCAGAAAGAAGTGATCATCTCCTACTCCGAAGAGCTGGTCGACCAGCCCTACCGCATCGCCCTCGCCGGCCTGCCGCAAGTGGGCGCGCTCGATATCCGCGTCAATGAAGGCGACAAGGTGCGCGAGCTCCACGAAAAGTCGTTCACTCCCGAGAAAGACTTCGAGGTCGAAGGCAATCGTGGGACCGGTGTCGCTCTGCGTCGCGACAACCTGCTGGTCGCGCGCGTCACGCCCATGACCGAGGTCGAGAAAGACGCGACCGACAGTCTCTTCCTGCTCATCGACACCAGCGCTTCGCGCACCCTCGGCAAAGCAGCGGATCTGGCACTGGCCAAAGATCTGATGCGGCGGCTCGGCAGCGCGCCCGTCGCAGTCTGGGCCTACGACCAAACGACGATGCTCGTCGACGAAGGCAAAGCTTCGAGCATCGATTGGAAGAAGCTCGAGGAGCGCCGCTCGCTGGGCGCCTCGAACCTCGAGCAAGCGCTCGCCGAGGTCGCCAAACATGGCAAGAAGTACCGCCGCGGCCTGCTCATCTCCGATGGCGTGCTCACCGCCGGTTTGGACGCTTTGGCGGACGCCGCGAAAGCTACCGGCGCCCAGCGTTTCGACGCCATCGCGGTCGGCGGCATCCGTGACCGCGATGCCTTGCAGCGCCTCACCTTCGGCGGCGGCCTAGTCGTCGATGGCGCCCTGCCGACGACGGCTATCGCCACCAAGCTCAACCACAAGACGCGTTCCGGCATCAAAGTCGACGTGCCCGGCGCCGAATGGGTGTGGCCGGAGACGCTCGACAACGTACAACCCGGCGAGCAGGTGCTGGTCTATGCCGACCTCGCCGAGGGCAAGCCGTTCTCGATGAGCATCGACGGCAAGCCCATCGCCGCCGGCACCATGCGCAACGCTCAGAAACCGTTGCTCGAGCGCGCCTGGGTCGGTGCCCGCATCAAGAAGCTCCTCGATCAAAAAGAGCGCACCACCGACAAGGACATGAAAGCGGCGTTGAACGAGCAAGTCATCAAGCTGTCGACCACCCACCGCGTCCTCTGTCCGCTGACCGCGCTGCTCGTGCTCGAGACCCAGCGCGACTACGTGCGTTTCAACATCGATCGCAAGGCACTCGCCGGCATCCTCGCCGTGGAGAACGGCGCCGTCGTGGTCAAGGGCCGCAGCGCCGCGGTCGTCGCGAAGAACACCAACCGTCCTACCGAGAAACCCAAGCTCCCCGACACCAACACGCGGCCTACCGCTGACGCGCCTGGTGATGCGCGCAACAAGGACGGCGCCGGCAGCGCCTCATCGTCACGCGGCCGAGTTGCCGACATGGACATGGACGAAGCCAAGGGCGAGTCCGCTCCAGCGGCCAAGTCGAGCATGGCACGCGACGATGAAGGCGAAGCCGACAAGAAGATGGACGTTGCACGGCCGCGTCCCGCTCAGCCCATGCGCGAGCTCGCCAGCGAATCGGCCGGCGCGCCGGCTCCTTCCGCGTCGCGCGCCGCTCCCGCGGCCCCGCCCCCGCCCCCGCCCCCGCCCCAGCCGTCGCCCGAGCCCGCCGAGCCTCGCCGCCAGGACGTCGCGATGGAGCGCGCCGCCCCCGTCGAGCAGCAGAAGCAAGAGCACGTGAATCCGTACACGGGACAGTTCCGCACCATCATGAATTCGATCCGTCACAAGGAGAAGGAAGAGGCGCTCACGCAGGCCGACGCCTGGTGGCAGTCGAGCCCCGGCGACGTCATGGCTCTGGTCGCCTTGGGCGAAGCGCTCGAGGCAAACAGCCAGGCCGACGAGGCCGGCCGCGCTTACGGTTCGCTCATCGACCTCTTCCCCGCGCGCGCCGACCTGCGTCGCTTCGCCGGCGAGCGTCTCGAGCGCCTGAAGAACGAGGCAGCGCTGAAGCTCGCCGCCGACTCGTACGCCAAAGCGGTCGAGCAGCGCCCCGACCACCCGCAGAGCCACCGTCTGCTCGCCTATACCCTGCTCAAGCTCGGTCAGGCCGAGAAGGCTTTCGAAGTGCTCGAGAAGGCGCACAAGCAGCGCTATCCGGAAGGCCGGTTCGCAGGTGTCGATCAAATCCTCGCGGAGGACCTCGGCATCGCGGCACAGGCGTGGATCAAGAGTGCCTCGGACCGCAAGGAGGAGATCTACAAGCGTCTCGCCGCCGCTGGTGGCCGTCGCGAGACCGCTCCGTCATTGCGATTCGTTCTCTCTTGGGAGACCGACGCCAACGACGTCGACTTCCACATCTACGACAACCAGGGCGGCCACGCCTTCTACAGCTCGCAGGAGCTGCCCTCGGGCGGCGAGCTCTACGAGGACGTCACCACCGGCTACGGCCCGGAGTGCTTCACCATCCGTGGCAAGGCGAAAGCCGCGCCGTACAAGCTCCAGGCGCACTACTACAGCCGTGGACCGATGGGCTACGGCATGGGCTCGCTGCAAATCGTGCAGCACGACGGCAACGGCAACCTGAAGTTCGATGACCGCCCGTTCGTGGTCATGCAGGACCACGCGTTCCTCGAGCTTGGGACTGTCGGGAAGTCGCTGTAAGCACCGCAACTTTCGCGCTGCCGGGCCGATAAAGCACCCAGAGATGCGAACTTGGGCTTTGTCTGGTCCGGCAGTGGTTGTGCCCCAAGGCGCCCTCGCCCAAGTGTCGGTCGACGCTGCGGAAGTCCTCGGGAAGCGTCACCAGCTCGTCGACACGACCGAACGCACCAGCACCAGCACCAGCACCAGCACCACGACGCTCGGCGAGGCTCTGAGCCGCGCCCGCGACCTGGCCAACGCCTACTGCGACACCCCCACGAGCGGTGCCCGCCACGCCCTTCAGCACGCCCTGGGCAACCTCGACCGCTTCGCGGCGACGACCGAAGTCAACTACGAGGAAATCCTCGCCATCAAAGAGCTACGCCGAATGATTCACGGCCTGGCGCGCCACCCCGAGCACGCGGACGTCGTCTGGAGCGGCTGTATCGTGAGCCGCTTCGCGGAACCGCTGCGCGACGAGCCCCTCGCCACCAGGGTGGGCAAGGAATACGCGCGGCCGGTCGGCGTCCGCTGGAAAGACTACTCGGACAAGTACTTCGGTCCCCTCGAGGCGCGCGCGACCTACGACATGCTGAGACGTGCCGGCGTCATTCCCCCGCCAGGAGCGCCGCTGCGTTTCGTGAGCGCGGCGGCGAACTCGGCATCCCAAGAAGCCGCAATGTTCGAACGCGACCGCGAAACGTCGCCTGACCGCAAAGGCGGATGTCAGTTCATCGTGGGAGACCTCGCAGAGATCGCAACCCGCGCCCTCCCGGGCCCGACCTACGGCGGAACGTTCCTCCATGTGCGCTGGAACGCCAGTCAGCTGCCTCTGGCGCCGGGCTCGGTCGATGTCCTCTGGGATCGCAAGGGTTGTCTGTGGTTCGCGCTGATGAACGACCACCTGAACCAGAACCAGCGCATCGGACGCTCGCCCCTCCTCGCCCTCGCGGTCTTGCGGCACTACGAGGAGGTCTTGAAGCCAGGCGGCTCGCTCGTGCTCGATGCGATTCCGAAGGGCCTGCTGCCGGAAGTCGAGCGCTCCACATCGGATGCAATCGAGACGGTCACTCTCGCGAGCACGATCGACGTGCTCCACTTGCTCAAGACGCGCTTCGACGTCCGCTACGTCGGCGAAGGCGTGACCCGCTGTCTCGTGCTCACCAAGCGTTCCGCTTAAGCAGACAAGACCTTGCGCACATTGGCCGCAGCTTCGAACGCCGCGGCGAATGCAATCTCGAAGCCGCTCATCGCGTGGTTGTCTTGCTGCGCGAAGAAGATACGGTCCTTGTGGGGCGCTGAAGCCTTCTGCGGCACGCCACTCGAGATGAGCCCGGGTGTCGGCATCACCATCGGATGGCCCCAGCCGGAGGCGCGCACATCGACGACCTTCGCGGGATCGAGCCCCAACGCCTTCACCACTTTGGGGATGAACGGCTCGAGCATCTGCTTGTGCTTCTCGTAGCTCCCCGGCTGATAGAGCTCCGCGCGTGACTCGTCGTAGGGCATGCCGCGGAAGAGATTGAGCACGGTGCGCTCGGGGTGGCCGTTCGAGGCGAAGGTCGCGAGCACGCAGTCGGTGAACGGGCGCTTCACGACTTCGTCCTTGAGCGAGCCTTCGGGCGCCTTGCCGGCGATGCAGTAGAGGTCGTGGAAGTCGGGCTCGCGTGCCTGCTCGATGAGCACGTGACCGACGATATAGGCGCGATACTTGAGCTTGGCGATGGCGTCGAGCTGCTCCTGGGGCAGATCGTCGATGAGCTTCTTGGCGACGAACTTCGGCGTCGCGACGATGCAGGTGTCCGCCAAGACGGTGTGCAGCTTCTCGTCGGTGCCGAGATACGTGACACGAACCCCGTCGTCGGAGCGACGCACGTCGACGACACGCAGCGAGGAACGGATGGCGTCGTGACCGAGGTCCTTGCGCAAGCGCGTGACCAACGCTTGGCTGATGGCGCCGTTGCCGCCGGGAAAGGCGTACATGCCGCCGAGATCGGAGGCCAGGAAGTTCAGGCCCGCGGCTGCCGAGATCTCCGAGTAGTCGCCGCCGAACGAGCTCCAGCAATACTGGCGGACCACGTCCTCGACGTGCGGATGCAACTGTTTGCCGAGCTGGTCGCGCAGCTCCTGCTGGAAGGACTTCTGGTCGAGCTTGGCCCACTGCTCGGGCGAGAGGTCGCCCTTCGGATCGAACGGAACCTCGGGGAACTGCTTCTCACGCACGCGCTTGAAATAGCTCCACGCAGCGACGAAGTCCTTGGCGCGCTTCTGGTCAGTGCCGCCGAACCAGAACTCCTTGTGCACGACGCCGTCGATGTACATCTGGTCGTGGGTCGGGTCGTCGAAACGTCCGCTGAGTCCGAGGTCGGCGAGCATCTTCATGTGCTCGTCGCCGTGGGTGGCGTTGGTGATGTACGCCGAGCCCATCCCGTAGGTGACGCCCTTCCAAGTCTGACCCTTGGCGTTTCCGCCCAAGCGGACGGCGCCTTCGAGGAGCAACGGCTTGAGGTCACGCGTCAGGTACGCGGCCGAGAGGCCACCGAGGCCGCCGCCGACGATGCACACCTTGGTGCGCTCGAAGCTTGCGACGTCAGTGGGCAGCCCCCCGTACTGCTGGATGCCGCCAGCCTTGTTCCACAAAAGCGGATGGAAGCGATTCGGGTCATCACCGAAGAAACCCGAAGGCGCGTTCTCGGGATGCGCGACGATGGGATTGTCGTCGACGACGACCGGCGCGGGCTGGGCCAACGGCTGGGGGGCCGACGGCGTGTCCTTGGGCTGGCTGGTGAGCTTCTCGCAGCCGGCGAGAGCCACCGATGCGCCGGCGGCGGCCGTGGTCGCGAGGAAGCTGCGGCGGGTGATGACGTGCCAATCAGACATGGGAGGCTCTCTCTCGCAAGAAGAGGACGACGAGACCGGAGACCGACACGGCGAGCGCCGAGCCTAGCGGAAACCATCCGCCATCGCGGACCCAGACGAGGTTCACGATCATGGCAACGCCGTAGACCTGCGCCACGAGCGCCACCGGCATGGCCCAACGCCCGAGCTGGAAGTGCCCTTCGCAGCGCGCTCCGCGGCGCCGCGCCATGATGTAGCCCAGCACGACCAGCTGGAACGACACGTAGATCCCGACGGCGGCGTAGCTGACGATGACCGCCTCGGCGTCGGCGACCAAGCCGGTGAGCAAGAGGGTCACTAGGGCCACGACACCAGTGAACACGAGAGCGGCGATGGGAGCCTTCGACTTGGGGGCGACCAAAGAGAGCGTCTTCCAGCCTGGGATCTTCTTGTCACGCGCGTAGGCAAACACGAGGCGCGCGCACGCCGCTTGAATCGCGGTGGCGCACGAGAAGTAAGCGAAGACGATGAGCACCAAGGTCACCGCGGCCATGAGCTTGCCGAGCCGTGCCTCGAAGATCATCGGGATGGCTTTGTTCGGATCCGCCATGACGGCGTCGAACGACGGCGTCGCGAGCACCAAGGTCACGACGAGCAGCGCCGTCACCACCACGGCACTAGCGAGCGACGCGAGCATGGCGCGCGGCACTTTGCGGCTGGCATCGACGACCTCTTCCGCGACGTCACCCGCCGACTCGAAGCCGTAGAACACCCAGACGGCGCCGAGCATCGCCGCCATGAAGCCGGGCAGGTACGAGCCGCCCTCGCCTGCCCCGGCGGTCGTGAGCAACACCGATGCTGGTTGCGACAAGCCGGCCGCGATGAGCACTCCGGCGATGACCACCGTAGCGGACACCTCGCCGGCAACACCGAGGTTGGTGATGAACGCCGAGGCGCGCACGCCGACGACGTTGAACACCGAGTGCACGACGAGCAAAGCCAAGGCGATGCCGAGCTTCACACCAGGCGTCGGCTCGAGACCGAAGAGCTGCGCAATGTACGGCGCCCCGGCGTAGTCGACCGCGGCGATGGTCGTGAGCAGCGCCCAGCCGTAGATCCAGCCCACCATCCAGCCGTAGCGCGGACCGACGAGGAGCTTTCCCCACTGATAGAGCGCCCCGGCGAGCGGATACGCCGACGCGACCTCGGCGAAGATCAGCGCCACCATGAACTGACCGAACGCGACGATGGGAATCGACCAGACGAACGCCGGACCGCCGAGCTTCAGCGCATAACCGAAGAGCGAGTACACGCCGACGACCGGCGAGATGTAGCTGAAGGCGATGCCGAAGTTCGCGAAGAACGACAGCGTTCGATCGAGGTCCTGCTTGTAACCGAGCTTCTCGAGAAGTGCGCTCGAGCTGTCCTGGCTCTCAGCCATCGAGCAACGCGTTCTCGAGAATGGTGAGACCTTCGTCGAGCTCGGTTTCGCTGATCACCAGCGGCACGAGGACGCGGATGCAATTGCCGTAAGTGCCGGCGCCCAAGATGATGAGCCCCTTGGCGAGGCAGCGTTCCTTGATGCGGGTCGCGAGCTCGGGAGCGGGCTCGCGCGTCGCCTTGTCCTTCACCAGCTCGATGGCGAGCATCGCGCCCAAGCCACGGACATCGCCGACGTGCGGCGACTTCTGCGCCCACTGCTCGAAGCGCGCGCGCATGGTGTTACCGAGCACCGACGCACGCTCGACCAGCTTCTCGCTTTCGATGACGTCCATGGTGGCGAGCGCCGCGGCGCAGGCGAGCGGATTACCGGCGTAGGTGCCACCGAGGGCGCCAGGCAGCGCCTTGTCCACGATAGCAGACTTGCCGACGACGCCCGCGAGAGGCATACCGCCAGCCACCGACTTGGCGAAGGTCATGAGGTCCGGCTGCAGGCCCAAGACCTCGGACGCGAACATGGCGCCGGTGCGGCCGAAGCCCGTCTGGATCTCGTCGGCGATGAGCACGATGCCGTACTTGTCGCAGAAGGCGCGCAGGTTTTTGAGGAACTCGACCGGCGCGGGAATGAAGCCGCCTTCGCCGAGGACCGGCTCGAGGATGACCGCGGCCACGGCTTCGGGCGCGACCATGTTCTTCAACAGGTCCGCGAAAGCGACATTGCCTTCACCGCGATAGGCGTAGGGGAACGGCAGACGGTAGACCTCGGGAGCAAACGCGCCACCGACTTTGTAAGGCTGCACCTTGCCGGTGAGGGTCATGCCCAAGAGGGTGCGGCCGTGGAAGCCATGCGTGAAAGCGATGACCGCCTGACGACCGGTGGCGACGCGGGCAATCTTCACGGCGTTCTCGACCGCTTCGGCACCGGTCGAGACCAGGAGGGTCTTCTTGTCACCGGGGATCGGCGCGAGCTTGGCGACCCGCTCACAGACGGCGACGTACGATTCGTAGCCCGCGACCTGGAAGGCCATGTGCGTGATGGCCTCGGCCTGCTCCGCGATAGCCGCCACGACCTTCGGATGCGAGTGGCCGACCGCGAGCACGCCAATGCCGCTCGCGAAGTCCAAGAAGGTGTTCCCGTCGACATCGGTGACCTGGGCGCCCTTCCCGCTCGTCACGAACATGGGCATGCCGGTGGCGATACCCGGCATGACGGCCGCCTTGCGGCGCTCCATCAAGGCCTTGCTCGCAGGACCAGGGACCGCGGTAACCAGCTTTACGACGCTCATGGGATACCCCTTGGCCGCTAATACCAGCCGATAGGTTCTTCGCGCAGATTGATGTTCAGTTGCTTGACCTCGAGATAGGCCTCGATGCCGAAGAGTCCGAGCTCGCGACCAAAGCCACTCTGTTTGTACCCGCCCCAGGGCGCCTCGTTGTAGGTCGGGTGATACGTATTGAGCCACTGGATGCCGGCGCGGATCTCTTTCATCACCCGCATCCCTTTCATGACGTCCCGCGTCCAAACGCCGGCGGCGAGCCCGTAAGGCGAGTCGTTCGCCATGCGGACGGCATCCGCCTCGTTCTTGAACGGCGCGACCGACAGCACCGGCCCGAAGATCTCCTCGCGCATGATGCGCGCGTTCTCGCCGACGTCGACGAAGATGGTCGGCTCGACGAACCAACCCTTGGCGAGGTCGCCGTCTTTGGGGACGCCACCGCCCAAGACGAGCTTCGCCTCCTTCTTGCCGATCTCGATGTACGAGAGGACGCGCTCGCGGTGCTCCTTGGAGACCAACGGACCCATCTTGGTCTCACGCTTCATCGGGTCGCCGATCTTCACGCGCTTGCCGCGCTCGGCGAGCTCTTTGACGAACTTGGCGTAGATCGACTCCTCGACGAGCAAGCGCGAGCCGGCGGAGCAGACCTCGCCTTGGTTCGCGAAGGCACCGAACAGCGCCCCATCGACGGCCGCGTTGAAGTCCGCGTCAGCGAACACGATGTTCGGGTTCTTGCCGCCGAGCTCCATGGTGAGCCGCTTCATGGTGTCGGCGCTGTTTTTGATGATGTGCTTGCCGGCCTCGGTGCCGCCGGTGAAGGCAATCTTGTCGATCTGCGGGTGCACGACCATGCCTGCCCCGGCCTCGGGGCCGTCGCCGGTCACGATGTTGATGACGCCCTTGGGGAACCCGACCTGCTCGATGAGCTTCGCGAGCTTCAGGGCGGATAGCGGTGATTGCTCCGCGGGCTTGAGCACCGAGGTGCAGCCTGCCGCCATGGCGGGCCCGAGCTTCCAGGCCGCCATCATCAGCGGGTAGTTCCACGGAATGATTTGGCCGACGACACCGACCGGCTCGCGCACCACCATCGAGACCGCGTTGTCGGGCACGCTGAGCGTCTGACCGTGAATCTTGGTGGCGAGACCGCCGTAGTACTCGAGGCAGTTGGCGGCGTCGTTGACGTCGAACTCGGCTTCGACGATCGGCTTACCCATGTTCGCCGTGTCGGTCTTCGCGAGGTCATCGGCGTTCTGACGGATGGCGTCGGCAAGCTTGAAGAGGAGCTTGCCGCGGTCGAGCGCCGTCGTCGTCTTCCACGGGCCTTCGTCGAACGCTTTGCGCGCCGCCTTGGCGGCTCGGTCGATATCGTCGGCGCTCGCGGCGGGGACGTTCGCCATAGTGGCGCCCGTCGTCGGATTCACGACCGGCAGTGTTTTCTTACCCTTCACCCACTCGCCATCGATGAACATCCGCAGCTCTTCCATGACCAACGGGTCTATACCGAGGCCCCCGGGACGGTCTAGCTTGCCACCATGCTCCCCTTGGCCGTCGCTGCTTTCCTCGCAGCCTCCCCTTTCGATGACCTGACCAGCGCCGAAATCACTGCAGTCACCAAGGCGGTTCGGTCCGATCCACAGTTCGGAGAGGTCGTCCGTTTTCCCATCATCGTCGCCAAAGAACCGCCCAAAGCCGCCATCCTGGCATGGCGAAACGGCGGCCCGACACCGCCGCGCGAAGCCGTGGCTTCGGTCTACGACGCCCCGAAGAACCGCTTCTGCGAGGTCACCATCGACCTCGCGACCAAGAAGGTCAGCGGTATCCGTGAGCTGAAAGCGACGCAGCCGCCCATCTTGCTCGACGAATACGCCGACGTCGCCAAGATCACCCGTGCCGATCCGCGTTGGCAGGAAGCCATGAAGAAGCGCGGCATCGTCGATCTCGACAGCGTCTACGTCGATGGATGGGTGCCCGGCTTGCTCTCCGACGCCGAGACCGCCAGCGGCAAGCGCCTGATGCGCGCCCTCTCCTACATGCAAGGAAAGGGCGTGAACTACTACGCGCGTCCCATCGAGGGCGTCCTCGTCACCGTCGACTTGAACGAGCGCAAAGTCGTCGAGGTCTGGGATAGCGGCATCGTTCCTTTCGTGTCCGACGAAGGCGAGCTCCCCAAGTCGAAGACCGACCTACGCTCGTCGGTCCAAGCCTCGGCGCCCATCAAGGTGGATGGCCAGCGCCTCCAGTGGCGCAGCTGGTCACTCCGCTATAGCATGCAGCCACACAAAGGCCTCGTCATCTACGACGTCAGCTTCCAAGAAGATGGTGGCAAGGCGCGAGCCATCCTCTACAAAGGCGCGCTCGCCGAGATGGTCGTGCCCTACGGCGACCCGAATCGCGCCTGGTCGTTCCGCAATGCCTTCGATGTCGGCGAGTATGGGCTCGGCCGCACCGCGCATTCGCTCGAGCCCCGCACCGAGGCTCCCGATGGCGCCCGCTTCTTCGATGCCGCTTTTGCGGACGACAACGGCAAGCCTTTCGTCATCCCGCGGGCCGTCGCGGTCTACGAGCGCGACGCCGGCATGTTGTGGAGCCACGTCGACATGAACTCGCGCAAGGGCTCGGCACAGCGTGCTCGCGAGCTGGTGGTGAGCTCGATGACGACCATCGGCAACTACGACTACGGCATCGACTGGGTGTTCACGCTCGACGGCGTCATCAGCGTCGAGGCGAACCTCACCGGCATGTTGCTCGCGCAAGGCAGCACCATGGAAGAGAACACGTGCACCGCCGAGTGCAAGCGTCTGGTCGCCAAGCGCATCATCGCGCCCAATCACCAGCATTTTTTCAATTTCCGGCTCGACCTCGACGTCGACGGCGCCGAGAGCAACACCCCGATGGAGATCAACGTCAGCGCCGCAAAGCCCGGCACGCCGTCGAATCCCGACAACAACGCATTCGACGCGGTCTTGAGTCCGCTAAAGCGTGAATCGGCCGCGGCCCGTGATCTCGCCCCTGCGAGCGCGCGCAAGTGGAAAGTCACCAGCACCACGGCACACAACGGTCTCGGGCATCCCACCGGCTACATGCTGATGACCGGGGAGAGCGCCACGCCCTACCTCGACAAGGCCTCGAAGATTCGCCAACGCGCCGGCTTCATCGAGCACAACGTCTGGTTCACGCGCTACAAGGACGACGAACAGAGCTCGGCGAGCGACTACCCCAATCAGGCAAAAGGCGGTCTCGGCCTGCCCCGCTTCATCGCCGACGACGAGTCACTCGAGAGCACCGACGTCGTCCTTTGGTACACCTTCGGGGTCACGCACATCCCGCGGCCCGAAGAGTGGCCGGTGATGAACGTGCACCGCGCCGGCTTCAAGCTGATGCCGCACAACTTCTTCTCGCGCAATCCAGCGCTGCCGCCGTCGAAGCCTAGCCGATGATACGACGGGCGGCCTCGGCGACCCGCAGCTGATACTGCGGCACCAGACGCACGTAGTCGGGAGTCTCTCCGTTTTGCGGCACGCCGCCGGCGTTGTTCACTGCGACGAGCCCCGCGTTGTAATCGGCGAGCGCCAAGGTGAGGTTCCCGCGGCGCGCTTCGACGCGTTCGGCGAGCACATAGAGCCCGACACGCAGCGCTACGTCCGACCGGAGCAACGACGCCTTGGTGTCGCGCGAGAGCTCGCGGAATTGAGCGTCGCTGTAGTCGGGCCAGAGACGACGCATGCGCAGAACATTGCCGCCAGTGGGAGGCATCACCTGCATGAGGCCGATGGCGCCCGAGTCGTCGTTGACCTGCGTGTGGCTGAAGGTCGACTCCTTGTAGGCGACGGCGAGCGCGAGATTCGCCGGGTCGACGCCGCGCAGTAGGCCGCGCAAGCGTGGAAAGAGGCGCTCGACGTGCTGCGCCGCAACGCGCGCCTGACGACCGTAGCGACGTACGCCGCCTTCGATGTCGGTCTTGCTGACAGGCGTGGGACCCCGGTTCGGGAGCGTGCGCAGGAGGTTGCGGATCGCCTCCGGAGACATGGGGTCGGGCACCGCCGGGCAGCGCTGCACCACGGGCTGCAAGCGCGAGCTACGGGGCGGTCGTTGAAATTGATCGAGCAGGCTCGCGCCCGTGAGTGGACGGCGCTCTCCGCCTCCGAACCACATGCGCACGGCGCGCGCAGCATCGGCGGCGCTGACAGGACCTTGGACTCGGGACATGCGGCGGCTCCCCAAGATTCGCTCGAAGCGTGCGGGCACACGCTCCGCTGGATGATCTAGATATCAGGTGCTGTCCGCGGATCGTGTCGTCTAGCGCAGATGACACGGGGTCAGGTATTCCGAACCCAGGGAGCTGCTTTCGCAATGCGCATCGACTTCGTCTCCGATGTGGTCTGTCCCTGGTGCGCCGTCGGTCTCTGGGCGCTTCAGGAAGCCATTCGCCGCACCGGGTTCGAGGTCGAGCTCCACATGCAGCCCTTCGAGCTCAACCCCGAGATGGCCGCTGGCGGCGAGGACATCGCCGAGCACCTAGGCATGAAATACGGGCGTTCGCAGCTCGACCTCGCCAAGACGCACGAGATGATCGACGCGCGCGGTGCCGCCGTCGGCTTCACCTTCGACTGGCAGAAGCGCGAGCGCATCTACAACACCTTCGACGCCCATCGCCTCATCTACTGGGCCGCCCTCGAAGGCCGCGACGTCGCGCTCGCGCGCGCCTTGATGCGCGCCTACCATGGTGAAGGCAAGAACGTCTCCGACCACGCTGTGCTCGTCGGGGTAGCGAGTGAGCTCAACTTCGACACGCAAGGCGCGCGCGCGGTGCTCGAATCCGGCGCCTACGGCGACGTCGTCCGCCAAACCGAACACCAGTGGAACGAGCTCGAGGTGGCGGGCGTTCCCACCGTGATCATCGACGGTAAGCACATGCTATCGGGTGCGCAGCCCTCGGCGATTTACGAGGGCGCCTTGCGCCAGCTCAAGGACTAGGGTCGCGCCACACCGCGTCGACGGGTCTCAAGGCGCGCGGCGTCGTGTCCTCGTCTTGCAGCTGCATGTCCCAGTAACCGACGTCGTGCCAGCGGCCATTCTTCCAACCGGCGCGGCGAAAGGTGCCGCATCGGGAGAAGCCGGCGGCGGTATGCAGGCGCTCACTCGAGGGATTGGGAGCGGTGATCCCGGCCAGCAGGGTCATGAAGCCCTGTGTCCGCAGGAGCGGAATAAGCGCACCGTAGAGTCGCGTGCCGATGCGCTGACCGTGCACGTCGGCGCGGATGTAGACCGACACCTCAGCCGTCCAGGCGTAGGCACCGCGCGTGCGATGCGGCGACGCCTTGGCGAAGCCGAGCAGCGTGTCACCGCGCCTGGCGACGAGCCAGGGATAGAAGGTCTGGGTCTCCTCCCACGCCGTGGTCCAGCTCGCCATCTCTTCGGGGGCGGTGGCGAGGTTCGCCACCGTGTTCAGCGCCGCCCAGTTCGCGAGCTCGAGCACCTTGGGAACATCGGCGCGCGTCGCCCGCAAGATCAGAACGCCGTCGCTCACGCGGCACCGGGGATCTTGAGGCCGCGCTCTACCGCCGGGCGTGCGAGGCAGCGCTCGAGCCAGGCAGGTACGAGCTTCAGAGCATCGAAGTGAACGAGCTCGCGGGCCTTGTAGTAGCCGATGATCTGACGCACCCAGCCGACCAGTGACACGTCCGCGATGGTGTACACGTCGCCCATCATCCACTCGCGACCGGCAAGCCGCCCATCGAGCACTTCCAGGAGGCGCTGCGACTCGGCGCGATAGCGCTCGAGTGGACGCTTGTCTTCGATGTCGCGGCCGGCGAACACGTTGAAGTAGCCGACCTGCCCGAACATCGGACCGACGTTCGCCATCTGGAAGAAGACCCACTGCATGGTCTCGTAGCGGGCCGCTCGAGCGGACGGCAGGAGCTTCCCAGTTTTCTCGGCGAGATAGACGAGAATCGCCCCCGACTCGAACATCGCCATCGGGCGGCCGTCGGGTCCATCGGGATCCAGAATCGCCGGGATCTTGCCGTTGGGGTTCAGCGACAAGAACTCGGGGAGCCAGGACTCGTTGCGGCCGATGTCGATGCGATGGGCCTCGTACGGCAAGCCCAGCTCCTCGAGAGCGATCGAGACTTTCACGCCGTTGGGGGTGGGATTCGAATAAAGCTGCAGGCGATCCGGATGTTTCGCCGGCCATCGCTGAGTGATGAGAAAATCTCTCAAATCAGCCACTTAGAGAACTCCGCGGGCTCACCCGAGGGCACATTTCGGAGCAACAGTATGCCCATGTTTGCCGAAACAGAACCTATCAGACCGTTTGGGGAGCTTTTCGCCAATGGGTTCGCCGATCGACAGGAACCGCGGGTTTCAGCCTTCTGCAGCAGAGATGCAGGGGCTGGGCTTGCGGCTGTTGCCGGTTAGCGAAGCCGTCTTCGCGGAACAGCCCCGCGGTCAGAGAATGAACAGCGGCGGCTACGGCGCAATCGCAGGTACGGGAATCGATCGCATCGAGCGCGCCGCTTCACGCGCGAGACCCAGCGAAGATCGCGAAGCCGTCTGGGAAATTCTCCGCACCGCCAAGGCGACGTCACTGGGTCGCCGGGTGCGAGCACAAGCCGACGAAGCAGCAGTCGCAGCCGGTAAGGCGCCACCGAACATGCCGGTCGGCTTCTCCCTCGCCGAGGCCCTGCCGGGTAAGCCCGAGCTCCGCGATCTCTACTTCTGGTTCGACCCCGAGCAGAAGCGTCCGCGCGTAGGTCCGCTCGACCGCGCGAACGGCAAGTTCGAGCAGATCCCGCTCGCCAGGTCGCGCAGCCTCGACACCAAGAAGCTCGAGCAGGCGCTCGAACGCATCATCGACGATGCGCTCGACGGCCACATCGACTCGGTGAAGATCCGCACCGCGCCCCAGTTCTCGAGCCACTAGGTGATGAGCGCAGGTAGCACGCTCGGTATCGCAGCCGACCAAGTCAAACCCGTCACCGGGGCTCCCGGCTCATCGGCGCTGGCGGACGGTGACGTTCCGGTGCTCGACCCGCCGCGGAAGAGCTCGTCTGGCGCGCTGGTTCCAGTGACCCCTCAGTCGGCGCCACCGTGGTGGCATGCCTCGGTCAGACGCACGCCACCCGCGCCAAACGAGCCCGAATTACCGGACGTGCTCAAGGCGGGCGATCAACTCACCAAGCTCCGCTTACAGATCGACCACATTCACAGGAACCTGCCCAGCGACATTTGGCTCGGGGGTCACAACGAGGTGGGGGACGTTTTCGCGATGGCTGACAGCCTGCGAGCGTCCATCATCGCGTCGCTGAGCGGGCTCAAGCTTCGACTCGACGCTGCCGCAGCAGGGGCCGAGGCCGCAACCTCACCCCGCAGTCGGGCTGAATTCGAGCGCATCACACTCGAGCTACGCGGCATGGACGCCGAACGCCCTGCGCTCGAGAAGCGAGCCCGGGAGCAGCACGCAGCGCTCAAGACCGGCATCGACGCTCGCACCAAGGCAGAAGAAGCCCGGGCGCTCGCTGAGAAGCAGAGGGTCGACACGATCATCGCTTTGTCCCCCGAGGAGCGCGAGCGCATCACGAACCGCATCGAGCAGGCGCGCAGCCAGCAGTACGGCTTCGCCCGCCACGCCCATGGCTCCCCCGGATGGGCGAGCAACGCAAACCACCAGGTACTCCCAACCGACACGATTCTCACCGTCCTGGCGCGGATGGGCTCCGTCGACTTCAACGCCATGTTTCCTCAGAGCCCGCACCTGATGCACGACGGGTGGGAGCGCATCACCTCGCTGCCTGAGCTCGAGCGAGCTCTCGACAAGGTCTTGGGCCACGACCCCACGAAGAGGCGCGAATGACCCTGGCAACGAACATCCGAACCGTCCCCGTCAACGAGACGCCCGTGCCCGCATTGCAACCCGCAAGTCCGCCCGACGAGATTCCAGCGCTCGCGCCGCTAGCGCAAAGCACCGGCACGGCCGTGGTGGTCACTGACGCGGTCAAGCCGCGCTTCGGGATGGCATGGCTCGCGCGGACGCCAAAGGTCCCACCCGACCCGCACATGGCCGAGGCCAACGGCGTCCACAGCCAGAGCACCAAGCTTCACGAGGCGCTAGCGAGCGTGCACCGCGCCCTCCCCTACGACGCGAGCATCCTCCAGCTCGCGCCGCAGCGCTGGGAGCAAATCTTCACGTCTTACGACGCATCGCGTGCGTCCGCGATAGCGTTGCTATCCGGCCTCAAGGTGCGGCTCGACGCTGCGGCGCAGACAGGCGCGACCGCCGCACTGACCACGAGAAGTCGCGCGCGCTTCGAAGAAGCCGCGAACAACATTCGAGCCGCGGATGCGGAGTGCGCAAGCCTGCGAGGCTCCGCGCAAGCGCGCCATGCCCAGGCGAGCGAAGCCGCCGCTATTGCGGCACGCGTCGCCGCCGAGAAGGTCGCGCAAGCCGAGGTGGCGATGACTCAGTTCGAGGAGGACCTCGCGAACCTGAGTGGACCGCGACGTGCCGACCTCGAGGGACGCATCAACAAGCTGTGGCTCGTCAACTACCGCTTCGGCTACCCGTTCACGGAAGAGCAGATGCAGGGCACGAACCACTTCACGATGGGCATAGTCCCCGGCGAGGTCTTGCCCGCCCTGGCGAGCAAGAAAGCGCTCGTCTTCGGAAGAGCCGACGCGTACAGCCGCCTGTACACCGCGCAGGTCCAGCCCATCGAATCCGTTGCCGCTCTCGAGAAGGTGGTCGCTCTCTATGCGGGCAAAGGCGAGCCGGGCAGCAGCGACTAGAGCAGCGCCCTCCGGAGGTGGTATCTCGCGCCACCCCGCATGAAGTCGATCTCCCTCCCCTTGGTGTTAGGCCTGCTCATGGCGGCCGCGCCCGCCCATGCTCAGGAGACGGAGACCGCGCCGCAAAAGCGGCCATGGCACCAGCTGCTCACGGTCAACAAGCCGAACTATTTCATCCTCGGCTTCAACGATAACGACCAGGTGAAGTTCCAGGTGAGCTTCAAGTACGAGGTCTGGGCGAGCAACGATGCGACCGGCGGCCCACATGCGGTCTATCTCGCCTTCAGCGAACGTTCGCTATGGCGGCTGTATGACAAGTCGTTCCCCTTCCAAGAAGCGAACTACAATCCCGAGCTCATCTACGCGCATCAGCACTACGCGCCCGACGAGGACCTGCGTCCCGGATGCGGCCTGTACCGCGAGCGTGTCGGCGTCGAGCACGAGTCGAACGGCCGCGGCGACCGCTTGTCGAAGTCTTTGAATCGCACCTACGCCGAGGTCACTGGCCTGTGCGCTTTCGCGGACGGCAACTACATCGGCGCGACCTTTCACGTTTGGGGCTACCCCTGGGGGATCAGCGAGAACCCGTCGCAGCCCGATTTCACCGGCCCCGGCGAGCTGACACTCACCGCCGGCCGCGAGGACACCGGTCGCTGGTACGGCTACGGCGACCTCAACGTCATGCTGCGCAAGGGCTTCAAAGGCGGCCTCGACAAGGGCGCCATTCAGGTCGACGCCAAGTGGCATCCAAGCCGCGCATCGCTCGCCGGCAAGATCTGGCCGCTCAACATCTATCTCTACGCCCAGTTCTTCACCGGCTACGGCGAGATGCTCTCACGCTACGAGCGCGGCAACAGCAGCTTCCGCATCGGCCTCGGCATGTCCGAGCGCGGCCGCCTCTACGACGAAGCCCAAGGCACGAAGCTCTAGAACCCAACGTCGTAGGTGGTTCCGCGCCTACGGTTCTGAAGTGACCCCAGCGGGAATCGAACCCGCGTTTTCGCCGTGAGAGGGCGACGTCCTAGACCGCTAGACGATGGGGCCTCAAAAGGAGCCGGCTAGCTAACATCCCGGCCTCGGGCTGTAAATCCCAAAAAGCTAGTTGGTCGATGCCGCGGCGGCGATGACCTTCTTCTTCGCCCCAACCCCGAGCTTGTCCCAGAGCGTCGTCCAGGCGGCGTTGGTCCAGCCGAAGCCGATGACGTTGGCGCTGTAGCCGAACTTCACGTTGGCGGCGACCGCGGAGTCGCGAGCTTCGACGTCGTACTTCTCGAAGATAGCGTCGTGCTCGCGGAACTCCTGCAGGACGAGCGAGAGGAAGGCGATGCTAAGACGGTCGGCTTCGGCGATGTAGCCGTAGCGGCGCAGGCCTTCGATGGCGACGATCTGCAGCGGTGCCCATCCGAAAGGCGCGTCCCACTGCGCCCCGGTGTTCTTGGGGCTGGTGACGATGCCGCCAGCGCGTTCGAAGATCTTCAGGTTCTCGACGACGCGGTCGGCCTGTGACTGGCTCGCGACGCCCGTCCACAACGGGAAGAACGTGGTGGCGAAAGGATAGTCGCGGCGCTGACCGCTGGTGATGTCGGCGTCGAAGTAGAGCCCACGCCCGTCGTCCCAGAGCGCGCCATCGATGGCAGCGCGACGCTGATCGGCGAGTGTCCGCCATGGCGTTGGGTCGGTGCCTACGATCTCGGCGATGTCGGCGGTGTCCCGTTCCATCTGCCAGAGCAGACTGTTCAGACAAACCGCCGCGTAACGCGTCGCGCCGATGTTGAAGGTGCCGAAGCGCCCCGAGGGGTCGAAGCCCGACTCGCGCATCGAGCGGTCGCCAACGTAGAACTCGGGCAACAGCGTGTCGCTCGCAGCGTCGTACATGTCGGCGAGTGGGTATCCTTCGACCTGTTCGGGGTGCGTCTTGTACTCGTTGCGCACCCGCTCGTAGTGCGACAGGCCGTTCTCGATCTCGCCCGAAACCACCTCGGGCGCCGGCCCCACCCCGCGGTCGTAATAACGCGACAGTCCCATGCCCGGCAGCGTGTGCGGCGGCGTCGTCCAGAAGTCGTAGTACTTCTGGATCGCCGGCATCGTCGATGCGAGCCAGGCACGGTCCTGCGTCCGCGCGTAGATCTCGAGGACCATGCGCGTGAGGAATGGCGGCTGCGAGCGCGTCAGGTAGTAGGTGCGATTGGCGTTCAAGATCGTGCCGTAGTGGTCGATCTCGTAGACGAAGTTCTCGACCATGCCGCGCGCCAGGTCGACTTCGTTATCGCGGAGTAGCCCCAAGAGGATGAAATAGCTGTCCCAGCCGTACATCTCGTTGAAGCGACCGCCGGGCACGACGTAGGGATTCGGCAGGTACAACAAGCCCGGCTCGGTGACCTCGCCGGTGAGCGCGCGTACCTCGATCTGACCGCTCTTCTCCCCGAGCGCCGAACGCACCAGCGCGCCCGCGGCTTCGAGGTCGCCCTCGGGGGCGTACACGAGCCAAGGGGCCCCGTGCGTGAGCTTGGGGTCCTCGGCGGCGGCGACGAGATCTTTGTGCGTCCGCGTCAGCGTACGCCAACCGTCTTTGATGTAACCGAGGATGGGCGCGGCATCGGCCTCGGCCTGCTGCGCCTGGCTCATGCCGCCGGCGCAAGCGACCTGGAAGACGAACGAAAGAACGACGAGCGTGCGCATCATGGCTCAGCCGTGCTCGCGGATGAGATCGGCCAACACCGACAGACCCCGTTCGAGCTCCGCTTTCGCGGGACCGAACGAGATGCGCACGTAGTTCTGGAAACGTCGGCGATTACGGCGTTTGCCGGGATTCACGTCGAAAAACTCCCCAGGGATGACGATGACGTTCTTGGCGAGAGCACGGCGGAAAAGCTCCATGCCATCGGAGAGCGGGCCCGGCAACGATGCGAGGCTCGCCCAGACATAGAAGGTGCCTTGCGGCGGCGCCTCGACCTGAATGCCCATCGACTTCAGGGCGTCGAGCACCATGCCGCGCTTGGCACCGAAGACCTTCTGCACGACCTTGGTTTCGCTCATGAAGCGCTCCGGCGACACCAGATCGATCGCTGCCCGCTGTAGCGGACGAGCACCGCCGCCGTCGAGGAAGCTGCCGGCGCTGTTGACCGCTTCGATGAGCGGCCGGGGGCCCACGACCCAGCTGACGCGCCAACCTGGAAACCGCCAGCACTTGGTAAGACCGTTCAAGATGACGACGGGATCGCGATCGACGTCGTCCGCGAACTCGGCGGCACTCACCGTTCGGGTCACGCCGTCGTCGGAGTAGAGATAGTTGCCGTAGAACTCGTCGGCGATGAGCGCGCAGCCGGTCTCGCGCGAGACCCGCACGTAGTCCGCCAACGCGGCCCCGGCGATCACTCGGCCCGTCGGATTGCAGGGATTCGAGAGCAACACCGCGCCCAGGCCGCGGCCCATGATCTCGCGCTCGAGCTCCTTCGAGCCGAATTCGTACTGCGCCTTCGGCTCGAGCATGATCGGGGTCGGATGAAAGGCACGGAAGATGTCGAGCAGCTCTTCGTAGGCCGTGTAGTCCGGCAGGAAGTGGCCGACGTTCACCTGGCCCACGGCGCTCAAGACGCGGGTCAGCGCCACGCGTCCCCCGCCAGCGATCGCGACGTTCTCGGCAGTGTACTTCGAACGCGAATTCGCGCGGTAGACCGTATTGTAGAGGTTCGCTACGGCCTCGCGCAGCGCTCGTAGACCGCCGACCGGCGCGTATTCGAAGTCGTCGGCGAGAAGCGGCAACGAGCTCGGGCGATCGGGTGCCCCGTCTAGCGGACCGCTCTCCGGCTGCCCCTGTCCGAGGTTGCTCCAGGTGGAGTCGCCAGGCCGGAAGCCACGCTTGGCGGCTTCCTCACTGACGAAGATGACGCCGGTGCGCGGCACCGCGCGAAACGGATGGAAGGTGCTGTCGCTCACGGGACCCGGTTATAGCCACAAAGCGGACTACTTGTCGGAAGAAGGATCACCGGTCGCTGCTTCGTAGAGCGACAAGAAAGCTTCGCCGACCTTGTTCAGGTGCTCCGAAATGATGCGATCGCGCTCGGCAGTCTGGGCGGCGAGAGCGCGCGCCTTGGCGAGCGCCGCTTCGACGCGCGCCGTATCGATGACGACGACGCCACCGAGCTCACGCGCTTTGACCGCGCATTCTTCCATGATGCTGATGGCGGATTCGACTTCGGCGAGCTCGCCCTTGGCAGCCTTGCGCTCGGCGCGCTCCAGCTGGCGATCGACGGCGCCGATGTAGCCCTCGCGCTGCATGATGACCGCGCGGTGCTCGAGCGCCGGATAGTCGAGCATGCAACCGGCCTTCTTGGCGGAGGTGATGCTGCGGCGAAGGAGGCGCATGGCCTTTTCGAGCTCGCCGATGTCCGCGAGCTGGGAGGCAGACGATACCGCCGACATGTAATTGTCGACCGCGCGAGCCTGGGTCGCCCCGATGCTCTGGGCTGCTTCCGCGTTCCGTGTCTCGTGTGCAAGAGCCGACATGGCAATAGTCTCCCGTTTGCGTCTTTCTTGATCTCACTATCGGCAAGTCCCCCATCGAAGTTGCGCGGGTCTCGCAACTTCGTTACTTCACGCCAACAAACCCCTATGGGAGGCACAGTGAAGATTCGTTCAAACGTCCTTTCTGGCAGCGCTTTCGGCCTTGCTGCCATCCTTGCAACCGCTTGCGTCGGTAGCGGCACCCACGAAGCCGTCGTCAAAGAGCGCGATCAGCTCAAAAACGATCTCGCCGGCTGCCAGCAGAAGAGCGGCGCCTGCGACGCCGACCTGGCGAAGACCCGCGATCAGAACGCCCAGATGGTCTCGAAGCTCACCGCGCTCGGCCAGAACGTCGAGGAGCTCACGGCTTCGAAGGCCGCGGTCACCGACGAGAAAGCCGCCCTGGCCAAGGAAGTCGAAGAGCTTCGCCGTCTGCGCGCCAGCGCCGAGCAACGTAACGCCGAGTACCGCAAGGTCATGGAGAAGCTGAACAAGATGATCGACGCCGGCACCTTGCAGGTGAAGATCCGCAACGGCCGCATGGTCGTGCAGATGTCGAGCGACGTCGTCTTCCCGCCGGGCGGCATCATCATCAAGCCCGAGGCCAAGAGCGCGATCGAGCAGCTCGCCCAGACCATCAAGGAGTTCCCGGATCGTAAGTTCCAGGTCGTCGGCCACACCGACAGCGCGCCCATCAAGACCGCGCGCTTCCCGTCGAACTGGGAGCTTTCGACCCAGCGCGCCGTCGAGGTCACCAAGCTGATGGTCCAGGCGGGCGTCCCGGCCGCCAACATCTCGGCCGCGGGCAACGGTGAGTTCGATCCGCTGGTGGCAAACGACACCACCGAGAACAAGACGCAGAACCGCCGCGTCGAGATCGTCTTCATGCCGAAGCTCGACGAGCTCCCCGGCTTCGAGAACGTCGGGAAGTAGACCAAACGCTTACATCCGGGCGTCGCGCCGTGAGCGGCGCCCGGTGTGACGTTCGTCATTGCGGTCGTCTGGCGCCTGCGCGCATGGTGCCCGCCGCATGCGATTACGCGCCCCCGTCCTCGCTTTACTCGCCCTCCCCGCCTGTCTCGCCGACCTCGACATCCCCAGCTCGGCGCTGGTGACCTGTACGGTCCAGGCACCGATATGCCCAGAAGGCTATGTCTGCGATGGCGGCCTCGGACTGTGCTTGCCGACGACCCCGGCCACCGGTGACGGTGCTCAGGTCGCGGGCACACCATCGATCACTCCGGCGGTAGCGGGTGCGAATCGCCGTATTCGCGTCGAGCTCTCGACCGACCATGCGCTAGTCGGCGCGCCGGCGTTGGGGATCGTCAGCGGCGCCTTCGCGGGCACTCTCGTTTACGAGTCGGGGAGCGGCACCGGCCCCTTCGTGTTCGCCTACGAGACGACCGGCGGCGAAGCCGAAGGCGTCGCGACCATTCGTGGAACCTTCGCCGACGCGCAGGGCCGCGTGACCCGCGATGCGACCATCGGGACGGTCGTCCTCGACTACTCGCCGCCGATCGTCGACGGGATCGAGGTCGACGAGGGCGTCAGCGACGGAAACGACCTCTGGGTGGATACGACCAGCATCACTCTGCGCCCCACTCTACCCGCGGGTGGCGAGATACCCGCGACGGCGAGCATCAGCGGTGATGTCGACGCCGACACCGAGCTCGCATACGCCGAGACGCTGCCCGTGACCTTGAACGCGGGCGATGGTGTCAAAGTCGTGCAGGTTCAGCTGGCCGATCTCGCTGGCAACGTCGTCGCCGTGCCGGTGGCCCTGCGCCTCGACACCGCGCTACCGACGAACGCCATCATCATCGACACGCCGGCACCGCCCGAAGCCTTCGTCAACACCGACAGCCTCCCTGTGTTCTTCCATTCCAGCGGCCCGACACCACCCGACTTCAGCGATTACGTTTTTTCGACGAACGGCACCGACTGGACCGCGACACCGACGCTGGGCGCCCTGGTCGTGAGCCCCGTTGGCCAGGACGCGACCACCACGTTGTGGATCCGTGAGCGCGACGTCTTCGGCAACATGACCGCTATCGCGGCGCAAGGGGTGCTGGCGATTCACGAGGACTCGCAGCCTCCGAGCGCACCCAAGGTGTTCACCTCCATCATCTCGGGCTTTCTCACCAGTGAAGCGGGTGTGTTGCTCGAAGCGGCGCAAGATCCCGGCGGAGGTCCCGTCGTCTACGAAGTGTCGGGTGGCACCTACTCCGACTACACCCCCGTGTCCGATGAGCCGCGCGTCATCTTGCCAGGGGCCCGAACCGGCGAAATCACCGCCTACGTCGTGCGCGCTGTCGACCGGGCGGGCAACGCGAGCGGCGGAGTCAATGTCGCTGTAGCGGACAAGCCACTCACCTTGTCGCCCCTTTCGTGCGGCGGTGGGTGTTTCCTCTACGATTATTTCGCCGGTTCGAACCGCGGTGTGCTGGCGGCGGTCGATCCGAGCCCGGCCGACAGCGCCTGCGCCGCCGGCTCGGGCGAATGCCGCAGTCACAACGCCTATCTCTGCGCCCGCACCGCCATCGACAACTTCGTCTGCACGACGCGAACCGTTCTGGTGAGTCGCACCACCTCGTCGATCATCCAAGGCATCAGCATCGCCGGGTCGGTCATGACATTCACCGACATCACCAACCAGCTCGGGCAAGTCGTGCGCGCCATGTCCACCGGGGCGGACGGCCAGCTCAGCACTCCCGACGACGGCGCCATCGTCACCGTCGGCAACGGCAACTGCCAGGGCGCGACTCCTCAGGGCATGTACTTCGGAAACTCATCGAACCTCGACCGGCTCACGTTTTACAACTACGGCAACGACCGCTCCCCTGGTACGGCCGACGCCAACGAAGGCTCGGCGGTCGTGCTCTCGGCATCGCGCGTGTTCGGTTTCAACCCTTGCCGCTTGCAGACCAGCGACCGCCACGTCCTCTGGGGCGACGACCGCTCCGGTGACACGCGCTACTACGTGTTCAACGCGGGGGCCGACGGCAAGCCGGGTGGCGGCGACGACGGCGGCGAGTGGGCAGTCCCGGATGGCGACGGCGACATCCCTCTCCTGGCAACCGGCCGCGTTCTCGTCCATCAGGATACCGGCGCCTGGCTCTCTTATGAGGCTGGTCCGGATCTCGTCTTCGGAAACGGTGACGACACCGTCGTCGAGTACGACGACATGCCTCAGTCCCTGAGCGACGCCGATGGGGACCACGCCTACGCCTACGGTGAAGGCGTGATGTACGACCTCACGACGCGGCAGAGCATCACCATCAACAGCTCACTCGGCGGCTCGACTCTGACGACGCTCTCCGGGAGTGGCGCCTTCCTGTTCGCCTCGATGTACTTCGGTAACGGCGTTCCCACACGGCCGGCGAGCTACTCGGCGGCTGGCAGGCCCATGACCTTCCAGACCTCGGATAGCTCCGGCGAGGCGCCACCCTCGGGGCTCATCGCGGACGGCCTCTTCGCGTTCATGTCCGGAAACCCGGAGCGACTCACGCTCATCAATCTACAGCGTGGCGGTCGCTTCAGCCGTCCACCTGAGTCCTCGCACATCGCTTTCGCGGACCTCGACGGCGGCTACCTGGTGTGGCGCGACACGCAATCCGAGAAACTGATGCTCTACTACGCTGGAGCGGACGCAATCCCCGGCACCGCCGATGACAAGGGTCCCACGGAGCTCACGCCGGCATCCGGCAAGTATCGCTGGCCGCGCATCGACGCGGGCATCATCGTCTACGGCGACATGACCGCCGACAGCGACGGTGACTACCCGGGCTCCGACATCGTCAGCAGCCTCAAGATGGTGGACCTCGGCGCCGACGGCTGGCTCGGGGGTGGCGACGACGTGGTTGCAACCCTACCGACCGGCGCAAAGGGCGTCGTCCCGGACATCTCGGGCGGCAAGGTCGTCTATTTCGACTATGCGCTCGACCCGACCGGGCTCTGCGAATCGGCACGCGGCGGCCCCGATCCGACGACGTGCACACCAGCTGTGCGCATGGTGCTGACGAGCGGCGGCGCTCCTACGACCATCGCCGCGGCGGGCCCGGCACGGGCTGACCTGCGTATCGATGGGGATCGCGTCGTTTGGTCGGAGTACGGCAGCAACTGGGACGTGCGCCTGCACACCTTGGGGGGCTCGACGGTGACCATCGCGAGCACCGTCGACGACGAGCGCATGCCGATGCTGGTCGACGGCCGTCTCGCGTATTACGTCCAGGCACCGAATGGTGCTCCGCCGGAGCGGAGCGGTGTATTCGTTCGCGATAGCGGAACCGACGCCACCTTCGACACCAGCGACGATATCATCTTGCGCAAGCCACTCGGCTTCACCCCGACGAGCTGTGATGCCTGCGGCGTACGTCCGGGCTGTGCCGGGTGCGGCAACTGGGACGCACGCCCCGATTGGTTCGACGGCGAGGTGACCGCGAGCGGCGGCGGCCTGATGCCGGCGGAGACGCCGCTCGACGTCGGCATCGGCGTCGGCGGCATCGCGATCACCGACAACGGCGTCACCACCTCGACAGCGACCATCGCGGCCCCGGTGGGTCAGACCATCGAGGACTTGCGCGTGCACGTGACCTTGACTCACCCCGTCCCCTCGCAGCTCGACCTGCGCCTGGTCAGCCCGCGTGGCGAACGTGTCCTCTTGTCGAACAGCCTGGCCGCTGGCCCCACCGTGACCGCGACCTTCGACATCCAGAACGCGCCAGCGCTGTTCGACATCTTCGCCGAGCCGTTGGCGGGAGATTGGCAGCTCGAGATCGTCGATCGTGTGGCCACCCAGGCGGGCTCGTTGACCAGCTGGAGGCTCGAGCACCGCCGCTAGGGTCCGACGCGATAACGGCAGGGCATGAGCAGTCCCGTCCGTGCGGCTCACTCGGGCCGCGACATCACGTTTGCGCCCGCCGAGAGCGACACGGCCCTGCAGGCCGTCTCCCCCGGCGACCGCGACCAGCTGGTCGCCCAGCCCACGCGCCTTGCCCAAAGCGCCATCACGCCGCCCCTCGCGCTCCCCCCGCCCGAGAAGCGACCAGGAACCTTCTTGAGCGCGCCACAAGCCCCTCAGGAGGCCCTACCGACCTTCGACTGGACGGCCGCCATGCAGCCGCCCCGCGTCGAGGTCGGCCAGCTGGTCCCCTTCCCACCTCGCTCGAACGACCCGGTCGAACAAGAGCGGCGTCTCGCGGCGTGGCGCGAGGCAGAGGCCGTAGCACAGCGCCAACCCGCGGTCGGCCGCCCCTATCATCAACGCCCCGAAGCTCAGCGCCTCATGCGCGAGATCGCTGGGTCCGACCAGGCCGAATACGAGCGGCTCATGGCCCTGCTCGAGCGCGTGGCGTTGCCGCGTGCCACGGCCAACATAGCGCCCCCCAGCGCCCGGCCGACTGACGAGCGCACCTCGTTCGAGCGCTCGGTGCGTGGCTACCTCGATTCAGGGATCCAGCGCGGCACCGCCTACGCCCTCGAATTCGGCGCGCAAGCCGAGGAGGCTGCCCGACGGCGCGGCATCGATGTCGCGGCGATCTACGGGACGCTGCGCGGCGAGACCAACATGGGCGGCTTCTCTGGCGGCCACAACGCCTTCCAGCAGATCGTGCGCGGCGCTTTCGACGGTGGCCGCACCGAGTTCTTCCGCGGCGAGCTGCGCGCCCTCGTACGTGTGGGGCGTGAGCGAGGCTGGGATCTCGCGACCCTCGGCGGTTCGTCCGCTGGAGCGCTCGGCTGGTGCCAATTCATGCCCTCGAACCTCGTGCTCCTCGCCGGCGACCTCGACCCATGGCATCCGGTGCAAGCCGCCGAGCTGGCGGCGCGGTTCTACGAAAACGTCGGTCGCGACCGCCCGAGCGAACGCTACACCCAGGGCCAACCCATCGGCGTCGAGCTACGCGGCAGCTCCGCGGCAATCCGTCGCCTGCGTCACGACACCGAGATGACCGTCGGTCAGCTGCGCAAAGCAGGGTTCACCATCCCTGCGTCGTTTCCCGCGAGCACCCGCGGCCGGGTCTTGCGCTTCGGCAGCGACACCAGCCCCGAAGCTTTCTTCGCCGGCCCCAACGCCGTGACCATCCGCCGCTACAATTGGGGAGAGCGGCACTACGGCGACCGCGCCGGCCTGCTCGCCGGACGCATCATGGACGCAGCCGAGCGCGAGCGAGCAAAGCGATGACCATCGAAGTCACGCGTCTTGGCCGCAGCGCCGCGAGCTGCGGGCCCTACGTCGCGCCGATCAGCAAGGCTTCCGCGAGGAAGCTCCCACCGGCGTTGCTCGAAGCTCTGCGCGATGTCCGTCACGCGCAGGCCTACAACGAGGTGCCGGTTCGCGAAGTGTACGCTTTTGCGTACCACAACCTCTTCACGTGCGACCCGGTGGTGCGTGAGCGTGAGCAAGCCGCAATCCGCCGGGCCTTGGCCGCGGGCGGACACGATGTCGAGCGCCTCCTCGCGCCCGCCAGCGTGCGCCGCTACGAAAGCGCCGTGAAGCGAGCGGCACCCCGCGCGGCCACCCAAGATCTTGCCGGCATGCAGCTCGCGCGCACTGGTCAGCAGGCCTTCGACGAACGCACCTTCCTCAACTGCCTGGACTACGCCAAGGCAACGGCCTACCGCGCTTGGTTGCGAGACCCCACGCTCGAGCTACGATTTTTCGTCGTCATGGACGTCGCCGGCTACCAGACGATGTGCCCGCGCGGGCCCGCGAACGAGCCGGCGAGTGCCCAGCGTCCCGTCGTCCACACCATGGTCGCCTACCCCAAAGACGGCCGCTGGTGGGTCGTCAGCCCGGAGATGGACCTACGCAAGAGCGACCTCGAGATCTTCGAGCTCGGCCGAAGCCTTCCCGCCCGCCTAGGACCGCGCTACCGCCTCGAGGACGCGCCTTTCGTCCGCGGCAAAGACCTGGTCTACGCCGGGAGCTACGACTTCAAGAGCTCGCTCATCAGCGGCCCCGTGCATCCGCAGACGTTGAAGAACATCACCGCGAGCGGCACCGCATCGACGGTGCCCTCGGATTACGTCTGCCGCTAGACCGCGAGCTTGGTGATGATGCGCTGGTAGAATCGCACCAAGTCCGCAAAAGCGTTCACGCTGATCTTCTCATCGGTGCCGTGAATGGTCGCAACGTCGCGCGCCGAGAGTCGCACCGGAGTGAAGCGATAGGTGTTGGTCGCGATGGCATCGAAGTGACGCGAGTCGGTGACACCGGCGACGAGCGTCGGAGCGATCACCACGTCTTCACCGAAGGTCGCGCGCACGGCTTCCGCCATGGCGAGGAAGCCCGCGTCGACCGACGACGAAACGCGTGGCGGACTATGTTCTCCGGCCAGCGTCTTCACGTTCACCTTGGCATCGCCGATGGCGCGCTTCACGTGAGCCTCGACGTCAGCGACTGTCTCGCCGGGCAGAATGCGGAAGTTGACGACCGCGGTCGCCATCGACGGTACCAGGTTGTCCTTGATGCCCGACTTGAGGATGGTCGGCGCGAAGGTCGTGCGGATCTGCGCCGCAGTGGTCGGCGTCTTGTCCATGGTGCGCAGAAGCAGCCACTCGCCGAGCTTGCCAGCGCGAACGGCCAGGCGCTGCGGCCACGGCATGTGCGGCCCGAGTGCCTTCAAGGTCTCGCGGAAGAGCGGGGTCATGCGCGCCGGCATTTGCCGGGTGTTGAGGTCGTCGATGACCTTCGACAGGACCGCGATGGCGGTGTTCTTCGCAGGGAACGCCGCGTGGCCGGGTGGCCCATTCGCGGTCAGCTCGAACGACACGTAGCCCTTCTCGGCAACGCCGATGCTCGCGATGGGCTTCGCCACGTTCGGATTCACGCCTTGGGTCACGGCGCCGGCCTCGTCGAGAACGATATCGAGCTTCACGCCGCGTGCTTGGAGAGTCTTGGCGATGACCTGCGAGCCCTGCGCGCCGCCAACCTCTTCGTCCGAGCCGAAGCACAGGTACACCGTGCGTTTCGGGGTCACGCCGGCAGCAAGCATGCTCTCGACCGCTTCGAGCGTGCCTACGAGCCGCGCCTTGTCGTCGATGGCGCCACGGCCGTAGATGAGATCGTTGTCGATGACACCGGCGAACGGCGGATGGGTCCACTTCGTTTCGGTGCCCGGCTCGATCGGCACCACGTCCATGTGAGCCAAGAGGAGCAACGCGCCCTCCTTCGAGGGCTGCGCGGGCTTCCACGTGAACAGCAAGCTGTCGTTGATCAGCTCGACGCCGAGATGCTGATGGGCGAGCGGAAAGGTCTTGGCGAGATAGTCCCGCAAGCCCTGCAGCTCGGCCTTCGGCACCGGCCCGTCCGGGCTCACGACGGTGGTCTTGAAGCGTAAAGCCGCCGCCAAGTGCTCGGCCGCAGCACTGCTATTCACGCGTGGAAGCATGCCCACGTCTCGGCACCGGATTCCCTCCGGTTGCGCCAGCCCCGGTGCCAGGGTGTCTCAGCCGCTATGGCCGCGCGCACAGGGCCGCCAGGGCCTGTCAGTCGTCTCGGAAAAAGGCGATGAGCCGCTCGCGGTTGGCGTCGGCATCACGCATGCCGAGCTCGATCAACGTCTGCGCATAGCGGCCATCGAAGAGCAGGTAGCTCAGGATGTCCGAGCGCTGCACCTGGGTTTGGGCGATCTTCGAGAGGATCCAGCCAGGGAGGCCACCGATGTTTGGGTGCACCAGCTGCACGAACTCGTTCGCCAGCTCGGCGATGTCGCGCGAGGGGCGGATGAACACCGCCTGGACCTCGCGATAGCCAGCGCCACGATAACGGGTCGTCGTCTCGTTGATGTGCGGGAGGAATGCGTCGCCGAAGGTCTGCTTGCCTGCCTTGAGCAGCTCGTTGAAACCCTGGAGGGTCTTCAAGTCGTAGTCGAGGTTGTCGAGCATCAACGAGTTCAGGAGCTTACCCATGTACTCGAACGGCTGCGGGGCGGGTTCCTCGAGCTTCGGCGGCCAGTCCTGATCGGGTCCGTCATAGCGGAGTCCCAAGACGAGCACGCGGTCGGCACCCAAGCGCAAGGCGGGTGAGAGCGGCGTGTTCTGGCGGACGCTGCCGTCGCAATACCAAGCCCCGTCGATGGCGATCGGTGCGAACAGGTAGGGAATCGCCGCTGAGGCCATGGCGTGCGCCGGCCGGATGCGGGTGGGTCGTGCCGCGACGCGCGTGTCACGCGACCAGGGCGGCGTCGTCCCGTCGGTCCGATCGACGAAAACCACGGTGCGGCCCGACGCGATGTGCGTTGCGCTGACCGTCAAAGCGGACAAGACGCCGGCGCGGATGTTGTGACGGATCTGGACCCAAGGCGTCTCGCGCACGACGATTTCCTGCAACACCGCCGAGTTGAGGAGCACACCAGCCGCTTCTTGGCGGAAGGTCGCGCGCAATTCCAACGGCATGCGCAGCAAGTCGACCATCGAGAGGCGCATGGTCTTGTCGAGACGCAAGCGGCGCCACAGGTCGAGCAAACGCGCCGTGTTCATGTGCGGCAAGTGGGCATTGCCCGCGAGAAAACACGCCGTGACCGCGCCGACGGAGGTGCCGCACAGCACTTTCACGGGGGCGTTCGCGAGGAGCCGCGGCGGCAGCTCCTGGAAGATGTAGGCGAGCACACCGGCTTCGTACGCGCCACGCGCGCCACCGCCCGACAACACCAATGCTCGAACCGGCCGTGACGCCACCGAGCTTACCGCTGCTCCTTGAGGTGCTCCGCCATCTTGTTGCGGTCACCGATGAGCTCGCAGGGCACTTGGCTGACCCGGTAGAAACCGTAGGCCGACTTCGGTCGGTTCTTCGGCAAGAGCTCACCGGGCAACACGTCGATCGCCGTATCGATACGGATGACCGCGTCTTTCGAGTACTCGCTCACCACCTGCACCGGGAAGCGCATATTGGCGGAGTACTTGCCGGCGACGTCGGCGCGGGCAAAACACCCAAGGCCATCGACGTTGAGCACCGTCAGGTCACCCTTACGAATCTCCGTGCGGGTGGAGGAATCCGGCTGTCCCTCCCGCTTGGTGACGATCGTGTACGGCCCGGCAACGACGTCGCGGAGCAGCTCGCCGCTCTGGGGTCGCAGCGTCAGGTCGAGGTCATCGGTCCCCTCGAGCTGGAGCTTCACGATCTGGTCAGTGCCGTTATAGGCGTAAACGTTGCTGGTGCCGTACCACTCCGACTTGCACGCAACGGCAGACAGGACGGTCAGAAGGATGGCAGCTCTCATCACCCGCCTAGCCTACACTCAAAAAAGTTTTACAAGCCACACCCCTGTAACGGAAAATTGCCTCAGCACATGGCCAACTTGGGCGAAACCCAGCCGGACGCGATCGGACCCCACGTCGACATCATCGCGCTGGGGCGCCGCGCGATAGCCCTCGTCTTCGCCGACCCCCTGGTGCACATCGGCGCCGGGGTGCTTTTAGTCGCTGGATCGCTGGTCTCGCTGACGATCCTCACAGCCCCTCTGCTGATCGGCTACATCCGCATGGTGCGCCGAGCCCAGGCCGGCGAGCCCATCGACTTCCAACATTTGGGGCTGGGATTCGATCGCCCGGTCGCGGCCATCCTGGCGTGGCTGGTCTATGGTCTGGGCGTGCTCATCCTCATGGTCGCGTTCGTGCTGCCGGGCTTGCTCTTCGCGATCGCGTGCATGTTCGCGTTCTGGTACCTCGCGCTCACGGACGATCTCGCGGCTCAGAGCCTGAAAAACGCGCTCGCCCTCACCCGCCGCGCGCCCGGCGTGGTCTTGGTCATCGCTTTGGTGGCGGTGCTGGTGAACCTGATCGGGCTTCTTACCTTGGTCGGTGGCCTCGTCACCGTTCCGCTTACCCTCACGTTCCTGACCTTGTGCTTCAACGCGCTCGAGCCCCGGAGCCCGCATTGAGCCTCAAGCACGACGTCACGGCGCTCGTCCGCGGACCGCACGAGCTCTTGCGCGAGCGGCTCACCAGCCCGCCAGCGTGGCCGCATTTCGTGGTGACCATCATCCTGCCGCTCATCATCATCCGGCCGATCGCCGACTTCTTCGCGTCGGTGATGACCGGGCACCCCGTGGCCGCGATGGTGCTCGGCACCAGCGGTTTCGTGTTGCAGGTCGGCTGCCTCATCGGGCTCGCGCTGATCGTGCCGACGGTCGTCCGCCAGTTTCACGGCACCCTGACCGAAACCCAGAGTTTCTTGCTCGCGACCTACGCGTCCATTCCGCTCTGGCTGGCCGGCTGCCTCTATCTCGCTCCCGACGAATTCATCTGGCTGTTCATCATCTCGCGTCTGGCCGTGGTGGCGGCCGCGAGCTACGGCATCTACCTGCTGCACGTCGGACTCGAAGAGCTGCAGGTGGCGTCACGCCATCTCATCGTCGGCGCGACGGTTGGCGCGTACGTGACGCTCTACCTCTTACTCTGGGGCCTCTTGGGGGTGAGCTCGCACATCACCCTATTTTTCCTGGCGCGTTAGCTACGGCAAGTAGGTCACGCTGACCTCGCCGCCACCGTAGTCGAGGAGCCAATTCGTGGTCCCGACGGTCACGACCGAGCCGTCGCCCATGTCGGCGAACGTGCCGGTGAGAATGCCGTTGGTATCGAAGAGAACGATCTCGGTGCCGGCCGCCGGCACATAGGCCGGGGCCAAGAACAGCGACAACCGCGCGCCGCTGATGTCCAGGCCGCCGACCGAGAGCAGCGCATCGGACGAGGCGCCGCCGAGCTGCATCTGAACGAGCGCACCGCGCAGATCGGCGGGTGTGGTGACGCTGATCGTGCCAATGCCGGTATTTCCGGGGATGACGGTGCCGCGCGCCACGAGTCCAGCGATCTCACCGGTGGCGGCGAACGTGCCGCCCTCGCGGACGTCGAACGTCGCGTTCGGCCAATCGCCATCGATGCGAAACGCCCCGGACTCGATGGTCACCGAGCCAGTGAAGAGCGTGTCACTCACCGTCGAGAAGCGCTGCACCGCCTCGCCACGCATGACGATGCTACCGGTACCGCTGACCAGGCCGGAGCTCGTCGCGGTCCCGCCGAAGAGCTCGATGACGAGTGGACCCGCTAGCTCCACGGCACCGCTGCCACCAATGCCACGGATGGTGTCGCCGACAGGCCCGACCACGAAGGTCGTGCCAGGTCCAGGGACCACCGCGGAAAGGTCCGGGATAGCGTTCGCCGCGCCCGAGATCAAACGACCGGCGGAGATGAGGGTGAGGTCGCTATAGCGGTTGTCACCACGTAGCTCGAGAGTACCGACACCAGCCTTCTCGAGGCCGAACGCGCCCTCGATGTCACCGGTGATCGTGAAATCGACATCGACGCCCGCTTGGTCTTCCACCGTGATGATTCCACCACGCAGGACCACCGGCATGGAGACGAGGGCGGTCGCGGCCTCACCCGAGTCGTCGTGGAGGATGCCGGTCACCACGATGATCTTGTCGCCGTAGACCTCGAGGCCCCCGAACACCGTGAGCGTGCCCACCACGAAACCGACCCCGAGGTCGTTGCGCGCTCGCGCCTGAGTGTCCGCGACATAGAACGCGAGATCATCGCCGGGCTCGGGCACTCTGCCGCTGTTCCAATTGGCGGGGTTCGACCAGCGGTCGTCGGCGCCGTCACCGGTCCAAACGTGGCCGACCCCGGTGGCCTGCACAGCGCCTCTACAAATCGGCTGGGTGCTCGTGATCTCGGACGCCTCGAGCGTGCCGTTGCCGTCGGTGTCCCGGCCGAAGTGAATGAGCGTGCCGCCCCACGGGCAAACATCGGTGTCCGCTTGCGCAGTCGCTGTCAGCGCCGCGGGCTCATCCTGCTCTTCGACCACCTCGGGGTTGCAAATCGGCGAGGTCGAGCGCACCTCGCTCGGGTCGAGCGCTCCGTCGTCATTCGTATCCGGGCCAATCGATACGTTGGTGCCGCCATGAGGGCAGCCGTCCGCCGGTGCGGTAGAGGTCAACCAAACTTCGGGATCGTCGCTACAGCCACCGGCGAGGGCCAGGGCCAAGAGGGCTAGCTTGCGCATACCTCGCCGTTTGCCAGGTTCAGCGAACCAAGCAAGTGCCCACGGTCACGCCGTGACATTCGTTACAAGTTTGAGCTAGAAGCCGCCCCATGCTGGAGATCGTCTCCAAGGGCTTCAAGTCCGCCAAGAACGCGCTCACCGGTAAGGCTGAGCTCACCGAAGAAAACATCGACGAGGCGGTCCGCCAGATCCGCGTCTCGCTCCTCGAGGGCGACGTCGAGCTCGGCGTCGTACGCACCTTCATCGACCGCGTGAAGCAACGCGCCCTCGGCGAGGTCGTGCAGCTCGCGGCCCAGAAAGACGGCAAGAAACTCCAGTCGACGCCGGGCGAGCACTTCATCCTCATCTGCCACAACGAGCTCGAAAAGCTCATGGGGCCGGTCGAGGAAGCGCCGATCAAGTTCAAGCGCCCCTTCACCACCATCATGATGGTTGGTCTCCAGGGTACCGGTAAGACGACGACCACGGGCAAGCTCGCGCAGTACCTTTTAGCGGACAAGCGCAAGCCGCTCCTCGTAGCCGCCGACGTCTACCGTCCCGCCGCCGTCGAGCAGCTCAAGATCCTGGGTGAGCGCTTGGGCGTCCCGGTCTTCGCGCAGCCCGGCCTGTCGCCGCCACAGCTCTGCGCCGACGCCCTGCAAGAAGCCAAGAAGAAGAAGCGCGACGTCGTCATCTTCGATACCGCGGGTCGCTTGGCCATCGACGATGCGCTGATGGTCGAGCTCGAGCAGATCAAGCAGAAGACCAAGCCCGACAACATCTTCCTGGTCTGCGACGCCATGGCGGGTCAGGACACGGTGCGCACTGCCGCCGAGTTCAACCGCCGCCTCGATATCTCCGGCTTCATCATGACCAAGATGGACGGCGATGCCCGCGGTGGCGCGGCGCTCTCCATCAAAGAGATCACCGGTAAGCCGATCAAGTTCCTCGGCCAAGGCGAAGGTCTCGACAAGCTCGAGCGCTTCCGCCCCGAAGGTCTCGCGAGCCGCATCCTCGGCATGGGCGACATCGTCGGCCTCATGCAGGACTTCGAGCAGGTCGTCGACGAGAAGCAGGCGGAGCGCGACACCAAGAAGCTCCTGCGCGGCCAGTTCACCCTCGACGATTTTCTGCAGCAGCTGAAGATGCTGCAGAAGGTCGGCTCGATGAAGGACATCTACGAGAAGTTTCCCATCTTCGGAGACTCTCTGCCGGACGGCGCCCAAGTCGACGACAAAGCCTTCGTCGCCATGGAGTCGCTCATCCACTCGATGACCAAGGCCGAGCGCGACAAACCCTCGATCATCGACGACAGCCGCGCCAAACGCATCGCCCGCGGAAGCGGACGCAAGCCCGAGGAGGTCAAAGACCTCGTGCAGCGCTTCGGCATGATGCAAGGCCTGATGCAGAACCTGGTGGGTAACCCGGGACTGCTCGGCAACCTCCCCGGCTTCAAGCAGCTGGGGGCCCTGCGCAAGCTCAAGGGCATGAACATGAACGACGTCATGGGCGGCATGGGCATGGGTGACCTCGGCCAGATGGCTCAGAAGATGGGTCTGGGCGGCGGTATGCCTGGCATGGGGATGCCCGGGATGCCCGCTGGTGGTCTGCCGGGGCTCGGTGCCGGTGGTGGTCTGCCCGGCATGGGCGGCGGCGCGGCCGGTGGCATGCCCCTTCCCCCCGGTGGCTTGCCCCCCGGTGTTTCGATGCAGCAATACCAGCAGTTCCTGAAGGCCCGCATGGGCCAGATGGCGCCGCGCCAGGTCGACAGCCAAGCCAAGCAAAAGTCGAAAGACAAACGAAAAGCCGAGAAGAAGGCGCGCAAGAAGAATCGCCGCTAGGCCTTCGTGTGCCCGGCGTCATCGATCTGACGCAACGTCATGGTGCGCGCAGCCGATAAGTAGACCGTCATCACGAAACTGCGGAGACGTGTGCGATGAACGGTATCGGCGACATTCCTCGAGCTGCTGACGCAACCAAGATCCACGACGAAGCGACCTTACGCCCAGCGGCCAAGGACGTCCGGACGCAGCTGGTCAACGCTTTCAAAGCGCAGCTCGCCGCCGGGAAGGCCGTCGAAGGCAAGAGCACCGCCGGACCGACGCTCTCGGTCACGATCGACATCGAGCTCAATACGCGCCAGATTCGCGAGACCTTCATGCGCGGCGCGCAGGCGGGCCAGTTCCCCACCGACATGGACGTCCAATTCGCCATCCGTGCGGGCTCCGAGGCGTTCCTCAAGGCCATGCAAGCCAGCAACTACGACGTGCGTCCGACCGAAGCGATCCTCCTGGGTTACGGCAACGGCGGCCATGGCTACGGGAAGTTCACGGCCGAAGTCTCCTGGCAACGCGATGAACGCTGAGCTCGGCATCCCCTCGCCAGCAGAAGCCACACGTTTGGTGCGCGAAGCCAAGCGCCGCCGCGGTCACAGCAGCGACTCGAGCTTCACCACCGTGGCAGGAGCGCCTTCCGTGGTGCCGGCGGCACGCACGCCGGGCTCACTCTTGCGGTTCCTTACGGCGAAGACGTAGCGAGGCGCTGCAACACGAGCCCGCCACCCGCGGGCAAGTCGAAGGTCGCGCCATCCTCGAGGATGGCAGCGCCGGCTCCGACTCCTCGTCCGCCATAACGAACGTCGTCGCTATTCAAGATCTGCCGGAACTTCCCTGGCGGCAGCGGCACACGATAACCGCGGCGCGTTTCCTTGGAGACGTTCGCGACCACGACGTAGTCGGCTTCTTTCTCGCCACGGCTGAACGCGAAAACGCCGTCGTCGTTGTGTGCGTACAGAGGCTTCGCCGGAACATCCGAGCCGAGGCCCTCGTAGGCATTGCGCATGGTGATCGTGTCTTTGGTGAAGATGCTCGCGAGCTTGCGCGAGATATCGACCAACGCGACTTGGCGGTCCTCGGGCCGCATGCTCGCGAGGTCGCGGTAGACGCGCTTGTCCGCTTCAGCGAGCTGTTGGAACGCGGGGTCTTCGAACGCCTCGTTGCCTAGCGCGAACAGACGCTCGTAGAGCTTGCGCACGTCATCGTCATAGCGGAGCGCGCTCCAGTCCCAGCTCTTGCCGATCTTCGCCCAGCTCCAGCCGATGTCCCACGTGGAGGGCTTGCCCCAGCGGAAGCCGTTGGTCGCGAGTGACTCGTCGCCCTGGAAGAAGAACGGGATGCCCGGGCTCATCAGCCCGATGAGCATGGTGAGGCGCGAGACGTCGCGGGGCCATTGTGGCGGATCGTTGCTGGCGTGCTCGCCTTGCGCGACGACCGTGGTGCGATTCGCGTTACCGACCTCGTCGTGGTTCGAGATCATGGTGATGGCTTGGGTAAGCGCGTGCAGGCCGATTGGGCTCGTCAGCAACTTCAAGAAGCCGTCGACGTTCTTGAACTTGCCGAGGGCGGCGGCTTGCACGAGACCAGGGCGGTCGGGGTTGTGGTCGTGCACCAGGCGATGCTGGAACTCGGTGTACCAGAGCGTCCCCATGAGCTCGACGATCCACGGTTGGAACGAGAAGTCCTCGGGGATGAGCAGGGCCTGCGGCGCCACCTCGCGGACCTGCGACACCAGCTCGACGAGAAAGGCGCGCCCTTCTTCACCGCCCTCCTGATAAATCGGTTGGGTGAAGTCGAGGCGCAGCCCGTCGAAGCCGTGCTCGAGGATCTGCGCCACCGCGTGATCGATGAGGAACTGGCGCACGCGAGGATTGTTGAAGGCGGGAATCGGTCCCCAGGGCGTCTTGCGCAGCTGCGGATGCTCGGCGCTGCCCCAGTTGTAGTAAGGGTTCGCAGGATCGATGTCGACGAGCGGGTTGTCCTTGTCGAGCGCGTGATTGTAGACGACGTCGGCAATCAGGTTCATGCGCCGCTTTTGCATCTCGGCGCGCAACGCACGCAGCGCCTCGCGCCCGCTCACCCACTTGCCGTCGCGCATGAAGCCGAAGGCGCTTTCGGTCGCGAAGTTGACGACGCCCATGGCGTAGCCCCAGCCGCGCACGCCCTGCTCCTCGGTCACCGGCAAGAGCTCGACGGCGTTGACGCCGAGCCACTCGAGGTAGTCGAGCTTCTCGCAGACATCTGCGAACGTGGAGCGGCGCGAGTTGTTGGCCGACGAGAAGAAGCTGCCGATGTGCATCTGATAAATGGTCGCTTTGTTCCACGGCGTCGGCGGCGTGGTGACGCGCTGCGAGCGACGAACGCCGTCGACGATGATCGACTCGCGAAACGATACGCCGCTGTCGCTGCTGATGCGGTCACTCCACGGATCGCGCGCCGTCGCCCCGTTCGAGAGCACCATGGCGTAGCGCAAGCCCTCCAAGGCCTTCGGGTTGTGTACGAGCGTGGTCCAGGTACCGTCGGTGAAGCGCATGGCGAGCCGACCCTGGTCGTCGACGGCAGTGAGATCATCGATCTTGCGCTTGCCCGTGATGGCGGACCGAAGCTCCTCACCGAGCGGACCTAGGCGGGCTTCGATCTCGGCTTTGCTCAAGGCGCGCCCGTCCGCGTCCTTCAAGACGACCCAAGCTTCGGCAGAGCCGCTGTCGTCGCGTAGCTCGAAGCGCATGAATTCTTGGCGCGGCGTCAGATACTGGTGCACCTCGGCGCCGTTCGTCGGGTCGAACCAGGCGCGCGAAAGACCAAGCTGCTCACCGGCAACCTCGAACGCGTACGGGTCGGGAACCGATCGCCGCTCCCCCTTCGAGTCGACGATCTCGTACATGTAGCTGGCGCCCAGGTGGCGGTCGAACCCCGCCGCGATACTGGTCGCCCAGTCCTCGTCGATCCGCTTCAGCGGATAGCGCGTGACCCGCCCATCGTTGCCGGTGACACGGACCGTGACCTCGCGTGCATGCGGCAGCCAGACCCGGAACGTGAGGTCGCCGTCGCCGCCCTTGCGCGCGCCCATCGCGTGATAGGTGGTCGGGCTGTAGGCGGCTAGGCCGACTCCTGGGTCGAAGCGCAGGTTCTTGCCGGCGTGCACCACCCAGGCGCCCTTCTTCCCGGGTGTGTCGGCGATGACACCCCACTCCCAGGGGCGCGCCGTGCCGTCATCGACGATACGCACGGTCACCGACCAGCGACCGTCGCCGAGATAGCGCATCGGGATGGTCTCGTGTCCCCAGGCCGGGCTGTACTGACCCGTGGCCTTGTTCCAGCTGCCGTTGAGGCGAACATTGCCGACGTCGCGTTGCGGACCAGCGTCGTAAACGAAGGTGACGTCGCGGGTCGGGCTGCGGTTTCCGGCTGTCCGCGCGATCCGATCGCCTGGCGGCGGCACGCTCGGCCGCTGCATCGCGCGCGCAGCTGAACCTGGGCGCAGGGAGACCGCGCTGGCGGGGGCTTGCGCCGTTACAAGGTGGCGGGATCGCACCTCGTTGATGGGCACCGACTGCTCCGGATTCGGGAAGTCCCAGTTATCGCCGGAGGTTCGAGCGGGTTGCGGCCACCCGCGCTGTCGTCACGGCTCTTCGACGACCACGTAGAGACCGCCGGTATCCGTGAGGATATCGACCCTGCCGCGGGTGGCGTCGTAGACGTAGCGACGCCCGGTGCCGGTCGTGAGATTGCCGTCCGCGTCCACCGGGATGGTCTCCCAGCGCCAGTTGCGGCGCACGACGTCGGTGAGCCCGCGCGAGGTCACCACCTGCGGCAGGTAGACCGCTCCACCCGGCTGGTCATGCAAGGGGTCGAGCGGCACCTCGGAGGCCAAGGTCAGACCTTCGACCTGCACGTAGACCTTGAGCTTCGCGGGCACCACCGAGGCGCGACGCGCCGGGAAAACCGTCAGGCTCGGAACCAGGCCACGCGGGCTGCCCTCGGTCGCGAGATCGAGAGGCGGCGAGAAGCGCGATGACTGGCGCAAGCGCAAGCTGTCTCCGACCTGCGTCTTCTTGAAACGGGTGGTCTCGCCGAGCCAACGCGGGGTCGTGAGGACGCGGAACCGCGGGGTCGTGCCTGCGCGCGCCCGGGCCTGGCGCAGATCGTCTTCCCAGCGACCGCGTTCGGAGCACGGGCCACCGGCCGCCACATGCCAGGCGTGCGCCGGGACTCCGCTGGGGAAGCCGAGGCTCGCGAGCCGCCTTGGTTGGCTCGCTTTGTAAGGCGGGGCCGCCATCGACAACGTCGGGGTGAAGGCGTCGCGCTCGCGGGCCATGGCGAAGACCTCGAGGTTACCGGTGCTCTCGACGTAGTCAGCAGCACCGTCGCAATTGAGGTCGCGTTCCCACATGACCTCGGCAGCGCGCCCGACGTAGGTCGAGATGGTCGAAACGAAGGTGTTGTTCGGCACGCCCCCGGCGGTGAGGCCAGGCGTGAGCGCCGAGACGACGGTCGAAGCGACTCCCGTGAAGAGGAAGTCGTTGATGCCGTCGAAGGTCGCGTCGAAATACGACAGCGACGCGAACGAGTCGTTGGGGAAATAGTTGATGGCGCCACCGAAGCCGCCGGCGGCAATGCCGTTACGCATCTCGATCGAGGTGCCGTAGCGGATGATGAGGTCGCTCACCCCGTCCCAGTCGAGGTCCGCGAGATCCACGTCGCCGGCGGGTCCCGCTAGCGCGATGGTGCTGGCGGTGAACGGCGCGGTGCGCACCACCGGCGTGGTCGTGTTGTCGAGCAGGCGGACCTGTGACGTCGCTGAGATCGCCACCACGAGATCCGGCAAAGCGTCGGCGCCGATGTAACCCGTGCCGAGGTTCGCGGGCTGGGCCGGGAGCGCGTAGCTGGCGTCGCGCTGGACGAAACCCGACGCGCCACGACTGAAGGCGACGCCGACGTTCCAGGTGGCGCCCTCGTCGTCGGAATACACCCAGGCGATATCGTCACTGCCATCGCGGTCGAAGTCTGCCGTCTGGATCATGGTGCCCGAGCTGCCCGACTGCCCCACTCCCAGGTCGAGCAACTGCGCCTGAGCGAAGCGCGCGTCACTCACCCCTTGCGACGTCCGCCCGAGCGTCCAGTAGAGCTGGAGCTCGCGGTGCGGCACCGGTTCCTGGAGGAACTGCTCCACGAGAATCACGATATCGAGGACGCCGTCACCGTTGAGGTCCGCGAAAGCAGCTCGCGGTTGGTCGAAAGCCGTCGGGTCGATGAAGATCTCTTCCTCGACACCGAACGTCGCGTCACTGACGCCCATGCCGCCCACGCCGCGGTGCAGCAGCAGACTGCGATTCACGTAGACCAGGTCGGGCACGCCATCGGCATCGATGTTGGCGATGAGCGGAGCGCCGCCACCATCTTCGGGGAAGCTCGACGGCGCCTTGCGGAACGGCTGCGCGTTGGGAGTCGTGATGTTGTCCACCGTCAAGAGCGCGTAGCTCGCGGTGCCGTTGCCGGTGAAGGCGACGAGCTCGGCGATGTTGTCGCCATCGAGGTCATCGGCGAAGACCCCGAGGTTCACTTGCGCGACTTGACCGAAGCGCGGCACCACCGCGCCGTTCACCGGATCGACCGCGCTCAACGCCACCACGAAGACACCATCGAGCGAGCTCGACAAGACCGCATCCGTCAGACCGTCACCATTGAGGTCCGCGGCGCGGACGAAGTCGATCGAGCCCGGCACGGCGCTCGACTCGTAGCGCGTGAAGAACACGCGCCCGCGATCGAAGGAGCTGATCAAGTACACCAGCGTGTTCGAGTAGGCGTTGATGACATCGGGGAGGCTGTCGCCGTTCACGTCGCCGATGGCGAGGGATTGATCGTCGAAGCCCGTGTTCGCTTCGAAGTCTCCGATGACCTCGAAGTCACCCGCCCCGTCACCTCCGAGGACTTCTCCGGTGGCCGATTGTCCCGCGACCGCGATGTCCGGGAAGCCGTCGCCCGACAGGTCACCGACGGCAAAGCTCGCCAGCGGATAGGTCTTCGAGAAGGTCGGCGCTCCGAAGCGCGGCCCCGCTGCCTCGCCGTTCATGTAGACGAGCAACACCGCCTCCACCCCAGTCTCGACCAGCATCACGAGGTCCGCGTCGCCGTCGGCATCGAGGTCGGAGGCGACGATCTCGAAGGGCTCGCCACCGACGTTGAAGGTCGGCTCCGCGGCGAAGCCGAAAGCATTGTTGCCGACGAGCAATGTCGCCGTCCCATTCTGTGCGACACCGAAGAGCGACTGGATGCCGTTGGCGGTGAAGTCGCCAGCCGCTACCTGGATGAACGCGCCTCCGGTCGGATAGGTGACGGTCGACCAGGGCACGGTAGCGCCGAGGTTGTGCACGACGCTGGTCGTGGCGCCAGTGCCGGTGACCGGCTGCGCGAAGGCTAGATCCTTGCGACCATCGGCGTTGAAGTCCGCCATCGCGACATCGCGAGAGACGCTGGCGTTGGTGGTGCCATCGCTGCGGAAGAGATTGCGGCTGAAGGCCACGTGCGCGAAGCTGTCGTGGGGTGGCTGGCCAGTCGCGCCGGCCGGCGAGCCCAAGCCGAAGGACACGGTCGTCGGGCTGCTGACGCCGTCACGCGCGGTGATCCGCAACAGCGTACTCTGCGCCACCGCGGGGGTGACCCGCGAAGCATCCCAGCTGAAGAGATGCTCGACACCACCGCTGCCGTCCGAGGCAAGGGGGGCGCTCGCCAGCCCCGTCGTCCCCTCGGAGAGCGAATACGGATACTCGTCGCAGTGGATCCAGCTGGCGCCACCGTCCGAGGAGCTCTCGAGCTCGACGTCGATGGGATCCGCCTGGCCGTCGACCAGGGTGTAGCGAATGTGCACGGCGCTCGTCCCCGCGGTGATCGAGGCGCGCGGCGCGACCGGGCTCACGATCAACGGCGCCGACTGATTGACCACGCGATCGAGCACGCGAACGGGGCTCCACACACCCCAGTGCTGCTCGACCGCCGACGCTTCGGCTTGATCGTAGGCGCGGGCCCGCAGCGACACGCGGAATGGCTGCGCCGAGCTCGGGAGCGTACGGGTACCGATGCCCTGCGGTGTGCTCGGCGGGACCACGAGATGGTCGAGGAGCGGCGCTACCGAGCTCCAGCCCACGGAGGCGTTGAGAGGCGCTCCGCTCTGGCAACCGAGTCCTGCCGTCGTGCCATAGGCGAGCTCGGCGTTGCGCCAGACATCGCCGGTGGAGGAGTCGCCGGTGATCTTGAACTGCAGCTCCATGCCGCAGGGGTCGCTGCTCGTGTCGGTGAGCCCGAGGACGACGGTGATGACGCCGGATTCGCCGATCACGTCGAGGATCTGGGCGGACGGCGGCAGGTTACCGACCTCGAACGGCGGGCTCTCGGCTGGCACACTCCGCACCGAGCCGCTGGCGTTGCGCGCCACGGCGCGGATGCTCACACCAGCGCCGCGGACGATGGGCTCGGCCACCAGCCCGTCACCGTCGAGGTCGACACGCGCGAGTTGCACACCGTTGGCGAGCACCGCGTCGGCGAGCGCGTCCCAAACGAAGTCGTAGGTGTTACCGCTGGGTGAGCCGGCGACACCCGTGGTCGTGTCCGACTCCAGCGCGAAGGTCATGACGCGCCAGCTGCCGGCGGGCTCGTCGAGCATACGAAACTCGATCTGCAGGTCGAAGCGCGCCTCCGCGTTAGCGGACACGACGGTGACGCTGAAAGGGACCTGGCGCGTGTATCGGGTCGCCAGCTCGTCGGGCACGTCGACGCTCAGCGAAGGTGTCTCGCTGGCGACGCATTGGCCGACGTTGGTGTCGCAGATGGTGCCCGAGGGGCACTGCGTGTTGTTGGTGCAGATCACCACGACATCGGACGGCACCCCGAGATCGAGCGAACAGGCAGTGACGAAAACGGTCGCGGCGGCGAGTAGGCGCTTCATTGGCACGTCCCTGCTCCGATCACGGACTCGGGCCGTTTGCAGCGGGTTTGCCCCGTGGCCTCGTCGAGGACGCAGGAGCTGAAGACGGCGCAGGTCGTCGCGAAGATCTCCTTCGGATCTTCGTCGCCGCGCGGCGTGCACAGCTCGCCCTCGGCGATGCGCCGGACGCAGACCGCGTCGACACAAGCGACCTCGAAGAAGCTGGCGCAGAAGAATTCGCAGCTCTCGCCGACGGGCGGGAGCCGCTTGCACGTAAGGGTCGCCTCGTCACAGATCAGGTTGCGGGCGAAGTCGCACTCCGGCAGGTCGCCACCGCAAGGCTCGTTCTCCTTCGCGGGAACGGCGCAGCGATAGCCGCTGGCGGTGGGCCGGCACTCCCCTTCACCGAGCGCTCCCGGACACTCAGGACCGTCGGGCACGCACGGGTCGCCAATCGCCACGGGCACCGGGATCTCGGCGCAGAAGCCCTCGACGCAGGCCAGAGTCTCGAGGCAACGCTCGGTGGCCTGGTCGTCGTCGCACGGGGCGCCGAGCACATTGGGCAGGACGCAAACGTTCTCGCAGGTCATGCCGGCGCCGCAGTCCGAGTCGACGAAGCAGCCGTCGCCCTCGACGCCTGGCGTGGCCGAGCACCTGTAGCCTTCGCCCTCGGTGTACAGACAGGCAAGCCCGGCGGCGCATGGACGCTCGGGCATGAAGCAACCTTCGCCGACCTCCGGACGCAGCAGGCACAGGTCGCGCCGCGCAGCCGACGAGTAGATGCAGGCGAGGCCCGGCCCGCAGTCGAAGGTGCTGCTGCAGTACTCACCCGACGCGAGCCCGAGCGGCGCAAGGCAGGTGCTGACGTCACCCTGACGCAGACACCCCGTGCCCTCGGCGCACTCTTGCACGAAGCAGGTCTCTCCGGCCTCGCCGACAGCGCTGCAGAAGCCAGCGAACGTGCTCGTGTGCGTGTCGTGCTCGCACACGAGGCCCGGCCCACAGCCGCCGCGCTCGTCGCAACATTCACCGTCGCCAAGACGTCCGATGAACACTTCGCCGCAGCTGCTGTCTTGATTCAGGATGGGCGCGCCGTCGCTGCAGCCGCGAGTCGCCAAGGCATCGACGCACGCGTGCGCTTTCGCGGAGTCGACGCGATAGAGCAAGGGGTCGTTGAGGTTGCGCTGGTTGGCGTCGAGAGACAGCTCGAGGGTGAACCCGTAGATGGACCGGCAGCTCGCTTCGTCGGCGAAGAACTGGCCGATGGTGGCGCTGCAGCGCGTGAACCAGGCGCAGACCCCGTTTGCGTAGTCGGTCTTGAAGGCGCCGATCACGTAGTTGTCGACCGGCTGCGCCGGATCGATCTCCGTGTCGTCGAGCGGCGGCTGATCGACACCGGAGCTGACGCTACAAGCCGTCAGCAAAAGGAAAGCGACCGCGACAATGGAGCGATTGGTCACGCCCCCGACCTTAGTCGCGAACGAACGACCGCTCAATCACGGTTTCAGCGCTTCTTGCGGGTCTTCGCCGGCGCGGACGCCTTGCCACCGGGACGCAGGCCCATGTCGACGTAGACGACACCGACCGACGCTTCGCTCTTGGTGAGACCCTTGGCGGCGCTCCCCGGCACGACGATGAGGACGCGCCCCTTGGCGACGGTCTCGCCGCGCTGGTTGTCCGCCCAAACGTCTGCGTCGATGACGTGCTCGCCGTTCTCTTCGCGCTTGTCGATGACCACGCCGCGGCAGGTGAGCACGTCGCCCGGCCACACCAGCTTCAAGACGCGCAGGCCGTAACGACGCAGGGCGCAGCCTTTGAACTGGGTCTCGACCATGCGGCCGATGTAGCCCATGACCAGCTGCGACGGCGCGAACACCGAGGCCTTGCCAGCAGCAGTCGCGACTTTGTCGTCGAGGTGCATCGGATTGTAGTCGTCGATGGCTCCGGCGAAGCGAGCCAACGTGGCGCGGGTGAGCGCCGGAATCGAGATGCCCTCGAGCGGCATGCCCTTGTCGATGGTGTCGAAATCGAGGCCCATGGTTCTAATCTCGCTTCAGCTCGACCAAGACGCGCCGGCCCTTGAAGACGGGGCGGTCCTTGGCGTCGTTGCCGCGGGTTTCGATGACGACGAAAACCAACGAGCCCGTCGGCGTCTTCTTGTCGTAGATGTCCGCGATAGCGTGCGTCACGGTGATCACGTCGCCGGCGCAGATGGCGCGGAAGTACTCGTACTCTTCCTCGGCGTGCATGATGTTGCTGTCGTCGAGGCCGAGTTGGTCGTAGAGGTCGCGGGTCGCGTGCAACGCGGCGGGAAAGGTCGGCGGCCCGACGAGCGAGGGGAAGCCGGCCGCTTTGGCGGCGTCCTCGTCGTAGTGGATATTCGCATCTTCACCGATGGCAGCGGCGAAGCGGCGGATCTGGCCCTTCTCCACTTCCATGGTCACCGGCTCGGTCGACTTGCCGATGAGGGTCTTGTACGGCGCTGTTACAGCCACGGCTACTCAATCCCTCCAGAAGAACTTCCACGGGTTGCGACGAAGGTCCCGCATCAGCTCTTTCACGTCATCATAGATCTGCGCATCGCTCATGAACCCACCAATGGTTCCCTCGCCGCGCCGGACGTTGTGCACCATCGCCTGCACGTCGGCCACCGTGACTTGCATGGCCTGTGTCATCTGATCGACTCGCGCCACAATCTCGGGGGCTTTGACGGCGGAGCTCTTCAGTGATGACGCCAAAACGTGCAAGTCGTCCAAGCTCGTCTGCGTCTGTTCCAGAATATGCGGGAGCTCGCGCCGCAGAACAACTGCCACGGCGTTCCCATTGTCGAGAAGCGTCGCCAGCTCGCCGTTTTCGGTGGCCTCACGAACGCGCGCCACGACCACCCGTAGGTCGGTGGCGAGGGCCACATGCTCGTCGAGGAGCTTACCGATGTTCTGACTGTTCCCGCGGACGAGCTCGGTGAGGGCCGCAAAGAGGTCGCTGGTGCCGCCGCTCTTGGCAGCGACGCCGTCGGCCTGCAGGGTCTCGGCGGGCAAGAACTGCGACAACAAGGTGGTGATGACCTCGAGGGCGTAGCCGGCCTGGAGAATGACGACGTGCAAGCGCGGCGCATCGACCCCGCGCACCGCTCGGCCGGTGACCAGCGGCTCGTCTCCCATGCCGGGGGAAATCTCGACATAGGACTCGCCGATGAATCCCTGCATGGCGACGTAGACCTTGGCGTCGCGACGCAGACGTCCGTGCAAGTCGTGATCGACGGTCATGCGGACGCGCACGAGCGGCGGGAGGGTCTGCCCGAGACCTGGGAGCTCGGCGACCTCGGCGGTTTCATCGGCCGCGAGAAAACGGATTTCCTTCACCTTGCCGACGTTCACGCCGCTGACGCGGACTGGTCCGCCGACCTGGAGCGCCCCGGTGTAACCGAAGTCGACGAGCAGGTCGTCACGGCGCGCCAGGCTGAAGTCGCCAACCCACCAGACGAGGGCCACGAGCAATGCCGCCGCGACCGCAACGAAGGCGATGACCCGAGTTTTTAATGCGCGTGCCATGGGAACTACCGGGGGTTCAACCGCGAGGGTGCATGAACGTCGCCAACACCTCATCGCGGCTGGCGAACAATCCATCGGCGGAACCGTCGTATCGGATGCGTCCTTCGTGCAAGAAGCTCACGTGATCCGCGGTGCTCCGGACGGACGTGAGGTCATGGCTAACCACCATCGAGGTGAGGCCGTGGCGGTGGGAGGTCTCTTGGATGAGCGCATCGATCCGCCGGGCCGCCACCGGATCGAGGCCGGTCGTGGGCTCGTCGTAGAGGATGGCGCGTGGCTCGAGCGCCAAGGCACGGGCGATAGCGACCCGTTTTTGCGAGCCTTTCCCGAGCTCTGGAGGAAAACGGTCGAGAATGTCTTCGGCGTGGACATGCCCTAACGCGGCCCTCGCGCGCTCCTTGGCTTCGCTATGGGAGACGCGCATACGCTTGACCACCGGCATGGCGACGTTCTCGAGCACCGAGAGGTGATCGAAGAGGGTCGCGTGCTGGAAGATGTACTGACACTGCGCCCGCACTTCGACGAGGTCCGCTTCGGTGAGCCCGGTGACCTCCCGGCCCTCCACCAGGATGCGACCCTTGTCGGGACGGACGAGGCCGATGATGGACTTGATGGTGACGCTCTTGCCGGCGCCGCTCATCCCCATGACGAAGTGCACCTTCGACTTCGCGGCAGTGAACGAGACGCCCTTCAGGACCGCGTTCTTATTGAACGACTTATGGATGTCCTCGAAGACGATCACGTGCGTGTGCTCATGAGCCAAACCTGACCGGCGGCTCCGATGACCAGGTCGAGGAAGAGGACGGCGAGTGACCCGCCGATCACCGCGCTCGTGGTGGCTCGCCCGACGCCGGGTGCCCCACCCCGCGCCGCGAATCCCGAGGCGCAAGCGACCAGGGGGACCGCGCCGCCGAAGGCGACCGCTTTGGCGACACCCACGACGATGTCGGAGATCTCGAGCATGCGGGCGTTGAAGAACGTGAGGTAGCTGACACCGAAACCGGTGCGCGCCGCGATGGCACCGGCAACGAACGACAGAGTTCCCATGCTGATCACCAGCACGGGCATGCCGACGACGCCGCCGATGAAGCGCGGCATGACCAAAACGCGCACGGGCTCCGCGCCGGCCATGCGCAACGCGTCGATCTGCTCGGTGATCTGCATGGTGCCAATCTCCGCTGCGGCGCCCGCTCCGTAACGCGCTGCCACCATCAAGGCGACGATTGCCGGAGCGAGCTCACGCACCAGAAGCTGCAGGAAGGTCGGCCCAATGAGCGCGAGGTCACCGATCATGCGCAGGCTCTGCTCGGCGGACTGGACCGTCATGATGACGCCGACGCAGCTCATCACCACCGCGACGAAGAACGCACTCTTGTTGGCGAGCTCGTAGGCCTCTTTGAACGCCGCCCGGGGATCGGTGCCACCCAAGCCGCGCAGCACGCGCACGAGCAAAACGATGACGTCGCGCACGTTCATGGGAAGAGCACCGTGATCACGTAGTCCGCAAAGAAGATGCCGATGGCGGACGCGACCACCTGGGCATTCACGGCGCGTCCGACGCCGGCGGAGTCGCGGCTCGCGTTCAGGCCGTAATGGGTAGCGATGATGGCGATGAAGAAGCCGAACGCGGCTGCTTTGGTTACGCCCATGAGCACGTCGACGGCTCCGAGCGCCGCGTCGAGGCTGCGAAAGAAATGCGCGGCATCGAGACCGAGGATGAGCTTGGCGGTGAGGGCCCCGCTGGCGATGGCGATGAGGTCACCGAAGATCACCAGGGCCACAAGGCTTACCGTCATGCTGATGACCCGCGGCACGATGAGCAGCTCGTAGACATCGAGCGCCAACACCTTGAGCGCGTCGAGCTGTTCGGTCGCTCGCATGCTGGCGAGCTCGCTTGCGTGGCGGGCACCGACGCGGCCGCTGAACATCAGGCCCAACATCACCGGTCCGATTTCGCGGAACGTCGCAAAGCCGGTGTACCAGCCGACGAGGTCGTAGATGCCGAGCTGCTGCACGTAGAAGGCGCCTTGCAGCACCATGATCGCGCCCGTGAAAGCAGCGGTGAGCGCGACGATGGGGATCGAAGCTTCCCCGAACTCGACGAACGAGCGCAGGAGCTCGGCTCGGTCGAAGCGCGGGCGCACGAGCTGCGACGCCACACGTCCCGAGACGGCCGCGGTGCCGGTGAGGTCGGAAAGCAAGCTCACGCGGCCTTGTACCGCTAGAAGAAGTCGTACGCTACGCCGCCCGACAGGTAGACGCCTTCGTCATGCCGTCCCTCGAGGGCGTTGACCACCGGCACACGCACCGCAACGTAAACGAGCGTATCGGGAACCGGTGAGAAGAGCGCTTCCGCGGTGACGAAGCCGATGAACCCGCCCGTGTCCGCTGCAACGGACCCAGCCTCGATGGCGGTACTGTCGGTGCGGGTGTCGACGCCGCCGCGCAGCGCCAGTGAAGGGATGAGCTGATACTGCAAAGCCGTGGTGGTGCGCAGGGAGCGCGAGCCGCGATACCCCTGATCGCCGCGGGTCGCATAGACGCCGATGACGCTCGCGTAGAACGACCAGGGGTCGGCGAAGAATCCGTAGGCAAGGCCCGCGCCCGGGTCCCACGAGCCAGTTCCTGGCTGCAGCTCGATGGGCAAGAGCTCGTCATTCGCCCCGCGTTGCAGCTGCGCGTTGGGCAACTTCAACGTACCGATGACCGCGAGCAGGTGCGACGGCACGAAAGGGTCGTTCTGATAGACGAACGCCTTGGCGCGCAGCTCGATCTCGCCGAGAGCCGTGGTCGTGCGGCTAGCGAGATTCACGTAGCGAACATCGCGGTAGAGAGCGGGGACATCGGCCATGAGGATGAGCCGCTCGAGCGGTGCCCAGATGAGCTGGGCGTCCAGGCGCTGCTCGGACAGACGCTGCTCGTTGAAACCCTCGGTGCCGATGACGTCACTGCGATGGCGTAGCTCGAGAGCCGCGCGCAGCCGCCCAGCGTAGGGCTTCTCGCTGCCCATGACCGTCAGGGTCATGTCGCCGCAACCGCAAGTCGCACAGGCGAAAACCGCCGCCGGCATGGCGAGCACACAGGCGAAGGCAATGGCCGCAAGCGCTCTCATTGCAGCGAAAGATGGAACCCCGCGGCGAGCCCGTCGATGATGTCTGCCGCAGCGGTCACGGCGTCGAAATCGACGGCGTCGAACGCAGCGCTGGTATCGAGGGAAACGGTCAGAGTGGCGGACAGGCTCTCGGCGGAGAGATCGAGGGGCTCGGCGAGCTCGAGGTGCGCGTGTCCGGACGCCGCGCTGCTGACCGCGAAGGGTACGCCCTGATGCTCGCCTGCGACGCGCAAGCTCTTGCCGATCATGTCTTGATCCGGGATGCGCAGGGCATCGACATCGGCGGCGCCAATCGCCAGCGCGAGACCGCAATAGCGGCCAGGCGGAGGCTCGAGGGTGCCGACCTCGATGGTTGCGCGCGCCCCGGCGATGGCGACGACCGCCGGCACCGCCAAATTGGTCGGGCTACTTTCGCCATGCGGCATCGCGGCGGTGAGCGCCAGGCCGTCGCAGCGGACGAGCTCTGCGCTCGCGAGCGCGACATAACTGGGATCGAGGGTCACGCTGCCGCCGGCGCTCGTGGTGATCGACTGCGCCATGGTCTGGCCGGCAATCACGACATCGACACCGATACCGTCGCTTCCGCTCTCGGCGCAGGCAGTAGCAAACAAGAGGCAAAACAGGCTGACGCGTCTCATGGCGCCGCCCTGTAGCGGGCCCCGCGCGCTCGTCCAATGCGGCAAGATGTCTCATCAGCCGAGAATGGCGCGGTCCGCTTCGCATAACGGCAGGTCCGCCCGTTGCAACGCCGACACCCAGCCGATGGTTTGACCGTCGAGGGGTCGGGGCTCGCCGCGCCGCCGCGCCGCATAGACGATGAGCAGCACCGTGAGATCGCCGTAGGCGTGTTGGTGACGACCGACCTCGGCTCCCACCTCGACGGCGATGTCGAGCTCCTCGGCGAGCTCACGTCGTAGCGCTTGCGCATCGCTCTCGCCGGCGTCGACCTTCCCGCCCGGCAGCTCCCAGAGCCCGCCGCGCGCCTTGTGGAGCGGCCGCTGCTGCATCAGCACCCGCCCCTCTTCCTCGATGTAGGCGGCGACCACGCGTGTTACGCTGCCGGACATGCCGTGCAGCGATATCACCGAGGTCTTCGAGGCACACCTCGATTTCGACGATCGTCTGCTCGCCTACACGCTGCGCAAGCGCACCTGTGGCGCCGCCATCGGCAGCACCGACCTGATGGCGGAGCTGTTCGTCGGCCGTGACGTCGCGAGCTTGCTCGCCCTGCCCCACGACCATGTCGGGGCGTTCACCGGTGACGTGGGTGACGCCGAGTTCCTGCCCGTGAAGCACTTCGCCGCGATGCAGGCGGCGCTGTTGGCGTACAGCGGTGCCACGCGCGGCGGTCCGGCCGATGCCTGCACCATTGCCAGCATCGAGGTCGCGCCCGACGGGGTGCGCCTCACCGCCCATGTCGCCATCGAGGCCGCGGTCAAAGCGATCCGCTCGTGTGGCAATTGCGGCTCGTGCGGCTCCCATGAAAAATCGCGGGGTTCCCTACCGGTCCTCGGCTAGCGATGCGATGCATTGCCAACGTCGCCTGGAACCGTGTACGACCCGGGCGGTATGGACGGCGAAGTTCCTTCGACACCCCGCCAATTGCTCGAGAATCTGCTCGGCCAAGGCATGGTGATGGTGACCATCGATGCCCGATCGGACGGCGCCGTGGTGCCGCGTCAGTTCGAGCGCGACCCACAGCTGCGCCTGAACCTCTCCTATCGCTTCGGCCTGCCCATCGACGTCGATGAGTGGGGCGTGCGCGCGCGCCTCACCTTCTCCGGCGTGCCCTTCGACTGCGAGCTGCCCTGGCCGTCCATCTACATGATCGTCTCGCACGTCACCGGCCAGCCGTTCCTGTTCCCGGAGCACGTGCCGCAAGAGCTGATGCAGCTCGCCACCCAGATGCGCACGGATGGCCAGGTGCCCGAGCAACCCAAGAAGCCCAAGCTCACCGTCGTGAGCGGTGATGCCGAGACACCCGAGGCCACCGACGAGCACGAGCCCAGCGCCACCACCGTCGAGGTCGAGGCTGCGCCGGACGAGCCGGCCACTGACGACATCGCGGGGGCCGACGAAGAAGAGCCTGTCGATCCGGCGCTCGAGGGCGAGCCGCCACCCCCGCGGACACCGCCGCGTCGCGGTCACCTACGCGTCGTCAAATGAGCAACGAGGTCCGCTGGCTCGAAGTCGAGCTCGAGGTGCTGGCCCCCGAAGCGGACGATTTCTCCGCGGCGCTGTTCGAGATCGGCGCCTCCGGCGTTCAGATCATCGACGACCAACCACCGAGCGTCGAAGAAGCGCTGCCCGATGCTCCGCCCCCGCGCCATGCCCACTATCGCGGACACGCGCTGCTCATCGCGACGTTCGAGGGCGACGTGGAAGACACCGCGGTGACGCGCGCAGTGACGGAGCTCGCCTCCGACTTGGGTGTACTGATCGCTCCCGAAACCCTCGTGACCCGCTGGCGCAACGACACCGGCTGGGCCGACGCCTGGAAGGCGTATTTCGATCCCCTGCAGATCGGCCGCCGCCTTTGGATCGTGCCGACGTGGCGTCCCGACTTCGTGCCACCCGATGGCGCATTGGTCCTGCGCATGGACCCAGGCATGGCATTCGGAACCGGCCAGCATGCGACGACGAGCGGCTGTCTCGAGCTCCTGGTCGATGAAGGCATCGCGACGCGCGCCGGAGGCTCGGTGCTCGACGTCGGCTGTGGATCCGGCGTTCTCGGCATTGTCTGCGCTCAGCTCGGTGCGGGCCATGTCCTGTGCATCGACATCGAGAAGGAGGCGGTGAGAGCCACGTTCGAGAACGCCCGCTTGAACGGAGTGGGTCCGAGCGTGCGCGCCGAAACCACTCCCCTCACCAAAGTCGCCGGCACCTTCAGCTTGGTGCTCGCGAACATTCTCGCGGTGACGCTCGAAGAGCTTGCCGACGAGCTCCTCGCCCGTACCGAGCGCGGCGGCACGCTCATGCTCTCCGGCATCTTGCGCGAGCAAGCACCTCACCTGCGGGAGCATTTCCTGGCCCGCGCCGAGGCAGCCGGTCGCCGTCTCGACGCCGTCGGAATGCGCGAGCGTGGTGACTGGGTAAGCTTCGCCCTCCGCGTCACCTAGTTAAGTCCGTAATCGCAGACACGCGGTGATGTGGGCATGGACTCCCGGTTACACCCTGGTAGAATCCCTCACATGCGTGACCGGGTCACCCCCACAAAGACCTTACTAGCCTCTTTAATCGTCACAACCATCATCTCGACCGGCTGCGGTAGCGAAGACGCCCACCCCAAGATCCGTCTCGGGGCGCTCATCGATCAGACCGGCAACAACTCGGAGCTTTCCTGGATCTCCGCCATCCAGTTGGCCATGTTGCAGATGAACGCGGCGTTGGAAGCCGAAGGTGACTTCAAGAACTTCCGTTTCGAGCTCGACCTGCAGAACTCCGAGAACGACGTCAGCGGCGGCGCCGACAGCCGCGCGATGACCCGTCTGCGCGACATCGCTGCAAACGGCGGCAAGGGCTCCATCGTCGACAGCACCCAGGTCTCCGAGGAGGCGAACAAGCCGTACAACGGCCCCGCTTTGGGCCTGGTGATGCAGTGCAGCAGCTGCACCGGCGGTGGCTTCTTGAACTCGACCGCGAGCGTGCCCGACGACTTGGACCTGCAGGCGTCGCGTCGCAATGCCGATCACTGGATGCAGCGCACGATCATGAACACCGGCTCCCTCGCAGTCGTCGTGGCGCAGATGATCTACGGCCTACCGCGCCACGGTGACTTGAACGACGACGGCATCATCAAGATCGGCGGCTGGGGCTCGGACGAGAGCTTTGGTCAATCCACGACGCTGGCCGCGATCACGGAGTTCAAGAAGAAGTTCACGGCGCAGGAGCTCATCGACAAGGTACGCTTCGAGCGCATCCTGCACGTCAATGACAACGACGTGCGCAACATCCCGGTGACTACGCACCTCGCGCAGCTCGCCAACGACACCAACGAGAACATGCCGCCGGCGAGCGCCACCTACGGCGCGACCAACATCAACGCGCACCTCTTCGGCACCGCCTACCAGGATCAGGTCACCGACGGCCCGGCTGACCTGATCGACGTCGCCACGTTCGCGCGCAACGGCGTGCAGTTCGTGAGCGACTTCAACACCCAGGGTTACGCGACGCGTGACGACAACGGCGACGGCGAGCTCGACACCAAGATCATCCACTTCCACACGTTCCGCTTCAGCTCGAACCTGCTGCCGCTGGGTGAGCTCGCGGAGGGTCAGTTCGGCGCTTCGCACGCCATCATCGACGGTCCGGCGGGTGAGCTGTATCGCCAGGCTTACTTCGACGAGTTCAGCCTGCGCCCGGTGTATCGTGACTCCATCTACTACGACAACGCGGTGACCATGATGCTCGCGAGCCTCCTCGCGCTAGCGAACCCCGCGAACGGCGACGTCACCAGCGACGCACTCACCGGAGCTCAGATCCGCGACGTCTTCCCCTGCACTAGCGCAGGCGCGGCCGCGCAAATTACGACGCGTCCCGAGCTGGCCTGCCCAGCCGGCGAGGCGACCGAGATCGTGCCAAGCATCGACAGCTTCCGCGAAGCCATCCGCGTCATCAGCGCGGGCGGCGCCATCGACTACCGCGGCGCCTCGGGCCCCATCGACTACGATGCCTTGGGCAACGTGAAGGGCAAGGTCGCGAGCTACGAAGTCGTCGCCGGCAGCTACGAAGACACCGCGTTCTTCGACTGCATCGCATCGGCGGCTTGCGCTTGTGTCGAGGCCGTCCGCGGTGAGTGCCCGTCGCAGATCCCGTAAACGTCAATCGACGGGACCGCGCCGGGCGTCTTTCTTCGCCGAGTTATGTCGCTTGTCGGCAAGCATGCGCTGCTTCGAGCGCTTGCTGCGCTTGCGCTTCTGGCGGCGGATCTTCTCGATTCGCTGCTCCTCGGCGCTCTCCTTGCCGAGGCGGATGCGCTCGATGCGCTCCAAGAGAATGCGTCGGGCCAAGAACCGGTTCATCGCCTGGGAGCGGCTCTCTTGAGCCTTCACCTCGATGCCGCTGGGAAGATGCTTCAAGTAGACGGCGCTCGAGGTCTTGTTGACCTTCTGACCGCCCGGACCGCTGGCGCGGACGAACTTCTCCACGAGATCGGCTTCGAGGATCCCGTTGGCGGCCATGCGCGCCGCAAGCGCGGCTTCGGTTTCGGGTAACACCGGCATGGTGCTTGGCTACACGAGCTAACCGACGTTCGTCGAGAGCTCATCGCGGAAGAGGCGCGCTTGGCGCTCGGCTTCTTTCAGCTCCGCCTTGGCGCACCGGGTCTCGCCATCCACCAGGAGGTGCATGCCCAGCGATGTCTCACCCTGCTTCACGGCGCAGACACCCAACCGCACCAGGATCTGGGCGAGACCGATTGCGTCGCCGAGCTCACGGGCGAGCGTCGCGGCGCGGCTCAAAGCGTCACGCGCCTGACCGAAGTCACCGCTCTCCATGAGCACGGTGCCGAGACACAACAAGCTGTGCTCCTCGAGCATCGGTCGGCTCGAGCCGCGGGCCAAGCGCAGAGCCATCTGGGCGTGCACCAGGGCTTGCGGCATCGCGCCCTCGAGAGTCGCGCAACGCGCGAGCCCGGCGGTCGCTTGCGAGCGCAGCACGATGTATTCGCGATGCGCTTTCGAGCCGCGCACCCGCTCGTAGATCTCCTTCGCCTTTCCCAGGTCACCCTTCACCATCCAGGTGCCGGCGTGCACCAGCGCGATACGAGCCAGGCGATAGGTGTCGTCCTCGGCGAGCTCGAGCGCCTTGTTCACCCATTGCACCGCGAGCTTCACATCGCCGGCCGCCACTGCCATCAGCGCCAGCGCGTGCGACGCGTCGGCCTGCAAGTGGTGATCGGTCGCGTTGCGCGCCACCTGCGAGAGCTCGCGGCGGGCGCGGATCGGTTTTCCGGAGATGCGCGCGGTCTCGCCGAGCCAGTAACCCAGCATGTCGAGCTCGTTCGTTTCGAGCTCCTTGGGCCCGATGATGCCCATGGCACGCGAGGCTCGCCGCGCCTTGCGGATGTTGCCCATGCGTACGTTGGCGACGAGCCGCAGTAGAGTCATGCGCGCGAGGGTGCGGTTGCTCGGGCGCTCGTACTCGCGCAGGCCGGTACAAACGCGCTCCCAGGCCTCGACGAACTGTGCGCACTCCCGATTCATGCTGGCGTTCTCGGCGGCGCGCGCTGCCCTCTCGTAGTGGGCGGCCGCTATCGCGAGCTGACCGGCGCGCTCGCGATGATGCGCGAGGCTCGCGTCGGTTCGCGACTCGTGCGTCGGTGGCAGCCTATCGAGAGCGTCGGCGATACGCCCGTGCAGGCGGCGGCGCTCGGCCTCGGGGACGGTTTGGTAGGCAACCGCGCGGGTGAGGTCGTCGCGAAAGACGTACGAGAAATCGCCGTCGGTGGTCAGCACGCGCTCGCTCTCGAGCGAGGTCAATGCGGCGTCGACGCTCTCACCGTCCATGCCGTGTCGCGCGACGGTGTCGATGAGCGTGCGGTCGAAACGGCGCCCCATGGCGGCGGCGACGCGCAGGACGCGCCGCGTCGTCTCCCCGAGAGTCGCAAAACGCGCCAGGGTTACGTGGGCGAGCGACTGCGGCACGAGATCATGCAGGGCTTCGACGCTCGGATGCGCGACGACTTCTCCGGCGCGCACCGCGAGCAGCTCGCGCTCGCTCAAGAAGCGCAGCAGCTCGACGACGTGGCGAGGATTGCCGCTGGTGCGCTGCCACACGAACACGGCGAGGTCGTCGTCGACACGCTCGGCGTTGCGCTCGTGCCGCACCATCTCGGTGACGTCCGCCATGGCGAGCGGGCCGAGCATGAGCTCCACGTCGGCGGTGCGGCGCAGGTCGTCGAGCAACGGGTCGGGTCGGTAGGTACCGACGCACATGAAGGGCCATTCGCGGCCCAACGTGGACAGCCGGCACATGAGGCGCAGCGTGAGCGTGTCGGCGTGATGCACGTCCTCGACGATGTAGAGCAGCGGTTGACGCCGCACGCGCTCGCCGATGAACTGGACGATGCTGCTCACCACCCTCTCCTGGGCGTGCGGGTCGGCGAGATCGACCGCGGCCTCGGTGCTACCGTCCGGTTGGTGCACCGGCTGGAGGAGCGCCACCAGCTCGGGCGCTCGCCCGTCGAGCCCGAAGCTCGAGAGCGCAGCGCGAATACGTTCCCGGCGCTCGCTCTCGTCGCGCAGACCCGTGAGGCCGAGGGTCGTCTCGAAGATGCGGGTCACGGGCGCAAGCGGGATGGCGCGCGTGGCGTAGCGGCAGCGACCCACGACCGCGGTGCCACCCTTCGCGCTCCAGCGGTCGATGAGCTTCGTGAGCATGGTGCTCTTGCCGACACCCGCTTCGCCGCAGATGCCGACCACCAAGCCCCGACCAACGGCAGCGTCCTCGACCACACCGATGATCTGCACCCGTTCGCTTTCGCGGCCGGCCATGAAGCGTTCTTTGCCGCGCGGCTTGGCAAGGTGGGTGACGCCGTCGGCCGGACCGTGCACGACCACGGTGCGGATGGGGTCGCGCTTGCCTTTGACCGTGACTGGCGCGCGCTCGCTCATGCGTAGCTCGGCGCCGATGGCCTTGCCGATCTCCTCGGTCGCCACCACTTCGAATGGCTCGGCGATGGTGCAGCAGCGCGCCGCTACGTTGACGGTGTCGCCGACGACCGTGATGTCGTGTTTGCCGTCACTGCCGATGGCGCCGAAGTAGACACGGCCACCGTGCACGCCGGTGCGCATCTGAACTTTGCCGCCGTAAGGCAAGGTGAGCTGGCGAACACGACTCGCGGCTTCGATGGAAGCGAGCAAGGCCTTCTCGGCGTCGTTCTCCGAGGGCTCATGCAAGCCGAAGAGCACCATGATGCGGTGTCCGTTCGGCGTCACGTCCGCTTTGGCGACCACACCGGCGTGACGGCGATAGGCACGCAAGATCGAGCGCGACATTTGCTCGATGCCGGCGACGTTCGCGTTGCGCTCCTCGATGCCGGTGACCTCGCTGAAGACGACCACGACATGGCGCATCTCGCCTTCGATGCGCCAACCCGATGGCGTGGTGCGCAAGCGCAGCGCCAAGGGCTGCGGCACGAACGGCTCGAGGAGGCGGATCTTGCGCGCCGCTGATTCGGGCGGGCCGAGGTTCAATGCAGGTGGAGTCTGCGTCGGCGGCCAAGTGCGCAGGCCGCGCAACACCGCTCGGTCGTCCACGCGCTCGACGAGCTCGGCCGACGCCCCGAGGAGCTCGATGGTCGAGGCATCGATGCTGATGTTGCCCGGCTGAGTGTAAGCTTGCAGCTCGAGGGCACGATGCGCCGCCTTGCCGGCGCAGACGACGATACGGCGCGTGAGGTCACCGAGCACCGGTACGTCGATGCGCCCCGACGACATGCCGATACGCAGCTTCATGTTGTTGGCCTGCTCGACGGCGGTGCGCCCTACCTCACCATGCATCAAGCGTTGGGCGCCGAGGGCGGCGGCGGCGGCCCGCTCGGCGTGGCGTGGTCCGTCGAAGAAGACGGTGATCGAATCACCACCGAACTGCGCCACCGAACCGCCATAGAGCGAAAGCGCTTGGTCGATGATGGCCGCGAAAAATCGGTCGAGGATCACCGACAACCGGGAGAGGCCCTCTGGTCCAGCGTCCGCCAAGAACTCGCACAAGCGGGTGAAGCCGACGAGGTCGGCATAGAGCACGGTCCCGTCGAAGACGGCGTGCCGCACCGCTTGCTCGCTGGGGTCGAGGAGCACGGCCCGCGCGATGTGATGCGGGACCGCGCGCACCAGGGCATCGAGATACTCGATGGCCTCCGCGCCTTCGAGGCTACGCAGCATCGGAGCGGTCATTCGCTCCTTTAGTGTACCTCGTTAGTGAGGCGTGGCGGGCGTCTTTTCGCCCGCTGTCACCGCCACGGTCAGGCGGTTTCCGGCCGGCGGGAGCGGACAGGTCGCATAGGCCGTGAAAGCGCACGGCGGGCTCTCGGCCAGGTTGAAGTCGAGGGTCGCCCGGTTGGCCTTGGGCTTCTCCACGTAGAGGAACCGGCCGGCGCCGTAGCTCTCCTTGCCGCTCGTTTTGTCGGCAAAAACGATCATCAGCATGTCACCGTCATCGAAGGCCTCGAGGGCGATGTCGCGGCCCTCGTGGTGGAAGCGGAACTTGCCGGGGACATCGTGCTCTTCCTCGACGCCCACCATGGTCGGCACCTTGACCCGTTTCGGCGCCGCGTAGGGCTCGAAGGTGGCGTCGATGCGCCAGGCTGGGTCGTTCGGAAAGTAGTCGAGGCCGGCAAAGCGGGTTCGCGTCGGGCTCTTGCTGTCTTTGATGCGCACGCCCAGCCGGCCACCGCGGTCGATGACATAGAAGGACAGGCTCCCCTGCGTCAGGACGGTGGGCTTGCCACCCGCATCGCTCGTGAGGTCGAGGTCGGTTACGGGCTTGCCGTCGTGCATCACCCCGCCGCTCGCATGAACGCTAAAGCGTACGGACTTGCCTTCGACACGGAGGGTGCCGATGTGCTCGGCGGCGTTCGGGCTCTTCACCACGATGGTGTTGTCGGCGGCCTTGCCCAGGGTCTGCTGGCCTTGCGACAACCACGACAAGCCCACGAGGGTGAGCCACCCATCTTCGGCCTTGAGCTTCGACACCCGCTCGGCGCGCGCCTTCTCCATCATCGACGCCTCTTTCACGGGAGCTACCGCGGTCGCGGCCACGAGCACCAACATCATATCCGTCGTCTCCGAAACGTCTGCACCAGCAGGAACCAGGTCAGGGCGACGAGCAGCGCGGGAATGATGCCGCTGATCAAATCGCGTCCGAGCCAGACCGTGGGCTCACCTACGCGGCGGGACAGAAACCCGAAACCCCGCAGCGCGAACACCCATCCGGCGTGCAGCCCGATAGCAAAAGACAACGATTTTGTCTGCACCACCGTGTAGGCGAGCGTCGCCCCGACGAGGAAATACGTGGGCAGGCTGCCAATGAGCAGGACCGGCTCGCCGAACTGCCAAAAGTGCGCCGGAACGAGGGCAAGTCCGCTCCACCAGTGGACTTCGTCGATTTGCGGCGCGACCAGCGGCGCCCGCACGAAATGCAGCACCGCGAAGACCAACGACACGATCACCAGGGCTCTGGGCCAAGGCTGGGTGCGGCGCACGAGGCCGAAGACGATCCCCCGGAACGTCCATTCCTCGATGAGGGCGACGGTGATTCCGGTCGCCGCCGCTTCGAAGAGCCGGTGCCATGGCAGCGGGTCTTTCCACTCGGAGAAGCCCAACGCGACGAGGAGCACCCCGACGAGCGCGAGCCCCAACGCGCCCTTCGCGAGTCCGAGCCCGAAACGCAGAGCCCAGCGCGGGTCCTTCTCGAGGCCGAGCTCGGCTCGACTGGCGATGCCGAGCCAGTTGACGAGCGGCCAGATGAGCACGAGCGCCACGACCAGCATGGCGCGGGTCACGTACTTGGGAAACTTGAAGGCCGCTAAAGCGTCCGGCACGAAGCCAACGCGCAGGCCCCACTGGGCAGCATGGTAGAGCGGCGGCGCGAGCAACGCACCGCCGACGACCACCACGACGACGAAAGCGACGAGCTTCAACGCCGGATGAATGCCCGGCCGAACCCCGCTCGCCTCCGTGATCGTGCTGCTCACGCGCTCTTGAACGTATCCATGACGTTGACGAGCAGCTTCACGGCGTCGTTGTGCTGACGCTGGAACGCATTGCGACCCATGATCGAGCCGAAGGCCCCGCCCTTGGCGAGCTCCTTCACGTCGTTCATGACGGACGCGTCGTCTTTGGTCTCGCCGCCCGAGAAGATGACGATGCGGCGGCCATTGAAGCAGCTCTGCACCACGTGGCGCGTGCGCTCGGCGAGCGTAGCGATCGGGATCTTCTGCTCCTCGAAGACTTTCTTCGCTTCTTTGATCTCGAGGTGCGCGGTCGGCGGCTTCACCTTCACGATGTGCGCGCCGAGCTGGCAAGAGACGTGCGCCGCGTACGCCACGACGTCGACGGCGGTCTCGCCCTCCTTCGACATTCCTGCGCCACGCGGATAGGCCCAGAGCACGGTCGGGAGTCCGCAATCGCGGGCCTCGGCGATGAGCTCGCGCATCTCTTCGTATTGCTCCTTACGCATCTGCGAGCCCGGATAAATGGTGAAGCCGATGGCGCAGGCGCCGATGCGCATCGCGTCTTTGACGCTGCCAGTGACCGCGGAGATCGGATTCTCCATCTTGGCCATGACGTCGGAGTTGTTGAGCTTCAAGATCAGCGGGATCTCGCCGGCATACTCGTAGGCGCCGGTCTCGAGAGCACCGAGCGGCGCGGCGTGGGCGGCGCAACCCGACTCGATGGCGAGGCGGAAGTGGTAACGCGGATCGTAGCCTTCGGCGTTCTTCGCGAACGAGCGGGTAGGACCGTGCTCGAAGCCCTGATCGACCGGCAGGATGACCATCTTGCCAGTGCCGGCGAGACGGCCGGTGTTCATGAGCTTGTGCAGGTTGGCGAGCACGCCGGCGGGTTGGCCGTTGTACCAGCTGAGAATTTCGCGAACGCGGTCGGTCGTAGCCATCGTATTCCCTCCGAATGGTCGGTCGAGTTGCGGCCGTGAGATGTCACGCCGGAGGGAAAAGGGCAATGTCCGGGGGCTATCGGGCGCGGGGGTAGAAACGCCGGATCGCCTCACGCACGTGCGTGATGGTCGTCAGGTGCGGATCGATGGGTAAGCCCAGGCGGAACTGGAGATTGTCGAACGCGGTGAGGTTCGTCGGGTCCGCCATCGCGAGCTGCAACCGGCGGCTCGCGCCCCGCTGCTCGAAACCGATGGGCAGGACGAGCTCGCGCTCGGCGAGACTACGATCGATCGTCTCCAGGGCCTCGCGATCGACGCTCTTCAGCCGGCTGAGGTCGACCGCGGGCAAGCGGAGCTTGCGCGACAACGCCTCGAGGATCTGCTCCTCGCTCGCCAGCTCGAGCATGATCAGGGTCTCGCCGAGCTTGTACTTGCCGGGGTGGCGCCGCTGGTAGTCGAGCGCGGTCTGCAAGGTGCGCCGCGTAAGCACACCAGCATCGAGCAACAAGTCGCCGAGCTTCAATGTCGGTGCCATACCTTTCCCGCGATGGTACTCCCATGCCGGGAGGATTGCGACAGGGCCCTCACGCCTTGTAAGGCGTCGGCACGATGCGTTTGCTCCTCGGCCTCGCCAGTTATCTCGTGTTCTGCGTGGCGTGGCCGTTCCTCTTCTTTCACCCGAAGCTGCGCGCCGGTTACCGGGAGCGCTTCGGCCTCGGGGCACGCCTACCCAAGGCGCAGGGCCCTCGTATCTGGGCGCACGGAGCGTCCGCCGGCGACGTCTTGGCGCTCGTGCCCACTCTCAAGGCGCTCAAGGCGGCGCGTCCCGACGTCGAGATCGTGCTGTCGACGATCACCAACAGCGGTCGCGCCATGGCGGAGCGACAGCAAGGGCTGGTCAGCGTCGTCACGTACCTCCCCTACGACATCCCCTTCGCGGTGCGCGGCGCCTTGAAGCGGCTGGCGCCGGACATCTTGGTGCTCGAGTACACCGAGATCTGGCCTCAGCTGATTCTCAACGCCTTCGACCGCGGCGTGCGCCTCGTGCTCCATAACGGGCGCTTCTCCGACGCACGCATCAGCTCGTATCGCCGCCTGTTTGCGTTCACGGGCAACCTGTTGCGGCGCTTCACGCTGTTGCTGATGCGTGACGACCAGCAGGCAGAAAACGCCCGCAAGCTGGGGGTCGACGAGCACGTCATGCAGACCACCGGCAACACCAAGTTCGACAACGTCATGCCCGACCCACCGGCCGAAAAAATCGCCGAGCTACGCGCTGCGATCGCGTTCCCGGACGATGCGCCGATCTGGGTCGCGGGCAGCACCCATGAAGACGAAGAGGAAATCCTGATCGGCGTGTTCAGCCGCTTGCGCGCGTCGCTGCCGACCCTGCGCATGGTGATTGCGCCCCGCTACGTCGAGCGCGCCGACCGCGTCTTGGCCATCGCCAAGACAGCAGGGTTCAAAGGCAAACGGCGCTCGCAAGAAGGCAGTGGCTGCGACGTGGTCGTCCTCGACACCATCGGCGAGCTCGCGGCGTGTTACGCGCTGGCGACGCTCGTCTTCGTAGGCGGGTCGTTTGTCCGCCGTGGCGGACAGAACATCCTCGAGCCGGCGGCTGCGGGAAAGCCGACCATCTTCGGCCCCTTCATGCACAACTTCGCGGACAGCGTGCAGGTGCTCCTGGGTCGCGGCGGCATCCAGGTGGCAAGCGCCGATCAGCTCGAGCGCGTCTTGAAAGATCTGCTCGAGCGCGAGCCCCGACGTCGCGAGCTGGGTGAGCTCGCGCGCGCCCAGGCGCTCTCATCGCGCGGCGCTGCCCAACGCAACGCCGAGCTCATCGCCGGCGTGCTCTAGCGCGGCCAAGCCGCGAGATAAGCGATCCACGAGTCTTCGTTGTCGGCGCGCTTTACCTTGCGGAAGACGCCGTTGCCGGAGCCATCCGTGTTTGCGCCCTCCCAGTAGGTGTCGACCCGCGCGAAGCCGGCTTCGTACATCGCGTCGATGAGCTCGGGGAGCGTCCAGATGCGCCAGTCGTAGGTGAAGGCGCGTTTCATCTTGGTGCCGTCGGGGAACTCGAAGCCGATGTAGCGCATGGCGTGGGCGCTGACCGCGTCCATGACCGCCTGCTCCCAAACATAGGTGAACGCCGGATGTTTGGTGCGCTCGACGACCTCGACCTGGGCGTCCGGCCCGCCGTGAATGTCGGTGAAAAAGACACCGTCTGGGGACAGGCCCTTCCTGACGCGCTCGTAATAGCGGACGAGGGTCTTGCGGTCCTTGAAGACGCAATACGAGAAGTTGAAGGCGACCGCGACATCGACTCGCGTGTTGATGCCGTCCAGCACGTCACGCTCGAGCAGATGGACGCGCGCGGCACGATCCCCCAAGGGCTCGAGGTAGTGGTCCCGACCGTACTGCATCGTGGGCGCGTGGAGATCGAGCCCCCAAGCTTCACCTTCGGGCTTACGCTCGACCCAGTCGGCGCACAGCTTCGCCGTGCCGCAGAAGTCTTCGCGCAAGGTGAGCGGCGCGCGCCCACGCTCGTTCTTGAAGACCCGGTCGATGAACCGAATATCGCTGTCGGGGTCTTGCACCGACAACAGATAGAGGGCGTGTTTGTCCGCTTTAGCGGCGGTCTGCTTCTGGAATTTGACTCTGCGCGACATCGGAGAGCGCGCCTATCACAGCCCTTCGGCGATGCCCAAGGTCGCTGCGAGCGTGACGAAATCTTTCGGCGCCTTGGCGATCCACTCGGTCGGCTTGCCGGTCGCTGGGTGCGGCAGCGTCAGGCTGCAGGCGTGCAGCATTACGCGTCCGATGGCTTGTGGTGGCGTGCTCGCGGTGTAGACCGGGCCGCCGTAGAGTCGGTCACCCAAGAGTGGATGTCCGGCGTGCGCGGCGTGCACGCGGATCTGGTGGGTGCGGCCGGTACGAGGACGGGCTTCGACCAGCGTCGCTGTCGTGCCCACGGCTCTGGGCACGAGCTTGGTAAAAGCCGGCTTGCCCTGCTGCGGATCGACCTTGTGGCGTGTGCCCTGGGCGCGGCCGATCGGCCCATCGATGTCACGCTCGTCGGCAAGACGCCCATTGCAGAGCGCGAGGTAGCGTTTGCTCGCCTTGGCCTCGCGAAAGACCGCGTCGAGCATCCGACCCGCAGCTGCGGTGCGCGCAAGCACGATCACACCGCTCGTCCCGGCATCGAGACGGTGCACGAGCCAGACGTCACGATTGCGCTCGCTGAGTGTCGCGAGCAGCTTGGGAACGAGTGTCTGTAACGACACGCTACCGGCGCGGTCGGTCTCGGAGAGCAGGTCGGCGGGCTTGTCGATGACCACGAGCTCGCGATCGAGATGGATGATGCGCTCACGATCGAGAGCTGGCTCGTGTCGCGGCTGCTCGGCGACCGCTTCACGGGTGCGGTCGATAGCGACTTTCGCCCCTGCCCTCACGGGCTTGGCGATGATCTTCCAGGGCTTACCGTTGACGGTGACCGCCCCCTCGCCGATGACGATGCGGGCGATGCGCCGCGACACGTCGAGCGCGCGCGCTACGATGCGATCGAGCTTCTCGCCGTCGTCGGCCTGCTCGACGGTGAGCTCAATCAATCAGGATCTGCTTGTAGCCCTCGATGTCCTCGAGGACCATGCCCGCGCCTTTGACCACCGAAAGCAGCGGCTCATCGGCGACGAACGCAGGAATACCGATCTCTTCACGCAGCATGGTGGCAAGACCTCTGAGGCCCGCACCACCGCCCGCGAGAACGATGCCGCGATCGGAGATGTCGCCCGCAAGCTCAGGGGGCGTCTTCTCGAGCGTCGCCTTGACGGCTTCGAGGATGCTGCGCGCGCAGTCCGCCAAAGCGTCTCGAACTTCGGGCGCGGTGAGCTCGATGGACTTCGGCACGCCGCTGATGAGGTCGCGTCCCTTCACGTCCATGGGCGTCGGCTCGACGGCGTCGTCGGGTGCCCAGACGCTGCCGAGCTGGAACTTGATCTGCTCGGCGGTGCGCTCACCAATGAGCATGTTGTGGTTGCGGCGCACGTAGTTGATGATCGCCTCGTCGAGCTTGTCGCCGGCGACCTTGAGCGTGACGTTCGTGACCATGCCCGACATCGAGACCACGGCGACGTCGGTCGTGCCGCCACCAATGTCGACGATCATATTGCCGCGCGCTTCGCGGACCGGCAGACCAGCCCCAATCGCCGCGGCCATCGGTTGCTCGATGAGCCAGACCTGGCGCACGCCGGCATTCTCGGCGGCCTCGCGAACCGCCTTGCGCTCGACATTGGTGATGCCGGCGGGGACGGAGATGATGAGGCGCGAGCGCACGAAGTGACGGCGATTGTGAATCTTGGCGATGAAATACTTGAGCATCGCCTCGGTCACGGTGAAGTCGGCGATGACTCCGTCGCGCATGGGGCGGATGGCGACGATGTTGCCCGGCGTCTTGCCGAGCATGTTCTTGGCGTCGAGACCGACGGCAACGACTTTCTGTTGCCCGCCGTTCTTGGCAATGGCGACCACCGACGGCTCGTTGACGACGATGCCGCGCTTGCGCACGTAGACCAAGGTGTTGGCGGTGCCGAGGTCGATCGCTAGATCGGTCGAAAATAGACCAAGAATTGGGTCGAACATGGATTCGATTCGTTCGTACTAGGAGTCGATGGCCCGAAGCAATCGTTTCGCGGCCAGCGATGTCACGATATGCACGACCTCATGATGCGCATCGTCGTTTGCCTCGCCTTCGCCGCTTCCCTGGTCGCCTGCAGCCGAGGCGCCGAGGGTCCCGGTCGCGCGGGCGGTGAACCGCCACCCATGAGCGTCGCCGATACGCTCGCAGTCGCGCGGTCGTACGCACAAGCGGAGCGCTTGCCGGAGGCGATTACCCAATACGAAAAAGCACGCGCCATGGGAGCGGTCGGCCGTGACGAGTCGGCAGAGCTCGCGAGCGTGTACGACATCACCGGCGACTACGCCAACGCCGAACGCATCTACCGCGAGTGGCTCGCCAAGACCCCCGACGACGCCGAGTTCGCGCAGCAGCTCGGCCTGACCCTACTTCTGCTCAAGCGGACGAACGACGGCGTCGCGCAGCTCAAGCGCGCAGCCACACTCGCGCCCGAAGATCCTCGCGTGCAGCAAGACTACGGCTATGCGCTCCTCGAAGCCGGCGACGCCAAGGCCGCGGTCGACGTGCTCCAGGGAGCCGTCGACAAGGATCCGGGCCGCTCGGACGCGTGGCTGCTGCTCGCCGAAGCCCTCGCTGCCCGCAACGAGCACGACGACCAGCCGGCGGCCATCGAAGCCTGCACTCACGCGCTGCGCGCCGACGGCACGAACGCCAACGCGCTCAAGCTACGCGCCCGTCTGCGCATGCAAGCCGACGACTACGAGCGTGCTTTCGCGGACTATGAGCTCCTGGCCCGTGGCCGCCCGAACGACGCCGGCGCCTACCTCGGGTCCGCTGGAGCGCTCATCGCCTTGAACCGCTTGGCCGAAGCCAAGACGCGTGTCGATCGCGCCGAGGAGCTCAAGGGTGATCACCCGTGGGTACGCTTGCGCCGGGCTCAGCTCGCTTGGCGCTCCGGTGACCGGGCTGGCTACGAGTCTTTGAAGACGCTGGCCGTCAGCCACAACGACAGCATCGAGGTGTGGCGCGACATCAAAGACGCCGCCCGCAAGTTCGGCGACAAGGCCGCCGCCAAAGAAGCAGCCGCGCAGCTCGCGCGCATTCGGGGTGATCGAGCGCACTGAGCACGGCGCCAAGAGGACGGCACGGCGCACAGCATCGCGTGGGTCTTGGTCGCGATACTCCCCCCATGAGCGACAACGCAGCAGTCATTGGCCCCGACGGAATCAAGCCTGGCAAGTGGACCACGGTCGTCGAGGCACTCACACCCGCCCAGGAACGCAGCTTGGTCGAGCAGGTGCGCTCCGCTGTCGACGCCTATCAATCGGTGGTCACGCAGTTGAGCGCCGACACGACGTACGCCGAGCTCGGAGGGGCCATTAGTCACATCTTCGAGGCGGCCAAGCAGCGCGAGCCGTCAGCGGACGCTACGCGACAAGAGATCGCGGACCGCTTGGTCGCTATCGTCGACCAGGCCCGCGGTGCCCTGAAGACCGAGGTCGATCAGTCTCTCGAAAACGAAGGCGCACGTGAGGGCGCAAAGCGCGCCACCGCCGCACGGTATCAGCAGGTCCTCGGCCTGATTGGCTGTGAGGACAAGCCGACCGCGTTCTGTATGGCCCTCCGCCGCTAGTCAGCTTCCCTTGAAGCTGACCGGTAGGTCCTGGGCGCGTGCTCCCGCGGACACCTTGGGGTTCTTCGGGAACATCTTGAGAACCTCTTTGTAATCGTAGGCCGGCATGAAGCCGCTGGGGCCCTGGCCCCCCGTGGCGAGGAGCGGCTGTCCGAGCACCTCGCGCAGATTGTTCCAGTCGTCCATGGTCACCTTGCCCGGGACGTAAGCAGTGCGGCCCAAGTAGACGTCGAGGAAGGCCTTGGTGAGCGGCAGGTTCGCGCTCACAACCTGGTTTCCGGAGAGCTTCTTCCAGCCGAAGTCCGAGAGCTGCGCGAAGCTCTTGTCGTCGACCGAGACCCAGCCGTCGGGCTTCTGGACGTTCGCCCAGAGGTTGTGGGCGAAGGTGTTGTTCGTGAGCTCGACGTCACGCGCGTCGGCGTTCAAGCGAATGGCGTCGTTGTCGGCGAACTCGAAGATGTTGCCGTCCACGATAGCGGGAATGCGCGTACCGATGATCAGCAGATTGCCGTTCGACCCGTGACCCTGGCCGAAGCGGAGGTCCCACGAGAACGCCACCGTATTCTTGCGGAAGATGAACGGGTCGGTACCGAACCCCGGCTGCACGTCGACGACCTTGCGCAGGTGGTTCATGAAGATGTTGTTCTCGACGGTGACGCCGTTCGCGGTGCGCAGCGCACCTTCGGCGCCGTTCGAGAAGATGCAATTGCGGATGATCGACCCCGGACGCGAGATCCAGACGTGCTGGTTCTTGTCGGAGTTGTCGTAGTCGAGGTCGCCGTTCGACTTGTACTTGTTGTCCTGTTGTTTATCGAAGACGAAGCCGTCGAGGATGGCGCCGGAGTGATCGGTCGGACCACCCTCGATGGTGTAGCCGTTGCGGTGGCCTTTGTAGTCGGCACCCGTCCGCAATAGCGTTGGGTTCTTCCAGGGGTTGCGGCTCTTGAAGTCCTTGTCGTAGCCGCCGATGAGCGCGATGTAAGTCGTCGGGATCGCCCAGTTACCGGCCTTGAGCTTGCCGTTGTACTCGCCCTCGGCGACGTGGATGTTGTCGCCGGACTGCGCCTTCTCGAGCGCTTGCCAGGGATCGCGGAAGGGCTTGTCCTTGCTGCCGTCACCGCCGGTGGCGCCGGCCCGGACGAACCAGTCCCGACCCTGCGGACGAGTCTGGCCGCTCGCGGTGCTTCCGGCGCTCCCCGTGCCGGCCTCGATGCTCTCCACGAAGAAGCCTGCCTTCGGGACGCTGTTCATCGTGTAGGCGATCCCGCGCACCGTGTAGAGACGGTCGGGCTTGCCGCTGCCTTGGTAGTACCCGCTCGCCGCGTCGAGACCGCGCTGGCTGCTCGAGCCCTTGGGATAGAAGCCGGTGACGCGCTTCCCGTTGCCGTCCTTGTCGTAAAGGAAGGTGCCGGCGTGCTGGTCTTTGTCGTACTGCGACGGCAGACCGTTGATGTTGGCGACCGGGCCGACGGCGACGACCATTTCGAGTGCCTTGCCGTTGACGCCCCCGGCGTTGTCGGCCCAGCTCGAAAGCTCGACCTTCTGGTAGTCGCGTTGCGGGGCGGCGGCGACCGCGCCGCTAGCGGTGTACTTGATGTCCGTTTTAGCGACACGAGCGCCGAAGCCGTCGGCGTTTTTCGGGGCCATGAGCTGCAGCGCCTTGTCGAGCGCGTACGGCGGAGCGATGCCGCTCGCCTGCTCGTACTTGCCACCCACGAGGTTCAATCCGAGCTCTTTGCGCAGCTTGTTCCAGTCGTCCATGACGAGCTTGCCGGGAGCGCCGGCGGTGCGCTGCGAGTACTTGTCCATCCACTTGGGATCGAGGGGAAGCTTGGGGTTCTGCACGACGTTGCCGTCGTAGGCTTTGAGGCCGACCTCTTCGAGGAGCTCCATCGACTTGTCGTCGATGCCCTGGTTCTGCCCGTTGATGCTGAACTGAAGGTTCGCGTACAGGTTCATGAAGAACAGGTTCTTCGTGAGCGAGACCTGTTCGGGCTTCACGGTCTGGTAGACGCCCTGGTCGTCGTTGTGCGCCAGGATGTTGCCGGTGACCGTCGCCGGGCCTTGCAGCGAAACCGACGAGCCCTGATAGGCGCCCTTCCCTGCTTCCTTGAAGGTCCAGGCGAAGACGACGGTGTTGTTCTTGATGAGCGCCGGCTCCTTCTCGCCCGATTGCACCTCGATGCCCCAGCCCACGGCGTTGACGATCAGGTTGTTCTCGATGACGGACGCGCCGCGGCACGTGATGCCGTACTCGCCGGAGTTGACGATGACGCTATTGCGGACGGTTGCCGGTTTGGTGAAATGCATGGCGCGCTCGGCGGCTTTGTCGCGGCGGCCGGTGCGCTCGGGGTCGACGTATTCGTTCTGCTCCACCATGTCGATGACGACGCCGTCGACGACGGTGTTCTTGGCGTTCGAGTTGAGACGCGCTTCTTTCGGCCAGTTCTTCGACTTGGCGTCCCAGAGCAGCTCGGTCAGGTTCTTCCACGGGTCACGCGACTTGAAGTCGGCGGTGTAGCCACCAATGAGCTGCACGCCGTCGTATGGGAGGGTCCACGTTCCCATGCTGTGCTTGCCGAAGTACTTGCCTCCCGTGACGTGGACGACGTCGTTGGCTTCGGCCTTGTCGAGCGCCTGCCAGGGGTCGGCGAAGGGCTTGGCGAGTGAGCCGTCGCCGCCTGGGCTGCCTTCGCGCACGAACCAATCACGCGCGTGAGCCGGAACCGACGTTGCGAACGAAAGAACGGCCGAGAGAACGATGAGTGGGCGCACGGTGACTCCTTCGAGGGAACCGTTTTTGCCTCAAAGCCGGAGAACGGAGCAAACCGCGCGAAGATTCGTTACAATCCGCGGATGCGCCTGCTCGCTTTGGGCTCGACCCTCGTTCTCGTGACCGCCAGCGCGCACGCCGAGGTCGTCGAGGAGCATGAAAAGCAAACCATTCCCCGCCGTGAGGCTAGGTTCGTCGTTGGCGGGCAAGCAAGCGGTATGGAGAACCAGTACTACAGCGAGGGGCGCCCCTATCGGCCGCCGTACGGCTACGAGCCAGTCGGTGGCTTGCGTATCCTGGTGAATCCGCGCGACGGCAGCGCGCATCCACCGAACACGTTCATCGTCTGGGTGGTCAACGACACCAACGAGCCAGCTGTGTTCGAAACCCAAGACCATGTCCTGTTCATGTTCCGTCAGGCAAAGCTGCCCGGCGGCACATGGCACGACATCGAGTACCTGACGTCTTCTTGGTGCGGGAACAGCTACTACGACATGACCCTTCCCGCCGGCCAAGTCTGGCAGAGCTTCGCCCCGGTCGAGCGCGGCGACACGCGCGTGAAGATGCGCTTCCGCCTGCGCGTCCGCAAAGGCGTACCGGAGATCTATTCTGACGAGTTCGACGGCCGCTTCGACCGACGGCTGCTCGAAGCCCTCGCGGCGAAAAACGCTCCCTAAGCCTCGCGCAAGCGCGCGTGCACGACTTCGAGAGCATTGGCCGCGGGGATGCGCTCTTGCTGCATGCTATCGCGGTCACGAATCGTGACGGTGCCGTCTTCCTTCGTTTGGCCGTCGATGGTGATGCAGTACGGGGTGCCCGCTTCGTCGTGTCGGCGATAACGTTTGCCGATGGCGTGTTGCTCGTCGTAGCTCGCGTTCACACCGGCCTTGAAGAACTGCTTCACGAGGTCGCGAGCGATCTCGGGCATGCCGTCCTTCTTCACCAAGGGCAGAACGGCGGCCTTGATGGGCGCGAGCCGAGGGTGGAGCTTGAGCAACGTACGGGTCGCGTCCTCACCGGTCTTCCCGGGCACCGCTTCTTCCCGATAGGCGTCGATGAGGTAGACGAGAAGACCACGTGTGGCACCCGCCGCCGGCTCGATGACGTACGGCAGATAGCGCCAGCCGGGCTTGCCGGTTGTGGGGTCATTCTTCTGCTGATCGAAGTAGCTGAGCTTCGTCCCAGAATGTTCCTGGTGCTTCCCCAGGTCGTAGTCGGTGCGCGAGGCGACGCCTTCGAGCTCACCCCACCCCCACGGGTACTCGTATTCGATGTCGTAGGTCTTGTCGGCATAGTGCGCGAGCTCGTCGGCCTCGTGCTCGCGGAAACGGAACTTTTCCTTGTCGTTGGCGTAGCGCTTCCACCAATTCATGCGCTGGTTGCGCCAGTACTCGAGCCACTCGCCTTGGGTGCCGGGCTCGCAGAAGAACTCCATCTCCATCTGCTCGAACTCACACGAGCGGAAGATGAAGTGCTCGACCGTGATTTCGTTGCGGAAGCTCTTGCCCATCTGCGCGATGCCGAACGGGACCTTCATCGACATGGTCTGCTGGACGTTCAAGAACTGCACGAACATGGCCTGCGCGGTCTCGGGACGCAGATAAACCGCGCTTTCGCGGACACGTTCCTCGAGTGCCTTGCGCAGGTCCGGGCCGGAGAGCTCGCGGTTCTTGTCGACGAAGTTTGCGAGGTCGCCGATGACGTCCACCGGTCCGAGCTGGGTGCGGAACATCAGGTTGAATTGGCGCTCGTCGGAGAGGTCCGGCCCTTGGCACACCGGGCAAACGTAGGTGCCCTTCACGACGCCCTTGAGCTTCTTGCCGCTCTTCTTGCCGCCCTCTTGGTACTCGACCTCGCTACCGGCGGTCGCGCGCGGCGCCTTGTCGGCCCGGAAACGCGCCTTGCAGTTGCGACAGTCGACGAGCGGATCGGAGAACCCGGCGAGGTGCCCCGACGCTTCCCAGACTTTCGGATGCATGATGATCGACGCGTCGATACCGACGACGTCCTCTCGCTCATGCACCATGTTGCGCCACCACTCATTCATGAGGTTGCGCTTCAACTCGACCCCGAGCGGACCGTAATCATAGGCGCTCTTCAAGCCCCCATAGATCTCACTCGACTGGAACACGAACCCCCGCCGCTTGCAGAGGCTAACGATACGCTGCATCAAATCGGAGTCGCTTGTAACTTCGGACATAGCCCCGCCCCTCTGTCACAAAACCCACCAAAAGGCGATGTCGACCAGGAACCTTCTTTGCGTCTCAAACTGCGACACTCGCGGGACGGACACCGACCAAAGGAGAAGGAGGCGCTCCTTGCGTCCAAGCAAATGCGGCATGAGAGCTGCACCAGTGCGCCACGATGAGCACGTCAGCCAACCGTTCCTCGGGCAATCAGCGCTTCGTCGGTAGACATCACGCACGATTCATCGACGGCAGCGTGCCTTTTCATGTCGTCTCACGCGTCTTTCAAGGTCGGCATCTGCTGCGGCCAAGCAGAGAGCTGAACTCCATCGTCGTCGGCGTGTTCGGACGTGCCCTCGAGCTCTACAGCCAAGTGCAGCTGTACGCGCTCGCGGTCATGTCCAATCACATCCACATCATGCTCCAAGGCCCGCCACACCAGGTCCCCGCGTTCGTGGGATTCATCAAGCGAGAGATTTCTCGGCGCTGGGGGCACCGACCTGACGTCGGATGGCACGGCACGATGTGGCACGAGTACAACGCCCGCGGGCTTCCGACTGCTGAAAGTCAGGAGCACTGTCTGAAATACATCCTAAGCCAAGGCGTTAAAGAGGGACTGGTGAAGCGTCCCGAAGAGTGGCCCGGCGTGCATTGCGCGCACGCCCTGGTTACGGGGGCTCCCCTGAAAGGCAGATGGCTGAACGCGACGGCATACTCACGAGCCACGGATGCGGAGTCTCGCAAGCGGCGTCCGCAACCTATTAGCAGAGACGGATACGCGACGGAGTATGACGTTGGCTTCGCACCTATCCCGGCGTGGCGCTACCTCGACGCGGAGACACGGCAGCGCAGAGTGCAGTGTCTCGTCGACGAAATCGTAGAGGAAGGCACCGCGACGAGAAACGGCAGGCCGGCCCTCGGCGCATGCCGGGTTCGACGGATTCCGCTCGAGCGGCGCACCGAAGTTCCCAGGCCCCCCTGGTTGACACGTCGGAGGCGCGTCATCTGCTGGGCAGCAGAACACGAGGCCGAGACCCGCCGCTTCATTGATGCTTACAACGACTTCCAACGAAGCTTCCGACTGTCCGCAATAGAAGACAGATTGCGTGAGCCGGCGTTTCCTAGCGGTTCATTCGCCCCAGGAAAATGGACACCAGTTGGCGAACCCGCCTAGGCAGCGCCTGAGAAGACCTGCTTGACGCGCCCGCGCGGGAATATCCCAACTCCGCGCTCGTCGGCGTTTCTCTGCGACCAAGGCATGTGACACAGCGCTCCTCCCGGCGCCCTGCCGCGTGGCCCGGAGACACCACGCTGGCCGCCGCGCTGCGACATCAAGCCTCCCCCCATCGCGGCGAGCGTCGCAAAAAGCAAGAAGGTTCCTGGTCGTTCTACTTTTGTTTTTTGTAACGGATGGGGTCGCTGCCGAGTTGGGGGGCGGTCAGGGTGAGGGTGTCGTCGGTGAGGGACCAGGTGAAGGTTTCGGACTGGCCGCCGGCGATTTGCATGAGGAGCTTGGTGCCTTCGATGCGGTACATGCCGGTGAGGCCGGCCATGGCCATGGTGCCGTTGGGGTTGAGTTGGAGGACGGTGTTGCGGTCGTCTTCCATGCGCCAGATGCCGACGAGCACGAGGCGGGCGGCGTTGGTTTGTTGGGCCTGGGACGGGCCCTGCTGGCCGGCCGGGCGGAACGTGTCGATGAAGTGTGTGAAGTCCATCGCGAAGCTGTCGAACGTCTGTTCCAGGCTCTCCGCGTGGATGACGTAACCGATGCCGTTGATCACGACCATGCGATCCTCGGCGGTCTTCTTCATCTTGCCCTCTTCGTCGATGTCGAGGGCGTAGCGGTGGCGGTAGGCTGACACTCCGGCGAGCTTGTCGATCCCGGCCGCCAGGCGGCGATACGACTTTTGCTTTTCGGTCTGAGCGACGATGCTCTTGGCGTACGCGTCGAGGGAGATTTTTTTCACCTCGGTCACGCGAATCGACACGATAGCGAGCGCTTGCTCGCGAGTGCGGCGGAACGTGACGCCGCCAGTGTCACCCGGCATCGGTGCGAGCTGCCACTGATCAGGCAGGTCGACGGTGAAGCGCTGATGAATGTCCTCGTATTGGACACCCAAGGAGAGAGCGAGAACGAGTGACAGCATGTTTCACTCTAAACCGAGCTACTCGACATTGGCCACCTGTTCCTTGAAGCGCTCGACCTCGCTCTTCATCTCGATGACCAATCGAGCCAGCTCCGAATCGACGCTCTTCGAGCCGATGGTATTCACCTCGCGCAGCATCTCTTGCGCCACGAAATCGAGAGTGCGGCCGATGGGCTCCGCAGACGCGAAGAGCTCACGCGCCTGTTTGAAGTGCGAGGCCAAGCGGTCGAGCTCTTCGGTGACGTCACTGCGGTCGGCGAGAATCGCAACCTCGCGCGCCAGCGTCTGGGGGTCGAGCGTGGTTCCACTGCCCGCGAGCAGGGTATCGACACGCTCCTTCAAGCGCGCGCGCTGCTCGTTGACGACCACGGGAATGCGCACCCCGACCTGCTCGCGCAGTGTCGCGAGCTTGTCGACGCTCTTCGCCAGGACGTCCGCCAAAGCAGAACCTTCGCGCTCACGCATGGCAACGAGCTGTTCCAGAGCGCGTTTCAACGCCTTGCGGACCGTACCGACCTCGTCGTCATTCGCGCGCTCCGGCGCGTTGCTGACGATCACGCCCGGCAGCTGCGGAATCCCTGTCTCGGGCAGGCCCAAGCGGCGAAACACGGCCTGATAGGCGAGCACGACGTCTTCGTTGATGGTGACGGGCGTCGCGGCACCGCGCCCGCGTAGTGCCACCGAGAGCGCCACGTTCCCGCGCTTCACTGCCTTCAGTGCTTGCGCTTCGAGATCATTCTCGTAGGCGCCAACGCTCGATGGCGCCTTGATGCTCACCTTCGAAAACCGCGCGTTGACGCTGCGTACCTCGACTTCCGCAACGACGTTTTCGCCCTCTTCCCGCGCTGAGCCGTAACCGGTCATGCTTCTCATGATTTTCCTCGAGCCGTTTCGGGGTCGCAGTCGTCGCCGCGGTTGCCCGTGATCTGCTCACGCAAGCTCTCGGTGTGCGTGAGCAACGCCTCGCGCAGGTCTTCCGGTACGGCGTGCGCAATCATCGTCTCTTCGAGAATGCGCTTGCGCCGCGCGAACTGTCCGCCCATGATCGGGTGCGCCTTGTGGGCCTCGCGCAAGGTTCGTCCGCGATAAACGACTGACCCGCCGAAAAACGCCGCGGCGTGCTGATACTCGAGCTCCTTGATGTGTTTCCTGGTGACCTTGCGAAAGAAGAAGCCAATCATGACATCGTCGAACATGCGGTCGACGAACTCGTCGATGATCGGTCGTAGACCGGCTTCGCCTCCCAGGCGCTCGAATGCAGTCGGCATGTGCGCCCTCTGGCTACTCTGGGGGGCGCTCGCGTGCAACGAGTCAGCACCCGACACTTACGCCACACCGGCCAAACAATTCGTCCTGCACGGCGTGCGCATCGACGAGAAGCGCGCCGACGGCACCCGTTGGGAAGGCACCGCCAGCACCTCAGAGGGCGACCTCACGGTCAACGACTTCACCAACGCCGAGCTGACGGTGACGACGCCGGAAGCGCGACGCTACCTGGTGCGCTCTCCGACGGGTACCTTCGACTTCGATAGCGACAAGGGGATCTTCGAAGACACCAAGGTCACCGACGAAGGCGGCGGCATCGTGCATGGCGGTAAGGCGCACTATCAGGGCGACGCACACGTCATCCGCGGCGAAGGCCCGACTCGCTTCTACACCCCAGACATGCGCACCACCGCGGCAGGCTCGACGATCCATCTCGACACCGGCACGGTCGACGTCACCGGTCCGGTGATGGGGCGCTACGATCCGGGCAAGATCCAAAACTAGAGCCCAGAGCTAGCTATTCGCTCTCGACGCGAACCTCGGCGACCTTGAGGCCGCGTTCGCTCAAGCGGACACGCAGGTTACCTGCCTCCGCCTCGAGCAGGCGCCGCGTGTTGACGTCGGACGCTCGGAAGGTCGCGATGACCCCGGCAGGCCCCACGGTAATGCTGCATGCGAGGTTCCGGAAAACATCGTCGTCGAAGGCAATCTCGAAGGCGGCGGTGCCGTCGGGGTTCGCGATCAACATGCTGGTATCGACCATCGACGCGAGCGATGCCTCGTCCACGGACTCGGGACCGCGACGCGGCGGTGGTGAAGGCCGGACCATCGGCGCGAACGGAGGAGGACGATCGGGCACCTGGGGCGCCGGATTCGCCAGCGCTTCGAGGCGCGCGAGCTCGTCGGCGTCGACGCGGGTGCTCTCGTCCTCGTCGTAGCCGAACGCCGGGGGCAACGCGCTCACCCCCGAGTCAGGCTCGCCGTCGTCGAAGGCCGCCGCCGACGCGCCCCCGGTCTGCTCAAGCGGACCCGCCATCGCTTGGATGAAAGCCATGATGTTGTCGTATCGCCGGCCACTCGAGAAGCGCATCGTCGGAAACGCCCGCTGGGCGCGGGTCGGCGCTTCGTCGTCACCCATCACCAGCGGGGCCGTCACCAGCGACGACCGGTGCACGATGCGCGTCGGCTCGTCGTGCGGCGTGGGCGCCCAATCGGTTTGCCCTTCTTCACTGCGTTCCGCGGAAGGGTCGGAGCGTGTCTCGGCGAGATAGCGGGTGAAGAGTGGGTGCGCGCGTCGCTGCGCCGCTGGGGAAGGCACCGGAAGCACGGGTTTGCCGCCGAGCGGCTCGTCTTCGGGGTTGCTCATGCGATCGCCAAAGCGATCCTTGGCGCGTGTTCCAGCGTACCCCTTCGTGATAGCCAATGTCAGCAAATTCGAGGGGCCCCCACCATGCGCGCTCTAGCGGTAGCGATTCTCTCCGTAGTTGCAGTCACGTCGTGCAACAACCAGCAGCCAGACGGGGAGTGGAAACCCAAGGAGGAAGCGGCGCCAGCCGATGCGACCGCTATCCCGGACAAGGGTGACGGCTCCGCCGAAGGCCTGCCCGCGGGCACACAACCGCCCACAAGCCCCGATGCAGCTCCTGCGGCTGGGGGCAGTGACGCAGCCGCGAAACCCGGCGCAGCCGTCGTTGGCACCGTCGAAGCCATCGAGGCCAAGCCCGTGATCCTCCGCGACACCGTCCCGGTCGATGCCGTCGTCGGCACGCAGGTGCTCGCAGGCGATCGCGTTCAGACCGGCGAAAAAACCAAGATTCGCGTGAAGCTCACCGACGGTTCTGTGCTCGCCCTCGGCCCGCGCTCGACCATCACCATGGTCAAGTACGAGACCGCGAACGGCAAGCGCACCGGCTCGTTGCGTGTCGCCATCGGCGCCTTCTGGATGCAAGTCTCCAAGTGGACGACGCCCGCCGACAGCTTCGTGGAGGTCGAGACGCCGAACGCCGTCGCAGGCGTCCGCGGCACGACGCTCTGGGGCGACACCCAGCGCCAAGTGGTTTGCGCGCTCGAGGGCGAGGTCAGCGTGCGCAGCGTCTCCAACAAGAAGATCAAGCCTGCGAGCCTCAAAGCCGGCCAGTGCGTCGGCAAGCTCGGCGCCGGCAAGCTTGCCCCCGTCAAACCCGACGGCAAGACGGTGCAAAAGTACCTCGACGAAGTGCAGATCAAGTGACCTGCGCTTGACACACTACGCCAAGGCCGAGCATAGACCTCGGCTCCCGGCGCGATACCCAAGTGGCTAAGGGGACGGTCTGCAAAACCGTTATGCACGGGTTCGAATCCCGTTCGCGCCTCTCTTTTCCCTCGTCAAACTCGCCTGTAATTGCTGATGTTTCGAGGGAGTCGATTCCGCCGTAGCGGACACTGTACCAAGCGCTGTACCAAAGGCAGCCTTGGGCAGCTCGATGACGTTGTCGTCGCGCATCGCGATCTTGAGCTTCGCGACCTCTTCGCAAAGCGCCGCCCATTGCGGTTCGTCGTACATTCCGACGATGTCCCCGCGCCGCCCGTGGGTCACCCATTCGAGCCGGTCGCGCCGGGCGCCGTCGTCTAGGCAAAGGCTGATGAAGGTGCGGCGGGCGTCGTGCTGGCGGCGACCGCGCAAGTCGAGACGCTCAAGGTCGCCGTCGAATGCCGCCTTCCCCGTCGACGCGTTGCGATTCTTGCCGAACAAGTGCTCGGTCGCGTTGGTCGTCTTGCCGCTCCCGATGCGGCTCGGGACGATGAGATCGTCGGCCGTGGCGTGACGACCGAATTGCGCGTGCCACCCGCTGAGCTTCCATTCGGCGAGTAGCTTCGCGAGCGCCGGGTGAACCGGGACGCGGCGCGAGCGCTCGGTCTTCGTCGTCTTCTCGCGCTTCAAGCGGGTCGAGTACGACGCCGCGACGTTGAGACGCCCAAGGGGCTCGGCGTCGACTTCGTAGTCGCGCCACCGCAACGCCGCCGCTTCACCGAAGCGAAGCCCGCCGAGAAACATGATCGCGTACAACGCGCGCCGGTCGAACGGCACCCGCTTGTCGCTCACGATCAATTCGACCTCGTTGCGGGTGAACACGGCGTTACGGCGGAAGCTCGGATCTTTGTCGACGAGCTTCGGGAGGTCGTGCCGCTTTAGCACACACGGATTCGTCGCGATGACCTCGTCAACGAGCGCATCCGCGAAGAGACGGTGAAGCACGGCGTACACGTTGCGAATGGTGCGCGCCGCGAGCTTGCCGTCTGCTTTCATCGCTCGAACGAAGTCGCGCACCTGATGGGGGCGCACATCTTCGAGACGGCTCGCGCCAAAGCGCGGTGCGATGTGGCAGTTGAAGCGGCTCTCATCGTCGACCGCCGACGCGATGCCCCGTTGCTTGCGCTCTTTGAGCCACTTCGTTGCGTAGCTCGCGACGGTCGTCGGCCCGAGGTCGACGGGCTCGCCCTTGCTGACCGTCGCTTCGATCTTGGCGAGCAACGCACGCGCCGCCTTCTCTTGTCCGACGTCGAGACCGGTGGGCGCTGGCACCCATGCGCCGGTCGCGTCTTTGTATTTGATCCAGAGCTTTGCGCCGCGCGGAAAGACTGAGCCCATGGGTTGTTACTCCTGCTAGACCTTATGGGGCACGGGCCCCGAATTCGCTACTTGCGCCGGCCCCGAACGATCTTGGCGGCCATGGCATCGAGGTCGACTGTCGGGGCGTCGCTTCCGCCGTCACGCCGCATAAGCTCTTCGAGGTCGTCGAGCTTCACGCGCACACCGCGCCCCGCCCCGTAGCGTGGGAGTCGACCCGCCTTCACCCAATCGCGGATCGTATCGGGCTCGACGTCGGCAATCTCGGCGGCGTGCTCGGGGCTCAGATATTTCGGGCCGTCGACGCGCTTCGCCGTCTTCAGCTCTTCGCGGAGTCGCGCGACTTCTTCCTGAAGCGGTCGAACCGCATCCCGCACAACGGCGGCGAGTGCTTCTTCGAACATCATGCGGGCGCGGCTCCCGCGTTCGAGACAATCGAAAGAGCACCCCACGCGCTCAACGAAAAACGCGTGAGGCGTCCGCCCCGAGCGGCGCTAAATATGGGCGCACGGGGCGCCGAGGTGACAAACCCCGGCAGAGTCGGACCTGTGCGCTCACGGTGTTGACTCACCCATCGCCAACACCGTGAGACGCACGCCGGGTACGGGGTGGTGACCCGGCAACTTCGAATTGACGCCCCGCGCGAGTCACGACCCCCGCACGGGGCGCGCTGTGTCAGGCTCGCCGACCCAACACAGCCAAGGTCGACAACGTGAAGGCCCAAAGGAAATGCCTCCACGGTTTCGGCGGTCACAAATCGCCTAGTCGACATCGAGTGGTTCACAGAATCCCCCCGCCGCGCTTCCACGACGCGCCGATCTTGCCGTCCGCTTCAGCGTAGTGCGACGACGCTCGTCGCCACGGTGATTCTTGGTCGTGCGCAATGCCGTTGCGGGGGACGGCCGTGTATCCGTAGTCGACGACCTCTTGCCGCGACGCGAAGAACGCGAGCGCATAGGCGATGCCCGCGTCGCCGTGGCGTGGCGCTCCCGTCGTGGATGCGACTCGCGCCTTCGGCAACTTCGGCGTGCCGTTGAGCATCTTGAACGCGCCGAGGTCGATCAAATGGTCGGTGTCGAGCGGCAATTCGATCGCATCGTCTTCGAACGCGGCTTTGAACGGCGGAAGGTGCTCGCCGTACCAAGGGTCCGAAAGCCACACTTGTTGAACGAGCGAGCCGTACCGTTGCGCCGCGACTTCCGCGAGGTACTGACCGTTACCCGTCGCGTCGAGCGCGCCGGCCATGAGGCGCGGCAAGCGATCGACGATGTAGAAAAGGATCTGTTTCTGCGACTCGAAGGGAACGTTCGACAGCTCGACCGCGAATGGGATGTGCCGCTTGAGCTGCGCCCCAAGGTATCCGGGCGCGATGACCGTGCGGTCGGACAACCGCCCAAAGTCTTCGCCGAAGAAGTGCGGCTTGTCGTCGGGGAGCTTGTCGAGAAGCGGCTTTAGCTCCGTCGTGCAAAACTCGTCGATGTGCGCAACGCGTGAGTGCTCGGGCCACTTCACAAAGTCGTCGGGTACGCGGAGGCGGACAACCTTCGCCGCCGCCGTCATGCACGGTTCGATCATGACGCGCGGGATGTACGTGCCGCCCGAGCGGCTAGGCACACAATCAAGCTCTTCGGACGCGTAGTCGCCGAAATCGGCGCGCGTCTCGGCAACCCATTGGGCTTCGCCTTCGGCCGACCACGTCTGCCCGCTCACGTCGCAGATCCGACGATAGAGACCGTCGCGCACCGCGTCGTCGAAGGTGATGCGGTGAAGCGAGTAGCTATGACGTCCCGCGCGGGTGTCTTCGCACAGCTTGTTGAAGCGCGACTCGACCCCGTTGTGCGTCGAGATGATAAGCACGCGTCCGCCCCACATGATGATCGGAAGCGCTGCTTTCAACGTCTCGTCGGCGTCGTCGTTGAACGCAAACTCGTCGATGATGATCAGACCCTTCTTGCCGCGTAGGCGGCGGGGTCGCGACGAAAGCGCCGTGACGCGAAACCCCGAGGTGAACCGGATCGTATAGGTGAGAAGCTGTTCACCCTCGTCGACGATGACGCGCTCTTCGACCGACAGCGCGACGCCGTGCAACACGCGCGTGTGCTCAGCGCACTCGCGGATGAATTCTTGGGTGTCGTCTTTGTTGGTGTTGACGTACCAGACGTCGCAACCTTCGGCCGCCGCCGCCGTCATGACCGCGAGCAATCCAACCGACCACGTGATCCCGATGCGCCGGCTCTTCTCGACGACGAGCACCTTCGCACGGTCGTGAAGAACGCGCTTTTGATACGCGAGCAAGGTCAGCGCGGCGGCGGCGGACGACATGGCTTAGTGACCTCCCTGCGCCGAGTCGTCATCGTTCGCGTTGAGCCCCACGCGTTCGGCGAACGTGTCGAGCGCCTTGCGCGACAAACCTTGCGAGCTGTCGGGCGGCGTCGCGGACGCTGGCGGGGTCGACGTTGGCGGCGTTGTCGACTTGGCCCATCCGCGACGGCGGCGTTCGAGCACCGCAAGCGCCGCTTCGTACCGACCCTTCGCCGCCTTGCGTAACGTGCGGATCATCAATCGCTCGAAATCCGCTTCCGCGCGGCGTACCGCTAAAGCGAACATGAGATAGGGTTTCTCGCGCTCGACGACGTCGGGCTCGACGACGTCGCCACGGGCCCGCGCGTCGGCCGCCGCTTCCCCGCGTTGTAGCCAACCCCTCACAGTAGAGCCGCGAGCGTACTGACGGTGCGACGCCGCTTCTAAGCTCAACCCGATCATCACGTCGGCAATGATGCGCTTCACGAGCTTCGGCTTCATGACCGTCGGTCGGCCGGCCGCGACGCGAGCCTGACGCGTAATACGTGCGACCGTCGAGCGCTTCGGCGTTTCAGTCGTTGGCTCGTCGTCGGCGTCCGAGCGCGGTTCCCGCAACACGACGCTTCGCTCTCGACCTCGCCCACCCGCGCGCTTCTTGGAAGTGCTCATGAGCGGCCCCGTCGCTGGTCAGTACCGAGCGCGAGCGTCAGCCGTGCGTGATGGCGCGTGGTCATGACGCGACGCTCTTCAGGCTTCAGCTTGTCGCGGAGCCCGACAAACTCCGTTGCGCTCAACCCGAGCGACGACGCGATCCCGCGCTCGTCGTCGGTCAACGACGCGGCGGCTTGCTGGTCGGCGCGCCGCTCGGCGGCAAACTTCGCGACGGTCGCCGGATCGACGCCGGCCATCTTGGCGATTTCGTCTTGCGTGTACTCGATGGCGTCTCTGAAGCTCATGAAACTCTCCGGTCAGGTGTGTTGGGGATCGGATCGTCGAAGCGCGGGCGGCCTAGTGCCCACCGCAGCAAAAGACAGAGTCGCGCGACGTCGTTCTCTCGTACCGCCCACGGCGCGAAGACCGTGTCGGTGATGGGAGCGCTCGTCGCGACGGCGCGGGCTTCCGCGTCGGTCATGGCCGCACCTGGCTTAGCTCCCGAAGAAACTCGTCGAGCCGCGCGACGGGGATGGTGCGAGTGGTTGCCTTGAGCGCGGCGGGCTCTAGAAACTGAATGCGAACGGACGGCTCGGCGGCGACGGTCGCCGGTCCCATGAGTTGCACCCAAGCGAACTCGCTGCCGACATCCCAAGCCATGCTGTGATCCGGCAGCTCGCGAACGCGGTCGCCGAAGATGGCGCGGCAACGCCCGACGAAGTCGGCGACCAAGTCTGTCGTCCGGACGTCGTTGCACGTCGCAACCTCGCCGCGTCGCATGCCGACACCGAGTGCGTGCTTCATCGCGCACCCGCGAGCTTCGCCGCCAAGAAGGCGTCGCGGTTCGGCACGGCAACGGCCGGACGGTCCTTCGAGAACCTAAGCCCGACATCGGTCGCGACCAAGCGCGCGCCCTGTTGAAGCGCTGCCCATCGGGTCGCATCCGACTCGCCTAGGCTAACGAACTGGCGGCACGCGACGATCTCTTCGATCACCCCGTCGAGCTGCCTGACGATGTCGCACGCCTTTTCCCAAGCGCCGCGCTCGATGGCGTTGACGAAGGCCCGCACAGCGGCTTCGTTCGCCTTCACCGCGACCGCGTGGTCAGCGTTCGACGCGGCGATGGCGGCGTCGGTGACCTGAAGCTCGTCATCGAGCCGGCGAAGCTCAGCTTCGAGCGCAACACGTGGATCGCTTGCGGGCTCGACGATGATGCCCGCACCAATCTGGGCACGGCGCGCGTTCATGTGCTCGCGCGCGACGCGCGGTTGTTGTTCCGCCAAGTGGTCACGCTTCGCCTTGGTCACGCGTCGGTGACTCTGAAGCGACGCGTACTCGGCTTGTTCTTCCGCGACGCGGCGCGCGGTCTCGTCGACCTTTGCCGCAAGAGCCGCGTGCGTGGTGCTAGCCGACCGAACGGCGGCGGAAAGCACGGCGCTCTTTTGCGTGTGTAGCTTCTCGGTCGCTTCGTGCGCGCGTCGATAGCGCTGAAGCTCATCGTGACTTAGCTCGCCGGCCGCATGTTGCGCGATGGCGCGCTCGTAGGCGCGGGCAGCTTGGTATTGAGCGTCGTTCGACTTGCGCGCGTCGTCGAAAACGTCGGCTTCACTCTTGGCAGTCTGCATTACGTACTCCGTTGGGTTCATTGCTCGGTGATTCAAAACTTCGGCCCCTTCGAGTCGGGAGCGAGCTCGATCTTCGAAGAGCCGTCGCGACGGCGAAGGATCCCGTTCGCGATGAGCGCGTCGATACGAAGACCCGCGACGGTGGTGCTGACGCCGAGCTTCTTGCGCAGTTGCGTGCGCGATTGCGGCCCATGCTCGCGGATGCGCTCGAAAATCTTCTCGTCGATGCCGACTTTGTCGGCGCCGCTGATTCGCGTGCTGTCGACCTCGCGAAGACTCCAAGGCGCGTAAAATTCGAGATCGAACGGCGCCTTGCCGGTCGGGCCCAAGCGGTTCTTGTCGACGTGCATGTGAACGCGACGAGTGAGCGACGGCGTGCCGCGCGCATCGGTCAACGGTTCAAGGCGCAGCAACAACGACGCGGTATATTCGAGCGCGCGAGTCTCGGCGCTCGCTTCCATGCCGGGCCCCTTACTCGCGCCGCGCTTCTGCTCGCTCACGAGCACGACGGCGCACCCAGTCGTTTGAGCAAGCTGTTCGGCGCCGTACGCGACCGCCTGTACCCGCAAACGCTGATCGTTCTCCGTCGATCCTTGGGCCATGCGTTGCGCAGAATCGAAAATGACGATCGGCGGCTTCGGCTCGCTGTTGTCTTCGACCCATTGCTTCACCTTCGCGAACAGATCGTCGAGGTTGCCGGGGTCGGTGATGTAGTCGACACCGAGCGCTTGAAACTCGGCGCGAGCTTTCTTCAACGCGCGTTCGTCGGCGGCACTCATCGGCGCCTGGCCGGTGAGCTGTTCAGTCGACAAACCGGCTCGTTGGGCCAAGTTTCGCAGCGCGATGACGCGCGCGCCCGATTCGCGGTCGACGAACAGCGCAGCGTGCCCACCCGCCGCCGCTGCTGCGACGATGTGGCGCGCCATGTCGCTCTTGCCGCTTCCCGGTGGCCCGTTGATCGCGGCCACTTGTGAGCCCGGGAACCCGCCGCCGACGAAGCCATCGAGCCGCTTCAAGCCGCTCGGAATCAACACCATGCCGTCGAGCCGGTCCCACTCTTCAAGAAGCTCAGCGGCCGATCGAATGACGTTGCCAGACATAGCGGACTCAATGTCGATTTCGTCTTGAACGACTTCGAGCTTCGGCGGCTTCGGTCTTCGAGCGGATGGACGATGACGCGTGGAGTGCGCTTTCAACGCGTGTACGACGCCGTCACGACCGCCGTTCTTGGCGACAGTGCCAAGCTCGTTCTTCGTCGCCTTCCCCTTAGCCATGGGTCAGCTCCGGCAGACGCGTGATGTCGACGCGCGCACCGCGCCACGAAAGTTCGTTCGCGAGGGTTCGTTCGGCGGCGCGGACGTTGGGGTTCGTCGCCGCGTCGCTATCGAACACGATGAAGACGCGGCGATTGCGCCACGGGATCTTTTCAAGCTCGGGCAACAGATCCCAACCGCGCGCACGCGACCGGAAGTTGTCGACGCCACCGAGCGCGATTGTCGGCACCCCGACGAGACACGTCGCGATGGCCTTCGCTTCCCCCTCGGTAATCAGCAGTGCGGCGTTGCGCGCGATGACGTGCGGCCAATCGATCGACGCGGCGAAGTACGCGGCGGGAATTGCGCCCTTCATTTGCGTGAAACGGCGCGTGCTCACCGCACCGAAGCTGCCCCGGATGTCGGCGGTGAAGCGCCAGCGGTAGGTCAGGATCTCGCGTAGCTCGCGATGGATCGTCAGGTATTGGAAGCACAGGGACGTGACGGCTTGATTGAAGAGCCTTGCGGTCATCGACTCGCTACACGCGGTGATGCACAGCTCTTCGAGCGTGTGACCTACAATGCCGCGCGGCTCAAGGTGCGCGTATGCACGCGTGACCTCAATGGGCTCGCCGCGTCCGCTATTGCGCGCGCCGCGCTTCGGCCTATGCGCGCTTCGCATCTTGCTGCTTATTTGAAAAGAGTTTCGAGACGCGAACACCAAGTGCGCGGGCGATCCGAACCTTGGTCTTCGGAAGTGGTCGACGGCTCCCGCGCTCGATGCGCGACAACGCGGCGGGCGTCAAACCGCACAGGTCGCCAAGCTCGGATAGCGAGAAGCCACGCCCCTCACGGGTGCGTCGAAGCGGCGATTTTGTCGACCTGTCGATTGCCATGTGCTCAAACGGTGCTTGAACACAACGGACGCAGTCAACGACGGCGACAACGATTTTTTCTTTGTCAATCTGACGCGTTGTGCAGCGTTAAAAACCGTTGTACTTGTTGGCCGCGATGGCGCTCCCGCTTGATCAGGTGCTCGCGCGAGGTCTTCGCGCGCTCCGAGTGTCGCGCGGCCTAAGCCAGGGCGAGCTTGCCGCAATGCTTCGCGACGTCGGCGCGGATTGGACCGAATCGACCGTTATCGCGGTCGAACGCGCTGCTCGCAAAGGCGTCGGTCGCGGCGGCAAGGCGCTATCGGTCGCGGACGTGCTCGCCGTGCTGTGGGCTCTCGACGTCGACCTCGCCGAGCTAGTCGCCGCTGACGAAGACACGGTGCTCGTCGGCGCGGCGCTGATGTCTGGGAAGGACCTTCGTCGACGTCTACCGTTGCGACCGCGCGCCAAGCCTTCGAAGGTCACGCACGACACGAGCGCCATCGAGACCGAAACGCGCGCATTGTATCCGAAGGCAACACGCGCCGACCTCAAACGTGTCGCTATCGCGGCCGGTCACGCTCCCGAGATCGCCGCCGCTCGAAGGCTGCGAGTGACGCCCGTGCAAGTCGTTGCCGCGTCGTTCGCGATGACCGCCAAGCGTTCCGGTAAGAGCCGGACGTTCAGCGAATGGCGTGACGGTGTTGCAAGCGACTGGCTTCGCGAGACCGGGAACCCTGATCAAGATGGCGTGACGGCGGGGACCATGCGCTCAGCCCTTCGCCATGCGACGAACGAACTGGTCGACGCTCTCGACGTGTGGCTCGTGAGGCATGACGTGCCGCGCATCAAACGTCGCCGCCGAGCACGCCGCACCACGCGCTGAGGGGCAACATGATGATGATGGGGGTGTTGATCTATCCATTCTCCCAACATCGTCCGTTCCCGTTCCCGTTCCCGCCCCTATAAGGGGGCGGAACGGCGGGAACCGGTGGGCGGCGCGGCCCGTTCTGAGTGGTTCTACCGCGTCAGAACGGGGGTTAGAACCGATCCCAGAACGGTTCTGAGATCGGTTCTGGCGGATCGTTGCCAGAACCACTTTTCGCCGCCGTGGTCGATTTCGCGCTTCCGCCGCCGAGTCGCGCAAAACCGCGTCATCACGGGCCCGCGTCGTAAATATATTCAGTGTATTTTCATTCGCCCGGCAGGCTTTCCCCCAAGAAGAGACGTGTCGCCCAACGGTCGGATTACGCGTCAGAACCACGCGGATCGTTGAATGCGTGCGCTTCTCGTCGCGAAGTTGTTGGCGTGAAAAGTCACCTTCTCGCTTCGTTCAATCGTCCGCTTTCGCGGCCCCGTGACCATTGTAAAGCGTGACCGAAAACTTTAGATTTCGATCATGGCAACACGACGTCGGCAAACCCGCGTAAAGACGCGCTCGCGAACCCCCACCCCACCGAAGGTTTTCGATCACACCGGTTCGCCACTACGGGCGGCGCTCTACTGCCGTGTGTCGACCGCCGAGCAACAGACGCTCCCCGCACAGATGTCCGCTCTAGAAGACTACGCCGCCAAGCGCGGATGGGTCGTCACCATGCGCGTCGCCGAAGTTGGCTCGGGTGCCGCCCACCGCCCCAAGCGCGAAGAACTTCTCGCCGCCGCCCGCCGACGGAAGGTCGACGTGATTGCGGTGCTTCGTTTGGATCGATGGGGTCGCAGCGTGGCCGACCTCGTCACCACCATCGACGACCTTCGACATATCGGCGTGGCGTTCGCGAGCGCAACCGAAGCACTCGACCTCACCACGCCAAGCGGCCGGGCACTCGCCGGCATGTTGTCGGTGTTCGCTGACTTCGAGCGCGATGTCTTGAGGTCGCGCGTGATCGACGGGCTTGCCGCCGCCCGCGCCCGGGGAACGAAGCTCGGTCGACCGCGTACACGTGATGCCCACGTCGCCGAAGTGCGGCGCCTTGCTGGTGAGCGCATGAGTCAGGCGGGCATTGCTCGTCGGCTCGGCGTGACGCGCGGGATGGTGCGTCGCATCTTGGCGTCGAGCGCCAACGAGGTCGCCTAGTGCGCCGCCCGTTGCGCAGCGGGACCGTAGGCTTCGTCGCTGGCATCGTGCTCCCCGTGCTGACCGTCATCGGGATAAGCGCCGATTGGGTGGACGAACGCGCGCTCACTCCGAGCATCGTCGTCGGAATGGTCGTCGCTGTAGCGGTGGCGATGTGGACCGCGAAGCGAAGCGTCGACTAGTCCTTCGGCTCGTACCGTGGGTCGGGGCACAACAAGTTGCGCGGTGCGTTCTCGACGCTGTCGGGCTCACCGAAGAGTCGCGTATCGGTGTGCCCCGCGTCCGGGTCACCTTCGACAAGCTCGCGCGTCAGGTGCGCCGCATTGTGCGCGAAGCTCACGAAGCGTTCGCACGCATCGCGCCCGCCGACCTCGATGAAGCCGTCGCGATAGTCGCCGACGTCACCATCACCGACCACGACGACCAGGTCGTCGAACGGCGGCGCGTCGTACACGCGAAGAAGCGCGTCGGTCACGAGCCACGTCGCCGACTCGTACACGAGCTTGTCGGAGTAGTCGTTGAACCGCACGCCGCGCGGCCCCGCGTACAGCTCCGAGAAGTCGGGTTCTTGAGCGCCGCACCCGGCCATCACGCACAACGCCGCAACACACACGACGGTTCGCATCCCGACGGTATAGCGGACCCAAGAACCGAAGGATGTTGCGAGATCATGAAGCCTTGCGCCGCGCCGTAAGCCCGCTCAAAACGCCCCGCTCACGCCGCGTACGCGGTTCCCCAATCATCATGGACACATTTTGTGCGTTACCTTACCGTTGGGCGTGTTGCTCGAAGTCTTCGAGCCGGGGGAACCCATGAAGATCAGCCCGAACGTTCGTTGCCCGGATCCGAAGTGCGGACGCGTCTTTCAGCTCCCGTCGTGGGTGCAGGCGACTCGATGTCCGGGATGTGCGCAGCTCATGATCGTGACGGCGCTCGCCAAAGTTGATCCGCAATAGCGTCGCCGTTAGCGAATCCATGGAATGCGCAGCACGCCCCAATCGGTCAGGTCGATCGGTGGCTCGGCGGCAATGTCCGCGCGACGGATGAACGAGTGATAGCGCCGATACATCGACCACACGTTGTCGATCGCATCGTTGACGTCTCGGGTCAGCAAGTTTGCGTCCCCGGGGTTCGCGGATTGGTGCGCGACGTAGTCGTTCGCGTAGTCGACGACCCGCTTCGCCGCGTCCTGAAGCGCACGCGCATCCGCATTCACTAGTTCAAACGAGACGCGGTCGCCTTCCCCCGCGAACGTCGAAAAGAAATCGTTCGCCGTGGGCTTGTGCCATCCGTCGTACTTATCGACGTACCAATCGCGTGTGAGTAGCGAACGATGTACCGCCACCGCGTCGATCAACTTGCGCAACGACACAACGTTTCCGCTATTGTCGACAATGCGTCGCAGCGTCACGAGCAAGTGCGTCGCGTACGTGTCATTGATGAACGAAAAAATGAGCGACGGGCGGTGAAGCGCGGGGTTCGCGCGCCAGATGTCGCCGAGCCGCCTGAACGTCGCCCGCTTGCTCAAGAGATCCCAGAAGCTCTCGTTCATGACTTCGAGCTTCGCGCCCCAATAGGCGACGAAATCGTCGGCCGACTTGAAATGCTTCTTTGCCATTGAGGGTGCCTAGGGAGCCGCGCCGGCCGCTAAGCCGCCGACGGAATCCCGCGCTCGGCTCGGAAAGTTGCGACGACGATTCGCGACGGACCGCGCACGCGTGTCCGACTTGTGAACATCGAGCTCGGTCTACGCGCGTAGATTGTGATGACGAACGATCCGTCGCTTGAGGCGCGCCGCTTCTTCGGCGCTTTCTTCGCAACCTTCGCCTTCGACGTCTTCGCGCTCGCCGCGCTCGTCTTCGCCTTGGTGGTCTTGTTCAATAACGTCTTGTCGAGTGGCGAATACATGTTCACCCAGACGTGAACGACGGTGAGCGTCGTTCCAGCGCTCTTGTGCTCGGTGACGAAAACGTTCTTCTGGCCCGTGAGGTCGGCAACGCTATTGTCGCGATGGCGGACGAAATCGGCGGTGCGCTGTTTCGTCATGGCCTTTTTGACGTCTTCGATTTCCTCGTACATCTTGGCGCGCCGGCAATAGCCGATCATGAGCGCCACTTCGTTGCGCCCCGCGTTGTACTTGCCGACTAGCTTCGTGAGCCCTTCGCCGTACCACTTGAGCCCGCGACTGTCGTAAATCTTCGCTTCGCCAAGAACGACGTTCGCGAGCGCCATCGGATGCTTCAACACGATGTCGACGTGCCCATTGTTGTCCGTCTCGCGTGACGCGGTCGAATACGTCGACTGAAGCAAGCCGAGCAACGCGTACGACAGACCGTCTTCGCTCGTATCACGATGGGCGATGCTTTCGTTCTCCAGCTTGCCCGCGCCTTCGGTCGCGAGGTCACGAATGAAGAGCTTTCCCCACTCCTTCGGCGTGCGCTTCAGCATCTCTTTCGACCCGAGCGCCATGACCTTTTTGAGCGGTGTCATTTCCGCTTTCGACGGCTTCTTGCTGCGCTTGGTGCCAGTCATCGGACACCCTCGCGTCGGCGCCGCACCGCATCTTCGAACGCGGCGGTGGGCTCATAGTGCAAGCCGATCGATTGCTGAAAGCTATAGATCCGCGCCCCGGAAAGCGGGTGATAAAATTCTTCGTCTCTTATAGCGGTCGCAACGTCTTCGGGGTCGAGATCGAATTCTTCATCATCGTCGCCGTAGAAGACCCATTGCCCGCGAAGTGCCCCAAGCGGCTCGTCGGTCAGGAGCAGTAGCGTCGCGAGCACGTCGCTTTCGTCCGCGTGAACCTTCGCGGCGATTTTCGCGGGCGAGTAGATGTGACCGCGACCAGTGTAGTCCGCGATAAGGAAGTCGAGCACCGGCCCCGTTGGCAGGTTCGGGCGCATGTGATGAGCGCGAGCTTTTAGCTCGTCAACGTTCAAGCGCTTCGTCCTCTTCTTCGTCAACCGGGGCCGGCAGGTGCGCGCGCACCCGCTCTAACGCGAAAAGGAAATTGTCCCAAGCAGTATACTGCGGGAATTCCATTCGAAGAAGCGCTTGTCGCTTTCCCGGAGTGTCGGCCGTCACCGCGATCGCCATGTGCGCCTTGCCGGGCAAAACCACGATGGGCTCACCCGCGCGATTCGGCCACTTCACCGCGATCCGGTAGCACTCGACTTGAACCTCTTTGTCCTTCTGCCCGGCGACTTGGAACGGCTGGTTTCTGTAGTTCTCGTTGGACGAGATCGCGAATTTGCCGCGAATCTGCGCTCGATGGTTCGAGACGAATTCCAAGGAGTTGACGATCCCTTCGCTGTCGTCTTTCCACAACGCTGCGATCGCGGGGAACAGATCCACGAACACGCTAGCCGTCGCGGGTTCCTCTTGCTGGGTGCAGATCGCCGCGATGTAGTTCTCTTCGTCGCGTTGCAACGTCGGACCGTCGACCCCGTCGGGAGCGTCGATGAGCAGCATCGTTTGACCGCCGACTTCGACGACGTGGTCGTAGCACCGAAGGTCGATCTCGTAACGAGCGACGATCTTAGCTCCGCTATAGCGTTTGCGCGCGTCCTCGCTGAGGTTTGATTCGTCGATCTCTTGATTCTGGCGAACGGGTCGCGTGGTGATGAAGGTTGTCACCTTCGCCTTGCCAACTTGGCGCGTCTCTAGCGCGAACGACGTGTCCTTCTGTTCGCGTTTTGGAACGTCAGCGCTCAAGTAGTCTCGTCGAATTCCTTCCGCGAGCTTCGGCATGAGCTTGAACGCTTCGGGAATCGGCTCCGACAGAACGTAGACGCGCTTGTAACTGACGAGCACCGCTTCACGAACGAACGACTCGAAGTCGTCGACGAGCTGAGCGAAATCCTTCTCGCCCCGTCGGTCCTCAAACGCCTTCTGAATTTTCGCCCACCCCGGGGCGGGCTTGATGTCGCGCTCTTTGAGCCATTCGCGAGTGCGCGTGTACAGCTTACGCACCTGCAGATGCTCGAACAGCTCTTTGAGCTGACTCAGCCGGTCATTGTTGGCCACGTTGCCTCAAGGGATGGGGGACGCGGAACGCGCACGACGGACGCGACCCGCTATTGCGGCTTACCGAACCGCGCGTGAATGTTCAACGCTTCGCTAACGCGTATGCGTACGGCAAGAACAGACGTCCGATGAACCGCTGTTCAATCCCTTGCGTCGCGCCGACGGCATGTCGTTCGCAAAGCGCTTCGCATGGATGATGAACGTTCGAGACTCGCCGCCGAATTGCTCGCCGCACAGCGCGCTTACCAACAATACCGACGTGCGATGAAAACCTCGCAAGATCCAGAGGTTCACGACGCCGCCAACCGAGCGCGGATCCGTCTTGCCACCATCGAGCACGAGGTCGACCGACTTCTTCGGCGTCGCTAGCGTGTCTCATTTTGCGACGTGCGCATCCGAAGTTGTCAGACACGACAGCTAGCATTGCGCACAACGGAGGCGCCCCATGAACGACCAGCACGACGAGACGATCGACCTGCCATGGTGGAACCAACCGTACGTGAAAAGTGTCTCGCTCAGACAGTTCGACGGCGTGGACGGCTCGGGATGGGAGCCCGTATTCGACATCGACGTCGAAGCGTTGGAGACGAAGCAACGCGAGTTTGAAGCGTGGCTCGCGCGGCGAAAGATGCCTATGCACGAATTCCGGGCGCGGTGCGCCGAGAAGGGAGCGCCGTATGGCTTGAACGCGGACGACGTGCTCACCGCGTGCGTCGCTTCGCGCGATTTTGCCGAGTCGGATCCGTGGCCCGCGCTAGCTCGCGCTCACGACGACGACACTCGCGTTCACGCTGCGCTCGAAGCGTGGGTTCTGCACATCGACACGCGCGGCTTCAAGACACGCGGACGGGCGGTCACCTTCGACGCCGACGTGCTACCGCGCGAAGTCGTGCGCGCGCGTCGCGACGCAATACGAAAGCGCGCCGCCCAATACCGACTCGATGCGCAATCGTCGTTGAACAAGCGACTCGATGCCATCGGCAGCGACGTCACCTTCATCGCCGACGAGCACACGTCGGTCGCCATCGAACGTTGTCGCACGTGGCAACAGAAGGCGTTGCACTCGTTGCTGAAGGATTGGCCGAAGCTACTGCTTAGGCTCCTTGGATTTTGGCGCGGCTAGTAGAGCCACGACCGCGCGCAAGCGCTCGGCGGCGTTGCGAAGATGCGCGTCGAAGTTCGGCGGTCGACCGTTCGCCTTGCGGTGCAGGTGATTGGCCATGATCTCTTGCCCGAGCCGCACGAGGTCGGAGCGCACGCCGTTGAGCCCACGCACCGCCGCGCGAAGCGTGGTGATGTAGACCTCAATCGGCGGCGCGCCGTCGCCGCAATCGACGTGCTCGACATCGGTGCCGAGTCGCCACGTCTTCTGACCCGGTCCGATGGGGTGATTGCATAGGCGGCAAACGTCCACTTGACCGGCATACTGAACGCGTGTTTAGCTGTCACCAGAAATCGACGGCGGTCGTGTTCGATGATGCGCGCCCGCCATCGCGGACACGTCAGCTTCGATTGAGCATCGACGCAAGGACGTTCGTGCCCGCGCCCGCGACCATTCCAACGAGCACGCGTCGGCTCATCACCGAATCGATTTGCTGGCCCGTGCCACCCGGGGCGTTGAGAGTGCCGACCCCCTGATAGCGGCGGTGCCACGACTCGCCGTCGTCGTTCGACGTGAGAATGTTCCCGCCGTCGAACATCATGACCCACTCGCGCGTGAGCGGGTCGCAGCAAATCCCGCCCGCGTAACGCGTGCTGACGCCCGGAAGCGGCCCGTTGCTTTGGTTCAAGTTGTTGAGCCCGCCGCCCATCGGCGTAGTCGGCGACCACGTGAGACCATGGTCGTTCGAGATGGTTACGACGCCGCTCGACGGGGTCCCACCGTCGTAACCGACGGCGATGACCCGGCCCGATGTCGTGTTGACCGCGATGTTTCGTAAGACGGTGTTCGACACGACGGCGGATGTCGGGACGGTGAACGTTGGGCGCGTCCAGGTCGTGCCGTTCGTCGACCGCCAGATCGCACCGCTTCCGACGGTGCCGATCCCGATGATCGCTTGCCCGGTCCAAATCATCTTGTTGATGAACTGACCGCCGCCGACGCTGTAGGCGAGCGTCCACGTGATGCCGTCGGGCGACGTGTACACGGTGTTGTTGTTGAAGTACGCGACGAACAAGTTCAGCGTTGGCACCCACACGTGACAGCCCGCGACAGCGGCGGGCGCCCCCGTGAGCGCTTGAAACGTCCACGTGTTGCCGCCGTCGACCGAGCGGAAGTTGCTCCCGTTCGTCTGACCAGGGGCGATGATGATGTTCGAGCCGTTGTCCGCGAAAGCGCCCATCGTGTTCGTGTTGGGCTTCGTGCGCGTCGTCCACGTGTTGCCGCCGTCGTCGCTGGTCTTCAGCTCACCCGACGCGCCGCCTTGCGACGCGGCGATGATGCGTCCGTTCGCGCGCTTCCAGAACACTTCTTGGATGAGACCCGGTGAGCCGGTCCACACGGCGAGCCCGGCCCAATTCGAAAGAGCGAGCGGAAGCATGAGCCGGCGAACCGCGTCGGATAGCTGGGAGCGGTTGAGCTTTGCGAGCGGAACGCCCGTCGCTTCGACGACGTTCGCAAGCTCTTCCTGAAGCTCGTTGAGCCATGCGTCTTCAAGCTCAGTGCCGCGCACGCCAGCGGCGGCGTCACCGTCCGAAAAGCCGTTCTTGCCGACGCCGTTCGCGTTGACCAAGAAGCCGAGAGAATCAATCCGATACATTCATCACTCCGTGCGGCGCGGGGCCGCGTTGAAAACGTCGAGAACGGCGACGGTCGAGCGCACCCCTGCCCGCTCGGCGTCAGTCGTCGGCGGCAAGCTCGGCAAGTAGGGCCATCGCGACCGACGGATCCCAGGCGCGAAGGCGCTCCAACGCCACGCGCGCCCGGTCGGCGACGTCCTTGGTACATTTGGTACAGCGAAACCCCGCTTCACCGGCATTGGCGGCGCTCGGGGGTTCGGACGAAGTGGCTACGGGGCTGAATTCTCGGGCTGAAACCGTGCTCAACCCCTTTTCACCCGAATCGGCGGGACGATTTCGAATCCCGTTCGCGCCTCTCTTTTCTCTCCTCAAACTCGCCTGTATTTGCCGAGGTTTCCAGGAAGTCGATTCCGCAGTAGCGGACACTGTACCAAAGGCGGCCTGGGCAACCCAATCACGTTGTCGTCGCGCATCGAGATCTTGGGCTTCGCGACCTCTTCGCAGAGCGCCGCCCATTGGGGCTCATCGTGCATGCCGACGATGTCGCCGCGCCGGCCATGGGTGAATCTCTGGCTCGTCGGCTGGGCCTCGCTCGCGCTCTATCTATGCCGCACACCTTCGCCCGCGTCTCGAAGAGCCAGAAGCAGTGGGTGCGCACCGCGCGCCAGTGACGCAACAATCTGGGCTCCCCGCCGATAAAGCCTCGTAACGTTGACTACGATGGTGAGACTTATATGCAGATCGGCGCCGACCCCCTTCCTTACCGCGAGTTCCAGACCGTAGCGCCGCAGACCGCTCTGGGCCGCGCCTTCACCACATTCGAAGCCGAGCACCCCGATGCGGCAAAAGCAGCTGCCGAAGACGGTCGATCATCGACGCCGGTGAGTGCCGAAGCCGCGGCGAAAGCACGTGAGCTTCTCCTCGAAGTCGCCGACGGCAAGATCGCGCTGCAGAAAGAGCGCTTCGGCTACATCGGTGGCGGTCTCACGCTGTCGATCAACGTCGATCGCCGCTGCATCGACTTGCTCTCGAAGGTTGCAATGCACGCTCCAGGCGCCGATGCCATGGCCGCTGGAGCGAACGCGTCGACGCGCGCTACGACGCGTGCCAATCTCGACATCGCCGAAAAGCCGCTCTTTGCACCAGCTCTGAGCGCGCTGCCAATCGGCGACATACTGTCCGGAACGCTCATGGTACCGTCGAAGGTGTTCACGACGGCGGACAAGACAGCTGCACGCTTGAGCGACTACACACCCGAAAAGCGCGCTGCCATCGTTACCAAAACGCTGCAAGACAGCCTTGCCGGCCTGCGTGCAGCCCTCGACCGCGGCGATGCCGACATCTCGGTCAAGTATTTGACCGAGAGGAATGACGAGCGTCGCAGCCAGCGCTTCGATGTCGCCTTCACTGGCGTCGACGGCAAGCAAACGAGCATCCAAATCGGCATTCGTCGCGGTGGGGCGACAGGCCTAGCACCCGAGAGCGGTCGTCCGATCCTCGGTACGTTCATTTTCTTCGACACGCTAGGCAGTAGTTGTCTGCACGACAGCCAAAACTTTTTGCCATCGCGCTTGACACGCACCCTGCGAGACGAGGGAGCTGCGCCGTACGTGCACGCGCAGGGGGAGCCACGATCCGAGGACGCGCAGATCAACGGCGACTTGAGAGACCTCGTCCTCGATCTGATTCGCCGCGAGAACAAGACGGCAGACAGCAACTTCATCCTTGGCGTCACCGTCGCTAGCGCGGCCAATCGCAGCGTAGGAGTCGAATCCCGTTCGCGCCTCTCTTCTCCCTCGTAATATTCGCTCGCCGTTGTGGCTGAGTGGTCGAGAGACCTTCCGCAGTAGCGGACACTGGACCAAGCGTTACCAGCGACGGCCGGCGCGACCTGGCCGTCCAGAGAAGTCGAGCATCGATCTCGGTGTCGTCGTAGACTCGCGGGATGCGTCTCCCCGCGTTCGTCCTGCTCTCTTCGTTCGTTGCGTCCACGGCTTTCGCCACGGTCTTCCCGGTCACGGCTGCCACCGATACCCTCCCCAACGGGGCCGCCGGTGAGCTCCGCGCCGCCATCTTGGCCGCGAACGCAAGCGCTGGTGACGACGTCATCCAGGCCAACCTGCCACCCAGCACGACCATCACTCTCGCCGGCCCGCTACCGCCGATCGATTCGAACCTGACGATCGAGGGTGCCGGCGTCACCATCAGCGGTGCCAGCAGTCACCGCATCTTCTTCGTGCGCTCGGGGACGGTCGCCCTCTTCAACATGCGGCTGCAGAATGGTCGAGCCGCGGGTGGCAACGGCGGCACCGGCGCATTCGGAGGCGGTGGAGGTGCGGGGATGGGTGGAGCCGTCTTGGTGCACGGCGGCAACGTCTCGCTCACCAACATCGATTGCGCAAACAACCTGGCCCTCGGGGGCAACGGCGGCAACGGCACCAACTCGAATGGAGGGGGTGGCGGTGGAGGAGGAGCCGGTGGTCGCGGCGGCAATGGGGATGCCTCTGCCGGTGGTGGTGGCGGCGGCCTCGGCGGCAACGGTGGCGATGGCGGCGCGTACTCGGGAGGAGCGGGTGGCGGCGGCGGTGGTGGCTACCGCTCGGGCAACGGTGGAAACGGTGCAACTGGAACGGGGATCGGTGGCAGCGGCACGGGCAGCGGCGGCGGCGGTGGCAGCGCCGGCGCGGCCGGGCCCGATGGCGGCGCCGATGGCCGACCGGCTACTGGCGGCTTCGGCGGCGCGGGTGGCGGTGGTGGTGCGAGCACCAGCGACGCGAACGGTGGGTTCGGCGGCGGCGGCGGCGGCCACGGCAACGGCGCAGGCGTGGTCCCCTCAGGATCCGAGGGCGGCAGCGGCGGTGACTACGGAGGCGCCGGTGGGCGCATCTTCGCAAGCGGCGCGGGCGGCTTCGGCGGTGGTGGTGGCGGTGGATTTTTCAATGGCGGCAGCGGCGGCTACGGCGGCGGTGGTGGCGCTGCTATCTTGGGCAGCGCGGGGCCAGGCGGAACCTTCGCCGGAGCCGGTGGTGTCGGCGGCGGCGGCGGAGGCAGCGTCGCCGGTGGTGGCGGAGGCGCGGGCCTTGGTGGCGCCCTCTTCGTGCGCAGTGGCACCGTCACGCTCGACAGCGTGACCTTCACCAACAACACCGCGGTCGGCGGCAACGCGAGCGTTGGCAGCCATCCAGGCACCGCGGGTCAAGGCAAAGGCGGCGCCATCTTCCTGCTCGGCGGCGCGACCCTGACATGCACGGGCGGTTGTACGTTCAGCGGCAATAGCGCATCCCACGCGGGAGCAACGACGTCGGACACCAACGACGTATGGGGCGGCACCGGCACGGTGTCCGTCTCGGCATCCACGGTCGAAACCGTCGTCGACACCGGTTTCCCGGATCCGATCGAGGCCGTCGTGCGCACCTTCATCGGCTCGCCCGTGGTTGGCTGCAACGTGAGCTTCGATGCGCCAGCAAGCGGTGCCTCGGCATCGTTCTCGGCCGCAAGCGCCACGAGCTCCGCTACCGGCGTCGCAACCGTGTCCGCTACGGCGAACACCGCGAGCGGGGCTTACACCATCCAAGCGAGCTGCGCAGGCGTCAGCGATGACCTTGCCCTCGCGAATCTCCCCGGAGCCCCCGCCGCCCTCTCCTTCGCCAATCAACCCGGCGACACCACCGCAGGCGTCGCGCTTGCTCCGGCCGTGGTCGTCCAAGTCGTCGACAGCTTCGGCAATGTCGCCCCGGGTGCCGCCCCAATGACGATGTCAGCGGTCGGGCCTGGCTCCCTCGCCCCGTCGAGTACCACGACCGCCGGCACGGCGAGCGGTGAGGCGACCTTCACGTCGCTCATCCTCGAGCGCGCGGGGAGCTACGCGCTGGTCGCCACCGTGGGCACATTGTCCGAGACGTCGGCGACCTTCGACGTGGCGCCCGCCGCCTTCGCCGCCCTGGCGACGAGCGCCGCGCAAACCACCACGGTTGGCGGGGCGTTCCCTTCACCGCTCAGCGTCGCTACGGCCGACACCTACGGCAACCGCGTTCCGGGGACGAGCGTGAACATTGCCGCGCCAGCCACCGGCGCCTCATGCACCGTCGCCGCCAACGTCGTCACCGGAAGCGATGGAACCGCACAGGTCGCCGCGACGGCCAACGCTATCGCGGGCACCTATGACGTGACCTTCTCGAGCGGGGCAGTGAGCGGACTCGTCACCCTCACCAACGACGCGCTGGGCACGACAACGGTCGCCACCACGACGACGCCCATCGCGACGGCCGCCGATGAGCTGACGTTCGACGTCACCGTCTTCCCTGCCTCGACCGCGTTGGGTTTCCCCACCGGCGTGGCGCAGCTCGACTCAGGAGGCGTAGACCTCGGGTCGGCGACTCTCGACGCCCAAGGCCACGCGACCGTGCAATCCGCGGCCGCGACCCTAGGCGTTGGTGTCCACCTGGTCACCGCCATCTACACCGGCGACCCCACCTTCGCGGGCGGCACCAGCACCGCGATAGCCGTCGTCGTCGACGATGATGACACCGGCACATCCCCCGCTCCCGAAGACGACGGCTGCGCCGCGACTCACGGGGCTTCTTGGCTGGTGTTCAGCCTACTGGTCTTGGGACGACGCTGGCCCCAGCGGAACCTTCCCCGTCCAACGCCCGGCCGGTGAGCCGTTCTTCGCGCTCCCGACACTATGGATTGCATGAGAGGTTTTGCCGCGGAGTTGGATTGAGCATTTGTTCGAGAGTTCGTACACTTGGCTGATGGCCGCCGGGGCAAACGAGATCCATCAGCCGATAGAAGCGCCCCTCCTGGAAGGTCTCAAGGCACGTGACCCTCGGGCATCCGGTTTGTTTTTCGATCGTTACGCCAAGCGCATCAATGGCTTGGTTTATCGCTTGTTGGGGCCGGATGGGGAGCATAGCGACATAGTTCAAACCGTCTTTCTCGAGGCGATGGCTGGCATAGACCGAGTCCAGTCGGAGGCCACCCTCGAGGCTTGGCTACGAGGTATCGCCGTGAATACGGTGCGTGCGGAGCTGCGTCGTCGCAAACGCAGGCGTTTCTTCTTCATCAGCGACGGAAACACCACCGTCGACATGGCACCGGCGATTGCCGACAGCAGCCGCGCCAAACGTATGCAACGGGTCTACGCCCTGCTCGACCGACTCACGGTCGATGACCGGCAAGCGTTCGCTCTACGTTACATCGAAGCGCATCAGCTCATCGACGCAGCGGCGCTCGCCGGGACATCGCTCGCCACCTTCAAGCGCCGCCTGAAGCGTGCAACCGACAAGATGCTCGCCTGGTCGCACGAAGACGCCGACATCGCGATGTTGATCGACGGAGAGACGTCGTGACCTACGATCAACAAGCAGAAAACCTCGGGCGTGCCATTGCGCGCGACATGAACGCGATGGAGCGCAGCGATCTGACCGCCCAGAAAGCCGCGTTCCTGGCGGCACAAGGTCGTCCGCGGAAGCGATCATACGGTCTTGTGTTCGCGGTCGGGGCGCCGTCCCTCGCGGTCGCGCTCGTCTTGGCATTCGTCTGGCGGGCCACTCCGGTCGGCTTCGAGGTCGAAGGCCAGCCCGGCAATGAGGGCCAAGAGATCGCCGCCGCGAGTCGTAGCGTTCCGTTGCAGTTCGCCGACGGCTCGGTCTTGAACCTCGCCGCGGGCAGCAATCTCCGCATCGACAAGGCGTCCCGCAAGGCGGTCGTCGTCCGCTTGGGCACTGGCCACCTCGACGCAGCGGTCACTCACGGCACCGCTCTTCGCTGGCGCTTCGACGCCAACCGCTATAGCGTCCACATCGTCGGTACCAAGTTCGCGCTCACGAGCGAAGGCGATGGCATCGGAGTGGACGTCACGGAAGGCGCCATCCGCATCAGCGTACCGGGCGTGCGCGAAGACGTAAGAGTGGTCGCCGGCCAACACTTCAGCGGTCGTGACGGCAAATACAGCGTCGAAGCGCAGGTCAAAGAGGAGCCGCCCGCCCCTCCCCCAGAAGAGCCGGCGCCCCCGCCCGCGAAAATCGTGGAGAAAATCGTCGAGAGCCAACCGGCGAAGCAGCCGCCGAGAAACGACAATTGGCGCAAACAACTGGCGCACGGCCAATACGATGGTGCCATCGCGACCGTGAAGCGCTTGGGTCTCGCCGAAGTGACGAGCAGCGCTACCGCGAACGAGCTCACCGACCTTGCCGACGCCGCCCGCTTGGCGCGTGACGCCGAGACCGCCAAACACGTTTTCGAGAGCCTCACGCAACGCTTCCCCAAGAGCCGCGAGACCAAACGCGTGCCTTTCTTGTTGGGGCGCGTCGTCATGGAGCTCGAGCAGAATCCCAAGGGAGCCGCCAAACACTTCGCTGCCTACATCGCCGGTGATCCGCAGGGTGAGCTCGTGGAAGAAGCCTACGGGCGCCAAATGGAAGCATGGCGGGCCGCTGGTGACACGGTCAAAGCGAAGGAAACGGCAGTCCGCTATCTCGAACGCTATCCCGAGGGCACCTACGCGGCTCTGGCACGCGCGATCGGTGGTTCGTGACGGTCCTGGTCGTCGTTGCGATGTTCACCGCGGCCGCCGACGACAAATCGGTCGTCGTCCTCACTCCGACTGCGACCTCGGCGAGCGACGAGCAGCTCATCGCGGATGTCGCACGTGAGCTGCAGCTGGGCGGCTTCACGGTGACTCGAGCCACCACCGCTGTAACGGACGAAGACGGCCTGCGCGCCGCGCTCGTGAGCTCGACCAAGGAGCATCGTGCGGTCGGCGGTGTGCGCCTGTCGCCAACACGGTCGCAGATCAGCGTCGAGGTATGGGGCCAGCACAAAGAAGTCCGCAAGTTGCGCCGACGCGACTTTCCCGCGGTAGGCGCCGACGAGCGACGTGTCGTCGCCCTGCGAGCAGTGGAACTCCTACGCGCGGTCCTACTCGAAGTGACCATCGAGGCAGAAGCGCCGCCGCCCGAGCCTCCCGTCACGCCGCAGCCTATCGTCGACGAAACACCGAAACCCGAGCCCAAGCCGACGCCGCCAACGATGACCGTCGAGACCCTGCCAGACCCGCCACCTCCGGACGTGACACGCGCGAGGGTTTGGCGTCTGGGTCTCGGTGCCGGCGCCGACAAGCTCGGGAGCGCCGAGCCAGTGCCGGCAGCAAGCCTCTCGGCAGGTGTTCTCTTGGGAGACACATGGCTAGCCGAGCTCGACCTGCGCGGCGACGTCTTGCCCGCGACAGCAGAGAGAGCCACGGCAAAAGCCGGCATCCGCGCTTTCGCTGCAACCATCGGTATCGGACCGCTATGGCGGAGCGATCCGTGGGAGCTCGGGGTGCTTGCTAACGCCGGTATTGCTGCGCTCGACGTCCGCGGCGACGCTCCTCCACCTCTCGTCGTCCACGACACGACACGCGTGCGCCCGACCGCTAGCGGCAGCCTCCGCGCCACCTATTGGTTCGGTGAGAACCTGTGGATGCGCTTGAACGCTCAGGTCGGCTGGGTCCAACCACTCGATGTTTATGTCGGTAGCTTCCCCGTCGCCGAGGTAGGGCCTTTGCGCTACGGCGGCGAGCTAGCGCTCGGCGTGGCATTCGATGACTGAGCCGTTTCGCAGCGAGCGATCACTTACGCCCCACGTATGTGTCGTAGCTCACAGCTTGCCTGCGCGTTGCTTGCGCTCGCGGCGGTCGCCTGCACGGGCGTCATCGCCGAACCAGAAGTCCCGAACCTCGAAAACCCCGAGGAGGTACCGCTCACGTACGTCATCCCCGAAATCGATACGCGATGCGTGCACGGCGGCAATCCGGTGCGCTCCGTGACGTTGTCGCAGACACAGCTCGACAACACGGTGGCGGCCTATCTCGGCACGACCCGGAGCTACACGATGCTGTCCTTGCCTGACTTCGCCGAACGCGTCGCGGACGATCGAGCGGCCAGTGAGCTCGCGGCGCTCGCATGCACACCAGAGAGTCCGCGCCCGAGCTCACCCGCCGACCCTTGCATCACCGACTACATCGCCAAGCGCGGCAAGCAGCTGTTCCGCCGCCCCCTCGACACCGCCGAGATCGACAGTCTCTACCGCAGCTATCTCGACGGCGGTCTTCGCCTGTTGCTTGCGACCATGCTCCAATCGCCGCAGTTCTTGACGCGCACCGAACACGGTACCCCGGGCACGCACGGAGTCACGCGTCTCACGAGCTACGAGCTCGCAGCCGCGATTGCTTACACGACGACCGATGCGCCACCCGACGCGACACTCATCCAGCACGCCGACGATGACGACCTCGATGATGCGACCATTCGCGACGAGGTCCGGCGCTTGCTCGCCACTGCCGCCGGCAAGGCGACGCTCACGCGGTTCGTGACGGACTGGCTGGCCACCCCCGCAGTGCTCGCTGTCGCCCGAGACGACGGGCCGATCACCGAGCCCCTCGCCCGCGACATGATCACCGAGACGCGCCTCACGGTCGAAGACGTCTTGTTCGCAGGCTCGGGCACGCTCGACGAGCTCCTGACCGTCGACCACACCTTCGCGAACGGAGCACTCGCCGACTTCTATGGCTTCGATGGTCCCAGCGGCAGCAGCTTCGAAAAAGTTTCGCTTGCGGGTCACGCGCGGCCGGGCGTTTTGGGCCACGGCAGCTTCCTCGCTGCCCACGCGACTCCGCCGACGACGATCATGCATCGCGGCAACGTCGCCCGCACGTTGCTCTTCTGCCAGTCGCTGCCCCCCAAGCCGAGCGTTGGTCTGCCGGCCGAGTTCAAGGCACCCAAGCTCACACCAAACCCGCGCGATGGTGAGACCCGACGGACTCAGATCGACCGCGAAAGCGGTGACCTCGCCGGCCCGGGCACCCCCTGCTACAGCTGCCACCAGTATTTCATCCCATTGGGATGGGCCTTCGAGAGCTTCGACGACTACGGGCGCAGCCGCACCGAAGACAACGGACTACCGGTCGACGACTCAGGAATGATCGTCGAAACCGAGTCCGTTGACCCCAAGACCGGACAGATCGTCGGCCCCAACGTCGACATCACCGAGACCGCCTTCGCAGACTTTCCTGAATTCACCGCAGCGCTGGCCGCGAACGCCACGGTAAGCGATTGCGTAGCCGAGCACATTTTCACCTTCGCCAAGGCGCTGAGCACGATCGCCAAGAACGACTGCGATGTACGCGACTTTCAGGCGGCATTCGCGGACAATGGCGGCAATATCGTCGAGGCATTCATCGAGCTCATGGGCAGCAAGTATCTCACCGAACGGGTGGCGCCGTGAGCCGCCGATGGCTCGTCATCGTGGCGTTGGCGAGCGCATGCGGACGCTCGGACTTCGCCGCCGTGACCTGCCCGGACGACTTCGTCGAAGGCCTGTGCGCTCCAGCGGACAATGAGACGGATACGGACACACAGACGGACACGGACACCGTCGTCCAGCCCTGCGGCATGTTGCTCGGTGACAATCCCGTGTTTTGCGACACCTTCGATGCGGCCGTAGGCGGCGGAACGCGCGCCGGACAGCTCGACGGTAACGTTTGGAATGTGTCGCACCAAGGTCCCGTCAATTTGGGCCAGGGCGTCTACAACCTATGGCGCCCGACGACGCTCGAAACCTGCACCGGCCCAACACCCACCAAGGTCCTACCGCCGAACGACGTGGTGATCTGTAATGGCCAGCTCCGCGAAGCGTCGAATGACGGTGGCCTCGTAACGACGCTGGCGATGGTTCCCAAACAAGCGTTCGACTTCGCCGGCCGCACGGGCACGATCAGCTTCGACGTCTCGAACGACACGGCAGGCAACCACGCCGCATGGCCGGAGCTTTGGGTCACGAACGAGCTCCTCTCGAGCGCCTTCACCCATCCGGAAGGTTGGAACGCGCTTCCCGAGCATGGGTTTCTGGTGCGCTTCGGAGGCGCGGCCGTGCCCGGCGATCCTGGCACGTGCCAAAACTCTGACAACGTAGATCAGCCGCGCTGGACTATCGATACGGCGGCGGTCGTCCGCAATTACGTACTGGACGACACCTACGCCACGGGTGGATCGCTCCAGATTCAGCTCGCAAGGAGAAACTGCGTCGTCGCCGCGACCGGCCCCGGCCAGATGAATCATGTCGAGGTGCGCGTCTCGCAGACACGCATCGAGGTATGGGCAAGCGACGCCGGAGTCACCCCGACGCGCAGCAACATGAAGCTCATCGCCGAGATCACCGACGCGAACCTGCTCTTCACGCGAGGCTACATCGCTCTCGAAGACGCACACTTCGATGGCGATGGAGGGCCCGCGACTCGGCCGTCGCAACGGGAGCACACCTTCGCTTGGGACAACGTCGCCTTCGATGGACCATTCTCACCGCGCGACTTCGGGTACGCCGCAGCGAACAACAACGCCGCTGCTACCGGTGGTGCAGTCAGTCTCGCGAAGCTTGCAGCCTCGGGCGCCACCACCAGCTGGACCGTGAATAACCTGCCGGCCAATCGCCAAGCGACCTCGCCGCGTGTCCTCTTCGACTTCTGGGAAGAAGGCAGCGTGGTGCCGACCGAGCTGAACGTCATCGTCAATGGCAACGCGCACACGATACCCTGGCCCTATCCTGACGCGGAGACGTTCACCTGGCGGACGCTCTCGGTGCCCATTGCGCTCGCTGATCTGGTGACCGGCACGAACACGGTCGAGATCGGTGCCGATGCCCAGCAGGTCTACAGCAACGTCGAGATCGTGCTCGCCGACGTGCCAGACTCCGTACCGGTCCTCCCGGGCAATTCTACGGCCTACCCGAACTAACATCCGAATAATGTGAGCCGTTTCACTACCAGCGAACACTTACGCCGACAGGGTAGGTGCAATGCTGAAACGCCCCACGCTCATCGCTGTATGCGCTCTCGCCGTCACCATGGTGGTTGGCTGCGAGGCGATCCCTACGGGCGAGGTCCAGCCGCCGTCGACTCCTGCCAACACCCTCCCCTCGGCGCCCGCAAGTCTCAGCGCGGCTGGCGGCAGCGCCAAGGTCACGCTGACGTGGGCTCCCAGCGACTCCGCTGGAACGTACAACGTCAAACGCTCGATCACGCGCGGCGGTCCATACACGCAGATCGCGACGACGTCGTCGCCAGCGTACACCGATACCGCGGTCACCAACGACGTCAAGTACTACTACATCGTCACCGTCGTCGGCTCGACCGGCGAGAGTCGTAGCTCGAACGAAGCGTCAGCGACACCGCAGGAGCTGCTGCAGCAGGATAGTGACGACGACGACCCACCGCCGTCGGTCGGTGACGGCAGCGACTGCAACATGCAGCTCGCGACCAGCCCCGCCATTTTCTGCGATACGTTCGACGCGCCCGCGCCCAACGGCAACCGCTCCGGTGACCTCGACGGCGATGTCTGGGGTGCGTCACGCACCGGCCCAGTGAACTTCGGCCAGGGCGAGCACAACGTCTGGAACCCGACGCTGCTCGAAGGCTGCGATGGCACGTTGCCCGAGCGCGTGTTGCCGCCAAACGACATCATCATCTGCGATGGCGAGATGCGTGAAGCCGCCAACGACAACACGTCGGGCGCGTGGGACGCAGGAGCGGTCAATGCTCTCACCATCTATCCGAAGCAGCCGTTCGACTTCGCCGGACGCACCGGCACCGTGAGCTTCGACGTGTCCAATGACACCGCGGGAACGCACGCCGCGTGGCCCGAGTTTTGGATGTCGAACCTTCCCGTGCCCGGACCCTTCAACCACTTCGACTCGTGGCAGTCGAACCCGCAGCACGGATTCGGCATCCGCTTCGCAGGTGCCGCGGGGATTGGCCAGTATGGTTCGTGCCCGAACGGCAACAACCTCGACAAGTACCGTTGGACCGTCGACTCCGCGGTGGTGTTCCGCAACTACGTTTACGACGACACCAACGGTTACGGCGCACGACAGGTGCAGCTCGCCATCAAGGATTGCGTCGTGTCCTCGAGCGGCGCGGGCATCGATATGAATCACGTCGAGATCCGTGTCGCCCAGAACAAGATCGAAGTTTGGGCCACGGACGCGGGCGTGACGCCGACACCCCAGAGCTTGAAGCTCATCGCCGAGCTCACCAACGCGAACCTGTCGTTCACGCGCGGCCTCATCTGGATCGACGACGTCCACTATAACGCAGACAAGGGCCCGAGCGATCGACCGTCGCAGCGCGAGCATACGTTCGCCTGGGACAATGTCGCCTTCGACGGCCCGTTCACGTACCGCGACTTCAGCTACGACGCGCCCGACAACACCGGCGACGGTCCATACGACTCGCAGATCCTCGGCAAGTTCGCGAACGCCAACCAGACGACGAGCTGGAGCATCCCGAACATGCCGGCCAACCGCCAAGCCGCGGTCGTGCGTGTGTTGTTCAACGCGTTTGCGTACGAGAAGCCCGACATGTTGAACGTGATCGTCAACGGTCACGCGCACAGCATGGCGAACCCGTACCCGGACAGCCGCGCTTACACGTGGCGCACGTTCGCCGTGACCATCGACATCGACGACTTGGTGACCGGCACCAACATGATCCAGCTGGGGGCTGACTCGGCGCAGTCGTACAGCAACGTCAACGTCGTGCTCGTCGACGTGCCGAATGGAGTGCCGGTGCTGCCGGGCTCGGACAACACGTATCCCAACTAGACTGCTCGAGGTGCACGATGCGCGTTGGTCTCTTCGTGTTGGTGCTCATAGTCGCCTCAGGCTGCACCGCGAGCGTGACTGGTGACCCGTACGCCACTAGCGGTAGTGGCGATACCCTTGGCTTGCCACCCACGGACAACCAAGGGCCAGTCAGCGGCGGTGACGCCGCGGGGGTGACCGACACAGGGGCGGTCACCCCCGATCAGCCGGACGACAGTGCACCGAGCGACGATGGCGGTGATGGGGATGGAGACGGCGGCGACGGCGGCGACGCCCTCCCCGGCCCTCCACATGCCGACGCCGACCACCCCGTCCCCGGTGCGTTCTGGGACAACGTGACCAACAACCTGGCCACCATCACCAACTCGGAGTGCGGCAACGCAGCGGCTATCTTCTCGAGCCCATGGCGCGACATGCTCGTGACTGGGGTCGCGCGCCACGGGCTTTTCGCGAGCACCGACGGTGGCGACTCTTGGGTGCCGCTCGGATCCGGTGGCGGCGACGCCATCCGCAATCGCATGCAAGTCATCCTCTTCGACCCCGCTCACGAAAATACCTGGTGGGAGGCAGGCATCTACGGTTTCGAGAGCCCATGGTCGGCGGGCGTCTCCGTCACAGCGGACAACGGCGACAGCTTCGAAGGCTTCGTCGAGATGGGCTCACAGCAGCAGTCCCACAATGACTCGGTAAGCATCGACTTCACCGATCCCGATCGCAAGACCATCCTCTCGGGCGGACACGAACAAGCAGTCACCGGCGCGAATCCCCAAGGGTTGTTCTTGTCGAAGGACGGCGGCGCTCACTTCACCGACATCATGGCGAGGCTCCCCGCGGGCTTGGGCTTCTGCACATCGACGTTGGTGCTCGATGCGAACGTCATGCTCGTAGGCTGCGCGAACTCTTGGGCAGGCAACACCCCCGCGGTCGTACGCTCGACGAACGGTGGCACGACATGGACGACCGTCAGCGAATTCCCCGGTGCAGGTCAGCCGTTGCTCGCGTCCAACGGCGTCATCTACTGGGCGTCGAACGGCAACATGTTGAAGAGCGTCAACGACGGGGCCTCGTTCACGCGGGTGAACCGGCAAGACCAACGGACCGGAGAAGTTCCGCCGCTCGAGCTACCCGACGGGCGCATCGCCTCGGTCGGCAATCGCCGAGTCGTGGTCTCCGACGATGGCGGCGCCACCTGGGAGCCGGTGACCGACGAGATACCCTTCGTGCCCATCGGCATCACCTACTCGCCGTTCCGGCGCGCCTTCTATGCCTCGTATTTCGACTGCACGAACGTGGTACCGAGCGACGCGCACGCGCGCTATGGCTGGGACTACGAGGCGCACTGAGTGTAGACTAGGGAGCGATGCGAAAAGCCCCCTTTGCTTTTTTCGCTGTGCTCCTCCTAACCGCCTGTGGCGACCCTCCCTGGGTCGGAAAATTCGCGTCGACTTCGACGTGGAACGTGAGCGGCCCGCTTGCCGACGGGCGAACCGTTGGTGACGCCATAGCGGATGTCCTGGTCGGCCAGCTGGTCAGCGTAGCGCCGGTCCCGGGTCCGCTCGAAGGCAGCGTTCACGAGCTCGTCGACGGTCTCTTGCGGGGTCATGTCAAAACGCTCGTCGACGCCAATGTCCCCGACAGCTTGAAGCCGACCGGCGCGGTGACCCAGGCGCTCGCCGGCGCCCTCGGCGCGGTGCAAGTCGAAAGCACGATCGATCTCGAGGAGGCGACCTTCGACGACATGGAGGGCACCGAGACCCTCGAGCGCGTCACCTTCGAAATCGCCGGGAGCGCCTTCGAGCTCGACGCGGTGGACTTGCTCGGCGGCATCGGCACGATGCGCGCCGAGTGGGGCGGCGACGAAGGAGACGATGTCCTCGAAGTCGAAGAGCATGACGTGCCCCTGCACTTCGGCGCCTTGGTGCAGAACATGGCATCGAAGGTCGTCGACGTCGCGGGCCTCGAGGAGCTCGAAGCTGGAGTGACGAGCGCAATGGACTGCGGCGGGATCGTCGGTGCCGTGCTCGACGGCGACCCAGGGCTCACGCTCTCCGTGTCGAGCTGGAGTCACACCATTCCGGCGTCCACGTTCACTGGCGCATGTGACGCCGTGAAGAGCCTCGCCGGCGAGAAGGCGCTTGGAGTATTTGCGCTCGACGCCGCGGTCACGATCGGCGGCAAGGTCCGCTTCAAGGAGCATGGAGACGGTGCGCTGCTCACGAGCGAACCCGGTTTCGGAGGCACGGTGAATGTCGGGCCCAAGGTCATTGCGCCGCGGCTTACGGTCGACATGCGAGCGACGCGCTAGAAAGCTGTCGCGCTATGTCCGCGTCACCTTCGAAACGAGCTTGCCGCGGAGCCAGACGCCACTCACCGGCGCTGGGATGTCGGTGGAGGACGGGAGTGGAATGGGCGTGGCGTCGTGCGCGGCGATGACGAGCTGGAACACGCGCTCGAGCTCTGTCGGGTGGGGCTGAGTAAGCGGGTACATGGGTGCTCCCTTGCTGCGACGAAGACGAGGAATCGGGTGCACGTGACGCGCCAGCCGTCAGCCTCCCCCAAAACGCTGCAAATCCGGCACGTAGCGCGGTGCGCAGGGCACGGCGCCGGGGCTCGCTCTACCTACGGGGCCGGCTGACCCAGCTGCGGTCTGCCAGCGCACACGCATGGGCGCCTTCGAGGCACTCCCAAGCGAACAACTCGGGGACCGCGGTGACCGATGCTGTCGACAATGTCGTCGACCGTCAGCATTGCACCCGTCTCCCGCGAAACAATCCCCGCCATGGAGGTGCTCGCAGCACCGGCCGCGGCACGGCCCCAAACGGCCAGCGCACGCGCACCGAGGCCCATCGCAAACCCTATCCTCATCGCGGCCCCGTCACCGGCCCCGCTCGGCCCCGCGTTCACCCGCCCGCCTGCCGCTGGGATCCAGCTTGCGCAGGCCACCGGCCAGGCGCCGCCATCCGCCGCCGACCCTCAGGCGCGTGCCCGCCAAGAGATCCGTCGCTTGGCCGAGGAGCTCGTGCTGGTGCAGGGCGCAACGACCCATCGCCACGCCTGGGAGATCGGACGCCTCGCCCGCGAGTTTCCCCAGCTTGCCGATGAAGCTCTGCCTCTGCTCGCGCGCGCCTTCGAGCACAATCCACTGGAGACCTGGTCCCCGGTCATCGGAGTGATGCAAGAGCTCGCGGTCGCAAGTGACCCGCTGTCCGCTGCAGCGCACAGCGCCATGCTCACTCCGTTGACTATCGCCGAGCATGGGTTGGGCTCGGGCAACGCCGCAACGCGACAGCGCGCAGTGTCGGCGGCCGAAGAGATCGCCAGGTCCTTCCCCTCTTTCTCCCAGCGTGTCTTCGGCGACTTGTTGCCGCTGCTGCGCAGCGTCGATCCGTACGCTCCCGAGCTTGCGCGCTCGGTGCAGACCGCTCTCATTGGTTTGCTGCGCGACAACCCGACGCGTATCGATCAGCTGTATCGCGGGCTCAAGGACCGCCTCGAGACGGCGCTCGCGCAACACGCCAGCGCCGACCCGACGAATCGACCCACGAATCAGCGCTTCTCGCTCCAGGCGCTCATCAACGACACCGCCGGGTCGTACGCGGCGGTCGCGATGCAAGCATCGGAGGCTCAAGGTAGCGAAGCCCTGCAGCTCCTCGAGCGTGTCCTCGATCAGGTGCCCGGCACGAACCGCCGCGGAGCGCTTTCGGCCATGGCGGCGATCGGGGCCCGGCATCCCGCGTTGGCGCGGCGGGCAATGGAGCAGGTCCTGGCACGCGGGGCGCAAGACCACGCCACGACGTCGGAGTGCCTGCTGACGCTCGTGCAGAGCAATCCAGACCTCGCGGCGGACGTCGCCCACTACTACAGTGCACGTCTCGCCAGCACCCCGAACAAGCAACAGGCGCGGCGCGAGCTCCTCACGCTAATCGCACGCCAACCGGCGACAGCCACTTCCGTCATCGCGGACATGGAAGCGATGTTCGACGGCCCGAACGCGGGTGAGGCCGTGCGCACCTTGTGCGACGTGGCCTGGAGCATGGGAAACCTTCGCGCACAGATTCTTGCTGACCTCGCGAAGGCGCAGAGCCGCGGCGTGGCCGGTTTCGATAGCGCGAGTGTTTGGACCTCACTCGTGGCTCTCGCGGAGGCCCGGGTCCCGCAGCGCCCCGTCGTCCGCGGCATGTTGCAGGTCTACCTGCAGCGGCTCGCCGCCGATCCGACCGGCAACGCCGAGACCATCGCCCAAGCCGAGCGCTGGCTGGCGCGCCTCCCCTAGGCTGCGGGAGTCTCGCGTCAGTAGCGATTTCGGCAACTTGCGCTTGCCGCTCGCGAAGATTCTCGCGGCATGCTGTCGCCACTTCACGGTTCGTCGTCTTCTCCGGCCCCCGTTCTGTCACCCCCCTCGGCGACCCCGTCTGAGGCCGCGAAAGCGCCAGCGGTCGTGCCGCCTCCACCCTCGCGCGCACGTGCCCTCTTGCCGCAGGCCGCGATGTTCGGTGGCGGTGTCATCGGCCTCTTCGGCGTATTCGAGGGCGCGGCGCCCCTCATTCACCTTGCCGGCACCGTCGACCCGCACCTCGTTTTTCCGGCCCGCATGGGTGCGGCAGCGGCCATTGGCGCCGGTGGCGCGACCTCCATCCTCTTGATGGAGAGCTCCTACCAAGCGACGACCAAGGCGAAGATCGAGTCTCTCGATCATCACACACCTTTCCCTGCCGAGCTCATGGAAGAAGCCGCGGAACAACGCGCGCACCTTCCCCATGAGATCATGAAAGCGGCCGGCATCGCAGCCGGTGTCGGCGCCGCCCTTGGCGGGCTCGTCGCCTACTATCCGAGCCAGGTCATATGGACGCTCGCGGCTGCGGTGGCGATGTCACTCACCTACAGCGTCGGAAGTCTCGCGGTTCACGGCAGCAAAGCACTCTCACGCTTCCGCGCCGCCCGTCGCGACGTCGCAAACGGCGACATGGAAGCTGCCGAAGCGAGCGCCAGCGCGGGCCGTCGCAGCATGCAGAAGGCCGGCCTCGCCGCGCTCGAGGCGATCACGGTCGCCGCAGTGACACATCACATGGTCGACGAGATCGCGCACCTTCTCCATGATAGCGGACATCAGAACGGCGCCAAGGTCGTCGCTTCCTCGGCCGAGCAGGTCGGCGGCGCCATCGAATCGGTTGGCGAAGTCGCGGAAGCCCTCGGCATCGGCGCTCGCGAGGCCAGCGAGGCCGCTGTAGCGGTCAGACAAGCGCGCTTCGCCCGCGCTTTGACCGGCATCGGCCTACCAGGCTCGAAGGGCGACTAGTCGTTCGCGGTCTCGATGAGTCGGACGATCTGCGCGGGATCGACGGGCTTCACCAGGTGGGTATCGAAGCCCGCGGCGCGGCTTTTGTGACGATCTTCGGCGCGGCCATAGCCAGTCAATGCGATGAGCGCGCACCTGCGGCCGAGCATTTCGCGCAGGCGGCGCGCCAGCTCGTGTCCGTCCATGATCGGGAGTCCGATATCGAGAACGGCAGCGTCGGGCGTGAACTCGCTCACGACGCTCATCGCTTCCACACCGTCGTATGCCACGCGCACGTCGTGTCCACGCGTGGTCAGGAGCTCGGCCAGGAGCACGGCGGCGTCGGTATTGTCGTCGACGACCAGGACCTTGCGCGGGCGCGCTCTCTCCTTCGGCAAGAGGCGCTGCCCGGGGCGTTGGTCGACGGCGGTAATCTCCATCGGCAAACGGATGACGAAGGTGCTGCCCCGCCCTGGTCCGTCGCTGTACGCTCGAACGGACCCACTGTGGAGCTGCAAGAGACTGCGCACCAGGGTGAGACCGATGCCCAAGCCACCTTCCGAGCGATCCATACCGCGCGGCGCCTGCACGAAGGGGTCGAAGATCCGCGGCAGCAGATCTGCGGCGATGCCGAGACCGTTGTCTTCGACGCGCACCACGATGTCGTCGTTCTCTCGGGCCGCGCGCACGGCGATCGTGCCGCCCTCGTCGGTGTACTTGGCGGCGTTGGTCAGCAAGTTGGCGATGATTTGCGCCATGCGAACCGCATCGCCGGTGAAGCCGAGACCCGATCGCGGTACGTCTACCGTGAGGTCATGACGTCGCTGCTCGACGAGCGGGCGCGCCATGTCGACGGCGCTGGAGACGACGTCAGAGAGCTCGAGCGGCTGCATCTTGAGCTCGATCTTGCCTTGGCTGATGCGTGACACGTCGAGCAGATCGTCCACCAAGCGCACCATGTGCTGCACCTGGCGCTCGATGATGTGGCGCTCCTTCGCCAGCTCGCCGGCGGCGGGCCGCATCTTCATGAGCTGCAGAGCGGTGACGATCGGCGCCAGGGGATTGCGCAGCTCGTGGCTGAGCATGGCGAGGAACTCGTCTTTCGTACGGTTCGCCTGTTCGGCGGCGGCGAGCTGAGAGCGTTCTTCCTCGGCGCGACGGCGCTCTGTGAGGTCGCGGGTCACCTTGGCGAAGCCCACCAAGCGCTGTTCGCTATCGCGGATGGCGCTGATGACGACGTTCGCCCAGAAGCGCGACCCGTCCTTGCGCACCCGCCATCCTTCTTCCTCGAAACGGCCGGTCTCGGAGGCGATCTCGAGCTCGCGCTCGCATTTGCCGGAGGCGACCTCCTCCGGTGGATAGAACGCCGAGAAGTGCCGGCCGATGATCTCGTCGGCGGTGTAGCCCTTGAAGCGCTGCGCACCTGGGTTCCACGAGGCTACGTGCCCGGTGCGATCGAGCATGAAGATGGCGTAGTCACGAATGCTGTCGACGAGCAGACGGAAGGAGGTTTCGCTTGCGCGGAGCTTTTCTTCGCCATCGGCTGGTTTTGCGGAGTCGCGCTTGGTCAACACTAACCCTTCCTGTTGCGCGGTCGATCCCTAGCTCGTACACGGTAGTGGACACACCCCGGCTCCTGCAAGATGGCCACTGCGAGCGCGACCCGCACCCGGCATGCCCGAAATCACCGACATCCACGATCCCAGAGTCGCCGCCTTTCGCGACCTGCCGAGCCGCGCCGATCCGGCCGGCCCGCGTATCATCGTCGAGAGCGAGCTCGCCGTGCGTCGCCTCGTCGCCAGCTCGACGCGCACTCTCGCCGTGCTCGCGGTCGACAAACGCGCGCATCACCTCGAGGTCCCGAACGACGTCCCGCTCTACACCTGCACGCAGCGGACCCTCGACGCCATCGTCGGCTTTTCCATGCATCGCGGCGCCATTGCCCTGGCCGAGAGGCCTCACGCCGGCCTCGATGCTCTCGTATCGGCGCTCGCCGCGCCCGGCATCGTGCTCTGTGCCTCGGGAGTCAGCGACCCGGCGAACCTCGGCTCCATCGCGCGCAACGCGCGTGCGCTCGGCGCTGCTGGGTTGCTCATCGACCCGCGCGGCGGGGATGTCTACGCACGCAAAGCCATCCGCACTTCCATGGGCAACGTCTTCGCGCAGACCGTCGTCGTCAGCGACATCGCGACCGCTATCGCGGGCATGAAGCGCGCCTATCCAGGGCTCCACGTGGCCGCCGCGACGCTCTCGGAGCGCGCCGTCGATGTCGCGACCGTGACGCCTCCCGATCGCCTGGTGCTCGTCGTCGGCAACGAAGGAAGCGGCGTTCCGGCCGATGTCCTTACGCTCGCCGATAGCGAGCTGACAATTCCGATGCACAGCGGGACGGATTCGCTGAATGTCGCTGCGGCAAGCGCGGTGTTTCTCTACGCCCTCTCCCGCTCCCGCTAAGCCCTTCTAAAACCGACGAAACCTCCCGGGCTGAACGCCGATAACGGCCAAATCCCAAGGACAATCCATGACCATCAAGCGAACTTCCCAGTCCGCAGGCACCTCTCCGTCTGTCTCGGTCCCGGCGGCAGCCCCCGCCAATGCCGCGTCAACGAAGGCCAAAGTCGCTCTCCGCGCCGCCAACACCGACACGATTCCTTTTGGTCTGAGCTTCAAGCAGGGCATCGAGACCGTGGCCATGGAGCGCGCCCGCGAGGCAGTCGCCCGCGGTACGGCGACCCCCGCGCAGGCCGGCATGGTGAACGCCATGGGCGGCGCGAAATTCGCCGGTCCGAGCGTCAGCCGCATTCGTGAAGGCGGTGAAGGTGGCCAGAGCGTCGTCGAGAACAATCCCAAAATCACCGTGTGGGCCAAGGAGAACCGGGTCCGCAGCGGCGATCAAACCGTCGTCGCCGAGCTGCCGCGCCAAGTCGCGCTTACGCCCGAAGGCGTGAAGGTCATGCTGATTCACGTGAGCGGTGAGAAGGCGATCTCGACGGTGCAAGGCAACGCGCCGTTCACCGAGCAGGCCAACGTGCCGAGCGACGCCTTCGTGCAGTCGCAAACCGTGCACACGCTCGCGAGCTTCCTCGGCAAGCTCGAGGGCATGAAGCTCGACCTCGCCTCGGTCTACAAGGACCGCAGCAACTTCAACGGCGTCATTCGCGTCTTCGTGAATGCGATGGACATCCTCAACGCCGCCTATGTACCCGCGAAGAACATCTACTTCTTCGGCAACCACAAGGGCACCTTCCCGCTCGCAGCCGACAAGGACACCGTCGTCCACGAAGCGAGCCACGGCCTATTGGAGCACCTCGTGCCCGGACTCGTCCGCGGTAGCGGAGAAGGCGGCGCCTGGCACGAAGCCTTCGGCGACCTCATGGCTTGCCTCTACCACCGCAACCCGGGCCTCGGTGAAGACCTCGGCACCTTCCTGGTGCAACAAGGCCAAGCGCCGGAGGAGATGCGTGGCGGTATCCGTCGCGTCGACAACACCAAGGTGCTCGATCCCAAGATTACCGAGGTCCACGATCGCGGACTCGTCTACTCCGGCCTCATGTGGAGCACCGCCGGCAAGCTGGCGCAGATACTCGGCAACGAAGAACAAGCCGCCGACATCATGATGGGCGCCATCGTCAAGGCGAACCTCTACATCACGACGCAAAGCCCCACGAGCAGCGACCTCGTGCGCGCGCTCGCCGAAGGCATGCGCGCTCACCTCGCCAAACACGCGCCACAGGCCGCAGAGCCACTCATCAAGGCCATGCTCGACGAAGCCAAGGCGCGCCACATGCTGGACGTCGGGTTGACCCCGTCGCTCCAGGGCAAGGCGAAGGCGGCCAACGGCGAAGACATCGTGAAGCTGCTCCAGCAGGTGCCACAGATTGCCGAGCGCAAGGACATCCAGTTCGAGATCCTCTCGGACCGCGTGTTCGACAACGTGCGCAAGGTTACCGTCCGGCCCGTGCTCACCAACTCGGCTGGGACGCTCAAGCTCCCGGTCGACGACGCCACCGTGACCGCCGTCATCGAGGATGGCGAAGTGTTCGCGATGGACGTGTCCACGCTGAAGATCCCGCCGAAGTACAACCTCGAGAACGGCTTGCCCGAGCTCGCGAAGGGCGTGGAAGCCGCGAAGGAAGTCATCCGCCGCGACCTCATGGCCGCCGCGATGCAGGGCAGCGAGGGCGCGATGCGCATTCTCGAGGCGTTCGACACCCTGTTCTCCGAAGCCAACATCCAGGCGGAGTGGGTGGTCTCGCACGGCCGCATCTGCGTCGTGCTGTCGACGCTCGCCGGTGACTTCGTGGTCGACCTCGAAGAGGGCAAGGTCTTCCCGCGCGGCGCGCTGACCTTCGAGAGCCGCCACCGGCACATCACCGCCCATAACTGACGCGCGTGATCAGGGTTGGTTCGGCCTCGATTGCGGCATGCCGCTTCGAGGCTACGCGCCTACCCCGGGCAGCATCGCGTCCGTAATCTCGACGAGGTCTCCGTTGCTACCGATGCACACGACCTCGACGTCCGCCCGCACCACGATCTCGTTGTCACGCTTGGCGACTTGCTGGAAAGTCACACGAAACTGCGACGAACGTTTCATGTCCGTTGAAATGGACAAGACGTCGCCGAGCTTCGCCGGGCGCAAGAACTTGATCTTCATTTCGTGGACCACGAAGCGAAAGCCGAGCGTTTGCGCCCGCGCGAGACCCGCGCCGCTCTTGTCGAGCACGTCGGTGCGTCCACGCTCGAAGTACTTGAGGTAGTTGGCATGGTAGACGATGCCCTGCGCATCGGTGTCTTCGAGATATATTTTGACGCTCGATTTGTAGCTCAATGGACCCCCAAATAGGCTTTGCGAACCGCGTCGCTCTCGGCGAGCACGCTCGCCTTGTCCGCCATCGCGATGGCACCGACTTCGAGCACATAGGCGTGATGCGCGACCTTCAGTGCCATGTGCGCGTTTTGCTCGACCAACAAGATGGTAGTCCCCGCAGCGTTGATGTCACGGATGATACCAAAGATCACCTGGACGATCTGCGGCGCAAGACCGAGCGACGGCTCATCGAGCAACAGCAGGCGTGGCCGCCCCAACAATGCGCGGGCAATGGCCAGCATCTGCTGCTCGCCCCCCGACAACGTGCCGGCGGATTGCGCGAGGCGCTCCTTCAAACGCGGAAAGAGCGTCAGAGCCTTGTCGCGGTCGGACGCAATCGCGGCGCGGTCACGTCGCATGTAGCTGCCGAGCTCGAGGTTTTCGTCGACGGTCAGGTTCGCGAAGATGCCGCGCCCTTCCGGGGCGTGCGCGATGCCGAGTCGGACGATGTCGTGTGGCGCGAGGTCGCCGAGCGGCTTGCCGTCGAAGCCAATGTTACCGCCGCTCGGCTTCACGAGACCGGAGATGGCGCGCAGCGTGGTCGACTTGCCGGCGCCATTGGCACCGATGAGGGTGACGATTTGGCCAGCCTCGACTTGGAGCGACACTCCACGTAAGGCGTGCACCGCGCCGTAGTGAACGTCGAGCCCGTCGATGAGCAGCATCAGGCAACTCCCAGATAGGCTTCGACGACCTTGGGATCGTTTTGCACGTCGGCAGGGGCGCCCTCCGCGATGACGACACCGTGGTCGAGGACCGTGATGCGCCGGCAGATCTGCATGACCAGACCCATGTCGTGCTCGATGAGCAACACGGTGAGCCCGAACTCGCGCCGAATGAGGTCGATGAGGTCGCGCAGAGCGACTTTCTCTTGTGGGTTCATGCCGGCCGCGGGCTCGTCGAGGAGCAGCACCTTGGGGCGGGTGGCGATGGCGCGAGCAATCTCGAGGCGACGCTGATCGCCATACGGCAGGCTCGCGGAGGGTTCTTCCGCGCGACCCGCGAGACCGAAAATCTCGAGCAAGCGCATGGCCTGCGCGGTCATGTCGCGCTCCGCGGCATAGTGCGAAGGCGTGCGAAAAATGGCGGCCGCCGTGGTGTGCTTGGCGCGCAAGTGACAGGCGACGCGCACGTTGTCGAGCACCGACAGATTCGCGAACAGACGGATGTTCTGGAAGGTACGCGACATACCAGCCGCGGCGATCTGGTACGGCTTCTTGCCAGTGATTTCCTGTCCGCTCAAACGGACGATGCCTGCGTCGGGCCGATACACACCGGTGAGCAAGTTGAAGCAGGTGGTCTTGCCAGCGCCGTTGGGCCCGATGAGCGCCTGCAGGTCACCCTCCTCCAGCCGCAAGCGAAAGTCGCTCACCGCGGCCAGACCGCCGAAGGTCTTCGAAACACCGGCTACTTCGAGGACGCTCATGCCGCGGCTCCGCGACGCTTGCGGAAGTCCCAGAGCTCGCGGACGCCGAGCAGGCCTTGGGGGCGCGACAGCATCACGGCGATGAGCAACAACGCATAGATGATGAGGCGGTACTCGGCGAACGAGCGCAGCGCTTCCGGCAAAATGGTCAAGAGCGCGGCCGCGATGACGGACCCGGAGATCGATCCCATGCCTCCCAGAACGACCATGATCACGATGTCGAACGACTTTTGGAAGCCGAGCTCGCGCGGCGTCAGGGTAACGCCCACCTCATGGGCATAGAGCACGCCTGCGATGCCCGCGAAGAAGGCGGCGAGCACGAAGGCGCGGACCTTGAATCGCGTGGTGTGGATCCCCATCGCTTCGGCAGCAAGCTCGTTTTCGCGGATGGACAAGAAGGCGCGACCGTAGGTCGACGACTTCAAGCGGTAGGCGACCAGCACCGTGATGCCGCAGAACACGTAGACCGCGACCGGCGAGGTGTAGAACGGTACCCCGGTGAAGCCGAGGGCGCCGCCGACCTTGGTCAACAAGCCAAACGGGAACGCCGCACGCACGCGCTGCGCGTTCGTCAACACGTCGTCGGTTTGCTGCAGCATGACGCGGAGGATCTCGCCGAAGCCCAGAGTCACGATAGCGAGGTAGTCGCCGCGCAGGCGCAATGACGGCAAGCCCACCACGTAACCGAACACCGCCGCGATGAGCCCACCCGCGAGGCAGCCCGTGAGAAAGAGGATGTAGCCGGCGAGGTCGGTCCGTAGCTCGGGCGAATCCCACACGAGAAACGACCCGTAGTACGTGATGATCGCACCGACATAGCCGCCGATCGCCATGAAACCGGCGTGCCCAATCGAGAACTGCCCCGTGAAGCCGTTCACGATGTTCAAGGAGACGGCGAGCATGGCATTGATGCCGATGTCGACGATGACCTTGCCGTAGAACGGACCCACCAGCGGCACGATGAGCACGTGGACGATGACCGCGATGACGAGCACTGCGGCGACTGGCAGCGTGCTCTTCATACCTTCTCCACCGTGGCGCGGCCGAGGATGCCGGTGGGCTTGAACAAGAGCACGCCAATGAGCAGCGCAAAGACGTAGAGGTCACGCAGGTGCGGCGACAGATACCCCGCGCCGAAGAGCTCGACGAAGCCGATGAGCAAGCCGCCGGCGACCGCGCCGCGCACGTTGCCGATGCCGCCGACGACCGCCGCGACGAACGCCTTGAGCCCGAGGAGCACCCAGGTCGCATGCGCCGGCTGATTCAAGCCGGGATATTTGGTGGCGTAGAGGAGACCCGCGGCGGCCGCCAACGCGGAGCCGGTGACGAAGGTGATCGAAACGATGCGGTCGACATTGATGCCCATCAACGCGGCGCTGCGCATGTCGTACGACACCGCGCGCATGGCGCGGCCCAGCTTGGTGCCGAAGACCAAGAGCTGCAGGGCCACCATCAGCACGACCGCGAGCACGATGACCAGCACGTCGACCAAGCGCACGTGCACTCCGGCCAAGGTCATCAACGTGAAGTCGTCGATGAGGGACGGCATGCGCTTGGGGTTGGCCCCGAACACGGCCGGCAGCTGGCCGACGTTCTGGATGAGCAACGAGACGCCGATGGCGGTGATGAGCACATTCAGGCGAGGCGCCCGCCGCAGCGGACGATAGGCGAAACGCTCGATGACGAAGCCCATGAGCCCGCAGACCAGCATCGCGGCCACGAGCACCACCACCACGTTCGCAGATCCGCCCATACCGGTAGCGAGCACGAGCGACACCCAGGCTCCGGTCATGAAAATGTCGCTGTGCGCGAAGTTGATGAAGGTGAGGATGCCGTAGACCATGGTGTAGCCCAGGGCGATGAGCGCGTAGAGGCTTCCCACGGCGAGGGCGTCGAGCAACGTTTGCAGGAAGCGCGACACGCCCGCTTCAGCGGACGACGCCTCTTCCACGCTCGCGGTGGTAGTCGGGCGCCAAGGATTGTCGGGGTCTTGCGGCTGGACGCGGCCGGCGTAGACGATCTCACCCTTGTCGAGCTTGACGATGACCGCGCCTTTCACCGGGTTGCGGTTCTCGTCCATGGTGATGCTGCCGGTGACGCCGTTGAGATCTTTGGTGGTGGCGATGGCGCGGGCGAGCTCCTTGGGGTCGAGCGACGGTGTCCGCTCGAGCGCCGCGATGAGCACCAGCGCCGCGTCGTAGCCCAGTGCCGACAAGCCGTCCGGCGTCTCGTTGTACTTCTCGCGGAACGCTTTCGCGTACGCCTGCACCTCGGAGCGCTGGTCTTCGTTGGCGTATTGGCTGGTGAAGTAGCTGCCGTTGACCGTGTCGCCGCCGATGCGTGCGAGCTCGGGGCTGTCCCAGCCGTCACCACCGATGAGCGGCTGCGTGACACCGAGCTTGCGCGCCTGCAGGTGAATGTTGCCGACGTCGGTGTAGTAGCCGGGGACGTAGATGATCTCCGGGTTCGTCGCTTTGATGCTGGTGAGCTGTGCCGAGTAGTCCGAGTCGCCGCCGCTGTACGCTTGAGCGGTCACAATCTTGCCGCCCATGGCCTCGAAATCGTGAGCGAAGACGGCGTAGAGCTCCTTCGAATACGGCGTCGCCTGGTCGTAGAGGACGGCGGCCCGCGAGAGCGCCAAGTTGTCGCGGGCGAAACGCGCGGCGGCGTAACCCTGGAACGCGTCGACGAAACACGCGCGAGAGACCATGTCACCGACCTCGGTGACTCCGCTCGCGGTCGATGATGGCGAAATCATCGGAATGCCGTACTGCTGCGCCACACGCGCGCCGGCGATCGACAACGACGACGACACTTCGCCGAGCACCGCCACCACCTTGTCGTTGGTGATGAGTCGGGTCACCGCGGTACCGACCTCCTGGGATTTGCCCTGGTCGTCGTAGACGCGAACCTCGAGCTTGCGCCCGTGGACGCCGCCGGCAGCGTTCTTCTGCTCGATGGCGAGCATGATGCCGCGATGGGTGGTCTGCCCGAAGTGCGCCTCCGAGCCCGTCATCGACCCGTACTCGCCGATCATGATTGGAGGCGGTTGGGCTTCCGCGCCGGTCGAAAACAGCGCAAGCAGGGCTATGATGGACACCACGCGCACGGGCGTTGCCATACTGTGAAAACGACTCCCCGTCACTGGCAGGTTTTGCTGGCGATCTGCGGCACCGTGGTCCTCGGGTGCTGGCTCCTCCGCTGGATTGATCCCACAGCGACCCTCGGCTTCCTCACGACCGAGAATGTTCCTGGCATCCTTGCGGCTAGCGTGTTCTTCGGGCTCGTCAACGTCGTGCGGGGCGCGCGCATCGCGCGCATCACCACGCGTTACCTCGGCCGCCGGCTCACCATCGGCGACGGTGTCGGCCTCGCGACGGTCACCAATCTCGCGAACCACGTCTTGCCGCTGCGCCTGGGCGAGGTCGTCTACGTTTCCCTCTCGCGTCGCGTCTTCGAGGTGCCGCTCGCCCAAGGCGCGGGCGTCTTACTGACGATGCGCATCTATGATCTCGTCGGGCTCCTCATCCTCGCGCTTCTGGGCTTGGGACGCGCAGACCCCTTGTTCGTGGGACTTGCGCTCAGCCTTCTCGCCATCGTCGTCCGCTTGGACTTGGTGTTCGCTCTCGCGGCGCGCGTGATCCCCGGGAAGCTCGCCGACAAGCTGCGCGAAGCCCTCCCCTTCACCAAGGAGCCCCGATTCGTCGCCACCAGCCTGCTCTACTCGCTGGGCATCTGGAGCGTGCAGGCAGTGGCTTTCGCCCTCCTACTGCGCGCCTTCGCCATCGACGTCGGCATCGGCCCGATGGTGGTCGCGACCAGCGTGGCGAACCTCGCGGCGGTGCTTCCTTTGTCGGCGCTGGGAACCTTCGGGGCGCAAGAGGCTGGCTGGACGGCGGGGTTCGTGGCCATGGGCGTGTCCGCTCCAGCGGCAGCCAATAGCGGGCTCGCGGCCCACCTCGTGATGGTGGCTTTGAACGCGCTGATGTCGCTCGCCTTCGTGCCGCGGCTCATCACCAAGGCAAAGAACCGTACCGCACCGTGACAGCGGTCACAGGACTTCACACCTGGTTTTGGCTACAGTCACCGTCATGGACGCATCCTCAGGTAAGTGGTCGCTTTCGTTGGGCGATCGGGTGGTGGACCTCGCCCTTGGCGTGGTTCGCGGTCCGGGGAGCCTGACCTGTGCCCTCAACGAGCGCGAAGTCGCGCTCCTGCGTCTGCTCGCCGATTCCGGCGGCGCGATGGTCAGCCGAGGCGCCCTCCTGGCGGGGATCTGGGGCTACTCCGAAAGCTCGGTGAGCCGAGCCGTCGACGTCACCATCGGCCGCCTGCGCAAGAAGCTCGAGGCCGACCCACGCCGACCCCGCTTCCTCCTGACCTGCTACGCGGATGGTTATCGCCTCCTGGGAGCCCCACCCGCGGGTCCCGCCAGCGTCTCGTTGCCGGAGGCATACGCGCGCCAGCTCGCGCGCCATGTCGGCACCACACTGCAGCGCGAGGATTGCGTGGTCTACGGCGTCCGCGATCGTTCACTCGTGCAGATCGCGGCCTTCGGGCCCAAGGCTTGCCCGGAGTTCGGCGTCATCGATCCGCTGGTCATCCCGATTGGCCAAGGCATCGTCGGCCACGTCGCCGAGCACCGTACGCTCGAGCGGATCACCGACACCCGCCGCGATGCGCGCTACATCCGCGACAGCTTCAGCGGCCTGTCCGAGGTCGCGGTACCAATCGTCACCGCCGGCGGCGCGCTCGTCGGCGTCCTCGACACCGAAGACAAGCGTCGCGACACCTTCAGCGACCGCGTCGTCGAGGCCATGGTCTCGCTCGGCGCCATGGCGGGGGCGGCAGCGCGCTAGCTTGCCAATGCCGAAGACCGCCGAGTAGAAGCGGCCACTCATGACAGCTCTGGTCACCGGCGCCGCGGGCTTCATCGGCTCGCACCTCGTGGAGCGACTGCTCGCGACGACGGACGAGCACGTGGTGGGCGTCGACAACTTCGACCCCTTTTATCCCCGTGCCGTGAAAGAGCGGAACCTCGCCGAGCTCTCGAAGAGCCCGCGCTTCACCTTCGTCGAGCTCGACCTACGCGACAAGGCCAAGACCGCGGCGCTGTACGCCCAACACCGTCCGGAGAGCGTGTTTCACTGGGCCGCTCGCGCCGGGGTGCGCCCGTCGATCGAGGACCCAGCCGGCTACGTCGACTCCAACGTCGTGGTCACGACCACGCTCTTGCAGCTCGCAGCCGAGCATGCGACTCGCCGCTTCGTCTTCGCCAGCTCCTCGTCGGTCTACGGCAACAACGCCAAAGTTCCGTTCGCCGAGCGTGATGCGACCGACGAGCCGATCTCACCGTACGCCGCGACCAAGAAGGCGTGCGAGCTGCTGTGCCACACCTTCCACGAGCTCGCGGGCTTGTCGACCGCGTGCCTGCGCTTGTTCACCGTTTACGGTCCGCGACAGCGGCCGGACCTCGCGATCCACAAGTTCGCGCGCGCCATCCTCGAAGACCGTGCCGTAACTCTCTTCGGCGACGGTGGCACCTCGCGCGACTACACCTTCATCGCGGACATCGTCGACGGTATCATGGCCGCCGATGGTTACCTGGCGAAGAGCCCTCGACCCACCCACGACGTTTTCAACCTCGGTAACTCGAGCCCGGTGAAGCTATCCGAGCTCGTATCCCTGCTCGAAGAAGCCATCGGTCGTCGGGCACGTATCGAGCGCGCGCCCATGCAGCCCGGCGACGTCATCCGAACCTACGCGGACATCACTCATGCTAGAGACACCCTCGGCTATGCCCCAAGAACAGACCTTCGCGCCGGCATCGGCCACTTCGTCCGCTGGCTCCGTGAGCGCTGAGCACGTCGACCTGTCGGTGGTCATCCCCGTCTACAACGAGGAGGGAAACCTGCAACCGTTGTGGGACGAGCTCAAGCTGACCCTCGACAACATGACGCGCCCGAAAGAGGACTGGACCCCGAAGGTCGGGCCGCAAGATCCGGACGCCACCGAGATGGTCCGCGATGGCAAACTGCCGCCGGAGATGCTCCGGCCACTGCGCTACGAGGTCATCTTCGTCGACGACGGCTCCAAAGACCGCTCGCGTGGCATCTTGCGCACGCTCGCGAACCAGGAGCCCAACATTCGGGTCGTGTTCTTCCGCCGCAACTTCGGGCAGACCGCGGCGATGGCGGCAGGCCTCGACGACGCCCGCGGTGACGTCGTCATGTTCATGGACTCGGACCGTCAGAACGATCCCGCGGACATGCCGCGGCTCATGGCGAGCCTCGACGCCGGCTTCGACGTCGTCTGCGGCTGGCGCCGGGACCGCAAAGACAAAGCAGTCACCCGCAAGCTCCCCTCGCTCATCGCCAACTGGATCATTCGCAAAGTCGGCGGCGTGAAGATTCACGATCTCGGCTGCACCTTGAAGGCCTTTCGCCGCGAGGTCATCAAAGAAGTGAAGCTCTACGGCGAGATGCACCGTTTCATTCCGGTGTACGCTAACGCGGTCGGCGCATCGATCATCGAGATCCCGGTGAACCACCGGGCGCGCGTCGCCGGGGTCACCAAATACGGCCTCCGCCGCACCTTCAAAGTGATCCTCGATCTGGTCACCGTGAAGTATCTGCTCACCTACTTCGGCCGGCCGATGCACTTCTTCGGCGCCGTCGCCTTCTTCTTGATGCTGGGCTCGACGGTGTCCGGCACCTTCATGTTGGGCAACAAAATCTGGAACGGCGTTTCGATGATCCGCAGCCCGCTGCTCTTGCTCTCCGCGATGCTCTTCATGCTCGCGGTGAACTTCGTGCTCATGGGCCTGCTCGCCGAGGTGCAGACCCGCACCTACTTCGAGAGCCAGGGAGCGACGAACTACAAGATCAAGGAGAGGCTCGGCAAAGGGCCCGCGAAACCCTAGACCTTGGCTTGCAGGTTGAAGCCCCGGCAGCTCGGCGCCTGGAGCATGGCGTCCTTGTTGGGGTCGCTCATGATCTGGCGTGGGTTCGTCGGGAAAAGGGTCCGGGCGAGCTTGTTGCGCGAGCGGGCCAGGGCGGTTCCGCTGCCACCGAGCGCCAGCGCCGAGCCGGTCTTGGCTCCGCCAGTCGCCAGGAGGGCGCCGGCGCGCATCGCTTGCCAGTGCTGCTCGACGTTCAAAGCGTCAACAGAATCGCGTTGGTAGCGATGTTCGCTGACAGCAGTTGCGCGAATATCGGTGAGCGTTACAGACACACGAATCCCCAGAAGACTGGGATTATCGGCAGGATTTCGGGGTCGTCGCGCGATTAGGCGGCGCGGCGCCGGCGGGCCGAAATCACCTTGGCGCGGCGGCGAGCACTGGAGACATCGCCCAGGCGGCGCATGAGACCCGGCAGGAGCGACTCGTACTCGAGGAGCATCTCGCCGGCGTCGCGATAGCGCATGGCGTGATTGGGATTGGTGGCGATGCGCACCATGTCGGCGAAGGCGTTGTTGGTCTTGGCGCGCAGGGTCGCGACGTTGTCGAACGGCCAAAGGAACGGCCAGCGCGGCAGCACTCCGGTGATCATTTGGTGCATGATCAAGCCGAGCGAGAAGACGTCGGACGCAAAACAGGGATAGCCATGCGCCTGCTCCGGCGCGCAGTAGAGCAACGTGCCCGAGCCGGTCGCCGAGATCATGGTGTGCTTGGCGACCTTCGCGAGACCGAAGTCGGCGATCTTGATGATGCCGTCGTCGAAGATCATCAGGTTCGACGGCTTGAGGTCGCGATGAATGATGCGGTGCTCGTGAGCGTGGGCGAGGCCGCGCAGCACCTGATGGATGTAGCCGACCGCGAGGCGCGTGCCCAAACGGCGCGTCAGGCGATCGTCGAGGGATTCGCGCGCCAGGTCGATCGCTATAACGTACCGGTCGCCGATGCGGTCGGCGTTGCGTGGACGCAAGATGGAGTCATGGTCGAGCGTCGCCGAGAGCCGAATCTCGCGCAGCAGCTCTTCTTCTTCGTCGCTGCCGGCCTTCACCTTGGCGGGCAGCTTGAGCGCCACCCAGCGATCTTCGATGAGGTCTTTCGCCTTCCAGACCTGGCTGAAGCCGCCCGTACCGATCTTGCCGGCAAGGCGGTATTTACCGAACGTCGTGCCCCGGGTGAGGCGCGTTGGAACGGGCTTCGGTGCCATGGGGCGGCGACCATAGCCGTGGCGCGCGTACTTGTCATTGGCCGATCGCATGGGTCTTGATACAAGCTAGCGCCGATGCAACGCCTGTACCGCGCAGGCGGGCTCGCCGCCGGGACCACCCTGGGGGGGCTCGCCGTTGGTGTCGCCGAGGGGGCCTACCGGGGGGTGGAGCTAGCCTATTCCGGCATGTTCTACGCCGCCCTGTGGGCTCTGGCTGGCATTGGCGTGGCCCTCATCACCGCCCGGGTCTTCGCGAGAACACCGCCTGGTCTCATCACCGCCGGCGCGGCGTTCGCCCTGGTCAGCTCGACCATCGTCCTCGTCCGCTTCATTTTGCTACGCGATATTTACCTCGAGGCTCCCGGGAAGGGCCTTGCGGCGATCGCGTGGGGCCTCGCGGCCGGGGTCGGGATGCTCTTTCCGGTCCTCATGGCGAGCAACTGGCTCCGGCGCCGCATTTTTTCGCGCTTCGCCCGCAGCCCAGCGTGGTGGGCCCTGCCCTTCGTCGCCCTCGCCGCATTCGGCATCCGGGCGGTTTCGGGTCAGGACGATGACGCGGCACAGCCGGCGCCACCGCATACCCTGCGCGGCGAAGGCACCATCCTCGTCGTGGTCGACGCCCTGCGGGCCGACATGCTCGGGGCGTACGGCGCTACGGCACACCGCGACGCCGCTCCCTCACCCGCGTTCGACGCCTGGGTGAGCCAGGGACTGCGCTTCGACGACGTCTCGGCGCACGCTTCGTGGACCAAGGCCGCGGTCGCGAGCATCATGACCTCGCGCCACGCGACCGGGCACGACACCATGAGCAAGGTCGCGGTGCTGCCGCAGACCCTGCCGACCATCGCCAAGACCTTGGCCGACGCGGGCGTGAAGACCGGCGCGGTGGTCACCAACTACAACCTCGAGGAAGGTTACGGCTTCGACAACGGCTTCGCCGAGTATCGCTATCTTCCGCCTGCCCGCTATCTCGGAGCGCCAGCGCGCGCCAATCGCCTCGCCGCATACAACGTCTACCGCGTCATGCGCGAGAAGCTTTTCACCGCCGGCCGCAGCCCCAAGGACTTTTTCCGCGATGGCGGAATGGTCAACGCTCACGCCTTCGACATTCTCGATGACATCGGCGACGAGAAGTTCTTCCTCTATCTGCATTACATGGAGCCGCACGATCCCTACTTCGCGGTCGACGGCGCTTCGTTCGCGCGCGTCAGTCTGCCGAATCCGCCGCTCGAGCTCGCCGGCGCCATGCGCGACGCGTATCGCGACGGCGTCAAGCGCTGGGATGGCTACTTCGGAGACCTGCTCCAGGGTCTCGCGGCGCGTGGTCTAACCGACCGGGTCCGCATCGTGGTCACCGCCGATCATGGCGAGGAGTTCGGCGAGCACGGTGGCTTCTGGCACGGCACGACCCTCTACGAGGAGCAGCTGCGCGTGCCGCTCGCGATGCGCGGCCCGGGCATCACCACCGGCACCGACCCACACCTCGCGCGTCAGATCGATGTCGCCCCGACCATCGCCGGCTTCCACGCCGTGTCCGTGCCACCCACCTGGGAGGGTCGCGACCTGCGGAGCGACGGTCCCGCGCCGGCAGCAGCGCTCGCCGAGGAGAACCACGAAGGCAACGTGCTGTCTTCGGTTCGCCAGGCCGGACGCAAGCTCATCGTCGCCAACGATGGGAACCCCCGGGGCTTGGCGCCGGTCGAGCTCTACGACCTCAACGCCGACCCCGGCGAGCGCAAGATCCTCCGTGACGACGCCACGACTCTGACCTTGACCACCGCCCTGGAGCGCCTGAAACGCGAGGCAAAACGCGGTGGTGCCGAGAGCACGGTCCGTCCGGTGGATGCCGCCGTCGAATCGGAGCTGCGCGCCCTCGGCTACGTGAAGTGACACGAATCACCTCCCCCGGTGTTCCAGTGTTCGAGACGAGCTGATGGCTATCGACATCGAAGATGCCTACCGGCGTTTTGGGCCCATGGTGGTTCGACGCTGTCGTGCCTTGCTCGGCGATCAGGAACAGGCGGTGGATGCCATGCACGACGTTTTCGTGCGTCTCATACAAAGCGGCGATCGGCTCGATGACCGAGGGATGTCGAGCCTCCTCTATCGCATCGCCACCAACGTCAGCTTGAACAAGCTGCGCACCCGAAGACGCAAACCGGAGAACGCGAACGACGACCTGCTTGCGGCCCTCGCCCATGCGACCGATGTCGAAGGAAGCACGGGGACTCGCCGCTTGCTCGAGCGTCTCTTGGGCGGAACCAGCGAGAGCACGACGACCATGGCGGTCATGCATTGGGTCGATGGCATGAGTCTGGAAGAAGTCGCCAGCGAGACCGGCATGTCGGTGTCCGGCGTTCGCAAGCGCCTGCGCGTTCTGCGCGAGCACATCGGCGCGCAGCGCGTGGAGGTCACGCCATGAAGATCTCCGACCTCATGCTCGAGCGCTATGTCGCGGGTGCCGCGACAGCGGACGAGAAAGCCCACATCGAGGCTTCACCCGAGGCCATGGAGCGGGTCGCCGTCCTGCGACGCGAGAACGACGAGCTCCTCGCGGCGCACCCAGCACACGCCGTCGCGGCCCTGGTGTCCGCGCGAGCGGCCACGCGGGCGAGACCGAAGCCGTTTTTGTGGCTCGCGCCGGTGCTGGCGGCGGCCTGCGCCGTGCTCTTCGTGGTGATGCCGCGCGCTGACGACGGCGGCGAGCACATCATCTTGAAAGGAACGAAGCCGCACATCGCGCTTTACCGCCAAATCGGCAACGCCAACGAGAAGCTCGCAACCGGGGCAACCGCGCGCGCCGGCGACACGGTCCAGGTGTCGTACATCGCCGGGGAAGCGACCTACGGCGCCATCGTCTCGGTCGACGGCCGAGGTAACGTCACCGTCCACGCGCCCGCGAGCGGCGACGGCAAGCTGTCGCAGCGCAACGAGGTGCTGTTGCCTCGCGCTTACACGCTCGACGACGCGCCGCGTTTCGAGCGCTTCGTGTTCGCCGCGGCAACCCGTCCGGTGGACCTCGCGAAGCTCCAGAAGTTGTTGCGCGACGACCCCGAGATCGACGCCGAGAAGCTGCGCCGTGCCCTGGGCGGTGTGGTCGATGTCTTCACCCTGCGCAAGGAGCCCTGAGCATGCGCTGCCCCCTCTTGCTTGCTCTGATGCTCGCTCTGCCGCTCGCGGCCCACGCCCAAGATACGCCGGTCCGCCGCTTCGCGCTGGTCGTCGGTGTCAGCTCCGGCGGACCCTCGCGCACGCCGTTGCGCTACGCGACCAGCGATGCCGAGTCGTTCTCCCAGGTCTTGTCGGCGCTGGGTGGAGTCGCACCCGCCGACAAGGTCGTTCTCGTGAACCCCGGCCGCACCCAGTTCGACATGGCGCTCGCGGACCTGCAGGCCCGCATGGGCGACCGCGGCAATGCGTCGCGCGTCGAGCTCATTGTCTATTTCAGCGGACACTCCGACGAAAACGGCTTGATGCTGGGGGCCGAGCAACTCTCGTATCAATCGTTTCGGGCAGCGCTCGCGACCCTGCCCGCCGACGTGCGCATCGCCATCGTCGATTCTTGTCAGTCGGGAGCGCTGACCCGTCGCAAAGGCGGCACCATGCGCCCACCGTTCCTCCTCGACACCTCGAGCAAGGTGCAGGGGCAAGCCATCCTGACGTCGAGCTCGGAGACCGAAGCGGCCCAGGAATCCGACCGCATCAAGGGATCCTTCTTCACGCATTATCTGATCTCCGGTCTGCGCGGCGCCGCCGACGTGACACGCGATCGGCGCGTCACCCTGAACGAGGCCTATCAGTTCGCTTTCGCGGAGACGCTGGCGCGCACCGAGGGCACGCAATACGGGCCGCAGCATCCAGCCTACGAGATTCAGCTCACGGGCACCGGCGACGTGGTCATGACCGACCTGCGGGCGACATCGGCCTCACTCACCATCGACGAGCCGCTCGCCGGCCGCGTTTTCTTGCGCGACAAGAACGGCATTCTCGTCGCCGAGCTCTTCAAGGTCGAAGGTCGAGCCGTCGAGATCGGTCTCGAGCCCGGGGTCTACAACGTTCGTGTCGAGAAGAAGGACGAGATCCTCGAAGGCACCGTCGAGGTCGGCGCCAATGCGAGCGCCAAGCTCTTCCGCTCCGCCTTGAGCCAAGGCCGCGTCGAGGTCGCGGCACGCCGAGGTGACGACGCGCCCGTGGAGGCGGTCGCGGTCGCCGACAAGAAGCGCCACGTCACCCACCCGGTTTCGTTCTCACTCGTGCCCGAGCTCGCGTTGCCGCCACCTCCGGACGACGCCGTGCTCACCAAGAACTTCGCCATCGACGTAGTCTACGGCACGAGCGACCATCTGCGCGGACTTTCCCTGGCCCTCGGCGGCACGCTCACCCGGCAATCGATGCGCGGGATGCAGATCTCCGTCGTCGCCAACGTCGCCAAGGGCGACAGCGAGGGTCTACAGCTGTCGAGCGGCTTGAACATCACCGATGGCGAGATGCGTGGCATCCAGGTCGCGGCGATCGCCAACCGCAATAGCGGTGTCTTCAGCGGCATCGAGGTCGCCACCGCTGCCAACTGGAATAGCGGACCCACGACCGGCATGCAGCTCGCCGCGGCCGCGAACGTCGCGGGTGACGTGCTCGGCCTCCAGGTGGCTCCGGTGAACGTCGCCGAGGACGTCGCCGGCCTCCAGAACGGCATGGTCGGCATCGCGGAGGACCTCCAGGGTGCGCAGATCGCCTTGGTCAACGTCGGCGGCGATGTGCGCGGCCTCCAGCTCGGCCTCATCAACGTCGCGCAGGTGGTCACCGGTGCCCAAATCGGCCTGATCAACGTCTCCAAAGAGATGCACGGCGTACCCTTCGGCATCTTCAGCTACATCCGCAGCCGCGGCCTCGGCGGCGACGTCGGCGCCAGCACCAACGAACCGCTGCAGCTGGCCTTGCGTTACGACACCGGCGGCGTGTTCTACGGCTTTCTCGGGGGTGGCATTTTCGCGTTCGACCGCATGACTCGTGGTGACGCGTATCTCGGCGTCGGCTTCGGAGCGCGCCTCGTCACCTTCACCAACTGGAGCCTCGAGACCGACATCCTCGTGGCGCATGCGACCCTCGACTTCGGCAGCTCACGCAGCGACATGATCGTGCGCGAGCGTGTGAGCTTCGTCTTTCCCTTCGACAAGGTGTCCGCTTTCGCGGGCGTGTCGTGGTTCGAGTACATGGGCTGGAGCGGTACCGACATTGCCAACAACGCCGGGCCGGTGCTCGACACCGTGCACCAGTCGGGTGGCTTCACCTTCCGCACCTGGCCTTCGTTGCACGCAGGTTTGCGTTTTTTAGGGTGACACTTTTTCCATGCGGTGGGGTTCCACGGAGCGAAAGGAACCTCACACATGGAAATCGTGCAGCAATCTCAAGCCCTCCTGCTGAAGCTCGGCGCCGGATGGGTGCTCTGGGTTCTCGTCGTCTTGAGCGTCGTGTCGATCGCTGTCGTCGTCGAGCGGGTGCTCGCCCTCCGGAGCCTGCGTGTTCCCAGTCAGCTCCTGCGCGACAGTCTCCGCGAGGCTCTTCGCGTAGGCGGCTTCGGCAGCGCCGTCTCGAGCATGTCGCGCTTCCGCCACCCGGCGGCACGGGTCGCGCTGCGCGGCATGGAGTCCGGCACCAAGGTCGTCGCCGAGGCCAAGACCGTGATGGATGCAGAGATCATCGCGCAACGACGGCTGCTCGAGCGGAGGTTCGCCTTCCTTGCGACCCTCGGCGCCAACGCACCATTCGTCGGCTTGCTCGGCACGGTCATCGGCATCCTCCAGGCGTTCAATGCGCTAGGCGTCGCCGCGGCGGGCAATGCCAAAGCTGCCCTCGACCCGAGCCACGTCATGACCGGAGTCGGCGAAGCCCTCGTCGCCACCGCGGTCGGGCTCGCCGTAGCAATCCCCGCCATCGTGGCCTTCAACATCCTCCAGCGCGTGGTGAAGAGCGCTCTCGACGACGCGCAAACGCTGGCGCTCGAGGTCGTCGCCTACCTCGAAGGGAAGGTGTGACATGGCCGCCGCGGCGCAGACCGATAGCGACTTGATGAGCGGCATCAACGTCACGCCTTTGGTCGACATCACCCTGGTATTGCTCGTGGTCTTTCTCGTCACCGCGAAGATCATCGCCGCCAGCGCCCTCGCGGTCGATCTGCCGCAGGCCCAAACCGCGACCAGCGAACAAACCATCCTGCACGTCGCCATCGCCAGAGACGGCACCATCGGCATCGACGAAGCCGCGGCCCTCGCGGACGAGGCGATTCTCGCACGCGCCAAGGCCGCGCTCGCGAACGACGCCGAGGTTCGCGCCGTCATCGACGCGGATGGCGCGGTCGCCCACGCTCGCGTCGTGCATGCTATGGATCTCTTGCGCCGTGCCGGTTTGTCGCGTGTCGCGTTCGGGGTCGAGCCAGAGGTCGTGACGCCATGATGGGCATGCCCCGCAACTGGCTCATCGGCGTCTGCGTGTCGATGTTCGTGCACGTGATGTGTGCGCGAGCAGCGCTGCGCATGGACCCGCCGCCCCCACCACCGCCACGTCCGATGGAGGTCGAGCTGGCGCCGCCGCCGTCCCCTCCACCACCGCCCGAAAAAACACCGGAGCCCGAAAAGCCGGTTCGCGCCAAGGTCACCCAGAGGAGCGCCGCGAAAGCCGCGCGTGTGCTGACGGCGGCGCCCGCTGCCGCGGACGCTTCGCCGGTCGATTTCACCGTCGTGCAAGGCGCTGCGGACCACTACGTTGGCGGTACGACGTCGGCGGTGGGCACGAGCGATAAGCCCGTTCACGGACCGGTGACCGCGGACGCGGTGGTGACGAGCAAGCGTGCTGCCGTTCCCGCCTCGCCGGCAGGCTCGGAATGGGACTGCTCGGCGCTCTACCCAGCCGACCCGAACGCGCCCAACGCGGCGGCCGTACTCGTCCAGGTGCGAACCGACGCCGCTGGTCGTCCCCGGTCAGTGACCGTGCAACGCGATCCTGGGCACGGCTTCGGCCCGGCCGCGAAAGCTTGCGCCATGCGCCAAACCTATCAACCCGCGCGCGACACCGAGGGTCGTGAGGTACCGGGCGAGACGCGCCCGTTTCTCGTTCGCTTTCACCGCTAAAGCGGTCACTCCCAATTGAAGGACTGTTGCCATGTTTCTCGACGTGCTTGGACTCGTGTGTCTTCTCGCCGCCCCGGTGGTCGAGCCGCCGGTGCTGCTGGAGCTCGTCAAAGCGGACTATCCAGCGGATGCCCTCGCGGAGCGGTTCACGGCGCGCGTGGTATTGCGCCTCGATGTCGACGCAACCGGTGCAGTCACCAACGCGGAAGTCGTCGAGCCTTCGGGTCACGGCTTCGACGAAGCGGCGCGTGATGCAGCCGTACGTTTCCGCTTTCAGCCGGCAACACGCGACGGTGTGCCTATCGCCTCACGCATCCTCTACACCTATGTCTTCGAGCTCGAAGCCGCCCCGGAGCCGGCACCAACACCGCCTCCGCCTCCCGAGCCCGAGCCGGCGCCACCGGAGCCGGAGGAGGTCGAAGAGGTCGAGATCCGCGGCGCCCGAGCCGACCGCGAAGTCACCAAGCGCGAGATGACCCGCGAGCAGCTGCGCACCGCCGCGGGGTCGAATGGCGACGCGCTCCGCGCCCTCCAGAACCTGCCGAGCATCGCGCGCGCGCCCGGACTCGCGGGGCAGCTCGTCGTCCGCGGCAGCGCACCGGAGGACACCGAGGCGTACGTCGATGGCAGCTTCGTGCCGTTCGTCTATCACTTCGGTGGGCTCGCCTCGATCATGCCGACGGAGATGCTCGACGGCATCGACTTCTATCCCGGCAACTTCGGCGCGAAGTACGGCCGCGTCGCCGGCGGTATCGTCGACATCCGCATGCGCCCCGGCGAGACGGACGGCGCGTTCCACGGGATGGCCCAGGTCGACTTCATCGACGCGCGCGGCCTCACCCGCGGGCCGTTGGGGCGTGGCTGGACCGTCATCGCAGGCGTGCGGCGCAGTCACCTCGACGCGTGGATTGGTGGGCTGCTGCCCGACGGCAGCCGCGCCCCCTACTACTTCGACGCCCAGCTCTTCCTCGAGAATCGTCTCAGCGAGCGTGCTCGCCTGCGCATCGGCGTGTACGGCGCCTACGACGCACTACGCGTCGTCGACCAAGGCGAGAGCGACGCTCCGGTGGGCACGGTCGTCGTCTCGCAGGGCTTCTATCGCGTCCAAGCCAACTACGACCACCAGCTCACCGACGCCCTGAGCCTGAAGCTCATGGCGAGCTGGGGCCGCGATACGCCCAACTTCAATGTCGGCCCGCAGCGCATCGCCAGCAGCCTCTACACCTATGCCCTGCGCGGTGAGATGCAAGCCAAGGTCGCGGACTGGATGTCCGTTTCAGCGGGCTACGACATCGTAACCGTCGACTACACGACGGACCTGCGTTTTCCCGACTTCGCGCTACCCGGCGAGAGTGACCCCGGCATCGAGGCGACTGCGCGCACCCGTGTCCTGAAGACTGGAGGCTGGTTCAATCGCCCCGCTGCCTATGTGCAAGCGCGCATCACGCCGGTCGCCGGGCTAGAGCTGGTCCCGTCCGTGCGTGTCGACTACGATCACGAGAACGAGAACCTCGACGTGGGGCCGCGCTTCAACGCGCGCTACGACATCTCGCCGACGTTCCCGCGCACCACCATCAAAGGCGCCGCCGGCCTCTACTACAAGCCTCCGGTTTGGCGCGAAACCTTGCCAGTCGTCGGGCAACCGGGGCTCGCCTCGGACCGCGTCTTCGCGAAGTCGTTGGGGATAGAGCAAGAGCTCGCGCGCGGCGTCACCCTCTCGTTCGAGGGCTTCCACAAGGAGCTCGACCGCCTGGTCTCACGCACACCCACCGACGACGGCGGCTATCTCTACGGCAACCGCGGCACCGGCCGAGCCTATGGCACCGAGCTCTTGTTGCGGCACGAAGGCGAGCGGCTCTCGGGATTCGTCGCCTATACGCTATCGCGTTCAACACGCGTCGATCAGCCAGGCGAGCAGCGCCGGCTCTTCGAGTTCGACCAGACGCACATCCTCACCGCGCTGGCGAGCTACAGATTGGGCAGCGGCTGGCTCATCGGCGGCCGCTTCCGCCTGGTGAGCGGCAACCCGTACACTCCGTGCATTGGCGGGCGCTTCGACTCGGCATCCGGCAGCTACGCCTGCGTCACCGGCCGTGAGTACGGCGAGCGCATGCCGATGTTCCACCAGCTCGACATCCGCGTCGAGAAGACCTGGGCATTTACCTCGTGGAAGCTGTCGACCTACGTCGACGTGATCAACGCCTACAACCACAAGAACGCCGAGGCTCCGACTTACAAGTTCGACAACTCCCAGGCCGGCTTCGCATATGGCCTGCCCTTCTTCCCCAGCATCGGTATCCGAGGTGAGCTATGAAAGCACTTCTCGTCCTTGTCTGCTTTGGCGCAGTCGCTTGCGCCGATCAGTTCCCGCCCGCCTCTCGACTCGAAGGCGCACGCGTCCTCGCGGTCGTGGTCGACCAGCCGTTTGCACCACCGGGAGCAACGGTGGGCTTGGACATGCTGGCGATTTCCCAGAACGACGTGCCTCTCGAGATCGCGTGGTTCGCGGGCTGCGAGAACCCCGCGGGTGACCAGGCCGCGCGCTGTCTCGATACGCTCGACACGACCATCGCGCTCGGCGACTCGCACTTCGAGACGACCGTCTCGGCGGACATCATCAGCCGCCGGCCGCAGACGCCCGGCGCCACTCCGAAGTACGGCGTGGCATTCGTCTATTACGCGGTGTGCGCCGGCACCCTGGTCAACCAGGAGCACCTCGGATTCGGAGTCGATTGCGTCGACCGCGATAGCGGTGAGCCGCTCGGCGCTCCCGGCTTCGTGGTCGGCTACACCCCGATCTTCGTCTACGACGGCATCAGCAACACCAACCCGCAGATTGCCGACGTGACGGTTCCGGAGACCGTCGCCGCCTGCACCGCGAGCGACATCGATGATTGTCCGGACATCGACGTGATGGTGACCGTCGACCCGTCGCAGTCCGAGCCGGACTACTCAGCCGTAGCGGTTGGCGAGGAGCCGGTGGGCGAGCTCTTGTGGGCCACCTTCTTCACGACCAGCGGTGAGCTCGTCAGCGACACGCGCCTCATCGCCGACGGCAACGACTTTCGTCCCGCCGACGAGACCCGTGGCAAGTGGCATGTCGAGCCCGGCTACACCGGCCCGGCCTCCATCTACGTGGTGCTCCGAGACAACCGCGGCGGTAGCTCGTGGATACGGCGGGACGTGACCGTCGACTAGGGCTCGCGCTCGCGTCAGTCGATATATCCCAGCGACCTCAGGCGGTTTTCCACGGCGCGCCGCTGCCTGGGGCTGTAGGCGTCAGTGACCCTTGGCGCGGTCTTCACGCTGGCGGGTGGCAGCTCGCCCAGGAGCTCGTAAACGAGCGCGCCAGCTCGTTCGATGGTCGTCCGCGAAAGCGTACGGGGCTCTACACCCTCGCCGTGCACGACGAGGATCCCCTCGGGCCGATGGACACCCGGCATGCCCGCGCCGCGTCCTGCGGAGTGCTCTTCCGGCCCGAGCAAACGAATCGGGTCACCGGGTCCATCGCTGCGCAAGAACGACGGCCGATATCCGCCTGGCCACCCCGGCTCGATGATGAGGTCGGGGGCGCGCTCGACGTGGGGGCCACGCATCGGCGTGTCTTCACGTGCATGAACCGCGGCGATCAATGACTCACCCGTGGTTGGATCACGGAGCGCCATGAGGACCTCGCGAATGCGGTCACGCAGTCGCGGTACCGCCGACTCCGAGACCTGTCCGCGATCGAAGACACCGGCACGATGCAGCCATACGGACGGTGCGTAGTCGAGCTCGTCCGAGAACGCCTGCGTTGCCTCCCAAACAATCGGGCTTGCGAGCAGACGCCGCTGCAGCGCTGCCTTCACACTCTCGGGCATCGCCCGCAACATCGTGCCCATCACCTGCGGTGGCAGCTCGCCCGCGGCGCGGCGCACGAGGTTCGCGGCCAGGCTGCCACGCCGTTCGCCGAACCGGAGCAGCCCTGCCTGCGCTAACACGCGATTCAAGCACACGGCAGTGGTCCCAGCACCGCCGAAGCCGTGATCGCTCACGACCATGACGCGCGTATCGCTACCTGTCCGCTCGAGCAGAGCGCCAATCAGCGCGTCGAGACGCCGGTAGACACGCGGCAAGTCGTCGCTCTTGGTGACGGCTCGCGGTGAAGCCATGTCGTAGGTGTGCCAGAGGTGATGCGCCGCGGTGTCGGACGCCTGCAAGTGGGTGAAGAACACGTCCCAGGGCTCGCGCGTATAGAGCGCGAGCAGCAGCTGTTCCTTGCGCGCGATGTCGGCGCACAGCGCATCAGCAGCCTGGGCTAGCCGGCGCGGCCCGCGGCGTTGCTCGTTGAAGGTGGCGTAGCGATAGCCACCGAGCTCTTCGAGCGTCGAGAAGAAGCTCGGCGGTGAAACCGAGGCTCGCGTCGCGCGGTGCACACCGGGAGCATCGAAGCCGGAGACGCACACGCCGTTCAACGGGAGCGGCGGGAAGGTTCCTGGAACACCGATCGCGGCCACCCGTCGACCCCGCGCCGAGAGCACCTCGAGAAACGTCGGTAGACTCCTGAGAGCGCCGCTAGCCGGTGACAGCCCGTAGCCACGCCGCACGAAGATGTCGGTGACGCCGTGCTCGCCGGGGGATGCGGCAGTCAGAAACGACGTCCAGGCGGGCATGGTCGCCGGCGGCAAGGTCGAGAGCAGCTCGCCGCGCGCCCCCTCCCGCATCAAACGCCCCAGGTTGGGCAGCTCACCGGCCGCGACCAAGGGATCGAGCAGGCCGAAGGTGCCGCCGTCGAGGCCAATGATGAGCAAGCGGCGGTTCATAGCCCTGCGTGCCCCAAACTGGCGTATCGACGCAACTTTCGCCGAGGCGCACCGATACCTACGCCAACGGGTATCTCTACGCTTCTGGAGCTGCACCCATGGCCTCGCGCGTTGCCGGCACGACCTTCGAAACCCGCTTCAAGGCTTGCGTCGACAAGGTCGCGAACAACGCGCTGACCGCCCTCGACAAGCAGCGGGCCCAGGCAGGGAGCGCCGCCAGCGCGGTGCCTTCCTCGATCAAGGTACCCGAGGCACAAAGCGGTCTCGTCGCCCTCGCCATGTTCCACAACCCGGTCGAACGGGGTGTCGATCCCTTCTGCGACGCCGTCGGCAAAGCCATCGACTCCCGCCTCCAAGCGCGCGGCAGCAAGGGCCACGCGATTGTCTCGTTCCTCGACGACGGCCGGCATACTCTGCTGGTGAGCCTTGGCCACCTGCTCGAGCCGGGACGGCGCGGGGCCACAGTGGCGATGGAGCTCCCGCCGGCGCGGCCCGCTCCCGCGAAAACCCGCGACGACGGCGCAATCGAAGCGATTAGCCTGGTCGGCATCGTCGATCGGCTCAAGCCTCACCTTCGCTGCATCGCATCGTGTGTCACCGCCGTCGAGCAACAATTCCCGCCGGAGCAGATGCAAGAAGAACTCGGCATCACGCGCGAGCGGCTGCGCGCCTTCAATCACGGCAAGCTGTTCCTGCCGCCGCCCGAAGCACGCGCGTTGTTGCGCAAGGTCGCCAGCGCCGTCGTCGACCAAGACTATCCGATCATCGCGCGCGGAACGTGCATCGCCGAAGCTCGAGCGCTCGTCGACGCACTCGCGGACGAGGCCATCTTCTCGCGGTAGTCAGGGAGAGCAGTGTCATCATGCGCAAGGCCGGTAGACAGACGACGTTCCCCTCTCTCGACGATGTGCGCGCCCGTCTCGACCCGCCGGCCAAGCCCAAGCGATTCGACCGCGCCAAGGAGACACGCGCCGCGAACGCCGAGCGCAAGCGCTACGACAGCTGGCTCGAAGGCCTGGCGAAAACCGCAGTCGCCAAGGTGCGCATGCAGCGCCAGCAAGCCACGACGCTCGAGGCTGCAGCACGGCCGGTGAGTGTAGAGGTCCGCGAAAGCGACCGAGCACACGTGAGCCTCTGTGTCTTGCGCACCAAGCCGGGCGTCACCGCCGATCCCGTGGCCTACGTGGTCACCGAAGCCATCGAAACTCGCTTGCGAGCCCTGGGCTCGACCGAGCACGTGAGCGTCCGTTTTAGCGACGGTCCCAGCATGCGTCTCATGGTCGGCATTGGTGTGGAGGCGGCCGCGATGGGCGGCGTCAAGGCGGCGATCGCGCCGGTGCGCGCCAATGCGCGGCAGGCGAAAGTGCCGGTAGCACGCGCGGTTCAAGACCTCTTGAGCTCCAATACGGACTTCGCGGGCATCAACGGCTTTGGCGCCAAACATGCCCTAGCGATCAACACCGCCATCCGAGCGGTGTTGGGCAGCCTCACGACCGTGCAGTGCGAGCAACTCTTCGAGATGTCGAAACACGACATCTACGCCTTCGCTTCGGGGAAGCAGCCCCTCAGTCACATCGCGGCGTTGATGTTCGTGCGTAAAGCCGTGCGACAGTTGCTCGAGAATCCAACGCTCGAAATTCCGCCCGAGGTCAGCGAGCAGGACTTGCGCAAGGCTCTCGCGGACCTGCGGCCTTAGTCGATGTAGCCGAGCTCTTTGAGGTCACGGTAGGTCTCGGCGTCGAGACGCTCGACCACCGTGGCGCTCTGCGCCGCGTGGCGCTTCTCGTAGGCGCGCAGCGACTGCATGAGCTTCGCCCAACGCGGCTCGCGCATCGTCTGTTCGCTATAGAGGTCACGGTGCTCGAGCGGATCTTTCGCCATGTCGAAGAGCTTCACGGTCTCGCGATCGAACGTAACGCTCGGAAGCAGAGACTTCTTCTTCACGGTGGCGAGGAACTGAGCTTCGTCCGCAGGGAGCTGCCAAACCACCTTGTCACTCAGGGTGCGCAGCATGCGTCGCTTGATGCCGAAGTTCGTGAACTCGGCAATGACCGACCGCGTCTTTTCGCTGTTGGCCATGAGCGCGAAGAGGTCAGCGCCGAGCAAGTCCTTCGAAGGCTTGAGACCGAATGCCCGCGCGATGGTCGGAAACAGATCGATGCTCTGGGCGAGCGCCGGCGAATAGGCACCCCGCTTGTTCATGTGCGGAGCTTTCACGATCAGAGGCGCGCGGACGATCTCGTCGTAGAGGTGATGCGCGTGCAGGAACACGCCGTGCTCGCCGAACGCTTCGCCGTGATCGGCGGTGAGCATGATGGTCGCCTTGTCGTAGACGCCGAGCTCTTTGAGCTTGTCGAAGAAGCGGCCGAGAGCGCGGTCCGTGTAGGCGATGGCGCCGTCGTAGGTCTCGTGCATGCGGCGGACTTGCTCGGGCGAGTAGTTGCCGATCTCCCAGTGCGGCGTCCGCACGAGCGGCACCGCCGAGTCGGTCACGTACCGCGTCTCGAAATCGCCGGGCGCGTGATACGGGTCGTGGGTATCGACCATGAACACGAAGAGGAAGAAGCGCTCCTTGGCGTGACGCTCGACGAAAGGCAGCGCCAGATCGACGACCTCGTCGGCTGTCGGCAGGCCCTTCCAGTGGGTCACGGTGTCCGCGAACTCGGTGAAGCCCTGCGCA